>NZ_CM170470.1:0-192500 GCF_057318915.1 Aeromonas sp. TS_SC_11
CAGCGCCGAGGAACGCATGGCGGCCAGGATGGCGCTGGCAGACCTTCCGCTCAAAACCTTCCTCAATGAGGCGCTGATCCCTTACGAGCAGGATGAGGTAACCCGCCTCATCATGGACAACCACGATCACGCCGCCTTCGCCCCCATCAGCCACCTGACGGTAGGGGATTTTCGCAACTGGCTACTGTCTGAGACGGCCAACAGCCAGACCCTGGCACGCATAGCCCCCGGCATCACACCCGAGATGGCAGCAGCGGTCAGCAAGCTGATGCGCAATCAGGATCTGATCCTGGCCGCCAAGAAGTGCCGGGTCGTCACTGCCTTTCGCAACACCATAGGGTTGCCCGGCCACCTCAGCGTACGGCTGCAACCCAACCATCCCACCGATGATCCTCAAGGGATAGCGGCAGCCATGCTGGACGGTCTGCTATACGGCGCGGGAGATGCGGTGGTCGGCATCAATCCCGCCAGTGACAACTTGCCCGTACTGGCCAGCCTGAACCAGATGCTCGACGAAGTGATCCAGCGTTTCGCCATTCCGACCCAGTCCTGCATCCTGACCCATGTCACCAACACCTTGCAGCTCATAGAGCGCAATGTGCCGGTAGACTTGGTGTTCCAGTCCATCGCCGGTACAGAGGCTGCCAACCGAGGATTTGGTATCGATCTGGCCCTATTGCAAGAGGCATATGACGCCGCCCTCAGCCTGGGGCGCGGCACCCTTGGCAACAACGTCATGTATTTCGAGACGGGCCAGGGCAGTTGCCTCTCGGCCAATGCCCACCACGGACTGGATCAGCAGACCTGCGAGGCCAGAGCCTACGGGGTAGCTCGCCACTTCAAGCCGTTGCTGTGCAATACCGTGGTCGGTTTCATCGGACCGGAATACCTCTATGACGGCAAGCAGATCATCCGCGCCGGACTGGAAGATCACTTCTGCGGCAAACTGCTGGGGGTGCCGCTCGGCTGTGACGTCTGCTACACCAACCACGCCGAAGCGGATCAGGACGACATGGACACCCTGCTCACCCTGCTTGGCAACGCTGGCCTCACCTTCCTCATCGGCGTTCCTGGGGCGGACGACATCATGCTCAACTACCAGAGCACCTCGTTTCATGACGCCCTCTATATTCGCGAGCTGCTCGGCCTCAAGCACGCACCGGAATTTGCAGACTGGCTGGTGCGGATGCAGCTCACCAACCCTGGCGGCCAACTGCTCGATGCCAGCCTGCGCCACCCTCTGTTAACGGCTTTTGGCCAAAGCGGCAAGGTGGCCTGATGAGCAAGGATCCCCATGACATGAGTGACATAGTTCACATCAATCCCTGGCTGGAACTCAAACGCTACACCTCAGCCCGCATAGCGCTGGGGCGCACCGGAGTCAGCTTGCCCACAGAGGCACTGCTGGCGTTTGGTCTGGCCCATGCACAGGCTAGAGATGCTGTGCACCAGCCCCTGGAAGTGGCCGCCCTGACCAAAGCACTGCACGCCACAGGACACAAAGTTCTGACGGTGCACAGCGCCGCCACCAGCAGGGAAGAGTATTTGCGTCGCCCGGATCTGGGCCGACGGCTGAACGATGCCAGCCGCCTCCTGCTGAGCCAGCTGCAGCAAGCAGAGGCCGATCTCGCCCCCCTGGAGTATCAGACCCGGCAGGCTGAAGCCGATCTCGTCATCATGCTGGGTGATGGACTCTCCTCCACCGCCCTGCATCAGAATGCCCTGCCCTTTATCGAGGCGCTGCAACCCCATCTCAGGCGCCTTGGGTTGGCCTGTGCCCCTCTGGTGATCGCCAGCCAGGCCAGAGTGGCGCTGGGAGATGAGGTAGGGGAGCTGCTAAGGGCCCGGGCCGTACTGGTGATGATTGGCGAGCGCCCCGGCCTCTCCTCCCCCGACAGTCTGGGGCTCTACCTGACCTGGCAACCCAGAGTCGGGTGCATGGATTCACAGCGCAACTGCATCTCCAATGTACGTCCCGCCGGGCTCGATTTCCCCCAGGCGGCTCACAAACTGGCCTGGTTGCTGGAGCAGGCCTTCAACCGCCGCTTGACCGGGGTTGCCCTCAAGGATGAGAGCGGCGAGCTGGCCAGCCTGATCGAACACGACTCCCCGCTTCCCCCTTGCCGTCCAGCATGACAACGGGGCGGCCAGCCCGGTCCGCCCCATCACCATTCCAAACTGAACCACTTGAATCTGCAATGAAAACTGGGCATCGTCTCGCCTGCCCCCGCCAAGAAGCCAAGGGGCGCGCCTCTACCCCTCAGGACAATTGCTTGATACACAAGAGGAACGGATGAAGATTGCCATTCTGGATGACTATCAGGATCAGGTTCGTCACCTGCCCTGCTTTGCCATGCTGGCAGGGCACGATGTCAGGATCCTTAACCAGAGCGAGCCGGATGCTGCGCACCTTGCCGCCATGTTGGAGGGAGTAGAAGCACTGGTGCTGATCCGCGAGCGTACCCGCATCGACGAACAGCTGCTGATGCGGCTTCCCACCCTCAAACTCATTAGCCAGACCGGCAAGCTAAGCCAGCATATCGATCCGGCACTGTGCCAGCGGTACGGAGTCGCAGTTGCCGAAGGGGTAGGCAGCCCTATTGCTCCCGCCGAACTCTGCTGGGCACTTATAATGGCAGCCTCCCGCCATATTCCGGCTTACACTCGCGAGTTGACCAAGGGCCAGTGGCAGCAATCTGGTTCACTCGGCCTGGGACGCACCCTGTACGGTCTGACGCTCGGTATCTGGGGCTACGGCAAGATAGGTCAGCGCATCGCCCGTTACGGCAATGCATTCGGTATGTCTGTGCTGGTATGGGGTAGCGAATCTTCTCGTCAGCGGGCGACACAGGATGGATTCGACGCCGCCCCCAACAAGACAGCGTTCTTCCAACGTGCCGATGTCTTGTCCCTGCATCTGCGGCTCAACGAGCTCACTCGAGCCTGCGTCACCCGTGCCGACCTGGCTCGAATGAAAGCAGACTCTTTGCTGGTCAATACCAGCCGGGCCGAGCTCATTGAATCTGGCGCACTCCATGCGGTGCTCAGTGCGAATCCCACCCGGCGAGCGGCACTGGATGTGTTCGATAGCGAGCCCGCCAACCTGGATAACGAGCCTCTCCTGGCTTTGCCCAACGTGCTGGCCACACCGCATCTGGGCTATGTGGAGCAAAACAGCTATGAGCTCTACTTTCGCAAGGCATTTGAAAACGTGCTGGCCTTTGCCGAGGGCAGGCCACAACACCTAGTGATGCCGGCTCTGGGCTGAGGCTCACTCTTATCCTGCTGACAAAGCAGTAATATATGCCTCTGTCAGTGCGCTTGCTGCAGGTGGACAGGTCTGCACTGGAGGTGCTGCGCTTGCCACCCAAATCGCCTCATGCCAACCAGAGAGCAGGAATCCCCATGACCGAATATCAGAAGATGATCAGCAGCCAACCCTACAACTGCATGGCGCCGGAGCTGGATGTCCTGCGCCGTGAAACGGCGCGCCGCTATCGCGACTTCAATCGGGCGGAAGAGGAGGATGAACAGCTGGCGCTGTTGCAGGAGATAGTCGGCGAGCTGGCACAAGGGGCGGCCATCAGCCCGCCGTTTTACTGCACCTATGGCCGTCATATCAGCCTGGGGGCGGGATCCTACGTCAACATGGGGGCCACGTTTCTGGACAACGCACCGATCCGCATCGGCGCCAACGTCATGATAGGGCCGAACGTGCAGATCTACACAGCTGCCCACGCGCTGGCCGCCGATGAGCGCATCCAAGGGGTGGAGACGGCGCTGCCGGTGACCATAGAAGACAAAGTCTGGATTGGCGGCGGCGCCATACTGCTGCCCGGTGTCACCATCGGGCGGGAGGCCATCGTCGGCGCGGGGGCAGTCGTCACCAGAGACGTGCCTGCCGGCGCACGGGTGGTGGGCAACCCGGCGCGGATCCTGCCTGTCAGCCGCTGAGACGCCCCGCGCTCATGCAAACAAGCGCTGATCCTGACGCACGGGCTCAGGCACTTCCCAGCAAGCGGTCGATACAGTGCACCACCTGCATGCTGGCGCTTTCCATTGTCTTGAGCTGCTCGACCATCTCCTTGATATTGCCCTGCTGGCGAGCATGAAGCGCTGCCTTGCCACTCTCGTGTACCCGTTTGTGTGGCCCATCCAGCTCGCGAAACCCGGGCTGCCGGGCAAAGAGATCGGCGCCTTGTCCCTCGAAATACCACCTGCCCAGCCGACATTCGGTATGACCATTGACCGGTTCATGGAAGTGCTGCTGATCAATAAGGCGATAGATGGTGTTCTTCCAGACCGCATGATCGAGCTTGGTAGTATTGAGGAAAGAGGTGGTGGCAGCACTGTGGATCACCTGCTGCATCCTGCCGGATTGAGCCAGCACCTGGGCCACTACTGCATCGATCTGGGAAGAGGAAGTCGCCACTTCGGCTGCGCTGGCCTGATTGTCATCGATGATGAGCTTGATATCCTGCGCCTGGCCGACAATCTGTTTGACCAGCCCCTCAATCTGGCGGCTCGCTTCGTGGGCCTTGCTGGCCAATTGCCGCACCTCGTCGGCCACGACGGCATGGCCGCGTTGAGGGCCAGCAGATTGGTCTGTTCCGAAATACCCTGTATGGCCGCAACAAACTGGTTGATGGCCGACGTGGTGGCATCGAGCTGGTTGACCGCCTTGAGGCTACGTTCGGCTTCACCTGTGATCGCATGGGCCCGCTCGGAGAGGCGGCCGATGGCACTGCGGGTCTGGGCGAACAGTTGATCCAGCTCCGAGAGCGCGCTCTTCTCTTCCATCAGATGTTCGGCACTGCCCGCCAGCGCTTCACGCACGCTCTGCAGCATCTCGCCCCCCTTGTTCTGGCACGAGATCACCTGGTTGAAGAGGTCACTACTCTCCCTGCTACTGCGCTGCATCTGCTCATACTCACTTATGGTGGCGCGCAGCTCGGCCAGCGCCTGCTGGTGTTGCTCCTCCTTGAGACTCTGGGCCTCCCGCAGCTGCTGATTTTCCATTTTTAGTTTGCTGTTGAACCACATAAAGCCTCCGGCTGGCAAGAAATGCAGAGTGGACTACCTCAATGGGAATAACCCACTCTCTTGTTATTATCTGCCAGCGAAGCGGGATCCTGACCCCGATTTTATAAGGAAAAGCGTGAACCTTGATCACGATCCAAATCTCAATTGGAGCTACAAAAAATCTTGCCCATAAAAATAAAGCCCAATGTCATGAAGACGTTGGGCTGTAAAAAGGTGCTACGGAATTGCGACTCTCATCGCAGAAAATTAGAAGGGGTCACCTTCTAAACTGGCACAGGGATATTAACGAGGCGCAAACGTTTTACATAGCGTAATCAACCAGGATTGAGAACAGCCTCTCACTATTTAAAAAATTCCCTGCCAAGCCCCGCCCCCCTCTTGGCAAGCATTTATTTATCAGTACAGCCTCAGGATCGTGATCGGGCATGATCAAAAAAGCCCTGACAAGTCAGGGCTTTGGCTGAAATTCATACGACTTAGAAGTGGCGGACAAACTCATCCGGCGGCAGTTCACGCAACTTGCGCGCCTCCAGCATGGGGGTGCCGAGGTAGAGAAAGCCCACCAGTTGATCCTCCGGTGCCAGTGCCAGCCCCTTGTTGATCAACTCATCGAAGATGAACCAGCCGGATCGCCAGATGCCGTTGAAGCCCTGGGCTTGTGCCGCCATCTGCATCGCCATCAGGGCGCAACCGGCGGAGAGCTCCTGCTCCAGTTTCGGCACCTTGGGGTGGGCCTGATAACGGGTGGCTACGGCCACCAGCAAGGGAGCGCGCAGCGGCGCCTCCTGGCACTTCTTGATGCTCTCTTCATCTTCGCCACGGGCACGAGCAGCCTCGGCCAGCAGCTCCCCCAGCCGCTCACGCCCCTCCCCTTCAAACAGGATGAACTGCCAGGGAGTCAGGGTGCCATGATCCGGCGCGCGCAAGCCCGCCTTGAGGATATTGTCGAGCACCTCACCGCTGGGGGCGGGTGTGGTCAGGCGGCCACAGGAGTGGCGGTTGAGCAACAGAGTGAGGGCATCCATGGGCAAATCCTTGTCAGGGGCTGTGATGGCGCTACCTTAGCACAGCGCACAATGAAGAAAACCCCTGAGGCTCAGGGGTTTATCGCAATATCAGACCAATAGCGGGCCAGGGCGGAGCAACTAGATAACGGCGGCCAGCTCGGCCCCTTGGCGGATCGCCCGCTTGGCATCCAGCTCGGCGGCCACGTCGGCGCCACCTATGATGTGCACCGGCTTGCCTGCCGCCTGCAAGCCGGCCTGCAGCTCCTTGAGAGGCTCTTGCCCTGCGCAGATGATCACCTGATCCACCGGCAGGCACTGTTTGGCTTCACCTATCTGGATATGCAAGCCTTCATCGTCGATGCCAAGGTACTGGACGCCGGAAAGCATCTGCACCTTGCGGTTCTTGAGCACGGTTCTGTGAATCCAGCCGGTGGTCTTGCCCAGACCGTCACCCACCTTGCTCTCCTTGCGCTGAAGCAGCCAGATCTGGCGTTCGGGGGCGTCGATCTCCGGCGTGATCAGGCCACCGCGCTCGCCAAGCTGCTTGTCGATGCCCCACTCCTTGAGCCAGTGATCGCGATGTCCGTCTGTACCGCTATCAGCCTTCTTCTCCACAAGGTATTCGGCCACATCGAAGCCGATACCACCGGCGCCGATCACCGCCACCTTCTGGCCGACCGGTTTGTGATCCCGCAGCACGTCGATGTAATTGAGCACCTTGGGATGCTCTATGCCTGGTATGTTCGGGGTACGCGGGCGTATGCCGGTGGCGAGGATCACCTCGTCAAAGCCGCCACCGAGCAGACTCTCGGCGCTCTGGCGCTGGCCGAGGTAGAGCTCGACGCCGCACTTCTCCAACCGCCTGGCAAAATAACGCAGAGTCTCGTGAAACTCCTCCTTGCCCGGGATCTGCTTGGCAAAGTTGAACTGGCCACCAATCTCGCTCGCCTGATCGAACAGGCTCACCTGATGGCCCCGCTCGGCGGCATAACAGGCGAACGCCAGCCCGGCCGGACCCGCCCCCACCACCGCCAGCTTCTTGGGCTGGGGCACGCGGCCAAACGTCAGCTCGGTCTCGAAACAGGCGCGGGGATTGACCAGGCAGGAGGCGCGTTTTTGCTTGAACACGTGATCCAGGCAGGCCTGGTTGCAGGCGATGCAGGTGTTGATCTCGTCCGCCCGGTTCTCGGCGGCCTTGATGACAAATTCAGGATCCGCCAGGAAGGGGCGCGCCATGGAGACCATATCCGCTTCGCCGCCCGCCAGAATGCGCTCGGCCACTTCCGGGGTATTGATCCGGTTGGTGGTGATGAGCGGCACTGTGAGGTGCTTTTTCAGCTCGGCGGTCACCCAGCTGAAGGCACCGCGCGGTACGCTGGTGGCTATGGTGGGGATGCGCGCCTCGTGCCAGCCAATGCCGGTGTTGATCAGGGTCACGCCGACCTGCTCCAGCGCCTTGCCGAGGGCTACCACCTCCTCCAGCGTCGAACCCTGCTCTACCAGATCCAGCATGGAGAGGCGGAAGATGATGATGAAATCCGTGCCGACCCGCTCGCGGATGGCCCGCACTATCTCCACCGGAAAACGCATCCGGTTCTCATTGCTGCCGCCCCAGCCATCGGTGCGCTTGTTGGTGCGCTCGCAGATGAACTGGTTGATGAGATAGCCTTCCGACCCCATCACTTCGACGCCGTCGTAACCGGCCGCCCTGGCCAGCTGCGCGGTGGAGGCAAAGTCACGGATGGTACCGCGGATCTGCCGCTCGCTCATGGCGCGCGGTTTGAACGGGGATATGGGCGCCTTGAGGCCGCTCGGCGCCAGACTGAAAGGATGGTAGGCATAGCGGCCGGCATGGAGGATCTGCAGCGCTATCTTGCCCCCCTCCTGATGCACCGCCTGCGTCACCTTCTTGTGCTTGGCGACTTGCCAGGGGAAGCTCAGCTGTGAGCCGTGGGGCACCAGCCGCCCACGCAGATTGGGGGCTATGCCACCGGTGACGATGAGGCCGACACCGCCACGGGCGCGCTCGGCATAGAAGGCGGCCAGCTTGTCAAAGCCACCCTTCTCCTCTTCGAGGCCGGTATGCATGGAACCCATCAGTACCCGGTTCTTCAACTGGGTAAACCCGAGGTCAAGGGGCGTCAGCAACGTAGGATAAAGGCTCACAATGCCTCCAGTTAATTTTTTGTTATCAAATTGCAGCTAGAGTAAAGAATCAAAAATGCTTTTTCAAACAAATGTTTGGACATTTTTTCAGCGAACAGGCGTATCCCGAAGCAAGAAGGGGTGACAGGGCTATCGATCGCACCGAAGCGGAAATGGCAATTCACCGGCCAACTGGTTAATAATGGCCTTTCTCTACCCATTAACAGGGCGATAACGCGGCTATGTCTATTTTCAAAGGTCTGGGTTGGCTGTTTCGCAGTCTGTGGCGCCTGCTCAATTTCACCCGGCTGATGCTGGTCAATCTGCTGTTTCTCATTCTGGTGCTGGTCATCGTCTTTAGCATCAGCCAGAAAGAAGCACCCAGTGCTCCCATTGAAGGGGCGTTGACCCTCAATCTCAACGGCGTGCTGGTGGAACAGCGCACCCAGACAGATCCCACTGTGCAGTTGCTGCGCCAGGTGGACAGCAGCGACGAGCAGCCGAGCGAGATCCTGCTTTCTGATCTGCTATGGGCCATTCGCAGCGCAAAAGATGACGACCGCATCAAAGCGCTGGTGATCAAACCACAGGGATTGCAAGGCACCAGCTTGTCCAAACTGCAGGAGGTGGCTGGCGCCATCGACGAGTTCAAGGAAAGTGGCAAACCTGTCATCGCCATGGCCGACTACTACAACCAGGGTCAGTATCTGCTGGCTGCTCACGCCGATCATGTGCTGCTCAATCAGAGCGGCG
Source organism: Aeromonas sp. TS_SC_11 (assembly GCF_057318915.1). Taxonomy (NCBI): domain Bacteria; kingdom Pseudomonadati; phylum Pseudomonadota; class Gammaproteobacteria; order Aeromonadales; family Aeromonadaceae; genus Aeromonas; species Aeromonas sp. TS_SC_11. The sequence continues at coordinate 8,949 of NZ_CM170470.1, forward strand.
CCGTGCTGATCGAGGGACTCGGTGTCTACCAGACCTACTTCAAGTCGGCGCTGGAGAAGCTCAACGTCACCCCTCACGTGTTCAAGGTCGGTACCTACAAATCCTTCGTCGAACCCTACACCCGGGACGAGATGTCCCCGGAGAGCAAAGAGGCGAACCAGCGCTGGCTGGATCAGCTGTGGCAATCCTATGTAGCGGACGTGGCCGAGCAGCGGGAGATAGAACCCGAGGCCGTCGCCCCAAGCAAAGATCGTTTCCTCGAGCTGCTGCGCAAGGCCGGCGGCAACGCCGCCAGCTACGCCCTCGACAACGGTCTGGTGGATCAGCTCGCCACCCGTGACGAGATGACCCAGGCTGTCATCAAGGAAGTGGGTGAAGACGAGGATCACGGCTGGAAAGGGGTCGGTCTGAAAGAGTATCTGACAGCCGCCCCCGAGCAATATCCCCAAAACGGCAAGGATGAGGTGGGCCTCATTATTGCCAGCGGCGCCATCATGGATGGCGTGCAGTCGGCCGGCACCATAGGTGGCGACAGTCTGTCGGATCTGCTGGCCGATGCCCGCCGTGACGACAAGGTGAAAGCCGTGGTACTGCGGGTCGACAGCCCGGGCGGCAGCGCCTTCGCCGCCGAGCAGATCCGCGCCGAGCTGCTGGCGCTGAAACAGGCTGGCAAGCCGGTGGTGATCTCCATGGGCAGCTACGCCGCTTCGGGCGGCTACTGGATCTCCGCCGATGCGGACAAGATCTTCGCCTCCCCTACCACCCTCACCGGCTCCATCGGGGTGTTCGGCATGTTCGCCACCATAGACAAGGCGCTCTCCCAGTACGGGATACACACAGATGGAGTGGGCACCACGGATTACGTCGGTGTCGGCCTGACCCGCGCCCTGCCTGAACACGTAGGCCAGGCCATTCAGCTGAGCGTGGAAGATACCTATCAGCGCTTCGTCGGTCTGGTGAGCAAGGGCCGTGGCCTGAGCCCGCAAGAGGCGGAAAAAGCCGCCGAAGGCCGGGTCTGGACCGGCCAGGATGCCAAGGCGCTGGGTCTGGTGGATGAATTCGGTAATCAGGAGGACGCCATCAAGGCGGCGGCCACGCTTGCCAACCTCAAGGAGTGGCAGGTCACCCCCATAGAGCAAGAGGAATCTGCCAGGGACAAGTTCCTGCGCCAGCTGTTCGACAGTAGCGCGCAGGCGCTGGCCCCGCACCTGCAAAGCTGGTTGCCGGCCGGATTTGGCAAGGCGCTGGTGGAGGTGAACCGCAGTCTGGATCCGCTGACCCGCTTCAACGACCCACAGGGTACCTATGCCTTCTGCCCGGTCTGTGTGCAGTAACCGGACACCCGCAATAAAAAAACCGCCCTCGGGCGGTTTTTTGCATCTGGCTCAAGGGGCCTGATTCACACCAGCAGGCCGGACTCGTGCCAATGATGCAACTCAGCCAGTACCCGGGTCTCCCGCGCCGTCCACTGGGGGCAAGGGCCCGCCAGCTGGGTCTTGTTGATTTGCAGCGCATCATCCAGCTCGAACCAGCCCGGAGTGAAACCGAGCCGCACCTCGTAGGGCTGGGGGCGAGGTTCACTCCACCCCTCACCGACCCGGCACAGGTAATAAAAAGAGCGGATGCAATAGGCATCATAGTCGGCCTCCCGGGCGGCGCGGTACTCCCGCGTCTGGCCGAGCAGGGCACCGACCTCCACCAGCTCGGCACCACACTCTTCCCGCAGCTCGCGAGCCAGGGCAGTGCCGTGGCACTCCCCTTCTTCAATGCCGCCACCAGGAAACATGAGATCGCCGTTGACCCGGGAGTGCACCAGCAGCAACCGGTCGCCACGCAGGACAATGGCCCTGACAGTGATGCGCTCCAGCCGGCGGCCATCAATGGCCACCTGGCCGTGCATCAGCTGGATGTCGAAGGGATGAGGCCAGTCACTGGCCAGTTGGTTTATGTGGTTCATCAGGGATCAGGGACGATAAGTCCCGCTTTTTAGCTGCTCGACTATGGTGGCGGCCTGCAGATCCCAGGCCTCCTGCTCTGTCTTGCTCAAGGAGTGATAGAGACCAAAGCGTTTGGCCGAGACGTCAGGAGAATCCTGAAACGACTCGCTCACCTTGCCCCACAGATAAGCCAGACCGTACTCCTTCTGGCCCATGTAGAGAGTACTGAGAGAGGTGAGGATCCGGCTGTTGACCTTGTCCCCTTCTCCATAGAGGGAGAGGGCATGGTGCATGAGAGTGATGGCTTTCTGTGGGGCACTCTTGGCATAAATGCCCCCCAGCGCCAGTTGCAGCTCGGGCTCCTCGAGCACCGGCTGCCCCTCCAGCGCCGTGAACTGCTCACGGGCCTGCTCGTTGGTGTTATTGGTCCAGTGCCAGAGCAGCAGGTAGGGATCCTGCGAGTTGCGGGTAGCGGCATCGAGCTCGGCCAGCTGATCACCGGCCGCCAGCATGCCTTCCACTCTGGGGCTCTTCTGCTCCCTCGCCGTCTTGTACTCTATGTTGGTCGACCGCTCCGCACACTTGAGATAACGCTCCAGATTGCGCATCAGCTCGTACTTGCGCCTGTCCGTCCCCTCTTCTTGCAGATAGAAGCGGCTGCGGATGATGTCTGTACGCTCGTAGCGGCACCAGCCATCGTCCACCAGGTCCTGACACAGCTCGGGATGATTGGCACAGATGTTGTGGATCCTGTCATCGTTGCAGGCCATCAGAGTCAGGCCGCAGGAGAGGCCGAGCAGTACGGAACGCAGTGGAAAAGGGGTCATAGTTCACATCTGGTTGGTAACAATGGGAGCCTTGTGCAGCCACCTCTGGCTAGCAAACTGGCTACATATCCATTACAATGCGCGCGCCGTATAAGGCCGCGATTGCAGAATGATATAACGAAATATACACCCCTACACTGATCTGCATTCGACGAATTTCTATTTGCCCCAACAACGTGAAATAAAGGATCTGGTTAATGACCCACGAGCACTACTTGCAGGCGTGGCAGGAGAGCCAGGAGCTCGCCGAAGCCATGCAACCCTTGATAGGTCGCCTCTACCGACAACAAGGGATCGAGATCACCCTCTACGGCCGCCCGCTGCAAAACGCCTCCACCATCGATATCCTCAAAGCCCACAGGGTCGTCCGCCGTCATCAGGGCACCCCGCTTCCGATCCAGCAAAGCTTCCCCCTGCTACAGGCCATCCTGGCCTTGAACCCCACCGCCGCCGAGATCGATCTTGGCAAGCTGGCCGTCGGCTACTGGCAGGATCACCAGGACGAAGCAGGCATTGACGATTACCTGCGTGCCAAGTTGGCACCGGCACTGGGGCGGAGTGACATCCCGCAACCGACGGACGTGGTGCTCTACGGTTTTGGTCGCATCGGCCGCCTGCTGGCCCGCCTGCTCATAGAGCGTACCGGCGCCGCCAACTCACTGCGTCTGCGAGCCATAGTGGTGCGTGGCGGCCGTGAGGGAGATCTGGAGAAACGCGCCAGTCTGCTGCGCCGTGACTCGGTACATGGCCCCTTCAACGGCTCCATCGAGGTGGACAGTGATCGCAGTGCCATCATCGCCAACGGCACCTTCATTCAGGTGATCTACGCCAACAGTCCGAGCGACATCGACTACACGGCATACGACATTCACAATGCACTCATCGTCGACAACACGGGTGTCTGGCGCGACGAAGCCGGTTTGAGCGAACACTTGAAGGCGCGCGGCGCCGCCCGTGTGCTGCTGACAGCGCCGGGCAAGGGTGAGATGAAGAACGTGGTATTCGGGGTCAACCATGAAGTGATCGGGCCGGATGACAAGATCATTTCTGCCGCCTCTTGTACCACCAACGCCATCACACCTGTGCTCAAGGTGATGCAGGACAAGTACGGCATCCGCCACGGCCACGTGGAGACGGTCCACTCCTACACCAACGATCAGAACCTGATCGACAACTATCACAAGGGCGAGCGCCGCGGTCGCAGCGCGGCCCTCAATATGGTGATGACCAGCACGGGGGCCGCCAAGGCGGTGGCCAAGGCACTGCCGGAGCTCAAGGGCAAGCTGACCGGCAACGCCATTCGGGTGCCAACCCCCAACGTGTCGCTGGCCATCATCAACCTCTCACTGGAGCAAAGTACCGACAGGGAGAGTCTCAATGCCTATCTGCAGCAGATGGCGCTAAGCTCGGCCCTGCATCGCCAGATCGATTTTAGCGCCAGCACAGAGCTGGTCTCCTCCGACATGGTAGGTTCCCGCTTCGCAGGCATAGTGGATTCCCAGGCCACCATCGCCGAGGGGGATCACTGCGTCCTCTACGTATGGTATGACAACGAGTTCGGGTACAGTTGTCAGGTAGTGCGGGTGATGGAGCAGATGGCTGGCGTAGTCCGCCAGGATCTACCTGCATAGCCCGCCAGGATCTGCCCGTCAGATCCTGGGTTCATGGCTCAATTTTCAAGGAGAAGCCGGATGTCGTTTCAACAGGGTGAGTTTCAACAGGCCATCAGACAGATGCCCAAAGAAGTGTACGAGCGGCTCAAGACAGCGGTCGAGCTGGGCAAATGGCCCGATGGCAAACCCCTGAGCGACGAGCAGAAGGCCACCTCCCTGCAGGCCGTGATGGCCTGGCAGGCGATGCACCTCGACAACCCCGAGCACATGAACATAGGCCGGGACGGCGAGATAGTGATGAAGAGCAAGAGCGAGCTCAAGCGTCAGTACCGTGACGAGGAAGAGATAGTGCGGATCGACCTCAGTCACTGAGGCAGGTCGCCCATCTCGTGCCGCGACCGGATACGGCAAACAATAAAGAGGGGAGCCAATAAGGCTCCCCTCTTTTTTCCTCTCCCCCCTCATGGTGAGGAGGCCAGAAGCTGTTCACGACCTGTCGCGAGAAGGCGTCAGCAAGGTGAAGAGCAGCGCAGGAACCGGAGTGTATAGGCATACATGAGCCCTCTTGTTCACAAACAAGCGAGCAGCACATGAGCCTTGATCACGGCTTCGCAGCAAAATCGTGGACAGTTTCTCAGGGCGTCAGCTCGCCGCGCAGGGACTGTTGCATCAGCTCGCGGATGCGGGGTGCAGGCAAGTCCAGGCTCAGCAGGAAGTGCAGCTTGGTGAGCGCCGCCTCGGCAGTCATGTCAAACCCCGAGATAACCCCGGCACGGGAGAGCGCATTACCGGTGGCATAGCCCCCCATGTTGACCTTGCCGTGCAGGCACTGGCTCAAGTTGACTATGATGACGCCGCGGGCAGATGCCTCGGAGAGCAGCGCCAGCATGGCCGGATTCTGCGGCGCATTGCCCACGCCAAACGAGAGCAGGATGAGCGCCTTCACCGGCTGCTGCAATATGTTGGCGATCACCTCGCTGGAGATGCCCGGATAGAGGGTCACCACACCGATGGGCTGCGGGGTAATGTCATGCAGCACCAGCGGACGATCGGATGGCTCCCCCAGCTCACCCGCTTCCAGCGAGATGGCGATACCGGCATTGAGCAGTGGCGGATAGTTGGGGGAGTCGAAGGCGTGGAAGCCATCGGCGTGAACCTTCTTGCTGCGGTTGCCACGATAGAGCTGGTTGTTGAAAAACAGCGTCACCTCGTGGATCGGGTAGTTGGCAGCGATATAGAGGGCATTGAGCAGGTTCTGCTGACCATCGGAGCGCAGCTCGGCGAGCGGTATCTGGGAACCGGTGATGATGACCGGCTTGTGCAGATCTTCGAGCATGAAGGAGAGCGCAGAGGCGGTGAACGACATAGTGTCTGTGCCGTGCAGGATCACGAAACCGTCGTATTTCTCGTAATTGTCTTTAATATCCTCGGCGATCCGCTGCCAGTCCGCAGGCGTCATGTCGGAGGAGTCGATAAGGGGGTCATATTCGTGGATATGGTAATCCGGCATCTCGGGTCGATGAAACTCGGGCATCCGCGCCAGACAGTCTTCCATAAAGCCCGCCATCGGCACATAACCGTGGTCGGAACGCTGCATCCCTATGGTACCGCCTGTGTAGGCAATGTAGATGGACTTCTTCACACCCTCTCCTCTTGATGGACCGGCAACCGGCAAATTAATAAAGGAATAAACCGACAACTTCACACCTGACCGGTTTCCTCTTGTGGGCTGGAAACCGGCGAATTATAGAGACTGGCGCCCCAAATGACAGCCGGGAAATAGCAGATCCGGCCCATAACATGACGCTTGTCCCAATAGTGTTAAATATCACAATAAAGTTTAAAGCCGACCGTTTATCTGACAAATATGGATATAAGCGGTGCTTTTTGCTACTATCCGGCGGATTTTTCATAAATCTCATCTGGATGCCTGATCAATTCAGGCCCGCATAGATCCCGCCTTTGCGTGGGACCGGGGCTGCTAGCCCCTTCTTTGTTGGCACTTGAGCCACCCTGGTTTTTATCCCGGCTGAATCTGTGAGTCTTCATCAACGAAAGACACAGCCAATCAACATGGGAGTACTGAATGTTACAACTTGATTCCTACGCCACCCTGGTCGCAGCCACCCTGGTGTTGCTGTTTGGCCGCTTGCTGGTGACCCGAGTCGGGCTGCTGCGCACCTTCAACATCCCCAAACCGGTTGCCGGCGGCCTGGTGGTCGCCTTGGTACTGTTGCTGTTGCGCTCCACCCTCCAGGTTGAGCTGCAATTTGATACCAGCCTGCAAACCCCGCTGATGCTGGCCTTCTTCGCCTCCATCGGTCTCTCCGCCGATCTTGCCAGCCTCAAGCGCGGTGGCAAGGCGGTGATCACCTTCCTGATGGTGGTGACCGGCCTGCTGCTGGTGCAAAACACCCTGGGCGTGGGTCTGGCAACCCTGCTCGGTCTGGACCCGCACATGGGACTGCTGGCCGGCTCCATCACCCTCTCCGGCGGCCACGGTACCGGGGCGGCCTGGAGCGCCACCTTCTCCGAAAAGTACGGGGTGCAATCCGCCGCCGAGCTTGCCATCGCCTGCGCCACTTTCGGCCTGGTACTGGGCGGCCTCATCGGTGGCCCGGTGGCACGCTATCTGGTGAAAAAAGTGCAGGTGCCCGGTGAGGAGCACAACAAGGACGACGCACCACGGGGCTTCGAGATGCCCGACATGGAACGTCCGCTCACCACCTTCAGCCTGATCGAGACCCTGGCGCTGATCGCCATCAGCCTGAAAGGGGGGGAAATGCTCTCCACTTTCCTCAAAGGCGGCGCCTTCGAGCTGCCGGTCTTCGTCTGTGTGCTGTTTGTCGGCGTGCTGCTGCGCAACCTGCTGACCCTGCTGAACTGGCACGAGGTGAGCGATCGGGAAGTCTCTTTGCTCGGCAACGTCAGTCTGTCGCTGTTCCTGGCCATGGCGCTGATGAGCCTGAAGCTGTGGGATCTGGCGAGCCTTGCCCTGCCCATCTTTATTTTGCTGGTCGCCCAGACGGTGGCGATGGCGCTCTACGCCATCTTCGTCACTTTCAGGGTCATGGGCAGCAACTATGACGCGGCCGTGCTGGCGGCAGGCCACTGCGGCTTCGGCCTGGGTGCAACCCCGACCGCCATTGCCAACATGCAGGCCATTACCCAGCGCTTCGGTCCGTCCCACCTGGCGTTTCTGGTGGTACCCATGGTGGGTGCCTTCTTCATCGACATCATCAACGCCATGGTGATCAAGTTGTTTATGGCCCTGCCTTTCCTGTAAGCGCGCCAGCAACCACAAAATAAAAGCCCCGCACTCGGCCGAGTGCGGGGCTTTTTCATGGCGGTCTCTGCCGCCTGAAATCCGGTTCCTTACAGGATAAAGGTCGACACCTGCTGGTTCAGGTCGGTAGCACGACCCTTGAGGCGATGGGCCTGATCCAAATCGCGCATGGCGGCGGCAGTGATCTCGTCACTCACATCCTTGATGGCGGTGGTGTTCTGGGTGATCTCGCCAGTCACCTGGGTCTGCTCCTCGGCAGCGGTGGCGATCTGACCCGCCATGTCGGAGATGAGCGATACGGCCTGGGTGATCTCTTCCAGCGCGGCAGCGGCGGCATCAGCGTCTTTCACGCTGTTGTCGGCCAGACCCTGGCTGGTCTGCATCAGGCTGACCGCACGGGCAGTGGTCTGTTGCAGCGTCTCGATAGTGGACTGGATCTCCTGGGTGGAATCCTGGGTACGACGGGACAGCACTCGAACTTCGTCCGCCACCACGGCGAAACCACGACCCTGTTCACCGGCGCGGGCCGCTTCGATGGCCGCGTTCAGCGCCAGCAGGTTGGTCTGCTCGGCAATGCCCTGAATGGTGGAGAGGATGCCGGAAATGGCCTGGGCGTGACGGCTCAGCTCGCCGATCACGGCGGTCGCCTGCCCCACCTCTTCGGCCAGACCGTTGATGGACTGACGGGTCTGGTTCACCAGCATCTTGCCCTGTTCACTGCTCTGGGCGGATTGCTGGGCGGCGGCGGCCGTGCTCTCGGCGTTGCCGGCGATCTCCATGGTGGCACTCGCCATCTCGGTGACGGCAGTGGCAACCATGGTCACTTCCTGTTGCTGGCGCTGCAGCTCGTCCACCGAGGCCTGGTTGGTCACCAGACTGCGCTCGGCGTCGGCGTTCAGTTCGTTGGCCAGCTTGCGGATATTGGCGATCAGCTGATGCTGACTGCCGACGAAACGGTTGAAGCTGTTGGCCAGCTGGCCCACTTCGTCGTTGGCGTCGATCTTGATGCGCTGGGTCAAATCACCGTTACCGTCGGCGATGCGGGCCAGGGCCTGGGAGACCTTGGTGAGCGGGCCGAGCAACAGGCTGACCAGCCAGGAGATGGCGAGAATGCTGCCCACCAGCACCAGCAGGGCCAGACCGAGCTGGGTCATCAGCAAGGAGGAGAGCGGCGCCTCCAGGGTAGCCTTGTCCAGCACCAGCACCAGTTCCCAGTCGGTATCCGGGATGTCTACTGCCATCAGCAGCTTGTCACGGCCTTCGCTGTCAAAATAGGCAGGGATCAGGGTATTGCCAGCCTTGCTCTGCTCGATGAGAGCATTGGTCAGATCGTTGTCGATCTCGGTGGCCGGCTTCATCGCCTTGGCCGCGTCCTTGTACGCGATGACGGTACCATCCTTGTGCATCATGATGGCAAAACCGTCGGCGGGCAGCTTCATCTTGGTGATGTCTTCTACCAGGGATGCGATGGAGAGGTCACCACCGACCACGCCGCCCTGAGCGGGTTGGGCCAGCGTCACCACCATGATGTTGTAGGCGACGTCCAGATAGGGCTTGGTCACAATGAGGCCGCCCTTGCTCATGGCTTCCTGATACCAGCCACGGGAGCGCGGATCATAACCGCTACGGTTGATGGAAGGATCCGAGTCGTTCATCTTGCCATTGCCCTCACCGAAGTAGGTGAGCTGGAAGCGACCCGACACTTGCGCCTGTTGCAGGGCATTGAGGGGTTCTGCACTGGCCTTGTTGCCAAGGGCCTGGATCACGTCGCGACGGGCAGAGAGCCAGTCACTGACGCTGGCTGCCTGCTGGCTGCCCAATCGTTGCACCTGTTCCTGACTGCCTTGCAGCAACAGGGACTTCTGGCTGGTATAGCTCTGCCAGGAGAGCAGCAGGATCACCAATGACAAGGCGATCACCACCGACAAGAGTATCTTCTGCTTGAGTGATAGGTTTTTCATCATGATTTCTTCTTATGAGGTCAGGAACCGGATTTCCCAAAAGAGTGCACAGCACTGCGTAGTTATTAGCGACCCGGCAGGCGAAAACTGAACCTGCAAATGAGTCTGCGGACGATATTTTCCACCGAGTTGGGGAAAACTGCACCAGAAATTGACTACCAGATGCGCACAAGAAGAGGCGACCCTGTTTATTCCTTCCACAATTGGCTAGAATATCCCGTTTTTAAATCACATCGACCCCGAGAGTTTTCACGATGTTTGAAGTCAATCCTGTATTAAACAAACTTAAGGAGCTGTCTGAGAGGACAGAGCTTCTTAGGGGGTACCTTTGACTATGACGCCAAGAAAGAGCGTCTAGAAGAGGTCAACGCCGAGCTGGAACAGCCGGACGTATGGAATGAGCCCGAGCGCGCACAAGCGCTGGGCAAGGAGCGTGTCTCCCTGGAGAACGTGGTCGGCACCATTGACGTCTTGACACAAGGTGCTGAGGACGTCGAGATGCTGGTGAGCCTGGCGGTGGAAGGGGAAGACGAAGATACCTTCAACGAAGCCGTGGCCGAAGCCGATGTACTTGAAACCAAGCTGGTGGACCTCGAATTCCGTCGCATGTTCTCCGGTCAGCACGACGGCTCCGATTGCTACATCGACATCCAGTCCGGCTCAGGTGGTACCGAAGCCCAGGATTGGGCCAACATGGTGCTGCGCATGTACCTGCGCTGGGGCGATGCCCACGGTTACAAGCCGGAGCTTATCGAGCTCTCTGACGGCGACGTGGCCGGCATCAAGTCCGCCACCGTCAAGTTCACCGGCGAGTATGCCTTCGGCTGGTTGCGTACCGAAACCGGCGTCCACCGTCTGGTTCGCAAGTCACCGTTCGACTCGGGTGGCCGTCGCCACACCTCATTCTGTTCCGTATTCGTCTATCCCGAGATCGATGATGACATCGACATCGAGATCAACCCGGCCGACCTGCGGATCGACGTCTACCGCGCTTCCGGCGCCGGTGGTCAGCACGTCAACCGGACCGAATCCGCGGTACGTATCACCCACATCCCGACCGGTGTCGTGGTACAGTGCCAGAACGATCGTTCCCAGCACAAAAACAAAGATCAGTGTATGAAGCAGCTGAAAGCCAAGCTCTACGAGCTGGAAATTCAGAAGCAGAACGCTGAGAAGCAAGCCCTCGAAGAGACCAAGTCCGATATCGGCTGGGGCAGCCAGATCCGTTCCTATGTGCTGGATGATGCACGCATCAAGGATCTGCGCACCGGCGTCGAAACCCGCAATACCCAAGCGGTACTCGACGGCGACCTGGACAAGTTTATCGAAGCTAGCCTGAAATCAGGCCTGTAAAAACAGAACAGCAGGAATCACCATGTCTGAACAAACCACAACTCCGGAAGTCGACCACACTCTCGAACTGAACAACGAGATGACGGAGCGTCGTTCCAAGCTGGCTGCCTTGCGCGCCCAGGGCAACCCCTTCCCCAACGACTTCCGTCGTGACAGCCTCTCCGGCGATCTGCATGCCGAATTTGGCGACAAGAGCGCCGAAGAGCTGGTGGCCTTGGGTAAACAGGTGAAGATTGCCGGTCGCATCATGACCCGCCGGATCATGGGCAAGGCGTCTTTCGCCACCCTGCAGGACATGGCTGGCAAGATCCAGATCTACGTTACCCGTGACGATCTGCCGGAAGGCTTCTACAACGAGCAGTTCAAGAAGTGGGATCTGGGTGACATAGTCGGCGTGGAAGGGACCCTGTTCCGTACCAACACAGGCGAACTCTCGGTACACGTCTCCACCATCCGCCTGCTGACCAAGGCACTGCGTCCGCTGCCCGAGAAGCACAAGGGCCTGACCGATCAAGAAGCTCGCTGCCGCCAGCGTTACCTGGATCTGATCGCCAACGAAGAGTCCCGCAAGACCTTCATGATCCGCACCAAAGTGGTTGCCGGCATCCGCAAGTTCTTCAACGACAAGCGCTTCATGGAAGTGGAAACCCCCATGATGCAGGTCATCCCGGGTGGCGCCTCCGCGCGTCCGTTCGTCACTCACCACAATGCGCTGGACATCGACATGTACCTGCGTATCGCCCCCGAGCTTTACCTGAAGCGTCTGGTGGTCGGTGGTTTCGAGCGCGTGTACGAGATCAACCGCAACTTCCGTAACGAAGGTATCTCGGTGCGTCACAACCCCGAGTTCACCATGATCGAGTTCTACATGGCCTATGCCGACTACATCGATCTGATGGACCTGACCGAGGAGCTGCTGCGTACCCTGGCCCAGGACATTCTGGGTGACACCAAGATCCGTTACGCCAAAGAGGGCGAAGAGGGTCTGACCATCGATTTCGGTCAGCCGTTCCAGCGCCTCACCATGGTGGACTCCATCCTGAAGTTCAACCCGGATGTGACCCCGGCGGATCTGGCTACCCTGGAGAGCGCCAAGGCGGTTGCCAAGCGTCTGCACATCGAGCTGATGAAGGGCTGGGAGCTGGGCCACGTGATCACCGCCATCTTCGAAGAGACGGTAGAGCACATGCTGCTGCAACCCACCTTCATCACCGAGTACCCGGCAGCCGTTTCTCCGCTGGCGCGCCGCAACGACGTGAACCCGGACGTGACCGACCGCTTCGAATTCTTCATCGGTGGCCGCGAGCTGGCCAACGGCTTCTCCGAGCTGAACGATGCGGAAGACCAGGCCAAGCGCTTCCAGGATCAGGTGAACCAGAAAGAAGCCGGTGACGACGAAGCCATGTTCTACGACGCCGACTTCGTGACCGCGCTGGAACACGGCCTGCCGCCCACTGCCGGTCAGGGTATTGGTATCGACCGTCTGGTGATGCTGTTCACCAACAGCCACACCATCCGTGACGTCATCCTGTTCCCGGCCCTGCGCCCGCAACAGAAATAAGCTCAGAGTGCAGGCCAGGCCTGTGACTCGATGGCAACGAAACGCCCCGCAACTGCGGGGCGTTTTTTATGGCGAACATTATGGCGACCATAGAGGGGCACACGCTTGTACTTTACAGAGTGGATGGCAGCAGCCACTCCCCCTGCCAGAGGGTCAACGCCTGACCCGACATCAAGACGCGATCCCCCTGCAGGACAAGCTTCAGCTCCCCACAGCGCGCCGAGATCTGGCGAGCCCGCAGCTCTCTCTTGCCCAGTCGCTCGGCCCAGAAGGGCACCAGAGCGCAGTGGTTGGAGCCGGTGACGGGATCCTCATCCACCCCGACCCAGGGAGCGAAATAGCGGGAGACGAAGTCATCGCCTGCACGGCTGGACGGGGCCGTCACCATCAGCCCCCGCCCAGGCAGGGCACGCAGGGCATGAAAATCCGGTACTAGCCCCCTCACCTCTTCTTCGCTTGCAAGCTCCAGCAGGAACTTGGCACCGGCCGCCAAGGTCTGCCGCGGCGTACAGCCGAGCGCAGCCCCGTAAGCCGGGTCCAGTACCAGTGGCGTGAGCGGGATCCGCGGGAAGTCGAGCTGGATCCATTCCCCCTCGCGCCGGGCCAGCAACACGCCGCTGCGGGTCTCGAAGCGGATGACCTCCTGAGGGGCCACTTCCCCCGTCTGCCACAGCACGTGGGCGGCGGCGAGCGTGCCGTGACCACAGAGATCCACCTCGACCTGAGGGGTAAACCAGCGTAGCTGATAGCACGCCGCCCCTGCCGGTGTGAGAAAGGCGGTCTCCGACAGGTTGAACTCGGCCGCCATGGCCTGCAGTCGCGCATCAGGCTGGGCCGGCCCCAGCACCACCACGGCCGGGTTGCCGCCAAAGGGCTGCTGGCTGAAGGCATTGACATGAAACAGTCTGATAGTCGGCATTCGTTTTTCCTGTGACGTCACGACGGGGCTCATTCTTCGCCGTTTATACCATGAAACAGGGCGCAGCCCGAGCAGGCTCAAGACAGGATCCCTTGGGGTTTTAATGCATTAATAGAATAAAAAAGACATTTTTATTCTTTGTTGTTATCCATCACACCCCTTAACCTGACCAAAAATCAGACCATGGAAGACGCGTGTGATGCAATTGAAGGACTCCCTGACCAATCTGGCCCCCCTCTCTGATGAACAACAACGTCAGCTGAACCAGGCATTATCAACCCTCAATACCCAGCAACTGGTCTGGGTGAGCGGCTATCTCTACGGTCTCTCCCAATCCGGCAGTCAGCCAGTGGCGGCTACGTGTGCCGTGACAGCACCCGGCGGCAGCCTGACCATTCTCTACGGCTCCCAGACCGGCAATGCCAAAGGGGTGGCCAGTGCCATCAAGGCGCAGGCCGAGGCCCGCGGCCTGCCGGTGACCCTCACCTCCATGGCGGACTACAAACCCAAACAGCTCAAGAAAGAGACCCACCTGCTGGTGGTAGTGAGTACTTACGGGGAGGGTGAACCACCGGAGAGTGCCGTCGATCTGTTCGAGCAGCTCAAGAAGGGCAAGGTCGGCAAACTCGAGGGGCTCAAGTTCGCCGTGCTGGGGCTGGGTGACAGCTCCTACGAATTTTTCTGCCAGACAGGTCTGGACTTTGACAGCCTGCTGACCAAGGCGGGCGCCGATCGCATTCATGAGCTTGCCAGCCTGGATGTGGACTATCAGGATGCCGCCAAGGCCTGGGGTGAGCAGGCGGTCAATGCCATTGCTGCCACGCTTTCTGCCGGGGTTGCCACCAGCAGCGTGGCGGGGGCGGTACAAGCGGCTGTCGGTCACAGTCAGTACGACAAGGCCAATCCCTTCCCGGCCCGCCTGTCGGTGAATCAGAAAATCACCGGCCGCGATTCCACCAAGGATATCCGCCATATCGAGATCAGCCTCGAAGAGTCAGGGCTGACCTATCAGCCTGGGGATGCCCTCGGGGTCTGGTTCGACAACGACGCCGACCTGGTGGGGGAAGTGCTGGCCCTGTCCGGACGTAGTGGTGACGAAGCCACCGCCCATGGCAGCCTGCGCGAGGTGCTCACCCGCAATCTGGAACTGACCCGGTTGCACGGCGGCTTTATCACGGGGTTGGCAGAGATCTCGGGTAACGCAGCGCTCAAAGACCTGGCCGGTGACAAGGCCCAGGTCAACGCCCTGGTGGCCTCTGCCCAAGTGGTGGATGTGCTCAAGCGCTTCCCGACCGAACTCAGCGCGGAGCAGTTGACTGGCCTGCTGCGCCCCCTCACCCCTCGCCTCTACTCCATCGCCTCCGCCCAGAGCGAAGTGGAAGAGGAGGTGCATCTCACCGTTGGCGTGGTGCGCTACCCGCAAGAAGATGGCACTGTGCGCTCTGGCGCCGCCTCCTCCTATCTGGCGGACAGGCTGGCCGAAGATGCCGAGGTACGGGTGTTTGTGGAGCACAACGACAACTTCCGCCTGCCGGCCAATCCCGATACCCCCGTCATCATGGTGGGACCGGGCACCGGCATAGCCCCGTTCCGCGCCTTTATGCAGGAGCGCGAGGCACAAGGGGCCGAGGGCAAGAACTGGCTCTTCTTCGGCAATCCCCACTTCACCCAGGACTTTCTCTATCAGGTGGAGTGGCAGCGCTATGTGAAATCGGGCCTGCTGTCGAAGATCTCGCTGGCCTTCAGCCGGGATCAGGCCAACAAGATCTATGTGCAGGACAGACTGCGTGAAGCGGGTCTGGAGCTCTACCAGTGGCTGGAAGCCGGTGCTCACTTCTATGTGTGCGGCGATGCCAACCACATGGCGAAAGATGTGCAGGAAGCCCTGCTGGATGTGATTGCAGAACACGGTCACAAGAGCCGTGAGGAAGCAGAAGAGTATTTGAGCGAATTGCGTCGTGCCAAACGTTATCAAAGGGATGTCTATTGATGAGCAAACAAGTGATTCCGGGACCGGTCGAAGGACCGCTGGCCGACAACGAGCGCCTCAAGCGCGAGAGCAACTTTCTGCGCGGCACCATAGAGCAGGATCTGCAAGACCCGCTTACCGGCGGCTTCAACGGCGACAACTTCCAGCTGATCCGCTTCCACGGCATGTATCAGCAGGATGACAGAGACATACGCCCGGAGCGTACCGCCCAGAAGCTGGAGCCCCTGCACAACGTCATGCTGCGCGCCCGTCTACCGGGCGGCATCATCACCCCGGCCCAATGGCAGGTGATCGACAAGTTCGCCGAGGAGCACAGCCTGTATGGCAGCATCCGCCTGACCACCCGTCAGACCTTCCAGTTCCACGGGGTATTGAAGCGCGACATCAAGCTGATGCACCAGACCCTCAACAGCACCGGCATAGATTCCATCGCCACCGCAGGCGACGTGAACCGCAACGTGCTCTGCACCAGCAATCCGGTGGAGTCTGAACTGCATCAGGAAGCCTACGAGTGGGCCACAAAAATCTCCGAGCACCTGCTGCCCAAGACCCGCGCCTATGTCGAGATCTGGCTGGATGGCGAGAAGCTGGGTGGGGACGAGGAGCCAATCCTGGGCTCCAACTACCTGCCGCGCAAATTCAAGACCACAGTGGTGATCCCGCCCCACAACGACGTGGATATTCACGCCAACGATCTCAACTTCGTGGCCATTGCCGAAGGCGGCAAGCTGGTGGGCTTCAACGTGCTGGTGGGCGGCGGTCTCGCCATGACTCACGGCGACACCAGCACCTACCCGCGCAAGGCGAGTGATTTTGGCTTTATTCCCCTCTCCCACGTATTGGAGGTGGCGGCCGCCGTGGTCAGCACCCAGCGTGACTGGGGCAACCGGGTCAACCGCAAGAACGCCAAAACCAAGTACACACTCGAACGTGTTGGAGTCGAGGCCTTCAAGGCCGAGGTGGAGAACCGCGCAGGTATCCCCTTCGCCGAGAGTCGTCCCTATGAGTTCACCAGTCGTGGCGATCGCTTCGGCTGGGTCGAAGGGATCGATGGCAAGCACCACCTGACCCTCTTTATCGAGAATGGCCGTTTGCTGGACTTCCCGGGCAAGCCGCTCAAGACCGGCATGCTGGAAATCGCCAAGATCCACCAGGGGGATTTCCGCCTGACCGCCAACCAGAACCTCATCATCGCCGGCGTCCCCGCTGGCGAGAAGGCGCGCATCGAAGCCCTGGCGCGTCAATACGGCCTGCTGGATGACGGCGTGAGCGAGCAGCGCAAGCAGTCCATGGCCTGCGTGGCCCTGCCAACCTGCCCGCTGGCGATGGCCGAGGCCGAGCGTATGCTGCCGGCGTTTGTCACCGACATCGAGGGCTTGCTCACCAAGCACGACCTGGCGGATGACGCCATCATCTTCCGGGTCACCGGCTGCCCCAATGGCTGCGGCCGCGCCATGCTGGCGGAAGTGGGTCTGGTGGGCAAGGCACCGGGCCGCTACAACCTGCACCTGGGTGGCAATCTGGAAGGGACCCGCATCCCGCGCCTCTATCAGGAGAACATCACTGAGCCGCAGATCCTGGCCGAGCTGGATCGACTGATCGGCCGCTGGGCTGCCGAACGCAATGCGGCGGAGTGCTTCGGTGACTTCGTGATCCGCACTGGTGTGGTGGCCCCCGTTATCGACTCAGCGAGGGACTTCTATGCTGCTTAATCTGCCGCTTAATGTCACTGAAAATGGCCGTCTTGACCTGCAAGCCCTGCTGACCCTCGGCCGTGAAGAACAGACCGAGGCGCTGGCCCCCCTCAACCGGGAGCTGGACACCATGAGCGCCCCCGAGCGGGTGCGCTGGGCGCTGGCGAACCTGCCGGGGGAACATGTGCTGTCATCCAGCTTCGGCATCCAGGCCGCGCTGATGCTGCACCTGGTGAGCAGTGAGCGCAACGACGTCCCCGTGGTACTCACCGATACCGGCTATCTCTTCCCCGAGACCTACCGCTTTATCGATGAGCTGACCGAACGGCTGGCACTCAATCTGAAGATATACAGGGCAGAACTGTCACCGGCCTGGCAGGAGGCGCGTTTCGGCCTGCTGTGGGAGCAGGGGGTGGAGGGGATCACCCGCTACAACCAGCTCAACAAGGTGGAGCCCATGGACCGCGCCCTGAGCGAGCTGGGGGCCCAGACTTGGTTTTCCGGCCTGCGCCGGGAGCAGGCGGGCAGCCGTGGCAAGCTGCCAGTGCTGGCCATACAGCGCGGCCGCTTCAAGTTCCTGCCTGTCATCGACTGGAGCAACAAGGACGTCTTCTACTACTTCAAGGAGTTCGACCTGCCCTACCACCCACTGTGGGAACAAGGCTACCTCTCGGTCGGCGACGTGCACACCACCACCAAGTGGGAGCCGGGCATGAGCGAGGAGCAGACCCGCTTCTTCGGCCTCAAGCGCGAGTGCGGCCTGCACGAAGAGAGCGGCGAGCACGACGGCTCAGGTATCTGATCCCTCTTCAGGGTTCTGACAATAAAAAGCGCCCGGCAACTGCCGGGCGCTTTTATGGGTGATATTCAGCGCGTGAAGGCGCGCCCTGATTATCCACTTACTTGGCGGCGCGAGCCTGAGTCAACCAGTCGTTGACCTGGGCTTCGTGTCCCTTGAGCCAGGCCATCACATGGCGCTCGATATCCGCCTGGGTGTTCTGACCCTTATTCATCAGCCCGTTCTGGATATTGATGTCATTGAGGGGCAGCTTGACGATGCTGAACAGCTTGGCGGCCGCCGGATTGGCTTCGGTAAACCCCTTGTTGGCGACGATGTGCATGGAGTTGACGGGGAAGCCGTAGTTTTTGCCATTGGGCAAACGGGTCTTGTCCGCATCCTTGGCATTGGCAGGGACTTCCAGCCACACAACGTCACGTCCCGGCACCAGCTCGCTGCTCAGCCAGTAAGGCGTCCAGGTGTAGTAGAGCACCGGCTTGCCACTCTGATAGCGGGCCCGGGTGTCGGCGATCAGGGCCGCGTAGTTGCCCTGCTTGTGAGTGACGGTCGGGGTCAAACCAAACGCATCCAGATGATGATTGATGGCCTCTTCACAGCCCCAACCCGGGTTGCAGCCCACCAGATCCGCCTTGCCGTCACCATCGCCGTCAAACAGCGCCGCCAGCTTGGGATCCTTGAGCTGACCCAGATTGGTGATGCCGTACTGGGTTGCCGTCTTCTTATCGATGAGATAACCCTGGGCGGCTCCCGATACATAGGTGCCCTGGCGGAAGAACACCTTGTCGCCGCCAGCCTGTTCGTACTTGTTGTTTTGCAGCGGGATCCAGTTAAAGGCCAGGAAGGTGCCGTCGCCTTGTGCCACCGAGGCGTAGGCCACGTTGTAGTCCACCTCCTGCACAGGCTGGACGTCATAGCCGAGGCGGTCCATCAGCTTGCTGACCAGCAAGGTCTGGAAGGTCTCTTCCGGCAGGGAGCTCTGCAAGGGTTGAACGCGGATCCCCTCCCCCGGTGATTCAGCACTGGCCACGGCGACAGAACTCAGCAACAGGGAGTTCAGCAGCAGTGTGCTCAGGGTCAGTGTCCTGGTAATGGGTTTCATGCGTTTACTCCTTTGTAATCAATAGATTTGCTACGGCCACGCAGGCGCATCAGCAGGGCCACAGGGCCATGTTGATACCAGCGGCCTGTGCGGCTGCGATCCCGCTGCCCCATTGCCTGGGTCAGACGGTCGAGCACTATGGCCAGCAGCACTATGCCGAGGCCACCGATGGAGGCGAGCCCCATGTCGAGGCGACCAATGCCGCGCAGTACCATCTGGCCCAGACCACCGACCGCTATCATGGAGGCGATCACCACCATGGAGAGTGCCAGCATCAGGGTCTGATTGACCCCGGCCATGATGGTGGGCATGGCCAGTGGCAGTTGTACCTTGAACAGCAACTGGGAGGGGCTGGCGCCAAACGAGTGGGCCGCCTCCACCAGATCCTCAGGCACTTGCCTGATCCCCAGCATGGTCAGCCGGATCATGGGTGGCAGGGCGAAGATGACGGTCACCACCACACCAGGCACGTTGCCGATACCGAACAACATGACAATGGGAATGAGGTAGACGAAAGCCGGTGTGGTCTGCATGGCATCCAGCAGCGGTCGGGTCCAGGTAGACAACCGCTCGCTACGAGCCAGCATAATGCCGACCGGCAAGCCAATCAGGATGCAGAAGAAGAGCGAGGTCAGCACCAGCGACAGGGTCACCATGGCATCGGACCAGGCACCTATGAGCCCGATCCCGACGAGAGAGAGCAGGGTGCCAAGGGCCATGCGGCCATTGACCATCTGCCAGGCGATCAGGGCCAGCATCCCCATCATCAGGGTGGATGGCACTGTCTGCAGCAGATGGGTCATGGCGTTGAGAGTGACCTCTACCGGCGCCCGGATCAGCTGAAATACAGGACGCAGGTTCTCGACCAGCCAGCCGATACCGCTCTCCACCCAGACATCCAGCGGCACCAGCGCCTGCTGGAAGGGATCCAGCCAGTCGACGGCCGCAGAGGTATCCGTCGCTTCAATCTGGTTCTGCCAGTCAGCGGCTTCAGTCTCTGTGCTGCCCCAGGGATCCGTGGCAACAGTCGTGGAGGCAGAGGCACCCCAGGGGTCGGCCTGCGCCTCATCGGCCCGGACGGGGGCACTCGCCAGCAGCAAGAGTGCCAGCAAGCCGGTCAGCAGACGATGAAAGGGTTTGATATTCATACCGGGGTACTCCTGTCCAGGGTGTTCAGCAAGTTGGCTTTGGAGATAAGGCCCAGGTAGGTGCCATCTTCCTCGACCACGGGCACCTGACAGGGCGCTGAGGCCACCTGACTGATGAGTTCATTGAGCGAGGTGTCGCCAAGGATGGGCTGGATATCGGCCAGCAAGGCCTGCTCCAGGCTTCCTTTGTTTTTCACCGCCTGACCGAGCGACTCGACCGAGACGACCCCGAGGAAGCGACGGCTGCGATCCACCACGTAACCGAACTCCCGCTCCTGGTCCTTGAGCTGACGCAGGGCGTTGCCCGGTCCATCCGTGGTGTGCTTCTTGATAAGCGGCATCTGCTTGCGACTGACGATATCGCGGGCACTGAACACATTGGCCAGATCCACGCCGCGAAAGAAGGCACGCACATAATCGTTGGCGGGCTGGCTCAGGATCTCGTCGGGGGTCCCGACCTGGATCACCTGACCGTCCTGCATGATGGCGATGCGATCGCCGATGCGCATCGCTTCATCCAGATCGTGGGAGATAAAGACGATGGTGCGCTGATGGCTGGCCTGCAGCTTGAGCAGTTCATCCTGCATCTCGGTGCGGATCAGCGGATCCAGCGCGGAGAAAGCCTCATCCATCAACAGTATGTCGGGGTCATTGGCCAGTGCGCGAGCCAGACCGACCCTTTGCTTCATGCCACCGGAGAGGGCATCGGGGAAGGAGTCCACCCACTGGCCCAGACCCACCTGATTGAGTGCCTGACGGGCACTTTCCTGACGTTCGAGAAGCGGCACACCGGCCAGCTCCAGACCAAAGGCGGCATTTTCCAGCACGCTCAGATGAGGCATGAGGGCAAAAGATTGGAACACCATGCTGATCTTCTTGCGCCTGACCTGACGCAGCTCGCTGTCCGAGATGGCGGCGATGTCCTCACCGTCGATCAACACCTGACCACGGGTCGGCTCGATAAGGCGGTTGAAGAGACGCACCAGGGTAGATTTGCCCGAACCGGACAAGCCCATTACCACGAAGATTTCTCCCTCGTGGATGGCGAGATCCACCCCATGCACACCCAGGGTCTGACCCGTCTTTTTCAAAATGCTGGCGCGGTCGTGCCCTTTTTCCAGCAACTTAAAGACTTTCTCCGGCTGTTCTCCGAAGATTTTATAGAGTGATTTGACTTCGAGTTTGACTGTCATACTGTCCTATTTTTATTGTCGGCATCTTGATAATTAACCCGCCGAACGCTAACCAATTACTTACTACACTAAGCAATTCCCACCAAAAACAAAAGAACCATAAGAGTCCACACAAAACAATGAAAACATAATGCATTGATTTTAATCATTTATTTTTGACAATAAAAACCCACAAATCGACAAGCATGACCCATGCCAGCATGCATTTTGGTTAGATAACTAATCATTATGGTGTTTTGACAGGCCGATCGGAGGGGGCAACTAGGCAGATCGGGGGATGCAGCCAGGCAGGATCCCGAACAGGCCGTAGGGCTGGAGAAATCATTACATCCCTAATGATATGCAGGCGAAAAACAAGGGAATATAGGAGAGGGGGTGAACGCAGCAATGGCGGAGGCCTTGCCTGCCGGGCAGCTCTTGAAACAGGATTACACAATACCAGGACCAGACACAGATCCGGCCCTGTTGTCTACGGGTCCTCTCTGCCAGTACAGCTCCTCTTCTTGAATAGACTTGTACGAATTCTTGCAAGAGTAACCGCTGTCACAGTTATCCCATTTTTCGTCTTGGTTTCGGCGTATCACCACGCTGTGGTGGCCACTTGGGAATACCTCGGGCCAGAACTGCCTCCAGCTCGCTCAGACTCGGCCAGGCATCTGGTTCTGCTGATGCAGGAGGCTGGCACATCTGCGCCAACAGTACCGGGGCTTCGGGATAGTGAGTGGCAAAGTGACGTGGCAGGGCTGCGTAAGGCCACACGTCGGCGGGATCCTCCAGCGCAGGCGGCAGCACATCAAAAGGCGCAGCCATCAGGGGATGATTCACCACCGGCAAGGGCAATCCCGCCCATTGGCGCAGGCGTAACACCAACAACACTTCCAGCGGCCAGTAATGCCACCAACCTATGATTGCCTCCTCTCGATGAAAACGGGGATCCTTGAGCCCGCCGTAAGTGTGCAAATGGCACGCCTGGGTCAACAAGTGACCCACCGCATTCAGATCCTCACAGTCCCACAAGGTCAACAGCGCCAGATAGAGAGGCTCCCGAGCCAAGTCAACGCCAAGTGGCAAGGGCCCCCACCCCAGAAAGCGGCTGGTTAGCTGCAAGGCAAAGGCTTCTATAAAATAGGGACGAATATACTCATTCGCGGGGCAAATAGCTGGGGCACTATGAGCCAATGCCACACAATCCATCAAACGACGGCGATCACCAAGCAAGGCCAGGTGCATTGCCACAAAGCCTATACGATGAAATTTGAAACCAGCATCGGGTTGTAATTGGCCAGATTGTTTACTTCGATACAGCTCCATCTGGTAGTAACGAACCAGTTGCCAATAGAGCAGCGGATAGCGGCGATATGTCGTTTGTGGCCAACTGCCTGCCAGCAGGCTTGTACCCAACAAGTGATCCAGCTCCGCCAAGCAAACACTCTCGACCATTGGCAACACCGCGTATTCATCCCCTTCAGGAACGGGGATATTGGCGAGCGTCTTATCAATCCATTGTCGGTCTGTATCGTAAAATTGATTTTCACTTGAAATCCTTGATGACAGCTTCTTGCGGCAATATGGATCTCGTTTGGGAAAGCGGGGCCAGGAAGCGTAATCAAATTGGGCGAGCAGGGCGGTCAGGTGAGGAGACATACACATTCTCTTATGGGGTCGATGAGGATGCCGTGGCACTCTTTCTGCTCGGTGTGGGAGCATCTCCACGCTGTGGTGGCCACTTGGGAATACCTCGGGCCAGAACAGCCTCCAGCTCGCTCAGACTCGGCCAGGCATCTGGTTCTGCTGATGCAGGAGGCTGGCACATCTGCGCCAACAGTACCGGGGCTTCGGGATAGTGGGTGGCAAAGTGGCGCGGTAGGGCTTCATAAGGCCACACGTCAGCGGGACCCTCCAGCGCAGGTGGCAGCACATCAAAAGGCGCGACCATCAGGGGATGATGAACTACCGGCAAGGGCAACCCCGCCCATTGACGCAGGCGTAATACCAACAGCACCTCCAGCGGCCAGTAGCACCACCAGCCGATGATAGCCTCCTTTCGATGGAAACGGGGATCCTTGAGCTTGCCGTAAGTGTGCAAATGACATGCCTGGGTCAGCAAATGTCCCACCGTGCCCACATCTTCACTGTCCCACAAGGTCAACAGCGCCAGATAGAGCGGCTCCTGAGCCAAGTCGACGCCCAGTGGCAAGGGCCCCCACCCCAGAAAGCGGCTGGTGAGCTGCAAGGCAAAGGTTTCTATAAAATAGGGGCGAATATACTTAGTCGCTGGGCAGATAGCCGGGGCGTTATGAGCCAATGCCACACAATCCATCAAACGACGGCGATCACCGAGCAAGGCCAGCAGCATCGCCACATACCCCATGCGCCCAAAGTCAAATCCTGCATGAGGCTGCAACAGGTTCAACTGTCTGCTGCGATGCAACTCTATCTGGTAGTAACGCACCAGTTGCCAATAGAGCAGCGGATAGCGGCGATATTCTGTTTGTGGCCAACGGCCTGCCAGCAAGCTTGTTCCCACCAAGTGATCCAGCTCCGCCAGGCAAACACTCTCAACCCTTGGCAGCAACGCGTATTCATCCCCTTCAGGAACGGGAATATTGGCGAGCGTCTTGTCAACCCATTGTCGAGCATGATCGTAAAATTGATTTTCACTTGAAACCCTTGTTAGCAGCTTCTTACGACAATAGGGTTCTCGCTTGGGAAAGCGGGGCCAGGAAGCGTAATCAAATTGGGCGAGCAGGGCGGTCAGGTGAGGAGACATACACATTCTCTTATGGGGTCGATGATGATTTGGCGGCGCTCTTTCGGCGCGGTTTAGGGGCATCACCCCGCTGTGGTGGCCACTTGGGAATACCTCGGGCCAGAACTGCCTCCAGCTCGCTCAGACTCGGCCAGGCATCTGGTTCTGCTGATGCTAGGGGCTGGCACATCTGCGCCAGCAGTGCCGGGGCTTCAGGATAGTGAGTGGCAAAGTGACGTGGCAGGGCTTCGTAAGGCCACACGTCGGCGGGATCCTCCAGCGCAGGCGGCAGCACATCAAAAGGCGCAGCCATCAGGGGATGATTCACCACCGGCAAGGGCAACCCCGCCCATTGGCGCAGGCGTAACACCAACAACACTTCCAGCGGCCAGTAATGCCACCAACCTATGATTGCCTCCTCTCGATGAAAACGGGGATCTTTGAGCCCGCCGTAAGTGTGCAAATGACAAGCCTGTGTCAACAAGTGTCCCACCGTTCCCACATCTTCACTGTCCCACAAGGTCAACAACGCCAGATAGAGCGGATCCTGAGCCAAGTCGACGCCAAGTGGCAAGGGCCCCCACCCCAGAAAGCGGCTGGTTAGCTGCAAGGCAAAGGTCTCTATAAAATAGGGACGAATATACTTAGTCGCGGGGCAAATCGCTGGGGCACTATGAGCCAAAGCCACACAAGCCGTCAAACGACGGTGATCGCCGAGCAAAGCAAGGAGCATCGCCACAAACCCCATACGCTTAAAATTAAATCCTGCATGGGGCTGCAACTGATTCAACTGTTTGCTGCGATACAACTCTATCTGGTAATAACGAACCAGTTGCCAATAGAGCAGCGGATAGCGGCGATATGTCGTTTGTGGCCAACTGCCTGCCAGCAGGCTTGTACCCAGCAAGTGATCCAGCTCCGCCAAGCAAATAATTTCCACATTTGGCAGCACGGCATATTCATCCCCTTCAGGAACGGGGATATTGGCTAGCGTCTTATCAATCCATTGTCGAGCCATGCCGTAAGGCCAGCTCTCCATCGAAGTCCTAGTTAACAACTTTTTGCGGCAATGGGGCTCTCGCTTGGGAAAGCGAGGCCAGGAAGCGTAATCAAACTGGGCGAGCAAGGTGGTAAGGCTGGAAGGCATACACATTCCCTTATGTGGTCGATGATGATTTGGCGGCGCTCTTTCGGCGCGGTTTAGGGGCATCACCCCGCTG
The DNA here is from genome assembly GCF_057318915.1 of Aeromonas sp. TS_SC_11. NCBI lineage: Bacteria > Pseudomonadati > Pseudomonadota > Gammaproteobacteria > Aeromonadales > Aeromonadaceae > Aeromonas > Aeromonas sp. TS_SC_11. Next base: position 34,298 of record NZ_CM170470.1, read on the forward strand.
TGGTGGCCACTTGGGAATACCTCGGGCCAAAACTGCCTCCAGTTCGCTCAGACTCGGCCAGGCATCTGGCTCTGCTGATACTGGGGGCTGGCACATCTGCGCCAGCAGTGCCGGGGCTTCGGGATAGTGAGTGGCAAAGTGACGTGGCAGGGCTTCGTAAGGCCACACGTCGGCAGGATCCTCCAGCGCAGGCGGCAGCACATCAAAAGGCGCAGCCATCAGGGGATGATTTACTACCGGCAAGGGCAACCCTGCCCATTGACGCAGGCGTAATACCAACAGAACCTCCAGTGGCCAGTAGTACCACCAGCCGATGATCGCCTCCTTTCGATGGAAACGGGGATCCTTGAGCCCGCCGTAAGTGTGTAAATGGCATGCCTGAGTCAACAAGTGTCCCACCGTTCCCACATCTTCACTTTCCCACAAGGTCAACAGTGCCAGATAGAGCGGCTCCTGAGCCAAGTCGACACCAAGTGGCAAGGGCCCCCACCCCAGAAAGCGGCTGGTTAGCTGCAAGGAAAATGCTTGAATGAAATAGGGGCGGACATATCCACTGGCTGGGCAAATAGCCGGAGCGCTATGAGCCAACGCCACACAATCCGTCAAGCGGCGGCGATCGCCGAGCAAAGCGAGGAGCATCGCCACAAAGCCCATGCGCTCAAAATCAAATCCTGCATGGGGCTGCAACAGATTCAACTGTTTGCTGCGATACAGCTCCATCTGGTAGTAACGGATCAGGTTCCAATAGAGCAGCGGATAGCGGCGATATGTTGTTTGTGGCCAACTGCCTGCCAGTAAGCTTGTACCCAGCAAGTGATCCAGCTCCGCCAGGCAAACACTCTCAACCCTTGGCAACACCGCGTATGCATCCCCTTCAGGAACGGGGATATTGGCGAGCGTCTTGTCAATCCATTGTCGATCTCTATCGTAAAATTGATTTTCACTTGAAACCCTTTTTAGCAGCTTCTTACGACAATAGGGTTCTCGCTTGGGAAAGCGGGGCCAGGAAGCGTAATCAAATTGGGCGAGCAAGGAAGCGAGCGGGGGTACAATGGGATAAATTGAATTGCTATCCATGTTATTCACTCAAAAAACGTAATTCCATTACAAATAGAGGCAGCGCAGCCAACAACAGACTCAGCGCCGCTGCCAGGTTTCGAAGCAGTAGGGATGAGGATTCTTCTCGTCGGGCTCATGGGGTTCGCGCTCAACGCAATGCCACTCGTCCTCCTCGAAGGCGGGGAAGCGGGTATCCCCGGCCACCGCCAGATCGATTCTGGTCAGATAGAGGCTGTCAGCCCGTGGCAGCAGCTGGCCATAGAGATGACCACCACCGATCACCATCAGCTCGTCCACATTCCCGGCGTTTGCCAGCAGCACCAACGCGGCCTCGACAGAATCGACTACCTCCACCCCGTCGGCCCGGTAATCGGGATTGCGGCTGATCACCAGATTGCGCCGCTCTGGCAGCGGCCGACCAATGGATTCAAAGGTCTTGCGCCCCATCAACACAGGCTTGCCCAGGGTCACCCGCTTGAAGTGGGCCAGATCCGCCGGCAGGTGCCATGGCATCTGGTTATCCAGGCCTATCACGCGATCGTGCGCCATGGCGGCAATCATGGAAATCTTCATGGGGTCAGCCTCTCACTGCGTCTGTCAAATAATGGGCCGGTTACGGTACACGACCAGGGAGGGGATCGCCAAACCGAAACTGAGAGCCCCCACGATAAACAGTGCCTTGAGGCCGTTCTCCACCGCGCTCTGGATAAGCTCCATGGTCACCCCCGAGATATTGAGCTCCACCACGGCGATCATGGTCTTGAACGCATAGCTGCCGGGGATCATGGGAATAATGGAGGCGACGCTGAACACGGGCCGTGGCGCCAGCAGGCGACGGGACCAGTAGACACAGACAAAGCCGACCGTGGTTGCCGCCGCCAGGGTCGCCCACTCGATGGGCATACCGTAATGGATGAGCAGGGTACGCAAGCTGTGGGCCAGGGCACCGCCCATGGCACAGTACTTCAACATGCGCGGCGGCACGTTGAACAACATGGCAAACCCCACGGCCGGAATGGAAGACCAGAAGGCATCCTTGGCCAGTAGCCAGAGCAGATCCATCATACCTTCCACCCCCAGATACCAGTGACCGACATGGCCAGAATGATGCCAATGGCGGCGCTGATGGTAAGCAGAGTTGCCGTGCCCCAGCGTGCAAGCCCCATGTTGAAGTAACCCTTAACCATGTCGGAGACAGCATTGATGAGCGGGAAACCCGGCACCAGCAAGAGCACGCTGGCTGCCATGGCGAGATAGGGCTGGGCGCCCCAGTTGAAGAAGGTGGCACTGGAGGAGAGCAAGGTGGCGATAAAACCGGTCACGGCAAAGTTGATGAGCGGGCTGTGGTGATGACGGGCGATCAGCTGGCGCACCCGCATCGCTACGGCAGCGGAGAGACAGGTCACCATGAAGATGGGCCAGTCACCGCCAAACAACAGGCTGAAGGCGCCGCAGGAGAGCCCCACCATGGGGACCACCAGCCAGGGGTGGTAATGAAACGGCACTATGCCATCGAGCCGCAGACGCACCTCTCGTGCCCCTATCAGCTCCTTTTCCGCCATGATGCAGATACGCTGGATCTCGCACACTACCTGCATGTTGATACCGTGTTCCCGCACCCGGCGGGTAGTGGTGACACAACTGCCCTGATAGAGGCTGGTGAGCACTATGGCACTGGAGGAGATGGCCATCTCGACGCTCTCCAGCCCAAGCGCCATGCCGAGCCGGACCGTGGTCTGCTCTATGATGCGGCTCTCCGCCCCGAACTGGGCCAGCATCTGGCCCGCCTTAACGATGATGCGGGTGATCTCTGTCTGTTGATCCCGCGACAGCACCCGCCTTGGTGTGATACTTCTCATAATCCCTTCGAGTCGTAGCAAATTTAAAGTATCGCCATATTAGCCTAACTGTCGGCGCCATTCATCCACACCGATCACGGCAATAATCAATTTTTAATAAAACAGCCGATGCCACTAAAATACATCAAATAGATTACAAATAACTCCAGATAAATTAACGTCACCAAGCGAGCCTCACCTGGTAACGAATATATTATCTAAAATAATATTTAGCTGAATTATTAATGAAGGGCGTTATTTCTTCTTGTGGTAATAATCAAAGAAAGAAACAACATTATTTTCCCGATAGACGGGCGCCTGATCGGCATAGAGATTGGCATTGAGCTGGATCATCTCGCTGCGCATGGAATAAAAGGAATCGTGCATCATGGCCGCAATACGAATACAGCTGTCCATGTTGTTCTTGGCCAATTGACGCTGGCAGTCGATGCGAAACTGCAGGCCGCGCAGCCGCTGTTGCTGCTCTGGGCTGACCCGGTCGATCAAGCCCTCTATCTGCTGGCGCAGCAACTCGTCGAGCCGCTCGGGCTCCGCCACAGCCAACCGTCTCAAGGTATCAAAATCAGGCAACTCCATATGCCCTCCCGCGGCCAGCCGCTGCATGGTGATACTCAAACAACAACGATCAGCTCATAATTCAACCAACCGTATAAGAAGTTATATAAGACGATTACCCGCCTGGTTCAATCCATACAACCCTCTTTCGAACCCGATTGCGCCAAAAAATGACGGCAACGGCAAGCTGCCACTGGCTTATTCGTTATGGATCAACCGATTATTCCTGAATATTTTCCCTTAATTTGTTTATACATTTTTATGGCGACGACACCCGGGCCTTATGTCTTATTGAAAGGAAACCTGCAATATTGCTTTTCATTCGGCACTCGATGTTGAGAACCACACTCGCCGATACCTAGCCTCGTTTAACATATCTCACTGATTATGTTATTTTATTTGCCACTTATTCAGCGCAACCAAGAGCAGACCATGAGCAAGGCAAAAATCGGCATCGTCACCGTCAGCGATCGCGCCAGTGCAGGCATTTACGAAGACCTCTCCGGCAAGGCCATCATAGAGACATTGGGCGCGTATCTGACCTCTGCATGGGAACCCGTCTATCAGGTGATCCCAGATGAACAGGATCAGATTGAAGCAACCCTGAGCCGGCTGGCAGACCAGGAGCAGTGCTGCCTCATCGTCACCACGGGCGGTACGGGCCCCGCCAAACGGGATGTGACCCCGGAGGCCACGGAGGCGGTGTGCGATCGCATGATGCCGGGCTTTGGCGAGCTGATGCGGGCCGAGTCCCTCAAGTTCGTGCCAACCGCCATTTTGTCGCGCCAGACCGCCGGCCTGCGCGGCTGTTCGCTCATCGTCAACCTGCCGGGCAAGCCCAAGTCCATCCGTGAGTGCCTGGATGCGGTCTTCCCCGCCATCCCCTACTGCATCGATCTGATGGAAGGGCCCTATCTCGAGTGCGACGAAGCCGTCATCAAGCCGTTTCGCCCCAAGAAATAGGTAAATGGACGGGGGATGTGAACCCCCGTCCATCTCTTTTATTTGCGGCCGTATACCTTGACCCCGGCCTTGCTCCCCTCCGAATTGCCATAGACCTCGATCCGCTTGATGCAAAGGCGGCTGCCGAGGGATTTCCAGTCCGATTCCTGATCCGCTTTCAGATCCTTGTCAAAAGTGAGGGTCTTGCTGCTGTCGTTGCCATAAAACACCTTGACCCGGTTAAGGGTCAATTCCCGTCCTGCCTTGACCATGATGGACTTGGCAGGTCGGCAGACAATGATGGGAATAATGGCGGCATGGTCGCCCACTCCCAGCAAAAGAGTCTTGCCCAGCCGAAATTCATCATCGGCCATGGCCGGCGCAGGCAACGCCAATAAAAGGGTCGACAGCAAGAGCGCATTGAAGCCGCGGCGCAGGTGGGGTTGAACAGAGAAAACAGCAGATAGAACAGACATTATGCCTCCCTAAAAATGGGAGGCATCTTAATTCATCAAGACCAAACCCAGGCTGTACCGGCGCCCTGCCCGCAGGCAAGGCGCATGGCTTCAGGACCAGCGTTTGAAGATAAGGGAGGTGTTGATGCCGCCGAAGGCGAAGTTGTTGGACATCAGATAGTCCACCGCCAGCGCGCGACCATTGCCTACCACATGATCCAGCGGGGCACAGGCCGGATCCGGCTCGGTCAGGTTGATGGTGGGGGCAAACCAGCCCTCCTGCATCATCTCCAGTGACAGCCAGGCCTCAACGGCACCGCAGGCCCCCAGGGTATGACCGAAGAAGCTCTTGAGCGACGAGATAGGCGTCTTGTCGCCAAAAATGGCGGCGGTGGCGTGGCTCTCGGCAATGTCGCCCCGCTCGGTGGCCGTGCCGTGGGCGCTGATGTAGCCGATGTCGGCCGGTACCAGCCCTGCCTGGGCCAGCGCCATCTCCATGCAGAGCTGCATGGTCTCCTGCTGGGGCTGGGTCACATGGGCAGCGTCGCAGTTGGTGGCAAACCCCACCAGCTCGGCGATGATGGTGGCTCCACGCGCCTGTGCATGTTCAAGCTCCTCCAGCACCAGGGTGCCCGCCCCTTCGCCAATGACTAGTCCGTCCCGCTGCCGGTCGAACGGCCGTGGCGCCAGCTCGGGGTTGTGGTTCATCTGGCTGGTGGCAAACAGGGTGTCGAACACCACGGCCTCAGACGGGCAGAGCTCCTCCGCCCCGCCGGCCACCATCAGGGTCTGGTAGCCGTGCTTGATGGACTCGTAGGCATAGCCAATCCCCTGGCTGCCGGAGGTGCAGGCGCTGGAGGTGGGGATCACCCGTCCGCGCAGGCCGAAGAAGAGGCCGGTATTGACCGCCGCCGTGTGCGGCATCATCTGCACATAGGTGGTGGCCGTGATGCTGGCGGTGCTCTTGTCGTTGAGCATGACCCCGAAAGCGCGGATGGGATCCGTGCTGCCAGTGGAGGAGCCATAGGCGATACCGGTGCGACCGCCGGTCAGCACAGGGTGGTCGATAAGCCCAGCCCGCGCCAGCGCCAGCTCGGTGGCCACGGTCGCCAGCTGGGAGACACGCCCCATGGCCCGCGTCTTCTTGCGTGGATAGTGGGCAGGCAGCACAAAATCGGCAATGGGCGCCGCCAGTCGGGTGTTGAGTCCCTCGTAGATGGCCCACTCCGGCATGGTCACCACCGCATTACGCCCCGCCTGCAACTTTGCCCGCACGCTCGGCCAGTCCTGACCGAACGCCGTCACCCCGGCCATGCCGGTTACTACTACCCGCTTCATACCATACCGCCATTCACAGAGATAAGCTGGCGTGCCACAGAGACAGCGCCATGTTGAACCGACATCAGGCAAGAGACCCGTCGCATTCGCGTCATACCATGCCCCCGTTGATGGAGATGACCTGCCGAGTCACGTAGGCAGCGATATCCGACATCAGGTAGGAGACCAGCCCGGCCACCTCGTCGGCCTGCCCCATCCGCTTGAGCGGGATCAGCTTCATCGCCTCCTCTTTCACCTCGGCATCGACCATGCCGGTATCGATGAGGCCAGGTGCCACGCAGTTCACCGTGATCTTGCGCTTGGCCAGCTCCAGCGCCAGCGCCTTGGTGGCCCCCATGATGCCGGCTTTGGCGGCACTGTAGTTGACCTGGCCACGGTTGCCCATCAGGCCGGAAACCGAGGAGATAGTCACTATGCGGCCGCCCCGGCGCAGGCCAATCATCGGCATGATGCAGGGCTTGAGCAGGTTGTAGAAGCCATCCAGATTGGTGTGCAACACCCCGTCCCAATCCTCGTCCGTGAGGGCGGGGAAGGCGGCGTCACGTATGATGCCGGCGTTGCAGACCACGCCGTAATAGGCGCCGTGCTCTGCCATGTCCGCTTCCAGCCGCTCGCGGCAGCCCTGACGATCGGCGATGTCGAACTGGATCAGGCGCCCCTGTCCACCTGCGGCTTGCAGGCTCGCCAGGGTGGCCTCGGCACCGGCGCGGTCGCCGTGATAGTGCACGACGACGAAAAAACCGTCGGCAGCCAGCTTGAGGGCGATGGCGCGGCCTATCCCCTTGCTGGCGCCCGTGACCAATACGGTAGAGATCATGAAGCTTCCTTACGCTAACAAATCGGACAATTCGCCGGGTGCGGGTTGATAGGTCGAGAGGCGCGCAGTGGCGCACTCCTGCCCATCTTGCAGGATCCGGCATTCGAAACTGGCCATGCCGCCGTCTTGCAACAGGCAGCTGGCTTCAATGATGAGCAGGGCACCCGCCGCAAAGCGGGCGGGCTGGCAGCGATATTTGCGGGTACCGAGCAGCATGCCGATGCGCACCGGCTCGCCGCGCAACCGCCCCTGCATGCCGGCCCAAGCGGCTATGGTCTGGGCCATCAGCTCTATGCCTGCCCAGGCGGGCAAATTGCCCTCGCCATCGAGCAACAAGGCGTGTCGGGGGCCGACCCGGGTCTCGCAGCGCACCTGGCTCGCATCCACGGTGCAGATGTGGTCAAGCAGCAGCATGGGGGCCTGATGGGGCAACAGGGCCTCGATGGCGGGCAGCGGTATGCGCTCATTCATGAGGGTGATCTCCCGAACAGCAGGCTGACGTTGTTGCCACCGAAGGCAAAGGAGTTGGAGAGGATCCGGGGCGCCGCAAGCCGAGTGGCGCCACTCACCAACCGGATGGGGGCCAGCGCCGGATCCGCCGTCGTCACCCGCTGGATAGGTAGCGGCAGGGCCCGCTCCAGCAGCAGGCAGGCGAGCGCGGCCTCGATGGCCCCGGCAGCGCCCAGGGTATGGCCGGTGAGCGGCTTGGTGGAGCTGCAGGGTACCTTGTTCCCGAACAGGCGATGCACTGCCTGGCTCTCCATTGCGTCATTGAGGCGGGTGGCCGTGCCGTGCAGGTTGATGTAACCCACCTGGTCAGGCGCTATACCGGCCTGAGCCAGCGCCATCTGCATGGCCGCCTCGGCCCCCACGCCGTCCGGATGAGGGGCCGAGATATGCCAGGCATCGGACGACTCGCCCACCCCCAGCAAGGCCAGCGGCGCAGGCTGTTTGCTCAGCAGAAACAGCGCAGCCCCCTCGCCTATGTTGATGCCCTGGCGGCCGTTGTCGAATGGCTGGCAGAGTTTGCCACTCAGGGACTCCAGGCTGTCAAAACCGTTGATAGTCAAGCCGCACAGGCTGTCGGCGCCACCGACGATCACCGCATCCACCAGTCCGGCCGCCAGCATCCGCTGACCGCTGATGAAGGCGCGGGCGCTGGAGGAGCAGGCGGTGGAGAGGGTGTAGGCAGGCCCGGAGATGTCGAGATAACGGGCCAGAAATTCGGACGGAGAGCCCAGCTCCTGCTGGCGATAGTCAAAGGCCGGGGGAATTGCCTCCCCCCGCCGGGCGGCGGCGATCGCCAGCTCGGCCTCGCCGATCCCTGCTGTGCTGGTGCCAAGCACCAGGCCTACCCGCGCAGGGCCAAACTCCGCCAGCGCCTTGTCCAGGGCCGGGCGGATCTGCGCCAGCGCCGCCAGCAGCAGGCGATTGTTGCGCGAGGCATAAGGGGCCAACGCCGCCGGTATTTCCGGCAGAGCGCCCTCGACCCGCCCCACCGGGGTCAGGCGACCATCCAGCAAGGTCTGGTTGTGGCGGGTGAGCGGCGTAATCCCCTCTGCCTGCCAGGCCAGCATGGCCTCGGCGCAGGCATCCCTGCCCTCCCCCAATGCCGAAATGAGCCCGTAGGCCACGATATAACAACTCATTGGCTCAGCGTCTCCAGCTGCAGACGGTAGTGAAACACATGCTGTTGCAGGCTGACCGGCTCCCGTACGCCGCCCTTGTCCTGGTACCCGATCTCGGTGACCAGGGTGCCATCGGGGGAACGCAGCCGGCGCGTCAGCCCTTCATCCCGCAGCGTCCAGCCCGGTGGCAACTGCGGCTGCCAGCTGGCCAGCGGCCAGTAGCAGAGCATGACGTCCGCCAGCACCTGGGTCACGGGCGGCATGCCGGTGGCGAACAGCGGGCTCAGCTGCTGAGTCGCTATGCCCTGCTGGTCGTAACGCACCCGAAACAGCCGGATCCCGGTCGGGGTAAGGCCGACCAGGGTCAACTGGCTGCCATCGGCCTCCAGCACAGTCATCAGCTGATGGGCACCCTCACCCACAGTGGCCGTCAGCAACTGCTGGCGATAGAAGGGGGTGGCAAGCACGGGGGCAGGCAGCACCATGACGCTGCTCTTGTCGAGATAGGCGGTGGGGGCCGGCTGGCTGCTGCAGCCCCCCAGCAAAAAGATGAGTAATACAAACAGTGATCTCATTGTCATGTTGGCTCCCGGCTATCCTGCCCTGGCAACTGGGGCTCCCGCACCGCGCCATCCGGTTGCACGCGGTCCAGCACCAGAGGCGACAACAGGAAGGCAGTAAAGATACCGCCGCTCAACACCAGACCAAAGCCCGCTATGGCGGGGGTGTGACTCAGCGCCAGCAAGCCGAACGCCAGCTGGGTGGTGAGGTTCGCCAGCAGGATGGCGAGCAGGGTGGAACTCTGCCGCGCCAGCTGGTTGCCACAGTGGGCAAAGAAGAGCCCGTAGTCGATGCCGATGCCGAAGATGAGGCTGAGCGCCAGCACACCAAACAGGGTGAGCGGCTGGCCGCAGGCGGCGAGCAGCGCCAGCCCCATGGCGAGAGCAATCAGGTTGACCAGCAGCACCCGGGACGCCCTGGCAGCCCCCATCCGCCGCCAGAGCAGCAGGGCTACCAGGCCGATGGCCAGCAACAGCAGTTCGGCCAGCTTGATCCGGTAGTGGGCAAACAACTGGCTCCACTCGCTGCGTTGATCCTGCCAGTAGATACCCTGCTCGGCAGCTGCCAGCGCCGTCAGGGCGACCTCGTCCTGCACCCCGACCAGCGGCACCCAGATGGCGACGCGGCCATCCTCCAGCGAGTGCCACAGCAGACGGCTCCCCTCGCTGACCGGGCTGGCAAGCCAGGCTGCCGGGGTCAACCAGTCAGGCTGACGGTCGGGCCCTTGCCCCCCTGCTGGTATTGGCACTCCGGCCTCTTGCAGTCGGGTCACCACCCGGGGCAACAGGGCCCGAATGGCGGCCGCATCCTGCTGCTGGCGCGCCAGCGAGGGCAGCCAGCGACTGAGGGAGACAAAGTCCCGCAATGCGCCGCTATTTTTAAGCTCGACCAGCTGATCATCCAGTTGCTCCAGCCGTTGCAGCGCCTGCTCGGCATCCGTGCCGGTCACCAGAAAACCCTGCATGCCCCCCTGCTGACCGGTCAGGGCCTTGATCTGGTTCTCCTGCGCCTGCAGTTCCACCGGCAAGGGTTGCAGCCGGCGTATGTCGTCATCCACCTGCAGTTGGCTGATGCCAAGGGTGGTCAGCAGCAGGCAGAGCAGCGGCAGGCCGATGCGCACCAGGCGACGCTGCTGCCAGGCTCTGAGCCAGGCCATCAGCAGTGGCTGACTGCGCAAGGGTCGGGTCGGCAGGGGGCCCGACCAGCGCGGGAACAGGCAGAGCACAGTGATGAAGGCGCTGAACAGGCCCGCCAGTGCGCACACCGCCAGCTGTTGCAGCCCGGGGAAGGGGGCAAACCAGAGCAGGCCATAGCCGATCAGGGTGGTCAACACCGCCAGCGAGAGGCTCGGCAGCAGCCGTAGTCGGGTCTGATGTGGCGTCTCGTCGGCGCCGTGCAACCGTCGCTCGCACAGGAAGTGGATGGCGTAGTCGATGGCGATGCCGATGAGGCTGCTGCTGATCACCAGGGTGAAGAGATGGATCTCGCCAAACAGGATGAGCACAGTGCCCAGCCCCCACATCAGCCCCACGCAGATGGGCAGCAGGGAGAGCAGCAGCGCCCGGGTCGAGCGAAATACCCCCCAGATAAGCAGAATGACTCCGATCATGGAGCCAAGCCCTATGGTGGAGATGTCCTGCTGGGCCAGGTTGCTGGCGTGCTGGCTGTAGAAAAGGGTGCCACGGCGCAGCAGCTCGGCACCGGGATAGGCTTCGGCCAGCCGGAGCTCGGCGTTGTCGAGTACCCTCAGCAACCCCTGATTGCGCTGGATATCGAAGGCGGAGAGATCCAGCTCGGCACGCACCATGAACCAGTCGCGACCCGCCTTGTCCCGGCTGACCAGCCAGCCCTCCTTGAGCTGCATGGGGCCGCGGGCCTCTGCCAGCACCCCGGCCCGGGTCAACAACAGCGGATCGCTCTGCCACTCGGCGCGGGAAACGCCGCCAAAGGGCGAGTAGATCTGGCCAAGCACCCATTGGCTCCAGCCCTCGGCGCCAGCCGCCAGCCGGGCCCGGCCAGCTTCATCCAGCCGCTGCCAGGCGAGACTGTGCAGATAGCCCTGCCAGGCAGGGGCCAGATCGGGCTGATAGCCCTTGATATGGGAGAAGGCCGCTATCTGGTCGAGCTGTTTTACCCACAGCTCGGCCGCCGCCTGCCCGTTCTGTCCGGCAGGCAGGCTCAGCATCCAGACCAGCTGGCGATCGAGCTGTTGCAGCAAGCCCTGCTGCAACGCCGGATCCAGATCGCTGCGGGATTCATGGGGCAACAGATCCATCAGGCTGGTGTTGATGCGGCTGTGGGGCAGCTGCCAGACGAGCACGGCCACCAGCAGAAGACAGAGACCGATCCAGATAGTGCCAAGCCGACGCCAGGTGGTTTCAGATTGCAGCAAGGTCGATTCTCCCGGCCAAACCAAGGGCAGTGGCAAGGTACAATACGGGGCTAGTGGGCAGCAAAGCGGGCCTGCTCCTCGTGGGTCAGTGGCAGGCTTCGCTCCTGCCAGGCGCTGAAACGGATGCGGGTGCTGTCACCCTGCTTGTCGGCAATGACCAGCTCATCCAGCTGACCTTGCCCGCTCAGGGTGAGGCTGGCGAACACCTTGTCCAGCGGCGTCAGGGTCGGCACCAGCAGCAGCTGCCAGCCCGCCTCCGTGCTCTGAAAATCGATCTTGAAGTAGCGGCTCAGGGTCGCCTCGTCCGAGCCGAACAGCGCCAGTAGCATCTGGCTGAATTCGAGCAGCTGGGGACTGTCGATGACGGTGGCGGGCTGACCCGCCATCTGCTGCACCATGCGTTGTGGCGTCAGGGTCAGGGTCAGGGCAAAGGGCTTCTGCTGCTGCCACCAGAGACCAAGGTCGCGCACCAGCAGCAGCTCGCCGGAGGCCTTGAGCGGCTGGCTCAGCCCCGCCACCTGTTTCTCCTGCTCGAAATGGGCCTGTCTGACCGGACTCAGGGTCAGCAACTGCTGTACCTGGTCACGGCTCAGTGGAGCCGCCTGCAGCGGCAACGCCAGCAACAGGGCCAGTCCGACTATCAGCCGGTTCAAAAGAGGGTTCACTGGCTCACTCCCAGCTTGTCCAGCAGCACCTGGGGCGAGGCCAGGCACATCTCGCCGCTCGCCTTGCTCACCGCCACCTGGATGCTGTAGCCCTTGCTGGTGCGGGTGCCGCTCGCGGCATCGCTCAGCAGATAGTCGATCTTCAACCGGTTCTGGTACTCGGTCAGGGTGGCGCGCACCCGCACCCGCTGGCCGAAGCGCAGCGGCGCCAGATACTTCATCCGGGTGTCTATGATGGGCCAGAGGTAGCCGGAGGCCTCCATCTGCGGGTAGTTGTAATCGATAAGATCGAGCAGGGCGCAGCGGGCCAGCTCTACGTAGCGAAAGTAGTGACCGTGCCAGGCGACCGCCATCATGTCCACATCGTGGAAGGGGATGGTCACTTCCACTTCAGTGCTGATCTGCCAGGGTTCATTCTGCATGGGTTGTCTCATAGGGAGTGCCCCTGCCAGACCAATGCAGCCATCATGTCCACGTCGTGGAAGGGGATGGTCACTTCCACTTCAGTGCTGATCTGCCAGGGTTCATTCTGCATGGGTTGTCTCATCAATAGTGACCTTGTTTCAGTCCTGGCTCGGCCCATAAAGGGGGTAGTGACGCAGGCGAATGCGGGCAATCAGCGCCCTGAGCTCCTGCTCCAGCGCCCTGTCTTCCAGCAGAGGCGCAAACTCAGCCCGCACCTGCTGCACCATATGGGCCAGGGCCGGGCTGAGCGGCCGGGTGAAGGGCGTGGGCAGGGCCAGGCGCAGCTCGACCCCCTGTACCGCCGACAGCAGGCAGGCGGCTCCGACCTGCTCGGTCAGGGTCAGCACCCGCAGGGCATCCCGCGCCGCTATAGTGCCCATGCTCACCTTGTCCTGGTTATGGCACTCGGTGGAGCGGGAGAAGACGCTGGCGGGCATGGTCTGCTTGAGCGCCTCCGCGGTCCAGGCAGAGACGCCGATCTGCACCGCCTTGAAGCCGTGGTTGATCATCTGCCGCCCGGCTGGTGCCCCCGAGAGGTTGCTCGGCAGGCCGCCGTTGAACTTGGTGTCGACCAGCTGGGCCAGCTGGCGGTCCAGCAGGTCGGCCAGATTGGCGATGGCCGTCTTCATGCTGTCCATCGCCATGGCGATGTGGCCGCCGTAGAAGTGGCCGCCGTGCATCACGTGCTCCCCCTCCCCGTCGATCAGCGGGTTGTCGTTGGCGCTGTTGAGCTCGTTTTCGATGAGCTGGCGCCACCAGGGCAGGCTGTCGGCCACCACACCTATGACGTGGGGGGCGCAGCGCAATGAGTATCTGTCCTGCAGCCGGTCGCTGTGGCGCGGCAGCTCGCCGGCCACCAGATCCGACCTCAGCCAGGCCGCTATCCCCTGCATGCCAGGGTGGGGCTTGGCGGCAAACAACCGCTCGTCGAAGTGGAAGGCGTTGCCCCCCATGGCGACGCTCACCAGCGCCGTGATCCGGGTCGCCAGTTGCATCAGGTAGTCGGCGCGAGCGTAGGCGAGACAGGCCAGCGCCGTCATTACCGAGGTGCCGTTCATCAGCGCCAGCCCCTCCTTGGGCCTCAGGGTCAGGGGGGTAATCCCCAGCTCCCGATAGACCTCGGCGGTGGGACGCAGCGCGCCATCGTGATGGAGTTCGCGCTCCCCCACCAGCACGGCGGCGACGTAGGAGAGCGGCGTCAGATCGCCGCTGGCACCGACGGAGCCCTCTTGTGGAATGCGCGGTATGAGATCCTGCTCCAGCAGCCAGCAGAGCCGTTCCAGCAAACCCGGACTGACCCCGGAGACCCCCTGCGCCAGGGAGCAGAGCCGGGTCGCCAGCACGGCGCGACCGGCATCGAGGTCAAGATCCTCCCCCAGCCCGCAGCCGTGGAAGCGGGTCAGGTGCAGCGGCAGCTCTGGTACCAGCTCGGCAGGCACGGGTCGGGTCACCGAATCCCCGTAACCTGTGGTCACCCCGTAGATGACCCCCTCCTCGGCCAGCAATCTATCGAGAAAATCAGCCCCCCGCTGGATGCGCGCCATAAAGGCGGGATCCCGGTTCAATGCCGGGCGGGCACGGCGCTCTGCCAGCGCCACCACATCTTCGATGGTCAACGGCTCGGCACCGAAGGTGACGCACTTCATCTCACTCTTGTTCATCGGTCAGCTGCCAGAAATCAAAAAAGTTGAACCAGTCCAGCGGGGCGCGCAGGCAGTGATGCTGCAGGCGATCGGCATAGGCCTGCACCCGGGACGCGAGTATCTGTTGTCGCCCCTGGCGCGGCAGGCTGAGGCTGTCGGCAAAGGGCTCGAAATGCACTCGAAAGCGCCCCTGCTCCTTGAGGCCGAACATCAGGTAAACCGGGCAACCCAGCACACTGGCCAGGGCAAAGGGACCGAGGGGAAAGGGGGCCGGCGCGCCGAGAAAATCGGCCCAGACCACCCGCTTCTCCCGGGTCACAGAGGTGCGATCGCCGACGATCACCACCCACTCCCCCTGATCCAGCTTCTCCTTGAGCAGGATGGCGGTATCGGCCCCCATCTCCTGCACCTGGATGAGGTTGAGCCGTGAATCCGGGTTGATCTGCTTGAGCAGGGCGTTGAAGCGGGCCGCATGACGGGTAAAGACCAGCGCATTGATGCGTACCTCCCCCTTGCGACTGCCAAGGGCCCGGCACAGCTCGAGATCGCCGAGGTGAGAGCCCAGCAGCAGCAAGCCCTTGCCGCTGTTGATGGCGGCATCGTAGTGATCCCTCCCCACCAGCTCGACCTGATCCTCGGCTATGTCGCCGCGCCAGCCGGCCAGCTTGTCGAGCGCAGACTCACCAAAGCGCAGGAAGTGGCGAAAGCTCGATCTCGGCTCAGGGGGGAGCCGTATGCCCTGAGTGCGGGAGAAGGCCTCAAGCCGGGCCAGATAGGCTTGGGATGCCTGACGCTGGGCGCGGCCGGTCAGCCAGAAGTAGCCGATGACGGGGTAGAGCAACAGGGAGAAACCCCGCCGCCCCAGCAGACGATAGCTGGCCAGCATGATCTGCATGCCGAGCAATGAGCCGCGCTCCGGGGTGCGCGACCAGTGGGTCCGGCGCTCGCGCCACAGCCGAGTCGCCCATGACCAGAGGCGGCGGGGCCCGCTCGCCAGACGCAGCAGCAGATCCAACAACAGGCGGCACACCAGCCGGGTGTGCATCCAGGAGATGTCGCGGTTGTCGCGCCAGAGCTGGAAATGAGAGCTGCCATCGGCGGGATAGATGACCCGGGTCGGCACGAAGCGCACCGCCACCCCGGCCCAGTGCAGGCGAACCATCACCTCTGTGTCAAAATCCATCCGCCTGCCGAGCGCAACCCGTTCGAGCAGCGCGCAGCTGGCCGCCAGCGGATAGACCCGAAAGCCGCACATGCTGTCCTTGATGGCAAACGACAGCGTCTCGATCCAGACCCAGACATGGGTGATGTAGCGGCCATAGAGGCGCCCTTTGGGCACGGAATCGTCATAGACAGGGCGCCCCGAGATGAGCGCATCGGGATCCCGGTGCGCCTCGGCCAGCAGGGCCGGAATGTCTGCCAGATCGTGCTGGCCATCGGCATCCACCTGCAGGGCGTGGCTGAAACCGAGGCCATGGGCGTGGCGCAGCCCCGTCATCACGGCACCGCCCTTGCCCTGGTTGTGCGAATGGCGCAGCAGGGTGACCCAGGGGTGGCGGGCGGCCAGCGCATCCAGCGCGGCGGCGGCGACGGGTTCGCTGCCATCGTCGATCAGCAGGCAGGGCAGCTCATATTCGGCCAGCCGATCCAGCACGGCGGCCAGGGGGCCGGCATGGTTGTAACAGGGGATCAGGATGCAGGGTGTCATGGGATGAAGCGCACCCGTCCGCTGCTCGCCAGCTCGTTCCCCAGCGTATAGCTGAAAACGAGCTGCTCCTTTTGTGGCTGCCACTGCAGGCTCAGGCTGCACTCGGCCCCCGGCCGCAGCGGGCGCTGAAACTTGAGCTGATCCAGCCCGTGAAACGGCAGACTCAGATTGAGTCGGCTGGCGGCATAGTGCATGACCCAGTGGATCTGGGTGACCCCTGGCAGCAGGGGCGCGTCAGGAAAGTGGCCCGTAAACCAGGGCAGGTCCGGATCGAGCCGCAGGTGCAGGCGCACGCCGTCGGCCAGCGTCTCGCAGCCCAGCACTGTCGGCAGCGAGTTCATCGGCAGAGTGTCAGCAGAGAGGCTCATCGAACAGCTCCTTGAGTTGTGGCCAGGGACGTTTGCCCTGGGCGTTGACGGGCATGCACTCGACCCGGCGCAGACTGCGCGGCAGGGCGACCGGTTCGAGCCAAGGGCGCAGCTGCTGGCGCAGGGCCAGCAGGAAGCGGCCCTGACCCAGCTCGGTCCAGCGGGCGGCCCCCACCTCGCTCAGCACCAGCACGGCGCCGAGGATCTGGCGCTGGCCCTGCTGCAGAGGCAGCACGGTGGCCAACTCCACCTCCGCCAGCGCCTGCAGGCGCGCCTCCACCTCGTCGAGGGAAATGCGCTTCTCCTCCAGCTTGATCACCCTGTCCTGGCGCCCCAGCAGCTCGAACCCTGCCTCCTTCATCAGGATGCGATCGGCGCAGGCCAGCCAGCCGTCCTCTGCCAGGAAGGGGGAGCGCAGCAGCAAGCCCTGATCCGGGCCGACCCGCACCTCAACCCCGGGCAAGGGAGTCCAGGGGGTCTGCGCCTGATTGCGCTGGCACCAGCCGATGCCGCCGGTCTCGCTGCTGCCGAAGATCTCCACCGGCAGCTGGCCGAGCAGGGCCTGAGCCTGCTGGGCATCCTCGGATTGCAGGGGCCCGCCGGAGGAGACGATAAGGCGGCAGCCCGCGGCGGGAATGGCCGGATCGAGCCGGCTGAGAAACGCGGGGGAAGCGATCAGCACCCAGGGGGCGGTTTGCACCGCCAGTTGCTCCGGATAGTCGATACTGCGGCGATCGAACGGACGCCCCAGGGCCAGAGGCAGCAGGATGCGAAACAGCAGGCCGTAGATGTGCTGGTGACTGACGCTGGCCAGCACCCGAGTGTCGGCCAGGGCCTGGCCCCAGAGCGCCATCTGCACCCGCAGCTCGGCCTCCAGCTGGGGCCAGGCTTTGGGGATGGCCTTGGGCTCGCCGGTGGAGCCCGAGCTGAACAGGGTCAGGTCGAGACGTTCGGGAGCCAGGTCGGCGTGCTCTGCATCCCGCTCGCCATGGCAATCGGCCAGCGGCAGCCGCAGCTGGGGCACATCAAGCTCATCGCCTGGCAGCTCGCCATCGGTGAGCAGGCCGTCAAACTGATCCCGCAGCGCCAGCAGCCCGGCCACCCGTTGATGGCCCGGCAAGATGGCCTGATGACCGCCGAGGGCGCAGGCCAGCAGCGCCTGGGCAAACAGCAGACTGTCATCGAAACAGAGCGCCCAGCGCGCGCGAGGCTGCCCGGGGCGAGCATGGCGTGCCATGACCCGGGCCAGTTGCAGGCTACCAAGACGCAGCTCGGCCAGAGTCACCTCGCCGCCTTGACCGAACGCCACCAGCTGGTCGTCGTCCCGCTGCCAGAGCGTTTGCAGCAGGGTCATGGGGCCAGCCTCTTCATCAGTCGCCGGCGTACCAGATACTCCCCAGCCATCAAAGCGCCCATCAACCCATAGCTGATGAGGCCGTTGTAGAGGCCCCAGAGCGCCAGATCGCCGTACCAGATGGTGAAGGCCGCCAGGGCGCCATTGACCACGAAGAAGCCGCACCAGATCTGGGTCACCCGCCGGGTGTAGCCGATGGCGACATCCGGCAGGCGGGGATCCTGCAAGCGGGCCAGCCGCTCCACCAGACTCATGGGGCGGGTCAGGCTCCAGCCAAACAGGCAGAGCAGCGCCAGGCTCACCGCCAGCGGGTAATAGAGCAACCAGTGGCGGGCAGAGAATAGCGCCGACAGCAGGGTCAGCCCCAGACCGATGCAGGCCAGCAGGCGACCCAGCCAGAGCCACTCGGGCAGGGGACCAAACCGGACCCGCCGCTTGAGCAGACCCGGCAGCAGCCGCAAGGAGAAGATGACCAGCAGACCCACCAGCAGCGGAGTCTGGCTGGTGTGAGTCAGCCCCCAGTACACCGCCAGCGGGTAGAGCAGGAGGGCACCACCGGCCAGCCAGGAGAGCCAGCGCGTCATGATCTGGCGCGCATCCGCATCAGGCGCCGGCGAGCAGACGCTCGACCGCATCCACAACGTCATTGACGCTGCGCACCGACTTGAACTCTTCCGGCTTTATCTTCTTGCCGGTCAGCTTTTGCAGGTGCACTACCAGATCGATGGCATCTATGCTGTCGAGCTCGAGATCCTGATAGAGGCGTGCCTCGGGAGTGATGGCCTCTTCATCGACTTCGAACAGATCGACGAGGGCGGTTTTGATCTGGGCAAAGATGTCGTCACGGGTCATGGCTCAGGCCTCCCCTTTCGACTGGGCCTGCACCAGGGCGACCAGGGCTGCGACTGAGGCAAAGTGACGACGGGTATTCTCATCCTCGGCGGAGAGCACTATGCCGTAGCGGCCCTTGATGGCAAGGCCCAGCTCCAGCGCATCGATAGAGTCCAGTCCTAGGCCATCACCGAACAGCGGGGCCTGGCTGTCTATATCTTCAGGGGTCAGTCCCTCGAGGTTGAGACTGTCGATGATGAGTTGTTTGATCTCTAGGTGCAGGTCTTGCATAACTGTTCCATACGCTGTCATTGGGGCCCTGTTTGCAGGGTCCGGGTGAGAAAACGGGTCAACTGGCGCGCGGCCAGAGCGCTGCTCTGTCCGGTGGCGACCACCTCGTCTGGCGCCACTTGCGGCAGGAATTCTATGGTGAAGGTCGGCTTATTTTCCGGGATCTTGAACCATTTGTCCTGCTTGGTGAGAAATCGGGTGTTGCAGTGGATCCGCACCGGTTGCAGGGGCACCTGGCTGCGCACCGCCAACTGGGCGGCGCCCCGTTGCAACTTGATGGGCTCCCCCGGTGTGGTGCGGGTGCCCTCAGGGAAGATCAGCAACAGACCGCCGGCCTGGATCCGCGCCATGCACAGGGGCAAGAGGCGCTCCGCCTCTACGTTGGGAATATAATCTGCCGCCCTGACCACGCCGCCCACAAAGGGGTTGCGCCAGAGGGATTGCTTGACGATGCAGTCACACACCGGCATCTCGGCGGCCAGCATGACGTAATCGAGCAGGCTGGGGTGATTGGCCACTACCAGGGCGCCGCGCAAGTCGGCGGGCATGCCGCTCACCCGATAATCCAGCACACCCCAGCCGCGCAGTACACAGAGAAACAGCCGAAAGCTGTGACGTATGGTCAGCTGGGCCAGGGTACGCCGTCGCTCACCGCGCAGGCAGAGCGCCAGCAACGGAAACCAGAACAGGGTGAGCAGCAGACCGCCCACCCCGAACAGGGCGAAGCCAAGGGCCGTGCCAAGCAGGCGCCAGCACAGGTTCAGCGCCGCTGCCATGTCCACTCCTGCCGGCCATTGCAAAGGGTCAGTGCCGATTCATCCCGCAGCAGGGCCCGCCAGAAGGCCAGCGACTGAGGCAAAGTCGAAGTTGCCCCGGATCCCGGACTCACGCCACTCGCAGCTTGGCAGCACCACTGCTCACCGGCCTGCAATATCAGCCCCAGTGCATGGGGTGGCGCCTCGTCTGGCAGCCAGGGGCGATGAAAATCCGGCACAGGCCCCTCGAACGCCACCAACAGCACCTGCCGGGCACCGGCGTGCAAGGCCGCAACCGCCTCGGTAAACCCCGCCATCAATCCGCCCTCCCCCGCCGCCAGCGACGTCATGGGAATGGCGGCCTGGCCCTGGATGGAACAGAGGCCGGCGGCCGTATTGTGGACTGACATGGAAAAATCCGTGGGAGAGAGCGCCTGTCTGGCCGCCAGCGCCTGCAACAGGGTCACGGAACGAGCCAGCTCGCCGTGTCGACTGACGAAGATGGCGTAATCGACGGGATGGCGAGCCAGCAGGCTCAAGCCGACCTGCACCGCCAGCCGGGAACCCTGGCTCAGGCGGCGCGCCATCATCATGGGCAGCAAGGGGGTCCCGGGGAACGGGGGGTCAGCGGGCCATTGTCCCTGCTGTGCCCACGCCTGCCAGTCGCGTTCGTCGACCAGACCCGGTGACAGTGCCTGACTAGCTTGCAGCGAAAAAGAGAGCATATTTCAGGCAACCTGTCCTTAACATTTGGCGTGAGCGCGAAGACGGTAAAAAGCACTCACCCGCTGGGCAGTGCCTGCTCCATGGAAATTAACAATTGGAGTCATCACATTAATGCTGCGCGAATAATACCATTATTCGTCAAAAATAATAGCTGGCGCAGATTATCTATTGGCATAGTGATTGAAAATAAATGATTTGTGTTGTCTCATTGCCATGCCCTCAATATTGAATATCGTCGCAAGGAATATTATGAAAGTTATTAACAAGGTATCCCTGTTGCTGGCCTGCGCCCTGCTGGCCGCCTGCTCTACCAGCCAGCCCATTCGCAATATGGCCGCCAACCCGGTTGCCTTTACTCTGACTGAAGATCAGGTAGCCAGTGCAATTATCACGGCGGGGATCAGTAAAAGCTGGGTAATGAAAAAAGAGAAGCCGGGACTTATTCGCGGCCAAGTCAATGTGCGCCAACATCAGGCGGTGATCGATATTCCATATAGCGCTCACGACTATTCCATTAATTATGTGAGCAGCGTCAATCTGGATGATAAAGGCAAGGGCAACATTCATCGCAGTTATAACCGCTGGGTACTGGGCCTGAATCAGGCCATCCAGACCGAACTCGCCCGCGCAAACAGCCGCTGATCCGGCAGGAGCCATCCAGTGAACCACTATCAGGCAGACCCCTATAACGCGCTGGAGGCCATCAGTGCGGCCCAGAAGATCGCCTTCGGGCCCATGTTGTTCCAGGCCAGCTGGTGTCTGCGTGAAACCGGGGTGCTCGCCTTTCTCGAGACCTGTGGCCAGCAGGGTGCGCCGCTGACGGACATAGCCCAGGCGTGCGAGCTGAGCGAATATGCCGTCAGCGTTCTGCTGGACATGGGGCTCAGCGGCGGACTCTGCTACCTGGCCGGCGAACACTATGTGCTGGGCCGAGTCGGCAAATATCTGCAGCACGATGCCATGAGCCGGGTCAATCTCGACTTCACCCAGCATGTCTGCTATCAGCCCCTCGCCCACCTGCTCGATGCCATCCGTCAGGGCACACCGGCCGGCTTGCAGGAATTCGGCCCCTGGCAGACCCTCTACCCGCACTTGAGCGAGCTGCCGGAGCCTGCCCGCAGCAGCTGGTTTGCGTTTGATCACTTCTACTCCGACTGGGCGTTCCAACAGGCCCAGGACAAGGTGTTCAGCTATGAGCCAAGCCACCTTTACGATCTCGGTGGCAACACCGGCAAGTGGGCCATCGCTTGTGCCAAGCGGGATCCCGCCCTTCGCGTCACCATTCTGGACTTGCCCGAGCAGCTGGCACTGGCCCGCCTGAATATTGAAGAGGCGGGTCTCGGCAATCGAGTACAGGATCATGAGGTGGATCTGCTGCAAGCTGGCTCCTTGCCCGGCGAGGCAGACATCTGGTGGATGAGCCAGTTCCTCGACTGCTTCAGCCACGAACAGATAGTCGCCATCCTGAACCGGATCCGGCTGGCCATGCAACCGGACGCCAGAGTCTGCATCCTGGAGCTGTTCTGGGACCGGCAGACCTTCGAAGCCGCCAGTTTCAGTCTCAACGCCACCTCCCTCTACTTCACCTGTCTGGCCAACGGCAACAGCCGCTTCTATCACTCCAAACAGATGTACCAGTGCCTGCGCGAGGCGCATTTCCATGTGGAGGAAGAGCACGAGATCCCGGGCCCTGGCCATACCCTGCTGGTTGCCCGCCCGCTGCACACGAGGCCATAATGCCCGCCGCAGATCGGATATAACGATGAAACCTGAAGGAGCACGGCATGATGCGTAACTGCATGGCACTGTTGGCACTCGGCCTGACCCTGGGCACATTGACCAGCGGATGTGCCGACATCAAGGAGGCGGGCAGAACCGTGGGGCATACCACCCGCAACGTGACCCGCGAGATTGGTCACACCACCCGGGATGTGACCCGCGAAATTGGTCACGGCACCCGGGACACCGTCAAGAAGATAGGTGACGGCCTGAACGACTGACAACAGGGGCCTAGGCCCCTGTTGTCGTTGCCGCGAGTCAGTTGCCCCACATGGCCATCAGCCGTGATTCCATGGCCTCTTCCTGTTCATCCGGCAGCCCGGTGAAAAGATCCAGTCCGGTCTGCTCCTCCACCGCATCCACAGTCACTATGTAATCCGCAAGCCGGCTGGCCGATACGTTCTGTTGCGGCAGAACGAAGGCGATCGCCTCCTGGTTGGCCACATCCATCACCACCCGGTAGTAGGCGTGGGGCACAGTTACACCGTTACCGATGGCGCCATCGGAGTTGGTGAAGATGGGGCCCGTGATCACCTGAACATCCTGATAGGCGATGGCCCACTGGCGGGTCTTCTCTTCCAGAATGCGCCAGGCCCCCTGATTGAGCGCCGGTAACTGCGGCGTCATGTTGGTCAGCAGGAAGCTCTGCTTCATGGTAGCGGCGGTGGAGCGCATGTCCGCCGCGGGCGCCTGATGACCCCTGTCGTAGCCCGACCCCTTGTAGTCCGCCAGGGTAGCGCGGAACTGCACCGGCACCTCCCTGTCTTCAGCGAAGGCATCCTTGCGCGGCACCTGACCCTGGGCGCTGGCCGCCGTCATACGGTAAGAGACCCAGTCTGCGACCTTGGTGTCATAGTTGTATCCGGCGGCATAACCGTCCCGGCACAACAGCTGACTGGATTGACTCGGGACCCCGAGTTTGACGTGATCCTTGCACTGGAAGCCTGCCGTCAGGGCCGGGAAGGTGGTGAGAGTGAATCCGATAGCCAGAACTAATTTATTGATATTATTCATTATTATGCCACTCCTTGTATTGGGCGGAGTGATTTGACACCAGGTCGGATGAGTTAGGCAATCGAACGGATTGTGAGCGTGTAGAAATTGTGAAGAGGGCTGCAAATCGGTGAAATCCCCGTCGCCAGCTGGGGGATTGTCATCCCCTTGTCATTATGATGAATACGGTACCTTGGCTGTGTTATCAGAGAGATAGGGCCATGAAAAAGCGGGGCATCAGCCCCGCCTGGATTCAGACTCACGACCCGGTCAGCTCTTGACCTGAGGCCTGGGTGTATCGGCTTGGGAGGGCGGCAGGATCGGCAGCACTATCCGGGGCTGCTCGCCGGTCAGGCTCTTGAGGTAGGCGGTCATGTCGTCGGCCTCCTGCTCGCTCAACGCCTGGCCCAGCTGGATGTCCGCCATTATCTGCACCGTCTCCTTCAGATCCCAGACTGAACCGTCGTGGAAGTAGGGGTAGGTCAGCTCGATATTGCGCAGGGTCGGCACCTTGAACCAGCCGATGAACTGCTTCTCGCCCGTCACGCCGCCACGGCCCTGGGCCGGGTTGTCGGTCTTGAACGGCTTGACCAGCCCCATCTTCTGATAGGAGTTGCCACCGATGGCCACCCCGTTGTGGCAGGCGGTGCAGCCCTTCTCCTTGAACAGCTGATAGCCCTTCAACTGCTGCGCCGTCAGCGCCTTGCCGTCTCCCTTCAACCAGCGATCGAACGGCGCGTTGGGGGTGACCAGGGTCTCTTCGAAGGCGGCGATGGCGTCTGTCACCTCATCGATGCCAAAGTCCGCCTTGCCGTAGACGGCGCTGAAACGGCTGCGATATTCGGGCAAGGTATGCAGGGTATCCACCGCCAGCTTGTGGGTGAAGGCCATCTCCAGCGGATTTTCGATGGGGCCTGCCGCCTGCGCCTTCAGATCCTTGGCGCGGCCATCCCAGAACTGCACGAAGTTGAGGCTGGAGTTGAGCACTGTGGGAGAGTTGATCGGTCCCTCCTTCCACTTGTGACCGAGGGAGCTGACCTGATTGTCCACCCCGCCGGTCGCCAGGTTATGGCAGGAGTTGCAGGAGATGGCGCCAGATTTGGAGAGCCTCGGCTCGAAGAACAACATCTTGCCCAGCTCGACTTTCTCTGGCGATCCCACCTTGACTGCCTCGACGGGTTGGATCGGTTCGGCTGCCCACCCCATCCCCGGCAGGCCCAACGCCAGCAACAAATAATATTTATTCATTTTTCTCTCTCCCTTGTGGCTGTGCATAACAGCAACCTCAGCCTGACCGGGAACGCTTGTGCGTTATTTGCTCAAGATCAAACGAGACCAACAAAAACCACAATAAAAACAATGAATTACTATATTTCAGACGGACTAGTGGCGGGGACTTGCGAGGCAAAAAAGAGCCGAATTTCGATGGGTTAATTATGAACAAATTCATCTTCAACAACAGCCGATTAATTAGATTGCTGTCATTGAATAAAGCGATTATTCAATATGCAGTGGCAGCCACCTGTTAATTAGATTCATTTTATATGCATCATAAATATGATCTGTCATATGGCTGTTAATAATAAAAATACTGTCTAACATTCTGTATCCCGTATTTTAGATAATGCCATCCACTGTTCCTTCACTTATTAAGGAAGCGGATGGCTGTGCTTTTCAATCAAGATAAGGATGTATGATGAGAAAGTCTCTGTTGGCCTGCTCTCTGTTGCTCTGCCCCGCCGTCTTCGCTGCCACCCCGCACTGGGAGTACAACGGTGAGGCAGGGCCGGCACAATGGGCCAAACTGACGCCGGAATTTGGCCAGTGTGCAGGCAGCAACCAGTCGCCGATAGACCTCGACGGTCTGGTAGACGCCAAGCTGGTTCCACTGCAGTTCCACTATCTGGCGGGCGGTAAAACCCTGGTCAACAATGGCCATACAGTACAAGTCGGCTATGCCCCGGGCAGTACCTTGATGCTCGATGGCATGCGCTTCGAGCTCAAGCAGTTCCACTTCCATGCTCCCAGTGAAAACCTCATCAAGGGCAAATCCTATCCGCTGGAAGGGCACCTGGTGCACACCAATGCCAAGGGCGAGATCGCCGTGCTGGCCGTGATGTTCGAAGCGGGCAAGGCCAATCCGGCGCTGACCCGGGCCTGGGATCAGTTGCCAGCGAAAACGGGCGAGATCCACGCCCTCAAGGCGCCGCTTTCGGCCGAGCAGTTGCTGCCAGCCAATCGCGACTACTACCGCTTCAGCGGTTCGCTGACCACACCGCCCTGCTCGGAAGGGGTGCGCTGGCTGGTAATGAAGCAGCCGGTGCAGGTGAGCCAGGCCCAGATCGATGCCTTCAAGGCGGTGATGCACCACCCCAACAACAGACCCGTGCAGCCGCTGCATGGTCGGCTGGTATTGCAATAACCCACCCGGGCGATCACAGCGCCGAAATAGAAAAGAGGGCCAAGGGGCCCTCTTTTGCATTCACCGCAAGTCGTTACAGGCTGGCGGCGATACGCGCCCCCAGGGCGGCGTTGTTCAGCACCAGCTGGATATTGGCCGCCAGCGAGTTGCCACCGGTCAGCTCACACACCCGCGCCAGCAGGAAGGGGGTGGATGCCTTGCCCTTGACTCCCTGCTCGTCCGCTTCCCGCAGCGCCTGCTTGATGGCCGCATCTATGTCGGCCTTGGGCATGGCGAACTGGGTCGGGATCGGGTTGGTGACCACGGCGCCACCGGCCAGCCCCAGCTCCCACTTCAGACGCAGCGCCTCGGCGATCGCCGCCGGAGTATCGAGGCGGTAATCCACCTTGAAGCCGCTTTCGCGGGTGTAGAAGGCGGGCAGCTCCTCGGTCTGATAACCGATGACCGGCACACCCTGAGTCTCCAGGTACTCCAGGGTCAGGCCGATATCGAGGATCGACTTGGCACCGGCACACACCACGGCCACCGGGGTCTGGGCAAACTCCTGCAGATCCGCCGAGATGTCAAAGGTCTCCTGGGCACCGCGATGCACGCCGCCGATACCGCCGGTGGCAAACACCCGGATACCGGCCATGGCGGCGATGATCATGGTAGAGGCGACCGTGGTCGCGCCCAGCCCCTTGTTCGCCAGCACGAAGGGGATATCCCGTCGGCTGCACTTGGTGGCGTCGTGACCGGCCCGGCCCAGCGCCTCCAGCGCCCCCGCATCCAGACCCACTTTGAGGCGGCCATCCAGAATGGCGATGGTGGCCGGCACGGCGCCGTTGTCGCGCACCACTTGCTCTACCTGGCGCGCCGTCTCCACGTTCTGCGGATAGGGCATGCCGTGGGAGATGATGGTGGACTCCAGGGCAACGACAGGCTTGCCGGCGGCCAGGGCAGCGGCGACTTCAGGTTGGATATCGAGGTAAGCGTTCAACATGGGTACTCCTCCAGCATGCGTTCAACGGCGGCCTTGGATAGGCCGGAAAAGACGGTATCGGAACAATTGACGGTGAGGGCGGCGCAGCCGAGGGCGAAGCGGGTGGTGTCGGTCATGTCGCTCTCCTGCAACCAGGCGTGGGCCAGCCCTGCCATGAAGGCATCGCCACCGCCGGTCACGTTGACGACAGGGCTGCCGAGCACGGGCAGATGGCCCTGGCACTCCCCGTCGCTATAGAAAATCCCCTGATCGCCGAGGCTCAGGAACAGCCGCTGCACCCCGGCGCGGTGGAACCAGGCTGCCGCCATGGGCCAGGTATCGGGCCCGGCTATGGTGAAGCCGCACAGCTGCTCGGCCTCGCTGCGGTTGGGCTTGAGGGTGTGGATCCGGTGCAGCCAGGGGCGGATCTTCTCCACCTTGGCCACTGAGACTGTGTCGACGAAGATGATGTGCTCCCCCTGGCGCTCGAACAGCCAGTCCAGGGTGTGGGTGGCAAGGTTGGTGTCGAGCACCCAGAGCCGAGCCGCGCCGAGGAAACCGGTGAGCGGGGTAAGCCGGGCCGGCGTAAGCTGGTCGATGATCGCCATGTCGTTGACGGCGCAGCTCATCTCGCCGCTGCCATCGTGCAGGCTTAGGTAACAGGAGGTGGCCTGCCCCTCCAGCACCAGCACCTGGCGCACGTCGACCCCGGCGCGCTGGCTCACTTCCAGCAGATGATGACCGTACTGGTCGTTGCCCACCGCAGTCAGCAGCCGGGTGTCGGTGCCAAGCCGCGCCAAGTTCTCGGCTATGTTGCGCCCTACCCCGCCGGCGGAGGTGCGCACCTTGCCGGGGTTGGAATCGCCGATGCGCAGGTTGTCATGACTGCAGCCGCAGATATCCATATTGGCACCGCCGATCACCACGGCGTAGGGGCCTTCCCGCAGCACATAGCCCCGCCCCTGCACATAGCCCTGCCGCATCAAGCTGGAGATATGGCTCGCCAGCGCCGAGCGGCTGATGCCGAGGCGATCCGCCAGCTCCTGCTGGGCAATCATGGGATCCTGGCGCAGCAGGGCGAGGATCTCTTGTTCACGCTCAGTCATAGACAAACATCCAGTTACAAACGTTTGTCTATTATTTATGAAAAACGTTTTCCTGCCATCTTCTCGTGCAAGAAATGTCGGGTCAGCCACAAAAAATCACCGGGCAAGCCCGGTGGTCCTCAATGGGATATGTGCAGCCCGCTCAGCCCAGTTGCACCCAGACCTCGCCGCCATCCAGCCGCACCGGCCAGCAGGCGACGCTCAGGGATGGATCATCCAGGCAGCTGCCATCCATCAGGGCATAGCGCTGCTTGTAGAGGGGCGAGGCGACCACTGGCTCGCCACCACAATCCCCCACCAAACCCCGACTCAGTACAGCCACACCGGCCAGGGGATCCAGATCATCCAGCGCATAGACCCGCTCGCCGAGCCGAAACAGCGCCAGGGAGCGACCGTCCAGCCAGGCGCTGCGCCCCGACTGCTCCGACAGGGCCGAGATCGCACATACCCGCCGCCACTCACCATGCTTGCTCTGCAATAGCGCATCCCTGACGCCCTGCATCTCTGCCCCTTGTTGCCGTTCACCCAGCGTCTCCTGCCCTGCATTCTCGTTGGCATCGCTCATATCACCTCCTTGATGCTGATGGCTGGTTTGCAACCCACTGGCCCCGTTCATATCACCTCCTTGATATTGATCGCCGGCACCCATTGGCCCCGCTCCTCCCGTCTGGGGGGCGTGCTCCCCTCCGGCTGGTTGACGAAGGCCTCGAACAGCTTCAGCTTGTCCGGATCCGCCAGTGTGCTCTTCCACTCGCATTGCCAGCTGCCGACTATGCCGTCCATCATGGCCTCCAGCTCGGCGCCGATGCCGAGCCTGTCCTCGATGATCACCGACTTGAGGTAGTCGAGCCCGCCCTCCATGCTCTCCATCCAGACCGAGGTGCGCTGCAGCCTGTCCCCGGTGCGCACGTAGAACATCAGCAGCCGGTCGATGTAGCGGATCAGGGTCTGCTCATCGAGGTCGGTGGCAAACAGGTCGGCGTGGCGCGGCCGCATACCGCCGTTGCCGCACACATAGAGGTTCCAGCCCCGCTCGGTGGCGATGACGCCTATGTCCTTGCTCTGGGCCTCGGCGCACTCCCGGGTGCAGCCGGAGACTGCGAACTTCAACTTGTGGGGCGCCCGCAGCCCCTTGTAGCGGTTTTCCAAGGTCTGAGTCAGGGTCATGGAGTCCTGTACCCCGTAGCGACACCAGGTGGAACCGACGCAAGACTTCACGGTGCGCACCGACTTGCCATAGGCCTGGCCTGTCTCGAAGCCCGCCGCCACCAGCTCGCCCCAGATGGCGGGCAGCTGATCGCGCCGGGCGCCGAACAAGTCGATGCGCTGGCCGCCGGTGATCTTGGTGTAGAGCCCGTACTTGCGTGCCACCTCCCCTATGGTAATGAGGCCATCCGGGGTGATCTCACCGCCGGGGATGCGCGGCACCACAGAGTAGGTACCGTCCTTTTGCAGGTTGGCGAGGAAGGCATCGTTGGTATCCTGCAGGCCACGGTGGGGCTTCTCCAGCACGTGCTCGTTCCAGAGCGACGCCAGTATGGAGGCGACCGTCGGCTTGCAGATGTCGCAGCCAAGGCCCTTGCCGTGCTTGTCTCGCAGCGCCTCAAAGCTCTTGATCTCGCCGACCCGGGCCAGGTGATAAAGTTCCTGGCGACTGTGGGCGAAGTGCTCGCACAGCCCCTTGTCCGCCTCGACCCCAATCTCCGCCAGCGTCTGATCCACTACCTGCTTGAGCAGGTTGCTGCAGCCGCCGCAACCGGTGCCCGCTTTGGTGCAGCTTTTCACAGACCCCAGCTCGTGGTTGCCCGCCTTGACGGCGGCCACCACGGCCCCCTTGCTGACGTTGTGGCAGGAGCAGAGGATGGCGCTGTCCGGCAACACCAGGGGCGCCGCCGCGCCGCCCGTCTCCCCCACCAGCAGGGAGAGGGGCGGCTGGGGCAGCGCCACCCCATTCTGGTAGTACTGCAACAGCCGATCAAAGTCGCCGCCGTCTCCCACCAGGATGGCGCCAAGCAGCCGGCTCCCCTCGCCGTCGGTCACCAGCTTCTTGTAGATGCCGTTGACCCTGTCCAGCAACAGCAGCTCCTGGGCGCCGGCCGTGCTGGCGTGGGCATCGCCGATGGAACCCACATCCACCCCCATCAGCTTGAGCTTGGTGGACATGTCGGCCCCGGCGAAGCGGCTCTCACCACCGCACAGGCTGGCCACGGCGGCCCGGGCCATCTGGTAGCCGGGGGCCACCAGCCCGAAGATGCGCCCCTGCCAGAGCGCGCATTCGCCGATGGCGAGGATGGCGGGATCCGAGCTGTGGCAACCCTCGTCGATGCAGATGCCGCCGCGCTCGCCGACGCTCAGCCCGGATTGACGGGCCAGGCTGTCGGCGGGTCGGATGCCGGCCGAGAACAGGATCACGTCGGTCTCAAGATGAGAGCCATCCTTGAACCTCAGCCGCTGACGGGCCTGCTCCCCATCCTCGATGCACTCTGTGGCCTTCTCCACCAGCACCTCGACCCCGAGCGCCCGGATCTTGTCCCGCAGCACGGCGCCGCCGTTGTCATCGAGCTGCACCGGCATCAGCCGCGGGGCAAACTCAACCACCTGAGTCTTGAGGCCGAGCAGGCGCAAGGCGTTGGCCGCCTCCAGTCCGAGCAGGCCGCCGCCGATCACCACGCCGCTGCGCGCCTGGGCACAGGCATCGCGGATGGCGGCGAGATCCCCCAGGGTACGGTAGACGAAGCAGCCCTCCCGCTGATGGCCGGGGATGGGCGGCACGAAGGGCACGGAGCCGGTCGCCAGCACCAGCCGGTCGTAACCGAACCGCTCGCCATCGGCCAGGGTCAGGGTGCGGGTATCTCTGTCCAGCACCTCCACCTCGGCCCCCAGCCGCAGCCTGATGCCCTGCGCCTCATACCAGGCGGGATCCGCCAGTTGCAGCGCCTCGGGCGCCTTGCCGCCGAATACCTCGGACAGATGCACCCTGTCGTAGGCGGAGTCCGGCTCGGCACCAAATACCGTCACCTCGAACCGGTTCAGGCCACCGGCCGCCACCAGCTGCTCGACAAAGTGATGACCCACCATGCCGTTGCCCACCACCAGCAGACGCGATTTCTCACCCCTCTTGGACGAGTCGGCGAAGTGATGGTCCATCTCACCATCCATGCCGTTGCCCACCACCAGCAACCTTTGTTTATTGTCCATGTTTCTCTTCCTTGAATTCTGGGGGCTCAGGCGCGCAGCTTGCTGCGCACCGACTCGGCCGCCTTGAGCGGGGTCACCTTGCGCTGCTTCTCGTAGAGGAAGCGCAGCACCTGCTGGCGCAGCTTGTGATAGTGACCATCGTCCGCCAGGGCGACCCTGTCCCTGGGCCTTGGCAAGTCCACGGTCAGGATCTCCCCGACCGTGGCGGCGGGGCCATTGGTCATCATGACGATGCGATCGGAGAGCAGCACAGCCTCGTCCACGTCGTGGGTGATCATGATGACGGTATTGCCAAGCTCGGCCTGAATGGCCATCAGCGCGTCCTGCAGGTGGGCCCGGGTCAGGGCATCCAGGGCGCCGAACGGCTCGTCCATCAGCAGCACCTTGGGGGAGAGCGACAGGGCCCGGGCAATGCCGACCCGCTGCTTCATCCCCCCCGACAGCTCGTGGGGCATCTTCTGGCTGGCGTGATCCATCTGCACCAGGGAGAGGTAATAGTCGACCCGCTCCGAAGCCGCCCGCCGGTTCGGCTCAACCTGCCCCACCGCCAGCGCCACGTTCTGCCGGACGCTGAGCCAGGGCAGCAGCGCATGGTTCTGGAACACCATGGCCCGCTCCGGGCCGGGCCCAGCCACCTCGCGCCCGTCCAGAATGATGCCCCCCGTGGTGGGCTCCAGCAGCCCGGCCACCAGGTTGAGCACAGTGCTCTTGCCGCAACCTGAGTGGCCTATGAGGGAGACGAACTCCCCCCGTTCGATGCGCAGGTTGACCCGACTGAGGGCCTCGAAGCGCCCCTGCTCCGTCTCGAACGAGATGCCGACATCGCTTATCTCCAGATAACTCTTCATTGGCTCTTCTCCTGCCTGAATATGTGTTTCGTCACTGAATCCGGTCCCTGGCGCAATACCTGGCGCTTGTCCTGAAGCAAAACCACTGTTGTAGGGCCTGGTTGCCTGCAGGAGTTCCTAGCGCAAGACCTGGCGCTTGTCCCAGGAGAGCCACTGCTGCAGGGCCAGCATGCCCCTGTCCAGGCCGCAGCCGATGAGGCCAATGGTGACCACGGCCACCATGATGCGGGCCAGGGAGGCCGAGCCGCCGCTCTGGAACTCGTCCCACACGAACTTGCCGAGCCCGGGGTTCTGGGCCAGCATCTCCGCCGCGATCAGCACCATCCAGGCCACCCCGAGCGACAACCGCAGCCCGGTGAAGATCATGGGCAGGGCGCCGGGCAGCACTATGCGGCGCACATGGGTCAGGAAAGAGAGCCGCAGCACCCGGCTGACGTTGTGCAGGTCGCTGTCCAGCCCCGCCACCCCGACCGCCGTGTTGATCAGGGTCGGCCAGAGGGAGCAGAGGGTCACCGTCAGCGCCGAGGTGACGAAAGACTTGGCGAGCCAGGGGGCAGAGCTGGTGTAGAGCGCGCTCACCACCAGCGTGATAAGCGGCAGCCAGGCCAGGGGCGACACCGGCTTGAGCAGCTGGATCACAGGGTTGGCGGCGCGGTAGAGCCCCTGATTCATGCCGAGCAGCACGCCGCACGGGATGGCGATCAGGCTGGCCAGAGCGAAGCCGCACAGCACAGTGAGCAGGCTGGTGGCGATCTGATCGAAGAAGGTGGGGCGCCCGGTATAGGGGCGCAGCCTCACCTCGGCCGCCGGATCTGCGGCCAGCCGCTCGGCATTGCGCACCTGCTGACGCTCGAGGAAGGCGCTCGCCTTCTCCCGCTCGGCCAGATGCTCCTGTCCCAGCGACCAGAGCTGGCTGGCGGTCGCCAGCGGCCCCGGCAAGGTGCCCAGGCTGGTCTGCACCTGACTCGCCCCCCACTGCCAGAGGCCGAGGAACAGCAGCACGCCGAGCAGGGGCTGCACCATGACTTTCCACTTCTGTCGTTTCATTGCGCTCTCCTCGCTCATTGCACCCGCTCATCGCCCTTGAGGCCGATGGCGAACTGTTGCAGATAGGCGTTGGGATGGCGGCCGTCGTAGATGAGGCCGTCGATGAAACCATCCTGCGGGCCGCGATAACCCTGCTCGCTGGCAAAATCGGGGAAGTCCTGCGCCTTGAACTTGCCCTCGGCGATCAGCGCCTCGGCCGCCTGGCGGTAGACCTCGGGTTGATAGACGGCCCTGGCGACCTGCTCGAACCAGGCGTCCGGTTTGGCCGTCGGGATCTGGCCCCAGCGCCGCATCTGGGTCAGATACCAGATGGCATCCGAGTAGTAGGGATAGGTGGCCTGATGGCGGAAGAAGACGTTGAAGTCCGGCAGGTTGCGCCTGTCCCCCTTGGCGTACTCGAAGGTGCCCACCATGGAGTTGGCGATCACCCCCTCGTCGGCCCCCACGTACTCCGGCCGCGCCAGCAGCTTGGCCGCCTCGCGCCGGTTGCCGTTCTGCTCGGCATCCAGCCACCAGGTCGCCCGCAGCAGCGCCTTCACCAGCCGGACGTGGGTATTGGGATGACGCTCGGCCCACTGGCGGGTGACGCCGAACACCTTCTCCGGGTTGTTGCGCCAGATCTCGTAATCGGTGATGACGGGCACCCCTATGCCCCTGGCGACCGCCTGCTGGTTCCAGGGTTCTCCCACGCTGTAGCCGGCTATGGTGCCCGCCTCCAGGGTGGCGGGCATCTGCGGCGGCGGCGTGACCGACAGCAGCACGTCCGCCTGGCGCTGACCCGAGCTGTCGCCGAGAGCGGGGGCATAGAAGCCGGGGTTCAGCCCGCCGGCCGCCAGCCAGTATCTGAGCTCGTAGTTGTGGGGGGAGACGGGGAACACCATCCCCATGTTGAACGGCTTGCCCGCCTGCCGGTATTGAGCCACCACGGGTTTGAGCGCGGCGGCGCTCACCGGGGCCGGCACCTGGCCCGCCACCACCTTGGGCAGATGGGGCTGCATGGCGGCCCATACAGGGTTGGCGACCGTGATGGCGTTGCCGTTGAGATCCATGGCGAATGCCGTCACCAGCTCGGCCTGGGTGCCTATGCCGACATGGGCAGCCAGTGGCTGACCCGCCAGCATCTGGGCACCGTCCAGCTCGCCGTCAATCACCCGATCCAGCAGTACCTTCCAGTTCGCCTGCGCCTCCAGGGTGACGTAGAGCCCCTCATCCTCGAAATAACCGCGCTCATAGGCCACCGCCAGCGGTGCCATGTCGGTCAGCTTGATGAAGCCCAGCTTGAGCTCCTCCTGCTCCGGGGCCCCCACAGCCGCCAGCGCCGGCAGTGACAGCAGCGCCAGCAGCAGACCCGCACATCCTTGTCTCTTGTTCATTCGCCTTCCTCGCTCACATCACAGTCATGGGCGGCCACTCCCCTGCGCCGTTGCAGGGTCGCGGCCAAAAAAAAACCTCACCGATCCGGGATCGGTGAGGCCTCTTTGCCCTGTTGCGAGTGACGGGCCCGTGGGCGCCATCACTCCTTGTCTTCTGGATAATCCACTTTCCGTGCCACATTGGCCAAGCCGCCGAAACTGGCCCTATTCCGCCTTTTTCCTCCCGCTTTGCCTTCTCGTTTGCCTCAATTAGGCGCAGTTGCACCAAAACGGTTTGCCAGCCCAGCTCTCACGCTGGCAGTGCCAGCAGCAGCTGCCGTGCCAGCTCCCCCAGGCTCAGGTGCCGACTCATGGCGGTGCTGCGCATCAGGCGGTAGGCCTGCTCCTCGTCCAGCCCCTGATGACGCATCAGCCGCCCCTTGGCCTGCTCGACCAGGCGTCGCTCCACCAGCTGCTGGCGCAGTTCACTCTCGGTCTGCGCCAGCGCCTGCACCATGGCCAGCTGGCTGCGGGCCAGCCGCAGCCACTGCTCGACCGGCTCCCGCTCGCCGCACGGATGCGGCACCAGCAGCACCCCCTGCTGCAACAGGGCGATCTGGGGCTCGGTGCCGATCCGCTCGCAAAACAGCAGGCGCGGCACCCCGGGCCAGAGAGAGAGGCCGAGCCGCACCTCGGCGCCGAACTGGCGACTGCTGATGAGCAGGGCATCCCCCTGTCCGTGCGGGGTCAGCAGTTGGCGACTGTCCAGGATCTGCGGCTGATGGCCGTAGTGGCTGACCAGCAGGGCCAGGCGGTTGGCCTGACCCGGCTCGTCGGCGTGGATCAGCAGGCGGGAAGGGGGGCCGGCACGGCCCCCGGGGGGAAGAGTGGTCATGGCGCTCCTTGCCAACGGCTAACGCAGCTTGTCTGTCGCTGCTTGTTCACCGCAGATGACGCAACATGAAGGCCAACTATTTGAATCTACCCCCTTTTTATCTATCTTGAGGTAGTGGAGGTAGAGGCTGTGGAGAGACTCAGGCCACCCGATCCAGCGCCTGGCTCAGCAGGGCGTTCAGCTCGCTGCGCAGACCCACCACCTCCCCCATGATCATCAGCACGGGACTCTGCCCGAGCAGGGCCACGGCGGCCTCTGCCAGCATGGCCAGCCGGGTCTCATGCACCTGCTGCTGGGGGCTGCAACCGGCCACCACCAGCGCCACCGGCAGATCCGGCGAGGCACCGGCCGCCAGCAGTCCCTGCCGGATCTGCGCCGCCCGCTCCAGTCCCATGTAGAACACCAGGGTGTGGCCGGCCCGGGCCAGCCCCTGCCAGCCCTGGTAGTCTCCCTCCTCCATCAGATGGCCCGTCACCAGGGTCAGGGAGCGGGCCAGCCCCCTGTAGGTCAGGGGGATCAGGCTGCTGGCGGCGCAGCCCAGCGCCGCCGTGATGCCAGGCACCAGCTCGGCGGCTATGCCGTGACGGGCCAGGTGCAGCGCCTCCTCCCCGCCACGGCCAAACACCAGGGGATCGCCCCCCTTGAGCCGTACCACCCGCTTGCCGGTGCGGGCCAGCGCCAGCAGCAGGGCGTTGATCTGATCCTGGCTCGGGCTCGGTTCGCCGCAGCGCTTGCCCACGTCGAAACGGGCAGCGCCATGGGGAATGCGGGCCTGGATCTCGCTTCCCACCAGGCGGTCATAGATCACCACCTCCGCCGCCTCCAGCCGTTGCAGGGCGCGCAGGGTCAACAATTCGAGCGGGCCGGGACCGGCCCCTACCAGACTGACATGGCTCATCTCACACTCCTTGTATTTCTGCCCCCTAGAACCTGTTCACGACCTGTCACGAGAGGCTGTCAGCAAGGTGAAGCGCAGCGCAGGAACCGGAGCGTATAGATATACGTGAGGATTCCGAGCAGCATATGAGCCTTGATCACGGCCTCACAGTAAGATCGTGTACAGGTTCTTAAGCTGAGGCGATAAAAACATGCTTAATCAACAGCTTGTCTATCTCTGGCAGGCAGGTTCCGCAGTTGCTGCCACAGCCGAGCAGGGCCTGCAGCCCCGCCAGCTCGCTCACCCCCTGCCGGGTGATGGCGTCGACGATGCGCAGCTCTGACACCCGCAGGCAGGAGCAGACCAGTCGGCTATCCCCGGCCAGGGCCGCGCTCAGGGTCTGGCTCAGGGCTCCCGCCTGCAAGGGCGTGCCGAGCAGGCTGGCCAGCAGGTCGACCTTGATGCCAGGCCATCGCTCCCCCACCAGCAGCAGGCCCTCGATGCGATCCTGCGCCAGCGCCACCGCGAGCCAGCCCTGCTTGAGCGGCAGCCGCAGCCAGCGGCCCGCCACCCCCAACCGCTGCCACAGCGCCTGTGGCCCCTCCGACCAAGAGGCCAGCAGGGTGCAGTTGCCTTCGGGCAGGGGGCGCCTGGCCCACCAGTCCACCGCCTCCCCCCAGGGTTGCTGACCGAGCCAGAGCCCCTGCCAGCAGGTTTGCTGCGGCTCGGCCATCACCCGCCCCTGCTTGAACATGGGCTGGCCCGAGAGGGGATCCACCACGGCGGCGATGAGGCGGTTGACCGCCCCCTGGCTGCACTGGCTGTCGGTCCAGTGCATGGGCAGGAAGGCCTCCCCCTCCCTCAGCCCCTCGTCAACCCCGATCAGCAGCCGTGCCTCACCGAGCCCGTTGCTCAACCGCACCAGATCCCCCTCGGCCATCCCGAGCGCCAGCAGGCTGGCAGCGCCCACCCGCAGCTTGGGCCAGGGTTCGGCCTCCTGCAGGCGGGGCACGTGGCCGGTGCGGGTCATGGTGTGCCACTGATCCCGCAGCCGGCCCGAATTGAGCAGCAAGGAGAGGCCCGCCGGCTGCAGCACAGCTTTTGGCTCGGCGACAGGTTCGGGGGGAAAGTGCTGGGCCAGCGGCAACAGCCGGGCCCGCCCATCCGGCGTGGAGAAAACCCCATCCTCGAACAATCGGGCGCGGCCGCTGGGCCAGGCGGTGTTGACCGGCCAGCTCAGGGGCGCCAGCGCCTCGAATTCGGCCCGACTGAGGCGGGCCAGCCCCGAGATGTCGAACTGGCGTTGCCCCTCGTTCTCGAATCCCGACAGGGCCGCGTGTTCGCTGAAGATGTCGTGCTCGTGCTCATAGGCAAAGCCCTCGCCGAAGCCGAGCTGGCGAGCCAGCTGGGTCAGCGCCCACCAGTCGGGTCTGGCCTCCCCCGGCAGGGGCAAAAAGGCACGCTGGCGGCTGATGGTGCGCTCCGAGTTGGTGACCGTGCCGCTCTTCTCGCCCCAGGCGGCGGCAGGCAGCAGCAGGTGGGCGAGGCGCGCCGTGTCCGTGTCCGCCGTCACCTCGGAGACCACCAACAGCTCGCAGCGGGCCAGCGCGTCGCGCACCCGGTTGCCGTCTGGCAGGGAGACGGCCGGGTTGGTGCCGAGCACCCAGAGCGCGCGTATCTCCCCGCGCGCCACTGCCTCGAACAGCGCCACCGCCTTGTGGCCCGGCCCG
This sequence comes from Aeromonas sp. TS_SC_11, assembly GCF_057318915.1. NCBI lineage: Bacteria > Pseudomonadati > Pseudomonadota > Gammaproteobacteria > Aeromonadales > Aeromonadaceae > Aeromonas > Aeromonas sp. TS_SC_11. The sequence continues at coordinate 71,918 of NZ_CM170470.1, forward strand.
TGCACCATGGTCGGGCTCTGCCAGAAGCGCTGCACCCGGTCGCACTCGACCTCGCCAAAGCCCATGTGAGCCGCCAGCTGGGTCGCCAGCCCGCCCACCTCGCGCCCGCCCATGGCGTTCGGTTGCCCCGTCATGGAGAAGGGGGCCGCCCCCGGCTTGCCGATGCGCCCGCACAGCAGGTGGGCGTTGATGATTGCATTGGCCTTGTCCACCCCCTGATTGGACTGGTTGATCCCCTGGCAGAACAGGGTGACGGTTTTGGGGGTGCGGGCAAACAGCCGATAGAAGCCGAGCAGATCCCCTGGCGCCAGGTCGCAGCTCTGGGCCACCGCCTCCAGCTGCCAGGCCGGAGCGTCCAGCGCCGCCGCGAGCGCCTCGAAGCCGCTCACATGGCGCGCCACGTAATCCTTGTCCCAGCCATCGTGATCGAGCAGATAACGGCAGAGACCGTTCCACAGCGCCACGTCGCTGCCGGGCTTGAGGGCCAGGTGCAGATCCCCCTGCTCCGCCGTCATGGTACGACGGGGGTCCAGCACCACCAGCTTGAGCTCGGGGCGCCGTGCCCGCGCCTGTTGCAGGCGACGAAACAGCACGGGGTGGGTCCAGGCTGTGTTGGCCCCGGTGATCACCACCAGATCCGCGAGCTCCAGATCCTCGTAGCAGGCGGGCACCAGATCCTCGCCGAAGGCGCGCTGATGGGCCGCCACCGCCGACGACATGCAGAGCCGGGAATTGGTATCCACGTTGGCGCTGCCCAGATACCCCTTCATCAGCTTGTTGGCGACGTAGTAATCCTCGGTGGTGAGCTGCCCCGACAGGTAGATGCCGATGGCCGATGGCCCGGATTCGGCCAATATGGTGGCAAACCGGCTGGCCAGGGTATCGAGCGCCTGATCCCAGCCGATGCGCTGCCCCTGCCAGCGCGGATAGAGCAGACGGTCGGGAAAGTCCAGACTCTCCAGCAGGCTGGCCCCCTTGACGCAGAGGGCGCCCGCGTTGGCCGGATGCTGTTCATCCCCCTTCAGCTGCCAGCTTGCGCCCTCCCGGCTCAGCCGGATGCCACACCCTACTCCACAATAGGCACAGGTGGTGTTCATTCCCTCGCTCCTTGTCGTCCGGCGACCCGGTTACGGGTTGCCTGATTGCCACGGCCCATAAAAAAAGCGTCCGCCCCTGATGGGGACGGACGCCTTTGTCCAGATAAGCCGCATTCACTCTGTCCAGGGATGACTGCAAACCCTGCGCCAAGATGTCAGCCCCTGCGCCACCGCGACCAGGCAGGCAGAGTTGCGCCGGGACGGTGCAATTGCCCCCTTCCGGGGCCCCGCCGAGCAAAAAGAGGCCACCGCCGGGCCAAGAAGCGGCGGCCCCCCAGGCAAGCCTCGACATGCATGTCATGGGCAAAGCGCGAACCGGGAGTATAATGCGGCCGCCACAGAGGAGAACAAGATGAAAGAGTCAGGTTATGGCTGCCCAGAGCAGGCCGATCCACAGTCGCCAACGCAGGCAGCACCGGGCTATTGCTGCATCGGACTGGTCAATCCCAAGTCACCGGAGAACGTGGGGGCCGTGATGCGCGCCGCCGGTTGCTACGGGGCTGACGAGGTCTACTACACGGGCAACCGCTTCGAGCTGGCGCGCCGTTTTGCCACGGATACCAAGCAGATGGTGGACAAGATCCCCCTGCTCGGGGTCGATAACCTCATGGAGATAGTCCCGGCCGGGTGCGTCCCCGTGGTGGTGGATCTGATCGAGGGCGCCACATCGCTGCCGGATTATGTCCATCCGGAGCGGGCCTTCTATATCTTCGGCCCCGAGGATGGCACTCTGGATCCCGCCCGTTATGGCGCCGTGAAGGATGTGGTCTATGTACCGACGCAAGGCTGCATGAACCTGGCCGCCTCGGTCAACGTGATCCTGTATGACCGCTTGGCGAAACGCCTCCATGCCGGGCTAACAGAGTAAAGCTGTGGTCTATGTGGCCACACGGCAAGGCTGCATAAGCCTGGCCCCCTCGGTCAACGTGATCCTGTACGATCGCTTGGCCAAGCGCCTGCGGGCCGGCTTGTTATAACTGCGTCACTGCTCCCCTTACTTCTGCACCCTTTGTTCCAGCTCCTTGATAAAACCACGGTAGTAATCATGGAGTTGGTAACGCCGATAGATCTCGGCCAGGGTACCGCCCCGGATCAGCCGCACCATGCCCTGATCCCAGAGCTGCTGCAGACGCCCCCCTCGCTCGGTATCGGCAAAGATGGGGTAGGTCGGGATCCAGCGCAGGAAGGTGCGCTTCATGTTGGCGGGGATGGTGTCGGCCGAGTAGAGCACACCTGCGGTCAGGTAATAGCGGTAGCGCTCCTTGGCCAGCAGTTGCAGCGCCATGTCGTGGCTGTCGATCTCGTGCCAGCGCATGGTGACCGGGATGTACTTGTCGAAGGCCCAGCCCCGCAGCCACAGCACCCCCTGCCCTTTCAGACTGTTTTCACCCAGCCACTGGGGTTGCCACTTCTTGAGCATCAGCACCGTCAGATCGTCGGCAGAGGCGGGATAGTCCGGCTGGCGTACGCCGTTGACCTCGTCCCGATAGACCCCCATCGCCATGTCGCCCCCCTTCTGCGCCACCACCGCCAACGCCCGCTTGTAGGGCACTATGTGCGGGACGACCTCATAGCCATGGGGCTGATAGATGGCCCTGACGATATCCAGATAGATGCCCCGCCCATCGGGCTGACAGAAAGCGGGCCAGTCATCGCAATAGACATGCAAAGGGTCGGCCCTGCCAGGCAAGCAGAACAAGAGAAACAGCAACGAAAGCAGCAGACGAACCATGATTCACAATTTCCTCGGTGGCGATGCGCTCATCGGACGGATCAGCCTGCGCGATGAGTACACCAAAGCCATACCACATGATATGGGGATCTCGAACCGAATCACCTCTTTTTCCCTGTTTTGCGAGCGAGTCGAGGGTTATTGCCCTCTGAATGGGTATTATTGACAATAAGATTCATTAGTAACCCAACCATAGGGGAGCCTTCATATGTCATCCATCAAAACCCTGCTCTGCCCCGTCGATTTTTCCCAGATGTCCCAGTCAGTGCTCGACTATGCCGTGTTCATGGCCCAGAGCCATCAGGCAGAGCTCAAGCTGATCCATGTGGTGGATCAATTGCATGGTTTCGACAGCTACAAAATCCTGCACATGACCGCCATCGAGATCACCCACGAAATGGAACGCCAGGCCAAGACCCAGTTGAAAGAGCTGGTCGCCACCCTGCCCATTCCCGCCAGCTTCGAAGTACGCTTCGGCCGCGCCGCCGACGAAATCGTCATTCAGGCAAAAGAGGAGAAGGTTGATCTCGTGGTCATGGGCAGCCATGGCCGTTCCGGCCTCAGCCACCTGCTGGTGGGCAGTGTCGCCGAGTCAGTGGTGCGCCACGCACCCTGCCCTGTGCTGGTTGTCCGCTAACCCTGCCATCGCCAATCAAAGAGATAAGGCCAGCACTCTGCTGGCCTTATCTCTTTCAGAAACGCGCTCAACCGTGGGCGTAGATGACGCTGCCACCCTTGATGGTGTCTATGATGGCTCTGGACAGCTCCTTGGGCAGCGCAGGGCAGCCCCAACTGCGGCCTAGTTTGTCATATTTGCGCAGATGCTGCGGGCTGGCATAGCTGGCTCCGTGCACCACAATTGCACGCTTGCGGGCATTGCAGTTTTTGCCAGGGCTCAGGCCATCGAGACGCAGTGAATAGCCGTGCTTTCCCTGATAGGTCTCGGCGGTGCGATAGACACCGAGGGAACTCTGCCTGGAATTCAGCTGATTGGAAAACTGGCGAGCGGCCAGCTCACCTGAATTGCGACCATGGCTGACCCAGGTGTGGTAGAGCAACTTGTGGCGTTTCACGTCGATCACGAACAGTCGGCGCTGGGTCGAGGGCTTGGTGTAATCGATGATGGTGAGGATGGGTTTGCGCTTGTGGTGCACGCTCTGGTAACTGTCGATGGCCTTGCGAAACACCTGCTTGTCGAGCTTGCCTGCCAACCCAAGCTGACGATAGAGATCCTGATCCCAACTGGCGTGGCTGCTGGCACTGAAACAAATCGCTCCGAACAGGAGCGGCAAGCTCAACCAGAGCACACCAAATCGCTTTATCCAATCTGTTTGCTTCATCCTTGAATCTGCTCCCGTTTTTGTTGGTAGCGCAGTGTGCAAAATATCGCCACAGCCTGCTGGATAGTTATATGCAAGCCCCTGATAGGGCGCAAGAAAAAAGCACAAAAATGCCGACCATGGTCGGCATCATGCAGTGCGTTCTGGCTGTGCTATCAGGCGCGGATCAGATAGTCAGCCAATCCTACCCATTTGTAGCTGGTCAGCTCGGTCAACCCCATGGGGCCGCGGGCATGCAGCATCTGGGTCGACACCGCCACCTCGGCACCCAGGCCAAACTGGCCACCGTCGGTGAAACGGGTGGAGGCGTTGACGTAGACAGCAGCCGAACCGGCGCCGTTCACGAAACGCTCCGCATTGGCGAGATCATTGGTGAGGATGGCATCGGAGTGACCGGCATTGTGCTCGCGCATATGGGCCAGCGCTTCGTTCACGTTCGCCACCAGCTTGATCCCCAGGGTCAGCCCCAGCCACTCGGTATCGAAGTCTTCCGGGCCTGCTTCGCACAGGTTGTCGGCACCAGCCAGCAGTGACATGGCGTTGGGAGCAGCCACCAGGGTCACCTGGCGCTCGTTCATCAGGCGGACCAGCTGTGGCAAGAAGCTCACCGCAATTTTCTCATGCACCAGCAGGGTATCGAGGGCATTGCAGGCCGAGGGGCGCTGCACCTTGGCATTCTCGATGACTGCCAATGAGCGCACCGGATCGGCACTCTCATCCACGAAGACATGGCTGATGCCAAAACCACCGATGATGACGGGGATGGAGCTGTTCTCCTTGCACATCTTGTGCAACCCAGCGCCGCCACGGGGGATGATCATGTCCACATAGCGATCGAGACGCAGCAGCTCGCCCACCAGCGCCCGATCCGGATTGTCGATGTACTGTACCGCTTCGGCAGGCAAGCCGGACGCAGCCAGCGCGGCCTGGATCACCCGCACCAGTTCCAGATTGGAGTGGAAGGTCTCGCGACCGCCACGCAGTATGCTGGCATTGCCTGTCTTGAGGCAGAGACTGGCGATGTCGATGGTCACATTGGGGCGCGCCTCGTAGATGACGCCGATGACGCCGATGGGCACCCGACGGCGGGAGAGGCGCAGGCCGTTTTCCAGCACCCGGCAATCTATCTCGGCACCAACCGGATCATCCAGGATGATCACCTTGCGCACATCGGCCACTATCCCGGCAAGGCGTGCCGGGTTGAGCAGCAAGCGATCCAGCATGGCCTCGGAGAGGCCTGCCTCACGGCCTGCCGCAATATCCTTGTCGTTGGCAGCCAGGATCTGGCTGCTGCGTGCTTCCAGCTCGTCGGCAATGGCAGCCAGCGCCCGGTTTTTCTGCGCCGTACTGATGGTCGCCAGCTGATAAGCGGCTTCACGGGCCGCCTGCCCCATTTTTTCCAGACTCATAACCTAATCCCTTTGTCTCTCGACTCTGGGTACCACCCTGGAGCAGTACCATATCGTCTCTGCGAATGGACCATTTATCCCGTTCTATCGAACGGCCTTAGAGCAGTACCATATCATCTCTGTGAATGGCCACGGCCCCATAGCCGTAACCCAATACCTGCTCAATGCTGTCCGAATGCACGCCGCGCAGCTTGTTGAGCTCGACGTGATCATAGCGACAGATGCCCCGCGCCAGCTCGACGCCTTTGGGGTCGAGAATGCGCACCACGTCGCCCCGGACGAAGTCGCCCTTCACGGAGACGATCCCCTTGGGCAGCAGGCTGGAGCCTTTGTCCTGCATGGCGGCAACAGCGCCTTGATCGACCTGGACTTCACCGTGCGGGGGCGGGCCTGCCAAAATCCAGCTCTTGCGCCCTTCCAGCGGGGAAGCGAGCGCCGGGAACAGGGTACCGATACGCTCACCTCTGGCGAGACGACCGATCACCTCGGGCATCTGGCCGGTGGCGATCACCACCTTGACCCCGGCACGGCGCGCCACATCGGCCGCCTGCAGCTTGGTTGCCATGCCGCCAGTGCCTAGCCCGCCGACACTGCCACCCGCCAACTTGCGCAGCGTGTCGTCTATGGTCTGCACCTCTTCTATCAGCTGTGCATCAGGGTTGCTGCGCGGATCGGCAGTAAACAAGCCTGTCTGATCGGTCAGCAGGATCAGCAGATCGGCATCAGCCAGGATGGCGGCACGAGCCGAGAGGTTGTCGTTGTCCCCCACCTTGATCTCGGCGGTTGCCACGGCGTCGTTCTCGTTGATGACGGGAATGATGCGATGATCGAGCAGGGTTCGCAGTGTATCGCGAGCGTTGAGGTAACGCTCCCTGTCCTCCAGATCGGCGCGGGTCAGCAACATCTGACCGATATGCAGCCCATAGAGGTTGAACAAGTCCTGCCATACCCGGATGAGCTGGGTCTGGCCTACCGCCGCCAGCATCTGCTTGTTGGGCAGAGTCGGCGCCAGCGGAGGGTGGCCCAGATGTTCACGCCCGGCGGCAATGGCCCCCGAGGTGACCACCACGACTCTATGGCCGTGACGATGCAAGGCGGCACACTGTCTGACCAGCTCCACCATGTGGGCACGGTTAAGCTGGGAAGATCCCCCTGTGAGCACGCTGGTGCCCAGTTTGACGACTATGGTTCTGTTTTCCATGGGAGCAAGAAGGCTGAAAAATTAGGAATCCCTTTATACCCACGCCCCTGTTGCCCTGCAAGGCAATTAAGCCCGTGAGCTGTGCTCGGATAAAGGAAGGAGCCAGGCAGGCTTGCTTTGCAACGAAATAAGCCAAGACTCAGGAGAGAGTGTGAGTGGAGGAAAGCAGGGTGGAAAGATGGCCCTGCGAGTGAATGGACAACTCGCAGGGCACAAGATCATCAGGCGGCGGTGACCGCCAGCTCGTTGGTCACCTGCTCGGCAGGGGCCAGCTGGCACTCCAGCAAGGTGAGCTTGTCACTGATGAGCTTGTAGAAGCGGTTGAGGGTTCGCTCGACTTCTGCCTGGTGCTTCTTGGGCAGCGGCTTGTTGATCCACTCCCCTTCTGCATTGTAGAAACCGACCTGATAGTGGTAACTGAAGCTGCGATCCTGCTGTTCCAGCACCAGCCACCAGCCCCAGAACTCCCGCTTGTCCGGTGCCGGCTTGGCACTGACACAGACGGAAAGACAGTCGAAACGGTAACGGCCCTCTTCACACAAGTCCTCACGTAAATAGGGGCCGATCGCGGCAAACTGCCTCAGCAGTCGCTTGTAGGTCACTCTTTCTGACATGTTAACCTCCCTGTTGAACAAGCCACATCACCTGGGTGACGTTATGTTTTTAGCGCTAAATCATGTGCATAGGTGTTTTTTAAGCCAGTCGATCATCTCTTTCAACGCCTCGTCGTACACCTCCAGCAAGGGTTGTTTGTCGAACACCACTGCCTTGCCATTGTGGCTGGCAGCTGCCAACGCCCGTACATCTTGCTCGGGGCAAATAAAATCCTTCTTGTGTCCGATACTTAATATCGGCACGGAAGTGCGAGTCCCCAGTAATCCTTGCGTCTTGAGTGAAAATACCTGGCACTTGGTGCGCAGCAACTCCCACTGAGCCGCATCGGCCCCAAGGCGGTTCGCCAGTCCGTCGCGCATCATGCGCGGGCAGCGGGCAAACATCTCCTGATTGGTGAACACCTGATTGACGCCGGCACCGATGCAGACGACGGTTCTGAGTTTGAACGGTTCGATGAAGGCCAGCCGTGCCGCCACATTGCCCGCCAGACGAAAGCCCACCATGGCGATACGCTGATGATCGACCCAGGCAACCTCGGAAAGATGGTTCAGCACTGCCTGATGCAGGCGACTGGTGTCCTGCACCAGCGGCCAGTGTTCGGCATAGCCGATGCCCGGCATATCCAGCGACAACATGCCGATACCGTTGGGTTCCAGATATTTGAGGTAAAGGCTGAGGAAATCGACCTGCAAGGAGTCTATGCCACCGCTGACGATGACCAGAGGCACGGGTTTGTCGATGGTCGGCAGATGCAGATAGCCCTGAATGCTCTTGCCACGAAATGGCACCTGTATCTCTTTGAGGGGGACCTTGAACAGACGGCCCGCCTCGCGGTAAGCCATGTTGCAGAGCAGCTGAGCCTGATCGGCCAGCTCGTCATTCTTGAGATGGGGATAGCTGGCGATGGAGTAGTAACGTACCGCCTTGAGCAGGTCTTTGAGGGCTGCCGCCGAGTCACCTTGCTCCGCGAGTGCCCGCCCCTGCTTGAAGTAACTACCAGCCAGCAGACTCCACTCGTAGATCCAGTTTCCGGGCACATATCCCTTGATGGTATCCAGGTAACGCTCGTGGGTGCGCTCACCCTTTCCCATGGCGATGCAGGCCAGGGTCTGTTCCACTTCGACCGGATCCGCCCCCTGCCAGGCCCAGGTGGGTCGGCGCAGCAGACGATACCAGTGCGACGACATGGAGCCGTCGATAAAGGTTTCGTCCAGATTGGCATCTTGCTCTTCCACCGGGCTGCTGTTGGAGATTTCAGACGTCTCCAGCACCTTCTTTACCCAGGTGAAAAGCTTTTCGGTCAGGTTAAGGTCATCATTCAAGTCCAAAGCAATTACTCATACTGTCAGGCAGTGGTCCCATCTTAACCACTTTTCACGCCAGGCAGCCAGTTACACCACAAAAAAACAGGGCTCCGGATGGGAGCCCTGTGTGGTGATTACTCTTCGTCGCAGATTGGATGAGCGAATTCCAGCGCCATATCCCATGGCTGCTCAATCCAGGTGTCTTGCGGAATGGCGACCTCGAAATCATCCACCAGCGGCTCACCCATCGGCTTGGCGAAGATGGTGATGAACTTGGCTTTGGGATAGAGATCGCGGATTGCCTTGGCAGTGCCACCGGTATCCACCAGATCGTCCACCACCAGCCAGCCTTCACCATCACCTGCGGTGGTGGCAGCCTTCACCACCACCAGATCACGCTGGTTGTTGTGGTCATAGCTGGAGATGCACAGGGTTTCGACATTACGGATGCCAAGTTCGCGAGCCATCAGCGCGGCGGGCACCAGACCACCACGGCTAACCGCTATGATCCCTTTCCACTGGCTGACAGGCAGTTGACGACGGGCCAGACGGCGCGCTTCACGTTGCAGGTTATCCCATGAGACGTAGAATTTTTTCGGCATGTTATCGATCTCGAAGAGTTATATAAAACAATTACTTAAAAAATAATCGCCTCGCGTTCACGCGCGGCTGAGTCAATGCTGGCGCCTCTGTCTCCCGAATTCGGCTTGCACGTTGGCTGCCTCAGGGCTGGAACCTCGGCAGCAAAAACGGATTCAATGAAAGCGGGATGGGCATAGCTGGCGGCCATGTCGTTTGGAGGAAAGACCCCAGACAGGCTGTTGGGCCGGAATGATAGCACCGTTTGCGGATAAATTGACTGGCAAACGTATGCGAAATGCAGGAAAAAACTGCGTCATCCCACTCGCACCATCCGGCTTTGGCCTGCCACACGCGCGGCATAACCAGACGCTGGCGCCAATTGCAGATATAAAAATAGCAGGGGGAGGATAGATTCCTCGCTCACCTGCTGCTGCATCTTGCGTGTTGCCCCTGTGGGGCACCCCTGGCTTAGCGGTAAGCGAAGGGATTCGGGTAGCTATAGCCCTGGGTATAAAGTGATTGGGCAAACCAATAGGTTGAATTGCTGCCGGACATAGTAAAACTCCTGATTGCTTAACAAGTTACGTACCTTTAATGCGGGCTCAAATCCTTGAACAGATACTCGGTTCCATGGAGGCGCACTTGCTTTGCTTCGGTTCCCTGGAGGCACTCCTCGTCATCCTGACGGGTGGCGAACCACGGTCACTAATTTACCAGTCGGCGCCACAAACACAATGCTTTTGTGATGTGCGTCACATAATTTCTTTTGTGCTGGGTCTGGTCACTCACACATCGGCTGCACGCTGCGAAGCGCCAGATTGTCAGCACAAGTCGCCCGCAATTTGCGCTGTTCGCTCACATTTTTGTGTGATTGACTGTATTATCGTTATCCTCTTCCCCGGCCCGTTGATGGGGCCCAATCATTTTCCTTGCTGGTAAGGAGTCCCGACGTGGCACAGCTTAGTTCTCTCTCTCCCAAACTGATTTGGCATTTCTTCGAGCAGATCTGCTCCATTCCCCACCCTTCCAAGCACGAAGCCCGCTTAAGCGCCTGGATAATGCAGTGGGCCCAAGAGGAAGGTCTGGCGGTCAAGCAAGATGCTGTGGGCAACATCATCATCAAAAAGCCGGCCACCCCCGGGATGGAGAACCGCAAGGGTGTGGTGCTGCAAGCCCATATCGACATGGTGCCCCAGGCCAACGCCGACACCCGGCATGATTTCACCCAAGATCCCATCGATGCCTATATAGATGGTGACTGGGTGACGGCCCGCGGTACCACCCTCGGTGCCGACAACGGCATGGGCATGGCAGGCTGCCTGGCCGTGCTGGCCGACAAGAGCCTCAAGCATGGCCCGCTGGAAGTGCTGCTGACCACGGACGAAGAGACCGGCATGACGGGCGCATTCGGACTGGAAGCAGGCTGGCTGGAAGGCGAAATTCTGCTCAACACCGACTCGGAAGAGGATGGTGAGGTCTACATGGGTTGCGCCGGTGGCGTGGATGCCAATATTCGCTTCTCGCTGGAGCTGGTAGCCACTACCGAAGGTGAAGGGTTTGAATTGCAGGTGAAGGGGCTGCGTGGCGGTCATTCCGGCGTTGACATCCACCGCGGCCGAGGCAACGCCAACAAGCTGCTGGTACGCCTGCTCAAGGCTGCCGAGCCACTGGGTGTGCGTCTGGCCGAGATCCACGGCGGCACCCTGCGCAACGCCATCCCGCGTGAAGCCCGTGCCAAGCTGCTGGTGCCCACTGCTCACGTCAATGAATTCAAGGCCCTGGTCGATCGCTACGCCGGTATCTACCAGAGCGAACTGACCGCCACCGAAGCCAACCTGACAGTGCTGCTCACGGCTCAAGACAAACCGGCCAGACTGATGAGCGAGACCCTGCAGGCCCGTCTACTGGACGCCCTGATGGCCTGCCCGAACGGCGTTATCCGCATGAGCGATGCCATCCCGGGCGTTACCGAGACCTCCACCAACCTCGGCGTCATCAAGACGCTCGAAGGTGAGGTCTATGTGCAGTGCCTGATCCGCTCCCTCATCGACTCCGGTCGCGAGAGCGTCGAACAGATGACTCGCTCCCTGTTCAATTTGGCCGGTGCCAGCTGTGAATTTACCGGTGCTTATCCTGGCTGGGCGCCGGATGTGGACTCCCCCGTCATGGCACTGGTACGCAACAGCTACCAGACCCTGTTCGGCGAGATGCCCAACGTCATGGTGATCCACGCAGGCCTTGAGTGCGGCCTGTTCAAGAGCGCCTACCCGGACTGGGACATGGTCTCCTTCGGCCCGACCATTCGTGGCGCCCACTCACCGGACGAGAAGGTGCATATCCCGGCTGTCGAGCGCTTCTGGCAGCTGCTGGTCCATGTGCTGGAACAGATCCCGGCCAAGTAAACCTGCAAGCCCATCAGCGGGAGTCGGCCTCTGATCTTTCGCAGAATAGGCTAAGCCCGCTAGCACTATGATTTATGCCCCGCCCAGTGCGGGGTATTTTTTTGCAACCGTCACTTGCAGAGCCGTGCCAGCACACTCCCGAGGATCCGGATCGGAGCATCTACAGCCACCCCCCTTCTTTGATCCACTCACCCTTCATCTGTTTGGGCATCCCAATACCGCCATCCAGCGATGCATGTCTCTGAAACCGTCTCCATGAACAGAACTGGGTTTGAAAACCTTTTCCATGATTTATGTAACTTTACCACTCAAAAAGTTGATCCATATCACATAAGGCCATAGGATCAAATTGTGACTCAGGTCACAAACAACAATTAGATAACAGAGCGATGAGGTGAATATATGTTTGAGAACCTGGCAGTATTGTTCCACCTTAAGGGTGCAACCAGCAAAAAAGGCGCCGTAGAGAAAGACACCTACGCCCCGTCAACCCGTGAGTACTACTTCCGTTACGGTGCCTGATGCATCAGGGAAGTACATTAAAAGTAGTAAAATTACACACATTATAATCCGTACAACAGCCACCCCATGTCGGGGCCGCTGTCCTGCCCTGGCCAGATGTTCCACGGCCAAACCTGAACTCCAACCATGAAGATGGGGCCCACAGGCCCCATTTTTTTATTGCTTCTCTTCCCTGCCCTCTGGCTGTGACGCCGGCAGCGGCATCACACCGCCTTTCCCAACGGCACCGCCTCAGCCACCGGCAAGGGGGTGTGGCAAGCTACCTCATGGGCATCCCCATCACAAATCTGCAGGCTCGGTGCCGTATTGCGGCACAGATCCGTGGCATGGGGGCAGCGTTGATGAAAGTGGCAACCGCTGGGTGGCGATATGGGAGAAGGTACATCGCCGGTCAGCAGGATGCGCTGGTTGCGACGGCGCGGATCCGGTACCGGAATGGCCGAGATCAGCGCCTGGGTATAGGGATGGCGAGGGGACAGGTAGAGGGTTTGCGCATCCGCCAGCTCGACAATCCTTCCTAAATACATGACGGCAATGCGATCCGAGATGTGTTTCACCACCGACAGGTCGTGGGCGATGAAGATGATGGCGAGGTTCATCTCCCGCTGCAGGTTGAGCAGCAGATTGACGATTTGGGACTGCACCGATACATCGAGGGCCGATACGGCCTCGTCGCACACCAGCAGCTTGGGCTTGAGGGCGATGGCGCGGGCGATGCCGATGCGCTGACGCTGACCGCCGGAGAACTCGTGGGGGTAGCGATCCACCGCACTTTTCGGCAAACCGACCTTGTCCAGCAGCGCCAATACCCATTCTCGCCGCTGCTGACTGTCGCCCTTGCCATGAATGATGAAAGGCTCTTCCAGGATCTGGCCCACCGTATGGCGGCTATTGAGGGATTCTGCAGGATCCTGAAACACCATCTGCATCTCCTGGCGCAGGGAACGCATCTCTCTGGTCGAGAGCTTGGTGATATCCCGCCCCTCGAAACTGATGGTGCCGGCAGTCGGCTCGAACAACTTGAGCAGTGAACGCCCCAGGGTGGACTTGCCACAACCTGACTCCCCTACCAGCCCAAGCGTCTCCCCCTGTTTCAGATCGAAACTGATGCCATCCACCGCATAAACGGTGTAGTGCTTGCGCAAAAAGCCACCGCCCAGCCGAAAATGCTGTTTCAAATCCCGCACGGATAAAAGCGTGTTCATACGGCCAGCTCCTTCCAATGGTGACAGGCAACCCTGTGGTGGGGATTGAGCTGTTCAGTCGCCGGAATGGCGATCACACAGAGCTCGGTGGCGTGTGGACAGCGATTGGAAAAACGACACCCGGCCGGCATCTCGTGCAGGGCGGGCACCTGACCCTTGATGGTCTTTAGCAGGCTCTTGGGCACATCTTCCAGCCGAGGGATCGAGCTCATCAAACCATGAGTATAGGGATGGTGCGGACTGTCAAACAGCTCAAAGACATCGGCCTGCTCCACCGCCCGGCCGGCGTACATCACCACCACCTCGTCGCACAGCTCGGCCACCACACCAAGGTCGTGAGTGATGAAGATGATGGCCATGCCCGTCTGGGCCTGCAGCTCTTTCATCAGCTCCAGGATCTGGGCCTGGATGGTCACATCCAGCGCCGTGGTGGGCTCGTCACAGATGAGCAGGTCCGGCTCGCAAGAGAGCGCCATGGCAATCATTACCCGCTGGCGCATGCCACCCGACAGATTGTGAGGGTAGACGGCAAAGCGCTGGGTTGGCTCAGGTATGCCCACCTTCTGCAGCATGGCGATAGCCGCTTCCTTGCGCTGGACCTTGCTGTACTCTGGCCTGTGAAGGCGAAACACCTCCATCAGCTGATCACCGACCGTCTGCACCGGGTTGAGCGCCGTCATCGGCTCTTGGAAGATCATCGAAATACGGTTGCCGCGAACCTTGTACATCTGATCCGGCGCCAGGGTGAGCAACTCCTCTCCCTGAAAGCGGATGGAACCCGCCACCACCTGACCATGGGGCTTGGGCAAGAGCCCCATGATGGCGAGCGAGGTGACGCTCTTGCCGCAGCCGGACTCGCCGACTATCCCCAGAGTCTGGCCCGGGGCCACAGAGAAGCTGACCCCGTCGAGTACTTTTATCTTGCCGTCGTCGACGGCGAACTCCACCTCGAGATCACGTACCTCGAGAATAGAGGCGCTGCTCTGGCCGTTATCAACGGTGAACTTCACCCCATTATCTCGGACGTCGAGGATGGGAGCCTGTATGGTTGGCATAACAGCCGCTCCCTTCTCAATGGCATCAATGATGTGCATAGGTCTTGTCGAGCAGGTTGATGGGCGCCAGCGCCTCTCCTGCCTCCTTGGCTTTCAGGGTCTCTTCCTTCACCTTGGGATCGAGCCAGAGCAGACCGCCGCTGCTGTGGGGATAACCATCCATGGGCCAGTAGAGCTGATCCGGGGTATTTCTGGTGGCTGGCACCTCGGGCAGCATCACATGGCGCCAGCTGCTGGCCCGCACATAGTTGAGCTGCACCCCGGGCACGAAAATGGCGAGATCATAGATGCGCTGCTGGATCTGACGGGAAATCCCGGCCCGCTTGGCCATGTCGAACTCTATGTTGTAAGCGTCGATCAGAGTGTCGAGCTCCTTGTCAGCCACGTTGAACAAGTTGTTGGTCTGGGGCTTGTTGGCGTTGGCCGAATGGAAGGATTCCCAATACTGGGGATAGAGACCACCGCCACCCCAACCGAGCCAGGCTGCCTCGTGTTTCTTCTCCAGCATCACCTTGAAGCCGGTGGCGCCATCCACCAGGTTGAGCTCCAGATCCAGGCCCGCCTTCTTGGCTTCCTCTTTGAGCACAGTCAGTCGCTTGGAGTGCTCCTGGGTGGTGTAGGTGAGCGCCAGGGTCAGCCGCTCGCCCTTGTCATTTTGCAAGATGCCGTCCGGCCCCGGTTTGTTGTAGCCGCCCTTGGCGAAGTACTCCCGTGCCTTGGTGATGTCATAAGCCCGGCTTGGCAGTGACATGTCGGTAAAGTCACCGAAACCCGAGCCGAAAGTGGTCGCCCTGTCATAGTCACCACGCAGTACCGTCTCGATCATCTTGTCGAGGTTCATGGCATGCTGAATGCCAAGGCGCACGTTCACATCCGACAGTTTGGGGTTACTGACATTGAGGTGTACCCCCTGCCCCCCCTGCTTGGTGTCGGTCATGGCCATCACCTTCTGCACATACCCTTTCTTGTATTCCGGCGTGACCGCTTTTTCATGCCACCAGTTGGGCAGGATCATCTCGAAGGTATCGAGCTCCCCCTTCAGGAAGTGGCGAAACGCTATGTTGTGATCCCGGATCACCTGCACCTTGATGGTGTCGATATTGAATCTGTGCTGGTTGTAGCGATCGTCTTTGGCCCACCAGTCTTGCTGCTTGCTGAAGGTGATGGACTTGCCCTTCTTGACCTCGCTCATCACATAGGGACCCGTGGTCGGGACCACGGCCCAGTTGTACTGCTTCACCCAGTTGGGCGTGAGCTTGTAGTAATGCTTGGGCTGAGGCCACAGCTCAGTGGTGTTGAGCAGGTCCAGCTTGGCCTTGCGGCTGCCCGCCTTGACCAGAATGGTGTGGGCATCAATCTTGTCTACCGCCACCACTTCGGTGGTGTAGTAGTTGTTGAACCAGGGGGCCCGGATCTCCTTGGAGCGCATCATCTCGTAGCCGAAGGTGTAGTCATCGGCGGTAACCGGCTTGCCATCGGACCACTTGGCTCGCGGATCCAGCTTGAAATAGACGGTCTGGCTGTCTGGTGCTATGGCCCAATGAGTCGCCAGCGATGGTATGGGATTGCCGGTGTTGGGGTGAAAACTGATGAGTCGCAGCTGGTTATCCAGAATATAGGAGCGGAACGAACCATTGGAGTCCGGCCCCACGGTGCGAAACGTCAGGGGAAAGCTGTCGACAAACATATTGAGGCTGCCGCCCGGCAGCGCCTTGGCGGAGGCGAACACCGGATCCGTGTCGTTGGTCTCCCATTTGAGATCCGCGGGCAGGTTGGCGGCCCAGACCCAGGATCCGTTTACCAGTAGAAAAAGAGCACCTATCCATTTGATTTTATTGTTCATGTTTGACTTCCAAGTCTAGCCCCTGCACTGGGGGTCTTGATTGATAACGGGTTTATCCCTTGCTCCCGGGACCGCCTGTGGTGGCAGCCCGCCCTTCATTAATTACTGTTCGTAGCCAGCGTATACCAACGCGGTGTGGCGCCGCTTTCTCACTGATAACGGGTAAATTTGCGCGGGTCAAACGCCTCGCGGATCGCCTCGCCGATAAAGGAGACCATGATCAGCACCAGACTCACCGCCGCCACCACTGAGCTCACGATCCAGATGGCATCCAGATTGTTGATGCCCTGGGAGAGCAATTCACCCCAGCTTGGGGTCGGCGGCGCCAGGCCAAAGCCCAGATAATCCAGCGCCGTCAGGGTGGATATGTTGCCCACCACGGCAAACGGCGCCAGGGTGACGATCATCATCAGGGTATTGGGCAGTATGTGGTTGAAGATGATGCGTTTGGTGGTGGCCCCCTGGGCCCGCGCCGCCATTACATAGTCTCGCGCCCGCTCCTTGTAGGTGAGGGTACGCATGTACCAGGTGATCCCCATCCAGCCAAACAGCACGTTGATGCCGACAAAGAGACCGAAGTTGGGCTTGGCCAGCGACACCAGGATCATGATGACGTAGAGAAACGGTACCTGGGACCAGATCTCGATGAAGCGTTGCAGGACGAGATCAAAGCGCCCGCCGAGGAACCCCATCATGCAGCCTATGGTCACCCCTATGGCGTAGCTGGCCGCCAGAGCGATAAAGGCAAAGCCGATAGCGATGCGAAAACCGTACACCAGCCGCGCCAGCACATCGCGACCGCTGGTGTCGGTGCCAAGGAAGTGGCGCTCCGCCACACTGGGAGCGTAAGGGGGATAGGCATCCTCCTTGAAGTCCTGCTCATAGGGGTTCCAGGGCACCAGCGGCAGCAGTACCCAGTCACCTTTGCCTTGTGCTGCGAACTTGGCCTTGAGCTGGCGGTAATTGGTCTCGTACTCGTAATCGAGCCCGAAGTGCTGGCCCGGGATCACATCACCGTAAGTGGGAAAGTGGAGCTGTCCCTGATAGCTCACCATCAGTGCCCGGCTGTTGACCAGCAGCTCCGCCAGCAGGGAGAGCACCACCAGGGCAGTGAAGATGACAAACGAGTAGAAACCGCGCTTGATCGACTTGAAGCGCTTGAGTTTTTTCAGCGTAACCGGGTTGAGATTCATGGTTATTCTCCAAACCGCACGCGTGGGTCAACAAGGGCTACACAGATATCGGAAACGATATTGCCCACCAGCATCAACATGGAGGTGATGGCCAGAATGCCCATGACGGTGGGGTAATCCCGCTCGACGATCGCCTCGTAGCCAAGCAGACCTATGCCGTCGATGTTGAAAATGGTCTCGATGAGGAAGGAGCCGCCGAAGAAAACAGTCAGCACGCTGCCAAGATGACTGGCAATCGGGATCAGGCTGTTGCGCATGGCGTGGTCGGTAACCGCCTTGCGAAACGGCAACCCCTTGGCCACGGCGGTACGCACATAATCCGCCGACAGATTTTCCATCAGGCTGTTTTTCATGGTCATGGTGAGGATGGCGAAATCCCCGATGGCGTAGGCGATGAGCGGCAGCAGGGCATGGGCAAAGACGGTGCGGACCTGATCCCAGCTACTCTCCATGGATTCAAAGTCGTCCCCCGGAAAACCGCCCATGGGCAGCCACTCCAGATGGAAGGCGAACACTGTGATGAGGAAGATCCCCACCACATAGGCGGGCAGCGCATAGGCCATGTAGATGAGCATTGAGCTTAAAGAGTCAAAGCGGCTGTTATGCCTGAGGGCTTTGGCAACCCCGAGCGGTATTGATACCGCATAACTGAGCAGAAAGGTCGCCAACCCGAAAAAGGCCGTCACGGGAAGCTTGTCCTTTATCAGATCCCATACTGGCTCGTAGTAGCGGGTCGACTCCCCCAGATCCAGCACAGCCAGCTTCTGCAGCCACTCCCAGTAGGCGACCAGCATGGGCTTGTCCAGCCCGTAAAATGCCTTCAACTCCTCGATCTGTTCATCGGAGAGCGCCTGAGCCCCCTTGCTGCCACTGGATCGCCCGGTCTCATTCTGTGAGACCTGAGCCTGCAACAGCATGCGTTCGACCGGGCCGCCCGGCACGAAACGGGTGATGGAGAAGACGAGCAGGGTGATACCGAGAAACGTCGGGATGATCAAAAGCATCCGACGTAAGAAATACGACAGCATGGTGAAACCT
Source organism: Aeromonas sp. TS_SC_11 (assembly GCF_057318915.1). Taxonomy (NCBI): domain Bacteria; kingdom Pseudomonadati; phylum Pseudomonadota; class Gammaproteobacteria; order Aeromonadales; family Aeromonadaceae; genus Aeromonas; species Aeromonas sp. TS_SC_11. The sequence continues at coordinate 90,456 of NZ_CM170470.1, forward strand.
CGTCCTTGTTGTTCTTGTGCGGCTAGTCAATTCCGATGACCTGCCTGTCCTTCCTGGCATTACTCACTGGATAGTCTGTTTATTGGCAGACAATCCGCTCGGTCACTGTAAAAGCTCTGCAACAAAAATCAAGTACAAGAAAGGGTAAAACCGATGGAAATGGCCACTTGGTGTAAAAGCCGCAAGAAAATGACGTTTTTTATTTAAAAAAGAAAAATCAAAACAAAACGCTGGCTATCAATTAAATTTTAAAAACAATAAACAGTTGTTTAACTGCTATTAAAGAAAAGCCAACCACATGAATTTAAATAGCTTTAGCTTCCAGCCTGCCGAACTGAAAACGATATCACCACAACACCTCTATATTGTTCTACAGATATCCACCAATGGCATCCATCGCCACTAAAACAGTGTTTCCTCCTTTTTTTTCTCATTTTCACAAAACAAGATACAAAGAGACATCAGCATTAATAATAAGTTCATCACTTTTTAGTTAGGCGACACAAAAGGCAATTAACAAAATTTTCACATTGCCTTGCATGTTATTCAGAGCATTATTCACTAAGAAGTAGCTACATAAATAACACACTCCTCTTATTACACTCGACTTGCGTTCGGCTCGCCGCTTTCCCCCTGTTCCATTGACGTCACCTGCCAAAGATTGATAAGCCTTACGCATCGCTCCAACGAGGGCGGTATGGAAGCAAACAAAAACAACCAGGAAGGATATAAGCGATGCTTAGGAAAAGCAGACTCTCTGCTGCCGTAGCGTTTGCCTTGGCGAGCGCGGCAGTTATGACCACCCCTGTCTTGGCCGAAGAAGGCCAGAACGTCGAAAAGCTGCAAAAAATCAAGGTGACCGGCTCACGTATCTCCCGCGTCGATGTGGAAGGTGCCACCCCGGTTGTCTCCGTCAGCAAGGCCCAGATTGAGCAATCAGGTCAGCAGACAGTGGCTGACTACCTGAAACAAGCCTCTTACAACTCCTTCGGTGGCGTATCCCCCTCCTCCGGCAGCTCTTTCCAATCCCAGGCTACTGTAGGCCTGCGCGGTCTTGGCTCGGAGCGCACCCTGATCCTGTTGAATGGCAAACGTGTCGCCGGCTCTCCCACCATGGGTGGTACCTCCATCAACTTGAACACCATTCCCATGGCGGCGGTTGAACGAGTGGAAGTGAACCTGGATGGTGGCTCGGCCATCTATGGCTCCGATGCCATCGGCGGTGTCATCAACGTGGTGCTCAAAGAGGGCTATGAGGGCTTGACCTTCCAGGGCCGCATCGGCAGCCCGACCGAAGAGGGGGGGGACGAGAAGAGTGGCTCCATCGTCGCCGGTGTCGCCAGCGAGAAAGGCTCCCTGATGGCGGTCTATGAGCACGACAAGAAAGACGTCGTTTACGCTCGCGATCGCGACTATCTCGCCAAGCAGGGCAACGACTCCCCCAGCGTCTATGGCCGCAACGTGGAAGGTATCACTGGCCTGGATGCCAATGGCGACCCAATCTGGAAATATGGCCCGCTGGCGGGTGCAACCAATGCAAACGGCACCTGCAAGGAGCCATTCACCAATTTCGAAGGCGGTTGTAACTTCAACTATGGTCAGGTTGCCGCCACTACCGCCTCCCGCAGTCGTGACACTCTCTATTTGAATGGTCGTTATCACATCAACGACAACGTCGACTTCGTACCCCAGATCATTGGCTCCCGGGTCGAGAGTTTTGGTCGCTTTGCACCCGCAGCAGGGGTGTTCACCATAGACCCTGCCAACCCGAAAAACGCCCAGTTCTTCACCGACAACGGTCTGGATGCAGCCGCCACCCAAGGGCTGGGTGAGGCTGCCTATGCCTACTACCGTTTCAGCAACGTCGGTACCCGTGACAACTTTGTCACTGACACCACAGGCAGCATGAACCTGGGTTTTGAAGGCACCCTAGCCACCGAAAGCGTCGGTGACATGCAGTGGAACGCCGGTTACATGTACTCCAAGACCGACAACAAGGAGAACGGTACCGGTTATGTGCTGAAGTCTGCCGCCCAGAAGGCGATCGAGGATGGCAAGTTCGTCGGTGGCGAGTTTGATGCCTCAACCACTGCCTCCATGGCCGCCGATACCAGCCGCCGCTCCACCATGGACTTCTACCAGTGGTATGCCGGTGTCCAGTGGGACATGGGCGAACTGCCGGCCGGACCGGTCAGCTGGTACGCAGGCGCCGAGTACAACGACTGGGTCTATGCCGACAAGTACGATGCCCAGTCAGAAGCTGGCAACATCATCGGCTCCGCCGGCAACTCGTCCGGTGGGGTGCGCGACGTCACTGCCGCTTATATCGAGTCACTGGTACCCATTACGGATGAAGTTGAGCTCAACGTAGCCGGTCGTTATGACAAATACAGTGACTTTGGCAGCGCCTTCTCACCCAAGGCCAGCCTGCGCTACCAGCCGCTGGACAACCTGATGCTGCGCACCTCCTGGTCACGTTCGTTCCGCGCTCCCAGCCTGAGCGATCTCTACTCTGCAGACTCCGAGTCTGCCGACTGGGCCAAGGATTATGTCTATTGCGCAGCGAACGGCATTTCGGCGGCAGCATGCCCGAACCAGCAATACACTACCATCCGTACTGCCAACGAGAATTTGAAGGAAGAGACGGCCGATACCTGGAACTTCGGTGCGGCCTACAGCCCGCTGGATGATCTGAATCTGTCGCTGGACTACTACACCATCAAGATCACTGATCTCATCCAGCTGAACTCCCTGCAGTCCATCATCTATGACGAGCTGAACAACGGCAGTTCCAGCAACATAGTGCGTAACAGTCAGGGCAAGATCAAACAGGGCACCGCTCCCATGGTCAACCTGGGCGAGCTGAACACCAGCGGCCTGGACTTCAAGGCGGACTACAAGTACGACCTGAACATGGCGACGGTGCGCTATGACTTCGGTGGTACCTATATCCTTGAGTACAAGGAAGGTCTGTATGCCGGTGGCCCCGTCATCGACAAGATCGGTCAAAACGGCATGCCACAACTGCGCTTCAACACTGGGGTCGGTGTCAATGTGCCCCAGTGGTGGAACATGGATACCTACCTGAGCGCCAGCTACATCGACTCCCAGAGCCAGGACTACATCGCCGATACCGGTGCTGAAGTGGGTCACATTGCGTCCCAGACTACCTGGAACCTGAACGTCGGTGTGGAAGCGCCCTGGGATGGCAAGATCCAGGTTGGTGTGAAGAACATGTTCAACACGGCCCCGTCACTGGAAAGCGATGGCTTCACCTATGACGATGAAGTGTACGGTATCGACGGTCGCATCTATTACCTCGACTACACCCAGAAGTTCTAATCAACCCCGTTGATATATGACCCAAGCCGGCCCGGTCGGGCCGGCTTTGCCCAACGTCCAAGGAAGTTACGGAGATAGGGTAATCCTATGAAGACAAGGACTATTAAAATGAAGAAAGCGCTCCTCGGCAGCCTGGTATCCGCTGCCTTGCTGACCAGCTTCAATCTGAGTGCCGCCTCTGCCGGTCAGGCAGTGGACGCTCAAGCCGCCACCGACAATGCATCCAAAGTCTCCCAGCAGAAGATCGACAACTACGCCGAGTCTGCCGAGTCTGCCCTGGCACAGTACAAGGCCGCCCTGCGCCAGGTCGACAGCCTGCGCGCTTACAACGAGCAAGTGGGCAAGATGGTCGACTCCCAGAGCAGCGAGCTGGCCTCGATGCAGCGCCAGATTGCCCAGATCGATCAGACCAGCACCGAAGTGGTGCCCTTGATGCTCAAGATGATCGACTCCCTCGAGCAGTTTGTATCGCTGGATCTGCCGTTCCAGAAGGTAGAACGGGAGGACCGCGTGGCGGCCCTGACCGACCTGATGAACCGGGCCGATGTCACCATTTCCGAGAAGTACCGCAAGATCCTGGAGGCCTACCAGATCGAGGAGGGCTTCAGTCGCACCATAGAGGCCTACAAGGCCAGTCTGGACAAGGATGGCAGCGAGAAAACCTACGAGTTCCTGCGTGTCGGCCGCATCGCCCTGCTCTACCAGTCCCCGGATGGTAACGAGACAGGCATGTGGAACAAGAAGACTCGTCAGTGGGAAGCCTTGCCCCAGGAGTATCGCAGTGCAGTCGAACAGGGCTTGCGTATCGCCAAGAAGCAGGCACCGCCCGCGCTCATCAAGCTGCCGGTTCAAACTGCGGAGAAAGCATCATGAAAGGAATCAAACTCGCCATTGCCTCCCTGATCGCGGGAGCCACCCTGATCACCCTGCCGGTGACCGCAGCCGAAAAACCGGTGGACTTGAACGCTCTGCTGAGTCAGGTCAAGGCATCCAGCCTGAGTGAATCCCAGCTCAACAAGGAGCGGGAAGCCCGCTTCCTGGCAGACAAGAACGAGCAAGGGGCCCTGCTGGCCAAGGCCAAGGCCGAGCTCGCCGCCGAAACCGCCAAGGGCGAGCAGCTCAAGGCCACCTTCGATGCCAATGACAAGCAACTGACCGAACTGACCGAGACCCTGCGCCAGCGTTCCGGCAACATGGGCGAGATGTTTGGCGTGCTCCGTCAGTTTGCAGGTGAGTTCAAGGGGATCTTCAACGCCTCCGCCCGCCGGGTCGAGCACCCTGAGCAGGCCGCGTTGCTGACCCGTCTGGCCGAGAGCAAGGAGCTCCCCTCCAGCGACGACCTGACCGCCTTCTGGACCACTACTCTGGGCCGCATGGTCGACGGTGGCAAGGTGAGTCAGATACCGGCGACCGTGGTGTACGGCGAGGGCAACCAGGCCGACAAAACCGTTACCCAGATTGGTGAGTTCAATACCGTCTCCGAAGGCAAGTACCTTACTTTCGTGCCGGAAACCGGCAAGTTCGAACAGCTGCCCCGTCAACCCGACAAAGGCGTATTGGAACCGATTGCCGAGTTTGAGCAGGGTGACGGTGGCGTCAAGCCCATCTTCGTCGACCCGTCTCGCGGCGTGATCCTCTCTCTGCTGGTGCAGTCTCCGACCTTGAAAGAGCGGATCGATCAGGGGGGCGAGGTAGGTTACGTCATCATGGTTCTCGGCGTGCTCGGTACCCTGCTGGCCCTGTTCTGTGGTGCTCGCCTGTCCCTCATCGGCGGATCCATGCGCAAGCAGCTGAAATCCGACCAGATCATCAAGGGCAACCCCATCGGCGAGATGCTGGGGGCTTACCAGAGCCATCGTGGTGACAACATAGAGGATCTGGAATCCAAGCTGGACGAGATCATACTGCGCAACGTGCCCAAGTTCGAAAAGGGCATCAGCATCATCAAGCTGATCGCCTCGGTTGCCCCCCTGCTGGGTCTGCTGGGGACAGTGGTCGGCATGATTGCCACCTTCCAGGCCATTACCCTGTTCGGTACCGGCGATCCCAAGCTGATGGCTGGCGGTATCTCCGAGGCCCTGGTCACCACAATGCAGGGTCTGGTGGTCGCGGTCCCCATGCTGTTCCTCTACACCATAGTGCAGACCCAGAGCCGTCGTCTGATCCAGGTGCTGGAAGAGCAGAGCGCTGGTTTCGTCGCCCGTTATCAGGAAAGCCTGCACGCCACCAAAGCAGCAGCGTAAGGAGTCTTCCATGTGGTTCTGGTTGATTGAAGAAGTCGAGTCGGTCCGCCGGTTTCTGGGATTGGGGGGCGACGTACTGGTCGCCCTGTTCTTCCTCACCCTGATGATGTGGGCCCTGCTGCTGGAACGCTGGTTCTACTTCATGGCGGTCTACCCCAAGCAGGTGAAGCAGACCAAGACGGCCTGGCTGGCACGCAGCGATCATCTCTCCTGGTCTGCCAAACAGATCCGGCGTGAACTGGTGTCGCGAGTCTCCATGGCGGTGGACAAGGGGATGCCGGTCATCAAGGTGCTGATCGCCCTCTGTCCACTGATGGGGCTGCTGGGAACCGTGGTCGGCATGGTGCAGGTGTTTGACACCCTCGCCATCACAGGCACGGGTTCCCCACGCGCCATGGCATCAGGGATCTCCAAGGCGACGGTACCGACCATGGCGGGCATGATTGCCGCCCTTTCCGGCCTGTTTTTTGTCAACCAGCTCGATCACAAAGCCAAACTGGCGGTGCAAAAGCTGGAAGACAACCTGAAACACGGTTGATGCAGGATGCATACCCCCGGCGAGGCATGGCCTGCTGGGGGCACAGAACAAGCAAGGAGTTTCTGCTATGAGAAAACGTTACAGCGACAGCGGTGCTGACGAGGCGGCTATCGATTTGACCCCCATGCTGGACATAGTGTTCATCATGCTGATCTTCTTCATCGTCACCACCTCGTTCGTCAAGGAGTCCGGCGTGGAGATCAACCGCCCGAGCGCAAGCACGGCCGAGACGGTGAAGAAGGGGAACATCATGGTCGCGGTTCGCGAAAATGGTCAGGTCTGGGTCGACAAGCGCATCGTCGAAGTGGGTGCCGTGCGCGCCAACATCGAACGGCTGCGGGCCGAGAACCCGGAGAGCGCCGTGGTGATCCAGGCCGACACCGAATCCCGTTCAGGTCTGGTGGTCCAGGTCATGGATCAGATCCGCATGGCCGGTGTCCAAAGCATCTCCATCGCGGCAGACAAGAGCAGCTGATGCCGGAGCGAGCGCCATGAGATACCTGATATCGTTAGCTGTCTCCTGTGTGGTGGTGTTCTTCCTGTTTCTGGGAATGAACAAGCTGATCACACCGGATCACCGGGAGTTGGTGGAATCCGAAGACGTCAGCATGACCGACTTCATCCGCCTCAAGCCCCAGGAGACGCTGCAAGAGAAACAACGGGAGCTGCCCAAGCCGCCGCCGCCGAACCGCCCGCCTCCCCCTCCCGAGATGGAAGTGGCCAGTACGGACAGGCCGCAGATGGAAAGCTCGCCCATGGACATGCCCAAACTCGACATCCCGGTCAACATAGGGGGCGGCAATGCCCTCGGTGCCTACAGCACGGGCGGCGGTGGTGGCGGCATGGGTGGCAACAACGGTGCCATTCCGCTGGCGACCTTCGAACCCATGATGCCCCGCAAGGCGGCGCTGGCTGGGCTCGCTTCCGGCAAGGTACTGGTGGAGTTCACCGTGACCGAACGCGGCACCGTCAGCAATATCCGCATCGTGAAGGAAGAGCCGCGCAGCTATGACCTCGGCAAGGAAGCGCGCAAGACCATCACCAAGTGGACGTTCAAGCCGGCCATGGTCGATGGCAAGCCGCAAGCCAGTCGCATGCAGCAAGAAATCGAGTTTGCGACCAACTAAGGAAGGTGGCGATGAAAAAGTTACACACCCTGATCCTCGCCCCGGTTGCCATGGCGGTGCTGCTCAGCACCGCCAGCTGGGCCGCCGAGCAGCCAGCCCTGTCTGACCGTGCCTACCGCGCGGTCAACAAGGCGCAGGCGTTGATCACAGAGAAGAAATACGGCGAGGCCAATGCCAAGCTGCAGGAGGCGCTGTCCGGTGCCGGCGAGCGGGTCTACGACAAGGGGGTGATACTGCAGACCCTCGGCTTCGTGGCCGCCCAGCAGGAGAAATACGGTCAGGCGACCAAGTATTTCGCCGAGGCCATCGCCACCGGCGGCCTGCCACAACCCGTGGCACAACAGGTGCGCTACAACCTGGCCCAGCTCTACATGGCGGAGGGAAACTTCAAGGGTTCCATCAGCACCATGAACCAGTGGTTTGCGAGTCTCGGCAAGGATGAGAAACCGACCCCGCACGCCTACATCACCCTGGCCAACGCCCATGTGCAGCTCAAGCAGTATCGAGAGGCCATCCCTGCGGTGGATCAGGCCATCAAGCTGTCAGCGGGCAAGGCACCGGAGTCCTGGTATCTGCTCAAGATGGCGGCGCACTACGAACTGAAACAGTACAAGCCGGCCACAGAGGTGCTGACCGCTCTGGTGGACAAGTTCCCGGAGAAGAAGAAGTACTGGACCCAGCTCTCCGCCATGCACATGCAGGCGGGCAACGATGCCAAGGCGCTGGCGGCGCTCGAATCGGCCTACAACCTCGGCATGCTGACCGAGTCGGCCGAATTGCAGCGTCTCGCCAACTACCTGGCCTTTGCCGGCATTCCCCACCGCGCCGCTCGCGTGATGGAGAAGGCGATGAAGGAGGGAAGCATCGAGAGCAGTGCGGCCAACTACAAGACACTGGCCAACTACTGGCACCAGGCCAAGGAGCTGGATCCGGCCATCGATACACTGGCCAAATCCTACAAGATGGCCCCCAGTGCCGAGCTGCAGCTCAAGATGGCGCGCATGATGATCCAGAGCAAACGCTATCAGGATCTGGTGGCCCTGGCCGCCAAGCCGGCCGCCAATGCCAATGGTGAGCAACGCGCCGACCTGAAATTCCTGACCGGAGTCGCCTATTTTGAGCAGCAAAAACCGAAGGAAGCATTGAACGCCTTCACCCAGGCAGCCCAGAATGGCAACGTCAGTGGCCGTGCCTCCCCCTGGATAAGCTTCCTCAAGGAGCAACAGGGCGGTGCCGTCACTCAATAAGTGCCCGAGTGCACTGGCCCCGGCCATTCACTCCCGGGTCGAGGTCAAGGCTCAATGACGCGAAACGGGTGCGGGCGCCCTCCCCGCCCCCGTTTCATACCACAAGGGGTTCGCCCCACCGCTTGCCTTGGTGGCAATTGGCCGCTCCCCGGAGCGGTCTTTTTTATGCCTGCGACCTCCTCTTTATATATGCCGTCATAAAAAATCCGGAGCCTGGGCTCCGGATTGGGTCATTCATGGATACGGGCATTACCTCACCGGTGAGGGTGTCGGCCGCGCCCGCTCCGTTGCACCATCAGTAACTGCATACCAGCTTCCAGCTGCCATCGGTTGCCTTGGGCTCGCTGCTGGTCCACCAATTCGCCTGCCACACCACCTTGTTATGGGTGATGCGATCGCCACCACCTGCGTGATCCCCTTGCGGCCAGGTCGGGTAGGCCTTGTAGGCCGCCGGATTGACGTTCTGGCTGCTGCAGGTGGCGCCGCCCGGGTTCTCACCACCGCCCGAGCCCAGTACGGCCTCTGGCAGGGTCGGGAACTCGGCCTTGAGACCTATGGTCTGGCTGCCGCTGATGATACGCATGCCGCTCGGCACGCCGGCGGCGGGCAGGTAGTAGGTCATGGCGACTTCAACTTCAGCGCCCGGCGCCAGGGTCTGCCAGCTCGGCAGGTTCATGGCGACCTTGTGGAAGTCCTTCTCGTTGGCAATGCCCTCCGAGTTGTCGTTGCCACCGCTCTCCACCACTTTCAGCCCCATGCCACTCTGATCCGTGATGGTGTCAGAGGTGGACGTCGGCATCAGAAACTCGATGCGAGCGCCGCCCGGAATAGTCTGGGTCGACTTGTTGACCAGCTTGAGTTTCGGGTTGATCGGGTAGTTGGAGTCACCTTCCTTGAAGCCGGAGAGGCTGACCTGGATGTCGAGCTGGGCACTCGGCGCGGCCAGATCATTCTGCTTGTTGTTGTACGGAGTTGCCTTGGCAAACTTCTCGTAGGCAAGCGTAGTCAGAGTGCTGCCCATGCCGTACTCGTTCTTGGCCGGATCGAAGGCGTAGTCGCCCGCCATCTCCCAGAACATGACGCCACCCAACCCGCGCTTGATGATGTAGTCCAGCTTGTGACCCATGGACTCTTCATCTTCGGTGGAGAGGAACACCTTCTTCTCCTCGTTCCAGAGCCAGGGCGCCTGCGCCTTGTCATCGTAGTAACGGACGTACTTGCCCTGCATCACGTGGGCCGGGTTGTTGGGATCCAGACCCCAGGCAGTGCCGTAACTTGGCAACGTTGTGATGCCCAGGCTGGCCGCGTTCTCTAGGTTCTTGGCATGCCACATGGGCACGGCGCCACCGCCGATCTCTTTGCCGTTCTTGTCCAGATCATGCCAGATGTTGTCGATGCCGACCGCACCATTGCCGCACGGAATCGTACTGCCACCGGTGCCCGGCTGACACTCGTTCTGGCTCGGCAGGGCCGCCTTGCCACCCAGACCGTGACTGCCACCGCTCACCCCCTGCCAGCCGCGGGTGTAATAGGGCACACCCACGTTGATCTTGCCGGCCGCCAGCGCACCGCGGAAGTAGTGGGCCGACCAGGCGGCGTTGAGGTAACCGATACCGCCAAACTGGGCCTGATTATATACGCCCCAGTGGGAGAGTTCGGGATCGGCATTGTTGTCGAACAGGGCCGCGTTGTGACCGACAAAGTGGTTCCAGGCACCGTGGAAGTCATAGGTCATCAGATTGACGTAATCCAGATACTGGGTGACCTGGAAGTTCTCCATGCCGCGCAGCAGGTAGGCTGACGCCGGTGAGGCAATGGTCAGCATGTACTTGCGTCCATCCTCGGTACCGGCATTGTCGAGCCGCGCCCGCAGTGTCTTCATCAGCACCTCGTAGTTGGCAAAGAGCTTGGCACGGCACTGGTTGGAGAGCGGGAAGTCGTTGGGGTTGCCTGCATCCTTCATGGAGGTGGGGTACTCGTAGTCCACATCCACCCCATCGAAACCGTACTGGCGGATGAAACTCACCGCCGAATCGGCAAAGGCGTTGATGCCGGCGGTATTGACCGAGCAGTCGCCCTTGGTGGTGGCGGTGTAGAAGCCGCGGGTATCGGCCCAGCCCCCTACCGAGATAAGGGTCTTCACGTCCGGATACTGCTTCTTGTACTTGGAGATCAGGTTGAAGTGGCCCTGATAGGCGAATTCGGGATCCATCTCGGCGCCCGGCACACCATCCCAAGTCAGCTTGGTGGCTGCATCATCCACCTTGATCTGGTGACTCTGCTCGTCCACAGCCGCGAAGGCGTAGTTGATATGGGTGAGCTTGTCCCAAGGGATGTCGTTCACCAGGTAGGCGGGCAGGCCATTCTTGCCAGTGCGCCAGGAGGTGAAGTAACCGATCACCCGGCGGGCGTGGTCATCCCCCATGCACTCGTAACCGTCCGGGCGATAGATCTGGCGAATGTCACAAGAGAGGTTGCCACCGGTGGGCGGCAGCGCCGCCTCTTCCACCTGCACATCGACCTGGGCAGACTCGCCCACCAGATTTTCCTTGTCGGTCGCCACCAGCTTGAGGGCGGCAGCCCCCTTGCTCTGGGGCGTCCAGCTCACCTGCCAGGGGGCGCTGACGTCTTCACCGACTTTCTTGCCATCCACATAGAGCTCGACCCTGGCCACGTCATTGTTGGCATCGGTGACATTGCCACTGACCGCCACGCTACGCCCCAGAGTTACCTTGGCGCCATTGGCCGGGCTGCTGATGCTCACCCCGGGCGCCTCTGGCGCGACTACGGCATTGACGCTGAAGCTGGCATCCGCCTCGCTCAGCACTGTGCCATTCTTGTCCAGCCCACGAGATTTGAGTTGATGGGGGCCGACACCGGTAGCGACCCAGCTGGCCGACCAGGGGGCCCCGCTGCTCACCGCCACCGGCTGACCATCGATCAGATACTCGACCTTGACCAGGGCGCTGCTGTTGCCGCTCAGGGTGACCGCCAGGGCCACGGGTACACCTTCGTTGAAAACGCTACCAAGAGCGGGCGAACTGATTGCCAGCCCAAGGCCCGGAGTCGTGCCGCCGTCGTTGAACAGCTTCCAGGCATCAGCCCAGACAGCACCCACACCGGGGGCATAGTGATAGGGGGATGCCCCGCACCAGCCGGAGTAGGGAAATTCTTTGCATTCGTAGAGAGCGCCTGCGTTGCTGACCACATCGCCAGCCTTGTAAGCGGTGCCGGCCTGATAGGCGGGATAAGCGGCTTGTGCCCAAGCGGGCATGGCAGCCAGGGCCACCAGCATGGCAAGCCTGCTGGGCCTTAAGGTCTGTTGCATATTGTTATCTTCCTTGTTTTGTCTTGGCATTGGTCACCAGGGCAAAGAACAAGCGCAACCGGCGTGATGGGAGCAGACAACTGGCAATGGACGTGCCACAAACACCACCTTCACCCTGGGAAGCCCCGCTATCTGGATCGACTGATCTGGAGACCGGAGGCATTGCGTCCCGGCATTTCGACCGGTTTGCCCTTTACCTGGGTTCCGTGAGGAACAAGCCGAGTATAGGAATCAACCAGCAGAGTCTCAATCTTCATTCTCGAAGAAAAATATGTGGATGCAAGCCAGATCACACTTTCCCGAGAACAGTGAATTAATGATTTTGTCATTAATTTCATAACGTTAGTCAGGTCAAAAAAACCAGCACTGCCCTCATTTGCATCCCGGTAATGTGCGTTGGCTCACTGGTATGACGTGCCAGAAATGTGACAATGCGCGCCCTTGGTCAAGCTGCCAAGGCTATGGAAACACTGGCAAAAAATAAAAAAGGAACCGTTATGAAAGGAACACGTACCCTGCTGTCACTGGCCGTGGGGCTTGCGCTCGCGTCCCCGTCCGTCCATGCCGCCAGCTTCAGCTGCCCGGCTGACAGTGCCCTCACTCCCATCCCCGTCATTCAGGGCATTGGTGGCAAGAGTCCCCTCATCCCCGATGGCAAGTTCGAGAGTGCCCAGAGCGTCACGGTCAAGGCGGTGGTCACGGCACTTGGTGAGAGTCTCAACAAGGGTTTCTACCTGCAGGATCTGCAAGGGGATGACAATCCCCAGACGTCGGATGGCATCTTCGTCTACCTCAACGACAAAAACTTCGCCAGCAAGTACCCGGACATCAAGCCGGGTGCCGAAGTCTGTCTGGAGGCCAAGGTCGAGGAGTACTACAACCACACCCAGCTCAAGCCGGTCGTTGACAGCAGCGCCCCGCGTCTGCAGGTTCTCGCTCAGGGCTCTGTGCCTGCCGCCGTGCCGCTGCGGGTACTGGAAAACGAGACCCTGGCCCGGGCACTGGAGCGTCACGAAGGGATGCGGGTACGCCTCGATGCTGACAGCGCGCTCAAGGTAAGCCGCAACTTCAGCTATGACTACGCCGCCCGGCGCAACAATCTGGTGCTCTCCCACCAGGCACCGCTGATGAAGCCGACCCAGTTGCACGATGCCGACAGCAAGGAAGCCAAGGCGCTGGCCAGGGCCAACGCCCGCAACCGGGTATTCCTCGAGTCTGACTTCAAGGCCGCCGATGGCAAACTGCCCTGGCTGCCGGGCTGGGATCCGGAGCAGGGTTATCTGCGCATCGGCGATGCCCCGGTCAATCTGGATGCGCTGGTGGGCTACAGCTACAACGAATACCGGTTGATAGTGCCGCAGGATCAGGTGATCACCGCCGGCGATCTGCTGCGCACCGGCGATAACGATCGCCAGAGCGCACCGGCCCGTGCCGATGGCACCGACTTGCGTATCGGCAGCTTCAACGTGCTCAACTACTTCACCAGCCACTCCAGCGTGGGGGGGGCCCTCAATGTGCTGTGCAAGGATCAGGCGGATGCGGACAGCGCCAAGGGCTGCAACCGCGGCGCCAAAAACCTGGAGGACTTCCAGAAACAGCGCGCCAAGATAGTCAACGCCATCACTGAGATGGATGCCGATCTGCTCGGCCTGATGGAGATGGAGAACAACGGCTTTGACAGCCACTCCGCCATCAGTGATCTGGTGCAAAGCCTCAACGCCCAACAGAAGGAAGCCGACAAACAGTACGCCTTCGTGGCCCTGCCCAAGGCGCGGCTTGGCGACGAGCGCTTCTTCGGCGGCGACGCCATCATGGTGGCCATGATCTACCGGCCCGCCAAGCTGACGCCGCAGGGGGATGCCAGCGTCATCACGCTGCCGGTACAGAAATACCAGGATGCGAAAGGAGTCGAGAAACAGGCCTCCCAGCGTGACTCCCTGGTGCAGAGCTTCACCGTCGAGGGCAGCAAGGAGCCGCTGACCCTGGTGGTCAACCACCTCAAATCCAAGGGATCCGGCTGCCTGGAGAACCTGGACGGCAAGGAGCCGGCCGATCTGCAGGGCAAGTGTACCGAGTTCCGGGTCAGTGCTGCCAAGGTGCTGGGCGAAGCGGTGAACACGCTGCCGGGTATGGTCATGTTGGTGGGTGACCTCAACTCCTACGCCAGGGAAGATGCGATCCGGGTGCTGACCGACTATGTGCCGACCGAAGGTCAGCGCAAAATAGTCTCCGCCTCCCGGACCTTCCTCGGCGAGCAAGTCTATGAACAGACGGGCAGCGAAGTGAGCAAGAGCTATGGCCTGATCGACATGAATGTCAGGTTCAACAAGGAGAAGGCTATCTCCTACAGCTACGAGGCCGAACTCGGCACCCTGGACTATGCCCTCGCCAACCCGGCACTGGCCAGCAAGGTAATCGCGGTCGCAGACTGGCACATCAATTCGTTCGAGAGCAACCTGTTCGAGTACGGACGTGATTTCAGCGGTGACATGATCAAGTCCGACAATCCGTTCAGCGCCTCCGACCATGATCCCATCATCGTCGACCTCAAGCTGAAGGAAGAGAGCAACGGCGGTGGTGGTGCCATGAGCGCCCTGTTGCTGGCCCTGCTGCCCCTGGCCTGGCGTCGTCGCCGCAACTGATGCGGCTGTGCCATCATGCCAAAAGCCCGCTGCGATGCGGGCTTTTTTACGGACAGGAGACGACCGGACGCCAACAAAATGAGCCAAAACAAAAAGGCCACCGCGATAACGGTGGCCTTTTGGCTTCTTGTCACAAGAATGTGGTGGAGCTACGCGGGATCGAACCGCGGACCTCTTGCATGCCATGCAAGCGCTCTCCCAGCTGAGCTATAACCCCAAATTTTGTACTCGACAAATGGTTCTGGCGGCCATCTGTCGTAAATATTGGTGGAGCTACGCGGGATCGAACCGCGGACCTCTTGCATGCCATGCAAGCGCTCTCCCAGCTGAGCTATAACCCCGAATTTCGTACTCAACAAATGGTTCTGGCGGCCATCTGTCGCAAATAGTGGTGGAGCTACGCGGGATCGAACCGCGGACCTCTTGCATGCCATGCAAGCGCTCTCCCAGCTGAGCTATAACCCCACAAAGGTCGGCATGGGTGATACACACCGCACTGCCCTGGGTACTTTATCTTCAATCAGGAACCTGGTGGAGCTACGCGGGATCGAACCGCGGACCTCTTGCATGCCATGCAAGCGCTCTCCCAGCTGAGCTATAACCCCTTTGATTCCAGATTGTTCGAGGAGAATTTGGTGGAGCTACGCGGGATCGAACCGCGGACCTCTTGCATGCCATGCAAGCGCTCTCCCAGCTGAGCTATAACCCCAACTCACCTCGGTGCTGACGAAGTTATCTCCGGCAACGGAGGCGCATGATAGGCATCACCCGCTTTGCTGTCAACCCAAAAATAACACCGGCTGGAGCGTTTAGTCAAAATTCAAGCAGTTAGCTGTTTTTACCGGCAACCTTGCCGCTATCTCGCTGTTTTATGTCACAAATCTGGTTAACCGCGAAAAGCAAAGGCTCCCTTGCGGGAGCCCTTTATTGTCAGCGGAAAACAATTTATCCGGCTGCGACCCGTCGCGGCAGCAGGCGACTTACTCGGCGGCCATGCGCGCTTCGATATACGCCAACGCGCGATCGATGCGAGTCAGCACACGCTCTTTACCCACCAGCGCCATCACGGCGTCGATGCCAGGGGACTGACCCAGACCGGTCACGGCCACGCGCAGCGGCATGCCGACCTTGCCCATGCCCTGACCCAGCTCGGCGGCAGTGGCTTCAATCAGCTCGTGCAGCGCTTCGGTGGTCCAGGTGTCCAGCGCAGTCAGCTTGGCCTTGGCCAGCGCCAGCGGCTCGGCAGCGACGCCGCGCAGGTGCTTCTTGGCAGCCGCTTCGTCGATCGCCTCAAAATCTTCGAACAGATAGCGGCTCTGGGCGGCCATCTCTACCAGAGTGTTGCAGCGCTCGGCCAGCAGAGTAACAACTTCTGGCAGTGATGGGCCCTTGCTGGTGTCAATCTTCTGGTTTTCCATGTGCCAGGCCAGATGCTTGGCCACATAGGCCGGATCCAGGCTGCGCATGTAGTGGTTGTTCAGCCACAACAGCTTGTCGGTGTTGAAGGCGGAGGCGGATTTGGAGATGGCATCCAGGCTGAACAGCTTGATCATCTCGTCCAGGGTGAAGATCTCCTGATCACCGTGGGACCAGCCCAGACGCACCAGATAGTTCAGCAGCGCTTCCGGCAGGTAGCCGTCATCACGGTACTGCATCACGGACACAGCGCCGTGGCGCTTGGAGAGCTTGGCACCGTCGTCGCCCAGGATCATGGAGACGTGGGCAAACTCCGGCACCGGTGCGTTCAGCGCCTTGTAGATGTTGATCTGGCGCGGGGTGTTGTTGATGTGGTCTTCACCACGCACCACGTGGGTGATCTCCATGTCCCAGTCATCGACCACCACGCAGAAGTTGTAGGTCGGCGCGCCATCGGTGCGGCGGATGATGAGATCGTCGAGCTCGGTGTTGGCGAACTCGATGCGGCCACGGACGTGGTCATCGAATACCACTGAGCCTTCGGTCGGGTTGCGGAAGCGAATAACGTGCGGCGCATCGGCCGGGTGATCGTGAGCAGCATCACGGCACTTGCCGTCATAGCGGGGCTTCTCGCCGCTGGCCATCTGGCCTTCGCGCAGCGCGTCCAGGCGCTCACGGGAGCAGTAGCACTTGTAGGCACGGCCATCGGTCAGCATCTCGTCGATGATGCCGTTGTAGCGGTCGAAACGCTTGGTCTGGTAGTAGGGGCCCTCATCCCAGTTCAGCTCCAGCCATTCCATGCCCTCAATGATGGCGTCGATCGCCTCCTGAGTGGAACGTTCCAGGTCGGTATCCTCAATACGCAGCACGAACTCACCGCCCTGGCTCTTTGCAAACAACCAGGAATAGAGTGCGGTACGGGCACCGCCGACATGCAAAAAGCCGGTCGGGCTGGGAGCAAAACGGGTTTTGACTTTCATCTTTAAGCCTTGTGTAGAGGGCCTTGGGCCAATTCGTTAGAAAAAACCGTCGCATTTTAGCACTCAGAATCCCGGATGGGAAAACCATGAGGCCGTTGCGGGCTAAAGTAGGGGGTTAAATTTGCTGCCCGGCCGCCTGCAGCCTGATATTTGAGGGGGATCGCAAAACCGAAGCGGCATTTCCGATTTGCTATGGGGAGTGTTGGAGAGCTGCCTCCTCCGGCCGATATCCAAACAACTCTCACACTACTTCTCACGACACAAGGAAGAGACGATGCAGTTCCGTTCTATCCAGAATCGAATTCTGGTCATGGCCGGGATCGCCATGACCGCAGCCCTGGTCATACTGATCCTGCTCAACCAGTATTCCGGTCAACAGACCCAACAGCTGACCATCAGCTCCAGTCGCGCCGCCCTGCAGCAAGAAGCCTGGCAAAAAGTGAGTGCCAACGCACGGGCCGAGGCCGCCACCATCACACAGTTGCTGCAAAAGGGACTCTCCTATACCCAGCAGATGGCCAGTGCCCTCGCCTTGCAACAAGAGGGCAAGCTACCGCTGGATCGCCAGCAGGCCACCGACCTGCTCAAGGCGCAGCTCGCGCTCGAACCACAATTGTATGGCGCCTTCGCCGGCTTCGAGCCGAACGGCTTCGACGGCCAGGACGCCACCTTCGCCGGTCAAAGCGCGCTGGGCAGCGACAGTCAGGGCCGCTTCGTGCCCTACTTCTATCGTGACAAGGACCAGATAGGCACAGACCTGCTGCTTTCCATCGAAAAGACCGATCCGGATGAATTCGGCAACCCGGCCAACGACTACTACTCCTGCCCGAAACGGGAGGGACGCTCCTGCCTCATCGACCCCTTCAAGGTGGACATCAACGGCCAGCAGGTGCTGGTGAGCACCATCACCACCCCCATCATGGTGGCAGGCAAGTTCAAGGGGATCGCCGCGCTGGATCTGGCTGTGGACTCCATCAGCCGTCAGGCCCAGTCCCTCAACAGCAACATCTATGACGGCAAGGGCGAGACCCTGATCGTCAGCGCCGCCGGCGTCATCACGGGCACCAGCGGTGACGCCAGCCTGCTTGGCAGCCGGGCCGACAAGCTGCTCGGCAACCAGTGGCAGCAATATCTGAAACCGGAAGTACAGCGTCAGGAGCTGGACGAGTCGTTTCGTATCTCTGTGCCCATCATGGTACCAGGCATGAGCCGCAACTGGGCCATCATAGTCACCCTGCCCTACAAGGTGGTACTGGCGGGCGCCGATCAGCTGGAAAGCCAGCTAAGCGACATGAGTCGGGCTGCCATGACCCAGCAACTGGTGGGTGCCCTTGTCGTACTGGTGCTGGCACTGGCCACCATGCTGATGATAGCGCGCAGTATCACGGGCCCCATCCGCCAGATGGTCAGCCTGGTAGATGACATTGCCGATGGCGAGGGGGATCTCACCAAGCGCCTCACCACCCGATCCGTCGACGAGCTGGGGGATCTCGCCAAGGGCATCAACCGCTTCATCGACAAGCTGCAGGTGCTGCTGGGGGATGTGCTGAAAACCGCCAGCGAGGTGAACCGCCACGCCGGTGATACCGACCGCATTGCAGGCCAGACCGACACCAACTTGCAGCATCACCAGGCGGAGATGGAGCAGATGCTGACCGCGGTACAGGAGATGTCCTATGTCAGCCAGGAAGTGGCCACCCACGCCAACAACACCGCAGACTCGGCCAAGCAGGCCCAGAGCGCGGCGGATCAGGGCAAGGTACGCTTCCAGCAGGTGATCCAGTCCATGCACAAGGTGGCGGCCGAAGCAGGCAAAGGCGCCGAAGTGGTCGAGGGGCTGGCTCACGACAGCGAGCAGATCACCAACATACTCACTGTGATCCAGGGCATTGCCGATCAGACCAACCTGCTCGCGCTCAATGCCGCTATAGAGGCAGCACGGGCAGGCGAACAGGGCCGAGGTTTTGCGGTGGTGGCCGACGAGGTGCGCAAGCTGGCGGGCAACACCCAGCAGGCGGTGCAGAACACCCAGGAGCTGCTCGAGAAAATCCGTCTCAGCTCGGCCAATGCGGTCAGCGCCATCAATCAAAGCCAGCAGCTGACCCATCAGGCGGTGGGCGAGGCGGATCTGGCGGAAGAGGCGCTCGCCAGCATCTATCAGGCCATCTCTACCATCAACGACATGACCTATCAGATCGCCTCCGCCGCCGAGGAGCAGAGCTCCGTCTCCGAGACGGTGTCCGGCAATCTGTCAAAAACCAACGCACTGGCCAACGACATCGCTCAGGATGCGACCGAAACGGCCAAAGCCAGCCAGGCATTGCGTCAGGCAGCCGAGCGTTTGCAGCAATTACTGGGACAATTTCGTCTCAGCTGACAATTTTCCTCTCTCGGACTCTCCCCCTCGGGGGCGAGTCCGTTTACCATAGGCAACGAATTTGCCTGATGGCAGGCAATGTAGTGAGAGGTAAATGCCGTGCCCACCCCGGACCGTCGCCCACGTGGCCATAACAGACGAGCCCAGCAGCGTCGACAAGACGAATCACAAGGATCCCTGCTCCATCGTATCAATGCCGCTACCCTGCCCCTGCGCCAGCGCATCGGCCAAGGGATGCGTGGCCTTGGCCAACGCGGCCAGGAGGCCGGCGCGGGCAAATTCAAGCTGGCCAACCCGCTGCCCCGCAAACACACCATAGGCCTGCTGGTGCTGGTGCCCATCTGGCTGCTGTTGCTGGCCTGGGAACCTGCGCCTGCCATGCCGACAACCGCCCCGTCCGGTTCGCTCGCCGTGCCGCTGGCCGTGCCAGCCGAAGCGCTGACTACTGGCAATGGCACCTCGGCCGCCAAACCGGTCGAAGAGAAAGTAGATGGCAGCTGGCTACAGCACGATGTGCAAGCCGGTGAAACCCTCTACTCCATCTGGCGCAAGTTCGAGCTGCCAGGCGCCGAGCTCAGTCGCCTGATTGCCATCGAAGGGCCGGACCGCCCTTTGACCCGGCTGCAATCGGGCAAGTCGGTGTTCATTCTGGTGGATGACAACCGCCGTATCCAGCGGGTGGAGATCCGCTCCTACGGTCAGGCCATCTATCGGTATGACCGGCAGGGCCAAGGGTTCGCCCTCAAGGAGTGACAAAACGGGAGGCCATGAGCCTCCCGCTTTTTGATCCAGCACAGTGAAATAAGCCGCTGACTTCACAATATTTTTAGCTTGCTCAAAAAATGAAAAGCACAAAATTGACAAGGATCTGCTCTCACGTACAATCGTTTGTGCTTTAGACAGGGATTGTTCTACATGCTACTGGGACAAATTGACGTGGTCAGTCATGCTTCAACCCCTGATTCCTAGGCAAATGCTGCCCAACAAGGCTTAGTTTCATTTCGTTATAGATAGGACTTACCACATGTCTGACATTCGCACCGGCCAAGTAAAATGGTTTAACGAAACCAAGGGTTTTGGCTTCATTGAGCAATCCCAGGGACCGGACGTTTTCGTTCACTTCTCCTCCATCCAGAGCACAGGTTTCAAGACCCTGGCTGAAGGTCAAAAAGTCCAGTTCACTGTGACTCAGGGCCAAAAAGGTCCTCAGGCTGAGAACGTTACTCTGCTCTAAGCCACGCCAGTGAGCCTGTAGGAGGAGACCTGCTCCTCCTATTTTTTTGCCTGCCGTTTACCATTCCACTATTGTTCATCGCCCGCTGGTGACCAGACCCTCTCCGGGTTGTGACTGCGCTTGCCCGCCATTTCCCTCTTGTCGCCCCTCAACCATCAGGCCATCACGAGCACTGGGTATCAGCTCACCCCGGACCAGGGCAGCGTCTTGCTATCAGGCTAAGCGAACTTGGCAAACAGAGGGGTAGAGCTGAAAAGCAGGAACACAAACGCATCGCAGCGCGATACGGAAGTCATTTTTGGAGGATTAAAAGGAATGCTGGTACTACGAAGAGAAATTGGAGCGGGAAACGAGACTCGAACTCGTGACCCCAGCCTTGGCAAGCATGAATCATGCTCTACCGACTGCGATTGGTTCAGTACTCGATGACGTACAGAGAGGGCATTTGAAGAGAAATTGGAGCGGGAAACGAGACTCGAACTCGCGACCCCAGCCTTGGCAAGGCACGGAGCATGCTCTACCAACCGGGTGTTGTAATCAATATGTTTATCTATTGGATTTGGGTACTTCGAAGAGAGAGATTGGAGCGGGAAACGAGACTCGAACTCGCGACCCCGACCTTGGCAAGGTCGTGCTCTACCAACTGAGCTATTCCCGCAACAGGATGTCACTTGCAAATGTGTTGGAGCGGGAAACGAGACTCGAACTCGCGACCCCGACCTTGGCAAGGTCGTGCTCTACCAACTGAGCTATTCCCGCAACAGGATGTCACATTGCAAATGTTTGGAGCGGGAAACGAGACTCGAACTCGCGACCCCGACCTTGGCAAGGTCGTGCTCTACCAACTGAGCTATTCCCGCAACATAAATGGTCGTTTTGCGCTGGTGAAGATGATTGGAGCGGGAAACGAGACTCGAACTCGCGACCCCGACCTTGGCAAGGTCGTGCTCTACCAACTGAGCTATTCCCGCATCGGGCTGGATTGAACCAGTTTCATCATCACAATTTGGAGCGGGAAACGAGACTCGAACTCGCGACCCCGACCTTGGCAAGGTCGTGCTCTACCAACTGAGCTATTCCCGCAACAGCGTTGTCATTATCTGGTCTGTGAAGATGATTGGAGCGGGAAACGAGACTCGAACTCGCGACCCCGACCTTGGCAAGGTCGTGCTCTACCAACTGAGCTATTCCCGCATCGGGCTGGATTGAACCAGTTTCATCATCACAATTTGGAGCGGGAAACGAGACTCGAACTCGCGACCCCGACCTTGGCAAGGTCGTGCTCTACCAACTGAGCTATTCCCGCACACACCATAAAATGGCATCAAAACAAATCGTGCAGCATTTGGTTGCTTGCGCTACTGCACGGGAGCCGAATTATAAGAGCAGTCTTTCCAATTGCAAGGGCTTTTTCGTCTGGTTGCGCGCGTTCGCTCAAAAGCTGGCCGAACTGTCGATTTTAGCAACCAATCGATGGCAACCCCCTGCCAGGCAATCAGATCTTGAAGACGTGACTACGATAGAAGCGCAGCTCGGCGATGGATTCACGAATATCGTCCAGCGCCATGTGGGAGCCACTCTTGGTGAACTGATCCAGCAGCTCTGGCTGCCAGCGACGTACCAGCTCCTTGATGGTGCTGACGTCAACGTTGCGGTAATGGAAGAAGGCTTCCAGCTCGCTCATGTGCTTGACCATGAAGCGGCGATCCTGGCCTATGCTGTTGCCGCACAGCGGGCTGGTGCGCTCCGGTACCCACTGGCGAATGAAATCGAGGGTCTCGGCCACGGCCCTGGCTTCGTCATACTGACTCTCCTTGACCCGGGCCACCAGTCCGCTCCTGGTATGGGTGTTGACGTTCCAGTCGTCCATCTTGGCCAGCTCTTCATCGCTTTGGTGGATGGCGATGACAGGCCCTTCTGCCAGCACGTTCAGATCCTTGTCGGTGACTATGGTGGCGATCTCCAGTACCACGTTCTCTTCGGGGTCCAGACCCGTCATCTCCATGTCGATCCATACCAGGTTCTGCGCGCTGACTGTCATGATTATTCTCTCTATTGGGAGGAATGGCGGAATTTTGCCAATTTGCATGTATCATACTGGCTTTGAATCTGTTCATAAACTGGCGAATCGAGTGGCAAAGAAAGCAAAACTCAATCTGGGTCAACAAAGGCGCGTCCAGGCCAACCGCGAGCGGCGGTTGCAAAAAGATCACACCACTGTCGTGGATGACACCCTGTTTGGCCCGGCCATTGAAGGAGTGGTGATCAGCCGTTTCGGTCAGCATGCTGACGTAGAAGCGACTGACGGCACCATCCACCGCAGCAACCTGCGTCGCAGCAGCATCAGCAGCCTGGTGTGTGGCGACAAGGTGGTCTGGCGGCCCGGCCTCAATACCGCGACCGCAGGGGTCATAGAGGCGGTGCATCCGCGCCACTCAGTGTTGACCCGGCCGGATTTCTACGACGGGGTCAAACCCATCGCCGCCAACATCGACCAGATCATCATCGTCTCGGCGGTGATGCCCGAGTTCTCCACCAACATTGTCGACCGCTATCTGGTCGCCGCCGAGGATGTGGAGATACAGCCACTCATAGTGCTGAACAAAGTCGACATGCTCGATGATGCTGCCCGCATCCGTGTCGAACGGCAACTCGACCCCTATCGCAAGCTGGGCTACCAGGTGATCCTGGTGAGCTGTGAGAGCGGCGAAGGCCTCGATGAGCTCAAGGCCCAGTTCGAAGGCAAGATCAGCATCTTCGTCGGCCAGTCCGGGGTGGGCAAGTCGTCGCTCACCAACGCCCTGATGCCGGGGCTGGATGTGCTGACCGGCGAGATCTCCGAAAACTCGGGGCTAGGTACGCACACCACCACCACGGCGCGACTCTATCACTTCCCGAGCGGCGGCGATCTCATCGACTCCCCCGGGATCCGCGAGTTCGCACTCTGGCATCTGGAAGCTGATCGCATCACCTGGTGCTTCATCGAGTTTCGTGACTACCTGGGTGGTTGCCGATTCCGCGACTGCACCCACAAGGACGACCCAGGCTGCGCCCTGCGTGCGGCGGTCGACCGTGGCGACATCAGTGCCGATCGCTTCCACAACTATCACCGCATCCTGGAAACCATGCAGGAAGCCCGCCACGGTCGGCAACAAGCCCGGACGTGACCTATTCAACCCTCTTTCCATAAAGACCAGATCAAGATCATGAGCATCACTGACAACCTGAAAATTGCCGGTCAATACTGTTTGCCCAAGTACGCCCTCTCCCGTCTGGTGGGCAAGCTGGCTGCCGCAGAAGCGGGCAACCTCACCACCAAGGTGATAGAGGCCTTTATCAAGCAGTACGGCGTCGACATGAGCGAAGCGCTGCACGAAGATCCGGCCCACTACGCGAGCTTCAACGCCTTCTTCACCCGCGAGCTCAAGCCGGGGATCCGTCCGCTGGTCGAGGATGCCATGACCCTGGCCCTGCCGGTGGACGGCACCGTCAGCCAGCTCGGCCCCATTCATCAGGGCCGCATCATCCAGGCCAAGGGCCACGACTACAGCGCCCGCGAGCTGCTAGGTGGCTTCGAGGATCTGGTGGCGCCATTCAAGGATGGGGACTTTGCCACCATCTATCTGGCGCCCAAGGATTACCACCGCATCCATATGCCGCTGGACGGCGTACTGGAGAGCATGGTGTTCGTGCCGGGGGATCTCTTCTCCGTCAACCCGCTCACCGCCGAGAATGTGCCCAACCTGTTCGCCCGCAACGAGCGTGTGGTCGCCACCTTCCGCACCCCCCATGGCCCCATGGCGCTGGTGCTGGTCGGCGCCACTATCGTCGCCAGTATCGAAACCATCTGGGCCGGCAATATAGCGCCGACCAAGCAGAAAGAAGTGGTGCGTTGGGATTACAGCGGTGATGAAGCCATCACACTGCAAAAAGGGGCCGAGATGGGCCTGTTCAAGCTCGGTAGCACAGTGGTCTGCCTGTTTGGCCCTGGCATGCTTGCCGGTTTTGAGCCCCATCTGGCCAATGGCGTCACCACTCGCATGGGTCAACCCTTTGCCAAGCTGGCGGCCGACGCATGAGTGACCAGCCAGGCTCCTCGCAAGCAAAAAACCCGCTGCACGGGCTGACCCTGGAGGCGATCGTTATCGCCCTGGTCGAGCACTATGGCTGGGCAGAGCTCGGACAGCAGATAAACATCCGCTGCTTCACCGACGACCCCAGTATCAAGTCCAGCTTGAAGTTCTTGCGCAAGACCCCCTGGGCACGGGAGAAGGTCGAAAGCCTCTACCTCTATGTCCAGCGCAAGCAAGCCAAATTGAAGAAGGAAGGGCCAGATGGCGTTTAAGATTACCTACACCTACAAAAAGCAGACCAAAGAGCTCGGCTATGCGAACGACAAGTTTCGCAGCATCTACGATGCCATTGCCACCGCCGAAGGGCTGGATCTCTCCAGCTTCCACGCCATGGAGGCCCAGCTGGCCCAAGTCTGCCGCCGCGACAAGAAGAGCGTGAAGGATTACCAGGAGAACTACTTCAAGGAGCTGGGTTTCTCCAACATCGTCATCGAACGGGACAATCTCGAAGACAAGCAGGAGTAAGCATGCGCACTCTGACTCTGATGGCCGCCTCCCTGCTGCTGGCGGCTTGCAGTACCCCGACCCAGCATATGGTCGGCAATGATCAGGATATCCACGGCTGTCGTGCCAGCGCCGGTTATCAATGGTCCGCGCTGACCAACCAGTGCGTGCGCCTGTTCGAGCAGGCGGTGAGACTGCAATCCCTCCAATCGGATGAGACCGGCAGCGCCTTCGTGCTGTTCAACGCCGACCAGAGCAAGGCCGAATTGACTCTGCCAAACGGTGAGCAGACCTTGCTGACCCGACAAGGGGATGAGGGCAACTGGTCCTGGCAGGGAGGTGCCTACCAGCTCTTCCCCTGGAAAGGCTATGTGCTCAAATCCGGCGAGCAGGCTCTCTTTCACGGTGACAGCGCCCTCTAGTCGCCAGCCAGTCGTGCTGACGCTCCGAACGCCCCCGGCCCCTGCCGGGGGCGTTTTTCTTTATGTCTGGCGGCAACACAGGGGCACCCGGGTGTCAGAACCTGAAATGCGCTGACGGCGGCATATACCCTCTATTCAGGGCATGCTGACCGCCCAAAAACAAACACCCCGCTGCAAGCAAGGGGGTGTTTGATGCTGGCCACCATACAAGCAGGCGGCTGACAGAGGCGGATCAGTTGCCCAGAGTGGCAAACAGACTCTGTTCCAGGCGCCCCTGGGAGACACAGACAGGCGTGATGGAGGGGGCCGCAACACGCTCGCCGGACGACTCAACGAAGTAGAGCTGGGTATTGCCCTTGACGTTGACGGTCGCCACGCTGTTGTTGCCGCTCTGGGTGATGATCAGATTGATCTGCAGATTGGGGTTGCCCAGCGCCACTTTGGAACCCATGGTGCCGCAATCCAGCCACTCCAGACCATCGGCGGAGTTTTCGACGTTGGCCGTCATCAGACCTGAGCCACGCTGGCTGTTCTCGATGTTGAGACCATGATCGGCAAACCACTTCTCGGCACGGGCCCACACCAGATCCACAGGGATCTGCATCTCCTGGGTGTTGTTGGTCGCCTTGGCAACCGGCGGGTTATAGCGGTACTGCTCACCACCATTGTTGTCGCTGGCACACCCGACCATCAGCAGGGCCAGGGCGATCCCCAATATCTTTTTCATGCTGCTTCTCTCATCCATATTATTCGGCCATCGGCCAACCGGCGGCTATTATGGCGTTGACGACACAGACTGTCAGCAGAGATCGGCAGAAATGCATCCTCGTTAACCCAAGCTTTACAAAACCCGTCTGCTATCATAGATTTGCTCGAAATTACCCCCGTGAGTGCCTGCGTGAATTCCTTGCTCACCCTGACGCTGTTACAGCAGATCATCGATCAGTTGCCCATGAATATCTTCTGTCGGGATACGGACGGGTGCTACCTGTTTGCCAACCGCACGTTTGTGGAGCAGGCCGGTCTGCAGCAAACAGAAGAGCTCATCGGCAAGACGGACATAGAGATGCCATGGGGCAACATCTTTCGGGAAGAGGATGATCGCCTGCTGGCAGAGGGCAATCCTCTGCTCTATCAGCAGCTGCACTGCAACAGTGGCGACAGCACCCGTTGGATGGAGATCCACAAGATCCCCCTCTATGACGAGCAGGGCAAGCCGGTGGCGCTGTTTGGCATGGTCAACGAGATTGGCCAGCGCAAGGAGCTGGAGCAGACCTTTCGCCAGCAGCAGCTGCTGCAGCGCCGGCTGCTTGACGCCATCCCGGATCCCATCCGGCTGGAAGACCATCAGGGACTGCTCATCGACTGCAACCAGGCCTTTCTCGACTTCATGGGCATGGCGGCGAGCGAGGCGCTCGGCCAGCGTGTCGCACACAGACTCTCAACCGAGTTGCCCATGGGGCGGGGCGAATACTGCCTGGTGGATGCCAACGGTCAGGGCCGCCACCTGGAGATAACCCGGGTCGATGTGCCGGACGACGAGGGCAACTCCCTCGGCATCCTGACCTTGAGCCGTGACATCACGGGACTGCGGACCACCCAGGCCCAGTTGCAGCAGGAGCAACACTACGACAGCCTGACCGGCCTGCTCAAACTCTCCCATTTTCTGCAGACCAGTCGCCACCTCGGGGCCCGCAAGGCCAGCCTGCTGCTGGTCGACCTGCAACACTTTCGCGAGATCAATGACCGCTTCGGCATCCGGGTCGCCGATCGCCTGCTGAGCCAGGTGGCCCGTCGTCTGCAACAGCTGGCGCCGCCCCAGTCACTGGTGTGCCGGGTCGCCGCCGACGACTTCGCCATGCTGCTGCCCGAGTTGAGTGAACCGCTGGCGGACTGGAGTCGCCGCCTGCAAAACGAGCTGATGGTGCCCTACCAGATCGAAGAACACAGGATCCAGATCCCTGTGTTCCTTGGCATTGCCCACGGCAGGGCCAACGACGCCGAACGGCTGTTGAGCCATGCCGAAGCCGCGCTGGCCCAGGGCAAGCGTCAGCAGCAGCACTGTACCCTTTTCGATCCCGAGCTAGACGCCAAACTCAAACGCCGTCAGCTGATCGCGGCCCAGCTGCCGCTGGCCATCAAGTCGGGGCAACTCACCGCCGTCTATCAGCCCATCATCAGCACCCGCAACAACCAGTTGCACGGGGCTGAACTGCTCTGCCGCTGGCCCCACCCCGAACTCGGCATGATCTCGCCAGATGAATTCATCCCGCTTGCAGAGGAGCTGGGGCTCATCGGCCAGCTCGGTCAGCGCATGCTGGAACAAGGCTGTGCCCAGCTGGCCCGCTGGCAGGGTGCGGCACCGGATCTGGTGCTCTCAATCAATCTGTCACCGCTGCAATTTCGTGACCCCGACCTCTGCCCGCAGATCTTCGCCTGCATAGAGCGTCACGGGCTCGCCCCCTGGCAACTGGAGCTGGAGATCACCGAAGGGGTGCTGATGGAGAACGCCGACGAGATTGAGAGCAACCTCGCCAACCTGATTGAGGCGGGTTTCCAGCTCGCCATCGATGACTTCGGCACAGGTTACTGCTCGCTCGCCTACCTGCCACGGCTGCAGGTGGCTACCCTCAAGCTGGACCGCAGCTTCACCCAGGGGCTGGCCACCAACCAGGCCACCACCGCCATAGTGCGCTCCGTCATCGGCTTGGGCCACGAGCTTGGGATCAGGATCACAGCCGAAGGGGTTGAAACCCCCGAGCAGCAAGCCTGGCTGGTACAAGCCGGTTGCGATCGGCTGCAAGGCTACCTGTTCAGCCGCCCACTGCCACCCGACGAATTTGCCCGCAACTATCAGTTGCCCGGCAGCTGATCGCAGACAACAAAAAGGCCACTCGAAAGTGGCCTTTTTGTTGTCCGGCACAGCGCAGACACCCGCGGTTGTCCTTACTCCTGGAAGTAAGTGCCCCAGCCGTCGTAATCCACGCCGTACTTTTTGAGGATCGGCAACATTTTCTCGATGTCGGCCACTATGGTCTCTATGTCCAGCTTGCGCTCTATGGTGGCATCGAAACAGAAGATGGGGGCGCCGTCATCCAGCTCCATCTCTTCCGCGTCAGTCACTTCAAAACCGGCCTTGAACAGGTCGACGGCCGCTTTCTCCAGCTGATCGAAATCCTGACAGGCGAAGTGGTGCTCAATGTCATATTCCAGATCCGGGTTGCTGCCATCGGCCAGCAACTCGTTGACGATGGCGGTGGTCTCTGCACGCCACTCTTGCAAATCAAGACTCATATTAACCCCAGCTACTACTTTGTTAGTGTCACATGCCGTCGGCAATCGGGTGCCTGCTTCGGCTCACATTCACCCGGAGCGGCATAGTTGCGGCAAAGCATACCCGCAGAGCGCATCCGGCTCAATGCGCAAGCCAAGATAGCGGCTCGCCCGGGGCCACCCCAAATGGGGTGCCATCATAAAAGGTTAATAAAGTGTAATCTGCCGCTTCTCGTGAAATGTCCCATACGGAACTTCACATCTGGATTGACGATACGCACAACCCCATCGAAAAGCACTGTGAAATCAGCACTATCAATCAGTTTTCGCTCAGTGACAAGGGTCACTCAAGGGGTGTATCAAGGGACGCGGGCGCAACAGGGTCCGTACGGAAAGAGGAGCCAGCAAGGCTCCCTTTTATCATGTGAAGGAGCACATAGAATGCCTAAAAAAACAATAATGAGCCTGATCATCGGCTCAACCCTTATGATTGGAAACCACGCCATGGCCGCCCCGGTACATGGCCCGTTCGATGCCCCCCTGGCCGACGAGGTGAAGGTGCTGGATATGCTGAAGAAAAGCGGTCGCATCCCCACCCTGGCCTCCCCCGAGATGGAGCAGGCCGCCCTCGCCCGTTTTTATCGCGAGAAGTCGCGAGCCTACCAGGGCCACAGCGGCACCCTGGCGGTGAAAGAGGGCAAGATGCGGGAGACCATCCTCAAGAAGATCCGCCTGAACGGCACGGCCCGTCCCGGCGACCGGGTGCCCACCCTGCTGCTCAAGTCCATCGAGAAGGAGCACTACAACGGCAAGATGCGCAAGGACAAGATCCTCGCCATCCTGGTGGACTTTCCCGACTACCCGAAGAACAGCGTCACCCCGGATCTCACCAAGATGTACTACCCGGACTACACACCCGAGCACTACAACGACCTGCTGTTCTCCGGCAAAGGCTACAAGGGCCCGAACGGTGAAACATTCATCTCCATGCGCCAGTTCTACGAGCAGCAATCCGGCAAGAGCTACAGCGTGCGCGGTCAGGTGGCGGGCTGGTATACCGCCGACAAGAATGCCGCCTACTACGGCGCCAATGCCACCCCCAACACCATTCGGGACCTGGTGAAGGAGGCGTTGATCCAGGTGGCCAATGACCCCTCCATCGATCTGGCCCAGTTTGACCAGGAGGATCGTTACGATCTCAACGGCAACGGCAACCGGAACGAGCCGGACGGTCTCATCGACCACCTGATGATCTTCCACTCCAGCGTGGGGGAAGAGGCCGGTGGTGGCGATCTTGGCGAGGATGCCATCTGGGCCCATCGCTGGAACCTGGGTGCCCCCTTCCCCATCCCCGGCACCAGCAGCCCGAACGGCAACTTCGGCGGCCAGTTTGCCGCCTACGACTACACCATCCAGCCCATCGATGCGGCGGCCGGGGTCTGTGCCCATGAATATGGCCACGATCTGGGACTGCCGGACGAGTACGACACCAAGTACACCGGCAAGGGTGAACCTGTGGCCACCTGGTCCATCATGTCATCCGGCTCCTGGGCCGGGGTGATAGGCGGCACAGAGCCGACCGGTTTCTCCGCCTGGGCCAAGGAGTTCCTGCAGGCCTCCCTCGGCGGCAACTGGTTGCACGGCAGCAATGTGCAGCTCGCCGACCTCAGCCCCCGCGGCAACGTCTACATGCTGGATCAAGCCAACGACAAGGGCCGCAACGACGACGTGGTACGCATCAATCTGCCCGCCAAGCAGATCCCGCTCAATCCGCCTTATGCCGGCCAATACGAATACCACGGTGGCAAGGCCAACAACCTCGACAACCGCATGAACCTGACCCTGGACTTGACCGGCAAGCAGAGCGCCAATCTGGCGTTCAAGGCCTGGTACCAGATTGAAGAGGGGTTTGACTATGGGCGGGTGCTGGTCAACGGTCAGCCCATCCCCGGCAACCTGACCACCAGCGACGATCCGAACGGGATCGGCTTTGGCGTCGGCATCACGGGCAACTCCAATGGCTGGACCGATGCCGAATTTGACCTGAGCCCCTGGGCCGGTCAGAAGATAACCCTGACCCTGCAATACCTGAGCGATGGCGGCGTGGCCGAGAACGGCCTGTTCGTGGATGAACTCCAGGTGGCCGCCGACGGCGAGGTACTGCTGAGCGACGGGGCCGAGGGCAGTTCTGCCTTTACCCTGGCAGGCTTCGTGAAGAGCAACGGCAACGAGGCAAAGGATCACTACTACCTGGCCGAGTGGCGTAACCACGCAGGGGTCGACAAGGGGCTGGCCCACATCAATGTGTCTGACCAGCTGATGCGCTACGAGCCGGGCATGTTGCTCTGGTACGTGGACAACAGCCAGGACAACAACTGGGTAGGCGTTCACCCGGGTGAGGGCTTCCTCGGCGTCGTTGATGCAGACCAACGCACTCTGAAGTGGAGTGACGGCGCCGTCGCCGGCACCCGCTACCAGATCCACGATGCCACCTTCAGCCTGGGCTTCCAGCAACCGCTCAACCTCAAGCACCCGAGCGGCTCCCTGCTGCGCGATTTCTGGGTCACCCCGAACCGGGTGTTCAAGGATTCCCGCAGCTACCAGAGCAAGGAGATCCCGGATGCGGGTCGCCTGCTGCCCGAGCATGGCCTCAAGATCAGCGTCACCGGTCAGGCCCGCGACATGAGCACGGGACGGATCATCGTCAGCCGTCACTGAGTCATCCAATGCACCCAGGGGGCTCTGGCCCCCTTTTTCATTGCCCACAACGAAAAAACAGCACAACAAGGCAGGATTGAGGGTAAAAACCGCTGACAGGAGGGGAAATTGCTCGGTTATCGAGCGAACGGTACCTCAATCTGCCCCCTGTGGTTGACACATCTGCGTATAAAGGGTTTAATGCGCGCCGTTGCCCAGATAGCTCAGTCGGTAGAGCAGGGGATTGAAAATCCCCGTGTCGGCGGTTCGATTCCGTCTCTGGGCACCAATAATTCCTCCTTAGTTCAGTCGGTAGAACGGCGGACTGTTAATCCGTATGTCGCTGGTTCAAGTCCAGCAGGAGGAGCCAAATTTGAAGAGCCCGCTCATCGAGCGGGCTTTTTTTATGCCTGTTTCAGCTGCCGTTACAGGCTGCCAACAGCAGGGTAGCCCCACAGGCGGCGCTAAACAGCAAGAGCCCTGTCTGCAGCACGCCTTCCGGGTTTACCCCTTTCTCTTTTTTCCGACGTCGTGTCCACTCAGGCTTCATCAAGCCCACCTCACCCTGTTCCAGCACTGATCCCTGCGCACATCGGCAGGCGAGCCATCTTTGTATCAGCCCCCCTTTATCGTCAATCTTCACCTCGCTAATAAATTCATCAATGATGCCTTCCTCACTCCGGCTCATGACACTGTTAACAATTTGGAAAACCGGCGTGACCGGGCCGGGGGCCATGGTTATGATATGGCTCCCACCAAAAAATCACCTCGTTCAGGGAGAACGTCAGATGAGCAGCCCCTTGCGTTACGTGCTGGACGGCATCCATTGCGAGCCACACTTCTTCACCGTGCCCCTTGATCACCAGCAGCCGGACGATGAGGAGACGCTCATCCTGTTTGGTCGCACCCTCTGCCGCCAGGACAGGCTGCACGAGGAGCTGCCCTGGCTGCTGTTCCTGCAAGGGGGCCCCGGTTTTGGTGCCCCGCGTCCGACCGCCAATAGCGGCTGGCTCAAGCGGGCCCTGCAGGAGTTTCGGGTATTGCTGCTCGATCAGCGCGGCACCGGCCACTCAACCCCCATCAGTGCCGATGCGCTGGCCCAACGCAGCGCCCAGGAGCAGGCCGACTACCTCAGCCTGTTTCGCGCCGACAGCATAGTGCGGGATGCGGAATATGTTCGCGCCATCCTGAGTCCTGCTCGCCCCTGGAGCCTGCTCGGCCAGAGTTTTGGTGGCTTTTGCAGCCTCACCTACCTTTCCCTGTTCCCGGACAGTCTGCACGAGGTCTACCTCACAGGCGGTGTGGCCCCCATAGGTCGCAGTGCAGACGAGGTCTATCGCGCCACCTATCAGCGGGTGGCGGACAAGAACCGCGCCTTCTTCGTCCGTTTCCCCCATGCCCAGGGCATCGCCAACCGGCTGGCAAACCACCTGCACAGCCACGAGGTGCGCCTGCCCAACGGCCAGCGCCTGACGGTGGAGCAGTTGCAGCAGCAGGGGCTGGATCTCGGCGCCAGCGGTGCCTTCGAGGAGCTCTACTACCTGCTGGAAGATGCCTTCATCGGCGAGCGGCTCAACCCCGCCTTCCTCTATCAGCTGCAAGCCATGCAGCCGTTCAACACCAACCCTGTGTTCGCCATACTGCATGAGTCCATCTACGCCGAAGGGGTCGCCAGCAACTGGGCGGCCGAGCGGGTCAGAGCCGAATATCCGGCCCTGGCCTGGGCACCCGGCAAGGATTTCGCCTTCACCGGCGAGATGATCTTCCCCTGGATGTTAGAGCAGTTCCGTGAGCTGATACCACTCAAGGAAGCGGCCCACCTGCTGGCCAAAAAGGCCGATTGGGGCCCCCTCTATGATCCCGCGCAGCTGGCCCGCAACACTGTGCCCGTGGCCTGCGCCGTCTATGCCGAAGACATGTATGTGGAATTTGACTACAGTCGCGAGACCCTCAAGGGCCTCGGCAACAGCCGCGCCTGGATCACCAATGAATATGAACACAACGGCTTGCGAGTCGATGGCGAGCTGATACTGGACCGCCTCATCCGACTGAACCGGGATCGCTGATCCCGGCCGGGCGACGAGCCCGTCGCGATACACATAATATCGAGGGCGACCCATGAGTCGCCCCACCCTTTGGAAGCAGCACAATAATAAGGACACCCATTGGATCACCCGGAAATCTCGGCCGGCTGGCTGAGCCGCCTCTTCTATCACTGGACGGGCCCGCTGCAACGCAAGGGGCTGACCGAACCCCAGGTCGGCCTCGACGATCTCTATCCCCTGCTGCCGGAAGACAGACGGGATGGCAGGGCCGATGCCTTCCTTCAGCTCACCGCCACCCAGCCGGTACGCCCTTGGCCCATCACCGCCTTTATCTGGCGCCATTACAAGGGGCGGATTGGCCTGCTCACCCTGTTGCAGCTGCTCGGCATGCTGGCGACCCTGGCCAGCCCCTGGCTGCTCAACCACAGCATGACCCAGCTCGGTGCGGGCGCTCCCACGGAGCAAAAATTGCTGCTGGCTTTCGCCCTGTTTGCCTCTGTGCTCGCCGCCGGCATGCTGGCGGAGCACTCGTTGCAGCTGGCGCTCAAGATGCACGTCCCCATTCGCCGCCTGCTGGCCGAAGCCCTGCTGGCCAAGGTGATGAAGCTGGGGGGCAAGAGCTTCGACGACAGGGCCGGCGGTCGGGTGCAGAACCTCATCAACCGGGATGTGTGGGACATTACCTGGATCCTGGCCGACCCCGCCATGCCGCTTACCATGGCACTGCAGCTGCTCGGCACCATAGCCCTGCTGGTGTGGCAGGTGGGCAGCGCCGGTCTGGTGGGTTTTGCGGTACTCACCCTGCTGCTGCTCATCTCCACCAGGGTGGTGCGGCGGATGAACCAGCAGGAGCAGCAGCTCAAGCGCCAGCAGGACGAGCGCAACGGCATACTGGCGGAATACATCAAGAAGCTGCGGCTGGTGCGCCAGAACGGGCTAGGCGCCTTCTTCACCCGGGCGGCCAACGCCAAGCGCCAGCAGGAGCTGGGGGTACTCGGTCGGGTGCTCAAGCTCGATGCCATCAACGACAGCCTGATGCTGAGCACGCCGCTGCTGGTGACCCTGGCCACCTTCACCACCTATCTGGTATCAGGCCAGAGCCTGACCCTGCCCCAGGTGTTCACCACCATAGCCCTGTTCGCCGTGCTGCGGATCCCCATGATGCGGCTGCCCTATCTCATCCGCACCCTGATCAACTTCAACACCGGCTTCAACCGGCTGTGCGAGTTCCTCAACAGCCCGGAGCAGCACAGGGACCTCACCGATGCCAGCCTGCCCGTCGGCAGCCTGCGGGTCGATGCGGTCACTGCCCTGCACCAGCAAAAACCGGTACTGCAAGGGGCCAGTCTCATCATACAGCCGGGGGAACTGGTGGGGATCACGGGCCCCACCGGCGCGGGCAAGAGCTGCCTGCTGCACCTCATCGCCGGCTTCGATGACAGCTTCGAGGGGGAGATCCGCCGTCACGGCCGGGTCGCCCACCTGGGCCACAAGCCCTGGTTGATGAACGACACCATTCGCAACAACATACTGTTCGGTCAGCCCTGGCACGGTGAACGCTATCGCTGGGTGCTGGGAGCCTGCGCCCTCGGCGCCGACCTCGGCCTGCTCAGCCACGGCGATCAGACCCTGGTGGGGGAGCTGGGTACCCGCCTCTCCGGCGGTCAGCAGCAGCGAGTCGCTCTGGCCCGCGCCCTCTATGCCCAGGCCGATATTCTGCTGCTGGACAACCCCCTCTCGGCGCTGGACCCCATCGTCTCGGCCCAGGTGCTCGAGCAAGGGCTCGCCTTCAAGCCGGGGCCGACCCGACTGCTGGTGAGCCACGACCCGGACGTGCTGGCCCACTGCGATCGGGTGATCCGCATCGAGCAGGGCCGATTGATTGAGCTCGACGCCCGCCAGCTGGCGGATCTCATCCAGCACCCGCTTCCCGCCCCCATGGTGGCACCGCAGGAGGCTGAACAGTTCAGCGAAGAGAAGGTGGTGGAAGGCAAGGTGGACTGGGGGCTGTTTGGCTTCATGTGGCAGCGTCTCGCCGCCCCGGGCGCTATCCTGATCGCCCTGCTGCTCACCCTGGGGCAGGAGGGGCTGCGCATCGCCTCGGATCTCTGGCTCGGCGGCAAGGCCGGCCTCACAGAGGTGAGTTCACTGCTCGGCATCTATGTGCTGCTGGGGGCAGGATCGCTGGTCTGCATCATGGTGGTGCGGGTCATCAACTACAAACTGGGGCTCAAGCTGGCCTGGACCCTGTTCGACGGCATGCTGAGTCGCATCAGCCGCGCCCCCATGGCCTTCTTCGACAAGGTGCCACAGGGGCGCATCCTCAACCGCTTCGACCGGGATCTGGGGGAGGCGCAGGAGATACTGCTGTCCATGCTGATGGGACTGTTCGGCATGCTCATTTCGGTGCTGCTGCAGGTGGTGGTGATAGGCGTCAACATGCCGCTGCTGCTGCTCATCGCCCCCCTGGTGGGCTGGGCGCTCTATGTGCTGCAACGGCGCTACCGGGCGGTGCAGCTCAAGCTGCGGCGTCAGGCATCCGTGCTGCGCTCGCCGCTCTACATCAGCATCAGCGAGACCATTCGCGGAGCCCCCGCCCTGCGTCTGGCCGGAGCCGAGCGCTTCGCGCTGGATCAGGTGCTGCTGCACTATGACAACAACCTGCGCAGCTGGTACACCACCACCTCCATCAACCGCTGGCTCGGCATGCACCAGACCCTGCTCTCCGCCGTGCTGGTAGGCGCCGTGGCGCTGATGGTGGCCTTTGGCAACAGCTCGCTGCTGGGGGCCGTCGCCATCACCTACGCCTTTACCGCCTCGGCCATGCTCAACTCCCTCATTCGCACCTTCGCCGAAGTGGAGCAGGTGATGAATGCGGTGGAGCGGGTGCGCGAATACAGCGAAATCGAGAGCGAGCGCCAGCAGGGGGAGGCGCTGGTGACGGCCCATCCCGGGGTGCGCTTCGACAACCTGGGATTGCGCTATCCGGAGGCTAGCCAGTGGGCCCTGCACAAGGTGAACTTCGAGTTGGCCCCCGGCGAGAAGGTGGGGGTCTGCGGTCGTACAGGTGCGGGCAAGAGCTCGCTGCTCGGTGTGCTGCAAGCCATGTACCCGGCCTCACAGGGAGAGATTTACTACGGCGATCAGCCTCTGTCCCGGCTTGCACCGGAGGCGGTACGGGATCTCTACGACACCGTCTCCCAGACGCCCCTCACCTTCTTCGGATCCTTGCGCGCCAACCTGGCGCCGCTCACCGAGCAGGATGACGAGGCGCTGGAGCAGGCGCTGGCCCGGGTCGGTCTAGCCGAGCGCTGCGCTGGCCGGCTGGACGAGGACCTCGACAAGCTGCAACTCTCGGCTGGCGAGACCCAACTGCTGGTGATCGCCCGCATACTGCTGTCACGTCGCCCGCTCATAGTGCTGGACGAGGCCACCTCGGATCTCGATCACGGCGGCATGCGCAAGATGGCGGAGCTGCTCTATCGCTATCGGCCGGAGGCCAGTTATCTGGTCATCGCCCACCATCTGGAGCCGCTGCTGTCGGTGGACAAGGTGGTGGTAATGGAAGCGGGAACCGTGGTGGAACAGGGCTCGCCAGTCAGCCTGCTGGCCAACTCCCACTCCCGCTTCCATCAGCTGTTTGTCGGTCAGGTCAACCGCCAGGTTGCCGAGATCAACTGACACGAGAAACAACAAGGGCTGCCCGCAGGCAGCCCTTGTTCTTTGGTGGAGCCTCAACGCTCCATGATTTGGGTGACATCATCCTGCTTGATCATCACCTCCCGCCCTTCGGCATCGTAATAGCGGTACATGCCGGTGCTCTCATCCAGCTTGGGCTTGCTGTCGGTGGTGATCATCTTCCCATCCTTGGTACTCATGATGTATTGGGAACTGCACGCCGCCAGCCCCAGTGCACATACCAGGATCATCATCAGTTGTTTCATCGCTGCTTGTATCCCCTCTTCATCCTCACCACGAGGACGCTGACTGAAGCCTAGCCCAACCTCACCGCCCCCACAGAGTGGATTGACAGAACGGGATCTACATCAAAAATCAGTGACTTGGCGTCGGCGTTGAACGTGATGCCAACAGCGCATATGAAAAAGGCCGGACATCTGTCCGGCCTCTTGTTACTGCCTGTTCATGACTTGGCGGGCTGACGCTCACCGGTCACTGTGGGGTTAGCAGGGTCTGCACTCCACTCGTACCAGCCACCGTCGTAGACGCTGATCCGCTTCCAGTCCATCAACCAGGCGTAGAAGAAGGCTTCGGAGGCGCGCCAGCCGGTACCGCAGTAGAAGGCGGCCTGCTGGGTCGGCTCGATATTCCACTCATCCCACATGGTGAGGATCTCGCGGGCCGGTTTCATGGTGCCGTCCGGGTTGTGGAAGTCGCTCATGCTGTTGGCATCCACGCCACCACGACCCCACTTGGCCCCCGGAATGTCGCCTTTCGGCTTGATGTAGCTGTAACCTGAGGTATTGCCGACAAACTCGTCCCAGGTGCGCACGCTGACCAGGGCACTGTCGGGCTGCTTGAGCAACGCCTTGGCCTGATCGAGTGTGGTGTAGTACTCGGGGTGGGCCGGAATGGCCACGCCAAACTCTTTCACCGGCTCGAACTTGTTGGGCAGGCCGGTTTCGGTGCGCAGGTGCTGCACGAACCAGGCATCGAGGCCGCCATCCAGCAGGCGCACATCGGCCACGCCGGCATACATCATCAGGTGCGCCGCGCGGGCTGCCGCCATTGTGTTGCGACCATAGAGGATGACGGTAGTGTCGTGACGGATGCCATTTTCCAGCAGCAGCGCCTTGAGCGCCTCGTCAGAGACCTTGTTCCACAACGGCTCCTCTTCCAGGCGGTTGGTATCGATATAGCCAGCCCCGGGTATGTGACTGATGAGATAGGCCTTGGGTGAACCCCAATCCACTTCGAACAGCTTCCACTCCCCTTTGGGGGCGGCAACCACGGGTTTGCCTTCCTGCAGGTCCGCCAGCCAGCGCGGATAGACCAGCTGCTGCCAGCGCGCCAGATACTCGCGTGGAGCGGCTTTCCACGCTTGCAGCTCGAACAGCTGCTTGATGCCCTGCTTGCGCAGCAGACGGGCCACCTCGGCCACTTCCCGCGGCTCGCCATAGAGCGCCACCGGACGATCGGCTTTCAAGCCCTTGATCTCCAGCGCCTTGGGCCATTCGTCATCACTGTATTTCCAGTCGGCCGAGAGATTTTCGGCGCCAGCAACGTGGCCACCCTGCTTCTCCCCTTCCATGGGCCAGCCCTGATAGAAGTGGCTGGCACGGGTATCCAGAATCACGGCCTGTTTGGCCTTGGCATCCGCCAGCGAGAGGGGTGGCAGTTCGGCTGCAAAGGCGGGCAGCGCGCACCAGAGCAACAGGGCCGTCAGACTGGTCCGCAACAGACCAATATATGCTTTCATGATGTTTTCTCGATTCATGGTAAACAAGGTTAAAAAATGGAGCGGCCCAGACGCTCGGCCAGCTGCTCCAGTGCCGCCGTGCCCGCCAGCGAGTTGCCAGCCTTGTTGAGCTCGGGCGACCAGACACACACACAGAGCTCACCGGGGATCAGCGCCATGATACCCCCTCCGACACCGGATTTGCCCGGCATACCGACCCGATAGGCAAAATCACCGGCCTCGTCGTAGAGACCACAGGTGGCGAGCAGGGCATTGACCTGCTTGGTGGTACGGGCCGGCAGCAGCGGCTCACCGGCCCCCAGCGGCACGCCGCGGTTGGCCAGATAGATGAATGCCCGCGCCAGATCGACACAGCTCATGCGGATGGCGCAGGCATTGAAGTAGCTTTGCAGCACCTTGTCCACTTCGTTTTCGAAGTTGCCATAAGCCTTCATCAGATAGGCGATGGCGGCGTTGCGGGCGGAGTGCTGATATTCGGAGCGGGCCACCACCTGATCCGCCATGATGGCCGGGTTGCCACTGAGGCGCCGCACCAGCTCCAGAGTACGTTGGCGCGGGGCCGTGAGCCGGGTCTCAAGCAGATCGCTCACCACCAGGGCACCGGCGTTGATAAAGGGGTTGCGAGGTATGCCCTGCTCGAACTCCAGCTGCACCAGCGAGTTGAACGGCTGGCCGGAGGGCTCCTTGCCCACCCGGGCCCAAATCTCCTCCTCCTGATAAAGGGTGAGCGCCAGCGTCAGGCTCAGGGCCTTGGAGATACTCTGGATGGAGAAGGGCTCGAAGGCGTCACCGGCGGTGAACAGCTCCCCCTCCACGGTACAGACCGCCATGCCGAGCCGATCGGCCGGCACCTGGGCCAGGGCCGGAATATAGTCGGCCACCTTGCCTTGCCCGAGCAGCGGGCGCACCTCGGCCAGAATGCTGGCCAGTAATTCGGATGACAACACCATAAGCGATTCCATAACTAGGGGCTGTGGAGATCCCATCCCCACTGACAAAAATCCCGCCAATGGCGGGATTTGTCTATGTACCCGACACAGGGTACCCGTAACAGGTCGCCCACAACAGGCAAGCGGTTATCAGGCCGGTTCACCGTACCAGAGGTCAAACAGTTCGGTGACCACCACGGCTTCCATCCCCTTGCCTTCCAGCCAGGATTTGAGAACGGCGCGGTCTTCTTCGGTACATTTGCCCAGTTGCTGAGTGCAGATCATCCCTTCCCAGGCCAGGTGGCCTGAACCGGCGAACGCCAGTCTACGGGGTTCAACAACCTCATCGATCATCGCATCGACTACCGCATCGATGGTCTCTTCGGCAGTGCCGACCGGGAAATTGAAACTGATGTCGAATCCCATTTCCTGGAATTCGTCGACTCGCAGTTTCTTACGCAGACGGCGGCTACGATTGGCCATGATAGCTCCTTAGGTTAGTTGACTCGTTAAATTAGTTAACGCGTTTGAAAATCAGATCCCAAACCCCGTGGCCCAGACGATGGCCCCGTTGTTCGAATTTGGTCAGCGGACGCCAGTCGGGACGAGGCACCCAGTTGCCGGTGGTGGAGGTATTCTCGTAACCCTCGGCGACGCTCATCACTTCCAGCATGTGTTCGGCATAGTTTTCCCAGTCAGTGGCCATGTGGAACACGCCACCTATGGCCAGCTTCTGGCGGATATCCTGGGCAAATGCCGGCTGCACGATACGGCGTTTGTGGTGACGGCTCTTGTGCCAGGGATCCGGGAAGAAGAGTTGCAGGCAGGCCAGCGAACCGTTCGGGATCATGTGCTCCAGCACTTCTACCGCATCGTGGCAGATGACCTTGAGATTGGTGACGCCCGCTTCCTGGGCGGTGCCGAGGCAGGCACCCACACCCGGCGAGTGTACCTCTATGCCGATGAAGTTTTTCTCGGGGGCATTCTTGGCCATCTCCACCAGGGAGGCGCCCATGCCAAAGCCGATTTCCAGCACCACAAGGGCCTCGCGGCCAAACAGGGCGACCAGATCGAGCGGTGCTGGCGCGAAATCGATACCCATGACCGGCCAGAGTTCTTCCAGGGCCTTCTCCTGCCCTTTGGTCAGGCGGCCTTCGCGACGGACAAAGCTGCGGATTTTGCGCATGAACTTGCCGTCTTCGTTAAATACATCTTGGGTCACAGACATAATCAAATTGCTCGTTATTGCATCGGTCTGGGTCACAGACGACATGAATGGATTACTCGTTATTTCATTGCCCGGAGTCACGGATCACATGGATGAATGGCGCGTTATTTCATCAATCCGCGAAACAGGGTAGCGAATTATCCCAAGATAGGCCCAAGGCGCAAGTGTTTCGCGAAACAAATCCCCCATCGCTGACCAATTCCGCCACCACGATTGACAAATGCCACCCCCTTCACAGAATCTGCGTGGGGTCGGGCGCATGCTTGCCTGCGAAAATAAAACCATACACAACAAAGGATTGCAGTATGAAACACACAGCATTGGCGTTTGCCATCGCAGCCCTGCTGGCCGGGTGCAACACCTCCAGCAATGATTCACAGGCGCCCAGCGCCGCCGAGCAAGCCTATGAGTATCTGGTGCAACTGAGCTCGAGCGCCGAGGGGATAGGGGCCAGACCCACGGGCACGGAGGCCGAGACCCGCGCCGCAGCCTGGATCCAGGATCATCTGACAGGCTGGGGTTACGATGTGCAGAAGCAGCCGTTCACCTACACCAAGAGTGGGGCCAGCAAGGCCTCCCAGAATCTTGTCGCCGAGCTGAAGGGCCAGAGCGACAAGGTGATCCTGATCGGCGCCCACTACGACAGCACGGGTGACAAGCATGGCTCTGAAGGCGCCACCGACAACGGCGCCGGTGTCGCGGCGCTGCTGGCGGTCGCCGAGGCACTCAAGGGGCAGACCCTGCCCTACACGGTACGCTTCGCCTTCTTCGGCGCGGAAGAGAACGGCCTCAACGGCTCCAAAGCCTATGTCGCCAGCCTCGACAGCGCCGCCATCGCCCAATTGGTGGCCATGGTGAACTACGACACCATAGCCGGCGGCGACATCGTCTATGTTCACTCTGCTCACTCGGATGTGGCCGAATACAACTGTGCCGAGCCAAGCCGCTACAGCTTCGATCCCAAGATCCGTGACCGTCTGCTGGCCATCTCCAAACAGACTGACACCCCGTTCGCCATCCACCCCAGCTACGCCGGCTATCCGGAAGGGGAGACAGGCAGCTGGTCGGATCACGCCCCCTTCGCCTGCCTGGGGGTGCCCATCGCCTACGTGGAGGCCACCAACTTCACCATCAACGGGGCGGATGGCTATGACGGCTACTCCCAGACCACCAATCCGGCGCTGTGGGACTGCTACGACGATGCCACCAAGAGCGCCTGCGACCGGGACAGCGAGACCCAGTGGGGCAAGATCTGGCATACCCAGTACGACCGTCTCGACAAGATGGCCGAGCTGTTCCCGGGCCGGGTGGAGCAGCAGCTCAGCGCCAACACGGACCTGATGATCCGCTTCCTCAAGGAGCCGGGTCTGTAACGCCAACAAGCCGTCAATGACGCGCGCTGGCCAGGGACCAATTCAGGGCTTTTTACGCTCAACGGCTGCCCCCGGCCGATAAAATTCGGGCAGGTGCCAAACCTGCCCTTTTTTATCGATTTTTGTTGCAGCCATTGCCTCATTTTTTAAATCTGATACAAACGGATAACTTGGCGGTCGAATGGAGCGACCGCTCACCATGCCAGAGAGAACCCTATGCAACCGTTTTTTGCCCAGCGCTTCGAGAAGGTAGAGCCTTCATTTATCCGCGAGATCCTCAAGGTCGCGGCCAATCCCGAGATCATCTCCTTTGCCGGTGGCCTGCCCAATCCGCACCTGTTTCCGGTCAAGGCCATCGATCAGGCCTGCCAGGACGTGCTGCGCGAGCAAGGCGCCGCCGCCCTGCAATATGCCGCCACCGAGGGCTTCGCCCCGCTGCGCCAGTACATTGCAGACCGCTATCTGGCGCGCCATGGCATGAGCGTCAACCCGGACAATATCCTCATCACCAGCGGCTCCCAGCAGGCGCTGGATCTGCTGGGCAAGGTGCTGATCGACGAGGGGCAGGATCTCATCATTGAAGAGCCGGGCTACCTTGGCGCCATTCAGGCATTCTCCGTCTATCAACCGGCATTCCAGCCCATTACGCTGGGGGAAGAGGGTCTGGACCTGGTGGCGCTGGATGCGCTGCTGGCCAGCGGCTCCAACGCAAAACTGCTCTACGGCGTGCCCAACTTCCAGAACCCGAGCGGTGTCTCCTACAGCCGCGCCAACCGTGAGGCACTGGCCGAGCGACTGGTCAGCCACGAGCTGCTGATGGTGGAAGACGACCCCTATGGCGAACTGCGCTTCGAAGGGGAGCACCTGCCACCCATCGCCAAGCTGGCTCCGAACAATACTGTGCTGCTCGGCTCCTTC
Organism: Aeromonas sp. TS_SC_11; assembly: GCF_057318915.1. Taxonomy (NCBI): domain Bacteria; kingdom Pseudomonadati; phylum Pseudomonadota; class Gammaproteobacteria; order Aeromonadales; family Aeromonadaceae; genus Aeromonas; species Aeromonas sp. TS_SC_11. Next base: position 133,829 of record NZ_CM170470.1, read on the forward strand.
TCCAAGACGGTGGTGCCCGCCTTCCGTCTGGGCTGGATGCTGGTGCCGGACTGGCTGCGCCAGAAGGTCACCATCGCCAAGCAGGCCACCGACCTGCACAGCAACGCCTTCAGCCAGCAGGTGCTGCACCGCTTCCTGATCGACAACTCGCTGGATGCCCATCTGGAGAAGATCAAGGAGGTCTATGGCCGCCAGCGCGCCGCCATGGAGGCCGCACTGGCTCGTCACTGCCCGCCAGGCGTCAGCTATACCAGACCGGAAGGGGGCATGTTCCTCTGGCTGACCCTGCCTGCCAGTGTAAGTGCCATGGCACTGTTCGACGAGGCCATCAAGGAGAAGGTCGCCTTCGTACCCGGTGCCCCCTTCTATGTGCGCCCCGAGATCAAGAACACCTTGCGGCTGAGCTTCTCCTGCGTGGATGAAGCCACCATAGAGGAAGGGGTCAAACGCTTGACCCGCGCCCTGGCCCGCATGCTCTGACAGCGCTGCCGTCTGAATAAAGAAAAACCAGCGATCTGTCCAGATCGCTGGTTTTTTTATTTCTCACGCAGGAGAAACCGGGCCTGTCAGGCTGCCAGCTGCTTGGCAAACTCCTTCATCGGCATGGGCCTGCCATAGAAATAGCCCTGCAGGAAGGTCACCTGACGCGCCCTCAGGTAGGCGGCCTGAACCTCGTTTTCCACCCCTTCGGCAACCAGCATCAGGCCGAGCCGGGTCGCCAGATCGATGACGTTCTCGACGATATGACTGGAGAGCGCATCCGAGCCGATCATGCCGACGAAGCTCTGATCAATCTTGAGAAAATCCACCTGGAACTGCTGCAAGTAGGTCAGGCTGGAGTGGCCGGTACCAAAATCGTCGATGGCGATGAAGACCCCGAGCTGGTGCAGCTCGGCGAACAAGCGGTCGGTTACCTCATCCGCCACTATCAGCTCCCGCTCGGTCAGCTCCAGCACCAGCTTGATGGGGTTGGCCTTGAACCCATCGATGAAGTCACGACAATCCTCCACCAGGCTCAGATCCTTGCAGTGGCTGGCACAGATGTTGAAGCCAAAGTGAAATCCCCTCGGCAGGGTATGGGCCTTGCCGGCAAACTGATCCCGCACCTGTGCCATCAGCAGACGGGTCATGGGGACTATGAGGCCGCTGTCTTCCGCCAGCGGAATGAAGCGATCCGGCGATATCATACCCTGACGGGGATGCTGCCAGCGCATCAGCACCTCGCAGCCACACCAGTGTCCATCGTCCCCCGTCACCACGGGTTGCAGATAGGGTATGAATTCCCGCTGGGCCAGCGCCCGCCGCAATTCTTGTGAAGGAGAGGTAGAGCGGCCGGTCAGCCAGAACACGCCAACCCCCACCAATATGCCCAGCAAGGGATAGATGATGAGGCTGGCCCTGGAGTAACTCCAGACATGGCTGCCGTACTCATTGTGGGACAGATCGGTGACCACCCTGAATGGATACTTCGAGGACACTTGTTCCAGATAGCCGCCCGTGCGGGATGGCACCGCCTCGCTGACCTGGCCGTTGGCCTGCATGGTCCGGCTGCCGATGACCAGCGCCAGCGGCGAGTTGCGGCTCAGCATGTCGAGAATGTTATGCAGATAGTAGCCGTCTACCCCGACCAGCACGCTGTTATCGCCCACCGCCTGCCGATAAACGACAAGGGGGCGATCCGGCGTCACAGGGTTGCCTCTCAGCAGGTCGAGCTGACCCTCTGCGTAATCGGCCAGAGAGAAGAGACCGCTGTAGGAACCGTAGAGGGAGGTGCAGTAAATATGCTCCCCCCTGGCCAGGTTGACGGTACGTATGTCCGGCACGGTCGCCACCTGGTCCCTCAGCCCCTGTACCACTTCGTCGCAAGGCCGATCCATGCTGCTGCGCACCATGGACGCCGCCTGCTGGGCATTGTCCAGGGTGCGATCAAACATGTGTCGTGCATGCAAGAGACGCTCCTCGGCATCCTGCTTCACCCCCGAAAACGTCTGCCATGAGATGATCAACACCCCCAGCAACACAGACAGAAAGCCTGCCAGCAGGGACACTCCCAGCCTCGTATAGAACTGGCGCAACCTCAAACGACGAAAAGGCATAATCATCCTCACGGCAACGACAAAAAAGCGGGCAAGTCTACTGGTGTCCGCTCACCTAGCAAGCCCTTCTGATACGATTGGCTGCAATCAGGTTTGGCCTGATTGACACCATACGCCATCAAAACAGGGCTCGCAGCCACATAGAGCAAGGCATCCGGGCCGGAACGAACCCAATCCCCCCAATCTGGCCCTGGCTCATATCGAGCCAGGTGATGCCTCGGCAACCAGAGCGGGTGTGACGATTATAATCTTTGCAAAAACAGTTGCTTGTTCATGTTGTGCTGGCCCACTAGAGTAGAGCCAACAGAGTCAGGGAGTATGGATATGAAAATATTGATCACGGGAGGAACCGGTTTTATCGGCCGCCGCCTGGTGGCACATCTCAAGGTGCAGCACGAGGTAGTGGTGTTGACCCGTCAGGGGAGCCGCGCCTACGACCTGCTCGGCCATGACATCAAGCTGCTCGACAATCTGGATCGGCTCGACGACCTCAACGACGTGGATGCGGTTATCAATCTGGCGGGGGAGCCCATCGCCGCCGGACGCTGGAGCGAGCAACGCAAACAGCTGCTGTGTGACAGCCGCTGGCTGCTGACCGAACAGCTGGTCGACCTCATCAAGCTCTCCAGCACGCCGCCCAAGGTGTTGATCAATGCCTCCGCCATCGGCTGGTATGGGCGGCAGGGGGAGACGCCGTTGGACGAAGAGTGCAAGACTCCCCACGACGAATTTACCCATCAACTCTGTCAGCAATGGGAAACCCTGGCGCAAGAGGCTCGCAGCGCCCATACCCGGGTCTGCATAGTGCGTATCGGCCTGGTGCTCGGCGCCGATGGTGGCGCCCTGCCCAAGATGCTGCCCCCCTATCAGCTCGGCCTCGGCGGCCCCATGGGATCAGGCCAGCAGATCATGAGCTGGATCCACATTCAGGATCTGGTGCGCGCCATGCTGTTCCTGCTGGAGCACGACGAGTATGACGGCATCTTCAACGGTACGGCCCCCCACCCCGTCAGCAATCGCGAGTTCAGCCAAACCCTTGCAACTACTCTGCACCGACCGCATCTTTTCTTCGTCCCCGCACTGGCGTTGCGACTGCTGATGGGAGAGGCGGCCGACCTGCTGCTCACCGGCCAGAAAGTGCTGCCGGCCCGCCTGCTAGAAGCCGGTTTTCACTTCACCTTTCCCGAACTGCCCCAGGCCCTCACCAACCTGCTGCACCGGCCACGCTGAACCTGTTCCGGCAAGATGATTGCCGAAAATAACAAGCCCGGCCATGTGGCCGGGCTTGTTGCATTTGCGCAAAGAGCAAGAGACTAGAGCAGCCCCTGACCGAGCCCGCGCAGACGATCGCTCAGGGTACCCGCCAGCAATTGACGCTGCATTCCCTGCCCCGCCAGCGTCACCAGCAGGGCGCCCAGCAAGGGCAAGCCGCCCCAGATGGCCCAGTGGAACTGCCACTGCCCCTCAAACCACCACCATTGCAGACCGAAGGAACATAGCTCGACCACCATGGCGGCGCACAGCCCCGCCAGCAGGCCACTGGCAACAAGCTCCCAGCGCAGCATCTTCTTGAGCAGGTCGCTGCTGGCCCCCAGGGTGCGCATCAGCAACAGCTCGCGACGGCGGTGGGCCATGCTGGCCTGGGTCTGGGTCAGCAACACCAGCAGGGCAGCCACCGTCACCAGACCCAGCATCAGACCGAGTGCCCGGCTCACCTGATCAGACACAGCCGTCAGCCGCACTATCAGATCGTCTACATCGATGAGACTCACGGTGGGATGACGACGGATGATCTCCACCTCTGCCGCTCGGCCCTGCTCCGGCAGGCGATAGCTGCCAAGCCAGGTCTGGGAGAAAGAGGCCAGCATGTCAGGGGAGAAGATCATGTAGAAATTGGGCCGCATGTTGTCCCACTTGATGGCCCGCAAACTGGTGACCTGCGCCTTGAAGCTGCGCCCCTCTATGGTGAAGCCCAGAGTATCGCCGAGCGCTATGTCGAGTCGCTTGGCCAGGTCCTGGTCCACCGACACCTGGCCGGGCCCATCCAGCCAGCGTCCATCGGTCAGACGATTGTCTGGCGGCAGGCTGGCCGTGGTGGTGAAGTTGAGTTCGCGGTTCACCCCTTCCCGCCCATCCTCGTCGTTGTCTCGCACCGCCTCGCTGGCGATGCTGACCAGCCGGCCCCGTACCATGGGATAGAAATCCGAGGTCAGGGCACCCGCCTGGCGCAACTCGGCGAGGATCCCCTCCCGCTCGTGATCGGCCACGTTGACCAGGAAGCGGTTGGGTGCATCCACCGGCAAGCGGGCGGAAAACTCGTCGAGCAGGTCAACCCGTGCCGCCCACAGCAGGCCAAACAGCATGAGCGCGAGCGCAAAGCCAGCCAGCTGGAACAAGCCGCTGCCACGCTCGCGGGAGAGGTGATTGATGGCAAGGCGCAGCGCATGGGGCCCCTTGACCCGACGACCAAGCCGCAGCAGCAGGGAAGCGATCAGCGCCAGCAGCCCCATCAGCAGGCCCATGCCACCGATCAGCCCCAACGCCAGGGTCGCATCCGCGGTAAAGCCCCACACCAGACCAAACAGCCCCAGCAAACCGACCGGCAACGCCAGCCAGGGTGGGATCCCAGCCTCCAGCTCACGACGCAGCACCCGCAGTGGCGGTACCTTCAGCAGACGCAGGAAGGGCACGAAGGCCAGCAGCAGTGTGATGAAGAAGGCGACCGCCAGACCGAGGGCAAAGGGTCGCCAGGACGGCGGTGGCAAATCGGCCGGCAACAGATTGCCCAGCAGATGCAGGGTCAGCCACTGCATGGCGCTGCCCGCCACAAGACCGAGCAGGGCACCGACCAGGGTCAGCGCCAGCAGCAGCGAGCCCATCAGTTGCCAGAGCGTACGACGGGACGCCCCCAGCGTCTTGAGCAGTGCCACCATATTGGTCTGCCGCTCGGCGAAGTGGCGCACCGCTATGCCCATGGCCAGCGCCCCAAGCAGCACGCCAGCCAGGGAGGCTAGCCGGAAAAAGCGCTCGGCATTGGCCAGCGAGCGACCCACCTGGGAACCCTGATCGTCCGGCTTGATCAGTTTCTGTCCCGCTTTTAGTTTGGGTTTGAGCCAGCGCTCATAGCTGGCTACGTCCTCGCGCGCCCCTTTGAACAGGTAACGCCACTGCTGGCGGCTGCCCGGCAGCAGGGCGCCGGTCGCCTCGATATCATCACTGTGGATCAGCGCCCTTGGCGCCAGCAGGAAGGGGCTGAAGCCCTGATCCGGCTCCTGACCCAGCACTCCTGCCACCTTGAGGAGGGTATTGCCCACCTCCAGCTCATCTCCAATTTTTGCCTCCAGCAATTGCATCACCCGGGCCGAGAGCCAGATCTCGCCCGGGGCCGGTGCACGCTGGGGAGTCAGCTCCAGCTTGCCATAGAAGGGAAACTCGCTCGGCACGGCGCGGATGGAGGCCAGCTGCAGCGCATCGCCATGAAACAGCATGCTGTTGAAGCTGACCGTCGTCTGCACGGAGAGGCCCGCTTTTTCTGCCTGCTTGAGCCAGTCAGCTGGCGCAGGTGTGGCCGAGCGCAGCGCCCGGTCGGCACCGATAAAGTCGCGCCCCGATGCCTTGAGTCCGGCATCCAGTCTGTCCGCCACCAGAGCCACGCTCAGCACGCAGGCCACACTCAGCGCCAGCGCCAGCACGAACCAGCGCAACTCGCCGTTGAAGCCTTCTCGCCGCAACAGGCGCAATCCCAATCGCCACTGCATCATGCGTCACCACTCCCGTTCAATCGGCCAACCTTGCAGTCATATCCAGGCATTCTCTTATGCACGCTGCACCTCATGTTGTTCGACCTCCAGTCGTCCTGCCGCCATCACCAGTTGCCGCTGGCAACGCTGGGCCAAGTCGTGATCATGGGTGACCACCACGAGGGTGGTGCCATATTCACGATTGAGCTGGAACAAGAGTTCGATCACTGTCTCGCCGGTCTTGCTGTCGAGATTGCCGGTCGGTTCATCAGCCAGCAGCAGGCTGGGACGGGTCATGAAGGCGCGCGCTATGGCAACCCGCTGCTGCTCACCGCCGGAAAGGCGCGGTGGCAGATGGTGGAGACGCTCGCTGAGCCCCACCGCCGCCAGCAGCTCGCGGGCTCTGGGCTCGCAGCGGGTCTCGCCACGCAGTTCGGCTGGCAACATCACATTCTCAAGCGCACTCAGGGTAGGCAACAACAGGAAGGACTGGAAGATGAAGCCGACCTGTTCGGCTCGCAGGCGGGCACGGCCCTCCTCGTCCAGTTGCACCAGCGACTGCCCGAGGATCTCGATATCCCCCTCGCTCGGCAGATCCAGTCCTGCCAGCAGCCCCAGCAGGGTAGACTTGCCCGAGCCTGAGGCGCCGACCAGCGCCAGTGTCTCGCCGGTATTGACTTGCAGGTCGATCCCTTCAAGGATGGTGAGGCTTTCCTGGCCCAGGCTAACGGTTTTGCCCAGGCCCTTGACGACAATAATGGGAGTTGAATTCATGACGCGTTTCCTGTTCGCCTTATGTTGCCTGGTTTCATCGGTACAGGCACAAACCCTGATGGTATTGGGTGACAGCCTGAGTGCAGGTTATCAGATGCCGGCGGAGCAGAGCTGGCCTGCCCTGCTCAACCAGAAATGGCAGCAGCAAGGGGGCGAGCATCAGCTTATCAATGCCAGCATCAGTGGTGAAACAACGCAAGGGGCCCTGGCCCGCCTGCCCGCTCTGCTCAAGGAGCATCAACCGGACTGGGTACTGATTGAGCTGGGTGGCAACGACGGTTTGCGAGGGTTCGCCCCCGCCATCACCCGTGACAATCTGGCCAGGATGGTGGCGTTGACCAGGGAGCTGAAGGTCAAGACAGTGCTGACCCAAATCCAGCTGCCCCGCAATTACGGGGCTCGCTACCTACGCCAGTTCGAGCAGATCTTTCCGGAGCTGGCCGCCGCCAATGCGCTGCCACTGATGCCCTTCTTCATGGATGATATTGCGTTGCGCCCTGAACTCATGATGAACGATGGCATCCACCCCACGGCGGCGGCGCAGCCGCTGATCCGCGACCGTGTGGCCAGCTTTATCGAGCCCCTCTTGACCCAATAATGCCCCCAGTATCCCCCTATACGCACTATCGGGCCCTGTCGGCCCAAAACAAAGATCCCGCCGAAGCGGGATCTTTGTTTCCATGACCATCAGCGTTCCAGTATCTGGCGCAGCCGCTCCTGTGCCACCCCGACCAGCAGGTCCGGCTGGAATTTGGAGATGAAGCGGTCACACCCCACCTTCTTGACCATGGCCTCGTTGAAGTTGCCGCTCAGGGAGGTATTGAGCGTGATGAAGAGGTCCGACATGCGGGCATCACTGCGGATCTCGTGGGTCAGGCGATAGCCATCCATCTCCGGCATCTCGGCATCCGTGATCATCAGCAAGATTTCGTCGGTCACCTTCTTGCCCGCATCGCACCAGCCCTTGAGCAGATTGAGCGCCTCCAGGCCATCCTGGCATTCGATTACCTCAAGGCCCAGCTGGGCCAAGGTTTCACGCACCAGATTGCGGGCCGTGCTGGAGTCATCGACGATGAGCACCTTGCGACCATTCATCTGCGGCAATATGGCCAGGTCCAGCACCTCTTCCGAGATTCGGATGTCGTAGGTGATGATCTCGGCCAGCACCTTCTCCACGTCGATGATCTCGACAATCTGGTCAACGCCATCTTCGGGAACCCGGGTAATGGCGGTCAGATAGTTCGCCCGCCCGGCGGAGCGGGGGGGGGGCAAAATATCCTTCCAGGTCATGTTGACGATGTGGGCTACCTGCCCCACCAGAAAGCCCTGAATGGTGCGGTTGTATTCGGTGATGATGAGGTTGGACTCGCTGTCGATGGGCATGGCGCGCATGCCAATGGCGCTGCGCAGGTTGATCACGGGGATAGAGGTGCCACGGATGTTGGCCACCCCGCTGATGTTGTGGTGCGCCCCCGGCATTTTGTTGAGATGGGGCAGCTTGACCACTTCCCTCACCTTGAAGACGTTGATAGCAAACAGTTGTCGGGATCCCAAACGGAACATCAACAACTCCAGACGGTTCTCCCCTACCAGCTGGGTACGTTGATCCACTGAATCCAATATGCTCGCCATATAAAGCCCTTACGTCCGTTGCCCGAGTCTCGCCATAGTATAGAAGGGTCAGAATCCCAACACGACCCGTATTCTTATCCTATGTCGGCCAGATGATGACGGAACTTGATGAAAAAAATCGAGAATCGGCTCAAAGCCGGTCTCTCCCCACACTTGTCAGCAGCCAAATGGCTGACCCCCAGCCCTTTCGGCCTCGGGTGTGGGCCAGACTTTTGCGATGCGCAGCCAAATCCCCTGCCATCACCGCCAGTGGATGCACTTTCCGTTGGCCAGACATAAAAAAAGCGGCAGATTGCTCTGCCGCTTTTTACTGACTTCAAACCGGATTACTTGTCGATATCCAGCATGTTGTTGCTCAGCATGTAGTCGATCACCTGGGAAGAGGTGGACGCCGCGCTGCCGGTGAGGCTGTCGAACGTGTGGTTCATCAGCACTATCTCCTGAGTCACTGACGCCGAACTGCTCTCCTTGACCTGCAAGTGAACCCCTTCGCTGTCCTGGAACACAGAGAGCAAGCCCTTCAGATCGTTCTGGTTGTGAGAACCATCGTGATCCAGCAGATCGCTCAGATCCAGCTTGTCACCTTCAGCCCTGGAGAAGTCGACCACATAATCCTTGGCAATGGTGCCGCCAGTGGTGTCGCCCTGCAGCCAGGTAAAGGTATCGGCCCCGGCATCCCCCTTGAGGATATCGTTGCCCAGGCCACCGACCAGAATGTCATTGCCCAGACCGCCGCTCAGGGTGTCGTTGCCGGCACCGCCATACAGGGTATCGTTGCCGCTACCGCCGTACAGGGTGTCGTTGCCGCTCTCGCCATACAGGGTATCGTTGCCACTCCCGCCGAACAGGATGTCGTTGCCGGCACCACCGAACAGGAAGTCGTCACCACCCTGACCGAACAGTATGTCGTTGCCTTCTCCGCCGATCAGCACATCGCCCTTGTCGTTGGCTGAGGATTGATCGAACTCGCTGGCATGACTGCTGATGTAGTCATGGACCTGGGCATCCGTCACCGAACCTGCACTCAACTTACCGGCTACATACTGCTTGACGGCCGCGTAGCCTTCCCCGTTGATACCGGCAAAGTGAACCGCATCGCCGAACAGAATATCGTCGCCGGCACCGCCATCAATCCGGTCACTGCCCGGCTTGTTGTTGATGGAGGTTCCCAGAATGGCGCCGGCCAGATCGTTGGCATTGACGCCCGTCATGATCACACCGTCAGAGTCATAGGACTTGAGATCGTTGTAGGAGATGTTGGATCCCAGGCCGATCGCCTCCACCTTCACGCCCATGCCGGTCAGCAAGGCAAAACCTGCCACCGCATTACTGATGGTTGTAGACGTGGAGTCCTGTCCGTTACCTGCCAAGGTGGAATAGGTATAACCACCCAGACCATCAGGACGCATGTAGCCAATCTTGGAGGAATCCCCCTTTGTATCAACTTTATAAACCGCACCCTGAGCATCGATAATGGTATATCCGCTGCTCTTGTAAACCTGACCAGGCACATAGCCGTTCTGCAACAGCTGATTGAGATAGACATCACGAGAATCGTTCGGATAGTCATCAATCAGTGGGTTGCTACCTTCACTGCCCAGATAGTAAGTCGGCTTACCATCAGTGATGAAGTAGGTCAGGTTCTGGGCATTGGTGTTGCCCTGAGCGGTCGAACCGTTGAACCAGTTGGCCGTGGTCTTGAACACGTCTTCGTAGTTGGTGCCGCCGCCGCTGTTCGAGCTGCCATCCATGCTGTCGAGAATCGCCTGCAACTGGCTAAGGGCATTGCTGTCTTTGAGGTTCACGCTGACCGACTTGTTGGCCAGGGTATCGAAGTCCACCAGGAAGACATTCACCTTGCCGGCTCCATCGGTGCCAGCGCTGGTCTTGAGGCTGTCAAAGACCTGTGCCAATTGGGCTTTGATGGTATTCATGGCCGTTGTACCGATACTGCCAGAGCTGTCGACCATAAAGGCAAGGTTATAGTTCTGGCCCGGCAATACCACGCTGCCGTCGAGATCGCCCACCACTATATTGTGCTCGCTGCCGTAGGTACGGTTCTGGTCGCCCGGCTCCCCTTCGGTGGAGAGGAAGTAGCTCATGCGGATCGAATCCTGATCCGATGCGCTACTGGTCTGGTCGGTCACCACCTCCTTGGCGATGGCCTCCACCTTGAGGTCGAACTGACCCGCATTGCTGCCCGGCACCCGCAGGGTCAGACCGGTCAGCTTGACGTCCAGCGCGCCCTGGTTCCAGAGACCACTGAGGGTCAGCTTGCCATCGGCACCTGCGGTTCCCAGCACTGTGCCGCCCTGATACAGGGTCGCACCACTCGGCATGCCGCTCAGCTCCAGGCTGTCGAGCTGTTCACTGCCATCCCTATCGGTAAGGGAGGCACTGATCTCGAGGGGGTAGTCCACCACACTGGGCTGTACCGCCGTCAAGGTTCCGTCAGTCTGATTGAACTGGTAGATGCCGTCATCAAACTGAACCAGTTCAATGTCATAGAGCGACTTGCTGATGGTGGTGCCGTTCTCCTTCACCAGGAAGTTGAAGCCGCCATCACTTCTGCGCTCGATGACATAGTTGGCGCGCGACCCCATCAGCACGGCAAGGTCTGTACCTGCGCCACCATACAGGGTGTCACCACCCAGTCCGGCAACCAGAATGTCGTTACCCACGCCGCCGTCGAGGGTATCGCCCGAGACAGAGTTGCCACCGACCAGTACGTCATTGCCCAGACCGCCGACGAAATAGTCGCCGCCGCCCTTCACGCTGACGATGTAGTCGTTGCCATTACCGCCCACCACAGAGTCCTGACTGTTAGTGCTATCGGTCAGGCTGTTGGTGATCCCGAAGCTGCCCTTGTTGAAGTTGCCGCTCTGGAACGCGCCGGTCGAAATGCCGGACGACGGGTACTGGGTATAAAGCGGTACGCCATTGCCGGTCAGGCTGATATCCACCACCGGCTTGTCAGCCACGGCAGCAATGTCGATCACCAGCTTGCCTGAGTTGCTCAGGTTGGCACCGTCGCTGATCTGGTAGCCGAAGCTGGCGTAGTCCCCTTGCTGGTTGCCCATGGACGTGCCGTTGCCATTGGCGGCACTGGTGCTGGACTCGTTGAGTCCTGGCACAAAGCGCAGATGGCCAGTATTGATGTCACCGTAAGAGACGAGGTCACCAACCTTGACGGCAATCCACTGACCCGCAGCATTGAGATACTCCAGCGTGCCATTTTGCGGCAATGTGCCGATCACGACGCCCAGATCAGACGCAGCCTGATCATCGCTGGCACCAAACTGGGACCACTTCAGTACCAGTGGCGTATCTTCCGTCCCGACACCGTGCCCCCCCGTGGTCACAGGCGCGCGGTCGTTGTCGATGATGGTGCCCGTGCCGTTCTGACCGCCCACTGTCACCGTCAGCGTCTCGGTAGTTTCAACCAGTCGATCGTTCACGGTCGGCAGCGTCACGGTAAAGCCGGATACCCCGGCCGGCACAGTGAGCTTGCCTGTGGCGCTGTTGTAGGTCACCCCATTGCTGAATTGTGCAATTCCCCAATCAGAGCTGGATGCCGGATTGGCACCGCTGCCCTGAATAGCGAAGTCATACTGGGTCGCCTCATGGGTCTGGTCAGACAGGGTCACCGTATGAGAGAGATTGCCGCCTTCCTCCGCGTTGCCGCTCGAGACAGATTGTACGACTGGCGTCACCAGTGGTTTGGTTGCAAAGGATCCCAGGCTGGAATCACCATCCCCATCCACTACCTTGATCTGGAAGTCGATATCACCGTCGCCAAGCGGTCTGGACATGTTCTGGTACTGGAAGAACTCCCACTTGCCGGTGGCCGGGGTAAATTCCAGACGGAACACCAGGGAGCCATCGCTGGCTTTACCTATCAAGGTATTGGCCGATTCCATGGAGGTGGTGATCAGCTTGCCGGTTGCCGTGGTCAGGCCGGTTTCGTTGGAGCCGAGCAGCTGCATATGGCCCTTGCCATCAGCCCCCCACTGCGGTGTTACCGTGCCTGAGCCGTAAGCGATAGCCTGGGCGGTAGAGGAGCCGATGAACTCTATGCTCTTCACCGTCAGGTCGCTGTTGTCCGAGGTATTGGTGTTGCCGTTATTGGTAGCCTTGATCACCATGGTGTCGAAGCCGCCTTGCTGTACCTGGAAGTTCTCGGCGTAATCGCCACTGGTCGCATTGGAGCTGAAGGTCTGGGTACCGATCAGCACGCCAGCACGGTAGAACTCGACCACGCCACTTTCCAGCTCACCACCGAACATCTGGCTGAACTTGATGTTGGCACCATAGGCAACCGTGCCCGGATCAAGCTTCACAATCAACTGCTCGGAGGCAGAGGTTCCGTTTGCGAAGTGACGGAAGTCTATCTCGTTGGCAATGTTGTGGTACGGCCCGGCCACGCTGGACACCCCCAGCCCTGCATTGGAACCATTGACACTGGCATCAATCAGAGTTGAGTTGGTTGCAGAGGTGAACCCCTTGGCAGTAATGGTAAAGCCAGCCAAATCCACCAGGGCCTTGTTGCCACTGACCTTGGTCAGATCAAATACCCCGGTCAACACATCTGGAATATTTGTCTTGGTAACGGAGACGGCAGCAGCATCACCCGCGACTGGCGCGTCATCCTCAACGGTGACATCCAGTTTGCCAGTGGTTGTGCTCTTGCCATCGGAGACCTTGACATCCAACTGGAACGACAGGGAATCCTCCTGGCCCTTGACCGGGTGGTCAAGCGGCGCCTTGAGGGTCAGATCATAGGCCCAATCACCTTTGCCGCTGGCGTTCGGTGCGGTCAGTTTGACCTCGACCACCGCCTTGTAGCCGTCGCTTCCCAGAGTGCCGGTATAACCAACCAGCGTCTTGCTGCCGGCATCCCAGCTCCACTGGACTGCGGACCCACCGGAGGTCAGGCCTGCCGGTCCACCCAGTGAAACAGCCACGCTGCTGCTGTCCACATCACCCACTGAAATGGTACCGGACATGCTCTTGGCATCCGTGGTATCCGGGTTGCCGTTGGTGTCGATGATCCCGTTGGGCAAGCCCTCTTCGGAAACAGTTGCGCCATTGGAGATAGACAGGGTTGGCAAGTCATTGGTGCCGTTGATCACCACTGTCACTGTGTGCGTGGTGCCATCCACCGACTGCACGGTGAAGTTCTCGACACGGGTCTCACCCAGGCCCAGGTACTGCACCTTGCTGTTGTCGACGTTGTAGCTCCAGGTGCCGTTTTCGGCGATGGACAGGTTGCCCAGCGCACCATTGCTGGCCACGCCCGCCCCGACCACAAACTTGGCCTGACCCTGATCTGCATCGCTCACGGTCAGCACGCCAGTGTCGGTCAGCTTGCCACTCACCACGTTCAGATCTTCGGTCACCGCACCCCGGTCATCGCCCGCCACCACGGCACCGTCATTGACGCCGGTGATGGTGATGGTCACTGTGTGCGTGGTGCCATCCACCGACTGCACGGTGAAGTTCTCGACACGGGTCTCACCCAGGCCCAGGTACTGCACCTTGCTGTTGTCGACGTTGTAGCTCCAGGTGCCGTTTTCGGCGATGGACAGGTTGCCCAGCGCACCATTGCTGGCCACGCCCGCCCCGACCACAAACTTGGCCTGACCCTGATCTGCATCGCTCACGGTCAGCACGCCAGTGTCGGTCAGCTTGCCGCTTACCACGTTCAGATCTTCGGTCACCGCCCCCCGGTCATCACCCGCCACCACGGCACCGTCATTGACGCCGGTGATGGTGATGGTCACGGTGTGCGTGGTGCCGTCCACCGACTGCACGGTGAAGTTCTCGACACGGGTTTCACCCAGGCCCAGGTACTGCACCTTGCTGTTGTCGACGTTGTAGCTCCAGGTGCCGTTTTCGGCGATGGACAGGTTGCCCAAGGCGCCCGCACTGGCCACGCCCGCCCCGACCACAAACTTGGCCTGACCCTGATCCGCATCGCTCACGGTCAGCACGCCAGTGTCGGTCAGCTTGCCACTCACCACGTTCAGATCTTCGGTCACCGCACCCCGGTCATCGCCCGCCACCACGGCACCGTCATTGACGCCGGTGATGGTGATGGTCACTGTGTGCGTGGTGCCATCCACCGACTGCACGGTGAAGTTCTCGACACGGGTCTCACCCAGGCCCAGGTACTGCACCTTGCTGTTGTCGACGTTGTAGCTCCAGGTGCCGTTTTCGGCGATGGACAGGTTGCCCAGCGCACCATTGCTGGCCACGCCCGCCCCGACCACAAACTTGGCCTGACCCTGATCTGCATCGCTCACGGTCAGCACGCCAGTGTCGGTCAGCTTGCCACTCACCACGTTCAGATCTTCGGTCACCGCACCCCGGTCATCGCCCGCCACCACGGCACCGTCATTGACGCCGGTGATGGTGATGGTCACTGTGTGCGTGGTGCCATCCACCGACTGCACGGTGAAGTTCTCGACACGGGTCTCACCCAGGCCCAGGTACTGCACCTTGCTGTTGTCGACGTTGTAGCTCCAGGTGCCGTTTTCGGCGATGGACAGGTTGCCCAGCGCACCATTGCTGGCCACGCCCGCCCCGACCACAAACTTGGCCTGACCCTGATCTGCATCGCTCACGGTCAGCACGCCAGTGTCGGTCAGCTTGCCACTCACCACGTTCAGATCTTCGGTCACTGCACCCCGGTCATCGCCCGCCACCACGGCACCGTCATTGACGCCGGTGATGGTGATGGTCACTGTGTGGCTGGTGCCATCCAGGCTCTCAACCACGAAGGTCTCGACCTTGGTCTCACCCTGGCCCAAGTACTGCACCTTGTCGTTGGCGACCTCATAGCTCCACTTGCCAGCCGCATCGATGGTCAGGCTGCCCAGGGCGCCATTGCTGGCCACGCCGTTGCCGGCCACGAACTTGGCCTCGTCGGCGCCGTCCACGTCGGTCACGGTCAGCACGCCGCTGTCAGTCAGCACATCCGGGCTGGCATCTTCGGTCACCGCGCCAGTGTCAGCACCGCTGATCTCGGCACCATCGTTGACGCCGGTGATGGTGATGGTGACGGTGTGCTCGGTGCCATCCAGGCTCTTGACCACAAAGGTCTCGACCTTGGTTTCACCCTTGCCCAGGTACTGCACGTCGCCGTTGGCCACGTTGTAAGTCCAGGCACCGCCTTCGGTGATGGTCAGGCTGCCCAGTGCATCGGCACTCGGGGTGCCTGCACCCGCCACGAACTTGGCTTCGTCGGCGCCGTCCACGTCGGTCACGGTCAGGCTGCCGGTCTCGGTCAGGGTCGGGGTGCTTTCATCTTCAGTGACACCGCCGGTGTCGTTGCCGCTGATCACGGCGCCATCGTTGACGCCGGTGATGGTGATGGTGACGGTGTGCTCGGTGCCGTCCAGGCTCTTGACCACGAAGGTCTCGACCTTGGTTTCACCCTTGCCCAGGTACTGCACGTCGCCGTTGGCCACGTTGTAAGTCCAGGCACCGCCTTCGGTGATGGTCAGGCTGCCCAAGGCATCGGCACTCGGGGTGCCAGCACCCGCCACGAACTTGGCCTCGTCGGCGCCGTCCACGTCGGTCACGGTCAGCACGCCGGTCTCGGTCAGGGTCGGGGTGGTTTCATCTTCCAGCACGGCTCCGGTGTCATTGCCGCTGATCTCGGCGCCATCGTTGACGCCGGTGATGGTGATGGTGACGGTGTGCTCGGTGCCGTCCAGGCTCTTGACCACGAAGGTCTCGACCTTGGTTTCACCCTTGCCCAGGTACTGCACGTCGCCGTTGGCCACGTTGTACGTCCAGGCACCGCCTTCGGTGATGGTCAGGCTGCCCAGTGCGCCATTGCTGGCCACGCCGTTGCCGGCAATAAACTGGGCCTCGTCGGCGCCGTCCACGTCGGTCACGGTCAGGCTGCCGGTCTCGGTCAGGGTCGGGGTGCTTTCGTCTTCAGTGACGCCGCCGGTGTCGTTGCCACTGATCACCGCGCCATCGTTGACGCCGGTGATGGTGATGGTGACCGTGTGCTCGGTGCCGTCCAGGCTCTTGACCACGAAGGTCTCGACCTTGGTTTCACCCTTGCCCAGGTACTGCACGTCGCCGTTGGCCACGTTGTACGTCCAGGCACCGCCTTCGGTGATGGTCAGGCTGCCCAGTGCATCGGCACTCGGGGTGCCTGCACCCGCCACGAACTTGGCTTCGTCGGCGCCGTCCACGTCGGTCACGGTCAGGCTGCCGGTCTCGGTCAGGGTCGGGGTGCTTTCATCTTCAGTGACACCGCCGGTGTCGTTGCCGCTGATCACGGCGCCATCGTTGACGCCGGTGATGGTGATGGTGACGGTGTGCTCGGTGCCATCCAGGCTCTTGACCACGAAGGTCTCGACCTTGGTTTCGCCCTTGCCCAGGTACTGCACGTCGCCGTTGGCCACGTTATACGTCCAGGCACCGCCTTCGGTGATGGTCAGGCTGCCCAGGGCATCGGCGCTCGGGGTACCGTTGCCGGCCACGAACTTGGCCTCGTCAGCCCCGTCCACGTCGGTCACGCTCAGCACGCCGCTGTCAGTCAGCACATCCGGGCTGGCATCTTCGGTCACCGCGCCAGTGTCAGCACCGCTGATCACCGCGCCATCGTTGACGCCGGTGATGGTGATGGTGACGGTGTGCTCGGTGCCATCCAGGCTCTTGACCACGAAGGTCTCGACCTTGGTTTCACCCTTGCCCAGGTACTGCACGTCGCCGTTGGCCACGTTGTAAGTCCAGGCACCGCCTTCGGTGATGGTCAGGCTGCCCAGTGCATCGGCACTCGGGGTGCCAGCACCCGCCACGAACTTGGCCTCGTCGGCCCCGTCCACGTCGGTCACGGTCAGCACGCCGCTGTCAGTCAGCACATCCGGGCTAGCATCTTCGGTCACCGCGCCAGTGTCAGCACCGCTGATCTCGGCACCATCGTTGACGCCGGTGATGGTGATGGTGACGGTGTGCTCGGTGCCATCCAGGCTCTTGACCACAAAGGTCTCGACCTTGGTTTCACCCTTGCCCAGGTACTGCACGTCGCCGTTGGCCACGTTGTAAGTCCAGGCACCGCCTTCGGTGATGGTCAGGCTGCCCAGTGCATCGGCACTCGGGGTGCCTGCACCCGCCACGAACTTGGCTTCGTCGGCGCCGTCCACGTCGGTCACGGTCAGGCTGCCGGTCTCGGTCAGGGTCGGGGTGCTTTCATCTTCAGTGACACCGCCGGTGTCGTTGCCGCTGATCACGGCCGCATCGTTCACGCCGGTGATGGTGATGGTGACGGTGTGCTCGGTGCCATCCAGGCTCTTGACCACGAAGGTCTCGACCTTGGTTTCGCCCTTGCCCAGGTACTGCACGTCGCCGTTGGCCACGTTGTAAGTCCAGGCACCGCCTTCGGTGATGGTCAGGCTGCCCAGTGCATCGGCACTCGGGGTACCGTTGCCAGCCACGAACTTGGCTTCGTCAGCCCCGTCCACGTCGGTCACGGTCAGAGTGCCCGTCTCGGTCAGCGTCGGGGTGCTTTCATCTTCAGTGACGCCGCCCTTGTCGTTGCCGCTGATCACGGCGCCATCGTTGACGCCGGTGATGGTGATGGTGACGGTGTGCTCGGTGCCGTCCAGGCTCTTGACCACGAAGGTCTCGACCTTGGTTTCACCCTTGCCCAGGTACTGCACGTCGCCGTTGGCCACGTTGTACGTCCAGGCACCGCCTTCGGTGATGGTCAGGCTGCCCAGTGCGCCATTGCTGGCCACGCCGTTGCCGGCAATAAACTGGGCCTCGTCGGCGCCGTCCACGTCGGTCACGGTCAGGCTGCCGGTCTCGGTCAGGGTCGGGGTGCTTTCGTCTTCAGTGACGCCGCCGGTGTCGTTGCCACTGATCACCGCGCCATCGTTGACGCCGGTGATGGTGATGGTGACCGTGTGCTCGGTGCCGTCCAGGCTCTTGACCACGAAGGTCTCGACCTTGGTTTCACCCTTGCCCAGGTACTGCACGTCGCCGTTGGCCACGTTGTACGTCCAGGCACCGCCTTCGGTGATGGTCAGGCTGCCCAGTGCATCGGCACTCGGGGTGCCTGCACCCGCCACGAACTTGGCTTCGTCGGCGCCGTCCACGTCGGTCACGGTCAGGCTGCCGGTCTCGGTCAGGGTCGGGGTGCTTTCATCTTCAGTGACACCGCCGGTGTCGTTGCCGCTGATCACGGCGCCATCGTTCACACCGGTGATGGTGATGGTGACGGTGTGCTCGGTGCCGTCCAGGCTCTTGACCACGAAGGTCTCGACCTTGGTTTCGCCCTTGCCCAGGTACTGCACGTCGCCGTTGGCCACGTTGTAAGTCCAGGCACCGCCTTCGGTGATGGTCAGGCTGCCCAAGGCATCGGCACTCGGGGTGCCAGCACCCGCCACGAACTTGGCCTCGTCGGCGCCGTCCACGTCGGTCACGGTCAGCACGCCGCTGTCAGTCAGCACATCCGGGCTGGCATCTTCGGTCACCGCGCCAGTGTCAGCACCGGAGATCTCGGCGCCATCGTTGACGCCGGTGATGGTGATGGTGACGGTGTGCTCGGTGCCGTCCAGGCTCTTGACCACGAAGGTCTCGACCTTGGTTTCACCCTTGCCCAGGTACTGCACGTCGCCGTTGGCCACGTTGTACGTCCAGGCACCACCTTCGGTGATGGTCAGGCTGCCCAGGGCGCCATTGCTGGCCACGCCGTTGCCGGCAATAAACTTGGCCTCGTCGGCGCCGTCCACGTCGGTCACGGTCAGCACGCCGCTGTCAGTCAGCACATCCGGGCTGGCATCTTCGGTCACCGCGCCAGTGTCAGCACCGGAGATCTCGGCGCCATCGTTGACGCCGGTGATGGTGATGGTGACGGTGTGCTCGGTGCCGTCCAAGCTCTTGACCACGAAGGTCTCGACCTTGGTTTCGCCCTTGCCCAGGTACTGCACGTCGCCGTTGGCCACGTTGTAAGTCCACTCACCACCTTCGGTGATGGTCAGGCTGCCCAGGGCATCGGCACTCGGGGTGCCTGCACCCGCCACGAACTTGGCTTCGTCAGCCCCGTCCACGTCGGTCACGGTCAGGCTGCCGGTCTCGGTCAGGGTCGGAGTGCTTTCATCTTCCAGCACGGCTCCGGTGTCATTGCCGCTGATCACGGCGCCATCGTTGACGCCGGTGATGGTGATGGTGACGGTGTGCTCGGTGCCATCCAGGCTCTTGACCACGAAGGTCTCGACCTTGGTTTCGCCCTTGCCCAGGTACTGCACGTCGCCGTTGGCCACGTTATACGTCCAGGCACCGCCTTCGGTGATGGTCAGGCTGCCCAGGGCATCGGCGCTCGGGGTACCGTTGCCGGCCACGAACTTGGCCTCGTCAGCCC
The DNA here is from genome assembly GCF_057318915.1 of Aeromonas sp. TS_SC_11. Taxonomy (NCBI): domain Bacteria; kingdom Pseudomonadati; phylum Pseudomonadota; class Gammaproteobacteria; order Aeromonadales; family Aeromonadaceae; genus Aeromonas; species Aeromonas sp. TS_SC_11. The sequence goes on from NZ_CM170470.1 coordinate 153,457, forward strand.
CGTCCACGTCGGTCACGCTCAGCACGCCGCTGTCAGTCAGCACATCCGGGCTGGCATCTTCGGTCACCGCGCCAGTGTCAGCACCGCTGATCACCGCGCCATCGTTGACGCCGGTGATGGTGATGGTGACGGTGTGCTCGGTGCCATCCAGGCTCTTGACCACGAAGGTCTCGACCTTGGTTTCACCCTTGCCCAGGTACTGCACGTCGCCGTTGGCCACGTTGTAAGTCCAGGCACCGCCTTCGGTGATGGTCAGGCTGCCCAGTGCATCGGCACTCGGGGTGCCAGCACCCGCCACGAACTTGGCCTCGTCGGCCCCGTCCACGTCGGTCACGGTCAGCACGCCGCTGTCAGTCAGCACATCCGGGCTAGCATCTTCGGTCACCGCGCCAGTGTCAGCACCGCTGATCTCGGCACCATCGTTGACGCCGGTGATGGTGATGGTGACGGTGTGCTCGGTGCCATCCAGGCTCTTGACCACAAAGGTCTCGACCTTGGTTTCACCCTTGCCCAGGTACTGCACGTCGCCGTTGGCCACGTTGTAAGTCCAGGCACCGCCTTCGGTGATGGTCAGGCTGCCCAGTGCATCGGCACTCGGGGTGCCTGCACCCGCCACGAACTTGGCTTCGTCGGCGCCGTCCACGTCGGTCACGGTCAGGCTGCCGGTCTCGGTCAGGGTCGGGGTGCTTTCATCTTCAGTGACACCGCCGGTGTCGTTGCCGCTGATCACGGCGCCATCGTTGACGCCGGTGATGGTGATGGTGACGGTGTGCTCGGTGCCGTCCAGGCTCTTGACCACGAAGGTCTCGACCTTGGTTTCGCCCTTGCCCAGGTACTGCACGTCGCCGTTGGCCACGTTGTAAGTCCACTCACCACCTTCGGTGATGGTCAGGCTGCCCAGTGCATCGGCACTCGGGGTGCCTGCACCCGCCACGAACTTGGCTTCGTCGGCGCCGTCCACGTCGGTCACGGTCAGGCTGCCGGTCTCGGTCAGGGTCGGGGTGCTTTCATCTTCAGTGACACCGCCGGTGTCGTTGCCGCTGATCACGGCGCCATCGTTGACGCCGGTGATGGTGATGGTGACGGTGTGCTCGGTGCCGTCCAGGCTCTTGACCACGAAGGTCTCGACCTTGGTTTCACCCTTGCCCAGGTACTGCACGTCGCCGTTGGCCACGTTGTACGTCCAGGCACCGCCTTCGGTGATGGTCAGGCTGCCCAGTGCGCCATTGCTGGCCACGCCGTTGCCGGCAATAAACTGGGCCTCGTCGGCGCCGTCCACGTCGGTCACGGTCAGGCTGCCGGTCTCGGTCAGGGTCGGGGTGCTTTCGTCTTCAGTGACGCCGCCGGTGTCGTTGCCACTGATCACCGCGCCATCGTTGACGCCGGTGATGGTGATGGTGACCGTGTGCTCGGTGCCGTCCAGGCTCTTGACCACGAAGGTCTCGACCTTGGTTTCACCCTTGCCCAGGTACTGCACGTCGCCGTTGGCCACGTTGTACGTCCAGGCACCGCCTTCGGTGATGGTCAGGCTGCCCAGTGCATCGGCACTCGGGGTGCCTGCACCCGCCACGAACTTGGCTTCGTCGGCGCCGTCCACGTCGGTCACGGTCAGGCTGCCGGTCTCGGTCAGGGTCGGGGTGCTTTCATCTTCAGTGACACCGCCGGTGTCGTTGCCGCTGATCACGGCGCCATCGTTCACACCGGTGATGGTGATGGTGACGGTGTGCTCGGTGCCATCCAGGCTCTTGACCACGAAGGTCTCGACCTTGGTTTCACCCTTGCCCAGGTACTGCACGTCGCCGTTGGCCACGTTGTAAGTCCAGGCACCGCCTTCGGTGATGGTCAGGCTGCCCAGGGCATCGGCACTCGGGGTGCCTGCACCGGCCACGAACTTGGCCTCGTCGGCGCCGTCCACGTCGGTCACGGTCAGCACGCCGCTGTCAGTCAGCACATCCGGGCTGGCATCTTCGGTCACCGCGCCAGTGTCAGCACCGCTGATCACCGCGCCATCGTTCACGCCGGTGATGGTGATGGTCACGGTGTGCTCGGTGCCGTCCAGGCTCTTGACCACAAAGGTCTCGACCTTGGTTTCACCCTTGCCCAGGTACTGCACGTCGCCGTTGGCCACGTTGTAAGTCCAGGCACCGCCTTCGGTGATGGTCAGGCTGCCCAAGGCATCGGCACTCGGGGTGCCAGCACCCGCCACGAACTTGGCCTCGTCAGCCCCGTCCACGTCGGTCACGGTCAGAGTGCCAGTCTCGGTCAGGGTCGGGGTGCTTTCATCTTCAGTGACACCGCCGGTGTCGTTGCCGCTGATCACGGCGCCATCGTTCACACCGGTGATGGTGATGGTGACGGTGTGCTCGGTGCCGTCCAGGCTCTTGACCACGAAGGTCTCGACCTTGGTTTCGCCCTTGCCCAGGTACTGCACGTCGCCGTTGGCCACGTTGTACGTCCAGGCACCGCCTTCGGTGATGGTCAGGCTGCCCAGTGCATCGGCACTCGGGGTGCCGTTGCCGGCCACGAACTTGGCCTCGTCGGCGCCGTCCACGTCGGTCACGGTCAGGCTGCCAGTCTCGGTCAGGGTCGGGGTGCTTTCATCTTCCAGCACGGCGCCGGTGTCATTGCCGCTGATCACGGCGCCATCGTTGACGCCGGTGATGGTGATGGTGACCGTGTGCTCGGTGCCGTCCAGGCTCTTGACCACGAAGGTCTCGACCTTGGTTTCGCCCTTGCCCAGGTACTGCACGTCGCCGTTGGCCACGTTGTACGTCCAGGCACCACCTTCGGTGATGGTCAGGCTGCCCAGGGCATCGGCACTCGGGGTGCCAGCACCGGCCACGAACTTGGCTTCGTCAGCCCCGTCCACGTCGGTCACGGTCAGCACGCCGGTCTCGGTCAGGGTCGGGGTGGTTTCATCTTCCAGCACGGCTCCGGTGTCATTGCCGCTGATCTCGGCGCCATCGTTGACGCCGGTGATGGTGATGGTGACGGTGTGCTCGGTGCCGTCCAGGCTCTTGACCACGAAGGTCTCGACCTTGGTTTCACCCTTGCCCAGGTACTGCACGTCGCCGTTGGCCACGTTGTAAGTCCAGGCACCGCCTTCGGTGATGGTCAGGCTGCCCAGGGCATCGGCACTCGGGGTGCCTGCACCGGCCACGAACTTGGCCTCGTCGGCGCCGTCCACGTCGGTCACGGTCAGCACGCCGCTGTCAGTCAGCACATCCGGGCTGGCATCTTCGGTCACCGCGCCAGTGTCAGCACCGCTGATCACCGCGCCATCGTTCACGCCGGTGATGGTGATGGTCACGGTGTGCTCGGTGCCGTCCAGGCTCTTGACCACAAAGGTCTCGACCTTGGTTTCACCCTTGCCCAGGTACTGCACGTCGCCGTTGGCCACGTTGTAAGTCCAGGCACCGCCTTCGGTGATGGTCAGGCTGCCCAAGGCATCGGCACTCGGGGTGCCAGCACCCGCCACGAACTTGGCCTCGTCAGCCCCGTCCACGTCGGTCACGGTCAGAGTGCCAGTCTCGGTCAGGGTCGGGGTGCTTTCATCTTCAGTGACACCGCCGGTGTCATTGCCGCTGATCACGGCGCCATCGTTGACGCCGGTGATGGTGATGGTGACCGTGTGCTCGGTGCCGTCCAGGCTCTTGACCACGAAGGTCTCGACCTTGGTTTCGCCCTTGCCCAGGTACTGCACGTCGCCGTTGGCCACGTTGTACGTCCAGGCACCACCTTCGGTGATGGTCAGGCTGCCCAGGGCATCGGCACTCGGGGTGCCAGCACCGGCCACGAACTTGGCTTCGTCAGCCCCGTCCACGTCGGTCACGGTCAGCACGCCGCTGTCAGTCAGCACATCCGGGCTGGCATCTTCGGTCACCGCGCCAGTGTCAGCACCGGAGATCTCGGCGCCATCGTTGACGCCGGTGATGGTGATGGTGACGGTGTGCTCGGTGCCGTCCAGGCTCTTGACCACGAAGGTCTCGACCTTGGTTTCACCCTTGCCCAGGTACTGCACGTCGCCGTTGGCCACGTTGTAAGTCCAGGCACCGCCTTCGGTGATGGTCAGGCTGCCCAGTGCATCGGCACTCGGGGTGCCTGCACCCGCCACGAACTTGGCTTCGTCGGCGCCGTCCACGTCGGTCACGGTCAGGCTGCCGGTCTCGGTCAGGGTCGGGGTGCTTTCATCTTCAGTGACACCGCCGGTGTCGTTGCCGCTGATCACGGCGCCATCGTTGACGCCGGTGATGGTGATGGTGACGGTGTGCTCGGTGCCGTCCAGGCTCTTGACCACGAAGGTCTCGACCTTGGTTTCACCCTTGCCCAGGTACTGCACGTCGCCGTTGGCCACGTTGTAAGTCCAGGCACCGCCTTCGGTGATGGTCAGGCTGCCCAAGGCATCGGCACTCGGGGTGCCAGCACCCGCCACGAACTTGGCCTCGTCGGCGCCGTCCACGTCGGTCACGGTCAGCACGCCGGTCTCGGTCAGGGTCGGGGTGGTTTCATCTTCCAGCACGGCTCCGGTGTCATTGCCGCTGATCTCGGCGCCATCGTTGACGCCGGTGATGGTGATGGTGACGGTGTGCTCGGTGCCGTCCAGGCTCTTGACCACGAAGGTCTCGACCTTGGTTTCACCCTTGCCCAGGTACTGCACGTCGCCGTTGGCCACGTTGTACGTCCAGGCACCGCCTTCGGTGATGGTCAGGCTGCCCAGTGCGCCATTGCTGGCCACGCCGTTGCCGGCAATAAACTGGGCCTCGTCGGCGCCGTCCACGTCGGTCACGGTCAGGCTGCCGGTCTCGGTCAGGGTCGGGGTGCTTTCGTCTTCAGTGACGCCGCCGGTGTCGTTGCCACTGATCACCGCGCCATCGTTGACGCCGGTGATGGTGATGGTGACCGTGTGCTCGGTGCCGTCCAGGCTCTTGACCACGAAGGTCTCGACCTTGGTTTCACCCTTGCCCAGGTACTGCACGTCGCCGTTGGCCACGTTGTACGTCCAGGCACCGCCTTCGGTGATGGTCAGGCTGCCCAGTGCATCGGCACTCGGGGTGCCTGCACCCGCCACGAACTTGGCTTCGTCGGCGCCGTCCACGTCGGTCACGGTCAGGCTGCCGGTCTCGGTCAGGGTCGGGGTGCTTTCATCTTCAGTGACACCGCCGGTGTCGTTGCCGCTGATCACGGCGCCATCGTTGACGCCGGTGATGGTGATGGTGACGGTGTGCTCGGTGCCATCCAGGCTCTTGACCACGAAGGTCTCGACCTTGGTTTCGCCCTTGCCCAGGTACTGCACGTCGCCGTTGGCCACGTTATACGTCCAGGCACCGCCTTCGGTGATGGTCAGGCTGCCCAGGGCATCGGCGCTCGGGGTACCGTTGCCGGCCACGAACTTGGCCTCGTCAGCCCCGTCCACGTCGGTCACGCTCAGCACGCCGCTGTCAGTCAGCACATCCGGGCTGGCATCTTCGGTCACCGCGCCAGTGTCAGCACCGCTGATCACCGCGCCATCGTTGACGCCGGTGATGGTGATGGTGACGGTGTGCTCGGTGCCATCCAGGCTCTTGACCACGAAGGTCTCGACCTTGGTTTCACCCTTGCCCAGGTACTGCACGTCGCCGTTGGCCACGTTGTAAGTCCAGGCACCGCCTTCGGTGATGGTCAGGCTGCCCAGTGCATCGGCACTCGGGGTGCCAGCACCCGCCACGAACTTGGCCTCGTCGGCCCCGTCCACGTCGGTCACGGTCAGCACGCCGCTGTCAGTCAGCACATCCGGGCTAGCATCTTCGGTCACCGCGCCAGTGTCAGCACCGCTGATCTCGGCACCATCGTTGACGCCGGTGATGGTGATGGTGACGGTGTGCTCGGTGCCATCCAGGCTCTTGACCACAAAGGTCTCGACCTTGGTTTCACCCTTGCCCAGGTACTGCACGTCGCCGTTGGCCACGTTGTAAGTCCAGGCACCGCCTTCGGTGATGGTCAGGCTGCCCAGTGCATCGGCACTCGGGGTGCCTGCACCCGCCACGAACTTGGCTTCGTCGGCGCCGTCCACGTCGGTCACGGTCAGGCTGCCGGTCTCGGTCAGGGTCGGGGTGCTTTCATCTTCAGTGACACCGCCGGTGTCGTTGCCGCTGATCACGGCCGCATCGTTCACGCCGGTGATGGTGATGGTGACGGTGTGCTCGGTGCCATCCAGGCTCTTGACCACGAAGGTCTCGACCTTGGTTTCGCCCTTGCCCAGGTACTGCACGTCGCCGTTGGCCACGTTGTAAGTCCAGGCACCGCCTTCGGTGATGGTCAGGCTGCCCAGTGCATCGGCACTCGGGGTACCGTTGCCAGCCACGAACTTGGCTTCGTCAGCCCCGTCCACGTCGGTCACGGTCAGAGTGCCCGTCTCGGTCAGCGTCGGGGTGCTTTCATCTTCAGTGACGCCGCCCTTGTCGTTGCCGCTGATCACGGCGCCATCGTTGACGCCGGTGATGGTGATGGTGACGGTGTGCTCGGTGCCGTCCAGGCTCTTGACCACGAAGGTCTCGACCTTGGTTTCACCCTTGCCCAGGTACTGCACGTCGCCGTTGGCCACGTTGTACGTCCAGGCACCGCCTTCGGTGATGGTCAGGCTGCCCAGTGCGCCATTGCTGGCCACGCCGTTGCCGGCAATAAACTGGGCCTCGTCGGCGCCGTCCACGTCGGTCACGGTCAGGCTGCCGGTCTCGGTCAGGGTCGGGGTGCTTTCGTCTTCAGTGACGCCGCCGGTGTCGTTGCCACTGATCACCGCGCCATCGTTGACGCCGGTGATGGTGATGGTGACCGTGTGCTCGGTGCCGTCCAGGCTCTTGACCACGAAGGTCTCGACCTTGGTTTCACCCTTGCCCAGGTACTGCACGTCGCCGTTGGCCACGTTGTACGTCCAGGCACCGCCTTCGGTGATGGTCAGGCTGCCCAGTGCATCGGCACTCGGGGTGCCTGCACCCGCCACGAACTTGGCTTCGTCGGCGCCGTCCACGTCGGTCACGGTCAGGCTGCCGGTCTCGGTCAGGGTCGGGGTGCTTTCATCTTCAGTGACACCGCCGGTGTCGTTGCCGCTGATCACGGCGCCATCGTTCACACCGGTGATGGTGATGGTGACGGTGTGCTCGGTGCCGTCCAGGCTCTTGACCACGAAGGTCTCGACCTTGGTTTCGCCCTTGCCCAGGTACTGCACGTCGCCGTTGGCCACGTTGTAAGTCCAGGCACCGCCTTCGGTGATGGTCAGGCTGCCCAAGGCATCGGCACTCGGGGTGCCAGCACCCGCCACGAACTTGGCCTCGTCGGCGCCGTCCACGTCGGTCACGGTCAGCACGCCGCTGTCAGTCAGCACATCCGGGCTGGCATCTTCGGTCACCGCGCCAGTGTCAGCACCGGAGATCTCGGCGCCATCGTTGACGCCGGTGATGGTGATGGTGACGGTGTGCTCGGTGCCGTCCAGGCTCTTGACCACGAAGGTCTCGACCTTGGTTTCACCCTTGCCCAGGTACTGCACGTCGCCGTTGGCCACGTTGTACGTCCAGGCACCACCTTCGGTGATGGTCAGGCTGCCCAGGGCGCCATTGCTGGCCACGCCGTTGCCGGCAATAAACTTGGCCTCGTCGGCGCCGTCCACGTCGGTCACGGTCAGCACGCCGCTGTCAGTCAGCACATCCGGGCTGGCATCTTCGGTCACCGCGCCAGTGTCAGCACCGGAGATCTCGGCGCCATCGTTGACGCCGGTGATGGTGATGGTGACGGTGTGCTCGGTGCCGTCCAAGCTCTTGACCACGAAGGTCTCGACCTTGGTTTCGCCCTTGCCCAGGTACTGCACGTCGCCGTTGGCCACGTTGTAAGTCCACTCACCACCTTCGGTGATGGTCAGGCTGCCCAGGGCATCGGCACTCGGGGTGCCTGCACCCGCCACGAACTTGGCTTCGTCAGCCCCGTCCACGTCGGTCACGGTCAGGCTGCCGGTCTCGGTCAGGGTCGGAGTGCTTTCATCTTCCAGCACGGCTCCGGTGTCATTGCCGCTGATCACGGCGCCATCGTTGACGCCGGTGATGGTGATGGTGACGGTGTGCTCGGTGCCGTCCAGGCTCTTGACCACGAAGGTCTCGACCTTGGTTTCGCCCTTGCCCAGGTACTGCACGTCGCCGTTGGCCACGTTGTAAGTCCAGGCACCGCCTTCGGTGATGGTCAGGCTGCCCAGGGCATCGGCACTCGGGGTGCCTGCACCGGCCACGAACTTGGCCTCGTCGGCGCCGTCCACGTCGGTCACGGTCAGCACGCCGCTGTCAGTCAGCACATCCGGGCTGGCATCTTCGGTCACCGCGCCAGTGTCAGCACCGCTGATCACCGCGCCATCGTTCACGCCGGTGATGGTGATGGTCACGGTGTGCTCGGTGCCATCCAGGCTCTTGACCACAAAGGTCTCGACCTTGGTTTCACCCTTGCCCAGGTACTGCACGTCGCCGTTGGCCACGTTGTAAGTCCAGGCACCGCCTTCGGTGATGGTCAGGCTGCCCAAGGCATCGGCACTCGGGGTGCCAGCACCCGCCACGAACTTGGCCTCGTCAGCCCCGTCCACGTCGGTCACGGTCAGAGTGCCAGTCTCGGTCAGGGTCGGGGTGCTTTCGTCTTCCAGCACGGCACCGGTGTCGTTGCCGCTGATCACGGCCGCATCGTTCACGCCGGTGATGGTGATGGTGACGGTGTGCTCGGTGCCATCCAGGCTCTTGACCACGAAGGTCTCGACCTTGGTTTCGCCCTTGCCCAGGTACTGCACGTCGCCGTTGGCCACGTTGTAAGTCCAGGCACCGCCTTCGGTGATGGTCAGGCTGCCCAGTGCATCGGCACTCGGGGTACCGTTGCCAGCCACGAACTTGGCTTCGTCAGCCCCGTCCACGTCGGTCACGGTCAGAGTGCCCGTCTCGGTCAGCGTCGGGGTGCTTTCATCTTCAGTGACGCCGCCCTTGTCGTTGCCGCTGATCACGGCGCCATCGTTGACGCCGGTGATGGTGATGGTGACGGTGTGCTCGGTGCCGTCCAGGCTCTTGACCACGAAGGTCTCGACCTTGGTTTCACCCTTGCCCAGGTACTGCACGTCGCCGTTGGCCACGTTGTACGTCCAGGCACCGCCTTCGGTGATGGTCAGGCTGCCCAGTGCGCCATTGCTGGCCACGCCGTTGCCGGCAATAAACTGGGCCTCGTCGGCGCCGTCCACGTCGGTCACGGTCAGGCTGCCGGTCTCGGTCAGGGTCGGGGTGCTTTCGTCTTCAGTGACGCCGCCGGTGTCGTTGCCACTGATCACCGCGCCATCGTTGACGCCGGTGATGGTGATGGTGACGGTGTGCTCGGTGCCGTCCAGGCTCTTGACCACGAAGGTCTCGACCTTGGTTTCACCCTTGCCCAGATACTGCACGTCGCCGTTGGCCACGTTGTAAGTCCAGGCACCGCCTTCGGTGATGGTCAGGCTGCCCAGTGCGCCATTGCTGGCGACGCCGTTGCCGGCCACGAACTTGGCTTCGTCGGCGCCGTCCACGTCGGTCACGGTCAGGCTGCCGGTCTCGGTCAGGGTCGGGGTGCTTTCATCTTCCAGCACGGCGCCGGTGTCATTGCCGCTGATCACGGCGCCATCGTTGACGCCGGTGATGGTGATGGTGACGGTGTGCTCGGTGCCATCCAGGCTCTTGACCACGAAGGTCTCGACCTTGGTTTCGCCCTTGCCCAGGTACTGCACGTCGCCGTTGGCCACGTTATACGTCCAGGCACCGCCTTCGGTGATGGTCAGGCTGCCCAGGGCATCGGCGCTCGGGGTACCGTTGCCGGCCACGAACTTGGCTTCGTCGGCGCCGTCCACGTCGGTCACGGTCAGGCTGCCGGTCTCGGTCAGGGTCGGGGTGCTTTCATCTTCAGTGACGCCGCCGGTGTCATTGCCGCTGATCACGGCGCCATCGTTGACGCCGGTGATGGTGATGGTGACGGTGTGCTCGGTGCCATCCAGGCTCTTGACCACGAAGGTCTCGACCTTGGTTTCGCCCTTGCCCAGGTACTGCACGTCGCCGTTGGCCACGTTATACGTCCAGGCACCGCCTTCGGTGATGGTCAGGCTGCCCAGGGCATCGGCGCTCGGGGTACCGTTGCCGGCCACGAACTTGGCTTCGTCGGCGCCGTCCACGTCGGTCACGGTCAGGCTGCCGGTCTCGGTCAGGGTCGGGGTGCTTTCATCTTCAGTGACGCCGCCGGTGTCATTGCCGCTGATCACGGCGCCATCGTTGACGCCGGTGATGGTGATGGTGACGGTGTGCTCGGTGCCATCCAGGCTCTTGACCACGAAGGTCTCGACCTTGGTTTCGCCCTTGCCCAGGTACTGCACGTCGCCGTTGGCCACGTTATACGTCCAGGCACCGCCTTCGGTGATGGTCAGGCTGCCCAGGGCATCGGCGCTCGGGGTACCGTTGCCGGCCACGAACTTGGCCTCGTCAGCCCCGTCCACGTCGGTCACGCTCAGCACGCCGCTGTCAGTCAGCACATCCGGGCTGGCATCTTCGGTCACCGCGCCAGTGTCAGCACCGCTGATCACCGCGCCATCGTTGACGCCGGTGATGGTGATGGTGACGGTGTGCTCGGTGCCATCCAGGCTCTTGACCACGAAGGTCTCGACCTTGGTTTCACCCTTGCCCAGGTACTGCACGTCGCCGTTGGCCACGTTGTAAGTCCAGGCACCGCCTTCGGTGATGGTCAGGCTGCCCAGTGCATCGGCACTCGGGGTGCCAGCACCCGCCACGAACTTGGCCTCGTCGGCCCCGTCCACGTCGGTCACGGTCAGCACGCCGCTGTCAGTCAGCACATCCGGGCTAGCATCTTCGGTCACCGCGCCAGTGTCAGCACCGCTGATCTCGGCACCATCGTTGACGCCGGTGATGGTGATGGTGACGGTGTGCTCGGTGCCATCCAGGCTCTTGACCACAAAGGTCTCGACCTTGGTTTCACCCTTGCCCAGGTACTGCACGTCGCCGTTGGCCACGTTGTAAGTCCAGGCACCGCCTTCGGTGATGGTCAGGCTGCCCAGTGCATCGGCACTCGGGGTGCCTGCACCCGCCACGAACTTGGCTTCGTCGGCGCCGTCCACGTCGGTCACGGTCAGGCTGCCGGTCTCGGTCAGGGTCGGGGTGCTTTCATCTTCAGTGACACCGCCGGTGTCGTTGCCGCTGATCACGGCGCCATCGTTGACGCCGGTGATGGTGATGGTGACGGTGTGCTCGGTGCCGTCCAGGCTCTTGACCACGAAGGTCTCGACCTTGGTTTCGCCCTTGCCCAGGTACTGCACGTCGCCGTTGGCCACGTTGTAAGTCCACTCACCACCTTCGGTGATGGTCAGGCTGCCCAGTGCATCGGCACTCGGGGTGCCTGCACCCGCCACGAACTTGGCTTCGTCGGCGCCGTCCACGTCGGTCACGGTCAGGCTGCCGGTCTCGGTCAGGGTCGGGGTGCTTTCATCTTCAGTGACACCGCCGGTGTCGTTGCCGCTGATCACGGCGCCATCGTTGACGCCGGTGATGGTGATGGTGACGGTGTGCTCGGTGCCGTCCAGGCTCTTGACCACGAAGGTCTCGACCTTGGTTTCACCCTTGCCCAGGTACTGCACGTCGCCGTTGGCCACGTTGTACGTCCAGGCACCGCCTTCGGTGATGGTCAGGCTGCCCAGTGCGCCATTGCTGGCCACGCCGTTGCCGGCAATAAACTGGGCCTCGTCGGCGCCGTCCACGTCGGTCACGGTCAGGCTGCCGGTCTCGGTCAGGGTCGGGGTGCTTTCGTCTTCAGTGACGCCGCCGGTGTCGTTGCCACTGATCACCGCGCCATCGTTGACGCCGGTGATGGTGATGGTGACCGTGTGCTCGGTGCCGTCCAGGCTCTTGACCACGAAGGTCTCGACCTTGGTTTCACCCTTGCCCAGGTACTGCACGTCGCCGTTGGCCACGTTGTACGTCCAGGCACCGCCTTCGGTGATGGTCAGGCTGCCCAGTGCATCGGCACTCGGGGTGCCTGCACCCGCCACGAACTTGGCTTCGTCGGCGCCGTCCACGTCGGTCACGGTCAGGCTGCCGGTCTCGGTCAGGGTCGGGGTGCTTTCATCTTCAGTGACACCGCCGGTGTCGTTGCCGCTGATCACGGCGCCATCGTTCACACCGGTGATGGTGATGGTGACGGTGTGCTCGGTGCCATCCAGGCTCTTGACCACGAAGGTCTCGACCTTGGTTTCACCCTTGCCCAGGTACTGCACGTCGCCGTTGGCCACGTTGTAAGTCCAGGCACCGCCTTCGGTGATGGTCAGGCTGCCCAGGGCATCGGCACTCGGGGTGCCTGCACCGGCCACGAACTTGGCCTCGTCGGCGCCGTCCACGTCGGTCACGGTCAGCACGCCGCTGTCAGTCAGCACATCCGGGCTGGCATCTTCGGTCACCGCGCCAGTGTCAGCACCGCTGATCACCGCGCCATCGTTCACGCCGGTGATGGTGATGGTCACGGTGTGCTCGGTGCCGTCCAGGCTCTTGACCACAAAGGTCTCGACCTTGGTTTCACCCTTGCCCAGGTACTGCACGTCGCCGTTGGCCACGTTGTAAGTCCAGGCACCGCCTTCGGTGATGGTCAGGCTGCCCAAGGCATCGGCACTCGGGGTGCCAGCACCCGCCACGAACTTGGCCTCGTCAGCCCCGTCCACGTCGGTCACGGTCAGAGTGCCAGTCTCGGTCAGGGTCGGGGTGCTTTCATCTTCAGTGACACCGCCGGTGTCGTTGCCGCTGATCACGGCGCCATCGTTCACACCGGTGATGGTGATGGTGACGGTGTGCTCGGTGCCGTCCAGGCTCTTGACCACGAAGGTCTCGACCTTGGTTTCGCCCTTGCCCAGGTACTGCACGTCGCCGTTGGCCACGTTGTACGTCCAGGCACCGCCTTCGGTGATGGTCAGGCTGCCCAGTGCATCGGCACTCGGGGTGCCGTTGCCGGCCACGAACTTGGCCTCGTCGGCGCCGTCCACGTCGGTCACGGTCAGGCTGCCAGTCTCGGTCAGGGTCGGGGTGCTTTCATCTTCCAGCACGGCGCCGGTGTCATTGCCGCTGATCACGGCGCCATCGTTGACGCCGGTGATGGTGATGGTGACCGTGTGCTCGGTGCCGTCCAGGCTCTTGACCACGAAGGTCTCGACCTTGGTTTCGCCCTTGCCCAGGTACTGCACGTCGCCGTTGGCCACGTTGTACGTCCAGGCACCACCTTCGGTGATGGTCAGGCTGCCCAGGGCATCGGCACTCGGGGTGCCAGCACCGGCCACGAACTTGGCTTCGTCAGCCCCGTCCACGTCGGTCACGGTCAGCACGCCGGTCTCGGTCAGGGTCGGGGTGGTTTCATCTTCCAGCACGGCTCCGGTGTCATTGCCGCTGATCTCGGCGCCATCGTTGACGCCGGTGATGGTGATGGTGACGGTGTGCTCGGTGCCGTCCAGGCTCTTGACCACGAAGGTCTCGACCTTGGTTTCACCCTTGCCCAGGTACTGCACGTCGCCGTTGGCCACGTTGTAAGTCCAGGCACCGCCTTCGGTGATGGTCAGGCTGCCCAGGGCATCGGCACTCGGGGTGCCTGCACCGGCCACGAACTTGGCCTCGTCGGCGCCGTCCACGTCGGTCACGGTCAGCACGCCGCTGTCAGTCAGCACATCCGGGCTGGCATCTTCGGTCACCGCGCCAGTGTCAGCACCGCTGATCACCGCGCCATCGTTCACGCCGGTGATGGTGATGGTCACGGTGTGCTCGGTGCCGTCCAGGCTCTTGACCACAAAGGTCTCGACCTTGGTTTCACCCTTGCCCAGGTACTGCACGTCGCCGTTGGCCACGTTGTAAGTCCAGGCACCGCCTTCGGTGATGGTCAGGCTGCCCAAGGCATCGGCACTCGGGGTGCCAGCACCCGCCACGAACTTGGCCTCGTCAGCCCCGTCCACGTCGGTCACGGTCAGAGTGCCAGTCTCGGTCAGGGTCGGGGTGCTTTCATCTTCAGTGACACCGCCGGTGTCATTGCCGCTGATCACGGCGCCATCGTTGACGCCGGTGATGGTGATGGTGACCGTGTGCTCGGTGCCGTCCAGGCTCTTGACCACGAAGGTCTCGACCTTGGTTTCGCCCTTGCCCAGGTACTGCACGTCGCCGTTGGCCACGTTGTACGTCCAGGCACCACCTTCGGTGATGGTCAGGCTGCCCAGGGCATCGGCACTCGGGGTGCCAGCACCGGCCACGAACTTGGCTTCGTCAGCCCCGTCCACGTCGGTCACGGTCAGCACGCCGCTGTCAGTCAGCACATCCGGGCTGGCATCTTCGGTCACCGCGCCAGTGTCAGCACCGGAGATCTCGGCGCCATCGTTGACGCCGGTGATGGTGATGGTGACGGTGTGCTCGGTGCCGTCCAGGCTCTTGACCACGAAGGTCTCGACCTTGGTTTCACCCTTGCCCAGGTACTGCACGTCGCCGTTGGCCACGTTGTAAGTCCAGGCACCGCCTTCGGTGATGGTCAGGCTGCCCAGGGCGCCATTGCTGGCCACGCCGTTGCCGGCAATAAACTGGGCCTCGTCGGCGCCGTCCACGTCGGTCACGGTCAGCACGCCGCTGTCAGTCAGCACATCCGGGCTGGCATCTTCGGTCACCGCGCCAGTGTCAGCACCGGAGATCTCGGCGCCATCGTTGACGCCGGTGATGGTGATGGTGACGGTGTGCTCGGTGCCGTCCAGGCTCTTGACCACGAAGGTCTCGACCTTGGTTTCACCCTTGCCCAGGTACTGCACGTCGCCGTTGGCCACGTTGTACGTCCAGGCACCACCTTCGGTGATGGTCAGGCTGCCCAGGGCGCCATTGCTGGCCACGCCGTTGCCGGCAATAAACTGGGCCTCGTCGGCGCCGTCCACGTCGGTCACGGTCAGCACGCCGCTGTCAGTCAGCACATCCGGGCTGGCATCTTCGGTCACCGCGCCAGTGTCAGCACCGGAGATCTCGGCGCCATCGTTGACGCCGGTGATGGTGATGGTGACGGTGTGCTCGGTGCCATCCAGGCTCTTGACCACGAAGGTCTCGACCTTGGTTTCACCCTTGCCCAGGTACTGCACGTCGCCGTTGGCCACGTTGTACGTCCAGGCACCGCCTTCGGTGATGGTCAGGCTGCCCAGGGCGCCATTGCTGGCCACGCCGTTGCCGGCAATAAACCGGGCCTCGTCGGCGCCGTCCACGTCGGTCACGGTCAGCACGCCGCTGTCAGTCAGCACATCCGGGCTGGCATCTTCGGTCACCGCGCCAGTGTCAGCACCGGAGATCTCGGCGCCATCGTTGACGCCGGTGATGGTGATGGTGACGGTGTGCTCGGTGCCGTCCAGGCTCTTGACCACGAAGGTCTCGACCTTGGTTTCGCCCTTGCCCAGGTACTGCACGTCGCCGTTGGCCACGTTGTACGTCCAGGCACCACCTTCGGTGATGGTCAGGCTGCCCAGGGCGCCATTGCTGGCCACGCCGTTGCCGGCAATAAACTTGGCCTCGTCGGCGCCGTCCACGTCGGTCACGGTCAGCACGCCGCTGTCAGTCAGCACATCCGGGCTGGCATCTTCGGTCACCGCGCCAGTGTCAGCACCGGAGATCTCGGCGCCATCGTTGACGCCGGTGATGGTGATGGTGACGGTGTGCTCGGTGCCATCCAGGCTCTTGACCACGAAGGTCTCGACCTTGGTTTCACCCTTGCCCAGGTACTGCACGTCGCCGTTGGCCACGTTGTACGTCCAGGCACCGCCTTCGGTGATGGTCAGGCTGCCCAGGGCGCCATTGCTGGCCACGCCGTTGCCGGCAATAAACTTGGCCTCGTCAGCCCCGTCCACGTCGGTCACGGTCAGGCTGCCAGTCTCGGTCAGCATCGGGGTGCTTTCGTCTTCCACCACGGCTCCAGTGTCGGCACCGGCAATAATGGCGGCATCATTGATCGGGGTGACAGTACCGGTAACACCGCCAGTCGAGCTATGCAAACCATCTGTGATTGTGTATTCGAACGAAATATTGCCATTGAAATCAGGGGATGGCGTAAAGACCAGCTGACCGTTGGTCAGGGTGACGGAACCATTGCCAATAGCCACTGAGCCACCTTCGGCAATGGCCTGGCCATTGATGGCGGTGATGCTGAGGCTATCGCCATCCAGGTCGGTGTCGTTGTCGAGCACCTTGATGGTGACCGTCCCGTCTTCTTCCACGGTGAACTGGTCGTTCCCTGGCACAGGCGCGGCATTCACAACGCTGTTGTCAGTACCCTTGGGAGAGGTATTGCCCACTGGATCGGTCAGAGTGGCATCCACAATGACGGAGCCATTGACCGGCAGATCCGTAGTGGGAATAGTCAGAGTAACCTGTGTATTGCTAATGTCATCGGCAGTCAGGATGGAGCTGGAGTCAGGCACACCATCACCATTCCAGTCCACATCGAGGCGATCACCGACTTTGGCATCGGCTGGCAAACGGATAATCACATCCACGCCATTTTCACGTTCATTGGCGGAAATGACATTGTCCGCACCATCCTGTATTTCCACCAGGGGAGCAGAGGGAGCCGTGCTGTCCACACTGCCATCATCGGTGGCTGAGGCTGTGTTGCCGGCAGGATCGGTGACATTGGCGGTGACCGTATAGGATCCATCTGCCAGCGGAGTGACGACGTCCACACTGAAGGTTCCGTCCGGGTTGACGGTTGTGGTCAGGGTCTGTTGATTGCCATTGGCATCAGTGACCAGCAGGGTCACAGTGCTGCCTGCCGGCGCATCCGTGGTGCCAGTCAGGGTCGGGGTGGTGTCATTGGTATTGTCTGGTGCAGAGACGGTGATCACCGGCGGCACCAAGTCGAAGGGATCATCTTCACCCGCGACCGCATCGCCTGTCACACCGGTATCCGCCTGGTTGGCGGTATCAAATCCCGCCGCCGCTATGGTGGCATCGCCGGTACGATCTATGGTGACGAAGCCGCCATTGCCACTGGCACCGGCCACACCACCTATGTTGCCACCGCCTGCGGCAGGAGCACCGCCGGCTGCAGCCGCTTCAAACGCCTGGGTCGGGTCGGCCCCGCCCAAAATGGCTTGTTGCAAAGCCGATATCTCATCAGGAGTGCCAGTGGCCACATCCTGATTCTGGGCCAGCAAAGGTGCCTGAGACGTTTCATCCTCAGCCTGCTGCTCGTTGGTCGGGCTCAGGGTGAAAGTCTGGTTGCCGCCGTTGAAACTGGCGCCCTCAGGAGTGATAAGCACCGCATCCCTGGGCAGGATATCGCCTTCGGCAAGCTGCTTCTGGCTGCCATCTGCGGCGACCAGGTAAATGTTGCCTTTCAACTGGGTAACAACGACGTCCTGTTCCAATGCGATTTTATGGCTGCTCATGTTCTCTCCTGAATCTCTATTGGCATGCAATATTCCACCGTCTAATGTGCCCGTGAATGACGCCAGAAACCAGTTAGAAAATTCGAATGGATAGACTGATTTGAGGCTAAACCAGCCGGTTAAACAGAAGGGTCAATGACGGAGGAGGTAAAAATAAAATCAAGATGATCAATGTGTTACGTTTTGATGACGGGAGCACATGGTTGTGCCCCCGTCCGGGTCATGATCAGACACCCGCCCACAGCAGGATGGCGAGCAATTGGGGGGAAATGATCCGCAGAAACATCACCAGGGGATAGACGGTGGCATATGACAGGGCACTGGCACCACTGGTAGGGTGCATACCGTTGGCAAATGCCAGGGCGGGAGGATCCGTCATGGAACCCGCCAGCAAGCCGCACAGGGTGAGGTAGTTCATCTTGCCATACAAACGGGCCAGCACACCGACCACCAGCAGCGGGATCAGGGTGATCGCCATGCCGTACATCATCCAGGCTGGACCATCACCGTTGATCAGGGTATCGACAAAGCCGGCACCGGACTTGAAGCCCACCACCGCCAGAAACAATACTATGCCAATCTCCCGCAGCGCCAGGTTGGCACTCGGCGGCATAAACCAGTAGAGCTTGCCGATGCTGCCAATCCGCGACAGGATCAGCGCCACCACCAGCGGACCACCCGCCAGACCCAGCTTGAGCGCCGCCGGGAACCCGGGCAGATAGAAGGGGATGGAGCCGAGCAGCACGCCAAGGCCGATGCCGATGAACACCGGCAGCATCTGCACCTGCTGCAGCTTCTGCTGCACGTTGCCCACCACATTGGTCACCGCTTCTATGGCGTCAAGTCGACCCACCAGGTTGAGGATGTCACCAAACTGCAGGCTGGTCTGACTGGTCGGCACCAGCTCGATACCGGCCCGGTTGAGGCGCGAGATGACAACGTCGTATTTCTGCTTGATGTCGAGATCGCGGATCTTCTTGCCAAGTACCTGCTCGTTGGTGACCACCACCCGCTCTACCCGCAGATCGGTACCGCGAGTCGATAACGAGGTCTCCACCTCCTCCCCCAACACCAGCAACACCTTGTGCAGTGCGTGGCGTTCACCCACCAGGTGCAGCAAATCACCTAGCTCGATGCGTGAATCCGACCGAGGTACCATCAGTTCCTCACCGCGTTTGAGGCGGGAACAGATCACATCAGACTCGTCGAGACTCGGGATCTCGCAGAGCATCAGGCCATGCATATTGGGGTTGCGCACCGCAATATTGATGGTCTGCAGGCTCTCCTTGGTCTTGCCTGCATGTTGTTCGAACAGGTCGGCTTCTTCGTCGATTTTGATGCGAAAAAACAGGCGAACCAGCCACATGGTCAGCAGGATGCCGCAGATGCCGAACGGATAGGCAACGGCATAGCCCATACCCATCAAGCCGGTCGAGCCGGGATCGGCCCCCAGCTCGGCCAGGATCTGCTGACCCGCACCGAGGGAGGGAGTGTTGGTCACGGCGCCGGAGAAGACCCCGAGGATCACAGGCAAGGGTACATCGAACAGTTGATGCAGCCCTGCCGCGACCACACAGCCAAGGATCACCAGCAAGGCGGCGAATCCGTTCAGCTTGAGGCCGGAGCTGCGCAGGGAGGAGAAGAAGCCGGGACCGACCTGGATGCCGATGGTGTAGACAAACAGGATGAGACCAAACTCCTGAATGAAGTGCAGGGTTTGCTCATCGAGCGCCAGATCCGACACTCCCGCGAAGTGGCCCACTATGATGCCCCCGAACAGCACACCTCCTATTCCCAAGCCAACGCCATAGACCCGCCAGTTTCCCAGCCAGAGCCCCAGCACCGCCACCAGCGACAACATGCTGATGGAAAGCGCGATATCACTCATCGTGTGCATCCTTTCCGAATTGAACTGTCCCTAGCTTGTCAGCAAACGCTGATGCCAACTGTGTGATACCGCACGATTTTATCCTTCTGAACGGCAAAAATACCAATTAAGGGCTAGTCAAGCGATGTAACCATAAATGGCCATAAAGTGACAAACACTGCCACCCAGCACGAACAGATGCCAGATGGCGTGGTTGTAAGGAATGCGCTTGGCCACGTAGAAGATGACCCCCAGGCTGTAAATGAGACCACCGAGCCCGAGCAGCAACAAGCCCTCGCCCTCCAGATGGAGGTAAAGCTGATAGATGACCACCAGCGACAACCAGCCCAGCATCAGGTAGGTAAACAGCGATAATTTTTCGAATCGGTGGATGAAGAACAGCTTGAACACCACCCCCGCCAGTGCAAGTCCCCAGATCACCACCATCAGCCCCTGCGCCAGCGGGGTATCGAGCGCCACCAGCAGGAAAGGGGTATAAGTGCCAGCGATCAGCAGATAAATGGCGCAGTGATCAAACACCTTGCACCAACGTCTGGCACTTCCCTCCGCCATGCTGTGATAGAGGGTCGAGGCAAGATAGAGCAACACCAGGCTGCCGCCATAGAGGCTATAGCTGATAAGCGCCTGGGTACCCTGCCCCCAACCCTTGTTCAACAGCAGGATCAAGCCCAGGATCCCGAACACCAGCCCCAAGCCGTGGCTGAGGCGATTGGCCAACTCCTCGCGGGGAGAATAATCCGTCACACTGCTCATAACATACTCCTGCCCAAACTGGGCTCACTCTAGCCGCCGTCATTTCAGAGTACAAGTGTTAGCTTAAATGGAACCTCATATGATTGGGCTCATCCCCATGATGCGCTCATGGCTGCCACCCGTTTACCTTTGGTGTATGCTCTGCGGCCGATGCCCACGTCACTGTCGCTGCCACGGTTGCTCACCTCCCGGTGACACCCTGGCAACCTGGTCTGGAGAACCTGATGAAGTTGACTGAACTGTTTGCACTACCGGATCCGGCCTTCGGTCAGGCCATGACGGCCCTGCTGGAGACCTTTCATCACTCGGATGACAGTCAGGCCCCCTACCAGCACGATCACTTCACCCACCAGCTCGATCAATCCCGGATGCCCACTGTCGGCATCTCGATGGATAACTATCTGGCGCGACTGGCAACCCTGGTGCCAGGGGCCTCCCATCTGACCTCCCCACGCTACATGGGGCACATGACGGCGCCACTCCCCGCCTTCACCGCCGAGTTGTCACGCCTGCTGGTGATGCTCAACCAGAATCCGATGAAAATGGAGTCCTCCCGCCTGCTCAGCTTTCTGGAGCGGGAGGTGCTGGCCAAGTTGCACCGTCTCATCTATCGCGCCGATGATGCTTTTTATGGCGAGCAGATGCATGCCAAGGATGCAGCCCTCGGCGTCATGACCAGCGGCGGTACCATTGCCAACGTCACCGCCCTCTGGCTGGCCCGCAACCGCGCCTGCGGTGACAACCTGTTCGCCCTCTACGAGCAGGGTTATCGCGGCGCCGTGATCCTGGGATCCCGGCTGATGCACTACTCCTTCGACAAGGGGATGGATCTGCTGGGGCTGGGCGCGCCCAGTGTCTGGCGGCTCGCGACCGACGACCAGAACCGGCTCGACATGGCGGCGCTGGAAGCCGCACTGACCCAGTGCAAGGAGCAGAAGTTAAAAGTGCTGGCACTGGTCGGGGTAGCCGGCAGTACCGATTTTGGCTCCATCGATCCCCTGCCCGAGCTGGCGGCCATTGCGGCCCGCGAGCAAATCCACTTCCACGTGGATGCCGCCTGGGGCGGCCCGACCCTGTTTTCGCCCCGCTATCAGGGGCTGCTTGCAGGAATTGAACTGGCCGATACAGTGACCCTGGATGGTCACAAGCAACTTCTGGTACCACTCGGTACCGGCATGCTGCTCTGCCGCCAGCCAGACCTCATGATGACTGTCAAGCGAGAAGCACCCTACGCCATCCGTGCCAGCTCCTTTGATCAGGGCCGCTTTACCCTGGAAGGCACCCGTCCCGCCAATGCACTCTATCTGGACGCGGTCTTCCAGCTATTTGGCCAGCAGGGTTACGCACGGCTTATCGAGGCCAACTACGACAGAGCCAGATTGATGGCGGATCTCATCAACAAGGATCCCGCTTTCGAGCTGATGTCGGCCCCGGTGATGAACCTGCTCTCCTACCGCTGCATTCCGCCCCATCTACAGGGCAAAGCGCTCGATGAGGCGGCCAACGACCAGATCAACCAGTTCAACGTCGCCCTGCAAAAAGCCCAGCGGGCCGAGGGGCACAGCTTTGTCTCCCGCACCCAGCGAGCGGTAGTCCGCTATGGTGCCCAGCCGCTCACCCTGCTGCGCGCCGTGCTGCTCAATCCGCTCATCGAAGAACGGCATATTCGTGAGCTGCTGGCAGACCAAAAGCGGTTGGGTGACCAGATTTCCCGCCAGCTATTCGGCTAGGCAGGCGGCAGGGAACTGGACGCCAAATGAGCGGTCTTATTCATTTGCCGTTGTCTACCTTGCAGGTAGACTGGACAAAATTTTAAGGTCTATTTTTGAGGGCTATGAGCCAGACATGAAGCAATTTATTGAATTTATTCCACTTATCGTTTTCTTCGCGGTCTACAAGTTCTACGACATCTACACGGCTACCGGCGCCCTTGTCGTCGTGACCGGTCTGCAACTCATCTATAGCTGGGTGCGTTACCGCAAAGTCGAGAAGATGCAGCTCTTTACCTTCCTCTTGGTCGGCTTCTTCGGCGGCCTCACCGTCTTCTTCCATGACGACGCCTTCATCAAGTGGAAAGTCACCGTCATCAACATCTTGTTCGCACTGGGCCTGCTCATCAGCCGCTACGGCTTTGGCAAGAACCTCATCAAGCAGATGCTGGCCAAGGAGCTGCAAGCCCCCGATGCCATCTGGGATAGAGTCAATCTTGCCTGGGTTGGTTTCTTTACCGTCTGCGGCCTGCTCAACCTCTATGTGGCCTTCAACCTGCCGCAAGAGATGTGGGTCAATTTCAAAGTGTTCGGCTTGCTCGGCATGACGCTGGTGTTTACGCTGCTGAGCGGTGTCTACCTTTACCGCCACCTGCCGGCCGAGCAGAAAGGCGAACTGAAAAAATAATCGCCATCAAGAAGAAGGATTGTCTCATGTGGTATCTCATCTACTCCGAGGATGTTCCCAACAGCCTGCCCCTGCGCAAACAGGTCCGTCCTGCCCACCTGGCCCGCCTGCAGGCGCTGCAGGATGAGGGACGACTGCTGACTGCAGGCCCCAACCCGACCATAGATGCCGACGATCCGGCCGATGCGGGTTTCTCCGGCAGTACCGTCATCGCTGAATTTGCCAGCCAGGCCGATGCCAAGGCCTGGGCAGATGACGATCCCTATGTGGCAGCCGGTGTCTACGCCAAGGTCACCATCAAGCCCTACAAAAAGGTGTTTTGAGCTCAGGTGGTGGGCGAAAACGCAAAAGGCCGGACAGTGTCCGGCCTTTTCACATCTGTGCTGCCCTTGTTTAAAGGTCGCTCAGGCCCTCGCGACAAACCAGGGGTTGAGAATATCTGGCTTGTTGTAGGCAAGGGGTGATCCATCGAGCCGGGTCACGCTGCCCCCGGCCCCTTCAAGCACGGCCTGCGCCGCTGCCGTATCCCACTCACAGGTAGGTGCGAGGCGTGGATAGAGCTCGGCCCCCCCTTCGGCAATGATGCAGAACTTGAGAGAGCTGCCCATGGAAACCAGCTCAATCTCCCCAAATGGCGCCAGGTAATCGAGGGTCTCCCGGGACAGGTGGTTACGACTGCCCACCACCCGCCATGGCGCCCCTTCCTGATGAGGCAAGGTCTGGATGGCTTCACGCTTGCCATCGGCCACACGCCAGGCACCCATCCCCTTGCCGCCATACCAGAGCCGGTCCAGTACGGGGGCATAGACCAGACCCCACAGCGGCTTACCATCCTCAATCAGCGCGATATTGACGGTGAACTCGCCGTTGCGGGAGACAAACTCCTTGGTGCCGTCCAGCGGATCCACCAGCCAGTAACGGGACCAGCCATGGCGCAACCCCATCACCTCTGGGCCGGACTCCTCCGAAAGCACAGGAATATCGGGGGTGAGCCCTGCCAACGCCTGCACTATCACCTCATGAGCCCCCTTGTCGGCGGCGGTCAGTGGGCTTTCGTCCCCCTTGTACTCCACCGTAAAGGGCTGGCTGTAGATGGCCATGATGATGTCACCGGCAGCACGGGCGATGGGCTCCAGCTCGGAAATTGCAGGGAAAAACATAGAAAAGACATCCTGGTCAAATGGTTAACACAGTGTACCTATTTTGGATTGGTATGGCTTATAGCTGATTTAGCTGAGTTATTACCTGTCACTTCTGACAGACAAAAAGTGGCGCGACTCGGCTAATTCTCAATAGTCATTCGACGCAACATAAGGACATGAAGCAATGAACTACAAGACCCTGACCGCCACCCTGCTGCTGAGCTGCCTGCCCCTGTTGAGCCAGCCTTTGCTGGCCGCCGACAAGCCGGCTGCCAAGCCAGCGACCACGGTCACCACCGCCAAGGAGAGTGGCAAGGTGAACCTGAATACGGCCAGTATCAATGAGTTAACTGCTCTCAAGGGGATCGGAGAGAAGAAGGCGCAGGCCATCGTCGATTTTCGTGAGAAACAGGGCAAGTTCACCACGGTTGAACAACTGGCGGATGTCAGCGGCATAGGGCCGGCCACTCTGGAAGCAAATCGGGACATGATCATCGTCAAATAGCCGGTTTGGACTTCTTCCATCATGAGGGCGGCCTGTGGCTGCCCTATTTTTCTTCGGGTATCATGGGGCCACTTTGTATCTCTGGACTCTCTCCATGAAAAAGACACAGCTCGTTGTACGCAAGGCCGTTCTTCCTGTCGCCGGTTTGGGCACCCGTATGCTGCCTGCCACCAAGGCCATCCCCAAAGAGATGCTGCCCGTGGTCGACAAACCGCTGATCCAGTATGTGGTGCGTGAAGCCATCGCTGCCGGCATCAAGGAGATCATCCTGGTGACCCACTCGAGCAAGAACTCCATCGAGAACCACTTCGACAAGAGCTTCGAACTGGAAGCCACCCTGGAGAAGCGGGTCAAGCGGCAGCTGCTGGAGGAGGTGCAACACATCTGCCCCAAAGATGTCACCATCATGCATGTGCGCCAGGGCGAGGCCAAAGGTCTGGGCCATGCCATCTTGTGTGCCCGCCCGCTGATCGGCGACAACCCCTTCGCCGTGCTGCTGCCGGACGTGCTGATCGATGACATGGCCAGCGACCTCAAGCGCGATAACCTGGCCGAAATGGTACACATGTTCGAAGGGGATCAGATCAGCCAGATCATGGTGGAAGCGGTTCCCGACAGCGAAGTGGACAAGTACGGTATCGCCGACATCAAGGGCGAAGCCCTGACCGAGGGCATGTCCCTGCCGATGCAGGCCATCGTCGAGAAGCCGCCCCGTGACGAGGCTCCTTCCAATCTGGCCGTGGTCGGCCGCTACGTGCTGTCAGCCAACATCTGGCCACTGCTGGAGCGCACCCCTGTCGGTGCAGGTGACGAGATCCAGCTGACTGACGCCATCGCCATGCTGATGGAACATGAGCAGGTCAACGCCTACTTCATGAAAGGACGCAGCCACGACTGCGGCAGCAAGATGGGTTTCATGAAAGCCAATGTGGAATACGCGGTACGCCATCCGGAACTGAACGGTGAATTCACCGCCTGGCTGAAGCAGTTTGTCAAACAGTTGTAAACGCTGAATATTTAACCTATCTACAGAATAAATAACTGGGCATCGTTCGATGCCCTTTTTCATTTTATAAACAATTATTCAACCATTGATAGATAAAATATCGCTAAATCATAATATTGTAATTTAATCACGCTTGTTCTATAAGGATTAAGGCTTGTTCCTAGCCCTTGCATAAAACTCCTAAAAAAATATAAGACACAGGTGGAAGTTCCAATGAATAATCCGTCCAAAGGGACCTTTTTAGGTCACCCTAAAGGGCTTTTTTTGCTCTTTAGTACCGAACTGTGGGAGAGATTCTCCTATTACGGCATGCGGGCCGTGCTCGTTCTCTATCTGACAGACATGACTGCCAACGGCGGTATGGGCTGGACTCAGGCCGATGCCCTCAAGCTCTACGGCATCTATACCGGTCTGGTTTATATCACTCCCATCATAGGTGGCTGGCTGGCAGATACTTTCCTCGGCCAACGCCGCGCCATCCTGATCGGTGCCATCTTCATGGCAGCAGGTCAGTTCACTCTGGCCCTGCCGCATGCCATGTTCCCGGATATGGTCAACAGCGTCTTTTACGCGGGTCTCGGCTTGCTGATCCTGGGTAACGGTCTGTTCAAGCCGAACATCTCCACCATGGTGGGTGACCTTTACAAGGAAGGTGACCACCGTCGTGACGGCGCCTTTACCATCTTCTACATGGGCATCAACCTGGGTTCCCTGCTGGCAGGCGTTATTTGTGGCGCCGCCGCCACTGCCTATGGCTGGCAAGCTGCCTTCGTCAGCGCCGGTATCGGCATGCTGCTCTCTCTGGTAGTGCAGGCCACCATGGCGCAACGCTTCCTCGGTGACATAGGTCGTGTGCCGGCCGCCCAACGCGCAGCCCAGCAACGTTCCAAAGAGCAGAAGGCGCCGCTGACCAAGCAGGAAGTGGATCGCATCAAGGTGATCCTGGTGCTGGGTCTGTTCACCATCATCTTCTGGGCAGGCTTCGAGCAGGCCGGTGGTCTGATGAACCTGTACGCACAGGAATATACCAACCGCATGATCGGCAGCTTCGAAGTGCCGACCGCCTGGTTCCAGTCCTTGAACCCCTTCTTCATCATCACGCTGGCCCCCATAGTCGCAGCCATCTGGATCAAGCTCGGCAACAAAGAGCCGAACTCACCGGTGAAGTTCGCTATGGGTCTGCTGTTCCTGGCCGTGGGCTTCCTGTTCATGATCGGTGCTGTGCTGGAGCAGGGTGGCGATCAGAGCGTCAAGACCTCCATGTTCTGGCTGGTCGGTGCCTACCTGTTCCACACCCTGGGTGAGCTCTGCCTCTCCCCTATCGGTCTCTCCATGGTGACCAAGCTGGCTCCGCTGCGCTTGGCCTCCCTGATGATGGGTGCCTGGTTCGGCTTCGTTGCCCTGGCCAACTATATCGCCGGCTTCGTTGGCTCCTTCGTCGGTGAATCCGGTCCCATCGCCATCTTCGGCGGCATTGCCATCGCGGCCGTGATCAGTGCCCTGATCCTGTTGACCATGGCCAACCGCCTGGTCTACTGGATGCACGGCGCCGAAGGTCCGGCCAAAGAGCCCGAAGAGCACGACAAGAAACTGCAGTCCGCCACCGTCTAACCGGTCAGGATTGTAAAAGACAAACGGGGCGCCCACTGGGCGCCCCGTTTGTCTATGTCTGCCACAAACCAGCCATCAGTGATGGCGTACCTGCATATGGAGAGCGCTGCCGCTGTCATTGTCAAACTGCAGGTCAAAGGGTTCGTGCCAGCTGCGCTTGTGCAGTGCGTAGTGGCTGCTGCGCATCAAACCGAGCGGCAAACCGCCAGCTCGCATCAACCAGTGCGGTGAGGTCAGCCCGGCATTGGCAAATACCAACCCGTCCTCCTGATCAAACAGCAGAGCCGCCATGGCAAAGGAGTGACGCAGACCGGATTCGATAAGTTGCAGATTGAGGTAGTCGAGCAGCCGGTGCGGCTGGGTCAGCAACAGGCTCTCCTTGTGCTGGAACTGGCGATAGGGAGCATTCATCAGGGAGCGCACCAGGGCGCCGCAGAAAGCCGCATCCACCCCGAGGATCGGCAGCTCCATCACCAGTACCAGCAGCTTATCATCCACCTTGAAGGTATCCGGGATAAACAGGTTGCCCATCCCCTTGAAGGTGACTTGCCAGGGACCCCACTCCTGCAGTGATGGCGGCCTCAGCCAGGCGAGCAAGCGAGTGGCGGCTTTGTCGTGATCACGAAAGAAGTCGATGTGATCCCTCAGCTCCAGCTGCTGCCCATGACCATAGTTGGCCGTCAAACACTGCTCTATGCTGTGGCGCACCAGGCCATAGTCAGACACCGGCTTGATGAGATAATCACGGGCACCGGCGCGCAGAGCACGCTCGACCGCCTCCATCTTGCTCTGGGCCGAGATGACGATGACGGGAATATGGGGATAGCGGGCAGAGAGGCAGGCAATGACCTCATGCCCATCCATGTTGGGCATGTTCAGATCGCACAGCACCACATCGGGGTGATAAATCGCGGCGGCAGAGAGGCCTTCAATCCCGTCTTCGGCCTGAAATACGCACGCCCCGTCATGCTCGAGATAAGTTACCAGAGAGTGGCGAAAAACGGCTTCATCCTCCACCACCAAGATCCGTAATCCGGCTTTTGACATCTTGATAAAGCTCTTATTAGTCAATCAGTTATTTTAGCCTCAAGCCTAGACCATAACTGGCTGGCCTGACCAACATGATGCTTGAACAACGGCATTTTCCTACAGGTTCGATGACCAACTATCTGATAAAAGGTGGGTAATTCCAATCGATGAGCACAGACCCGGATTTTCCGGCTTGACGGTTTTCGCACAAAAAATAACTCATATGAAGCCCTTTCATCCCAATCTTATTCCCGCCGTAACGTCAGCGGGGAATGCAGACAAATCCCGACCTGGCCACTTCTGCGCTCGGCGCGAATTGTATGAGACCCCGCCATGGGGGATAATGCCTCCCACGCCAGCCCCTGAAGAACATCATGACACCAGCCGAATACAGCGCCCTCGCCCATCCCAGGTTGTCCCATCCGGCTCGCAGCCTCTATACCTTGCAGCTGCGCAGACTGGTGCTGGAAAATCAGCTGGCCCGCCTCAACTATCCCGAGCTTGGGCGCTCATTGGCAGTGGTTGATCCAAGCGATCCCAGCGGCTTCTGTTTTCAGGTCAACGCCCGCCAGCTGACCGAACTGTTCGACGAGCTGATGGAAGCCGGCCTGCTGCAGGTCGAGGCGCAGGCTGACAGTGAGCACTACCATCAGTGTCCGTTCCAGCTGCCGCTGCTGACCCAGAAGGTGCGCAGCCCGCTGCCGGAGCGCCCCTTCCAGATGCACCTGCAGTGGCGCCCGGATGAAGAGCTGCCCGCCCTCGCCCGCCTCTGCGGGGTGATCGATGCCAGCTACAACGAAGAGGATCTGGGGGAGTTCATCGCCTACTGGCTGGGCCGCCCCGAGGTGTTCGACTCCCAGCATCAATGGATGCTCAAGTTCATTCGTGCCCTCAAGACCCGCCGCTACGTCCGTCGCCAACCCATGGAAGCGAAAGGCTACCAGCAGGTCACGTCAGCCCCGGCGGAGGCAGGACCGAGCAAGCGGGCACAACAGATGATCGAAGAGGCAAAACGGCTGGCCCATAGTCAGAAACTGGAACAGGCACCACAGCAGGAGCCGGATAATGATTGATAGCGGCCCCTGCCTGCAGGCAAAATCAACCCCTTGCAAACCCATCCCTGACCCAGCAGAAGGAGCATTCCATGACTGACCCGCAAGATCCCCTGCGCCAGGAGCTGGAAGAGATTGAAGCCAAACGCAGGAAGATCGCCAAAGCCAAACAGGATCATCGTGTGCACGATACCGAGCTGAGCCAGCACGTGGGCGGCCTGCTTGAGCGCATTCGCCGTCTGCAGGCCCAGACCGGTGGCAGCCAGTACGACTACGAGACTCTGCGTAAGGAGTACGACGCCAAGGCCAACGCCGAGGTACGCGAACTGCAGAAGGCGGCTCGCCAGGAGCGGATCCAGAAGCTCATCGCCCAGGCGGATCTCAACCCGGACTGGGTATTCGAGAAGATGGATGCCACCGATCCGGCGCTGCAGTACCCTATGGAGACGGCCCGCTACTTCATCAGCGGTTTCGAGCACTGGGAGAAGAGCGGTGGCGGCTGCATGCTCATCTATGGCGACTATGGCACCGGCAAATCGACCCTGGCAGGCGCCGTGGCCCATGAACTGATCGCCCTGCACCAGAAATCGGTGATCTTTCAGCAGTGGGCCTCCATAGTGGATCGCCTCTTCTTCAACGTGATCCAGGATCAGGAGGAGCGCAATCAGTACCGCCGCGCCCTGGAAGAGGTCGACCTGCTGATCATCGACGAGGTGTCCGCCAATCGTGCCAAGATGGCGGAGAGCCAGTCCAGCTTCCTCGGCCACCTGCTACGTCGCCGGCGCAACCTCTCCAAAAGCGTCATCATCATCACCAACCACAGCCCCCAGAGCCTGCATCAGGCCATCGGTGATTTCAGCTTCGAGGCAATCAAGGCGTTCAACCCGGTGGATATCCAACTGAGCGGCCCCAGTCGTCGCCCCAACATAGGCCACTACAACGGCTGATCTCCACGCGAGCCCGTGCCAGCTGGCCGGGCTCGCAGTGCCTCCCTGCTTACCCGCCACCAAATAAAAACAACTCTCATTTACAGAGCAATGCCAACCCTCTAGGCTAACCCTTTCGCCAAAGGGAGCAGAACCATGCCAACCACACTTATCTTCGGAGCCAGCCGCGGGCTGGGCCGCGCCTTCACCCATTGTGCCTTGAGCCAGGGCCACAGGGTCGTGGCCCTGGTCCGTAACCCGGAGATGGCCGCAGAGCTGCGTACATTGGGGGTCGAGGTCGTTGAAGGTGACGCCCTCGACCAGGAGGCCGTGGCGCAAGCTTGCAGGCTGGCTGGCCACGAAGCCGGAGTGGTCTCGACCCTCGGCAGTTTCCGCCAACCGGAACCCGTCGACTATTTGGGTAATCGCCATGTGATCGACGAGATGGAACAAGCCGGGCTGACACGCCTGCTGCTGGTCACCTCGCTCGGTTGCGGCGACAGCTGGCAATACCTGCCAGAGCGGGCGCGGGCTGCCTTCGGTCATGAGGTGCGCTTGAAGAGTCTGGCCGAGAGCTGGCTGCAAAGTAGCGCACTGAGCTGGACCAT
The DNA here is from genome assembly GCF_057318915.1 of Aeromonas sp. TS_SC_11. NCBI lineage: Bacteria > Pseudomonadati > Pseudomonadota > Gammaproteobacteria > Aeromonadales > Aeromonadaceae > Aeromonas > Aeromonas sp. TS_SC_11. Next base: position 183,820 of record NZ_CM170470.1, read on the forward strand.
ATTGCGCCCGGCGGGCTTGCAGGACGGTGACGCCACCGGACAGGCGGAACTGAGTCAGGGGAAAGAGATGCACGGCCTGGTACGACGCCAGGATGTGGCCGCACAGGGATTGCGCCTGCTTGTCGATGGGACGGCGCAAGGGAATATCTACGCCATCAGTGACCCCACACTGCAACGCGGTTAATCCTGCCAGCCAATTAAAAAAACGGTCAGCTTCAGCTGACCGTTTCCATATCCGGCAGAGTTCAATTGACGGCAGGCACGGACCGCTGGCGCCATGCCAGCACCCAGCAAGCGAGGCCGCCGTTGAGCAATGCTAGTCCCCACAACTGCCACCAGTAGCGTGACACCTGGTCAAAATCGGCGCCCATCTGGTTGAGACGCAAGAAGCCCTCGATGGCCGGGGTACTCGGCACCCACTGGGCCAGCCAGTTGAGCGGGGTCGGGATCAGCTCCAGCGGCCAGATGAAACCCGCTAGGAAAACCAGCGGCATGGAGGAGAGCAGCACCACCTGGGTTGGCAAATCCCGCCGTGTAAACAGGGCGCCCAGCAGCATCCCCAGCCAGGTAGTCGCCAGCAGGAACGGCAGGGTGAACAACCACAGCGCGGCCGGCTCTGCGGTACGCACTATGTTGTAGTGATCGAAGCAGAAGCCGAAAAAGTAGGCCACGGGCAGCACGAAAAGCCCGCCCACCACCAGGGTTCTGGCCAGCAACAGGGCCAGCACAGGGGCACTCTGCCAATAACCATGCTCACCGCGCCCACTGCGTTGATTCTGGGTCGCCCCCAGGATCCCCGTCCCCATCAGCAACACCTGGTGCAGGATCAGCACAAACACCGCCGGCACCACATAGTTCACATAACCCATGGTGGGATTGAACACGGGCAGCACGTTGAGTGCCACTGCATTCCAGCCCGTGGCGGCCTGGGGCAAGGCCTCCCCATGGCTCAGCAGCCGGGCGACCTTCACCTGCGCAGCGAGCGAGCCACCGGCCTGGGCAAGGCCCTCGGCGATGGTGCCGTAAACCAGGAAGTAGGAGGCATCACCGGCGTAACCCAGAGTGACGCTCTTGCCCTGCATCAGATCCCGATAAAAATGGCGAGGGATGTGCAGGATACCGCGGCCCTTGCCCGTCAGCAGCAGATGACGCGCCTCATCCAGACTGGCCGCCCGCGCCACCAGTTTTACCTGGGGGGTGGCATCGGCCATGAACTCCAGCTGGCGAGAGAGCTGACTGCCATCTTCGTTGACCACCACCACCGCCTCTTCCCGCGGCAACTGGTGCAGGTAAGGTTGCGGATAGAGGAAGGAGTAGAAGAGTACCCCGCCAAACAGGGTCAGCATGATGGCCCTGTCGGCCAGCAGGGTGCGCAGCTCCAGCCGCAACAGATCCCAGAAACCTAGCATTGTTCCGGCTCCTTCTCGGCTGTCTGACGAGCAAGATCGGCCTGTTGCTTGTAACGACGAGCAACCAGCAACAACGGCAGTAAAAACAGCAGCAGGGCGCCGAACTGGGGCAAGGCGGCACCGAGCGGCTGACCGTAGTTGGTCTGCCCTATCTGCAGCTCCACATAGTGGGAGATGGGCAAGAGATTTCGCCAGAACTGGGCAAAATCGCCCATGGCACTGACCGGGAAAGTTACCCCCATAAAGGCAAATCCCGGCGCTGTATAGGCGCCCGCCAGCGACAAGGCGCGGGCCGGATCCCGGATCATCCCGTAAAAGAAGGCCCCCATGATGACGCAGGCCGCCGAGGCGAGCCCAAGACCCAGTGTCAGCACCAGCCAGCTGCCTTGCATGGGATAACCAAACGCCTTGAACAGCAGCAGGCTCCACACCAGGCCCCAAGCCCACCCAATCAATACATGAGGCAACAAAATGCGCCAGAGGCCGAACCAGACCCCTTGAGTGGTCCAGTCCAGCCCCAATCGATCGGTGCGAGCCAGGGCATTGATCCCGTAGAGCACCACCAGTATCTGCCATACCGCAGGCAGCAGGGCGCTCAGCAGAAACTGGGCATAGCTGGAATTGATGTTGTAAAGCGCCGTCACCTGGCTGCTGATAGGCACGGATTGCCCCACGGCGCCGGACAGTGCCTTGCCATCGGCCATGGCTGCGAGCACGCCTACCTGGCCATTGAGAGTGCCGACAACCTGAGCCAGCGCCGAGTTGACCAGCTTGGCAATCAGGATGAACTGGCCATTGTTGAACACTGTCACCTGGGGCTGGGTCCCCTGGCGGGCATCCCGATCCAGATGATGAGGGATCACCACCAGGGCGTAGATCTCCCCCCCTCGCAGGGCGCGGGCCCCCTCATTGATGGAATCAAACTGACCCGTGAGGCGCAGGCCGGCGGAACCATCCAGCGAAAATGCCAGCTGGCGGGAGAGGACACTCCGATCCAGATCCACCAGACCGACCTTGAGATCCCGCGCCAACCCGGCCGAGAAGATCCAGCAGAGGATACCCATCAGCAAGAGGGGAACCCAGCTCATCAGGGCACGACCGAAGGGGTCCTGCCACAATCGCCGCCATTCATGTCTCATCAGAGTTCGACCAGCACACTCATGCCAACCCGCAGACCGTCAACCGGCTGCAAGGGGCGTGCCTCCACCTGGAAGCTCTTCATGTCGAAGCCCTGACGGGTATCGGTGGCACGCCAGGTGGCAAAATCACCCATCACGGCCACATGGGTGACCTTGAAGCGGACCGTCTGCTCACCCAGACCAGGAATGGTGGCGTCAAACTCGGTACCCAACGCAAAACGGGGCAGCAAGTCTTCACGCACATGGAACTGGGCCCAGGCATCGCCCATGTCGAGCAGGGTCACCACAGGGAATCCCTGCGGCGCCAGCTCGCCACTGCGCAACAACACCTGTGACACTTCACCTGAGTGGGGGCTGGCGATACGGGTATCGGCCAGATAAGCCTCCACTTCCGCCACCGAGCCTGCTGCCATATTGGCCTGCTCACGGGCCGCCACCTTGGTCTCTTCCCGTGCCCCTTCCAGGGTCATTTGATATTGCTGCCAGGCCATGCCTTCGCTGTACTTGGCCGCCTGCCAGGCAGTCCAGGCCTCATCGCGCTTTTGCAGCGGCATCACCCCATCACGGTGCAAACTGGCGATACGCTCGTAAGTCTTGCCACGCAGCTGGGCGGCCGCCTTGGCTTTTTGCCACTGATCCTTGGCCGCAGCGATTTGCTGGGCACGCGCCCCCTTCTCGGCTTCTTCGGCCATGGCCCCGGCCGCAGCCTGACCCGCCTTGGCCTGGCTCAGCTTGGCCTCAATCTCGGGGCTAGCCAGGGTGAATACCAGCTGATCCTTGGCCAGAACGTCACCCTTCTTCACCAGCACCTCGTCGATCCGGCCCGCCACCTTGGAAGAAACCGAATACTGCTGCGCCTCTATCTGGCCCTGCAAGCGAACCGGCTCAGGCTGATAGGCAAGCCAGAAGCGCCAACCCAGCCAGAGAGCGAGCAACACCAATACCAGTGGCAACAACAGCGGCTTGCCTTGGCTCATCTTCTTCTTGATGGGAGAATGACTCATGAATTCACCTTTATTGCCTGATCATGCTGATATTGATTGAAACTGTTCATCTGACCGGAGAGTGCCAACAGGCGAGCCAGCGAAATCACGTATTGATAGGCAGCGGCGGCGCGTTGGGTCTTGACCCCCGCCAGCTGGTTACGGGCATCGACCACATCCAGCGACGTGGACAGCCCCTGACCGAATGCCTTGTCCCGCAGCAGTACGTTCTCCTCGGCCAGGGCCTGGGAAGAGGAGAGTGCCTGATACTCCTCCAGCCCCTGCGCCGCCTCGCGCCAGGTCTTCTCGACCAGCAACTCCAGATCCTGGCGGGTCTTGGCCTGCAGCAGATTGACCTGCAGCTCGGCGCTCTTGGCCGCCTGCACCGTTTCAGAGCGACCATCCCGACTTACCAGCGGCATACTGACCCCGACCCCAACCAGCCAGTCAGGCGTGGTTTTAGAGGCCAGCGAGTCATCTTCATAGAGGTTGTAGTTACCGAACAGGAACAGCTCGGGGGCATATTTGCCCTTCTCAAGCTTGATCAGACCCTGCGCCTGCTCCTTCTTGGCCGCCAGCAGCTTGAGGCCAGGGTGCACCGCCAGGGTCTCCTGCACGAAGGCATCCAGTTGCGGCATGCCCTCATTGATGAAGAGCTGGGTATTGGGCTCGGCCTGCTTGAGCTTGAGCATGTGGCCCAGCGCTAGCTGAGCTATTTCCAGAGTGCGGCGGGATTTCTGGGTATCGATGCGCGCCCTGTCATAGGCTGATTGGGCAGAGAGGCGCTCGACCTTGGCGATCTGGCCTTGGGCTTCGAGCTTCCTGGCATGATCCAGATGATGGGCCAGCCCCTGCTCTATCTCCTGCTTGGTCTGCACCACCTGCGCGGCCAGCACTACGCCGAAATAGGTCTGGGAGAGGCTCTCGAAGGTGGATTGCTGCTTGAGCACCAGCAGCTGCTGCGCTTCGCTCACCTGAGCCTGACGGATATCCTGCGCCGCATCGATGCGACCACCGGTAAACAGTGGCCACAGCATCTTGACCGAACTGGTCACCACATTCTGCTTGGTCAGGGGAGTCACGAAATCACTGGCGGAGAGATTGAGCGCCTGCATGACAGGGGCCAGCACCTTGCCAAATTCCGGATGGCTGGCGATAGGATTGAGATCCATCATATCGAGCTCCATCGGCTGATCGAGGTGGGTATAGCTGGCCCCCAGATCCACCTTGGGCAGATACATGGCCTTGGCAGCCTCGCGCAGTTGCTTGGCTCTATCCACACCGGCCTGTTCTGCCGCCAGTCCGTCATCCTGCTGGATAACCCGACTCCAGGCTTCGCTGAAACTGACCGTCTGTGCCTGGGCTGAGCCCAGCATGGCCCCAAGCAGGCATGGGCAGAGAGATTTGATGAACCTTGACGTCATACATCCCCAATCTGTTTGTAATGAAATTGTTTGGAGCCTTTGCTCGATTCAAGGCCGGTATAATAGCGCAAACCAGTACGAGAGGGGGACAGCCAAATCGTCGAGCCACCCACTCATTTGACCCCGCAGATCCACCCCGACAATATGCCTGATTTTCAATCACTCCTGAATTTGCAAGCCTTGGCGCGACGTTTTTTTCAGAAAAAAATGGCTGACGCTCAAATACTAACCTTTTCTCCTGACTAAAAAATGCGTAATATACGCCGCCCTAAGCCGATGGTAACCGTGGAATGCAGATAGGTCCCCACACGCTTGAAACACCCTTGATTGTGGCGCCCATGGCCGGTGTAACAGACCGACCATTTCGTGAACTTTGTTTGCGATTGGGTGCCGGCATGGCCGTTTCCGAGATGCTGCTGGCCAACCCGGATGTCTGGGATACCCAGAAAACCAGGATGAGAATGGATCACTCTGCAGAAGGTGGCTTGCGATCGGTCCAGATTGCCGGAGCCGACCCAGAGATGATGGCGTTTGCCGCCCGCTACAACGTGGAGCAGGGCGCTCAGATCGTCGACATCAACATGGGTTGTCCAGCAAAAAAAGTGAACAAGAAGTTGGCAGGTTCCGCCCTGCTGCGCCATCCCGATCTGGTCAGAACTATCTGCCGGGCCGTAGTGGATGCAGTGGATGTGCCTGTTACCTTGAAGATCCGCACAGGATGGGATCCGGATAACCGCAATGGCGAGGAGATCGCCCGAATCGCCGAAGATTGCGGTATCGCGGCCCTCGCCGTGCATGGTCGTACCCGTGCCTGCCTCTACCGGGGTCACGCTGAGTACGACACGATTAAGGCGATTAAGCAGGCCGTATCGATTCCTGTTGTCGCCAATGGCGACATAGACAGCCCGGAGAAGGCCCGGTATGTCCTCGACTATACCGGCGTTGATGCCGTGATGATCGGCCGTGCAGCGCAAGGACGACCCTGGATTTTCCGGGAAATCCGTCATTTTCTTGAGACGGGCACCAAGCTGCCGCCTCCCGAAAGGGAAGAGGTTCGCACCCTGATGAACGAGCATGTAACCAACCTGCACCAGTTTTATGGTGCATATCTGGGAGCGCGCATTGCTCGTAAACACGTGGGCTGGTATCTGGATGAAGAAGAGACGGGCCGAGAATTCCGTAAGCACTTCAATGCCCTGGATTGTGCAGACGCACAACTAGAGGCACTCGAAGCGTATTTCGATGGATTAGGTTAACGCATAACTAAAGAGCCGACCGAATATGTTCGAACAAACCCTGACTTCTGATGCATTGGTAACAACTACTCACAATCACGCTGCCGAGCCGACCCAGCGCCCCCTGCGTGACTCTGTGCAACAGGCCCTGCGTAACTACCTGGCCCAGTTGAACGGTCAGGAAGTGATTGATCTGTACGATATGGTCCTCTCCGAAGTCGAAGCTCCCATGCTGGACGTGATCATGCAATATACCCGCGGTAACCAAACCCGCGCCGCTGTGATGATGGGCATCAACCGTGGCACCCTGCGCAAGAAACTCAAGCGCTACGGCATGAACTGATCTCGGTCAGATCTGCTGCAGTGCAGATGAAGGCGTATTCCAGCAATGGGATACGCCTTTTTCTATGGCTGCCATTTACTCGCTGGCAAGCTTGATGCCCAGCCCCACGAACAAGCCCCCCATCAGACGGTTGAGCCAGCGCCCCAACCGGGCAGGCAAGCTCACCCTGCGGCTCGCATAGGCAGTCGAGAAAGCCAGCAGGTGGCACCAGATCATGCCGTTGAGGTTGAAGATGCAGCCAAGCAGAATGAAGGCCAGCGCCTTCTGTGGCGCATCCGGGGCGATAAACTGGGGCACAAAGGCGAGGAAGAAGAGCGCGACCTTGGGATTGAGCACATTGGTCAGCAACCCCTGCCGAAAGATCCGGCCATAGGAGAGCACAGGCAAGGGCACAGCTACGTTGGTAGCAGAAGGCGCCTTGGCCCCTTGCCAGAACATGGAAAACCCCAGATAGACCAGATAGAGCGCCCCCATCAACTTGATGACGGTGAACAGCTCAGCCGAGGTGCTCAGCAAAGCAGACAACCCCAGTGCAGCCGCCAGCACATGCACCATGGTGCCCGTCCCAATCCCCAGCGCAGCCACGGAACCAGCCCGCCAGCCCTGAGAGCCGCTGCGCAACATGATGAGCAGAGAATCAGGCCCAGGCATCATGTTCAACAACAAACCAGATACGATAAACAACGCCAGATCGTGGATCCCCAACATACACAGCTCCTTGTTCGTGAAAGAGACAGTCTATGGATCCCATGTCTCTTGTCATCCCCCGTAGCAGCAATAGTGATTATCAACGGAGGGAATAGCCGAGGCATCACAACTTTGGCCAAATAGGGATCCGAGGATAAAAAGAGGAAATCATCAAACTGAACGCGAAGGGAAGGCGAATTATTTGGACAATACCTTGTACAGAAATGCAAAAAACGGTGGGAAGGAAATTTCAGGCAATAAAAAACCCCGCTCGATGAGCGGGGTTCTTCGTGTTGGGTGCCTGGCAGTGTCCTACTCTCGCATGGCGAATGCCACACTACCATCGGCGCTACCGCGTTTCACTTCTGAGTTCGGCATGGGATCAGGTGGTTCCACGGCGCTATGGCCGCCAAGCAAATTACTTCAATCTGAGAAAGCTGACGTGAATAACGATTTGCCTGTTGGCTTCGCTATCACTGAATTAGGTAGTAGTTCTTCAATTTGCTACAAGCCTTAGAACACTTCTTGGGTGTTGTATGGTTAAGCCTCACGGGTAATTAGTATGGGTTAGCTCAACACGTCGCCGCGCTTACACACCCCACCTATCAACGTTGTGGTCTCCAACGGCCCTTTAGGACCCTCAAGGGGTCAGGGATGACTCATCTCAGGGCTCGCTTCCCGCTTAGATGCTTTCAGCGGTTATCGATTCCGAACTTAGCTACCGGGCAGTGCCACTGGCGTGACAACCCGAACACCAGAGGTTCGTTCACTCCGGTCCTCTCGTACTAGGAGCAACTCCCTTCAATCATCCAACGCCCACGGCAGATAGGGACCGAACTGTCTCACGACGTTCTGAACCCAGCTCGCGTACCACTTTAAATGGCGAACAGCCATACCCTTGGGACCGACTTCAGCCCCAGGATGTGATGAGCCGACATCGAGGTGCCAAACACCGCCGTCGATATGAACTCTTGGGCGGTATCAGCCTGTTATCCCCGGAGTACCTTTTATCCGTTGAGCGATGGCCCTTCCATTCAGAACCACCGGATCACTATGACCTACTTTCGTACCTGCTCGACCTGTCCGTCTCGCAGTTAAGCTGGCTTATGCCATTGCACTAACCTCCTGATGTCCGACCAGGATTAGCCAACCTTCGTGCTCCTCCGTTACTCTTTGGGAGGAGACCGCCCCAGTCAAACTACCCACCAGGCACTGTCCGCGAGCCCGATTCAGGGCCCTGCGTTAGAACATCAAACATACAAGGGTGGTATTTCAAGGACGGCTCCAGCGCAACTGGCGTCACGCCTTCAAAGCCTCCCACCTATCCTACACATGTAGGTTCAATGTTCAGTGCCAAGCTGTAGTAAAGGTTCACGGGGTCTTTCCGTCTAGCCGCGGGTACACCGCATCTTCACGGCGAATTCGATTTCACTGAGTCTCGGGTGGAGACAGCATGGCCAT
>NZ_CM170470.1:197500-680000 GCF_057318915.1 Aeromonas sp. TS_SC_11
TGGAAACCGCGAAATTATCTAATACCCGACTGTTTAGTTCAAGTATTCACCAATCTTCTTACTGCGCAGCAGGCGCAGACGGAGCAACCACCAGGGGTTTGATCACGTCACCCCATTCGGCCAGCAGCTCCTGGGCCGGCTGTCTGCCCTCTTTGCCAATAGTGACACGCACCCGGTCAGGTATAAAGCCTTCCGGCAGCTGCCAGTTGCCCTCCAGCAGCTGGAAGTAACGCAAGGCATAGCGCCCCTCGCCCACTTTCATGCCAAGCTCACGGCTACCGAGGGTCTTTGGTTTGTCACCCAGGCTGCCCTCTACCTTTATCTGTACCTGGCCGCGGAACAGTTCCCGCTTCTTGGCCGGCTGGGTCAGCGCCAAGCGGTAGTGATAACGGCCGGGGATGCTGGTCTCCTGCAATGTGAGGTTATCGATCACCACCCCTACCTGTTCACCCGTGGGTCGCATGATCCGCTCGAAGAAGGCCAACTGGCGCTTCTGCTCCTGCACCTGGGCTTCCTGCTCCTTGAGTGTCTTTTGCAATTGCTCGAACGCGGCCCTCTGCGTGGCCAGCAGGGTCTCCTTGATGGCAAGGTCGCTCTTGAGCTGGCCTATCGCCTTGCCCTGACGCTCCAGGGTTTCTTGCTGCACCGTCAGGAGGCTGCTCTGAGCCAGCTCCTGCCGATTGCCGACGAAATAACCGATGAGCGCCCCCACGCACAGCACAGTCAACAACTTCAATATCTGGGACATAAGGCCTCTTTTGTTACTACGCCATACAGCGGCCATGCTCCCTTCACTATACGCGACCCAACCGGATTCGCGCTGACATACAAGGAGTTAACTGGCAGTAGCGCCGCTGTCTCCCCGCTTTTGACGCGCAGCAAGCCGTAAAGTTCGCTCCAGGATCTGGGAATAAATGGGGCGCCCCCCCAGCCACTGGGCCACCAGAGTTGCACCGACCGTGGTGATCATCATGGGCAGGATCAGCTGATAGTTATCGGTCATCTCGGTCACCAGCACTATCCCCGTGATGGGAGCACGTACAGTGGCGGCAAACAAGGCCCCCATGCCGGCGATGGCAAAGGCGCCGGGTTCGATGCCAAGCTCCGGAAAAGCCGCATGAAACAGATGACCAAACACCACACCAAACAGGGTGCCAAGGGCCAGAGTCGGAGCAAACACGCCACCTGGGGCGCCAGAGCAGAAGCAGATAAGAGTGGCCACCAGCCGCACAGAGAAGATGAGGAACAGGGTCGCCATTGCATACTCTCCGCCCATCAGATGGGGGATGAGCTCTGTCCCTCCGCCTGTCACCGATGGCGCAAACAGCGACAGTACGCCAAAGGTCCCCGCCACCAGCATGCCGATGGCCACGAAGCGATGACGCTTGTTCTGGTGCAGTGCCAGATAGCCATCCTGGCAGGCCAGCACCAGCTTGTTGAAGACAAAACCCAGCACCCCGAAGATAGCCCCCATAAAGAGGAACAGCCAGAGCGCCTTCAGTGCAGGGGCATCGTAGTGGGGCAAGGTGATCACCGCCCCCTGCCCTTTCATGTTCTGCAACATCAGGGTAGCCATGATGGCGGAGATCCCCACCGCCTTGATGGCCAGAAAGGAGTAGCGAAACTGCGGCCGCATCTCTTCCATCACGAACAGGATCCCGGCCAGCGGTGCATTGAAAGCGGCGGCCAGACCACCCGCGGCACCGGCGGCCAGCAAGGCATGACCATGCTCCTTGGGTAGCCGGCAGATATCCGCCACCATCTTGCCAAGGTTGCCACCGATCTGCACCGAGGGTCCCTCCCGTCCCAGCACCATGCCGGAACTCAGGGTACAGATGCCGCCGAAGAACTTGACCGGCAGCACCCGCCACCAACGCACCGGACGCAGATCATCCATGGCCCCTTCGATTTCAGGGATCCCTGAGCCGCCCGCTTCCGGAGCAAAGGCATGGGTGAGAAAGTAACCGACAAAGCCCAACAAGGCACTGAAGCCAAATCCGAGCAGACCGAGCTGCCACCAGGTGCGGTCGGCCAGCAGCTCGAGTCGCTGCTCGGCCAGCCAGTGCACACCGGATTCGAACAGTCCGCACACCAACCCAGCCAAGGTACCGACCAGGGCCGCCAGCAAGAGCACCAGCAGTGGCATCTTGTCTTGATGGATCATGCGCAGCAAGGCGGGACTGCGTGGATAAGAGGGAGCGTCAGAAGAGGAGATAACTTGTTGTGCCATCTTGTTGCACCATGTTGGAAAGACCACATTTGTCTGCCTGGTGAGGAGCATCTGGCAGACAGCCCGGCTGCCCAGCACAGAGCCTTTCTGCTATAGTCGGCCCGTTTCATTTAGCACGGGGCAGGCCTGGACCAGGTAACGAGAGCGCAAAGCATACTCCAGCTCCCCCAGGCTGCCGAGCCGCAATAGGCCGCCTGCGCCTGTGCGACGACCAAAATCCCATTAAGGATGATCCATGTCAAAATCAGATCAGCTGTTTGAACAGGCCCGCCAGACCATTCCGGGTGGCGTCAACTCACCGGTCCGCGCCTTCAATGGGGTCGGCGGTACACCCCGCTTCATCGATCACGCCGATGGTGCCTACCTCTATGACGTGGATGGTCAGGCCTATGTGGACTACATCGGCTCCTGGGGCCCCATGCTGCTCGGTCACAACCACCCGGCCATCAAGGCTGCCGTCATCAAGGCAGTGGAGAAGGGTCTGAGCTATGGTGCGCCCACCGAGATCGAAGTGCTGATGGCCGAGAAGGTACGCCAGATTGTGCCTTCCATGGAGCAGGTGCGGATGGTGAACTCCGGCACTGAGGCAACCATGAGCGCCATCCGGCTGGCTCGCGGTTACACGGGTCGCGACAAGATCGTCAAGTTTGAAGGCTGCTATCACGGCCACGCCGACTCTCTGCTGGTCAAGGCCGGCTCCGGCGCCCTCACTCTGGGTCAGCCCAACAGCCCGGGCGTGCCGGCCGACTTTGCCAAACACACCTTGACCTGCGTGTTCAACGACCTGGCGTCGGTGCGAGAAGCCTTCACCCAGTACGGTTGCGATATCGCCTGCATCATAGTCGAGCCGGTCGCCGGCAACATGAACTGCATCCCGCCTGTGCCCGGTTTTCTGGAAGGGCTGCGCACCATCTGCGACGAGTTCGGTGCCCTGTTGATCCTGGACGAGGTGATGACCGGCTTCCGTGTCTCGCTGCGCGGTGCTCAGGGTTACTACAACATAGACCCGGACCTTACCACTCTCGGCAAGATCATCGGTGCCGGCATGCCGGTTGGCGCTTTCGGCGGCAAGAAGAAGGTGATGCAGCATATAGCCCCGACCGGTCCGGTTTATCAGGCGGGTACTCTCTCCGGCAACCCGGTCGCCATGGCCGCGGGCCTGACCATGCTGGATCTGCTGCTGGAGCCGGGACTCTATGAGCAGCTGAATGCCAAGACTGCCCGGGTTGCCGAGGGGCTGAAAGCCGCTGCCGCCAAGCACGGTATCCCGCTCGCCATCAACTATGTGGGCGGCATGTTCGGCTTCTTCTTTACCGACGAGCCGGAGATCACCCGCTATGAGCAGGTTACCCGCTGCGACATGGAACGTTTCAAGCGCTTCTATCATCTGATGCTGGAAGAGGGTGTTTACCTGGCGCCGAGTGCCTACGAGGCAGGCTTCCTGTCACTGGCCCACGGCGACAAGGAGATCGAACATACCCTGGCCGCCGCCGAACGCAGCTTCGCCAAACTGGCGGGTTAATCCAGCCAGAGATTAACGAGAGGGCCCTTTGCGGGCCCTTTTCTCTATCTGATGTGTCTGACTTCCCCCAGCGCCTCTTTCTGGTGCAGCTATCTGCTCACCCCCTCTGTTTTGTCATCTCCTGGTGCAATATCCCATACCATGCCTGTCATAAAACGGGCCCACTATTTGCACATCTTCAGCAGGAGCCCACTTGACCGAGGTCCATATGGCAGAGATGAGCCCCATAGATGTGCTGCGGCGCTATCAGGAATACGAAACCGAACTGGCCCCCCTGTTGCTGGGGCTGCTCACCGCTCCCCGTGATTCCCTCAAGGGCTACCCCTTTATTCTGACCATAGGCCAGAGCCGTGAGTCTGCGAGGATCCTTCCCCCCGTACCCGCGCCACAGGCTCAGCTACGTCTGGTTGTGCAGGGTCATGGTCGGGAACTGACACTTTGCCTCAATCAGCTGATTGCCTGGCTGATGGGTGATCGTGAGCGGCGCCGCGCCATGCCCTGGTTCAAGGCTGTCTATGTGGTGCTGAGCATGGCGCTGTTTCTCATCGTCGCCACCCTGATATGGCATGGATTGGAGCAGCTCTATCTGCTGCTGTGCGGGGAGCAGCAGAACCAGCTAGGTGCCTTTAGCGCCATCATATTCCTGACCCTGGCGCTGGCGGTATTCGATCTGGGCAAGACGATTCTGGAGGAGGAGGTGCTGCTGCATAAGGACATCTTTCGCCACAGCGCCGTTCGCCGCACCATCACCCGCTTTATCGCCGCCATCCTGATTGCGGTATCCATAGAGGGATTGTTGCTGCTGTTCAAAGGGTCGCTTGGCCAGAGCGAACTGCTCTGGCCTGCGGTAGGTGTTATGGGATGTGCCGTGGGACTGCTGCTGGCACTGGGGCTCTATGTGTTTCTGGGGGCCAAAGCCGAGGCGGCACTGGTCCAGGCTAACCTGCGATCTCCACCAGCCGGGGTTGAGCCTTGCGTCGCTCTGCCCGCCAGGAGGCGTACATGGTCCAGGAGGTATAGATGACGATAAAGGCCACCAACCACTTCAACATTTCCATGTCCATGGACTGTACCAGCAGGGCCGCCAGCACCACGCCGATGGGGCCAAAAATTGCCACAGCCAGCACGGCCCTGGCATCAAAGGCCCCCTTGCGAATGAAGGTGCCCGCCGAGAAGACGCTGAGCACGGCGGTGGATCCCATCATGATGGGAAACGCCGCCATGGGGTTCATCCCCAGCAGATAGACGAGCGTCATGCAGGGGGCGAACAGCCCGATACCCACATTCATCAAGACCCCGAAGATGAAATTGCCGAGCAGGGCAATTCCCAGCTTGTAACCTGTCAGCCCCATGGCATCGCCGCCGAGGGGGAACAGACCCAGCAAGCCCGCAAAGATAAGGCCGGCCACCACCAGCAGAGAGACAGCCATCACCAGCCGTATGGTCTGACGATCAAATGAAGCCACATGACGCGCCCCCCAGGCCGCCCCTGCTGCTGCTGCTACCATCATGCTGATGAGCGTGATCGGGTCCACCTTGACCACGCCGATAAAGATGAGGGACTGGGCAACCGTCGGCAGTACGCACTGGCCATGGAGGGTACCGGGTAGCAGTCGATCGTCGATCAACTTGAACTGCTTGAAACAAGCTGTCTTCACGGCAAAGCTGCCAACCCCCAGGGTATCGAGAAAATTGGCGACAAATCCGATGGCGGCCACCGGCCAGAACGGGGTTGGCTCCAGTGAGCCCTGTTGCCGTTTATGCCACCAGGCCCGTACCAGCATGAAAACGAACGCCAGGGCACAGACGATGAATATCAGGCGTAAAAGATTAATAAGCATACCGACCTCTCCTGCAAGGGCCGGCGATTCTAAGGCAGCGGAAATTAAAAGTCCTGACCAGAATCAATCACGCCGCCATGCAAACGATTGTCTGGATAAAGCTCGAGCAAGCGCGTTCGAATGACTCTGCTAATACTTATCCATGAGGGCCAGCAGGCCTGGGGCCATCGGTGGTAGTCATGGTCATTTCGCGACGACCACAGTCATCGATGGGCAGTAGCCAAAAAGAAGGCCGGTGTAAACCGACCTTCTTTTTTTGATATTAATCGGACGGATGCCCGGTACTGCGTCGTCGTGGCCCCAAAGACAGCCGGGAGGCAAGCCAGCCGATCAGCGCATCCGACAGCCCCGTCAGCAACAACAAGGGCAAACAGATCAGAGTCAGCCCCAAGGCGCCAACATAGACATCCGTCAGCCAGTGGGCACCAGACAAAATACGGGGCGCCGAGAACAGCGGCACCATCAAGATGGCCAGCCCCCCTGCCCAGCGTGGCAGATAACACAGGGCGAAACCGGCAAAGATCATCAAAAACAGGGCATGATCGCCGGGGAAACTGTCGCTGGAGGAGTCCTTGGTCGGGATCGCGCTGAGCTGGGTGACACGCAATGCATCTGCAACAGTCAGGGTCGGACTGGGACGACTGACCGGCAGCAGGTGACCAAACTGGTTGATAACCAGGGCCCCCAACAACATGACGATCCCCATGGCGACAAGGCGACGACGATCCCCATCCTCAGAGCGGAAAAAACACATCGCCAGGATGAGCCCCATGCAGCCCAATACGAGCAGGTCAAACAGACGATTATTGGTCACGGCCACCACATCGGCCCACAACGAAGACTGGCCCAGCCAGCCATTGACCAGATGAAAGACGGCAAGATCCCACTGATCCCAGGGGCCATGGGCAGGCAAGGCGGCCCAACTGATGGCAATGAGGCCCCCAATCAAATAGCACGGCACGAACTTGCTCATGCAGACTCTCCTCTCCCGGAAAAAACGCGGCATTCTAGAACATAATGGGCGCGATTTGAATCCTTAACATTGGAGAGGGGATAACCGGACAAGACGCTATTACAACCGGGCTGTGAAGCCGCCATATCGACACAAGCTCCACTGGATGACGGAACACTACCTTGGTCTGAACCAGGCTTGCAGCTAGTATGAGAGCTCTTTTTTAACGAGATGATGAGGAATATGCGCAGCTACCTTCGCATTATGCTGTTTGCCCTGGGTTTATTGGCCGGCGTTCAGGTACCGGGTCTGATCGACCTCTATTACCAGCGGCTGGATGCACGCCTGCAACAGGCCAACCTCAGCCTGGTGCCATTTCAGGGCACGGCGGATCAGCACTTCAACGGCGATCTGACCGCCCTGGTCAACCACTATCGCACCAACCCGGACCCCGTATTCGCCCGGGATGCCGTCAGTCTGCAACACCTGGTGAGCCAGCAGCAGATGCTGTTGCAGGAGAGTGCTTTCAAGGATCATCCCTGGTATCAGCAGCTGACACACCTGCTGCTGCGCGCCGATCCCCAACTCTGGCAAGATACCCTGCAAAACTACAGCTATCTGGTGCCGCTCAAACAGTCCGCCATCATCTGTGGCATGTCGGTAGGGTTCATCGCGGCCTTGCTGGGAGACCTGCTGCTCGGCCTCATACTGTTGCCGTTTCAAAAGCGACAGCCGAGATCGCGCCATGCCCTGCGCTAACTGCAACCTATAAAAAATCGCTACAGAGACCAAAAACAGAAGGGGCCTGATGGCCCCTTCTGTTTTTTCACCTGCACTGTCACGCTCACAACTCGTATGGCAATCGCGACTCAGTCACCAGCCGATTGAGCGCCTGGACCACATGAGGATCGAACTGACTGCCGGAGCGGGACTGGATATATTCCATGGTCTGCGCCAGCGACCAGGGCTCCTTGTAGGGGCGCTTGCTGAGCAGAGCATCAAACACATCGACCACGGCCACGATACGGGCTGACAGCGGGATCTGCTGGCCGGCCAGCTGCTCCGGGTAGCCCTTGCCATCGAAGTGCTCGTGATGACCACGGGCAATCTCGGCTCCCAGCGACAGGTAGCTGGTGCCTTCCACCATCTCGCCCGCCTTGTGCAATATGCTGGCCCCTATGTCTGCATGCTGCTCCATGATGACCCGCTCATCCGGCTCGAACCGGCCAGGCTTGTGCAGAATGTGGTCCGGTGTGCCGACCTTGCCGACATCGTGCAATATGCTGGCCATGCCGATCATGTCGACAAAGCCGGGAGTCAGTTCATTGGGGTAAGCACCCGCCTGCTGCATCTCGGCCACTATGGCATCGGAGAGTTTCTGTACTCGCAGCACATGTTCACCGGTATCAGAGTCACGAAACTCCGCCAGCGCAGCGAGCGCCACCACTGTTGCCTCCTGGGCACGCAGCAGCTGGTTGTAGAGATAGAGGTTGTCGTAAGCAGCTGAAATCCGCTGGCAAAATACATCCAGCAGATCGCACTCCAGAGGATCGAGAGGTTGGGTCGGCGTGAAGTTGAGCACGAACTCGCGACCATTCTGGGCCGCGATATAGAGGGCATCTTGCGGGTGCTCAAAGCGGTTTCGACGGTTGGCAAGCGCACTCATCACAGAGTCGTTCAACGCAGGAAAGGCAGCAAGGGATACACCATTGAGCAGAGATTCATAGTCACCTGTGGCCGCCAGCACTTCCAGTTCCTGAGAATCGGGCCTGCGCTCGACGCAGATGGCACCTTCAGTGCCGACATCCAGAATGGCGCTGATCTGTTTCAGTACGCCGGAGGCAAATTCTCGCAGGGAGTGCAGATGATAGAGATCCCCCGCGCCTTCCAGGATCTTGCCAAGCCCCTGGCGACTCTTGTCGATGGCGCAGAGAGTCTCGTAGGAGCGTAAAGACGCTATGACGGTGGTGAAAAGCTTCTGCACCGTCAGCTCAGTCTTGGTCTTGTAGTCGTTGATGTCGTAATCGAGGATCACCCGCTGCTCAGGGGCCTGACCGGGCTGGCCGGTGCGCAGCACTATGCGCACCAGGCTGTTGTGCATCTCGTTGCGGATCTGGTGTACCAGTCGTAGACCGGCATCTTCGGTCTCCATCACCACATCCAGCAAGATGAGGGCGATACGTGGATTGGCCAGCAGCATTTGAGCCGCTTCGGCACCACTGTAGGCATTGAGCAGTTCGAGGGGGCGGGACTTGTATTGAATGTTGGAAAGCGCCAATCGGGTAGCATGATGAATGTCAGGTTCATCGTCCACGATCAGCACCTTCCAGGGGTTGATCGCCTTGACCACCACGGCCTCATCATCATCCAGCTCTATGATGTCGTCATCCAGCCAGATTTCGTCCTTGTCTTGGGCACTGCTCATATCGTTCACGCCTCCAGGCGCTGCATGAGTGTATTGACAGTATGTACCATCAGGCCGTGTTGGATCACAAGACCCCGCAGCGTTCTCCCGCTCGCCAATGGCCAGAAGGCATGACGCTTGCCAGCTTATTCAAAAGGTTCAAGGTAGGCCTGAATCGCCTTCTTCAGCCACGCCAGTACCTTGCCATGATAGGCGTTTTCCGACAGATAGACGCCGTAGTCACGCCACTGCAGACTGAATTTGTGCTTCAAGGTCAATAATTCCCCCTGCCGCAGCTGGCTCTGGATCAAGGGAGAAGGCAGCACGGCCCACCCCAGTCCATCCAGCACAGCATCCCGCATCAGTTCGAAGCTCGACAGACCTATATGTTGACCCCCGATAGGGAGCAGGCTCTTGACCGAAAATTCGTCCACGTAGGAGAGGGTGACCTGAGTATGGCCGGTCAAATCCTGCTGCAGTACCCGCTTCAGACTGGCCAGCGGGTGGCTCGGCGCCACCACCATCAGGGTGCGGATAGGATTGAGCACATCGATATTGAGGCCGCTGCGCTCCTGCTCCTCCGTGATGAGACCGAAGGCGGCATCGACAAACCCCTCCTCCACCAGCGCTGGCAGTTCAGGGGGAGAAGCCAGCACCAGCGAGATACTGGTGCCGGGAAACTGGCGGCGCAGCGCCCCCAGCATGTCGCGCCACACCAGCTCGGGAATGGCATCATCCCGCGCCACCCGCAGCGCCACCTCGGCGCCGGAGGCATAGTGCTCGCACTTGAGCTTGAGGCTGTTGGCAGCCTGCAACAGCCGCTTGCAATCATCCAGCACCAGCTCACCGATCTCTGTCAATCGACTCTGGTTGGCACCCCGTTCAAAAAGTTCGACGCCAAGCTCTACCTCCAGCGCCGCAATCGCCGTGCTGACCGCACTGCGACTTTTGCCAAGACGACGAGCCGTGTTGGCAATGGAGCCACTGTTAGCTGATTCGACAAAGAGTTGTATCTGATAAAGCTTCATGACAACGGGCTGATGGCAGAATATCCGATGTTCACATTACCTCGCCTCCGTTTGGCAAGGCAAACCATTAGCGTCTGAATAACCGACGCTCAGCGATTCCTGACTCAAGTATCACTAGGGTTATCCTCTCATCCGTCTCAGCCACAGAAGGAAATTTTATGTTACTCAGTCGAATGCTTTTAGCCCGAATATTTTTGACGGCTGCCATTTTCACCGAGGTCGCGGGCACCTCAAGCATGGCCATGATCCCCGCCAATGATGCCGGCTGGCTCAACTATCTGCCGATGTGGATCCTGATCACCGTCTCTTACATGTTGTTGGCCAAAGCCGCCAAAACAATCTCCATTGGTATTGCGTTTGCCCTGTGGGAAGGACTGGGGATCGGCTTGATCACCATCATCTCCATCCTGTTCCTGGGTTATGACCTCAACACTCAGGAGTTGATAGGTCTGGCATTGGCAATAGTGGGTATTGTTATGGTGACAATGGGCGAGACCCATGATGATCCGGCACCCCGTCACCGCAGACCCATTGCCCCCGTCAAGATTGAAGGTGCGGTATGAGCCCGATAGTCATCATACTCGGCGCCGCCCTGCTGGATATTGGCGCCAACATGGCGATCAATCGCTCGGTGGGCTTTCGTCACAAGGGTTGGGGTTTCTTCGGTATTCTGCTGGTGCTCTGCGCCTTCACCCTGCTTTCCGAAGCCGTGGGTACCGGCAAGATTGACCTTGCTGTCGCTTATGCCACCTGGGGTGCCATCGGCATTCTCGGTACGGCGCTTGGTGGCTTGCTGCTGTTTGGCGAGCGCCTCAAGCCCATCGGCTGGGTCGGCATAGTGGTCATGGCTGTCGCAGTGGCGCTGCTGACCACGGCTTGATGAACTTGACCCCACAATGGAAAAAGCCGCCTTGTCACAGACTGGGCGGCTTTTTTACTGGTAGCGACGGCATCACAGAAACGCTAGCTCACCTCGTACAGCTCCAGCGGCAGACCGTCCGGGTCGGCGAAGAAGGTGAAGCGCTTGCCGGTCCATTCATCCACCCGCACCGGCTCCACCTCTATCTGATGATGCTGCAAATGCCGCACGACCCTGTCCAGGTCGTTCACCCTGAACGCCAGATGGCGCAGGCCACAGGCCTCCGGGCGTGAGGGACGCTCAGGGGGGGCCGGAAAGCTGAACAGCTCCAGCTGACTGCCATCGGGCAGCCCCAAGTCCAGCTTCCAGGATTGGCGCGCCTCACGCAGGGTTTCAGCAATGATGGGCAGTCCCAACACCTGGTGATAGAAGTGACGCGAGCGGTCATAGTCGCTGGCGATGATGGCCACATGGTGGATGGCGTCAAACAATGGCAAAGACATGAGGACTCCAGTCAAACGGGCAGCCTGCGCTGCCCGTTTCATCTATCAGTTGAAGAAACCACCGAACCAGTCATCCAGTGCGCTGCGGGGCGACGGGCTGCTGCAGCTCATGGGCTCGGCCAGCCCGGCCAGCTTGGCAGGCACCTGCAGGCTGCCCGGGCAATCGTTGGCCACTCTGGCCCCGCTGGCGCGGGAGAAGTTGGCCCAGCTCACCCCTTGCGGCATCTTGATGGCAAGGCTGTTGACGCCACGCTGGCCCATGTAACCGCTAAACAGTTGCAGAGCTCCATTGGAACCTGTCAGCCCCGCCGGTGTGTTGTCGTCACGCCCCACCCAGACACTGACCAGCTCGTTGTTGTCCAGCCCTGCAAACCAGGAGTCACGCAGCTCGTTGGTGGTGCCTGTCTTGCCCGCCATGGTGGCGCCGGGGAACTTGGCGTTGAGTGAGCGGGCCGTGCCCTGGCTCACCGTCTTGGTCATGGCAAACAAGGTGAGCCAGCTGGCCTGCTCGTCCGTGACCCGCTTGGCGGTCTGATCATGCTGATAGAGAGCACTGCCATCGCTGTTGACCACGGCGCGGATGGCCGACAAGGGCTGGGTCATCCCCTGGTTGGCGATGGGCAGATACATCTGGTTCACCTCCATGGGGGAGAGCGCCACAGCCCCCAACACCAGCGACGGATAGGGCTGGATCTCCTGCTCTACCCCCAGCTTGTGCAATGTATCAACCACCTTCTCCAGCCCCACTTGCAGACCCAAGTTGACAGTTGGCACGTTGAGGGAGCTGGCCAGCGCATCCATCAAGGGCACGCTCTGGCGGAACTTGCGATCATAGTTCTGCGGTGTCCAGATCTGGCCATCCTTGCCACGAATGCGGATCGGTTGGTCCTTGAGCGGGCTCGCCAACGTCAGGCCGTTGGAGAGGCCGGTCAGATAGACGGCAGGCTTGACCAGAGAGCCAATCTGCCGGCGGGCATCCAGCGCCCGGTTGAAACCGGCGTAGCGCGGATCCCGGCCACCCACCAGTGCAACCACTTCACCCTTGTGCCAGTCGGAGACAACCATGGCCGCCTCCAGCTTCTTCTTGCCACGCTGCTTCTCGATGAGTGCCAGTCCCGATGCGACCGCCTGCTCGGCGGCATGCTGGGCGATGGGATCCAGGCTGGTGAAGATCTTGAGGCCGGACTGCTTGAGCAGATCAGGCCCGAAACGGCTCTGGATCTCGCGCTTGAGCAGGCCCATGAAGGCCGGGGTGCGGCCATAGCTCATCTGGCCACGGGTAATGATGCCAAGGGGCTGCTTGCTGGCCAGTTCGTACTCTGCCGCTTGCAGGCTGCCGTGATCCATCAGCAGCTTGAGCACCAGATCACGACGGGCTTTGGCCCGCTCCGGGAAGCGCCAGGGATCGTAATAGGAAGGTCCCTTCACCAGCCCCACCAGCAGGGCCACCTGATCTATGTCCAGCTCGTTGACCGGAATGCCGAAGTAGAAGTAGGAAGCGAGCCCGAAGCCATACACACCCTGGGAGAAGTTCTGCCCCAGATAGACCTCGTTGAGATATGCCTCCAGGATCTCGTCCTTGCTATAGCGGTAGTCAATCAGTACCGCCATGTAGGCTTCCTGCAGTTTGCGCCACAGGCTGCGTTCGCGGGTCAGAAAGAAGTTCTTGGCCAGCTGCTGAGTCAGGGTACTGCCCCCCTGCACGGTACGACCGGCCAGCACGTTGGCCACCATGGCACGCATGATGGCCACCGGCGAGACGCCGCCATGCTGGTAAAAGTCGCGATCCTCTGTGGTCAGCAGCGTGATGAGCAGGCTGTCCGGCACCTCGGCGATGCGCACCAGCAGACGATCTTCCCGATCCTCGGTATTGAGGCGGTCGAGCAGTACCGGGTCCATCTGGGCATAACCGAGTTGACGCTGGTTCTCCAGCGACTGGATCCCTTCCAGGCGAGCGCCGCTGAAGGTAAGGCGCAGGCCACGGGCACCGTCGGCGCCGTCATGGAAGGCGAATGGACGGCGGATGAGCTCGATACGATTGCCACTCACTGCGTACTCGCCCGGAGTATGGGGCTGACGCACCTGCTTGTAGCTCAGCATGTTGAGCTCGCGCAGCATCTGAGCCTGGGAGAGGCGCTGGCTGGGATAGAGCTCCAGCGGACGACTGTAAACCATCACCGGCAGTTGCCACTTCTCCCCGTCAAAGCGCTCGCGCACCTTGGTATCGAGATAGATGCCAAATACCACCATGAAGGCCGCCACCACCAGGGAGAGCTTGAAGCCAAGCCAGAACAGCTTGCGCCAGATGGTGCGTTTGGGCGCCACCTTCTTGGGGGTGCGCTTGCGTCGTTGCGTTGCCATGAATCCTCTTTGCTATTCGTTATATCGCCATCGCGGGCATGATTACCGGTCGACCCATGCCATCGACCCGACGAAAACCAAGGCTTTCGTCCCTGAACTCGTTTTTACTCTGTTGTCAGGCCCCTGGACCTTAATGGGAGAGGTTAATCCTGCAATCCCATCTTCTTCTTGGTGACCCTGGTTGGCATGGCTTCCAGCGGGTTATCCGGCCAGTAGTGACGAGGATAACGCCCCTTCATCTCTTTTTTTACCAAGGCGTAGGAGCCCGCCCAGAAGGCGGCGAGATCGGCGGTGATCTGCAGCGGCCGCTGGGCCGGGGAGAGCAACTCCACCACCAGCGCCACCCGTCCATCTGCCACGCACGGGGTTGTGCCTTGCCCGAACATCTCTTGAATACGCACCGGGATCACCGGCGCCTGGCCCGGCTGATAACGGATGCGTACCCGGCTGCCGGTCGGTGCCGTGAAATGGCTCGGCAACGCCTCATCCAGCCGTTTGGGCAGCGGCCAGGACAAGGATTGACGCAGCACGTCGCAGAGATTGAGCCTTTTTAGCTGCTCCAGCCGGGTCATGCCACTCACCGCAGGCAGCAACCACTCCTCGAGGCCCGCCAGCAGGCTTTCGTCGTCCATGGCAGGCCAGCCATCATCCGGCAGCCAATCGCGGGCGCAACGCAATCGGGCCAGCAGCCCTTCACTCTGCTCATCCCAGGGCAACACATGCAGCCCCTTGCGACGTATGCCCTGCAGCAAACAGCGCCCCTTCTGTTCATCGGTCAGGTCAGTCAGCGGCCGCTGGCTCAGCACCAGTTCGCCGATCACCTGCTGGCGCTCGACCCGTACCCGCTCCTCCCGCTCGTCCCAGTCGAACCACTGGCGCTCGCTTACCAACTCAGGCAGCTGGCGCGCCAGCTCGTCCAGCTCCACCGGCTCGGCGATGAAGATGCGGCTGCCACGATCGTTTTGCCCCATCTCGATGGCGATCAGGGCCCCTTGTCCCTGGCATGGATGACCTTCTACCAGATCGCAGCTCACCCCACCACTGAGTTGATAACGGCTGCCACTGCGTAACTTGCCGATCCGATCCGGCCAGGCGAGGGCGCAGAGCAACCCGAGCCACTCCCCCCGGGATTGGCGTTGAGAAGCGTCGGACCTGACACCGAGGCGTTCGAACCAGCGGGCCGCCCCCTGACGCAGGGCGCCCTGTCGGCGATGAAACAGCACGGAGAGGCGCTCCGATCCTCGCAGATCTTCTTCCAGCAGCGCCACCAGGAAAGCCGCATCGGCGACAATCCCTGTCAGACCCTCTGTTTCCAGCTCGCGGGCTCGTAGCAGCATGCGCGCCAACCGGGGGTGTGTGCCGAAGGCCGCCATGGCGCGGCCGGCGGGGGTAAGTTGTTGCTCACCCTCCGGCGTCATGGCGCCCAGGCTGACCAGCAGCCGCTGGGCGCTGGCCACGGCGGCGGCGGGAGGCATGTCCAGCAGCGGCAGGCTCTCTACTTTTGCCCCCCACTGGGCGGCATCCAGGAGCAGACCGGTCAGCTCCTGGGTCAGAATGTCGGGCGGACTCTGCTCGGCGAGCCGCTCTTGCACCTCGCCGCTCCAGAGTCGGTAGCAGACCCCGGGACCGAGACGGCCAGCACGGCCCGCCCGCTGGGTGGCAGACGCCCTGGCGATCTGGCGGGTCTCCAGCCGGGTGACGCCGCTTTTCAGATCAAAGCTGGCGCGCCGCTCCAATCCGCTGTCGATGACCAAACTGATGCCTTCGATGGTAAGGGAGGTCTCAGCCACATTGGTGGTGAGCACCAGCTTACGCTGACCCGCAGGAGCCGGCTCGATGGCGGCCTGCTGGGCCGCCATGTCGAGGCGGCCATAGAGGGGGGCCAGGCGCACGTCATCCGGCAAGCGCCCCTCCAGCCATTGCGCCAGCCGTTCTATCTCCCCCTGGCCTGGCAAGAACACCAGAGCACTGCCGGTATGACTGGCCAGCGCTTCCAGCACCACTGCGCCCACCTGAGGATCCAGCCACTGCTGACGGTTGGCGGGACGGTAGTGGTAGTCGATGGGAAAGCCGCGCCCTTCGGAGCGGATGACGGGAGCATGGGGCAACAGACTCTCGAGCGCCATGCCATCCAGGGTGGCGGACATGATGAGCAGCTTGAGATCATCCCGCAGCCCCTGCTGGCTCTCGATGGCAAACGCCAGCGCGGTATCCGCATGCAGGCTGCGCTCGTGGAACTCATCGAAAATGACCAGGGAGATGCCGCTGAGCTCGGGATCCTGCTGCAACATCCGGGTCAGCACCCCCTCGGTGACAATCTCGAGTCGGGTCCGGGCGCTGGTACGACTCTCGCCCCGGACCCGCAAGCCGATGCGCTCCCCGACTTTCTCCCCCAACTGGCGAGCCAGGAAGCTGGCGATATTGCGCGCCGCCAGTCGACGGGGCTCCAGCATTATGATGCGACCGGGCAGCCGGTTCTGGCGCACCAGCTCCAGCGGCAGCAGAGTTGACTTGCCCGCGCCGGGAGGGGCCTGCAGGATCACGCTGGCATGGGCATCGATGGCGGCAAACAGCGCTGGCAGCACCGAAACAATGGGGAGTTGGGACAAAGCGGCAAACACCTTACGTTAGCGACCTTAAAACGGCGCCCATTCTGCCATAGCATTCGCGGCCACCGTGAGCAGATGTCGCCGGCACAGGCGACGGCAAGATGATCATCATGGCCGTCATCCCACTCGAGCCATAGATATGAACGGGATAACAGGATGGCGAGACATGGCAGCGATGGCTGCCATAGAATGGCGCCATGTTATGAGCGTAAAAAGGCATCCTCACCAAGATGGCCAAACTTTTCTTTGCCCTGCCCCTGCAACAGCTCGCCCCCGAGCTTATCGACTGGCGTGATCAGCGCCCCTGGCCCGGCCAACCTGTGCCTGAAGCAAACCTCCACCTGACGCTGGCCTTTCTGGGTGAAGCGGATCAGGTCACCACTGCCCGCCTGATGGCCGCCGCCGAGCGTCAGCACTGTCCACCCCTTGCCATCACCCTCGATGAAACCGGCTGGTTCAGCCGCGCCAAGGCGGCCTGGGTGGGCCCCAAAACATGGCCCAACGAGCTCAATGTACTGGCCAGGGCCCTGCGCCGCCACGGCGAAAAGCTGGGACTGGGCAATGGGGAACAGGGCTACAGACCCCATGTGACCCTGTCACGCAAGGCGTGCGAGGCCCCCGCAGATCTGCCAGCACCTGACTTTGTGTTGCAGGCAGACCACTTCTGCCTCTATCAGTCGATCACTACGCCGGACGGGGTTCGCTATGAACCGCTCGCCTGCTGGCCCCTGCGCGCCAGAGAGAAGATGGCGTCGTGACAGTCGATCGCCCTCGCTTCCTGCCTATAAATGAGAGAACCGCACCATGATCTTCGATCCTCCCCTGCAGTCCGGGCAGCTCATCTCCCGCTACAAGCGCTTCCTGACCGATGTGCGGCTCGACAATGGCGAGGTGATCACCATTCACTGCGCCAATACCGGCGCCATGACCGGCTGCGCCGACCCTGGTACCCGGGTCTGGTACTCCACCTCCGACAATCCCAAGCGCAAGCTGCCCCACAGCTGGGAGATCGCCGAGAGCCCGGCGGGCCACTTCATCTGCGTCAACACGGCGCGCGCCAACCAGATAGCCCGCGAGCTGATCGAACAAGGGGCACTGGCTCCGCTCACCGGTTATGCAAGGCTGCGCACCGAGGTGAAATATGGCGAAGAGAACAGTCGCATCGACCTGCTGCTGGAAGATGACGGCAAGCCGGATTGCTACATAGAGGTAAAGTCGGTAACCCTGCTCGATGAGCGGGAGCAGCCCGGCATGGGCTACTTTCCCGATGCGGTCACTGCCCGCGGTGCCAAGCACTTGCGTGAATTGATGGTCATGAAGGCAGCAGGTCACAGAGCCGTGCTGTTATTTATGGTTTTACACTCCGGAATCGTGAGAGTGCGCCCTGCAGCACACATAGATCCGCACTATAGTCTGCTTATTGAGCAAGCAATGACGGCAGGGGTTGAAATTTTATGCTATCGACCCCATGTTGGGGTGCAGAGCATGGTGGCCCAAGATTTTATCCCGTTTGAATCTTGTCACCTGCTACCCGAGGGCAGCGAATAAATGTAGGTGTGGGTAACATAATTGGTACGGCTTGTTTGCCTACGCGTTACCCTTCTGCTATAGATGTCGCCCTCAATTTATGGATGGCACGGGTAGCGTGCTGAATTAGGAGACAGGGCATGCCAACAGGCGAAAACAGGAAATCTCTGGGCCCCCTGGCCGTTGCGGGTGTGGCGCCTTACCAGGAAAAACCGGGTGAGGAGTACATGAATGACCAACAAAAGGCACATTTTCGCAAGATCCTGGGAGCCTGGCGCAATCAACTGATGCAGGAAGTTGACCGCACCGTTGACCATATGAAGGATGAGGCAGCCAACTTTCCGGATCCCGTGGATCGTGCCGCGCAAGAAGAAGAGTTCGCTCTTGAACTGCGTACCCGCGACCGTGAGCGCAAGCTGATCAAGAAGATCGAGAAGACCTTGGTGCTGCTCGAAGACGATGACTTCGGTTACTGCGAACACTGCGGTATCGAGATCGGCATCCGTCGTCTGGAAGCCCGTCCGACAGCCGACCTCTGTGTCGACTGCAAGACACTCGCTGAAATCAAGGAAAAACAGATGGCCGGTTGATACCGACCACTGGCATAACTGAAAAAAGGGAGCTTGCAGGCTCCCTTTTTTATTGAGCTTTTCGCTGGGGCGTCCCAGAATGCAGCCTCAATGAACCGTTTGCCCGAATTGCCATGTCCGTGAATACAGTCCCGTCTCCCCAGACTCGCCCTTATATAGGCCGCTTTGCTCCCTCCCCGTCAGGCCCGCTCCACTTTGGTTCCCTGATAGCGGCGCTCGGCAGTTTCTTGCAGGCCAGGGCGCAACAAGGACGCTGGCTGGTGCGGATCGAAGATATAGATCCGCCACGGGAGATGGCCGGTGCCGCCCCTCTTATCCTGCAGACACTGGAGGCCCATGGCCTTGAGTGGGATGGGGAGGTGATGTACCAGAGCCAGCGCCACGGCCGCTATGACGACGTCATAGCGCAGCTCTATCAGGCAGGGGATCTCTACTGGTGCCGCTGTACCCGGCGCGAGATCATGGCAGGCGGCGGCTTTTACAACGGTCACTGCCGCGCACTGGGGCTGGCGGCAGAAGGCTGCGCCGCTCGGCTACGCCAGCGCCATCCCGTCTACCATTTCGACGATGCGCTGCAGGGACACGTCTCTGTGCCCGCCGGTCTTGCCGATGAGGACTTCATCATCCGCCGCCGGGACGGCCTCTATGCCTATAACCTGGCTGTGGTGGTAGATGACATGGACTGCGGCATCACTGAGATAGTGCGCGGCGCCGATCTGCTGGAGCCCACGGTGCGCCAGATTGCCCTCTACCAGACCCTGGGGGCAAACGTGCCCGCCTGGGTACACCTGCCGCTGGCGGTGCTGGCGGATGGCCACAAACTGTCGAAGCAGAACCATGCTCCGGCATTGGCGCTTGACGAGGTCAGGCCAGCCCTGTGGCAGGCACTCGAGTTTCTCGGCCAATGCCCGCCACCCGAGCTGATGGCAAGCAGGATTGATGAGGTGATCGGCTGGGGTATTGCCCACTGGCGGCTCGACCAAGTCCCATCCAGAGAGAAGATCAGCCTGGGCTCTCTGACATAGACAGTACAAATTTTTATTTAGCCAAGCCTGAAATTGTTGAATGAAGTACATCGTTTTTCATTTGGTCAGGCCTGAGCTATGATAGGCCGCTATTTTTTGGCCTCCCGTCAATTTAGAAGTCATGAAGAGGTGTACCATTTTTTCCCAGATCGCAAACTTTTGCCGCAAGGTGCTCGGCAAGGAAGACGGCGAGCAGTCGGTGGAGTCTCCCATCCCAGCCCACGTAACCGGGCAGCGTCGTACTTTAAGCCGTGACCAGCACCCCATCTCGCGCAAAGAGATCAGCGAGAATGCGCTCAAGGTGCTCTATCGCCTGAACAAGGGTGGCTACGATGCCTACCTGGTCGGCGGAGGTGTCCGGGATATTCTGCTCGGGAGAACGCCAAAGGATTTCGACATTGCCACCAACGCAACGCCGGAGCAGATCAAGGCGCTGTTCAGCAACTGCCGCCTGATTGGACGCCGCTTCCGCCTGGCCCACATCGTCTTTGGTCGTGACGTGATCGAAGTGGCCACCTTCCGGGGTCACCACCATCAGGTCAATACCAGCAAGCATGTATCGGCCCAGTCTGATGAAGGCATGCTGCTGCGCGACAACGTCTATGGCACCATCGAAGAGGATGCCGAGCGCCGCGACTTTACCGTCAATGCCCTCTACTACAGTGCCCGGGATTTCACCCTGCACGATTTCGAAGGTGGCATAGAGGATCTCGCCCAGCGCAAACTGGAGCTGATCGGCGACCCCGAGACCCGCTATCGCGAGGATCCGGTGCGGATGCTGCGCGCCATGCGTTTTGCCGCCAAGCTGGACATGACCATCAGTCCGCGCAGCGCCGCCCCCATCAAGGAGCTGGCCCCGCTGCTGCAGGATATTCCGCCCGCCCGTCTGTTTGAGGAGACGCTCAAGCTGTTCCTGGCTGGTGATGGTCTGGCGACCTACAAGCTGATGCGTGAATACGGGCTGTTCCAGCCGCTGTTCCCGCAAGTGGCCGCCCTGTTCACCCCGCACGGCACCTCGCCGTTCGAGCAGTTCATCGAGCTGGCGCTGATCGATACCGACACCCGGGTGCGGGAAGACAAACGGGTCACCCCCGCCTTCCTCTACGCCACCCTGCTGTGGGGCTGTGTCGAAGCCCGTGCCCGCGTGCTGGAAAACGAAAGCGGCCTGCCCTGGCACGACGCCTTCATGCTGGCGATCAACGAGGTGCTGGACAATCAGGTGCGTATCATCGCAGTACCACGCCGCTTCACCACGGATGTCCGCGATATCTGGGCACTGCAGCAGCGCCTGACCCGCCGTCAGGGCCGTCATCCCGAGCGTGCCATGGAGCACCCGAAATTCCGCGCCGCCTACGACTTCCTGTTGCTGCGCAACCGGGTCGAGCGCGGCCTTGGCGAGCTCGCCAGCTGGTGGGAACGTTATGTGGAGTCCAACCCTGACGTACGCCCGCAGCTGCAACGGGAAGCGACCCGCCGCCCTGCGAGCGGCGAGCATGCCCAAGCCAGTGAACCCCGCAGCGGTGACGGCGAGAAACGTGATAGCAACAGTCGCAGCCGTCGTCGCCCGCGCCGTCGCAAACCGAAAGCGGCGCAGTGACCACCAGCGTCATGACCGAGGTCTTCGTTGCCATCGGCTCCAATCTGGCTGACCCACTCGGTCAGGCTCGCCGCGCCGTCGACGCACTGGCGGCGCTGCCGGAGTCCGAGTTGCAACAGGCTTCCTCGTTTTACAGCAGCCGCCCCATGGGCCCTGCGGATCAGCCGGACTACGTCAATGCCGTAGTGCTGCTGACGACCCGGCTAGGCCCTTTGGCCTTGCTGGATCAATTGCAAAAAATCGAGCTGGAACAGGGACGTGTGCGCAAGGATGAGCGTTGGGGCCCGAGAACCCTGGATCTGGATCTGCTGCTCTATGGCAATCAGATCATAGGGCACGAGCGCCTCGTCGTTCCCCATTACGGCATGAAGGAGCGGGAGTTCGTGCTGCTGCCCTTGGCCGAGATTGCGCCCGCTCTGGTGCTGCCCTGCGGCACCCCGCTCGTGGAACTGGTTGCCCGCTGCCCGACCAATGATCTTGCCATCATTGCCCCCGGTGCAGACGTTTAGGAGCCCTGAAACGTTATGAGCAAGATCACCACCGCCAGCCTGCTGAAGATGAAGCAGGACGGCCAAAAAATCACCGCCATCACCGCCTATGATGCCAGCTTCGCCAAGCTGTTCGACGATGAGGGCGCCCACGTGCTGCTCATCGGGGATTCCCTGGGCATGGTACTGCAAGGGGGTCAGGATACCCTGGCCGTCAGCGTGGATGAAATGGTCTATCACACCCGCTGTGTCGCCCGTGGTGCCAGCAATGCACTGATCATCGCAGACATGCCGTTCATGAGCTATGCCACCCCGGAGCAGACCTACCAGACAGCCGCTCGCCTGATGGCGGCCGGTGCCCGCATGGTGAAGATGGAAGGGGGCGACTGGCTGTGTGACAGCATTCGCCACCTGACCCGCAACGGCGTGCCTGTCTGTGGTCACCTCGGTCTCACACCCCAGTCCGTCCATGTGTTTGGCGGCTTCAAGGTGCAGGGGCGTGACGAGTATCAGGCCCAGGAGATCTACCGTCAGGCGCTCTGCCTGCAAGAAGCCGGCATACAGCTGCTGGTGCTCGAGTGCGTGCCGGTCGCCCTGGCCGAGCGCATCACCAAGGCACTGCGGATCCCGGTGATCGGCATTGGTGCAGGCCCGGCCACCGACGGCCAGATCCTGGTGATGCACGATGCCTTCGGCATCACCTCCGGCTATGTGCCCAAGTTCACCAAGAACTTCCTGGCCGAAACCGGTGACATACATGCCGCCATACGGCTCTATGTGCAACAGGTGAGCGAGGGTACCTTCCCCGGCCCGGAGCACAGCTTCAACTGATCCAGGCCTCATGGACGGCAACGGGGGCGAAAGCCCCCGTTTCGCCATTCATGGCAGGCTGATTTAATCCGTATCCCTTTGATTTATTAACCCATATCTCTTTGATTAATCCGAAGGTGCACTGCTGATGTTGGTCGTTAACAATCCTCTCGTTTTACGTGAACAGATTAGCCTTTGGCGCCGTGAAGGGCGCTCCATCGCATTCGTGCCCACCATGGGCAATCTGCATCAGGGCCATCTCACTCTGGTTGAGCAGGCGCACAGCCACGCCGAGAAGGTGGTGGTCAGCATCTTCGTCAACCCGATGCAGTTCGACAAAGCCGAAGATCTCGCCAACTATCCGCGCACCCTGGAGCAGGATTGCGCTGCGCTGGAAGCTGCCGGCGTCGACATGGTGTTCACCCCGACGCCGGAGATCATGTATCCGCAGGGACTGGCCAGCCAGACCTTCGTCGAAGTGCCGGGTCTCTCCGGCTTGCTGGAAGGGGCGCTGCGCCCGGGCCATTTTCGTGGCGTCAGTACCGTAGTGACCAAGCTGTTCAACCTGGTACAACCGGATGTCGCCTGTTTCGGCCAGAAGGATTACCAGCAGCTGGCGCTCATTCGCAAGATGGTGTCCGACATGGCCATGCCCATCGAGATCGTCGGCGTGCCCACGGTGCGTGCCGAAGACGGTCTGGCGCTCTCGTCACGCAACGGCTATCTGACGACGGCCGAGCGGGCGCTGGCCCCCGAGCTGGCGCGTACCATGAACTGGATTGCCGAGCAGATTGAAGGAGGCGATCACCACCTGCCCTCCCTGGTGGCCCAGGCCAGCCAGCGCCTCGACAACGCCGGTTTTCGCACCGACGCCATCGACATCGTCGATGCTGCTACCCTGGAGTCGGCCACCGACAAGAGCCGGCATCTGGTGATCCTGATGGCGGCTTACCTGGGCAAGGCCCGTCTCATCGACAACCGCGTGGTAACGCTCAGCGCCTGAGCAACCCCTATCAGGAGAACTACATGTCCAAGAAGGTTTATTGCATCGCCCAGTTCCTGCCCAAGCCCGGCCAGGAGCAGGCTCTGTTTCAGGTGTTGCAGGCACTCGAGCCAAACACGCTGCGCGAAGATGGCTGCCAGCAGTACATTGTCACCCGCCATATTCCCAGCCCCTTTGCCGAAGGGGAGAGCTTCCCCATCGTCTTCAACGAGATCTGGCGTGACATGGCCAGCTTCGAGGCCCACTGCCAGCGCGCCGAGATCAAATCCTTCTTCGAGCGTTACTGCCTGGCCGAGGATGGCCTGGCTGCCAAGTGGAACGTCTGCGTCTACAGCGACGAACCGGCGCAATATGATGCGCCCCTCCTCCGGGGCTAACCCTCATGCAGTAAAAAGGCGCCAACAGGCGCCTTTTTCATGGTTGCAACTCAGTGCCGCAATCCGGTCCCCCGGGAAATAAGCCACCAGGCCAACCCGTAGAGCGCGACTATGAAGCCGATGATGATGAGGTAGGCGGTGCCGAGCGGCACATCGGAGATACCGAGGAAGCCGTAACGGAAGGCGTTCACCATGTAGATGATAGGGTTCACCTGGGAGACCCCCTGCCAGAAGGGCGGCAGCAGGCTGATGGAGTAAAACACCCCGCCCAGATAGGTAAGTGGCGTCAGCACGAAAGTGGGGATGATGCTGATGTCGTCAAAAGTCTTGGCAAATATCGCATTGATGAGGCCGCCCAGGGAGAACAGGATCGAGGTGAGCAGCACGGTGAAGCAGACGCTGAACAGGTGATGGATCTGCAACGGCACGAAGAACAGCGACACCAGAGTGACGATGAGACCGACACAGATACCCCGCGCCACGCCACCACCCACGTAACCGGCGATGATGATGTAGTTGGGCACAGGGGCTACCAGCAACTCTTCCACGTTGCGCTGGAACTTGGCGCTGAAGAAGGAGGAGGCGACGTTGGAGTAAGAGTTGGTGATCACCGACATCATGATGAGACCGGGCACGATGAACTCCATGTAACTGAATCCCCCCATGTCACCGATGCGCGAGCCGATGAGGTTGCCGAAGATGACAAAGTAAAGGCTCATTGTGATGGCGGGCGGCACCAGAGTCTGGATCCAGATCCGGGTGAAGCGGCTTATCTCCTTGGCCAGAATGCTCTTGAAGGCGATGTAGTAGGTGGTCAGATTCATGCTTTTCTCCCCTCCTCGACCAGGTTGACGAACAACTCTTCCAGTCGGTTGGCCTTGTTGCGCATACTCAGCACCTGCACTTGCTGGCTAGACAACTGCTCGAACAGGCTGTTGAGGGACTGGCTCTTTTCCAGATCCACTTCCAGGGTGCGTTCATCCTGCATGCGGCCGTTGAACTCGGGCACGTTTGGCACGGCGGAGCCCGGTGCCAGATCCAGCATGAAGGTCTCGCGGCCCAGCTTGCCCAGCAGGTTTTTCATGCTGGTGTTCTCGATCAGCCGACCCTTGTCGATGATGCCGATGTTGCGGCACAACATCTCGGCCTCTTCCAGATAGTGGGTGGTGAGAATGATGGTGACGCCCTGTTCGTTGAGCTCTTTGAGGAAGGTCCACATGGAGCGGCGGATCTCGATATCCACCCCGGCGGTCGGTTCATCCAGGATCAGCAGTCTGGGCTCATGCATCAGGGCACGGGCTATCATCAACCGGCGCTTCATGCCACCGGAGAGAGTGCGGGCCGGCATGTCGCGTTTGTCCCACAAGTCGAGCTGGCGCAGGTACTTCTCGGCGCGGATCTTGGCTTCCGCCCTGGGCACGCCGTAGAAACCGGCCTGATGGGTGACTATCTGACTCACCTTCTCGAACTGGCTGAAGTTGAACTCCTGCGGTACCAGGCCGAGCTGGGCCTTGGCCTGTTCGAGATCGCTGTCGATGTCGTAGCCAAACACCTTCACCTTGCCGGCGCTCTTGTTCACCAGCGAACTGATGACACCTATTGTGGTGGACTTGCCCGCGCCGTTCGGGCCGAGCAGGGCGAAGAAATCCCCCTGCTTGACGGTGAGATCTATGCCTTTAAGGGCTTCGACGCCCCCCTGATAGGTCTTTTTCAGGCCGCTGATTTCCAATGCGTTCATTGCAACCTCTGTGATGGCGGATCCCATCTCGATACAGAAAAGGCGGCCAAGGCCGCCTGCAGACAGAAGATGGCGCTAGACCACCTCGCCCGTGATCTTCCTGGACCTTGCTTACTCTTGCGGAACTACTTTGCCGATAAACGGCAGATTGCGGTACTTCTGGGCGTAGTCAATGCCACAGCCCACCACGAATTCGTCCGGAATGGAGAAACCGATCCAGTCCACCGGCACCTGCACCTCGCGGCGGGACGGTTTGTCCAGCAGGGTGCAAATGGCCAGGGATTTCGGCTCACGCAGTGACAGGATTTCACGCACTTTGTTGAGGGTATAACCGGTGTCGATGATGTCCTCGACGATCACCACATCCTTGCCCTTGATGTCATCATCCAGGTCTTTCAGGATACGAACGTCACGGGTGCTGCGCATGCCGGAGCCGTAGCTGGAAGCAGTCATAAAATCCAGGGTAATGGGCAGCGGGGTCTGGCGGCACAAGTCGGCCAGGAAGACGCAGGAGCCACGCAGCAGGCCAATCATGACCACTTCGTCAGAACCCTGATAACGGGCGGTGATCTCTTCACCCAATTTGGCGATCCGGGCGGCAACATCGGCCTCGGAGATCATCACCTCGACAGTGTGTTTCATCACTTACTCCCTCATGGCCAAAGGGGATTTGGCCGTTCATTAACGTCAAAACCGAGGATTCTACCATCCAAGCCGAGAGGCGTCAGGCATACGTGATGCTTTTATCGGCTTATTTTAATTGATAGAGTTAGCAGGCCCTCGGGCATTATCGGTGACAATACTATAAACACCATAATCAATAACTATTAGATGAAAAAACTATGGAACCACGCGCAGAAATTAGACGTCGAACCCGGCTTTCTCCGGAAGCTCGGCGCAATCAATTGATGGAATGTGCCATCGAAGTGTTTTCCCGTCGCGGCATTGGCCGTGCGGGTCACGCCGAAATTGCAGAACAGGCCAAAGTCTCGGTAGCTACCGTGTTCAACTATTTCAACACCCGCGAAGAGCTGGTGGATGAGGTGTTGGCCGAGATCGAACGTTTCGTTCACCAGATGCTGGAACAGGCCTATACCGGCCAGGGCCCGGTCAAAGAGAGCATTCACCGTCACGTGAAGCTGTTTGTTGACGCCGCTTACGATCAGCCCGACCACGCCAGTATCTGGCTGGAGTGGAGCTCATCGGTGCGGGAAGAGGTCTGGCCCCGTTACGCCAAGTTGCTGGACAAGGCGCTGGAACGCATAGCGCCCCACTTGCAACAAGCCATGGATGCCGGTGAGATCCAGAGTGTGCTGTCCGCCCAGGACCTGGCTCGCTCCCTGACCGGCTTTGGTTACGTCATGATGCAGATGATCAATCAGCCACAACGCCCCTCACGGGAAGATGTGACCGATTTTCTGTTCAAGTACGTGACGGCCCCCATCCAGGCTGCATAACCCGCCTCGTGAATAAAAAGCGGCGCCGGACTGTTCAGGTCGGCGCCGCTTTTGTTTGTCTGCTATTCGTTCACATCTCGCCTCAAGATTTGGCGTAACCCCAACGCTCTGTCAGGCCATGCTCGATCCCGAGGTGATCCAGGATCCGCGCCACCATGAAGTCCACCAGATCCTCGATGCTTTTGGGCTCATGATAAAAACCGGGGGCGGCGGGCATTATGGTCACCCCGAGCCGCGCCAGTTTGAGCATGTTCTCCAGATGGATGGCGGAGAAGGGGCTCTCGCGGGGCACCAGGAGCAGCTGGCCACGCTCCTTGATCACCACATCCGCCGCCCGCTCCAGCAGGTTGTCGGAAGCACCGTTGGCAATGGCCGACACTGTACCCATGGAGCAGGGACAGACCACCATCTGTTTCGGCGCCGCCGACCCTGAGGCCACCGGCGAGAACCACTCCTCCTTGCCGCAGGCCACTATCTGACCCTCTTTGGCGCCGTACTGGCGACAGAGGTAGGCGGATAGCTCCCTGGGGGAGCCCGGCCAATCCTGCTGCTGCTCTGTCTTGAGCACGACTCTGGCCGCCGATGAGGCCAGCAGATAAACCCGATAGTCCGCCTGCACCAGACACTGGAGCAGGCGCAGGGCATAAGGAGCGCCGGAGGCGCCGGTCAGCGCCAGGGTGACTTGTTTCAGCATGATGGTCCTTGGCTCTTCTGGCATGGGAACAAACAACCGCAAGGGATCCGCAACGACGTCATAGTTCGCCGTGGTAATCCTTGAGACGGGCGATCAGCTTGTCATGAATGCCGCCGAAACCGCCGTTGCTCATGATCAGAATATGATCGCCGTCGCGGCACTCGGCCACCAGACGGTTGATCAGGGTCTCCAGCTCGTTGAACACCTTGGCCGGACGGCTCATGTGAGCTGTCACCTCCCCGAGATCCCAACCTATGTTGGGTGGCTGGAAGAAGAACACCTCGTCAGCGCCGTCGAAGCAGGCTGCCAACTCCTCCTTGTGGACACCCAGCTTCATGGTATTGGAGCGAGGCTCCAGCACCGCCAGGATGCGGGCCTTGCCCACCTTGGCGCGCAGGCCGCCGAGGGTGGTCTCGATGGCGGTGGGGTGGTGGGCAAAATCGTCATAGACGCTGATGCCCGCCACCTCGCCCTTGAGCTCCATCCGCCGCTTGGGGGATTTGAACTGGCAGAGGGCTTTGATCCCGTGTTCCACCATGACACCGGCGTGACGGGCGGCGGCGATGGCCATCAGACCGTTGTTGACGTTGTGCTCGCCGATACACTCCCAGTGCACCTCGCCCTGCTTGCTCCCATCCAGCCACACCTCGAAGGCGGAGCCGTCGTCGGTCAGCTTGACCGCCTTCCACTTGGCGTCGTCCTGACCCACCAGCTCGATTTCGCTCCAGCAGCCCATCTTGCGCACCGCAGTGAGGTTGTCATCGGCCTGCGGGAACAGCACCCGGCCATTGCTCGGCACTGTGCGCATCAGGTGGTGGAACTGGCGCTGGATGGCGGCGAGATCCGGGAAGATGTCCGCGTGATCGAACTCCAGGTTGTTCATCACCAGGGTGCGCGGATGGTAGTGAACAAACTTGGAGCGCTTGTCGAAGAAGGCGCAGTCATACTCGTCCGCTTCGATGACGAAGAAGGGCGCAGAGCCCAGGCGGGCTGATACCGGGAAGTTGCCCGGCACGCCACCGATAAGGAACCCCGGC
Source organism: Aeromonas sp. TS_SC_11 (assembly GCF_057318915.1). Taxonomy (NCBI): domain Bacteria; kingdom Pseudomonadati; phylum Pseudomonadota; class Gammaproteobacteria; order Aeromonadales; family Aeromonadaceae; genus Aeromonas; species Aeromonas sp. TS_SC_11. Next base: position 226,153 of record NZ_CM170470.1, read on the forward strand.
TCCAGCTTGGCGTATTCCAGCACCCAGGCCAGCATGCTGGCGGTGGTGGTCTTGCCATGGGTGCCCGCCACGGCGAGCACCCAGCGATCCTGCAGCACATGCTCCAGCAGCCACTGAGGACCGGAGATGTAGGGCAGATTGCGATCCAGCACATACTCCACACAGGGATTGCCACGACTCATGGCGTTGCCGATCACCACCAGATCCGGTGCCGGATCGAGCTGGGAGGGATCATAACCCTCGGTCAACTCTATGCCCTGTTGCTCGAGCTGGGTACTCATGGGGGGATAGACGTTGGCATCCGAGCCGGTCACCCGATAGCCAAGCTGTTTTGCCAACACCGCCAAGCCACCCATGAAGGTGCCGCAGATCCCGAGAATGTGAATATGCATACCGCTGCCTTTTCCAGTAAAGGGAGTGCGCATTCTAGGGGTTGTTGAGGTTGCGGCACAAGCCGCGGTCGCGACGAGAAATCACCAACCCCGGAGAAGGTGGCAGCAATTTGGCAGACCCAGGCTGCGCGACATCAGCCAACTCTGTCACAGTGCCCTCGAAATATGGTCATTTGACGCGACATCGCTATAATATCGGCCTGCAAACTTGACTCCAACACTGAAGGAAACGTCATGAGCCTGAACCTGGTACCGGCTGGCAAGAGCCTGCCCGACGACATCTATGTCATCATCGAAATCCCGCAGAATGCCGATCCGATCAAATACGAAGTCGACAAGGACAGCGGTGCCATCTTTGTTGATCGCTTCATGTCTACCCCTATGTTCTACCCGTGCAACTACGGTTACGTGAACGCCACCCTGTCTCTGGATGGGGACCCCGTCGACGTGCTGGTGCCGACTCCTTACCCGCTGCTGGCTGGCTCCGTCATTCGTTGCCGTCCGGTTGGCGTGCTGAAGATGACCGACGAATCTGGCGAAGATGCCAAGATCGTGGCCGTTCCGCACTCCAAGCTGACCAAGCAGTACGACCACATCAAGGATGTGAACGATCTGCCCGAGCTGCTGAAAGCCCAGATCCAGCACTTCTTCGAGCGTTACAAAGAGCTGGAAGCAGGCAAGTGGGTCAAGGTTGAAGGTTGGGGCGACAAGGCCGCTGCCGAAGCCGAGATCGTTACCTCTGCCGAGCGTTACGCTGCCAAGTAAGCGTCTCTCTCGTTAAAAGGCCCCCGTGGGCCAATACCAAAAATTAAGGCGCCATTGGCGCCTTAATTTTTTAGGGCTTTTGCCCGCCTCAACGGCCGTGGTATTGAGCAGAAAGCTCGTGCACCGCGTTGACGAACACGCCCGCGTGTTCCGGATCCACATCCTGATGGATACCGTGCCCCAGGTTGAAGACGTGGCCGTTGCCGCTGCCAAAGCCCGCCAGTATGGTCGCAACCTCTTCACGGATACGCGCAGGTGCCGCATAGAGCATGGAAGGATCCATGTTGCCCTGCAGCGCCACCTTGTCACCGACCCGGCGCTTGGCGTCCGCTATGTCTATGGTCCAGTCCAGCCCCAGGGCATCGCAACCGGTGGCAGCGATCTGCTCCAGCCACTGGCCGCCGTTCTTGGTGAACAGGGTCACCGGTACGCGGCGACCTTCGTTTTCGCGGATCAGACCGTCGACGATCTTGTGCATGTATTGCAGGGAGAAGTCGCGGTAATCCCGCGGGGTCAGCACGCCGCCCCAGGTGTCGAACACCATGACAGACTGGGCACCGGCCTTGATCTGGGCATTGAGATACCCGATCACGCTGTCGGCCAGCTTGTCCAGCAGCAGGTGCAGTGTCTGCGGCTCTGCATACATCATCTGCTTGATCTTGGTGAAGGCCTTGGAGCTGCCCCCCTCCACCATGTAGGTGGCCAGGGTCCAGGGACTGCCGGAGAAGCCGATGAGCGGCACTTCGCCCTTCAGCTCGCGGCGTATGGTGCGCACCGCGTTCATCACGTAGCCGAGCTCGTCTTCCGGATCCGGAATGGGCAGCGCCTGCACGTCAGCCATGGATTTGATGGGTCGCTCGAAGCGCGGGCCTTCACCCTGTTCGAAATAGAGACCCAGCCCCATGGCGTCGGGCACGGTCAGGATGTCGGAGAAGAGGATGGCGGCATCGAGCGGATAACGGCGCAGGGGCTGCAAGGTGACTTCACAAGCCAGCTCGGCGTTGCGGCACAGGGACATGAAGTCCCCCGCGACGGCGCGGGTCGCCTTGTATTCCGGCAGATAACGGCCAGCCTGGCGCATCATCCATACTGGTGTCATGTCCACGTCCTGGCGCAGCAGGGCACGCAGGTATCGATCGTTCTTCAGCTCTTTCATCCCAGTTCCTGAGTCATGTCATGCATAAAATGGCGGATATGATACCACTTTGTACGCGGCGGGGGACGGCCCAAAGATGCGGCCAGGCCGCTGCAAGCGCAAAGATGTGAAGGGGCGCAAACAAGCGCCCCGTTTTTACCCTGATGACAAGGTCAGACCGGCCTCAACCCTCTTCGGCCAGGCTCTGCTCAATCAAACGCCGCGCTATGGTGCCATGGGGCGGCAACCGTGGCAGCCGGTCAGCGGTGAAGAAATCCGCTGCCACCAGTTCATCGTCCTGTACCCGGATCTCGCCGCTATCGTAGTCGGCGGTAAACCCCATCATCAGGCTATGGGGGAAGGGCCAGGGCTGGCTGGCCACATAGCGCACGTTGCGCACCCGGATACCGCTCTCCTCGAACACCTCCCGCGCCACGCACTGCTCCAGGTTCTCCCCCGCTTCCACGAAGCCTGCCAGCACCGTATACATGGGGTCCTCCACCTGATAGTGACGGCGATGGGCCGCCAGCAGGATCTCGGGCCCCTTGCGCACCGCCACTATGATGCAGGGGGAGATGCGCGGATAGACGGTGTGGCCAAGCTGGCACACCTGGGCCCACTCACCCGCCTTGGGGGCCATGGGGGCACCGCACTCGCCGCAGAAGCGGTGGCTGCGCCGAAAGGTCACCAGCTGCCAGGCGCGACCCGCGAGACGAAATCCCTCTTCATCCCCCGCTATCATCAGCTGGCGCAAGGGGGTGAAATGGCTGGCATCGGCATCTGCCCCCAGGTCCAGCAAATAGCAGGGCAGGCCATCCCACTCATCGAAACGCTCGAATGACGCCGGGTGAAAATGGGCAGGTAAACAGGCTCGGGGGCCTTGCGGAATATGGCCCTGTTCATCCAGCAGGACGAGGTGATCGCCCCCCAGCACGAACCAGCGGGCCTGTTCGGTTAATGGCATCAAATGCAGACTCTCGTTGAAAATCAGGTTGAAATCCCTTGTCGAAAACAGTGTGCAAGGCACGGACAAGTGGCGACCATATTACGGCCGGGCAGGCACCTTGGCGACCCCAAGATGGCGGATCCCCCCCACTCCACGGTCAAGAAAAAGGCTGCCCGCAGGCAGCCTTGATGTAAAGACCTCAACGCCAATCAGGCATCGCCCATCGCCAGCAGGGAGGCATTGCCGCCCACCGCAGTGGTGTTGATGGTGCGGGTCTTCTCGGTGACGAAGCGGCCGAGGTAGTGGGGACCGCCCGCCTTGGGGCCTGTGCCGGAGAGGCCCTGACCACCGAACGGCTGTACCCCGACCATGGCGCCGATCTGGTTGCGGTTGATGTAGACGTTGCCCACGTTGATGCGGCTGGCCAGCTCCTCGGCGTGGGATTCGTTGCGGCTGTGGATCCCCAGCGTCAGGCCGTAGCCGGTGCCGTTGATATCCGCAATCACCTTGTCCAGCTCACGGGCGGCGTAGCGCACCACATGGAGAATGGGACCGAACTGCTCCTTCACCAGCTCACGGATGGAACCAATCTCCAGCGCCGTCGGTTGCACGAAGTGACCCGCCAGCGTCGCGGATGGCATGGGGGCTTGAGCGATCAGACGTGAGCGCGGGATCATGTGCGCCAGGTGCGCATCCAGCCCGGCCTTGGCCTCGGCGTCGATGACGGGCCCCACATCCGTGTTGTGCTCGGCCGGATTGCCCACTTTCAGCTCCTGCAGGGCGCCGGTCAGGATCTCCAGCACCCGCGGCGCTATCTCCTCCTGCAGGTAGAGTACCCGCAAGGCTGAGCAACGCTGACCGGCACTCTGGAAGGCGGCGCTCACCACGTCGCGGACCACCTGCTCCGGCAGAGCGGTGGAGTCGACTATCATGGCGTTCTGGCCGCCTGTCTCGGCGATGAGCGGCAGTATGGCGCCATCACGCTGGGCCAGCGTCAGGTTGATGAGCTTGGCGGTCTCGGTGGAGCCGGTGAAACAGACGCCACCAATGCGGGCATCCGCCGTCAGCCTGGCCCCCACAGTGGCGCCATCGCCCGGCAGCAGTTGCAGCACATCGCCCGGGATGCCCGCCTGATGAGCCAGGGTCACCGCCAGATGGGCGATGAGGCCGGTCTGCTCCGCCGGTTTGGCGATGACGGTATTGCCGGTGGCCAGCGCCGCTGCGACTTGCCCGAGGAAAATGGCCAGCGGGAAGTTCCACGGGCTGATGCAGACGAAGACCCCCCGGCCCTGCAGGAACAGCTCGTTCTGCTCGCCGGTGTAGCCGGGCAGCAGGGTCGCCTGTCCCATCAAACCACGGGCCTGCAGCGCGTAGTAACGGCAGAAGTCCACCGCCTCGCGCACCTCGTCGATCCCATCCTGCAGCAGCTTGCCCGCCTCGCGAGTACAGAGCGAGATGAACTGCTCGCGGTTGGCTTCCAGCAGATCTGCCAGCTTCTCCAGCGCAGCGGCACGCACGCTTACCGGCGTCTCGCGCCAGCGCGGGAAGGCGGCATGAGCCGAGGCCAGCGCCTGCTCTACCGCCTGTGCGTCGGCCCAGTGGATCTTGCCCACCAGCTGGCTCACATCCTGCGGACTCAGCACGGTACGGGCTTCGCTGCGCTTGAGGGTTTCGCCATCAACGATGGGACCCGCCAGCCACTGCTTGCTCTCCAGCTCTTTCAAACGGGCGAAGAAGGGACGCTGGATGGAGACGATATTCATGTTGACGCCGCTGGAGTTCTTGCGGTCGCTGAACAGATTCACCGGCTGTGGAATGCGATCGTTGGCCAGACTGGTGTAGCGCTTGAGGGTGCGCAGCGGGTGTTCGGCCAGTGAATCCACCGGGGTGTTCGGGTCCACCAGCTTGTGAACGAAGGAGGTGTTGGCCCCGTTTTCCAGCAGGCGACGTACCAGATAGGGCAGCAGATCCTTGTGGGCACCGACCGGGGCATAGATGCGGCAGTGCAGGCCGGGATGGTCGTTCAGCACGGCATTGTGCAACTCCTCCCCCATGCCGTGCAGGCGCTGGAACTCAAACTGGCGATCACCGGCCATCTCCAGAATGCAGACCACGGTATTGGCGTTGTGGGTCGCAAACTGGGGAGAGATGAAACCACGGGTCGGCTCGCTCAGCAGGTAGCGGGCGCAGGCCAGATAGGAGATGTCGGTACCCGCCTTGCGGGTAAAGAGCGGGTAGCCGGGCAGGCCAGCCTGCTGGGCATATTTCAGCTCGCTGTCCCAGTAGGCGCCCTTCACCAGCCGCACCGGGATCAGGTCCCCCTGCTCCCGGGCCAGCGCCGTCAGCCAGCAGAGCACCGGCAGAGCGCGCTTGGAATAAGCCTGCACTACCATGCCGAGCTTGCCCCAGCCACGGTTGGCGTCAGAACGGTAGAGCTGCTCGAAGAGATCCAGTGACAGCTCGAGGCGGTCCATCTCCTCGGCATCGATGCTGATGGCCACGTCCTTGTCGCGGGCCAGGCGCACCAGACCCACCAACCGCTCGCTCATTTCGCCGAGCACCCGCTCGCGGTTCGCCACGTCATAGCGCGGATGCAGGGCCGACAGCTTGATGGAGATGGACGGCGCCGGGCCGCCGTCGCTGATGCGCTCATTGCCGACCGCCTCGATGGCGCGCTGGTAGTCGCCGAAATACTTGTCCGCATCGGCCAGGGTCAGGGCGGACTCCCCCAACATGTCATAGGTGTGGGTGTAACCCTTCTCGCGGGACTTGCGGCTCGCCTTGAGGGCCTCTTTCATGTCGCGCCCCAGCACGAACTGCTTGCCCATTATCTTCATGGCGGCATACATGGCGGAGCGCACCACAGGCTCGCCGAGCTTGTTGACCATGCGCCCCAGCATGTTGGCCGGATTGCCGTCCAGCTTCTTATCCAGCTTGATGATCTTGCCGGTCAGCATCAGGCCCCAGGTGGAGGCATTGACCAGGGTGGAGTCGCTCTTGCGAAAATGGGAGGACCAGTTGGCGCCGGAGAGCTTGTCCTTGATGAGGGCGTCGGCGGTCTCTGCATCGGGGATGCGCAGCAGGGCCTCTGCCAGGCACATCAGTATGATCCCCTCCTGGGTATCCAGGCTGTACTCCTGCAAGAAGGCATCGATGCCATCTCCCGAACCACTCTCCTTGCGTACCTTGGTGACCAGGGCGCGGGCGCGCTGGGTCACCTGCTCCAGCGAGGCCCCATCCCCCGGCAACATGGCGGAAAGCTCCGCCAGATAGGCGTTTTCATCCACCACGTAATTCTGGGTGATGGCTTCGCGCAAGGCGGCCAGATCGGAGGGAATGTAGTCAGCAGCAAGCACTTGAGTAGCTTTGAACATAGGGGGTCTTCCTGTACGCCCGCAGGCTATATCGACGAAGGCGGTCGTGCCGCCGAAACGCCGATAATGTATACAATATCCACCCATAGATGAAATGAAATTGTTGCCTGCTATTAACAAAAATCGCTGACTGGCCAATTTATCCTGTATTCAGACCAAGAGACGGCGAGACAGACAAGTTTATCGCCTTATTTTGTATACAATTTTATGCGAGGCAAAAAAGAGGGGCCGCTATTGCGACCCCTCTTCATCCGACCGACAGGAACCGTCAGTTCATCCAGCGCTCACCGCGACTGCGGCGGCGGGGCAACATGGGCAACAGTATGCCAAGCAGGATGCCGCCACCCACCATGGCACCACCGCGGATGAACCAGTCCATCTGCATGTCGTGCTCCTGGTTGTCATAGCTGCGGGTCAGGGCCTCGTTCTGCTCCTTGAGGTTACCCATCTCCTCGCTCTGGCTGGCAAGCTGGGCTTTCAGGCTGTCGATCTCCTTGCTCTGCTCGGCGATCTTGCCATCCTTCTCGGTGAAGCGTTTTTCATTGTCACCGTTGAGGTTCTGCAGGCGAGCCTTGAGATCTTCCAGCTCTTGCTGGACCTGGGGCAGACGCTCGCGCAGGCTGATCTCGCCCTGCAGCTCGGCGTTCTTGATCCATCCTTCACGGCCACGACCGTCCACCACCTGGGTGAAACCGGCTTCGTTGTTCACCGCCTTTACTTCCAGCGGTTCACCCGCCTTGACGCTGCCGAGGATCCGGAACTGGGTACCCGGACCATTGTGGATGAAGGTAAAGATGTTGTCTGAGACATAACGGGTGTCGGCCAGTGCCTGTTGGGCACACAAGCAGATAAGGATCCCGAGAAGGGCGCGCATGGTCGATCGGTTCTCTTCTTTTGGTTAGGTGACAGGCCGAATGTTAAGCCGCCAGCGGGTCAAAGGACAAGCAAAGAAAAGCGCTTCCCCCCGAGCTGAGAGCTGACTCGCAACTTGTCCCTCACTCACGCGACCATTCCGGACGTCGCAGGCTATTTCTGTTTCAGTGCCTTCACCTCTTCGCGCAGGGCACGCAGCTCCTGAAGCAGCAGATCCTGCTGCGCACTCTGTTGATGGCGCCACTTTTCCAGTTCGTTGTCACCCCGCCCGTGTTGCAGGAACAGGCTGGCCATGAAGCCGCTCAGGGCGCTGAACAGACCAACCCCGAAGATGATCATCAGGCTGGCGACGAAACGCCCCTCCTCGGTTTGCGGCACTATGTCACCGTAACCGATGGTAGAGAGCGTCACCAGGGTCCACCAAAAGGCGTCATAGGCGTTGTGGATCTGGCTGCCGGGTCTGTCTCCCTCGACCCAGTAGATGAGTGCCGTGCCCACCCCGATTTGCAGGAAAAAGATCAGCAGTATCCCGGCCAGACGGCTCTCGTTTCGCCCCCTGCGCACTATGGCGAGCAGGTCAGGGTTGCTGCGCAGCAGCTGGATCACCCGGTAGAGCTGGATCAGCCTGGCCCAGCGCAACTGCTCCACCATGGGCAGACTGCCCGGCAGATAGAACCAGTTCGCCTTGAAGAAGGCTCGCTTGTCACTGGCACGGAACCAGCCATAGGTGAAATGGGCGAGGAAGACGTAGCAGATCAAACTGTCCAGATCATAAAAGAGGGAGAGCGTCTCGGGAGTGAAGTGGCGAGCCCCCAGCCAGCGGAATCCCACCAGTACCACTGAGACGATGGAGAGCAGGGCCATGAGCAGATCCATGGATCTCAGGCCAGAAGAGTGATGTCGCATACATTTTCCTACTTTAGGCACGGTGCGAATTAATAAAAAGGAAGATAATGCCGATAGTCCTGAGGGCAAAGGAAAACCGGTCATTAAAAGGAGAAAAATTATGCAGTTAAACCCGCTGGAGAGGCGAATGAGCAATATCCGGCTGGTACCCAAAGTGGTACTGCTCATGGTGTTCAGTACTGTGCTGCTGCTGGCCAAGCTCTGGTTCGATGCCAGCAATCTGGAAACCACACTGCTGAGTGAGGGCATAGACGCGGACAAGGCAAACGCCATTGCCGATCGCCTGCTCTGGAGCGGCGTGATGGAAACCGCCGTGATGGGGATCGTCTTCGTCGTGTTGTTGCTGACCGGCTCCCGCCTCATGGTCAAGCAGGTGCACTATCTGGTGGGCCTGCTTGAGCGTTTCGCCCGCAAGGATCTGAGCCACAAGGTGCTGCTCAAGTCTCGTGATGAGTTCGGTGACATCGCCAAGGCCGTGGCCCACTCACAAGAGAATCTCAAGGAGGTGTTCGGCACCCAGCGCGTCGCCTGCAAGGAGCTCAATGACATCGCCTCCCAGGTCACCCTTTGCATGGAAGAGGCCAACGAGGCCATCAACGAAGAGTTCACCCAGATAGAACAACTGGCCAGCGCCATGAGCCAGATGGTGGGTGCCATCCGCGAGGTGGCCGCCCATGCGGAACAAGCCTCCCATGCCACCGCCGAAACCAGCCTGCTGGCCGAAGAGGGCAGCCGCTGCGTGGCGGCGACCGTCAACACCATAGATACCCTCTCCGGCAACATCCAGCGCTCCTCCAACGTGGTCAATCAGGTGGAACAGGGGGTCGAGCAGATAGGCTCAGTGGTGGATACCATTCGCAGCATTTCGGAGCAGACCAACCTGTTGGCCCTCAACGCCGCCATCGAGGCCGCCCGTGCCGGCGAAGCGGGTCGCGGCTTTGCCGTGGTCGCCTCCGAGGTGCGCGAGCTGGCCAACCGGGCCCAGGCGGCCACCGTCGAGATCCAGAAGATGATCGAGCAGTTGCAGGGCAATGCCCACCAGGCTGCCGAGTTGATGGCCCAGAGCGTGCAACAGGCCGACAAGGGGGTGGAGCAGGTGACCCAGGCCGGCGATCAGCTCGCCACCATAGTGCAGCGGGTACAGGGTGTGGCGGACATGAATCGCCAGATCGCTGCCGCCTCCGAGCAACAGAGCTCGGTGGCCGAGGAGATGAGCGGCAATCTGGAGCAGGTAAAACAAGTCGTGGAAGGTTCAGTGGTGGTACTCCGGGAGCTGCAGGAAGCCTCCGAGCTGGTGGAACATCACAGCCAGACCCTGGATACCCATATTCAGGCCTTCAAACTGGCCTGATGGCATAACGTGAGCCAACCTGTGGGCTCGTGGTGCCCGCTACCGAATGCCGGAAAACCCAGGTCTGGCCCAGGCAGGCCTCCGGCAATGCGGCGGTGGTAAGGACACAAAAAAACGGCGCCTCTGTTAACAGAGGCGCCGTTTTTCATATCAGTGGGTGAGCCCGTCAGGCGTCCGGGTCGAAATCCAGACTCAGGCTGTTGACGCAGTAACGCTGGCCTGTCTCGGTCGGTCCGTCGGGGAAGACGTGACCCAGATGGGAGCCGCACTGGCTGCAGGTGATCTCCACCCGCTTCATGCCGTGGCTGCTGTCTTCTGTGTAGGTCACTGTGCCTTCGATGGCTCGATCGAACGAGGGCCAGCCACAGCCGGAGTCAAACTTGGCATCCGAGTGAAACAGCACGCTCTTGCAGCAAACGCAGAGATAGTCACCACTCTTGCGGTTGTGGAGCAAGGCACCGCTGTAGGGCTGCTCGGTGCCTTTCTCCCAGCAGACGCGAAACTGTTCCGAACTCAGCTTGTTGCGCCACTGCTCGGGATTGTTGTTGCTCATACCGACTCCTTGCCATTAATCACGGCGCCCAGCATACCCAGTCAGGCCGCTTTGCTCTACCCCGCCAGCGGGAACTGTGATCCCGTTGGCAACACGGTGGCAACATCCGGTGTAACGGCGACCTCCTCTTTGGCCAAGGCAACCGCAGGCAATGAAACCCGCTCCAGCAACTTGAGGGAGTGGGCTCGGCCAACCGCCACCTGCCGCTTGATGTCATCGGGCAGGAAGGGCAGGCCGTCATTGGTGGCCGTGTCTATGGTCTGGATCCACTCCAGCCCCTCCCCCGGTGGCGGCAGACGGAACTGGATATCGTAGTCGCTGGCGTTGAACAGCACATACCAGCGCTCCCCTTCGCACTGCTGCATGCCGATGTCCATGGCAAACGCCTGTCCCATGGGGGCGTGCCAATCCTGATCCGTCAGCTGATGGCCGTCCGGGTGATACCAGTTGACCTGATGGCAGCTGGTGGGTGCCCCGTTCCAGCTGTCATCGCTCAGTTGCAGATTGGCAAAGACGGAGGACTCCGCCCGCAGGGCCATCATCTGCTGGGTGAAGGCGAGCAGCCGCTCATCCTCCGGCCGCCACTGCCAGTTGACCCAGCTGATCTGGTTGTCCTGGCAATAGGCATTGTTGTTGCCCAGCTGGCTGCGGCCCATCTCGTCCCCGGCCAGAAAGTGCGGTGTGCCCTGGGAGAGCAGCAGAGTGGCAATCAGGTTGCGCTTCTGCTGCTGACGCAGGTTGTTCACTCTGGGATCGAGCGTCGGCCCCTCGACCCCATGGTTGCTGGAGAGGTTGTTGCCGTGGCCATCCCGGTTGTCCTCGCCATTGGCCTGGTTGTGGCGCTGGTTGTAGGAAACCAGATCCTCCAGGGTGAAACCGTCGTGATAGCAGAGGTAGTTGACGCTGGTATGGGGAGCACGCCAGTTCTTCGGGAAGAGATCCCGCGAGCCCACCAGCCGGGTGGCAAAATCCCCCATCTTGCCGGCATCGCCGCGCCAGAAGGCGCGCACAGTGTCGCGGTAACGGTCGTTGATCTCCAGCCACTGACTCGGGAACTGACCGAGGCGATAGCCGAACGGCCCTATGTCCCAGGGCTCTGCGATGAGCTTGACCCGCGCCAGCACGGGATCCGCCATCATGGCCTTGAAGAAGGCCCCCATGGGATCGAACTCCCCCGCCTCCCGCGCCAGGGTGACGGCAAGATCGAAGCGAAAACCATCCACCTGCATCTCCGTGACCCAGTAACGCAGGGCATCCAGCACCAGCCGCAGGCTGTTGGGGTGATCCAGATTGACGCTGTTGCCGCAGCCGGTGACGTTGGCATGACGACTGTAGTCGGGGCCGTGAGCCCCCGCCTCGAAGGCATAGTAGCCCGCATTGTCAAAGCCCTTGAATGACAAGGTGGGGCCATCGAAACCGGATTCGGCGGTGTGGTTGTAGACCACGTCCAGTATCACCTCGAGTCCAGCCCTGTGCAGCTCCCGCACCATGGTCTTGAACTCGGTCACCGCCTCCCCCGCGCTATAGCGCGGCTCGGGGGCAAAGAAGGCGATGGGGTTGTAGCCCCAGTAGTTGGTGAGCCCCAGCTGCTCGAGCCTAGGCTCGGACATGAAGGCCGCCACCGGCATCAGCTGGACAGAGGTAACGCCGAGGGACTTCAAGTGCTCGATGATCACCGGATGGCAGATGCCGAGGTAGGTGCCGCGCAGTTCCCTCGGCACCCCCTGATGCTGGCGGGTGAACCCCTTGACGTGGGTTTCGTAGATGACGGTACGCGCAGGCTCTATGCCCGGCTTGCCGATCCCCTGCCAGTCGAAGGTGTCATCCACCACCACTGACTTGGCCACCATGGCGGCGCTGTCGCCCTCATACAGTTTGTCATCCCAATGGGTCGCCCGGCTGAGCGCCCTGGCATAGGGGTCGATCAGCAGCTTTTGCGGATCAAACAGCATCCCTTCCTGGGGCGCACCATGTACCCGATAACCGTAACGCTGACCGGCCTTGACGCCGCGCACATAGCCGAAGCGATATTGGCCGCGCCGGCCGGGCAATGCCAGCCGGACCAGCTCTTGCTCCTGCTTGTCGAACAGGCAGAGCTCTACCATGTCCGATTGGGGGGCCCAGACGCAGAAGTGACAACCCGTCTCATCAAGCAGGACCCCCAGCGGGTGGTCCTGCCCCTTTTCCATTGCAAACATCAAGACTCCTGTTTGATGAACAAGGTCGCGAGCGGCGGCAGATCCAGCACTATGCTGTGCCCCAATCCCTGCCAGGGGGTTGGCTCGGCGACGAAGACCAGACCCACATCATAGTTGCTGCCCCAGTAATGCTCGCTATCCGTGTTGAGCACCACGCGGTAATTGCCGGCGGCAGGCACCCCGAGTCGATAGGCGATGCGCGGTACCGGCGTGAAGTTGCAGGCCACCATGATCGGGTGGGCCCCCTGCTTGTCGGCCCGCAGCCAGGCAAAGACACTGTTGTCGGCGTCGTTGTGATCCAGCCAGCGGAAACCGGTCTGCTCATAATCGGCCTGATACAAGGCAGCTTCATGACGGTAGAGGTGGTTGAGATCGCGGATCAGGCGCTGCTGACCGCCGTGCTTGGGATACTGCAGCAGGTGCCAGGGCAGCTGGGCATCGTGGTTCCATTCGTTGCTCTGGGCGATTTCGGTGCCCATGAAGTTGAGCTTCTTGCCCGGGTGGGCATACATGAAGCCCATGTAGGCGCGCAAGTTGGCCGATTGCTGCCACTCGTCGCCGGGCATCTTGTAGAGCATGGAGTGCTTGCCGTGCACCACCTCATCGTGGGAGAGCGACAGGATGAAGTTCTCGTCATAGTGGTAAACCATGGAGAAAGTCATGTCGTTGTGGTGATAGCGGCGGTGAATAGGCTCTTTCTGCATGTAAGTGAGGGTGTCGTGCATCCAGCCCATATTCCACTTGAAGCCAAAACCGAGGCCACCGAGGAAAGTGGGACGAGACACACCGGCAAAGGCGGTGGACTCTTCGGCTATGGTCATGGCGTGGGGATACTTGCCGTACACCTCTTCGTTGGTCCACTTCAGCAGGCTGATCGCCTCGTAGTTGTGGTTGCCACCGTCGACGTTCGGCACCCACTCGCCGGCATTGCGCGAGTAATCCAGATAGAGCATGGAGGCGACCGCATCCACCCGCAGGCCGTCGATGTGGAACTTGTCGAGCCAGAACAGGGCACTCGCCACCAGGAACTGGCGCACCGTATTGCGGCCAAAGTCGTAAATGTAGGAGTTCCAGTCCGGGTGCCAGCCACGGCGCGGATCTTCGTACTCATAGAGCGGCGTACCGTCGAAACGGGCCAGACCGTGGGCATCGGACGGGAAGTGAGCCGGCACCCAGTCCAGGATGACGCCTATGCCGGCCTGGTGGCACTGATCCACAAAATATTTGAAGTCATCGGCACTGCCGTAACGGCTGGTAGGAGAGAACATACCCACCGGCTGATAGCCCCAGGAACCGCTGAACGGATGCTCGGAGACCGGCAGCAATTCGATATGGGTGTACTCCATCTCCTTGATGTAGGACACCAGATCAACCGCCAGCTCGCGCCAGCTCAGGCTGTCGCCGTTGGGGTGACGCTTCCAGGAGCCGACATGCAGTTCATAGATGGAGAGGGGCTGATCCCGCTTGTCATTGTGCTGGCTGGCAATCCAGGCGGCATCTTGCCACTGGTATTGATCGTGGTCATACACCACTGAGGCGAACGACGGATACTGTTCGCAGTAGAAACCGACAGGGTCGCTCTTGTGAGGCAGACGATGACCGGCAGGATCCTTGAGTTCAAACTTGTAGCGATCCCCGGCCTTGAGGCCCGGCACGAACAACACCCAGTGACCGCACTGGCTTCGCTGCATGGGGTGACGACGGCCGTCCCAGAAGTTGAAATCACCGATCAGGCTCACAGCGGTGGCGCTCGGCGCATAGACGGCAAAACGCACCCCCTCCACCTGCACGCCAAGATGCTCCACGCTGCGCAGTTGCGCACCCAGGGTGTGGTAGATGTTTTCCGGCTGTGAGGTCAGTTCTGCCAGACCGGCCCAACCCGCATCCTGAAACTGATAGGGGTCGACAAATTCAGTACTGGCATCGGAGTAGCTGGCGAGCAGCTGATAGGGAAAGGGATTTTTACGGCGGGTGAAAACAGTTTCAAAAAGGCCCGATTCATCGGTGGGTGCCAGGGTGGCAACGACTTTGCCCGACTTGAGATCCTTGACGCGCACCTCAAGGGCATCCGGCAACCAGGCGGTCAGTTTGAGGCCAGGCCCATCCGGATTGGCCTGCAGGCCTAAATGAGAGAAGGGATCGGCACAGCGGGCAGCAACCAAACGTTCAACGAGCATCGAGATTTCCTTTCATAGCTGAGCATCCGCTCCGGCCAGGGCCGAAGCGGATGTAAGTGAGTCACGTTTTGTCGGCAGTGGCTCAACGACTGGCCTCATCACGGGCCTGGCTCATCTTGCCTGCCAGCGCCTTGAGCGCTTCATTGGCAAAAATATCCTCCAGATCGGTGGACAGCTTGCGACGCCAGTTGGGGTATTCGTAACTGGTGCCCGGCACGTTGACCGGCTTGTCCATCTCCAGCCAGTCTTCCAGCTGGGTGCTGAACAGGGCACAGCTGCCGCGGGACATATGCAATTGCAGACCATGGTTGAGCTCGGTATTCATGCCGACCCAGTTCACGTCATGACTGATGTCGTCAGAGATGACCCCATGGGCATGCAGGCTGTCGAGGATCCGCTGCTTGGCCTGGTGGCGATCAGCATACAGTGTCTTGAGAACGTCTTCATCCGGATACAATCCCAACTCGCGACCCAGCGCCAAATCATCGCAATGCCAGAAGCCCTTCAAGGTCGGCATGTCGTGGGTGGTCAGGGCAGACATCGCCTGCTCGGTGTAGTGCGCAGGAGAGATGAAACCGCCATCGGCCTTGGAGCGCTCGAAGAAGAACACCTTGTAGGAGTGAACCCCGTTCTCTTTGAGCGTGACGTCTATGCCTTCCGGCACAGTTCCCAGGTCTTCACCGATCAGCAGGCACTGATTGCGGTGGGATTCGAGCGCCAGGATCCCCAGCAGGTCGTTGACCGGATAGTAAATGTAGGCCCCCTTGGCGGCAGACTCTCCGGGCGGCACCCACCACAGGCGCAGCAAGGCCATCACATGGTCGATGCGCAGCGCGCCGCAGGAGCGCATGTTGGCGCGGAACAGATCCACCATGGGCTGATAGGCAGCTTCAAATAGCTGGTTCGGGTTCATGGGGGGCAGGCCCCAGTTCTGACCAAGCGGGCCCAAAATGTCAGGCGGTGCACCGACCGAGGCTTTCGGGCAGTAGAGATCCCGGTTGGCCCAGATCTCGGTGGAGCCTTCGGAGACGCCGACCGCCAGATCACGATAGATCCCCATCACCATGCCAGCGCCCTTGGCGCGAGCATCGGCTTGAGCCAGCTGCTCATCGGCCAGGAACTGCAAGTAGAGATAGAAGTTCACATCCTGGCTGTGCGCGGCCATCCAGGCTGCCACCTCGGGGTTGTGGTAATCCCGCAACTCTTGCGGCCATACCGGCCAGCCCCAGGCATTTTCGCCCTTGGCATAGAAGTGGGCCTGCAGGGCATCAAACGCCGCCTGCTGTTGCAGACTGTCACCACCGGCCGCCACGAAGGCATCGAAATCGGCCTGACGCTCGGTACTGAAACTGGCTTCATCGAACACCTGACGCAGCATGCCGATCTTGGTCTGGATAACGCCGGTGTAATCCACGTTGCTCTTGGCACGCAGTTCATTGAGGTGCTGCTGAAAGGCCGGATTGGCCACTTCGGCCTTGAGGCGATCGTTGGCCAGAAACTCGGGCACGGCTTCCACGTTGATATAGGCCACATTGAGCCAGCGACGGGAAGAGGGGCTGTAAGGGCTGGCACTCTCGGGGTTGGCCGGATAGAGGGCATGAATGGGGTTCAGACCCACGAAGTGGGCGCCCCAGGCGGCCGCTTTCTCGACCAACTGGCCGAGATCGCTGAAATCGCCTATGCCCCAGTTGTAGCGGCTGCGCAGACAGTAGAGCTGCACGCTAGGGCCCCACACCTTGCGGCCTTCGGCGATGGGGGCCTGCTTGTAGCACGCCTTGGGCGCGACAATGAGACGCATGCTGGCAAGTGGCTCATCGTTGCCCTCCTCCAGCAAGGTCAGCTGGTGATAGCCAAGCGCTGGCTGAACATCCAGCGCGACCTGGTAGGCTTGGCACTCCATCTCTTCGAATTCAGCCACGCCAACCAGCTCACCCTCAATGGGGGTGATTTGGCCGGACAACACAGTCCCCTGCTCCAGCGCAAGCTGCCAGGTAAGGGCGTCATTGACGAAATCGATGGGCAGACGGACTTCAAGGGTGATGGGCTCACCGCTGCGGACCACCATGACGGGATCCAGCGCGCGTAGCCAATGCTGACGGTGCTCCTCTTCCAGCTGCTCGGTCAGGGCGGCCTCGTCATCGACGCGGTAACCCATGGCGCCCAGCATGGCAGACTTGCTCTCTTCGGATACCTGGGCCGGGTGGCCCCAGGCATCAACATACTCGCTGGCGATACCTTTGGCGGCAGCCAGCTGTTCAATCAGGGTGGTCATAGTTTGAGAATTCCCGCTGTGGATTCTATCTATACTATTTTGATTAATTTTTATGGGTGGTACTTGAACAGTGGCTCTGTGGCCATGCTAAACCGCGCACATTTTTACACATCCGCCGGGCTGGTTGTGTGACAGAGCAGGCACTATTGTTGATCTCTGTGACGCTGACCAATAGATAGTTATTTCGACAAAAACTGGTAGTCAGTTACATAAACAGAAAATAAATTTCACAGTTTTTCATGATATAGCGCAATTTCAGACAGATTGTTGGTTGACTCACAGGGGAGTTCTAGTAAATTTACAAACGGAATTTTCTTTGACTACTGAACAGTTAGGTAACCAAATATGACTATCAAAGTAGGTATTAACGGTTTTGGCCGCATCGGTCGTTTCGTGTTCCGTCTGGCCGCTGAGCGTGCTGACATCGAAGTGGTTGGCATCAACGACCTGATCGACGTTGACTACATGGCTTACATGCTGAAGTACGATTCAACTCACGGTCGTTTCAACGGTACCGTTGAAGTTAAAGACGGCAACCTGGTTGTTAACGGCAAAACCGTACGTGTTACCGCTGAGCGTGACCCGGCCAACCTGAAATGGGATGCCATCGGTGTTGACGTTGTTGCCGAAGCCACCGGTCTGTTCCTGGACGACGCAACTGCTCGCAAGCACATCGCTGCCGGCGCCAAGAAAGTCGTTCTGACTGGCCCGTCCAAAGACGCCACTCCTATGTTCGTCATGGGTGTCAACGACGCTACCTACGCTGGCCAGGACATCGTTTCCAACGCTTCCTGCACCACCAACTGCCTGGCTCCGATCGCCAAGGTTCTGAACGATACCTTCGGTATCGAATCAGGCCTGATGACCACTGTCCACGCTACCACTGCTACCCAGAAGACCGTTGATGGTCCGTCTGCCAAAGACTGGCGCGGTGGCCGCGGTGCGGCTCAGAACATCATCCCGTCCTCTACCGGTGCTGCCAAAGCTGTTGGCGTTGTTATCCCGGAACTGAACGGCAAGCTGACCGGCATGGCCTTCCGCGTACCGACTCCGGACGTGTCCGTTGTTGACCTGACCGTCAACCTGAAGAAAGCCGCTACCTACGCCGAAATCTGTGCAGCCATGAAAGCAGCCTCTGAAGGCTCCATGAAGGGTGTGCTGGGCTACACCGAAGATCAAGTGGTCTCCACTGACTTCCTGGGTGAGCGTCAGACTTCCGTGTTCGATGCCAAAGCCGGTATCGCACTGAACGACAAATTCGTTAAAGTTGTATCCTGGTACGACAACGAAATGGGCTACTCCAGCAAAGTTCTGGACCTGATCGCTCACATCTCCAAGTAATTTGGGATGCGCAATCAAGTAGCTTGAAAAAGGCGGCCATTGGCCGCCTTTTTGTATTTCGGCCCCTGGATTTTCCGACCCTCTCTTCATGAATGTGCGCGAGCACAGGAGTCCTCATGCAACCGATACGCTCTCTGACTGCCCACTGCACCCTCAGCCACAACGCAGCTGGCCAACCCCTGCTCACCATCGACAATGGCGATGCCAAGGCCGAGATCAGCCTGTTTGGCGCCCATGTGTTGCGCTACCAGCGTCACGGCGAACCCGCCTCGATCTGGCTCAGCGACAAGGCCGTGCTGGATGGCAGCAAGCCCATCCGCGGCGGTATCCCCGTCTGCTGGCCCTGGTTTGGCCCGGCGCCAGCCCGCGTTGGCAGTGGCAAACCTTCCCATGGCTTTGCCCGCACTACCCTCTGGACCCTGGACGGCGTCTCCGATCACGGTGATGGCACCCTGGTACATCTCTCTCTGCGTGACAATGAGTCAACCCGTGCCCTCTGGCCGCACCCTTTCGAGCTGGAACTGGACGTGCTGATAGGCAAGGAACTCTCGCTGGTGCTGACTACCCGCAATACGGGTAAAGCCCCCGTCGCCTATAATGCCGCCTTGCACACCTATTTGCAGATAAGCGCCCCAGAGGCTGTCAGCGTGACCGGGCTGGGTGAGCCTTATGCCGACAAGCTGACCGGTCAGGATGGGCAGCAGCAGGGCGCTCTGACGCTCACAGCTGCCATTGATCGGGTCTACCACCAAGCCGAGGCCATGGTGATGGTCAAGGACGGCGATCGCACCACTAAAGTGGTGAGCGGCAACAACGACAGCGTCGTGGTCTGGACCCCCTGGCTGGAAGGGGCCACCGCCATGGCGGACATGAGCGACGATGGCTACCGCACCATGCTCTGCGTCGAAGCGGCCATCACGGCCGAGGCTGGCGTCGTTATCGCACCAGATGAGGAGCACAGCCTCTCTACCGTGATCATCTAATCTTCGTCTTCGCGAACCCCATAACGAAAGAGGGCACCCGACGGGTGCCCTCTTCTATTCAACCTTTCTATTCAACTCTTCGCGCACTCAGGCATTACCCTGAGTCTTTAGCTTGAGTTCGGCAGCGAAGTCCAGCATGCGATCCAGCGGGATCAGCGCCTTCACCCGCAGGGCTTCATCCACCAGGATCTCGTGACGCTCGGCGCCATCGGTCAACGCCTCCTTGATCGCCACCAGGCCGTTCATCGCCATCCAGGGACAGTGGGCGCAGCTACGGCAGGTGGCACCATCGCCACCGGTCGGCGCCTCGACCATCTCCTTATCCGGACAAGCCTGCTGCATCTTGTAGAAGATGCCGCGATCGGTCGCCACTATCAGCTTCTGCTGGGGCAGCTCTTTGGCCGCCTTGATCAGCTGACTGGTGGAGCCCACCGCATCGGCCATCTCGATGACGGAAGCCGGAGATTCCGGGTGCACCAGCACGGCCGCATCCGGGTTCTGCTCTTTGAGCTCGCGCAGGGCCTTGGCCTTGAATTCGTCATGCACGATGCAGTGGCCCTGCCAGCGCAGCATCTGGGCCCCCGTTTTCTTCTCGATATAGGCACCGAGGTGTCTGTCCGGGCCCCAGATGATCTTGTGGCCCTGGCTGTCGAGGTGTTCGACTATCTCAAGCGCAATGCTGGACGTCACCACCCAGTCAGCCCGTGCCTTCACCGCCGCCGAGGTATTGGCATAGACCACCACTATGTGGTCGGGGTGGGCATCGCAAAAGGCCGAGAATTTATCGATGGGACAACCCAGATCGAGGGAACACTCGGCCTCCAGGGTCGGCATCAGTACCCGCTTGTGAGGGCTCAGGATCTTGGAGGTCTCCCCCATGAAGCGCACCCCGGCGACGATCAGGGTCTGCGCGGCATGATCCCGACCAAAGCGTGCCATCTCGAGAGAGTCACCGACGAAACCGCCACTGGCCTCGGCCAGCGCCTGGATCTCGGGATCCGTGTAGTAGTGGGCAACCAGCACGGCCTGACGCTCTTTCAGCAGTGCCTTGATGTCTGCGATCAGGGTCGTTTTCTGCTCGGCGGTCAGCGGGGCCGGTTTGACCGGGAACGGGTAGTCCATCTCGACCACCGGAGGGATATTGCTCATTGCGACTGTTCCATCAAGGCTCGGAAAGGCAAAAATTATAACCAGAAGCCGGCCACAAACCCATCAACAAATCCGGTGATACGCAAGTGTCCGAATATACTCAAGTAATTCGTTGTCATTCTTGCCAAAAGGAGTTGTCGAATGAAACAACGCTCTCTCAAAACCAAGCTGCTGTTGCTCACCATGGGCCTCTTTCTGTCCAGTGGACTGGCCATGACACTGATGCAATCCTCCTCCTTGCAATCCCTGCGCAGCGACATCATGGCCCAGACCCGCAGTGCGCTGGAGCAGGAGGTCTCTCGCACTCTGCAGTTCCAGGCCGAGCGCTACGCAGTACAAATAGGGGCCCTGTTGCAACAGTCCTATCAGGTGCCGCTGGGGATCGCCGCCCAGCTCGAGGGCAGCATGGCTCAGCCTGATCGCGCCCTCTCCCGTCCCCAGGTCGAAACCCTGCTGGGCAGCCGCTTGCAGCAGGCGAGCGGGATCAGCTCCATTTATGCCCAGTTTGAAGCCGATGGCTATGATGGCCAGGATGCCAGCTGGCAGTCCGGCGCATCCCACTCAGTGTCCGACAAGGGCAGTCTGGAGATCTACTTCGTCCGGGACCAGGGTGGCCAGGTCTCGCAACAGCAAGTGGACGCTGCCGCCAGCGAGGCCAAATACGACACCTCGGTCAACGAATTCGGTATTCGCAACAGCGAATGGTACCTGTGCGGCCGCGATACTCGTCGCCCCTGCCTGATGGAGCCCTACCTCTACGAGATAAGCCCGGGCAACCAGATGCTGATGACCAGCCTGACGGTGCCCATTCTCAAGGAGGGCAAGTTCGTTGGCATAACCGGTGTCGACATGAACTTGCCCATTTTCCAGCAATTGGCAGAAAGCCTGGGTAAAAGCCTGTATGACAATCAGGCCGACGTGACCCTGGTCAGCAAGATGGGTCTCATCGTCGGCAGCAACCGCCATGCCGACAAGCTGGGCCGTCCGCTGACGGAGGTCGGTCTGAGCCCCCCCACAGGACAAACCCTGGATACCGATACCGACTTCATCCTGCAACAACCGGTGCGGATCGAGGCGGCCGATACCCAATGGTGGCTGCTGATCAAGGTACCCAAGGCGCTGGCGCTGAGTCAGGCCAACACCATCAGCACTCAGCTGGGGGATCTGATGCAGGCGGCCCAGCGCCAACAGCTGATAACAGTGACCCTCATCACCCTGCTGGCACTGGGCCTGCTCATCTGGTTCATCCAGACCATCACGGCCCCCTTGTCGCTCATCAGTCGCCATGTCTCCCACCTCTCCAGCAACGAGGGAGATTTGACCCAGCAGATGCAGATCGACACCCACCAGGAGCTGATCGAGCTGGCAGGACACCTTAATGCGTTTCTTGGCAAGCTGCGCGGCATGGTGCAGGGCAGCAAACTGATAGGCCAGCAGGTACACCAGCAGGCACAGGGCATGAAGCAGACGGCCGATACCATGCGTACCAGTCTGGATGAGCAGAGCATAGAGCTTGAGAGCGTGGTCAGCGCCATGCACCAGATGAGCACCACTGCGGTCAGCGTGGCGGGTTACGCGGAACAGGCCGCCCAGGAGTCAGAAGCAGCCACCCATCACATCAATACCGCCCAGCAGACCCTGAGCAATGCCCGCAACGAGATCCATACCCTGGTTGAAGACATGCATCAGGCTGACAAGGCGGTGGCGCTGGTGGCCCAGCGCAGCACCAATATCAGCCGTATTCTGGATGTGATCCGGGCCATTGCCGAGCAGACCAACCTGCTGGCACTGAACGCCGCCATAGAGGCAGCAAGGGCGGGAGACATGGGACGAGGTTTTGCGGTGGTAGCAGACGAAGTACGGGCCCTTGCCAACAAGACCCGGGAGTCCACCGACGAGATAGGCCAGCTCATCGGCAGCCTGCAAACCGAGGTGAGCAGCAGCCAGCAACTGATGAGTACCGGCATCACCCGCTCGGCCAGCACGGTCGAGGGCACGGAACAGGCGTTCGAGGCCCTCAACCGGGTGGTCGCCCAGATCCAGCAGATCCACGATCACATCAGCCAGGTGGCCACCGCCGCCGAGCAGCAGAGTGCGGTCAGCGATGACATCAACCAGAACCTGATGCGCATTGGTGATGCTGCCACCACCATTGGCCAGGAGGCCAGTGCCAGCCATCGCTTGAGCGAAGAGCTGGAGCAGGCCTCAACTGCACTGGCAACCCAGCTGGACCGCTTGAGAACCTGATGACAAACGACCATAAAAAAAGCCCGCATCGTTGCGGGCTTTTTGATCTGGTGGTCGTTACTGGGATCGAACCAGTGACCCCCTCCTTGTAAGGGAGGTGCTCTCCCAGCTGAGCTAAACGACCTGGGATTCTGGAAATGATGGTGGGTCGTGCTGGATTCGAACCAGCGACCAATTGATTAAAAGTCAACTGCTCTACCGACTGAGCTAACGACCCATCTAAATCATTTTTTTACAAACTGGTGGTCGTTACTGGGATCGAACCAGTGACCCCCTCCTTGTAAGGGAGGTGCTCTCCCAGCTGAGCTAAACGACCTGGGATTCTGGAAATGATGGTGGGTCGTGCTGGATTCGAACCAGCGACCAATTGATTAAAAGTCAACTGCTCTACCGACTGAGCTAACGACCCATCTAAATCATTTTTTTACAAACTGGTGGTCGTTACTGGGATCGAACCAGTGACCCCCTCCTTGTAAGGGAGGTGCTCTCCCAGCTGAGCTAAACGACCTGGGATTCTGGAAATGATGGTGGGTCGTGCTGGATTCGAACCAGCGACCAATTGATTAAAAGTCAACTGCTCTACCGACTGAGCTAACGACCCATCTAAATCATTTTTTTACAAACTGGTGGTCGTTACTGGGATCGAACCAGTGACCCCCTCCTTGTAAGGGAGGTGCTCTCCCAGCTGAGCTAAACGACCTGGGATTCTGGAAATGATGGTGGGTCGTGCTGGATTCGAACCAGCGACCAATTGATTAAAAGTCAACTGCTCTACCGACTGAGCTAACGACCCATCTAAATCATTTTTTTACAAACTGGTGGTCGTTACTGGGATCGAACCAGTGACCCCCTCCTTGTAAGGGAGGTGCTCTCCCAGCTGAGCTAAACGACCTGGGATTCTGGAAATGATGGTGGGTCGTGCTGGATTCGAACCAGCGACCAATTGATTAAAAGTCAACTGCTCTACCGACTGAGCTAACGACCCATCTAAATCATTTTTTACAAACTGGTGGTCGTTACTGGGATCGAACCAGTGACCCCCTCCTTGTAAGGGAGGTGCTCTCCCAGCTGAGCTAAACGACCTGGGAATGCTTGTTGCCAAACTGGTGGGTCGTGCTGGGTTCGAACCAGCGACCAATTGATTAAGAGTCAACTGCTCTACCAACTGAGCTAACGACCCCCACCTTTGCCTGGCACTGTTCGCCTTCGGCAAACAGTTTCAACTCTACTCACAAATCTGGTGGTCGTTACTGGGATCGAACCAGTGACCCCCTCCTTGTAAGGGAGGTGCTCTCCCAGCTGAGCTAAACGACCTGGGAATTCTGTCTCCACCTGATGGAGAAATGGTGGGTCGTGCTGGATTCGAACCAGCGACCAATTGATTAAAAGTCAACTGCTCTACCGACTGAGCTAACGACCCTCACCACGACCAGGACCGGCTGCAATACTGCTCCGGCTCTGACGGCGGCCTATATTACGGATTTATCATCCTGGCGCAATAGAAAATTCTTAAATTAAATCTGTTTGTTCACTGCGCATACAAAGCAGGGCCGTATTTACAAGATTGTTACGAAAACAGTGACCTACGGCAATGTTACAACTTGCTCAGACTCTGCTTGGCCAATTGGGCTGGCGAGGTATTGGGGTAGCCCTTGATCACCTGCTCATAGAAGGTTTTGGCTTCCGCTTTCTTGCCATCGAGTTGTGCCAGCATACCCAGTTTCAGCAGGGCATCGGCCCGCTTGGGAGACTTGCTGAACTTGTTCGCTACCGTGGAGAACTGCGCCGCGGCACCGGTCCTGTCCCCCTTGTTGAACAGCAGTTGACCGAGCCAGTAGTGGGCATTCGGCACATAGCTCGAACTCGGGTACTGCTTGATGAACCCTTCGAAGGCGGGAATGGCCTTGTCGTAGTTCTTGTCCTTGAGTACCATGTTCACGGCCGCATCGTAGGCCTGGTTCTCATCCAGATTGGCAGAGTAGTTTGCCGCAGGGGCTGCACTCGCACCGGCCGCAGGCGTGGCGGGAGCAGCAGGCTTGCTGTTGGCCACCTTGTCCAGCTCTTGATAGAGCTGACGCTGACGCTCTTGCGACTGTTCCATCTGGTAGGTTTGCTGCTCCAGCTGGCCACGCAGTTCAGAGACCTCCCCTTGCAGGGAATCCACCTGTTGCTGCAATTCGGCCTGCAGGCGCAGACGGGCATTGAGGGTGCGTTCCAGCAAGGCAACCCTGTCTTCCAGGCTGCCTGTGGGCATGATGGCGCCATTGTTGCCGCTGAGGGCCACGCCACCACCGCCATTGCCACTGAGGTCGCTCACAGGCGCAGCCGCCTGAGCACTCAGTGCAAATAAGACGGCCATCACAATAGTCGCTTGCTTATACACGAGCTTCATTCGGAATAAACCTTAGCGTTTAGTGCAAATAAAACGGCCATCGAAATGGCCGCTTGCTTATATACGAATTAAATTCGGATCAAACCTTAGTAAACCAGAACCGCACGGCGGTTTTTGGCAAAGGCATCCTCGGTGTGAGACAGATCCAGCGGCTTCTCTTCGCCATAGCTGACGATGGAGAGCTGCTCAGCCTGCACACCCAGGGTTTGCAGATACTTGGCAACAGCCTTGGCACGACGCTCGCCCAACGCGATGTTGTATTCCGGAGTACCGCGCTCATCGGCGTGGCCTTCGATCAACACCTTGACGGACGGACGCTCACGCAGGTAGCTGGCGTGTGCATCCAGCAGGTCGGCGTACTGACCCTGAATGTCATAACCATCAAACGGGAAGTAGATCACGTTGTCACGTTGCAGTGCTTCAAACTTCTGACGCATCTGCTCTTCCGGGGACAACATACCGTTGGCGCCACCGGTTTGTACACCGCCCATGCCGTCGGTCATACCTGACTCGGCGCCAGCGGCGTCAGAATCAGAAGAGGAGCTACAAGCGGCCAGGGTGAACAGTGGCAGTGCGATGGCCAAACCCTTGAGCAGTTTATTGAGTTGCATGCTATTTCCTTAAACCTTTATAACAAAACAAAAAACAATCGAATTTTTATCAATTCAAGAAGGGCGACCAAGCTGGTGCACGAATTTCACCGCTACTGGTCGGAAGAACCGCCTTGAAACGACCATCGGTCGATACCAACGCCAGGCTCTTGCGACCTTGATAGATGGTGGCATAAATGATCATGCTGCCATTGGGAGCCACACTTGGCGACTCATCCAGAGCACTCTGGGTCAATACCAACATTGCTCCGCTTTCCATATCTTGACGAGCGATGCGATATTGTCCCTGAACCCGGGTCACCATCACCATGGACTTGCCGTCCGGCGTGACAGAGGCACCCTGGTTGGATTCTCCTTCCCAGGTCATCCGGCGAGTGACGCCAGTCGCCAAATTTACGCTATAAATCTGGGGTTTGCCACCACGTTCAGAGGTGAAAATCAAAGTTTGCCCGTCAGGCATCCAGGCCGGTTCAGTATCGATCACCCGGGTATTTGTCACCCTTGTCAGCTGCTTGCTTGCAACATCAATAACATAGATATCAGGCTGACCATCTTTGGACAGTACAATAGCCAATCGACGACCATCTGGAGACCACTTTGGCGCCCCGTTGATACCGCGGAAACTGGAGATCAGGCTACGCTGCTGGTTGTAGATGTCCTGCACATAGATTTCAGACTTCTGGTTCTCGAAACTCACGTAAGCCAGCTTGCTGCCGTCCGGCGACCAGGCCGGTGACATCAGCGGCTCGCGGGAGCGCAGCAGCGTCTTCTCGTTGTAGCCGTCGTAATCGGAGATACGCAGCTGATACGGGAACTGGGCCCCCTGCTCGATCGAGACATAGGCAATCCGGGTCAGGAAGGCACCACGTTCGCCCGTCAGACGCTCATAGACGATGTCGGAGATACGGTGAGCAAATTGGCGCATCTGGGCACCCGGTATGGTCGCCATCCGGCTGTCCAGAATGTAACCGTTGCTCTCTCCGCCCTGAGTCTTGGCCAGCTGGCCCTTCAGTACGTCGACCAGCTCGAAGTTGATCTTGTAAGTACCGTCGCCGACGGCAGCAATGGAACCGACCACGACTGCCTCAACCCCCTGGGACGCCCAGGGTGCGAAGTTGATCTCGCCACTGGAGCTAGGGGTTTGCGGCATCTGGCCACGGGCCAGCGGTTTGAACTTGCCACTTCGCATCAGGTCGTTGGAGACCACTTCCGCGATATCCTGCGGCAACTGGCCATTGCCTTCCCACTTGAAGGGTGCAATGGCAATCGGTCGCGCACTGTCGATACCGCCAGTGATGACGATGTCCAAGGCCGCCTGAGCACTCTGGCTCAGCAACAAACAGCCAACCAAAGCAAAAAACACTTTTCTTATCATGGCTTAAATACTCGGTTCCAATAAAAGTGAGAGGTTACATTCCATTCTCAGCAAGACGCTGCCAACCACAGTAAACGACCCCGTTTTCTCATGCCTAGATGCTCGGTTCCAACTTGAGGTTGAATTCCTTCAACATCTCGAAGGCCGCAGGATCCTTCGGTACCGGCAGTTGATTGGCCTTCAATACGGCCGCTTTGCCGGAACGACATACTGCCGGGTCACCCTGGCCGTTATCTACCGATATGACAAAGCCGGTGCTGGCAAGCCGCACACCGATAGTACATGTTTTGCCCCGCATGGTGGGATCCAAAATCATATAACGCTCAACAGTGGCCTTGATGAGAGCCGCATATTTGTCGACTTCACCTTGCGCTGCCGCGGATGCAGCCTGACTGCGGGCATTGGCCTCAGCCGCCAGCTGCTGCTGCATCATGTCTTCCATCTCTTTTTGCAACTTGGCTTGCTCGGCTGCTTTACGCTTGCGCTCGGCCGCTATCTTGGCCTGCTTGTCAGCTTCGGCCTTGGCTTTCTTCTCTGCGTCAGCTTTTGCCTTCTTGGCAGCTTCTTCCTTGGCCTCCTTGGCTTTCTTGTCCGCTTCCGCCTTGGCCTTTTTCTCGGCCTCTGCCTTGGCTTTCTTGTCCGCTTGGGCCTTGGCTTTCTTCTCGGCCTCCTGCTTGGCCTTCTTGTCAGCGTCCGCTTTCTTGGCCGCCTCAGCCTTGGCTTGCTTCTCCTCGGCCTCTTTCTTCTCTTGTTCCTTTTTCTTCTTCAGCGCCAGCGCCTTGCTCTCGGCTTCTGCAGCCTTGCGCTCAGATTCCGCCGTCTTGGTTTTCTGCTCTTCCAGCTTGCGGGCTTCCTCGGCTTTTTGGGCCTTCTCTTCCGCTTGCTTCTGCTCGGCGACTTTTTTCTGCTTCTCTGCCTCGGCCTTGCGGGTCGCCTCTTCGGCTTCCTTGCGCTTGGTTTCGGCGATACGCAGCCGCTCCTGCTGCTGGGCCAGCTCACGCTTGGCGAGGTCCGTGTCTTCCTTCTCCTGCTCTTTCTCTACCTTCTGGGGCTTGGGCTGAGACTTCTGCTGCTGGATCTGCTTGGCCTGCTCGTTGAGGAAGTTCTCGTCGAGCATGACGGCATTGACGATCTGCCCCTTCGACTCTGGCCGCTTCGGTTTGCTGAAGTCGACCCCGACCAGCAAAATGATGCCGACGATCAGGTGCAGCAGCAGCGACGCGACGAGATAACCGGAAATACCACGCTTCACATCCATCTCCGTCAGTTCACCGGATCTGTCATCAGGCCAACCTGAGGCACGCCCGCATTCTTGAGGGCCACCATCAGCAGTATCACCTCTTCGTAGCGCACGGACTTGTCACCCGCCACCACGACGGGGGCGTTCTGGTTGATGGCCAGATAGCCCATGGCCTTTTCGGTGATGTATTGCTGCATCGCCTCGGGCGTTCCGGCAGGCACCGGCTCATCGTCGGCCTCACCGGCCTTGATGACGTACTCGCCTTCGGTATTGACGCTGACAATGAAGGGGGGCTTGGCATCTTCCGGCAACTGCTCGGATTCTGCCTGCGGCAGGTCAACCTTGACCCCTTGCGTGATCACCGGCGTCACCGCCATGAAGATGATAAGCAGCACCAGCATGACGTCGATATAGGGAACCACGTTGATCTCGCACACCTTCTTGCGCCGGATCCGCTGATAGGTTTGCATTACTGATCACCCTGCTGCTGTGCAATTTGACGGTTCAGTATGGTGGTGAACTCGTCCATGAAGTTGGCGTAGGCGTTCTCCAGCTTCTCTACCTTGTTGGTAAACCGGTTATAGAAAATAACCGCAGGAATAGCGGCAAACAGGCCCATGGCAGTCGCGATCAGCGCTTCCGCGATACCAGGAGCCACCATCTGCAAAGTAGCCTGTTGTACCTGGCCCAGGGCGATAAAGGCGTTCATGATGCCCCATACGGTACCAAACAGGCCGATATAGGGGCTGATGGAGCCGACGGTTGCCAGCACTGGCAGGTTGGATTCCAGCTCGTCCACCGCGCGGGAAAGCGATACCCGCATGGCACGATAGGTACCGTCCATCACCGCATCCTGGCCACGGGCGCCCGCCTTGAGCAGGCGAGCATACTCCTTGAAGCCGGAATAGAAGATGTCTTCCATGCCTTCGATATCATCGCGGCGGGAGGAAGACTCCTGATAGAGGCGGTTGAGATCGACCCCGGACCAGAAGCGGTCTTCAAACTGCTCGGATGCCAGATTGGCCGCCTTGATGACCTTGGAGCGTTGAAAGATCAGCGCCCAGGAGACAACCGACATCCCCATCAGGGTCATCATGACCAGTTTTACCAACAGGCTGGCTTGCCAAAACAGGCCAATAAACGAAATTTCAGCGTGCACTTAACAGCACTCCCTTCACATTTTCTGGTATTGCAACAGGTTTCATATGCGGATGACTGACGCAGGCTATCTGTACCATGGCCTGGGTGATCAGTCGTCCATCAGCCGCCAGGATCTGCTGTGAGAAGCGCATGGATGCACGTTTCACTTCAGTCACTTGCGTTATTACGGTCAACAATTCATTAAAACGGGCCGCCGAGCGGAAATCGATCTCTGTTCGACTCACCACAAACGCGAATCCGGCTTGCAGCAAGACATCCTGTTCGATGCCGCCGCTGCGCAGAAACTCGGTGCGAGCACGTTCCATAAACTTGAGATAATTGGCGTTGTAGACGATGCCCCCGGCATCTGTGTCTTCGTAGTAGACACGTACCGGAAACTCAGAGACTTCCCCCATAAAAATCTGTGATCCATTCGACAGTCAGATGGGGGGCTATCATAGCGCAGGGCTGAATAGGAAAGAAGCAGGGGGAGACAGGGAAATCCTGCCTCCCCCCGTTTTTTATGAAAGGAAATAGCCTTGGGTCAACCAGAGCCCATACAACAAACTGGGCAAGGCGAGCCAGGGGCAAAACAACACTCGGCCAATGAGGCTGCGGGGATGGAATCCCAGCCCGTGCATGACGCCGCAACAGACCGCCCACATCAGCCAGGGAGCGAGCAACAGCCCATGCTCACTGGTGTTGGCGGCCACCAGGTTGGGGGCCTGTAAAATAGCAACGGCCAACAGGGCCGCCGCTACCAACATCAACCCCTGCCAGGGTTGGCGCTCCAGAGGAGCGGCCAACCGGGCGAGCCGATCACTTGTCTTCATCGATCTGACGATCCATGTTCTCGCTGTGTTCCAGCCAGAGCGCATTGATGATGCCAAATGAACACGCCAGCAACAGACCCAGGATCCAGGTGAAATACCACATATCAGGGCACCTTCTTAGTAGAGCGATTGTTGGTTGTCTTCGATGTGCTTGCTGGTCACCCGACCAAACATCTTGACGTAGGTCCAGATGGTATAAGCCAGCACAATCGGTACCAAGATAGCTGCCGCCACCGTCATCACCTTCAGGGTGTTGAACGATGCGGTGGCATCCCACATGGTCAGGCTCAGTGACGGCTCGAGGCTCGAGGGCATCACGAACGGGAACATGGAGAAGCCTGCGGTCAGGATCACGCCGGCAACCGCCAATGAAGAACAGGTAAACGCCACCCAGCCTTTATTCAGCTTGGCAAACAGCGCAGTGAGCAGGCTCATGGAGAGGCCCAGTAACGGCGCGGCTATCATCCAGGGATAGAGGGCGTAGTTGTTCATCCAGGCACCGGCCTGGCGCACCACTTCCTTGTTCATGGGATTGGATACCGCATCGGTCGCAGCCGCCTTGACGACCACGTAGCCGTCCATGCCACTCACCCACCAGCCAGCCAGGCCGAACAGCACCAGGGTCAGCAGGGAGCAGATCATGGCTGCAGTGCGGGAACGCGCCAGCACCTCACCATCGGTCTTCATCATCAGCCAGGTCGCACCCTGAGTGACCAGCATGAACAGACTCACCAGACCGGCCAGAATGCCGAACGGATTGAGCAGGCCGAAGAAGTTGCCGTGATAGGTCAGCATCATGAACTGGTTGAATTCGAACGGCACGCCCTGCAGCAAGTTGCCAAAGGCCACCCCGAACACTATGGGGGGGACTGCGCTGCCAATAAACAGCGCCCAGTCCCAGTTGCTGCGCCACTTGGCGTCTTCACGCAGGGAACGATACTTGAAACCGACCGGACGGAAGAAGAGCGCCATCAGGGTCAGGATCATGGCGATGTAGAAGCCCGAAAAGGCCGCCGCATAGACCATGGGCCAGGCCGCAAACAGGGCACCGCCCGCCGTGACCAGCCATACCTGGTTGCCTTCCCAGTGCGGGCCCATGGTGTTGAGCATCACCCGACGCTCCACATCCTTCTTGCCGACGAAGGGGAGCAATGCGCCCACCCCCATATCGAAACCGTCGGTGATGGCGAAGCCGATCAGCAAGACGCCAACCAGTACCCACCAGACCAGACGCAACATTTCGTAATCAAACATGGGTTACTCTCCTTATACCTTGCTCTGTTCGAAGTGGTACTTGCCCGTCTTCAGGCTGCTTGGGCCCAGACGCGCATACTTGAACATCAGGTACATCTCGATGATCAGCAGTACGGTATAGAACAGGAAGATCCCGATCAGGGAGAACCAGATCTCGGACGCAGGCACGTTGGATGCAGAGAGCGAGGTCGGCAGCACTTCGGCTATGGTCCAGGGTTGACGGCCATATTCGGCGACAAACCAGCCCGCCTCGATGGCGATCCAGGGCAGCGGAATACCCCACAGCAGGGCTTTGAGCAGCCACTTTCGCTCACCGATACGGTGACGAGCACTGTCATAGAAGGCCAGACCGATCAGTACCAGCATCAGCATGCCGCAGGCAACCATGATGCGGAAAGCGAAGAACAGCGGCAGAACCTGCGGGATGGAGTCATCCACGGCGGCCTTGATCTGTTCGTCGGTCGCGTCTGTCACATTGCTGGTGTAACGCTTGAGCAGCAGACCATAGCCGAGATCCTGTTTCACTTCATCGAAGCGTGCCAGGGTATCTTCGGACTTGTCGCCGGATTGCAGCTTGGTCAGCAGGTCGTAAGCGTTCATGCCGTTACGCACACGCAGCTCGTGCTCGCTCTTCAGATCCTTGAGGCCGGTCACCTGGCCGTCCAGAGAGCGGGTAGCAATGATGCCGAGCGCATAGGGGATCTTGATGGCGTAATCGGTACGCATCTCTTCCTGATTCGGAATGCCGAACAGGGTAAATGCAGCCGGTGCAGGTTCTGTGTCCCACTCGGCTTCGATGGCCGCCAGCTTCACCTTCTGCACTTCACCTGTCTCGTAGCCGGACTCGTCACCCAGGATCAGCACAGAGAGGATGGAGGCCATACCGAAGGCAGCTGCGATGGCGAAGGAGCGACGGGCGAAGGCCACATCACGATTCTTCAGCAGGTAGTAAGAAGAGATGCCCAGCACGAACATGGCGCCCGTGGTGTAGCCAGCCGCGACCGTATGGACGAACTTGACCTGAGCGACCGGGTTGAAGACCAGTTCGGCGAAACTCACCATCTCCATCCGCATGGACTCGAAGTTGAACTCGGCACCGACCGGGTTCTGCATCCAGCCGTTGGCAACCAGGATCCAGAGGGCGGAAAGGTTGGTTCCCAGCGCCATCAACCAAGTTGCAGCCAGATGCTGACGCTTGGTCAGGCGGTCCCAACCAAAGAAGAACATGCCGACAAAGGTGGATTCCAGGAAGAACGCCATCAGCCCTTCGATGGCCAGCGGGGCCCCGAAGATATCACCGACATAGTGGGAGTAGTAGGCCCAGTTGGTACCGAACTGAAACTCCATGGTCAGCCCTGTGGTAACCCCGAGGGCGAAGTTAATACCAAACAACTTGCCCCAGAACTTGGTCATGTCCCGGTAGACAGTGTTGTTGGTCATCACATAGACAGATTCCATGATCGCCAGAATGAAGGCCATTCCGAGCGTCAGGGGCACAAACAGGAAGTGATAAAGGGCCGTCGCAGCAAATTGGAACCGCGATAGGTCTACCACATGCTCAGCAATCATGATGTTTCCTCACCGATTATTGGCACGGCTATTTTAAGTTTTAAGGACAAAGCTTCCGTTGGAAGTCCCCGAATGATCGGTCATGTTCCAGTTTGCACTGACGACCGGTTTCGACTGCTACCAGCATTAACAACAAGGCAATATCGAGGAACAAAAAAAGCTAATGTTTAACAATTGCAAAACAATCTAGCTTGCTTTATTCCTGCCCATAATGACCGGTGTTTTATATCACCTTTATTTGATTGAAATCAATGTAAAACCACCATGAATACATGCCTTTTAAAGGCATTTTCACGCTCAATTCCATTTAATTTGGAGAGCTGTGTCACAAAAAACTGAAAATCACAAATCATTGATTTAAATCAATTTTATTATCTCGATCAATAAGTGGCAGTTCTGTTAAAAAATGACTTCCAACGTGAATTTCATTATGTTTCCCCCGCCTGCCAACGCTGCCAACCAACTCAATTTAAAACCAGTAAAAACGCATTTTCATGCTAATTGAACAGACCAGATAAATGATTAGTTAATCTAATCTGACATGCTCAATTTTTCTTGTTTGTCCGAGTCAGACAGAGCCCCTACAATGCGCCTCGCAGTGAGGGCATCCCCTTGGATACAGGCCGGTCAATCCGGGTTCCCGGCACGTATTCGATGAACATTTCGAACCTGTCTATTGGAATTTAAGATGAAAAAGTTTGTTGCTAAAACCATCCGTTACTACAAGCTTTCGTTCGTTCAGCTCTATCAAATGAACCGACTCTGAGGCCTCGCGACGGCTCCTCTGTTTTTTCCGGTCTGTGTCCAGACGCACTCACTGTCTGTGAACATCCATCCTGAATTGTCTTTGCCCACCGCCTGTGCCGTGGGCTTTTTTATGTCCGGATAACAAAAAACCGCCCTTGATGGCGGTTTTTTGTTCAAACAGCTGTTTTCACCTTTCATCTGGCCGTTGCAGGCCAAAATGTGCATAAGCTCTTGGTGTCGCCATCCGCCCTCTGGGTGTACGTTGCAGGTAGCCCTGCTGGATCAAATAAGGTTCCAGTACATCCTCGATAGTATCTTTTTCTTCACCTATGGCAGCCGCCAGGTTATCGAGACCCACAGGGCCCCCCATAAACTTGTCTATGACAGCCAACAATAGCTTGCGGTCCATGAAGTCGAAACCTTCATTGTCCACGTCCAGCATGTCCATGGCACGGGCCGCTATGGGTCCATCGATCCGGCCATCAGACTTGACCTGGGCAAAGTCGCGCACCCGGCGCAACAAGCGGTTAGCAATAC
The DNA here is from genome assembly GCF_057318915.1 of Aeromonas sp. TS_SC_11. Lineage (NCBI taxonomy): Bacteria > Pseudomonadati > Pseudomonadota > Gammaproteobacteria > Aeromonadales > Aeromonadaceae > Aeromonas > Aeromonas sp. TS_SC_11. Next base: position 260,513 of record NZ_CM170470.1, read on the forward strand.
GCGGAGTACCGCGAGAGCGACGGGCCAACTCCAGGGCCCCGTCACCTGTCATCTCCAGTCCCAGACAGCGGGCACTGCGAGAGACGATATCGGTCAGATCCTTGACGTTGTAAAACTCCAGCCGCTGGACGATGCCGAAACGATCCCGCAGCGGGCTGGTCAGGGAACCGGCCCGGGTGGTGGCCCCGATCAGGGTAAAGGGTGGCAAGTCGAGCTTGATGGAGCGAGCGGCAGGGCCCTCCCCTATCATGATGTCGAGCTGGTAATCCTCCATCGCCGGATAGAGCACCTCCTCCACCACAGGGCTGAGACGGTGGATCTCATCGATGAACAAGACGTCGTTCGGTTCGAGGTTGGTGAGCAGGGCCGCCAGATCACCGGCCTTTTCCAGCACAGGGCCCGAGGTGGTCTTGATGTTGACCCCCATCTCGTTGGCGACTATGTTCGCAAGCGTTGTCTTGCCCAGACCCGGCGGGCCGAAGATCAACAGGTGATCGAGTGCCTCACCACGCTGGCGGGCCGCCTCGATGAAGATCTCCATCTGCTCGCAGACGGGATCCTGACCTGTGTAATCGGCCAGCATCTTTGGCCGTATGGCCCTATCGATGATCTCATCCTCACGCACGCCAGTGGCGGAAATGAGACGGTCCGCTTCAATCATTGCCTACCTCACACCAGACTACGCAGGGATTCACGGATGATATCTTCCACCGACATTCCCTCTTTGGCTATCTTGCTGACGATCTGGCTGGCCTGCTGCGGCTTGTAGCCAAGCGCCACCAGTGCACTGGCCGCCTCTTCGCTCGAATCCGGAGCACGCAGGACGCTCTCCCTGGCTGGCAGGCTGATCTCGGCCGGCGAGAAGAGATCGTGGCTGACCCAGCCCTTGAGCCTGTCCTTCATCTCCACCACCAGCCGCTCGGCGGTCTTCTTGCCCACGCCTGGCAACTTGATCAGGGAGCTTATCTCCTCACGCTCGACACTCAGCACAAACTGGGTAGCGGTCATGCCGGAGAGAATGGCCAGCGCCAGCTTGGGGCCGACGCCATTGGTTTTGATCAGCTCGCGAAACAGCGCCCGCTCCTGCTTGTGATTGAAGCCGTACAGCAGCTGTGCATCTTCCCGCACCACGAAGTGAGTGTGGATGGTCACTTCCTTGCCGATCTCGGGCAGATCATAGAAGCAGCTCATGGGCATCTGTACTTCATAACCCAGGCCCCCGACTTCCAGCAGCACCTCGGGGGGTTGTTTCTCAATGACTACGCCTCTCAAGCGACCAATCACGGCTCTCTCCTCGCCAAACCATCTATCTGTAAATTGGGTCATAGCATAAAGAATAACTGGATAAGTATCCAGCATAGGGCGGTGACGGATGACAGAGGATTCTCGGCATTCTGGCGCTTTCGGAGCCATGCTTGGATCGGATCTGGGCAGTAACTTTATTTTCCACCGGGAATGGCGAATCTTGGCCATTGATAGAACACTGAATTGGGTTTGTTCGGAACCAGGGAAGGTCCTGCATCATGAAAATTGTCACTACATCGAATCTTGGGCTGACTATCCTGCTCGGTTGCACACTGGGCATGGGAGCGATTGGCTGGTATGGCAGCCAGCGGCTGGCCGACTTGCTCTCCTATGTATTGGGCGCCGCCTGGCAAACTGCCGATGGCGCCATGGAGGGATCCATCGAGCTGGGCAACCAGTCTCTGTATATCCAGAAAATGCTCAGAGGCATGCCCCTCGACGAGCCCGAGCTGCAGCGAGCCAAACAGGCTGCAACTGACGCCCTGCAGCGGGTTGAGGAAGGCAAGCTCATCGATACGACGGCCATCAGTACCATGAACCAGCATGAGCAGACGTATCAGCAACAGCAGGAAAAACTGCTGACGCTCTACCGCACCTTTACCGGTATCGATCAGGCACTGCGCGCCAGTTCGGAGCGCATGTCACGCCTCTCAACCCAGCTGGAGGTGATCGGTGATGGCGCGGTAGAGAGCCTCACCCAGTCACCTGATCAGGCCATCAGCTGGAACGGCGGCCTCTCCACTCGCTGGCAGGCGGCTGACGGCGGCATGGAGGCCAACATAGGTTTCCTGCGTCAGCTCTATGCTCTGGAGAAGATGCAGAGTGAAGGCCCCACCCCCGCCATCCAGGCCGAACTGGCGGAGGCAAACCGCTTCTATCAGGAAGCGGTGGACGGCATGCTGGCGACCGGCCTGTTCGATGTGCCCGGTGAGGGGGAGTTTGCCGGCCAGTCACTCTCCACTCAGTACCGCGCCCTGCTGGCCGACAGCACACGGCTGACAAGTGAGTGGATCGCGGCCCTGACTGATTACCAGCGCCAGCTGGCTCTTTACGAGAGCAGTGCCGAACAACTCAAGCAGGCGCTGGTCGAGGTCGAGGCCCAGGGCGATGCGACCGTCGAGGATCAGGTGAACCAGCTCAATACCATCATCGGTTATACCAAAAACCTGATCTTGGGCGGTCTGGTGCTGAGCCTGCTGATTGTCACTCTGTGTGGCTTCTGGCTGGTACGCACCATAGTCAGACCCCTGCTGCAAGTTGACAAGCGCATGCAGGACATAGCCGCGGGCGACGGGGATCTCAACGCTCGTATCAACCTCAAGCGGGACGACGAGCTAGGCTCGCTGGCGGGCAGCGTGGATCGCTTCATCGAAAAGCTGCAAAAGATGATCAGCTCCACCATGGACAACAATCAGCACATCAGCGACCACGTGCACACCTCGGTCAACCGGGTCGAGGCCATCAGCCAGAGCAGCCGTCAGACCGCCGAACACGCCCAGGCGCTGCACCACGACAGCGAGCAGATGGTACAGGTCGCCACCTCCATCTCGGATAACTGCAGTCTGGCCGCACAAAATGCCAATCAGGTCCGTCAGCTGACAACGGAGAGCAGTCAGTATGTGGCCTCTGCCAGCGCAGGCATGCAGCGAGTGGTGGTGGAAGTGGGGGAATGTGCCAATGCCATCAACGCCCTCAAGGAGCAGGCCAGCCAGATTGGCCAGATCATCTCCACCATCAGCAGTATCTCGGAGCAAACCAACCTGCTGGCCCTCAACGCCGCCATCGAGGCAGCCCGGGCCGGCGAAATGGGCCGGGGCTTTGCCGTGGTGGCGGACGAGGTACGCACCCTGGCCAACCGCACTGCCGCCTCCAGCGCCGAGATAACCGAGGTGATCAACAGCATTCAGCAGCAAACCGAGAAGGCTTATCTGATGATGCAGCGCAACCTGAAAACCGTGGAATCGGGGATGGAGGACTCCGACAACACCAAGCAAATCCTGTTCAAGGTGGAGGAGGCCATCGACCATCTGGCCGACATGGTACAGCAGGTGGCGGATGCCACAGGTCAGCTCTCCCACACTCTGAGCCACACCTCGGACAAGGTCTCCGGCATCAGCCTGCAGGCCCAGACAGGGGAGCAGGAGGCGCAGGAGTGCCTGCAGCTCGCCTCCTCCCTCCATCAGGCCAGCCTGCTGCAACAGCGACTGCTGTCGCAATTTCGGGTCTGACACGGGCGGGGGCCCCGCCCCCGCTTTCTCCCGCTGCGCTAAATTTAGCCCTTGGGCCACAGGGCCCTCCCTGTTAAAATTCCGCTCTTGAATTTATCCAGGGCCCCGCGGCCCGTCTTATCTAAGGTCACGAGCGATGCGTACCAGCCAATACCTGCTTTCCACTCTCAAGGAAACCCCGTCCGACGCCGAAGTCGTCAGTCATCAGCTGATGCTGCGCGCCGGCATGATCCGCAAACTGGCCTCCGGCATGTATGCCTGGCTGCCGTCCGGCCTGCGGGTACTGAAAAAGATCGAGAACATTGTTCGCGAAGAGATGAACAATGCTGGCGCCATCGAAGTCTCCATGCCGGTGGTACAACCCGCCGAGCTGTGGCAGGAGTCCGGCCGCTGGGACGACTACGGCCCCGAGCTGTGCCGCCTGACCGACCGCCACAACCGCTCCTTCGTACTGGGTCCGACCCACGAAGAGGTGATCACCTCCCTGGTCCGTTACGAAGTGAACAGCTACAAGCAGCTGCCGCTCAACCTCTACCAGATCCAGACCAAGTTCCGCGATGAAGTGCGTCCCCGTTTCGGCGTGATGCGCGGTCGCGAGTTCCTGATGAAGGACGCCTACTCCTTCCACATCGACAAGGCCTCGCTGATCGAGACCTACGAGCGGATGCACGCCGCCTACTGCGCCGCCTTTACCCGCATGGGGCTGAACTTCCGTCCTGTACAGGCCGATACCGGCTCCATCGGCGGCACCGGCTCCCACGAATTCCAGGTACTGGCCGAGAGCGGTGAAGACTTGATTGCCTTCTCCGATACCTCAGATTACGCCGCCAACATAGAGATGGCCGAAGCGCTGGCGCCGGCTGGCGAGCGCGCTGCCGCAACCAAAGCCCTGACCAAGGTTGCCACTCCAAACGTCCACACCATCGACGAAGTAGCTGCTTTCCTGAGCGTGGCACCAACCGCCATCGCCAAGACCCTGTTGGTACTGGCCGAAGCGGATGAGCACGGCAATCAGGCCGTCATCGCCCTGGTGCTGCGTGGCGATCACGAGCTGAACGAGATCAAGGCCGAGAAGCTCCCGGGTGTTGCCAACCCGCTGACCTTCGCCAACGACGAGCAGATCAAGGCTGCCGCTGGTTGCGATGCGGGCTCCATCGGTCCGGTCGGCTTTGCTGGTCGCATCATTGCCGATCGCAGCGCCGCCCATCTGGCGGACTTCGTCTGCGGCGCCAACGAGACCGGCTTCCACCTGACCGGTGCAAACTGGGATCGCGACATCGCTACCTATGAAGTTGCCGACCTGCGCAACGTGGTGGAAGGCGACCCGAGCCCGTGCGGCCAGGGCAAGCTGCTGCTCAAGCGCGGCATCGAAGTGGGCCACATCTTCCAGCTGGGTACCAAGTACTCCGAAGCCATGAAGGCGAGCGTGCTGAACGAAGGTGGCAAATCCGTCACCATGGAGATGGGTTGCTACGGTATCGGGGTCTCTCGTCTGGTGGCGGCTGCCATCGAGCAGAACAACGACCAGTACGGCATCATCTGGCCGGACGCCATCGCTCCGTTCGAAGTGGCCATCGTGCCGATGAACATGCACAAATCCGAGCGCGTGGCCGAGCAGGCACAGCAGTTCTACGCCGAGCTGAAAGCCGCCGGTGTGGACGTGCTGTTCGATGACCGCAAGGAGCGCCCGGGCGTGATGTTCGCCGATATGGAGCTGCTGGGTGTGCCGCACGCCATCGTCATCGGCGATCGCGGTCTGGACAACGGCGTGGTGGAGTACAAGTGCCGCCGCTCCGGCGAGAAGCAGGAAGTGGCGATCACAGAGATCATTGCCATGCTCAAGGCCAAGCTGGGTCGTTAATCCCACGCCGCCACTGCTGGTATAAAAAAGCGCGCCAATCGGCGCGCTTTTTGTTTTCTGCTGACCCTGAGCCTGACAGGCCGAAGGGCCATCAGATCCCCCTACGACTCAGGCTCGCAGGGCTGTCATCAGCTGGGTGACGACGCCATCGAGCAGGGCGCGGTCGGGGCGACACTGGGCGAAGGTGACCAGGCCCTGGATGTTGATCAGCAGGAAGGCGGTCAGAGTCGGGATGTCGCGGTCGGCCATCAGCTCGCCGCGCTGCTGGGCGAGACTCAGGATCTGCGCCAGATCGGCGTCCAGCTCGGCATAGATGGCCTTGAACCGCAGGTGCAGCTCTTCGTCCTGCTCCGCCAGCTCCATCAGGGTGCGGGTCACCAGACAGGTGCCGCACAGGGCATCGTTCACTATCTGGCTGAGGTAGGCCTGCACCCCCGCCAGCGGACTTGCGGCGGCAAAGAAACCGCGGCGCAGCACGCTTTTTTCCTGCACATAGTGATCGACCGCCGCCAGCAGCAGGCCGCGTTTATTGCCAAACGCCGCGTAGAGGCTGCCCGGATGCAACCCGGTCGCCGCCACCAGCTCCTGCATCGTGGTCTTGGCGTAACCCTTGGCACGAAATGCCTCCATGGCATTTCGCAAGACGTCGTCCCGGTTGAACTCGGCGCTGCGCATGGTTTCTCCGTTGAAAAAGCGATCACCGGCGCAGAGCCGATGAGGGGGAACAAAAAGGGCGGCAAGTTTACCCCAGCGGGCAGGCAAGACCAACCCATGTTGAATGCTCGTTCAAAAAAGACTTGCACACAAAACAAAAAACGTCTTGAATGCACGTTCAAGAATCACTCCCTTAGGACAGACGATCATGAATACCCTGTTTCAGCCCTATCGCCTCAACGACACCCTCACCCTCGCGAATCGCTTCATGATGGCACCGCTCACCCGTTGCATGGCCGGTCCGGGCCTGGTGCCCACCGAACAGATGGCCGCCTATTACGCCCGTCGTGCCGATATCGGCCTCATCATCTCCGAAGCCACCATCATTCGCCCGGATGGCCAGGGCTATCCCAATACCCCCGGACTCTACAGCCCGGAGCAGATCGAAGGCTGGAAAAAAGTCACCAGCGCCGTACACGCAAATGGCGGCAAAATCTTCGCCCAACTGTGGCACGTGGGTCGCCTCTCCCACCCTTTCTTCCATCATGGCGAAGTGCTGGCACCGTCTGCCGTCGCCCATGAGGGGACTGTGCCACGCATGCGCGAGCTGGAGTATCAGGTGCCCCGTCCCCTGACAGTGGCCGAGATAGGCCAGCTGGCAGAGGATTACGCCCAGGCCGCTGCCAACGCCATTGAAGCAGGTTTTGACGGGGTGGAGATCCATGGTGCCAACGGCTACCTCATCGACCAGTTCCTGCACCATTCGAGCAACCTGCGCAGCGACCAGTACGGCGGCAGCCCGGAAAACATGAGCCGCTTCGCGCTGGAAGTGGTGGATGCAGTCAACGCCCGCATCGGGGCAGATCGAGTGGGAGTGCGTCTCTCCCCCGGTGCCTATGTGCATCTGGAAGGTGACAAGCGGGATCGCGCCGTGTTCGATTATCTGCTGGCCGAGCTGAACCAGCGCGCCCTGGCCTATGTGCATCTGGGCATCTTCGATGACAGCCTCACCTTCGACTATCTGGATGGCCGCGCTTCCGACTACCTGCGCGCCCACTATGACGGCCATCTGGTCGGGGTTGGCAACTACAGCGCCGACACCGCCCTGGATGCCATCAAGGCCAACCGGTTCGACCTCGTCGCCATCGGTCGCCCGCTGATCGCCAACCCGGACTATCTCGCCAAAGTGCAGAAGGGCGAGGCACTGACCCCTTATGCCGACGCCATGCTGACAGAGCTGGTGTAAACACGCCAGTTCATGACCAACCAAGGATGGGATCCGCGCCCCCGGGCGCGGGTTTCCAATGTTTGGGCCCCTTTCGGGCCCTTTTTTATATCCGGCCTCTCCTTGTCCGCCTCATGATCCACCACTCAACCCCCATAAAAAGGTTGCCAGTGACAACTAGTTGGCTATATTGGTTGTTGAAGACAACCAAATAGGAAGCCCTGATATGGATCCCCGTCCCCTGCGCGCCCTGTCGCGCGATCTGGTTCGCGAACTCGGCATGCTCTCCCAGCAGTGCGGCGAGCTGGCGCTCACCCCGCTCGAAGCACATCTGCTGATCGAACTGGAGAGCGGCCCCGCCACCAACCAGCAACTGGCCGAGCGGCTGCGCATCGACAAGTCCAATGCCAGCCGCCCGCTGGCCCGCCTCGCCGAACGGGAGCTCATCAGCTGGCACCCCCATCCGTCCGACGGACGCAGCAAGGAAGCGCGCCTCACCATCGCCGGCCAGGCCCAACTGCTGGTGCTGCATCAGGAGATGGACAGCGCCATGGAAGAGACCCTGGCCCAGCTCACCCTGAGCGAGCGCGAGCAACTGTGGGCCGGTCTGCGCCTCTATCGCAGCGCCCTCTCCCGCGCCCGCCGTCAGCAGGGCTACCGCATCCGTTCCATCACTGCCGCCGACAATCCCCATATCGCCGCCGTGGTGCGCGCCGTCTCCGCCGAATACGGCCTCACCGCCGACAAGGGCTACGGGGTGGCCGACCCTGACCTCGATCGACTGCACGAGACCTATCTGGGGGAGATGAGCCGCTACTGGGTGATCGAAGGGCCTGATGGCACCATCCTCGGCGGCGGCGGCATAGCGCCGCTGGCGGGGGAAGAGGATCAGGTCTGCGAGCTGCAGAAGATGTACTTCATGCCCTCCCTGCGCGGGTTGGGGCTGGGTCGACGGCTGGTGCTGCTGGCACTGGACGAGGCACGCACCCTCGGTTACCGGCGCTGCTATCTGGAAACCACAGAGGTACTGCGCGAGGCGACCACGCTCTACGAATCCCTCGGCTTCGAGCATCTGCCTGGGCCGCTTGGCTGTACCGGCCACGATGCCTGCGAGATCTGCATGATGCTGTCGCTCACCCGAAGCCCCTCAGCATCCTAGCAATCGATAAATCCGGTTCAGACCGGGCACCCAAGTCGCCAACAAAAAAGACCCCGCCGAAGCGGGGTCTTTTTTATCTTGCAGGCAAGCCATTATCAATGCTCGCGAGTCTGACGGAAGTGAACGTCCGGATGACGTTCCTGAGACAGACGCAGGTTGACCATGGTCGGTGCTATGTAGGTGAGGTTGTCACCGCCATCCAGCGCCAGGTTAAGCTCGTTCTTGCGCTTGAACTCTTCGAACTTCTTGACGTCAGTCCCTTCCACCCAGCGGGCAGTGGAAACGTTGACCGCCTCGTACAGGGCTTCGACGTTGTATTCGCTCTTCAGACGCGAAACTACTACGTCAAACTGCAGCACACCGACCGCGCCGACGATGAGATCGTTGCTGATGAGCGGACGGAACACCTGCACAGCCCCCTCTTCAGAGAGCTGGACCAGTCCCTTGAGCAGCTGCTTCTGCTTGAGCGGGTCGCGCAGGCGGATGCGGCGGAACAGCTCGGGGGCAAAGTTCGGGATGCCGGTGAACTTGAGATCCTCACCCTGGGTGAAGGTGTCGCCTATCTGTATGGTGCCGTGGTTGTGCAGACCTATGATATCGCCCGCGACGGCCTCGATGGCCTGCTCCCGATCACCGGCCATGAAGGTGACGGCGTCTGAGATGTTCACGTCCTTGCCGATGCGCACGTGGCGCATCTTCATGCCCTTGCTGTAAGTGCCGGACACAACGCGCATGAAGGCGATACGGTCGCGGTGTTTCGGATCCATGTTCGCCTGGATCTTGAATACGAAGCCGGAGAACTTCTCCTCGGTCGCTTCAACGATGCGGCTCTCGGCCTTGCGCGGCATGGGGGCCGGCGCCCAGTCGGTCAGGCCGTCCAGCATGTGGTCGACACCGAAGTTACCCAACGCAGTACCGAAGAAGACTGGCGTCATCTCGCCCGCGATGAAGGCCTCGTGATCGAACTCGGGAGAGGCGCCCTGCACCAGCTCCAGTTCACCACGCAGCTGGGCTGCCAGATCTTCGCCGATGGCGGCGTCCAGATCAGGGTTGTGCAGGCCCTTGACCACCCGCTTCTCCTGGATGGTATGGCCCTGACCGGTCTGATACAGGTAGGTCTCATCCTTGTAGAGGTGATAGACACCCTTGAAGGATTTGCCGCAGCCGATGGGCCAGGTGATGGGGGCACACATGATCTTCAGCTCGCGTTCCACCTCGTCCATCACTTCCATGGGATCGCGCACTTCGCGGTCCAGCTTGTTCATGAAGGTGAGGATGGGGGTATCGCGCAGCCGGGTCACTTCCATCAGCTTGCGAGTACGATCTTCGACACCCTTGGCGGCATCGATGACCATCAGGCAGCAGTCGACCGCCGTCAGAGTACGGTAGGTATCTTCGGAGAAGTCCTCGTGACCCGGGGTATCGAGCAGGTTGACCAGGCAATCCGCATAGGGAAACTGCATCACAGAGGTGGTGATGGAGATACCACGCTGCTTCTCCATCTCCATCCAGTCGGATTTGGCGTGCTGGCCTGAGCCACGGCCCTTGACGGTACCGGCGCGCTGAATGGCATGTCCGAACAGCAGGACCTTTTCGGTGATGGTGGTTTTACCCGCATCCGGGTGCGAGATGATCGCAAAAGTGCGTCTCTTGGAGACTTCACTCAGAAATTCAGCTGACATAATTCAACGTTCTTCTATTGGGCGGCGGCCTTGGCCACCGTGGGAATAAATACGGGATGCCGCTCACGGCACATGTATACGCAACGAAAGCCACGCCAGCTGGCGTTTTGCCAACCCGGTGGAGAGAGGGAGGAGGGCTGCGTTACATGGGTCTTCTCGCCTGAGTCAAAGCAAAATTGCGCGACATTATACCCGCGCGAGTGAAAAATACCCAGCCCGGCTTAGAGCCGTTCGCGAAGGGAGCCAGATCACCCTATTCGGCCCGCATCACCTGGTTGCGACCGGCCTGCTTGGCTCTGTACATGGCCTCATCGGCCCGTTTGATCAGATCCCCCAGACTCTCATCGAGCAGGCTGCATTCGGCACAGCCGATGCTGACATGCACCGGATGGCCCTCCGGCATCTCCTCTATGTGCAACCGGGAGACCTCATGACGGATCCGCTCAGCCACCTCGAGTGCCTCCTCCATACGGGTATCAGGCAGCAGCACCAGAAACTCTTCGCCACCGTGCCGCCCGACCCTGTCCAGATGACGCATCTGGACGCCGATGCAGCTGGCCACGGCAGTCAGCACCCTGTCTCCCATGTGGTGACCCAGGGTATCATTGACCTGCTTGAAGTGGTCTATGTCCAGGATCAGCACGCACAGTGGCTTGCCATTGTCTCTGGCCTGCCTGAACCACACCTCTCCCTTGGCCTGGATCTGGCGACGATTGTGGATGCCGGTCAGCTCGTCGGTCATGGCAAGCTGACGCAGCTTGCGGGAGCGATTTAACAGGTAGAGCGCCAGCATCCCCATGACGACCAGCAACAGTACCACCACGATATATTGCCACTGGCGCCGTTCCTGCAACTGCTTCAACCGCTCGGCCTGAACCAGCTGCCGGGTCTTGAGGGTCTGGTTCTCCAGCTCCTTGCGCGCCAGATCGAACTCCAGGCGGATCTGGGCCGAACGCTGTTCATTCAGCAAGCGATCAAGCTCGCTCTTTATCTGCACATACTGCTGGAGCGCCGCCAGCGCACCATTGACCTGACCCTGCTGCTCAAGAATTCTGGCCCTGGCCTGATAGATCCAGGCGAGAAAGCGCTGGTTCTGCTCCTGACTGAAGATGGACTCGGCCCTGGCCAGATAGTGCAGGGCCTTGTCCCACTCCTTTTTGGCATCCAGCGTCAATCCCATCACCAGTTGCCATAGCCCCAGCGTCGCCTCGTCCGTATCTTTTTCATGTCGATACAGGACAGGTTTCGCCTGCTCCAGCTTGGTCAGCGCCTCGTCAACCCGCTTCAGATTCAGCAGGCACCAGGACAACTCGACCCTGAGCCAGGCGAGATCCATCTCTCTCTGCTGCTGACGGTAATAACGCTCACCCGCTTCTAGCAGGGGCAGGGCTTGCTCGTAACGGCCCTGATCGGTATAGAGGATGGCCAGCTGGGTACCGACATCGATCAGGTTGCTCTGATCGTGCCGTTGCAGATAGGCCTGCATCAGCTCTTCAAAATACTCATGGGCTCGCGCGTATATCCCCATTCGCCGATAGGTGTTGGCAATCTGGGCCAACACCTGCAGCCTCATCCCCTCCAGTCCCAGCGCAACATAACCGTCATAGGCGGCGAGCAGGTCTATCAAGCCCTGTGCCAATGCCCCCTGATAGGCAAACATATCACCCCGATAACTGAGAGCATCGCTCTTCAGACGAGGATCCTCGAGAGCCTCAGCCAGTACCAGGGCGGCATCATAATCCGCCTTGGCCTGGGTCATATTGCCCAGCATCTGCTGATTGAAGCCCCGGCAGATAAAGAGGCCGGCCTCCGTCTCTCTGTCCTGCTGCTTGCGAGCCGACGCCAGCTGCTCACTGGCAAACGCAATGGTCGCCTCATATTCGCTGGTACGCTCGGAATCGCGCGCCCAGCACTGCAACCGGGCGATGCGTCCCTGCAACTGTGGTGAGTAGCTCTCCCTGTGGGCCGCCAGGGCGGCAACTCGCAGCCGGAAGACGCGAGGGGGAAGAGCATCATTTTCCAGCTGGCTCAGCTCCCCGACGAGCACAGGTTCCGGCAAGGGGCCACGGGCTGCCCACGCCGGCGCGGCCCACCCTGCGAGCAGGAGCAGCGGCATCAGACAAAGTGAAGCCATTTTATGAATCATGGGAGGAAACAAGCTCATTGCGGCGCAAACATGGACTTATCATATCGCTCCTTGGGTGGCTCGCCAGCAAAACCTGTCCATGCGGTACCACTCACAGGCCATCAGCCCCGGCAAGAAGCTTTGCAGAGTGCAAGACGAGAGGAGGGCTGCATTATCGTTTTGTCGCACTTTACAGGCTCACAGCCAGCATCGACTATAGGCCGCAACGACCACAGGGAAGAACGAGTTCATGACATACGAGGAGCTGCAGGCCGCCTATGACAAGCTGCTGCAGGAGAATGAGCGCCTGAAGCGGGTAGCCGACGATGCGCGGGAGAAACTGGATGCCGCCATGGACGGCACTGGCCTGTGTATCTGGCAGAATCACCTTCCCACCGGCAAGCTCATCATCTTCAACCGACGCTGGGGGGCCATGCTCGGCTACCAGCCCAAGGAGCTGTCGGCCCACTTCGATGTGTGGCGTGAACACCTGCATCCGGAAGACAGGGAGCGGGTACTGCAGGCCTTCTTCGATCATCTGAGCGGCAAGAGCCCCTTCTATCAGGTGATGCACCGCATGATCGCCAAGGATGGCAAGACCACCTGGGTGCTGGACAGGGGCCGGGTGGTGGAGTGGGATAAGCAGGGCAAACCGCTGCGGGTGATGGGTACCCACATCGACATCACCCATGAGAAGGAGTACGAACAGCAGCTCGCCCAGCTCGCCCATCGAGATCCTCTCACCGGCCTGCTCAATCGCACTGCATTGCAACGCCAGTTCCCGCAGGAGTTCAGGGCCATCTGCTTCATCGATCTCGATAACTTCAAGCAGGTGAACGACAACCTGGGCCACAGGGCAGGTGATGAGCTGCTGATCGCCCTCACCCAGCGGATCAAGGCCTGTTGTGACGAAGGGGTGAAGCTGGGCCGCCTCGGCGGGGACGAGTTCGTGTTGCTGCTGCCCTGGCACAGTGACGATCCCCGCACCCATCACCTGGCCCACCAGTGCGTCAATGTCATCTCGACTCCGTTCGAGCTGCCCAACGGCGAGGCCGAGGTGGGATTGAGCATGGGGATAGCGCAGATCCGGCCACAGGATGACTTCAGCACGGCGCTGGCCAGAGCCGATCAGGCCATGTACCGGGTCAAGCGCAGCGGCAAGCGGGGTTTTTATGTCTCCCAGCCCAGCGGCCAACCCCTGCTGGATCAGGATCAGGTCAACGAGCGGGGACTCGGCCACCAGCCCGGCGCCTGAAAAAAGTCAAATGGGCAGCGGCCCCATCACCTTGACCGCGCGAATGGCGAAGTGGCTGCTGATGTCATTGACCATGTCCTGGGACTGCAATCGTCTGATCCACTGCTCATAGGCGGGCAGATCCGGCATCACCACCTCCAGCAGATAGTCGTAATTGCCGGAGACGGTGTGGCAGCTGATCACCTCAGCCATGGCCGCCACCGCCTGCTCGAAGGCATCTACCAAGGGCTCCTTGTGCTGGCTGAGCCGCACGTTGACGAAGATGGTGATGCCAAGGCCGAGTTTCTCCCGCGCCAGCACGGCACGATACCCCTGAATGTGTCCCTCCCCCTCCAGCCGCCTCAGGCGCCGCGCACAGGGGGAGGCTGACAAACCAACCTGCTCCGCCAGCTCCACTGTGGAGAGGCGACCATCCTGTTGCAGCAACCGCAGCAGATGTAAATCAATTCTGTCGAGCATCTTGGCGATATCCGGTAAAAATCCCTGTTGGATTGGCTGAAACTAGCAACTACATCCTGATTTCTCAAACAGTTTGCCCTGAAACACCCTCCCTCCTGGCCGGATAATGGCGCAGGACATTCCATGGAGGGAACCCTTATGTCATTCACCCTGTCACCCCGTTGCAGCGGCTGGGCCGCCGCCCTCGCCACCGTGCTGCTCTGGTCCGGTTTCTTCCTCTCCCTGCGCCTTGGTGCCGAGGAGAAGCTCCCGCCACAGGCGCTGGCTCTGCTGCGATTTGGTATCCCCGCCTTGCTGCTGCTTCCCTACTACTGGCGCCACCGCACCCGGCTGCACAGCGTTCCCCTGCGCTGGCAGCTGGCCATGCTGACCGGGGCCGGTCTGCCCTTCTTCTGGCTCGGCGCCACCGGCATGCAGCTGGCTCCGGTCGCCCAGGGCAGCGCCCTGATACCGGGCACAGCCCCCCTCATGGTCAGCCTGCTGGGCCTGCTGCTGTGGCGCGAATCTTGTCCCGCCCAACGGCGCTGCGGGCTCTCCCTCATCGCCCTGGCCACGGCGACCCTGCTGCTGAGCGGGGAGCCCGGTTTATGGCAGGGGCAAGTCTGTTTTCTGGGGGCGGCCCTGCTGTGGGCCCTGTTTACCCTGGCAGTCAGGCATAGCGGACTCGCGGCACTGGATGCCGCCGCTCTGGTGGCAGTGCCCTCAGCCCTGTTGCTGCTGCCGACACTCCTTTGGAGCCCCTTGCCCACTGTGGGTCATGCCAGCATCTGGTTATGGCAGGGTTTGTTGCAGGGAATTGGAGCCGGTTTGCTGGCGGCGCTCTGTTACGCCCACGCCATTCGCACCCTGGGGGCCGAGGTCAGCTCGGCACTCGGCTCCCTGACCCCTGTGATGGCGGCCATGCTGGCCTGGTGGCTGCTGGGGGAGACCATTTCACAGCCGGTATGGCTGGCGCTGGGCTTCTTGTGTGTCGGCGTTGTGCTGGTCAGTCTGCCAGTATGGCGCGGATCAGGGGGGTCAATATCAGCTACGCAACCAGCGGCGCAGCAAGCGGCCGCGCAAACCGCAGTCGAGTAGCCAGCTTTTATCGAACACCCGCAGCAGGGCCGGCTTGGCGTGACGGGACATGGCAACGGCGTTGAACCGGGTGCCACGGCCACGCTGGCGGTCCATCAGCTCCACCAGCGAAGCGGGCAGACGCTGGGCAATGAAGTCGGAGATCACCAGCACATCCGCCAGCTCGAAACCGGGCGCCTGTAACTGTTGCAGGGTGGCGCTCAGGCAGGGCAGCAGATCCGTGCCGCCATTGAAGGTCATGGCCAGAAAACGCTGAGCCTCATCGAGGCCGTTGGCATCGGTCAGCTCGAAGGTCGCCACATCGGTGGAGAAGAGCATCACGAAGCAGCGCCGCTGCTCGGTCAAGGCAAGCTGCAACAGTGCCAGCGCCAGCGCCTTGGCACACTGCTCAGGGTAACCCCCCATGGAGCCGGACGTGTCGATACAGACAATCACTGGCCCCATGGGCTGCAACTCCTGATCACCCCGATCCGTGGTACGAGGCAGCAACTGATGCCTCGGCAGGGTACCTCTGGCCTGATAGCTGAGCAGGCGCCGCTCCAGATAGCGGCGGTAAAACTCCAGCTCCAGCTCGGGCACCCCCAGCATGACGGCCTCACTCGGCAGCATTCTCATCAGATCATTGGCCGGGTGGATCCCGACCAGATCATCGGGCACATCGTCACTTAACACCGGCTCCTGGATCAGGGTGGGCTGCGGTGGCTGGGGCCGCTGTAACTGCTCGCTATCGTGCAGACTGCGCCCCATGCTGTCTGCGATCTCCTGCAACATGGGCTCTTTGCGCAGCATGGCGGCATATTGGCGGATCAGCACCAGAGAGGCTGGCTGCCAGCGTCCCTGAGCCAGGTTCCACAAGCCACCGGCCGTGCGCCGCTGGGGATCCAGCACTTGTTCCAGCTCCTCGCTGGCGCCGATCTGTTCCTCCAGCTCCTGCTGCAACCTGAGCCGCTCCGCCTCGGCCAGCTCCTGCTGCAAACGCAGCAAAGCGCCCACCAGGCTGGCTCGCCACTTCTCAAGCATCAGCCGCCTAGCACCCTCGGTGGGATGATCCACCAACTGATGGGCCAGCTGTCGCCCCTCATCGGCAAAGTCGCTACCCCGCTCCAGAGCACTGAGCAGGGTAGGCAACTCGGCCACAAGGCGAGCGAGGGAAAGGGAGATAAAGTGCTGATAGAGCAGAAACTCCTGTTCCAGCACGGGAGGCACAGGGGTATGAGCTATGGTGTCGTTCACCTGATGGCGCCAGCGCTGCAGCCGCTGTTTCAGGGAACGGCCCTGTGCCTTGCCTATCCGGATGAAGCGGGAGATCTGGGTACTGGCCAGCAGGGCGACCACCATCTCGGACACCATCTCTCCCTCCGAGATCGCCAGCAAGGCGCTCATGGTGCCAATTTCGATCATTTACCCCTGCTCCCCGCACAGCAGTGGCAGGCGCTGCTGCCACTGGGCCAGTTGCTCAGCCGTTTGATCAAGTTCACGGGCCAGGGTGAAGAAGCCCTCCTCGATGGCAACCAGCCAGCGCGATCCAATGAAATGGTGGGGTTGGTGGTCATCAAAACGATGACGCTGGCGACGCAGCTCGGTGCGCAAGGCCGCCAGCTGGTCATTGAGGTTGGCAAGGGTCTTGTACCAGGGGGCGCTTATCAGACCAGGCAAGGGCTCACGGCACACCAGCACCAGAGGAATGGGGTGGCGCTGGCTGTCGAGCAGATTCAGACGCTGGCTGCTGTCGAGCTCAAGCTCCAGCGTCAATCCTGTCTTGCTGCCAACGGGATGGAACATCACCTTGTCGCCACCGAACTGCCAGTGACCCAGCACCACCTTGTCACACTCCAGTGTCTCTACCAGCAGATCAGGCTCCTCCGGGCTGAGTCGGGCCGGGGTAAGCAGGTGCAGCTGGATTTGCAGGCCCCGCTCTCCCTGCTTGCGTGCCTCCTCCAGGGGCAATTGCCAGCCCTTGCTGCGCTTGCCCAGCATCCCTTTGTGGGGATCAGCCTTGAGCGCCAGCCGGATACTCATCTGCTGTTGCAACTCCTGCAAGGCCGAGGTGACGGCCATATGACGGGAAATCAATGCCTGCTGCCGGTAACAGTGCAGACGGGCAAACTCCTCCATCAGCGTCAGCAGGGCGGTGCGGCTCTCTTCGTTATGCCAGAGACAATCTTTCAGCAGCAGCAGATCCAGCGGCGCTACCTCCCGCCGGCCATGGAAGAAGGCACTGGCCTTGCACAGGCGTACCGCCTTTTTCCAGCGCCGATCCGAGACATAGCAGGGTTCGTCGCCCATGCTGTCGAGCCGCTGTCGCAGCTGATAGACAAGCTCGAATACCTCGTCGGGCAACACCACCTGCTCGATCTGCCGTTGCCACAGCAGATATTCCTCGCTTTGCACCTGCAGGGCGGGAGAGAGGTGACGTGGGGAGGCGCCATCACTGGACAACATGGCCTGGAAGTTGGATTTCTCTTGCACCCTGTCCATCCAGACACGCACCAGCATGCGGTCATAGAGCGCATCCAGCCCGCTGTCCGGGGCAGGCAGCTCGTTGGAGGCGCTGATCAGCAGACGCATCGGAATGGGGAGTGTCTCGTCGCCGTTACGGAACTGACGCTCGTTGATGGCAGTCAGCAGGGTGTTGAGGATGGCCGGGCCCGCCTTCCAGATCTCGTCGAGAAAGACCACCTCGGCCTGGGGCAGATATCCGGCGGTCAGGCGCAGGTACTTGCCATCTTCCTTCAGGGCCTGGATAGACAAGGGGCCAAACACCTCCTCCGGCGTGCTGAAGCGGGTCATCAGGTACTCGAAGTGACGGGCTTCATGGAAGGCCAGCTTCAGACGACGGGCAATCAGGCTCTTGGCAATCCCGGGGGGGCCCAGCAGAAACACGCTCTCGCCGCTCAGTGCTGCCAGCAGGCCTAGCCGCAAGGCATCCTGGCGTTCATAAAGCCCCTCGCCGAGGGCGGCCAGCAGGTTGGGCAGGCGTTCATGAATAGGCACGGCACGGGCAGAACTGTGAGCAGATAATGACATAGAGAGCATTCCGAAGCTGGGATCACGATAATTCCGGGTCACGTCATGACGACCAGATTGCCCGGGGTTGGTTTTATTATGATGTTGTCTGTTATGGTCTGCCTGCCAACCCCATCCCGACTGACCGGACTGGAAGCACAGCAGAATGGCAAAGGGCAAAGAGTGCAGAAAAAGGCGTTCGAGTGTACCCTTCGCAGCACATTTTTCACCAACTCAGATCAAGAGTGAGTCATCATCCATGCAAGATCCCGTTCGCCAGCACATCTTGGCCAGAATCGGTATTCAAGGCTGGCAACTCAGACGCCCCCAGTTACTGGCTGGCTCTCGTGATGAGGCAGCACAGACCGGGCAGCCAGATCCCCGGCCTCATGTCGACCTGCCCACCGGCAAGCTCTGGGTGCGGGCACCGGCGCTGCCGGATACCGCTCTGCTCCATGACATCTGCCAGTTGCTGGGGATTGCCCCCCATGAGGTGAGCCTGCTGCAGGAGATGCCCGAACAAGCTGCCCCCCCGCTGCTCTGGCTCACCGAGCCGGATCCTCGCTGGCCAGAGGCGCTGATCTGTCCGCTCTCTCCCGATGCGCCCCACAAACGGGCGCTGTGGCAACAGCTGCGCCAACGGGTGCCATCCTGCCAGGAGCAGGGCCCATTGTGATCGGCTCCGGGCCGCAATACAGCCCGGCCATCTCATCTTTACCAAACTTTACATTTGGCCGACCGGGCCAGCCGTCCCCGCATTAACCGGAGTGATCATGCACCTCTTTCGCCCCCTGCTCGAATCCGACTTCGAGCTTGTCTATCCCATAGAACAAGCCGCCCACAAGGAGCCCTGGAGCCAGGCCAATCTGCTCTCCTGTTTCGGGCCGCGCTATCTCAATGGTTTGATGCTGGTGGATGGGCGGCCTGCGGGTTTCTACATCTCGGATCTGGTGGCGGGCGACAGTTCGCTGATGAACATCTGCGTGCACCCCGATTTTCAGGGCAAGGGGCTGGGACGGGCACTGCTGAAGGAGTATCTCGCCCGCAGCAAGGAAAAGAGAGCCGAGGCCTGGTTTCTGGAGGTGCGCGCCAGCAACAAGACAGCCATCGGCCTCTACGAGAGTGAAGGGTTTGCCGAGTATTGCCGCCGGGTCGACTACTACGGCACCGGCAACGAGCGGGAAGATGCCGTGCTCATGTCCCGCCTGTTCGACTTCAGCTGAGCCACTCCCTCATGCCGACGCCACTCAGAGCAGCGGCGCATTGTCGAGGGCAGGATCCTGCAGGCTCTGGGTGGTGTGCAGCACGGCTTCGAAACCGGCCGCCGACAGCGGCATGAAGAAGCCGCGCTGCCAGGTAACTCCCGGCATCCAGATCTGCTCGAGATCCACCACTATCTTGATGGGCTTGAGGGGTTCTCCCGGCCGTTGCACATAGATGCCTGGCGGGGTGGCAACCTGCGGGAAGCGGCGCAGTATATGCTCGCTGCCATCCTTCGCATGGGGATTGAGCCGTACCTTGATCAGCTTGGCCAGCACGGGTGACATGTCGTCAGACTGCCACAGCATCTTGTCCAGCAGTTTGCAGCGTCGGCACTTGGCACTCTCAATCACATAGAGCAATGAATACCCCTTGTGCAGAGCCAGCTGCTGCGCTTTTTCGTACCCCTGGGCCCCAGCCAGCCAGGGGGTCTCCTCCTCGGCCGGCGTGCCACTGAACACAAACCAGAGCCCACCCGTCCCGGCCAGCAACAGCAATACCCCCGTGATAATTCCCTTGATCCCGACACGCATTGTTCACCCTCTCTGAATGACTCCGTTCACTTGTCGACCATCATGCCTCAGCTCGCCCTGGTTGGCGACTTTGTGATCCAGGACAAATGGCGAACACTTGTAAGCTGTAATGTTGGAGTTTAAACTCTAGCGCGAATTTTAGTGCCCTCGCGGGCGTACAACTGTTACTTGAGGATGTTTGACTGATGCCGAAACTCCATCTGGTTCGACTGATGCGTGAACGTATTGCCCGGCTTGGCAACAAGGCCGCCCTGCGCGTACAACAGGATGGCCAGTGGCGCGCCATCGGCTGGCGTACCCTGGGACAGGCCATGGACTACTGTGCCCAGGCGCTGATCCGCGCCGGCCACCAGCCAACCGAAATGGTCGGTCTCTACGCCCGCAACATGCCGGAGTGGACCCAGGCAGATCTCGGCATCCTCGCCGCCCGCGGCGTCAGCGTGCCCATCTACCCCACCAGCACCCTTGAGCAACTCAGGTATATAGTGCGCGATGCCAGTATCGGCCTGCTGTTCGTGGGTGAGCAGCCCCAGTTCGATCAGGCGCTGACCTTGTTGAATGATGGCGAGATCCGCCAGATTGTCGCCCTCGATGGCAAGGTCAATCTGCGCGGCTGCGCCCAGGCCAGCCACTTTCAGGAATTTCTTGCTTCCGGCAACCATCAGGCCAGCGAGCAGGAGCTGCGGGTGCGGGAAAGCCAGTACCGGATGGATGACCTGCTGACCCTGATCTACACCTCGGGCACCACGGGCGAACCCAAGGGGGTCATGCTCGATTTTGCCAACATCGCCGCCTGTTTCGAGATGCACAACAGCCGCCTCGACCTCAACGAGCAGGATGTGTCGCTCTGCATGCTGCCGCTGAGCCATGTGTTCGAACGCGCCTGGACCTACTATGTGCTCTACTGCGGCGCCGAGAACGTCTACATTCGCGACCCGCAGAAGGTGATGGATGTCATCGGCGAGGTGCAGCCGACCGTGATGTGCGCCGTCCCGCGCCTCTACGAGAAGGCCTACGCCATGATCCAGGCCAGGGTTGCCCAGGCGCCGCGCCTGCGCCGCGCCCTGTTTGGCTGGGCCACCCGCGTCGGCAAGCAGATGGTGGCGACCCGTCAGGCGGGCAAATCAGCCTCTCCCCTGCTCTGTGCCCAGCTCGCGCTGGCGGAGCGACTGGTGTTTCGCAAGCTGCGCGCCCGCTTTGGCGGCCATACCCGCTTCCTGCCGGTGGCCGGCGCTCGTCTGGCCGACGACGTGAATCTCTTCTTCCAGGCCATGGGGCTCAACCTCAAGTACGGCTATGGCATGACAGAGACCACGGCTACCGTCTGCTGCTACGAAGATCAACAATTCAAGCTGGGCTCCATCGGTACGGCCCTGAATGGCATCGAAGTGAAGCTGGGGGAGAACAACGAGCTGCTGGTGCGCTCACCGACAGTGATGCGCGGCTACTACAACAAGCCGGAAGCCACTGCCGAGGTGATGACCGCAGATGGCTTTCTCTGTACCGGTGATGCGGGCGAGCTGGACAAGGACGGCAATATCTACTTCACCGAACGGCTGAAGGAGCTGATGAAGACCTCCAACGGCAAGTATGTGGCCCCGCAACTGGTGGAAGGGACCATCGGCAAGGATCGCTTCATCGAGCAGATCGCCATCGTCGCCGATGCCCGCCACTTCGTCTCGGCGCTGATCGTGCCCTGCTTCGAGTCGCTGGAAGAGTACGCCCGCTCCATCAACCTGCAGTACCAGTGCAAGACGGAGCTGCTGCGCCACTCCCGGGTAATGGAGTTCTTCGAGGCCCGCATCGCAGACTTGCAAAAAGAGCTGGCCAAGTTCGAGCAGGTGAAGAAGTTCACCCTGCTGCCGAGCGCCTTCTCCATGGAGCTGGGAGAGATCACCCCCACCATGAAGCTGCGCCGCAAGATCATTGAATCCAAGTATCAAAGCGAGATCGAGGCCATGTACAACCATGTCTGAGTACAACCACGTCTGATCCCGCCCGCCATGAAATCAAAAAGCCGCTCATCAAGCGGCTTTTTGCTGTCTGTCTGACAAGTGATCAGGGCAGTTTGACCAGTGGCAGCTCGCGCATCTCGGTGGGACGGCCCCCCTGGATCTTGTCGACCTCTGCCAGCGCCTGCTTCACCTCATCCCCATTGCGCAGCAGACGATAGGTCAGATCGAAGGTCTTGGTCTCGCCTGGCTGGATCTTGGGCACCAGCCCCAGCGGACGCTGGTACTTGGTGCTGTAGGCATAGCTGGTACCAGGCTCGATACCCGTCACATACCCCTGGGCCCGGGTGTCGGTGTTCTTCCACAGGGTCAGCACGGGCAACTGGTGGGTGTTGTAGGCCACCGCCACACCGGCGCTGCCCTGCCGGTTGTTGAGCACAGCCAGAGTGTTGCCATCGGCGTCGCTGTAGGGCACCAGGTTGAATACCATCTCGTCGAAGCCCTTGGTCGGCCCCAGATAGGTTTGCCAGCTCTTCAGGCCCGCCTTGGCGTAGTCGTTGAACGGGGAGATCTGCTTCACCGGCGTGCTGACTTGCGCCCCCTCTTCCAGGATCGGCGCCCCGAAATTGCTGTGGTAGATGATCTGGTACTCGTTCTCATAATCCGCGTGGTTGGTCAGCTTGTCCTGCAGGGAAAATTCCGCCTGACCGGGCACTACGCTCAGCTGGGTCCAGGTAACCAGCTCGCTCATCTTGAAGGTGCGCTCATCCACCCTACCCAGCACATGAATGGCATAGGGCGGCTCCTCATCTATGGTCACGCTGACCACGGATGCCGGTATGTTCTGCACCCGACCATGCAGGCTCTTGAGTCGGCCGTCATCGTCCACCCCGGGGTGGCCTGTCCACTCGTAACCGCAGCGCACCAGCATCTCGTTGAAACCATCGAGCCAACCGAGACCGGCGCGGCTCTCCAGATCGATGAAGGCCGGGTTGACCACTTCCTTGACGGGAGAATCCCAGCCGAGGCGCAGATCGGCCCCCTTGACCTCCTTGATCCCCATGCCTCGGGTCGGCACCAGGGTAATTTTCATTACGCCGTTGTCGACGATCAGCAGATCCACCCCCTCCTGCCGTCCGCCGTGCAGCCGCTTCTTCTCGATGGAGAAAGGGACGGGACTCTTGATACCCAGCTTGTCGCTGCTTATCTTCCAGTCCCCCACATCCAGCCCCTGCTGGGAGTCGGTCAACAGGAATTCGGCGGCCTGGCCAGAGCTCGCGCCCAGGGCGAGCAGAACGGCAATGGAGAGTTTCTTCAACATGGGTTTATCCTCGTGTCTCTTGCTTTTGTGAATGGTTTTTGCGAAAGCTGAATCGTTTCAGTTACCGAGACGTTAGGCCCCCATCCCACAAGACTCAAGCTGCAAAAGGGCGAAATGTGAGCCGATTGACAATAAAAGCACCACCCGCCCTGCTGAAGTGAAGGCTGACTCACACTTATTTTCGGGTACTTTTTGGACGCGTTGGCGTGCTGGCTGGAATGACAAACTGCGCAATAAAAAGCCGCTCCCGGGAGCGGCTTGCAAACAGAGAAGCAGAGGGATCAGGTCGTGGTCTGACGGATACCGAAGTAGTCGGCCAGGAAGTCATCAAACGACAGGCTGTCGCTGCGTTCACGTTCCCGCTGCTTGGCCAGGGATTCCCGCGCCTCGGCGGCGAAATAGGCTTGATCCCAGTACTGCAGCTCACCGGCCAGCATCTCTTCCCGGTAGCGGCTCGCCAGCTCGTCGCCGAAGCAGCCGTTGTCCTGGCCGCTCTCCAGCAACTGCTTGAGCAGACGGGCAGAGTAGGTCAGATCCGGGTTGAGCAGCTTCTCCCTGTGCATCGCAAGGGTCTCGCGGTAGCGATTGCGGCCACAGCAGCGATCCAGCAGATCGGCCACCTGGGCCAGCTCGTCAAACAGCTGGAGGCCGTACTCCTTGAGGCCGATGGCGTTGCCCTGCTCGTCTTCCAGTTCCAGGCCGGGGCGACGCCCTTCCAGCACCACCTTGTTCTGGTTGCGGCGATTGCGGGCAATCTCCTCGTCCCCCAGCACGGGAGACGGGCGCAGCAGACACCAGACCAGGAAGAGGTCGAAGAAGCGGATCTGATCCGCATCGATACCAAATGGCGTGAAGGGATTCACGTCCACGGTGCGCAGCTCGATATATTCGATGCCACGCTGCTCGAGCGCATCTGAGGGCTTCTCGCCGCTGCGCGGCGTGCGCTTGGGCCGGATCGGGGCATACAGCTCGTTCTCCAGCTGCAACACATTGTCGTTAAGCTGACGATACTCGCCGTTTACCTTGACCCCAATCTTGGCGAAGTCGGGATCATGGGTGTTGATGGCACGACGCAGGCTGCTCACATAGTCGGGCAGGCTGTCGTGGCTTATCTTCAAGCCTGCCTGAGCGCTGTTGGTGTAGCCGAGATCGGATAACCGCAGCGCTGTGGCGTAAGGCAGATAGAGGGTGCCCTTGCCGGTTTTCTGGAACGGCAGGCTGCTCTTGCGCCCCTTGAGGAAAGAGTCACAGATGGCCGGCGAGGCGCCAAACAGATAGGGCACCAGCCAGCCGAAGCGGTAGACGTTGCGAATAAGCCCCATGTACTTGTCGGAGATGAAGCGCTGGCTGCAGCAGCCCTCGCCCACCAGATCCTGCCACTCGCACCAGAAGCTGTCCGGCATGGAGAAGTTGAAGTGCACCCCGGCAATCACCTGCATCAGGCTGCCGTAACGATTCTTCAGCCCCTGCCGGTAGAGGGTCTTCATCCGCCCTATGTTGGAGCTGCCGTACTGGGCCAGCCGTATGCTCTCCTCGTCGCCGACGAAGCAGGGCATGGAAAGCGGCCAGATCCGCTCATCACCGAGATGGTGGATGGCGTGACGATGAATGTCGCCCAACTGATCCATCAGGCTGTCGATGGAGTCGGTCGCCGGTGTGATGAACTCCAGCAGGCTCTCGGAGTAGTCGGTAGTGATGTTGGCGTGGGTCAGGGCAGAGCCCAGACTCCTGGGGTGATCCGTCTGGGAGAGAGTCCCTTGCGGGGTAATGCGCAGACATTCACGTTCGATCCCGCGCCGGATCCCCTTGAGGGCCGTCAGCCGATCAGGCGAACCCAGGGCGGTCAACAACTCGGTGAGTGACAAGCTAGTCGTAGTCATATTCACGGCTCATGTGTGGCCGCCCCTCAGGGGGGCGACACTATTTTTATGAAGCGCCCTCAGGGCAGCTGCAACGGATAGATGGGAAGATGAAGCTCCTTCAGGGGTTTTTCAAGCTTTTGCTTGTCACCCACCACCACAATCACCATGTCAGCCGGATCGAGCCAACGGGCGGCACTGGCTTTGAGCACCTCTGGTGACACCGTTTTGATCAGCTGGTTCTGGGCCTGCACATAGTCCGGCTTCAGGTCATACATGATCATCTGCAGCAGGAAACCGGCCTTCTGGCCGAGAGTTTCGTAGGAGAGGGCATCCTGCTGGGAGACGGCACTGCGCATATAGGCCAGCTCCACCGGCGTCGGGCCGCTCTTGCGATAGTTGTCCATCTCCTTGAGGAACTGACGGATGGCATCCACGGTCGCATCGGCCCGCACATTGGCGCCGGTGGCGAAGGTACCCACCTCGCGATTGGCGGAGAAGCCCGAGCTGGCGCCATAGGTATAGCCCTTGTCTTCCCGCAGATTGAGGTTGATACGGCTGTTGAAGTTGCCACCCAGGTTGAAGTTCATCAGCCCTGCGGTGAAGTAATCCCCCGTGGTATCAAACGGCATGGCGCGACGGCCAATGCGGATCACCGACTGGGGAGCCCCGGGCTTGTCCACCAGATAGATACCCGGCTTGGCCTGCTCGCCCTCAGGCTTGAGGCTGCCAAGGGTGGGCGCTACCCCCTTCCACTGGGTCAGAAAACCAAGTTGCTCCTCCACCTGCTGCTGGGCTACGTCACCCACCACCACCACCTTGGCGTTGGTCGGGTTGTAGTAGTTCTGATAGAAGCGCTTCACATCCGCCAGGGTCAGCTTCTCGACATCGGCCAGCACACCGTCGCCCGGTTGACCGAGGCGGTTCCCCTTGCCATAGACCAGCTCACGGAAAGCCTGTCCTGCCAGCCACTCGGGCTGCTGCTGGCTCTGCTTCATGCCTTGCAGCATCTGCGCCTTGACCCGCTCGAAGTCCGCCTCCCGCATGCCCGGGCGTTCGAATACCTCGCGTACCAGACCCAGGGTCTGGGGCAGCTTGTCCGTCAGGCTGCTGATGGTGACCAGATTGCTGTACTGGGCACTGGAGACGCTGACGCTGGAACCGAGCTTTTGCAGCTCGTCGCTGAGCTGAGCCTCGGTCAGGCGCACCGAGCCCTGACCCAGCATGCTGGCGGTGAGGCTGGCGAGCCCAAGTTCTCCCTTGCCCTCGGCACGCATGCCACCCGGCAGGGCGATCATGATGGAGACGGCCGGGATCTCGTCACTCTGGGTACCTATGATCTCGATGTTCTTGTCGAGCTTACCGTGCCAGATGGCAGGTACCTTGACGCTGACCGCCTCGCTCGCCTTGGGCTGCACGCTGCGATCGAAGTTGTCCTTGACCGGACGCAGCGCCAGCGGTTCATCGTGCTGGCTGTAATCCGGCAACACCCGCTTGGCAGGGGTGAAGTTCGGCTTGGCCACCTGCCAATCCGTCTTGCCCTTGGGCACGACGCTCAGCACTACCGCCGGCTTGCCCAGGATGAACTTGTCGTAGGCCGCCTTGACCTGCTCAGGTGTCACCTTGCCGATGGCATCCAGGCTCTTGAACACATAGTTGGGGTCCTGGGCAAACACCTGGCCCATGGCGAGCTGGCTCACCTTGCCGGAGACGCTGTCCAGACCCCAGATGGCGGAGGCACGGTAGCTGCTGATGGCCTTTTCCAGGTCCTCCGGTTTGAGCCCGCGACCGGCAAACTCGCCGATCACCTTGTCCACTTCCCCCTTGAGGGTCTTGAGGCTGCCATCTACCGTAGGGTTCGGATAGGCATAGACGGTCAGGGTACAGGCCAGCTCCTCGCAGTAGTGGGACGCGCCCACGTCGATGGCCTTGCCGGTTTTCACCAGCGACTGATAGAGCATGGAGCTGGCGGAGCCACCGAGCACGTCGGCAAACATGTCCAGCGCCGGCTCCTGCGGATCACCGAGCGACACGGTCGGATAGCTGATATAGAGCAGCGGCAGGTGAACCTTGTCTTCCAGCGTCACGTAGCGGGTCTCTGGCAGGGTCACGGGGGCCGGGGTCGGCTCTGCCACGTCAGGGCCACGGGGGATGGAGCCAAAGTATTGCTCAATCCAGGCCAGCGCCTGCTTGGTATCGAAGTCGCCACCCAGGGTCAGGGTGGCATTGTTGGGGCCGTACCAGCGCAGGAAGAACTGCTTGAGGTCATCCACCCCGACCCGGTCCAGATCCTCCACATAACCGATGGGCTGCCAGGAGTAGGGATGGGTGCGCGGATAGAGCGCCTCCCCCACTTTCTCGCTCACCAGACCATAGGGTTGGTTGTCGATGCGCTGGGCCCGCTCGTTCTTGACGGTGGCGCGCTGGATCTCGAACTTCTTCTGGCTGACCGCATCGAGCAGGAAGCCCATGCGATCCGCCTCAAGCCAGAGCACCTTTTCCAGCTGATTGGCCGGCACAGTCTCGAAATAGTTGGTTCTGTCCTTGTTGGTGGTGCCGTTCATGTCGCCACCGGCCTCGTTGATGATCCGCATATGCTCCTGATCACCGACGTGCTTCGAGCCCTGGAACATCATGTGTTCGAAGAAATGGGCGAAGCCGGATTTGCCCACCTGTTCACGGGCCGAGCCTACGTGATAGGTCACATCCAGGTGTACCAGGGGATCGGACTTGTCGGGCGCCAGGATCACGGTCAGACCGTTGTCCAGCTTGTACATCTGATAAGGAATACCGAGCTTGCCCTCTTCCTTGACCTGCTCCGATACCAGGGTAGGTGCCGCGAGCGCCGGCAGGGTGAAGCCCAGAAGAATGCTGAATGGAATGAGTTTGTTCACGGTTACCTCGTGAGTGAAGAAAAGGGCTAGAAAATGTGACTGGCCAGCAGAAAAATCAGGGCATAACGCAACAATTTGCCGAGCCCGATCAGGATGAGAGAGCGCCAGAAGGAGAGGCGCAGCCAACCGGCCAGCAGACAGAGACCATCGCCGACCACGGGTGTCCAGGCCAGCAGCAGACACCAATGACCATGTTGTTTGAGCCAGCCGAGGGCTTTTTGTTCCCCACGGCCTTGAAAATCTTCCGGTTTTTTCTTGAAGGTGGCGAGCCAGCCAAGCCACCAGGTGGTCATGGAGCCGAGGGTATTGCCCAGGGTAGCCCACAGCAGCAGGCTGGTCATGCTCCACTGCCCCTTGGCGGCCATGGCCCCCAGCAATACCTCCGAGCTGCCAGGCAGCAGGGTGGCGGAGGTGAAGGCGCTCAAAAACAGCCAGCCCAGCCCCATCTCCATCAGGTCATTCATGGGGGATCACCATACGCAGCAAACTGGCGACGCTGGGTGGCCCAGTCGGCCATCAGGCACGGCCGCCATCATGACCTTCCTATGAGGTTGTGCTCGGCCGCAGGCATACGCAGCAGCAGCTTGCCACGAACGTGGCCCTCCTCGATGGCCTGATGGGCCAGCCCGCCGTCTGCCAGTGCAAACTCGGCAGAGACGGTCACCTGTACCTGCCCCTGACGCAGCAGGATCAGTATCTTGGCCAGTTGCTCGCTGTCGGGGTGCACCAGCATGCCAAGCACCTCAACGCCAGATCCCGCCGCCGCCTCCTTGATCTGCTGGGCCGTGATGGTGGGCACAGTCACCAGTTTGCCACCGGGCTTAACGCAGGCCAGCGCCGCCTTGCCGCTCTCGCCCCCCATCAGATCCAGCACCAGATCAACCTGACCGGTGTGGTCCACGATCTGGGAAACCCAGTCAGGGTCGTGATAATCCACCATCTGACTGGCCCCCAGACTATGGAGGAAACTGTGATTGTCGCGGCTGGCCGTTGCCACCACCTCGGCACCATCGGCAGCAGCAAACTGTACTGCCAGATGGCCCACGCCGCCCGCACCGGCCAGGATCAGCACTCGCTGTCCCGGCTTGAGACCACCGTGCTCAAACAACCCTTGCCAGGCGGTGAGGCCCGCCAGCGGCAAGGCAGCCCCTTGTCCCAGGGGCACGCCATCGAGCTTGATCAGCTCCCCCTCACTCGCCACGACGGATTCGGCATAGGCGCCCCCCGCCAGCGGAAAACCCACCATGCCGCACACTAGATCACCCTCTACCAGTGACGTGACGCCAGGGCCGACTTTCTCTATCACGCCCGCCACATCATAGCCGGGTGTCCAGGGCAACTTGTCCTTGTTCTCGGCCGCCGCCCAGCCAAGGCCGGCCCGGGTCTTGGCATCGATGGGATTGACGCCCGCAAAGCAGATGCGCACCCGGACCTCCCCTTCTGCAGGCACCTTATCGAGGGAAGGGTTGAGCTTGAGTACCGAGGGGTCGCCGAATGCGGTAATCTGTAGCTGCGTCATTGCACAATCCATCCTGTTGATTGATCAAGGGTCAACAGAATAACAGCGAGGACACCATGGCTCGAATGTTTCTTATTCCTCTGTTGCTGGCTCTGGGGTGGTGGGCCTTGCTGCTCTACTTCCGCATCCCGCTCAAACAGGGGGCCAAGGGGTTTTACTGGATCATCGGCATAGGTGGCGGACTGGCCGCTTTCCTCAGCCTGATGATGGTACTGACTCACTAGCCAGGCGCCGCTCACATCGCAAAAGAAGGGCCACCCCGAGGTGGCCCTGATTTCAACCGGCTTGCGAGCTGAGATGGTAGTGGCGGTTGCTGCCCTGTCCCAGCACCCCCTCCGCCAGCAGATGCTGGAATACCCTGTCCACCTCCTCCAGCGACAGCGAAAGGGCCTGCGCCACCGAGCGCTTGCTGCACTTGAGCTCGCCGCTCTCCAGCACGGAGCGCACCTGGGCCACCACAGCCGGCTCGGGTTCCGGCTTGCTCGCCACCATGGGCACTGTGGCCGCCAATTCGGCCTGCCGCGCGGCAGCCTGCTCTCGTGCCTGCTGCCAATGCCACATGCGGCGAAAGCGGTTCTCCTCGCCAATCAGGCTGACGAAGAAGGCACCGAACACATCCAGCAGCACGGAGAGGAAGCAAACCAGCAGAAACTGTACCTGGCTGAGGCTCATGCCCACCCCGTCCGCCAGGCTGCTCATCAGCCCCAGCATGGAGGATTGCTCGTTGACCGGCTTGGCGTCACGCTCCTGGCGCAACTCATCCTGCTGCAACCTGAGCTTGGTGTTGGCCTGCTGCAAGCCACTGACGCCGCTGGAGATCCGCGCCATCTCTATGTACTTGCGCGCCGCCTCCTCGTTGAGCTGGATCTGGCGCTCTATGCTGGCGATCTGCTCGTCGAAACGAGCCAGCTCCCGCTCGTGTCGAGCCTGCTGACTCAGCACAGTGTTGGTTGCACTGTTGATGCCGCCTATGCTGCCGCCGATGGAGATGGCCGCCAGCACGCTGTAGAACAACAGCGACCAGAAGGCACCGCCGAGATCCCGCCGCGCCTTGCACTCGCCATATTCGTACCAGACATAAAACTTGCCAAGTTCGAAGATGATGGCCAGGCCGCCGAACAGCCACTTCATCAACGGGTTGTCATCGATGGAGAGAAACAGCAGCAGGGAGAAGACAATGGAGGCCAGAATGGCCAACCCGGTAAAACTGTACACCGTGGTCAGTGCGAACCACCCCTTGGGGTAGCGCAGTACGGCAGAAGCCTGTGTAGTCATGGTGAAGAGGGGATGCCGTGCAGGAAAAGTTGGCTGCCGATTATAGTCGCCGGACTCGCAGAGAGAAGGGCAAACTCTTGAAATCCTTCAGATAGAGAACCAGCTGCCCAGAGTGCGACCAAATCGAACAAATCGGCAGCAGGGACGCGCTACAATCGCTCCCCTGACTGAATCCCGTTATGTGGTTATATGCGGTTCCGCCCAGGTTCAGCCCGGCAGGACTACACTGATCCGCTATCGTCACTACTCGAGGCCATCATGAACAAAACGACCACTATGCTGCTGTCCCTACTACTGGTGAGCGGTGCCCCCGCTGCGCAACAACGCCAGGAAAATAGCGGCTCAACCTTCTCCGTTGAGGAGCTGACATTCAATCTGGACTGGGACGACAAGCAGTTCAACTGGTCGCAAACCGATTGCCTTGATCTTGAAACCGGGGGCGCTCTTCCTGCCGATTGCAACAAGGCAAGGCTCAATCTGGACGATCAGGAAAACCGCAACCAGCCCCCTAGCACCAACGAGATCCAAGTCAACCAGCAGAGTGACCAGTAACAACGGGAGTATTCTTGCCATGAATCCATTCAAGCGCTACCCCACGATTAACCGCAGCGCACTGCTGCTCTCCCTGCTCGTAGTGCAGGGCACCGCTTTTGCTGCCCCCCCCTCCAAAGGAGCCGACGGCATCAACATCTCCGGCAATGACATCAAGATCGATCTCGACTGGGATGACAAAGAGTACGACTGGTGGCAGAACCACTGCCTGGATATCGATATTGGCGATGGCCGCATCAAACTCAACTGCGACAAGATGGATGGCAAGTACCGGGATCACTACAACCGCAGCATCCACAGCGGCAACAACCCGGGACAAGGTCACGACAAACACAAGGACAAGAGCAACGGCAACGGCAACGGCAACGGCAACGGCAAGAAAAACTGACCACCCCTTTCCTCAATACAGCAGGGGCTTCTGGCCCCGGTGCTTATGTCGTTACCAGTAATTCTCCGCACTGATGTTGCCGGGGGCTCGCCGCAGGTTCTTGGCCAGCCCGAGTTCCAGCAAGGTCTGCTGGGTCTCCTTCACCATGGCCGGATTGCCACAAATAAGCACCTGGCTCTGCTCGGGTGAAAATGCGAGCCCGACTCGCGCTTGCAGTCGCCCGTCGGCGATGGCCGCCGGGATCCTGCCAGCCATTACCCCTGGCCACCCTTCGCGACTGACGAAGGGGACATAATGAAAGCGCGCCCCGTGCTGCTCGGCAAAGCTGGCGATCAGCCCCTGGTAGCTAAGCTCTTCTCCTCTTCTCACCCCATGCACCAGCACCAGGTTCTCGAAGCGGTCGAAGGCCTCGCCATCCGCCAGCATGGAGAGGAAGGGGCCTATGGCAGTGCCGGTGGAGAGCAACCAGAGATCACGACCGGACGGCACCTCGTCAAGGACCAGAAAGCCGGTGGCCTGAGACTGCACCAGCAGGGTGTCGCCCTCTTGCAGAGAGCCAAGAGATGGCGTCAGCTCACCGTCCGGGATCTCGACCAGATAGAATTCGTGATAAGGGGCTGAGGGGGGATTGACGAAGGAATAGGCTCGCTGGATGCGGCGCTCACCCTGCGCGAGGGCCAGTTTGGTAAATTGTCCTGCCTTGTAGGGGGCAAGCTCTGCCGCCACGCGCAGGGAAAACAGGGTGGGGGTCCATTCGATGCGCTCGATGACCCGACCTTCGACCCAGGCTGCCATAGGGATCTCCTCAAGAGGAACAGAGCTTCACTCTACCCTTTGATCCCAAAATAAAAAACCCGCGCAAATGCGCGGGTTTTTTTGCAACAGCGAATCGCTATTACAGGGCAACAACCTGAACTTGTACGGTTGCTTTGACGTCAGCGTGCAGCTGAACAACAACTTCGTACTCGCCGGTGTTACGCAGAACGTTGCCCATCCGGACCTCGCTCTTGGCAACAGCAACGCCGGCAGCAGTGATGGCATCAGCCACGTCACGGGTACCGATGGAACCGAACAGCTTGCCTTCGTCGCCAGCTTTGGAGGCGATAACAACAGCAGCCAGTTCACCCAGCTTGGCAGCGCGCTCTTCAGCGGCAGCTTTACCGGCAGCCAGTTTGGCTTCCAGTTCAGCACGGCGAGCATCGAAAGTCTCGATGTTGGCCTTGGTAGCCATAACGGCTTTGCCTTGCGGGATCAGATAGTTACGGGCGTAGCCAGCTTTAACAGCGACTTGATCACCCAGACCGCCCAGTTTGGCGATTTTGTCGAGCAGGATAACTTGCATTACCTTTCCTCTATGGAAGTTGAGTTAGGCTTAAGTGCCGGGCCGATTCTTACTTGTTGTGCAGATCGGTGTACGGCAGCAGAGCCAGGTAACGAGCACGCTTGATGGCGCGTGCCAGCTGACGCTGATACTTGGCGCGAGTACCGGTGATACGGCTCGGTACGATCTTGCCAGATTCAGTGACGTAGTTTTTCAGAGTAACGATATCTTTGTAGTCGATCTCGGTAACGTTCTCGGCAGTGAAGCGGCAGAACTTACGACGACGGAAATAACGTGCCATGGCCTTTATCCTCTATTCAGTGATCCAGAATTACTCTTCGGAAGACGCTGCTTCAACAGTATCTTCGCGGCGCTCGTCGTCACGACGGACGAAGCGCTCTTCCTTGGCCTTGGCCATCGGAGAAACTTCAGTCACGGCGTGCTTGGTGCGCATGATCATGTTGCGGATAACGGCATCGTTGAAACGGAAGTTGGTTTCCAGTTCATCGATAACGGCTTGCTCTGCTTCCACGTTCATCAGAACGTAGTGAGCTTTGTGCAGCTTGTCGATCGGGTAAGCCAGTTGACGACGGCCCCAATCTTCCATGCGATGGATAGTACCACCCGCGGTGGTGATAGCACCGGTGTAACGCTCGATCATACCGGGTACTTGCTCGCTCTGGTCCGGATGAACCATGAAGACGATTTCGTAATGACGCATTTTAGCTCCTTACGGATTAATTCAGCCTCCGCCCAGGTGCAGCCAGACCTCGGAGGCAAGGAACGTATGGTGTGTTTAGACGCTGCTTTCTAGGGCGGCATATTGTACGAAATCACATCCCTCACTGCAACTGGCCACCGCAGATGTTTTTATCTATGGGTATGATACAAAACATCAATTGATAACAATTATCATTTAGATCTATTCTATCTCCATAATCTTATGGAGGGTGTTTCCATGCAACCCGCGCTGACCACGGCCATTCCGGCCCGCAAATTCAAGCTTACCCTGCTCGGGCCCGCCTTTATCGCCGCCATCGGCTATATCGATCCGGGCAACTTCGCCACCAATATCCAGGCTGGCTCCACCTTCGGTTATCAGCTGTTGTGGGTGGTGGTGTGGGCCAATCTGATGGCCATGCTGGTGCAGACCCTCTCCGCCAAGCTCGGCATCGTTACCGGCAAGAACCTGGCGGAACACATACGCGACAGGCTGCCCAAACCCGCGGTCTGGGCCTACTGGGTACAGGCGGAGATCATCGCCATGGCGACCGATCTGGCCGAATTCATCGGCGCAGCGGTCGGCTTCAAGCTGCTGCTCGGCGTCACCCTGCTGGAAGGCGCCGGCATCACGGCCGTGGTGACCTGGGGCATTCTCATGCTGCAGAGCCGCGGCCAGAAGCCACTTGAGTTCGTGGTTGGCGGCCTGCTGCTGTTCGTGGCGGCGGCCTATATCGTCGAGCTGGTGTTCTCCCGCCCCCACCTGCCGAGCCTGCTGGAAGGGGCTCTCTTCCCCGGCCTGCCCAACAGCGAGGCGGTCTATCTGGCGGCCGGGGTGCTCGGTGCCACCGTGATGCCCCATGTCATCTACCTGCACTCGGCGCTGACCCAGCACACCCAGGATCAGGGCACAGTGCCTCAGCGGCTTCACACCACACGGGTAGACGTAGCCATTGCCATGACCATAGCCGGCTTCGTCAACCTGGCCATGATGGCGATGGCGGCCGCCGCCTTTCACAGTTCTGGCAACCAGCAGGTGGCCGAACTCGAATCTGCCTACCAGACTCTCACTCCCTTGCTCGGGCAGGCCGCCGCCACCCTGTTCGGCCTGTCCCTGGTGGCCTCGGGTATCTCCTCCACAGTGGTCGGGACCCTGGCAGGACAAGTAGTGATGCAGGGTTTCGTGCGTTTCACCATACCGCTCTGGCTACGCCGTGCCATCACAATGGCTCCCGCCTTCGTGGTGATCGCCATGGGGCTCAATACAACTGAGATCCTGGTGCTGAGCCAGGTGGTGCTCAGTTTTGGTATAGCGCTGGCACTCATTCCGCTGCTGATCCTGACCGGCGATCGGGTGCTGATGGGAGAGTATCGCAACCATCCGGTGACTCAGGCTGTCGGTCGCCTTATCGTCGCACTGGTGATCGGCCTCAACGCCTACCTGCTGGTCGCCATGATCTAGCGCTCACGACCCGTTGCTCAGGCCGGCTCATTAACCCAGGTTAATGAGCCGGCCTGCGCTTTGGCGTATGCTGCTCTCTTTTCATCAGCGATTAGCGGGAGCCATCCATGGAACATACCCGAGCCAGCTTCGTGCTGGGCCATCATCATGAACCGGCCAGCGTGGTCTTCTGCCAGAGCGGCGACACCAGCCTGCTGGTCACCGATCTCACCCCCTTTCATCCGCAAAGCCACCTATGGCCCGATCAACCGGGGGATGTGGGCACGGTTTACTGGGATGGCGGTGACGCCAGTGTAGGCCCCTGCCGGATGGGCGCCATCAGCCCGGAGGGCGAACTGTTCGTGGACAAGGATATACCGGTCAAGCGGGGCGCCGAAGGGTGGGCCTTCGTGGTCGTGCACCCCCTGGCAGGCCATCACACTCTGGCCGTGGGCTCCCGGGTTGAACTGAAGGTGGATGCCGCTGCCCGCCACTCCTTAAGTCTGGGTCACAGCGGCTGCCATCTGGCGGCGCTGGCCCTCAATCGGATGCTGACCCCCTACTGGCGCAAAGAGGTGAGCGAGCGCGATGCACTCGATCAGCCCGACTTTGACCGCCTCGCCATTCAGACCTCGCGAGTCGAGCCCATGGGCTCCCGGGAGCAGTACCGTATCGGCAAGAGTCTGCGCAAGAAGGGGGTCAATAATGACGCTTTGTTGGTGGAACTGGCGCAGATAGAAACCAGCGTAAACCAGCAGCTGGCAGACTGGCTGGCGGCCAATGGCGAGATCCGCCGCAGCCGGGCTGGCGAGGCCATCATAGACTCGCGCTACTGGCACTGCATGCTTGAAGGTAAAGAGGTGACCATTCCCTGCGGCGGCACCCATGTGGCCACACTGGCCGAACTGGGCCAGGTGCGGGTGCAGCTCGCCCCCTGCGAAGAGGGCTTTACCCTGACGACTCTGGTCACCCCTTGAGTCAAACATCAGGCCGGGCAGCGCCCGGTCTGATGCAGCCAGGGATCAGGCAAGACGGATCAACAAGATACCGCAGAGGATCACCAAGGCGGCGCACAGTCGTACCCGCCCCAGTTTCTCCCCCAGCCAGCACCAGGAGAGCAGCACGGCAAACAGCACGCTGCTCTCGCGCAGCGCCGCCACCAGCCCGATGGGCGCCTGGGTCATGGCCCAGATGACGATGCCGTAGGCAAGCAGTGACAAAGCGCCGCCGAGCGCACCGGTACGCCACGCCGCAAGATCAAGCGCACGCCAGGCGGTGCGACTCTGCCAGCGCATCAGCAGTGGCATCATCAGCGCAGTCAGGGCAAACAGCCAGAGGGTGTAACGCACCGGCTCACCGGCCGAGCGGGCACCAGCCCCGTCCGAGAGGGTATAGGCTGCGGTAAACAGCGCCGTGATCAGCACGGCGCTCAGGGCCCCAGACGCCAGTTTGATGCCGCCGCGCCAGGCCATCAGCAGCACACCGCTCACCAGCACCAGAGCGCCCGCCACCGCCAGCACTCCCGGCACTTCCCCCAATAACAAAGCCCCGAACAGCAACGTCACCAAGGGCGCACTGCCACGCGCCAGCGGGTAGATCTGGCCGAATTCCCCCAGCCGATAAGCCCGACCGAGAAACAGACAATAGCCACAATGCAGCAGGATGGAGAGCGCCAGCCAGGGGTATTCGGCAGGCACAGGCAGCCCGACCAGCGGCAAGAAAGGGGCGGCAAACAACCCGGAACAGAGGGAGACAAGAAACACGCTGACACGCCCCTCGGCCTGGCGTTTGGCCAGCGCATTCCAGAGGGCGTGCAGGAGCGCGGCCAGCAAGATGGCCGCAAAGATGGTTGGCGTCATGACAGGGTTCCGATAATCACAAGCCGCCAAGCCTAACCGATTTCCTGTGCGGCAACCGAGACAGGCTTCATAAGCTGCCCATATGACAAACCGGCCATCCGCCGGTTTATCATATGGAGTCAAGTTGACTGGGCTAGCGCAAACGCCGCTGCCAATGGATGGCCAGCAAGATGAAACTCACCCCGACCCAGAGGTTCCAGGCCGGGATCTCGCCAAACAGCCAGATCCCCATCAGTACCACGAACATCAGGCCTGAGTATTCGGTTGCAGCAATACGGTTGGCCTCCACCTGCCGATAGGCGTAGATGCAGCTGGCATGATAGAGCAGTTGCATCACGCCGCTGCCGCCGATCAGTGCCAGCAGATGCCAGTCCACCGGCTGCCATTGATTCACCGCCAACCCAGCCGTCAATGGCAGCGCCAGCAAGTTTGCCCAGAACAGGGTCGCCACCACAGAGATCCCCGCAGGCAGCTTGCGGCCGGTGACATTGAACAGCGCCAGAGTGAAGGCGGTCACCAGCGCGCCCAGCCCCGCCAGATGGAAATCTCCCGGCTTGAGCACGAACACGACGCCAAGCAGCCCCATGCCCCCCAGCAACCAGACCCGGGAGTTGATCTTCTCCTTGAGCAGCCAGGCAGCCAGCGGCAATGTCAGCAAGGGTGAGACATAGAAGATGGCGTTGGCCGTGGCCAGCGGCAGCTGGGTCAGCGCCAGCATCATGCCGCCACCACCGAGCAGGCAAAGGTGACCACGCAGCAGGTGCCATTTCCAGGCACCCAGTCCCCAGGCCACCCTCGGCACCCGCAGCATGAAGGGCAGCAACACCAGCAGGGTCAGCAGCTGGCGCAGGAACATGTATTGGAAGGGGCTGAAACCGGGGCCGATCAGCTTGACCAGCACATCGGAGAAGGCCTGGGCCAGATTGCCCAGTACCAGAGTGATGATGGCGAAGGTTTGCAGGTCCAGAGCGAACCGCTTGCGCAACAACTCCATCAGCGACAGCCACTCGAGTGACGAACGCAGATAAAATGGCTAAACGGCTTAATTGCTGAATCTTGTTTTGTATTAATGGGATAAAAAACCATTCTTAAACCTTTCCATCAACGGTTGCCGATTAATCACTCAAAGGGTACCCAGTAATATGGCGTCGAGCACCCGTTTTCTTTACTACCTCAAGACATAATAATTTCATTGTTATGCTTTAAAGGTATTAAGACGAGGTCATGCCAATGTGGGGAATGTCATCTTCCAGATAGGGTTCACCCACGGCGGTGAAGCCATGGCGACCATAGAAACCCTGCAGATGTGCCTGAGCGCCCAGATAGATGCTGACCCCGGGCCACAATTGTTCGCACGCCACCAACGCCTGCTGCATCAGTCGATGACCGAGACCGTCGCCTCTGGCCTCCGGCGATGTCACCACCCGGCCGATCACCACCTGACTCGCCTTGGCGACACCAGGCGCCATCAGTCTGGCGTAGGCCACCAGCTCACCATCCTGCCAGCCGAGCAGGTGCTGCACGTCGGGACGCTTGTCGACGCCATCCAGATCGAGGAAGACGCAAGTCTGCTCCACCACGAAAACGCGGGATCTCAGCACGAGCAATTCATAAAGCTCATTGACGTCGAGTTGTTCAAAAGATTTGAGGGACCAGTTCATGGGAACTCCTTGCTCATCGAGAAAGGCAGCATAGCCAGCCGCGCGGGCGCAGGCATTAACCTTTGTTAAGATCCTTCAGCCGCTTGCGAATGCGGCTCAAGCTGATGGGGGTGATGCCCAGATAAGCGGCGATCTGGTGATCCGGCACCCTGGCATCCAGCGCGGGGAAACATTGCAGGAAGTGTTGATAACGGGCTTGGGGGCTCTCGGTCAACAGCAGCAACTCTTTCTCTTCCTTGATACGCAACTGCACCGCCAGCAAGTGGTGATACCAGGCAGACCAGCAAGGGAGCTGACGCAAATCCCTCAGGTTGAAGAGTTGCAGGCGGCATGGCTCCAGCGCCTCCACACTGTAGCGGGCGGGTTCACCACTGAGCAGATGGTGGAAGTCGATAAACTCGTCCCCCTCCCAATAGAACTCCTTGATGTACTCGCGGCCATCCGCCAGCACCACCTTGGCGCGCAGCAGCCCCTGCTCCACCTTGACCAGCAGATCGGGCTTGTCACCGGCATGCCAGAGGCAAGTACGAGGGCTCAGGGTCAAAGGCCGGGCAAAAGAGAGGAGGCGCGCGGCCTCCTGCTCATTTGTGACCTGATCCCGACTGAACGGGGGTCTGTCCATCCTGTTCCCTTAAGCGCGACGCTGACGCACGGCTTCGAACAGACAGACACCGGTCGCCACCGAGACGTTGAGACTGGATACAGCCCCCGCCATCGGAATGCTGACCAGTTCGTCGCAGTGTTCGCGAGTCAGGCGGCGCATGCCCTTGCCTTCGGCACCCATGACCAGCGCCATGGGGCCGGTCAGCTTGGCCTGATAGACATCGTGATCCGCCTCACCGGCAGTACCGACGATCCAGACACCGCGATCCTTCAACTCCCGCAGACTGCGGGCCAGATTGGTGACCTGGATAAGCGGCACCACTTCGGCGGCGCCACAGGCAACCTTGCGCACCACCGAGGTCAGGCCGCTGGCCTTGTCACGCGGCACTATCACCGCATGAACCCCTGCCGCATCGGCACTGCGCAGGCAGGCGCCGAGGTTGTGCGGATCTGTCACCCCGTCCAGCACCAGCAGGAAGGGTTGAGCCTTTTGCTCGGCCAGGTTGTCCAGCAGGCTGGCCAAGTCGTGCTCGGCCAGCTTGGGCGCCTCTATCACCTTGGCCATGATGCCCTGGTGATTGTTGCCTTCCGCTTTGTCATCAAGGGTCTTGCGGTTCACGCTCTGCACCTTGAGGCCGAGAGATTCCATCTCGGCCAACAGGGGGTGCAGCCGGTCGTCATCCCGGCCCTTGAGGGCCCACACTTCGATGAAACGCTCCGGGGTGCGCTCAAGCAGCGCGGATACAGCGTGAATGCCGTAGATCAGTTCAGTACTCATTTAGTGCTCTTGGCCTTATCGTGAGCCTTTTTGCTCGGTCGTCTGTTGCTGGGCTTGGCACGGCCACCCTTGTCGGATTTGCCGATATTCTTGCCCTCTTTGCGTTTTTCGTGGCGCTGGGCGCTCTTGGCTTTCTCGCTCTTGATCTCGGCCTGCTTGCGCGCCATCTCTTTGGCGTTCTTGCCGGTGGCCTGGAGCGGCTCTTCCACCATCACGAAGTCGATCTTGCGATCGTCCAGGTTCACGCCCATCACCTTGACGCGTACCTTGTCACCCAGACGGTAGCGACGGCGGAAGTTCTCGCCGATCAGCTGCATGTGCAGGGGATCAAACTGGTAGTAGTCGTTGGTCAGGGTGCTGACGTGGACCAGACCGTCGATGTGGATTTCCGCCAGACGGACGAAGAAACCAAAGCCGGTGACGCTGGCGATGACGCCGTCAAACTCGTCACCCACGTGATCCAGCATGTACTCGCACTTGAGCCAGTCGGCCACGTCGCGGGTCGCATCGTCGGCACGGCGCTCGGTCATGGAGCAGTGCTCGCCCATGGGATCCACTTCTTCCAGCTGGTAGTGATAACCACCGCT
This sequence comes from Aeromonas sp. TS_SC_11, assembly GCF_057318915.1. NCBI lineage: Bacteria > Pseudomonadati > Pseudomonadota > Gammaproteobacteria > Aeromonadales > Aeromonadaceae > Aeromonas > Aeromonas sp. TS_SC_11. The sequence goes on from NZ_CM170470.1 coordinate 301,072, forward strand.
CGGGGTCCACTTGTGGCGCAGGTTGGGCTGCTGCTCCTTGGCCGCCTGATACTTGATGGCACGGTGCAGGATAAGGTCGGGGTAACGACGGATCGGCGAGGTGAAGTGGGCATAGGACTTCAATGCCAGACCGAAGTGGCCGATATTGTCTGCCTGATAAACAGCCTGACGCATGGAGCGCAGCAGCATGGTGGAGAGCAGCTCGGCATCGGGGCGCCCTTCAAACTTGGCGGCCAGCTCGGCAAAATCTTTCGGCTCGGGCTCGAGGCCGCCCTTGAGCTCCAGACCCAGTTCGGCCAGGAAATCACGGAAACCGGTCAGGCGCTCTTCACCCGGACGGTCGTGCACCCGGAACAGGGCTGAGGCTTCGTTCTTCTCGATGTAACGGGCCGCAGCCACGTTCGCCTGGATCATGCACTCTTCGATGATCTTGTGGGCGTCGTTGCGCACCAGCGGCACTATCTGGTCGATCTTGCGCTGGGCGTTGAAGATGAAGCGGGTCTCTTCGCTCTCGAACTCCACCGCGCCACGTTGGTGACGGGCGTGCTTGAGCGCCTTGTAGAGGTTGTTGAGCTCTTCGATGTGGCCCACCAGCGGGTCATATTGCTGACGCAGCTTGGGATCCCCATCCAGAATGGCCGCGACCTTGCTGTAGGTCATGCGGGCATGGGAGTTCATCACGGCTTCGTAGAACTTGTAACCGGACATGCGACCGGCGGCGGAGATGGTCATCTCGCACACCATGCACAGACGGTCGACCTGCGGGTTCAGGGAACACAGACCATTGGAGAGCACCTCCGGCAGCATGGGCACCACGAACTCGGGGAAATAGACGGAGTTGCCGCGCTGATACGCTTCGGCATCCAGTGCAGTGCCGGGCTTCACATAGGCAGAAACATCCGCAATGGCAACCCACAGACGCCAGCCGCCACCACGCTTGGCTTCACAGAAGACGGCATCATCGAAGTCGCGGGCATCTTCCCCATCGATGGTTACCAGCGGCAGGGCGCGCAGATCGATACGACCCTCTTTGGCCTTTTCCGGCACCTGTTCGCCGAGACCGGCAACCTCTTTGGTCACCTCTTCCGGCCAGGTATGCGGGATACCGTGGGTACGCAGGGCGATTTCAATCTCCATGCCCGGCGCCATGTTCTCGCCCAGCACGTCCAGCACGGTACCGACCGCGTTGATGCGGGAGTTGGCGCGCTGGTTGATGCGCACCACCACGACCTGGCTCTGGCGAGCGCCCTTGTTTTCCCCTTCCGGGATTATGATGTCCTGGCCGATGCGGCTGTCATCCGGCACCACGAAACCCACGCCATTTTCGACGAAGTAACGGCCGACGATATCCGCTTCACGAGACTTGAGCAGACGCACCAGTCGCGCTTCCTGACGACCCTTGCGATCGATCTCGGTCGGTTGCACCAGCGCATAGTCGCCATGCATCAGGCGCTGCATCTCGCGGTTGTTCAAATAAAGATCCGGTCCACCACCTTCCGGGCGCAGAAAACCGAAACCATCTTTATGGCCGAGTACATACCCTTTTACCAGATTCAGACGATCCGGCAGGGCGTAACATTGGTTGCGAGTGAATACCAGTTGCCCATCGCGCTCCATGGCGCGCAGACGACGGCGCAAGGCTTCCAACGGCTCTTCGTCGGTCAGCTTGAGGGCCTTGGCCAACTCCTCGCGGGTCATGGGTTTTTCATGACCCTTGATGAGCTCCAGCAGCATCTCGCGACTGGCGATGGGGTTTTCGTATTTTTCGGCCTCGCGTTGGAGGAAAGGATCTTTTTGAGACATAAGCAGGCCTTAGGGTAGGTAGTAACGCAGACATTATATCGAAGGGGGGAGCTAATGGCATCCATCGACTGCCTTTTGGCCAATCTCTCTGTCATACTATGCAAAGTTTGCAGGCATGATGAGACACGGAACTCATGAGCAAGGACTCGTTCGCGCAATCCGCCGCCTATCTTAAGCAGGCGGTTCCACTGATGATCAAGTATCAAATTCCCACGACGCCGGATAACTATACCCTTTGGTATAACTACGTGTCGGCCAGCATGCCAGAGCTCAATCAGGCCATCGATCAGGCGATCAAGCTGCAGGGCACCTGCTCCCTTACCACCTGCGAACGGCTCTATCATCAGCACCTCGCCGCCCAGGATGAGCAGCAGATGGAGGCAATGAAACTCAGTCTGGCCGCCATGGCCAACGAGCTCGGCCACACCATGCAAGACGCCATTTCCGACACAGGCATGTTTCAGGAGATGCTCGACAAGAGCTTCGATCGGCTGAGTCTCATCGACGATGAAGGGCTCAGCCTTGACGACACCATGGGCATCTTGCGGGATCTGGTGCGCGAATCGCGAGATGTGCGCATGTCGACCATGCACTTTCGCAATCAGCTCAGCAATGCAGAGAAAGAGATCAAAGAGCTGCGTGAGGCACTGAACGAAACCCGCAAGCTGGCCAACGAGGATGCCCTCACTTCCCTGCTCAATCGCCGCGCCTTCGATCTGGAGATAGACGGCCTGATCCGCAGCAAGCAGACCTTCTCCCTCATTCTGTCGGACATCGACCGCTTCAAGAATTTCAACGATGAATATGGTCACCTGCTTGGGGATCAGGTACTGCGTGCCTTCAGCAAGCGGCTGCGGGAAACGTGCAAGGAGGGCGTCACCGCCTATCGGCTCGGTGGTGAGGAGTTTGCCCTGCTGGTGCCCATGCGCAACCTGGCCCTGAGCCGCCAGATGGCCGAGAGTCTACGCCGTGCCATAGAGAAGATGTCCATCCTGGATCGCAAGTCCGGCCGCCGCATCGACCACATCACAGCCTCGTTCGGAGTGGGTGAGTACAATGGTCAGGAAACAGGCGATGCTCTGGTCGAGCGCACTGACAAGCTGCTCTACAAGGCAAAAGAGCTGGGCCGCAATCGGGTCATGCCCTTGCCGTCCTGAATCCTCCAGACAACAAAAAGGCCGGTCAATGACCGGCCTTTTTCATTTTTGCCATGCACAACGCACAACCTAGAGGCTTTTCAGCTTCTCTTCCGGCAGTGCCAGCTCGTCATTGCGGTTGACGCCGATGCCACGCGCCAGCACGTTACGAGCGATCTCATGGGCTTCCTCCAGCGAATGCATGCTGAAGGTGCCACACTGATATTCGTTCAGCTCCGGGATCTTGGCCTGCTCCTGCACGGTCAACACATCGCTCATGGCAGCCTGCCAGGCGGCGCCCACACGGGCTTCGTCCGGTGCGCCAATCAGGCTCATGTAGAAACCAGTACGGCACCCCATGGGGGAGATGTCGATGATCTCCACACCATTGCCGTTCAGGTGATCACGCATGAAACCGGCAAAGAGGTGCTCGAGGGTGTGAATGCCGCGTTCGGAGAGGATCTCCTGGTTCGGCACACAGAAACGCAGATCGAACACGGTTATGGTGTCCTTGTTCGGGGTCTGCATAGTCTTGGCCACGCGCACTGCAGGCGCTTCCATACGTGTGTGGTCAACGGTAAAACTGTCCAATAACGGCATTTCTGACTCCTGATTTGGTTACCAGAACCAGCCCCCGCTGGAGAGCTGATCCTTGCATTGTCGATACTGGGCGCCGTAGCGCTGGGCACGCGCCTCTACCTTGCGGGAGGTCTTCATCAGCCACCCCTTGCTGCGGTAGCTGCCACGCCGGTAGCCACCCCACCCTTCGTGATAGTTGAGATACTGGCCATAGGCATCCCACTTGGAAGTGCCATTCAGTCGCTGGGCCTTGTTAGTGTACCAGCCCATGAAATCGATGGCGTCGGCAAAGTCGTCGCGGCTGCTCCAGCTGTTGCCGGTTTCACGTTGGTAATCGTCCCAGGTCTCATCTTTCACCTGGGCATAACCATAGGCGGAGCTGGCTCGCCCGGTCGGAATGAAGAGGAAGTAGCCCATTGGCGGCTGGGCATCGTGTACGAAGGAGGACTCCTGATACATCATGGCCATCACCACCTGAACAGGTGTGCCCCACTTCTCGTTCATCTTGAGCGCCGCCTTGTGCCAGTCGGGCTTTTCCCGAAAGATCTGGCATAGATTTTCCGGCTGGGCCGGCGGGCGGGTACTGCAGGCTGTCAGGCCAATCAGCAGGCCCGCCGCCACGAAGAGGCGCATCCATGACATCTGAAGGCTTGTCTCTTCGTTCTCTTGGTCGATACGAGGCACATCCATCACATCAAATCGCGTCTTCGTTCTCTTCGCCAGTACGGATACGAATGACACGCTCCACCTCGCAAACGAAGATCTTGCCGTCACCAATCTTGCCGGTACGGGCCGTGTTCTGGATGGCTTCGATGCAGGCATCCAGATCCTCGTCCTGCACCACCAGCTCCACCTTCACCTTCGGCAGGAAATCCACCATGTACTCGGCGCCGCGATAGAGCTCGGTATGCCCCTTCTGACGGCCGAAGCCTTTGACTTCGGATACCGTCATGCCGTTGATGCCGATCTCGGCCAGGGCCTCGCGCACATCGTCCAGCTTGAACGGTTTGATGATGGCTTCAATCTTCTTCATGGTGACTCCTTACCAGTTCTGTTTGCCGAACCCGGATGTGATGGGGTAACGACGATCCTTACCAAAGTTGCGGGCCGTAATACGGGGCCCGACGGCAGCCTGACGGCGTTTGTACTCGTTGAGATCCACCAGCCGGATCACCTTGCGCACCACCACCTCTTCAAATCCTTCTGCCACCATGTCGGCGACAGAGGCATCCTCTTCCACGTAACGCTTGAGGATGGCATCCAGGATGTCATAGGGGGGCAGGCTGTCCTGATCCACCTGATCCGGCGCCAATTCTGCCGAAGGAGGACGGTCGATGACCCGCTGCGGGATCACATAATCGACTGAATTGCGATATTCGCACAGCTTGAAGACCAGAGTCTTGGGAACGTCTTTGAGCACATCAAAACCGCCCGCCATGTCACCATACAGGGTGGCATAGCCCACGGCCATCTCGCTCTTGTTGCCCGTGGTCAGCACTATGCGGCGACGCTTGTTGGAGAGCGCCATCAAGAGTACCCCGCGGCAGCGTGCCTGCAGGTTCTCTTCTGTCGTATCGCGGGCCGTGCCGGCAAACAACGGTGCCAGCTGGGTCATAAACCCTTCAAACATGGGCTCGATGGAGATGATGTCAAACTCGACCCCCATCCGCTCGGCCTGCTCCTTGGCATCCTCCACGCTCATCTGGGCGGTGTAACGGAACGGCATCATCACCGCCTGCACCTTGTCAGCCCCGATGGCGTCAGCAGCGATTGCCAGGGTCAGAGCTGAGTCGATACCACCGGAGAGGCCCAATACGGCGCCCTCGAAGCCGTTTTTGGTGATGTAGTCGTGCACCGCCAGCACCAGCGCCTGATAGGTCTCGGCCAATGGCTCGAGCGGGGCGGCCGGTTCACGCTCTTTCACCGGTTGACCATCGGCAAAGCGCACCAGGGCCAGCTCTTCGGCAAACGGGGCCAGCTTGTGGGTCAGCTCACCCTGGCTGTTGAACACCTTGGAACAGCCATCGAAAATCAGCTCGTCCTGGCCGCACACCTGATTGAGGTAGACCAGCGGCAAACCAGTCTGGCTGCAACGCTCAGTCATCAGTTCACGACGGATCCAGGGTTTCTCCTGATCGTAGGGCGAGGCGTTGATGGTGAGCAGCAACTCGGCCCCTGCCGCCTTGGCGGCAAGCACCGGGCCCGGTTGCCACAGATCTTCGCAGATGAGCAGCCCCAGCTTATGACCACGGAACGGCACCACGCAGGTATCCGTGCCCGCGGTGAAATAGCGCTTCTCGTCAAATACGCCGTAGTTGGGCAGGTCTTGCTTGAAGTAGCGTGCGACCAGCTTGCCCTGCTCATAGAGGGAAGCGGCGTTATAGAGCGCCGCCCCTTCACGCCAGGGATGCCCCACCAGAATGGCGCAGCTGCCCTGCCAGGTCGCGATGCGAGCCAGCGCAGTGTCGACACGGATCATCAGGTCGCTGCGTAGCAACAGGTCTTCCGGCGGATAGCCGGTCAAGGCCAGCTCGGAGCACACCAGCAGGTCGGCTCCTTGTTGCTCGGCCTGAACGGCCGCAGCCAGCACCTTGTCACAGTTATCTTCGATGGCGCCTACCGTCAGATTCAACTGGGCAAGCATCAGAGAGAGGGCTTTTGCCATGGCGATACATCTTAAAATCGAAAATGATGGGGAATGATAAAGAAAAGGGGGGCAATCTGCCAGTTCAAGACGGGTGTTAGCATGTGACAGCAACCACAGGGAGGGATAAGCTGTAAATAGTCACGGAACGACAGGCCCAAGTTAATATGAAACAAGCCGGATTTACCTTGCTGGAGCTGATGGTTGCTATTGCCCTGGCCGTCATTTTGCTCGGCATAGGCATTCCTTCCCTCGGCAACCTGCTTCAAGATAACCGTGCCAATTATGAAAGTGAGCGCCTCATGAAACATCTGCGTTTTGCTCGCAATCAGGCAATCAGCGATCAACAAACCGTGACAGCATGCCTGGTCAACACCGGCAATCAATGTGTCACAAACAGTCCAAGCCAATTGCTGGTGTTCACTGACAGCAACAGCAACTCCAGACTGGATAATGGCGAAACCGAGCTATCCAGAACCCCTGTGTTTTCAGCCGATACCGTACTCAGTTCGACAAGAACCCGCGTCTTGTTCGCCACTGATGGCACCAGCCTTGGGACAAATATGACCATTTCAATATGCGTCAGCGGGGAACCGACCATTAACCTCGTTATTGCCGCATCAGGGCGCAGCAGCAAAACAGATACCGCCGTCATCTGCCCCTAGCCATTATCTCGGCTGTGACGCCTCCTGCTGTCTGGCGGCCTCCTGGCTGAATGGCTGTTCTGTTGGCTGGCACTCCACTACCCTCCTGACCATTAAAAGCTGCCCATCCATTTCAAACCCTTTCTTTTTAAAGGCGATTTCAGCCCTCTGGCTATCCGTTATCGTCCCCTGAATAACGACATAGATACCATTCTCCAGCTCGACATAGCATTTTCTATCCACTCCGGCATGAACACTGGCTGCGCTCAACAAGGCCATCAGCCACAGGATCATTTTCATTGGGGCTCATCCTCATACAGGTATATTTTCTTGGGCGTCATATCCATTTCAGCCTCATCCGCCCCCTCCGAACACTCGCCCTCTCCAGTACAGCGCTCAGGCACACCCTCGCCCTCGTCTTTGAGAATGACCTCTTCACCCGGTGCGCCACCAATAATCCGTATCTTCGAATCGTCACCCGCATGGATAACCAGATCGTCGGCTACCTTGTTGTTTACCTCCACATAGCGCTGAGGGGTTTCGTTACCGTCCTGGTCCACCACGTATTTGAAAGACGTACCGTAATGCATGTCGACCATATACTGCCGCATGGCACCAATGGACTGGATAGTACACTCCTCGAATGACTGGACCTGCGGCAAGAAAGAAGTGAAATAGAGCTTGCCTTGCAGCACTACCCCTGCGCCCATGGACTTCTCTCCTGACTCCGCCAGCCAATACTTCCAACCCGATTTACTGGTGATAGCCGCTCTCAGGCTGAGCAGGTCATTGGTCGCCGTAACACCGGCCAGAGGATCCACCGATACATCATACAAGTCCGTCATCGTGATGGGAGCAGGAGCCCCGGTGTTGTAGTTCTTGGCAACGACCCCGTAGTCACGCAGCATGAAATAGGCGTTTTGTACTGTAGACTCGGACGATGGACGGTTTCGATCACCAGAACCAATCAGCACGGCATCGAATGGCCTCTCCTTGAACGAGAAATAGTCTTCGCCACTGATCACCGTCTTGGTCACTTGCTTGTTAATGGTCCGCACCACCACCGGCTGGGTAAAGAAGCGGCGGTCATTCGCCTGCACATCGTCAGACCCCAGGCTGGCGAACTTGAAAACGCTCCAGGCGCTGGTGCTGGTTGAGGGCATATCCAAACGCCAGATATTACCGCCCGTATCCCCGGCATAAATCCGGTCGGTTCTCCCGTCACCGTCACTGTCGAGTGTGGAAACCGGCCCCGGCATACTGTCGACCATTCCAGTCACCTGCTTGTTGGTACTGGAACCCGTTCCCGGTGTTGCACTGAATACCAGTGCACCACTATCGGCATCGACCATGTAGAGCCCCATCCCCTTGCTGTCGGAGCTACCGATCCCGACCTTGCTCTTGTTGGCGTCGTAACCACCGGAAAACACCATCACCAGTCGCTTGTTACTCGGGGAGGCATCCCAAGGTACATAGGCTACCTCCGGCACTGACCAGGTTTCGCCGAGCAATGAGAAGCCAGTTGTCTGGCTATTGATCACCCATTTCAAGCTGGGCGCATCAGGATTGGTGATATCGAGTGCATAGTAGCTACTGCCGCCAGCACGCAAACCGAAGAACAGCCAGACAAAGTCCCCCTCTGATGCCTTGAGGACACCATTGCTATTGGCATCCTTGATCAGCGCCACCGGAGAAGCATCAACGCCGTAGAGATGATCCGCAGACTCGGCATTGAGACGCAGAGCCTCCTGTTTTGGCAGCAGCTCGTAAGGGATCATGGCCCAGCTTTCATCAACCGTACTGCCGAGATCCTTGAACATGTGCAGGAAACCGGCGTTGGTTCCCATCAAGATACGCAAGTCAGGCGTACAAGTGCTCTGGCCCGAAGGAATGGCGCAGCCATAGTTGACTACCAATGGACGGGAATGCAGCGGATCTCCCACTATGTATGGGCGGATAGTGGTGCTGCCATCATAATCCTCATCATCCACATCGAGCCCTTTGGTCCAGTCGATCTGGCCGTCGAGTTCGGTGGAGCTGGCCAACTGCATGTAGCTGGCAAGGTTGTCGGCAGAGCCGGCAATCGACACAAGGTTGGCTTTGTTAAAAGCGTCCAATCGCTTGGGTGATGCAACTGAATTGACCACATAAAGGTTGCGATTGGTCTTCTCGGCCAACATTGCCTGCACACCGCCCTTGGCAACCAGATTGCCATCCCGCTCCGATGACCAGTAGGTCTGAGCCTGCTCCAGAATGGAACCATCCGCCTTGATGGCGGGCAGGCCGTCAACATCCGCGACATACCCATCGCCAGACAGAGTCAGCTTCTTCAAGTTGCCCTTCCAGCGCGGCCCGGTATCTGGCTCGAACATGGCGTAATAGATATTGTTGAGGCTGCGAGTCCGGTCAAAGTTGTTGGTGGTGATCGCCGGAGACACCAGAGAGGTGTTTATCCGCAAAATGGCCAGCAGGGAAGATCGCAACGCCTGCGTGAGCGCTTCAGCGCTGACCGCCGGGTAGTATTGACCACCTCCACGTCTCGCCGTCTCTGCCAGCAGATTGCCAGCCCCGGAGATGGCTTCATCACCAAAGCCCACGGTAAACGTGGTCACAGTCTGCTTGCCGGGCGATGAGGTATTCACATCCTTGTTCTTCATGTAACCGGCCATCGCCGCCAGGTAGCTCTTGGAACTGCCAGAACCGTATCCCACTGTCGAGCCGTAGGCAGCCCGCTCATCTGTGCTTAACGAGTCCATCAACGCCTTTACTGCGCTGTCAGCATCCGTATCGCTGGTCGGCGCACCATCGGTGACATAGATGACATAACCATTGTTTGAACATTTGTCATAAGGCGAGGTGTAAGTGCCTTCAGGGTCTTCGGCAAGTTTGTCCCGCGTACCGCCTTGTTTGCCATAGAGTACGGGTTGCCCCCCGTAGAAACGGTAGGCTTCATAGAGGGTTTCACACAGTGGCGTATTGGTCGTGGCAGAGAGGCCCTCCACTGTATTGAGCAAATTCTGCTCGGCGGTGATGGTGCCGACCATATCGTCATTGCTGAGGATGCGACGTACAACTCTGCCGCCATTGGTACTGGTACTGTTGTTGGTATTGAAGATGGCCAAACCGAAATCAACCCCGGGAGTGGAGGAGATCACAGACTTGACCGCATCCTTGGCAATGCGCAGACGTGACTCGACGGCGTAACCCGTTGGCCCGTAATACCAGCGGATATAGTTGGCCGTGTAGAGGGTTACACTGGTGTTGCTACCCGATGTGGCGTCGTTTGCGTTACCGGTGTAGTACCACTCACCGCGAGTGTTGCTGGTTTTGTCGACCGGATAGCCATCACCGACCGATCCCACCTCCAGCGTCCCGCTGAAAGGATTGGCAGGATTGCGGTTCTGAATATCCTGCTTGCAGTCGACGATGGTGATGTCATCTTCGTTCTCGCCCGAGATGGTCTCCCAATCCCCCTGACGAGGCACCCCATTGCGATAGCTTGAATAGACATAGGTCCAGACTTGGGACTGAAAGTAACCTACAGTGCCAAGAGGAGTCTTGGATGAAGCACAAGCATTGATACTGTCGCGAAAGCGCCGAGTGCTGTTGATGGCTGGCACCGAACCGTCGGTCGAGTAATAGACATAATTACGCGAGTTGCCGGTATCAGGATCCCGGCTCAACGATGGATAGACAGTGGCAGGATTGTACTTCTCTCGCTCCAGCTCCATGGTTTCTGCCATGCTGCCGGAGTTGTCGAAGATGACCAGCACCTTGGGCCGATAATCCCCCGCTTTCGAGAAGTCATAGATGAACAACTCGGTATCATCCGAGTAGGCATCACCGGCGACGGCAGGCACACTCAGTGCGCACAGGGCCATCAACCACAGTTTTCCATGATGTAACATCGCTGCCGCTCCTATTCAGCCTTCTTTAACAATGGCTGTTCGACCCCAACAATCCAGGTCATGGGACGTCCCTGTTTCCCGTACGCCTGGCTTGCCTCGAGCTCCACATAACGGCAGGCGGGTATGACGTTCTTGCTGGTTGCGTCAAAGCGTCGCTTGCACACGGTTTCACTTCTATATTGCATGATGGCATTACCCATGGAGCCGCTCACTGTTGACGTAGCAGTCGAAACAGAAGGCATCTGAGCAATCTGGGTGGCGAGCCCTGTTTGCCGCATGGCGCCACCTATGATGCCCTCCACCCTGTGCTCGGCCTGCTGTAACGCTGCCGCCGCCCCACTGACACGCAGATCCATGCCCCCAGATTGCATCAACACCACGGCGATCAATGTCAAAGGTGCCAGGATCACCAGCGCAACTATCAATGCCACGCCACGTGAATGCCTCATTGCCCACCTCCCGCCATCATCATGGGATTGCGCAGCACCACAGTGCTTTCCAGAAGCAGGCGGCGAAACCCATCCCCATTTCCGGCCACGCTGACATTACCCAGTTGATAGACATTGTTATTGGTGTAGCGGCTGGATGCCTGCAGCGAGCGCACCAGCAAAAACACACGGACTGCTATCACCCGCCCTTCACCCCACTCTTGCGAGGTGACTGCATCTATGGCAGAAAACTTGTCGATACGACCATCCGGCACATTGCTGGTGTCGACCCCGAACAGCAGCACCATGCGCTCAATACCATCCACCAAGGCCCCTGATATCAACCAGGAGCCACCATCAGCAGTGAGCATTCGCTTGCGCAGTTCAAAACCACCGCTGCCGTTAGGAGAGAGATAATAGACGTGGTGCTGGTACTCCCAAATCTGGCGCATCGGCATGGTTGTCTCGGAGGGAGCTGTCTCATTACCTCTGAACAAATGAGCCAGTTGGGTATTGGTGGCCATATAGAAGCGATTGGCGTCCAACCCTCCCGTCACCGGATTGCCAATCAGGCGCTTGATGCTGATGACGTCCGTGTTGGCCACGCGAGTAGAGGATGAAATACAGGCAAAACCGCTCATGGTGCCTGCCGTGCTGATATGGGCAACCCAGAGTGGGCGCACCGGGAAGAGGCTGGAGGGAAGGCTCCCTTCATTTCGCTCATCCAGACAATCATTTGCCACGGTAGCCCCGGAAGACAAGGTCAGCTCATCGCCCGCAGTCAAAGCCCCCCCCGTGAAATCCCCCCAGAATCCGGCCCAGCGTAAATCCTGGGTGATGAGACGCATGGCAATGCGGCCGTTCTCGAGCAGCTCGCTCTGATCAAAGGACTCATTGGTAGTAGAGCGGGAGGCAACAAAAACAGCCAACACGCCACCCAGCAAAAAAACGCCGATGACCATGGCGATAAGCCATTCAACCAAAGTAAAACCACGACTGTTCACAGGGTGGTCGTCAGAACAAACTGACGCCTCGTCAAATCCAGACCAGCAATTCCGCAAGAAGCGGTAATGGCGGGGTCAACAGCACCGGCAGCCGCACCATCATGGGACGATTTGCGACCCGCCCAGAAGATGGAGACGGTCAAGCCATTGTTTGCACCTTTGATAATGCAGCCGGTAGGATTGCGCAGGGTCGTTCCAGCCCCGGATGCCGCACTACCCAGTAGCGACTGTCGCCAATAATAAAGGTCAAGCGCCAGCAAATCGGCATTGCTGCAACCGCTCATGGTGCCATTCTCATTGGCACAAGATGGCAAAGATGAGGTGCCGCCACTGACAATCCAGGTATTGCTGGCCTGAAGCTCCCATGCCCCACGGTTTACCTTGAGACGCTCAACCATGTCATTGGCCAGCCAGCTGGCAATGGTTCTCTGTCTTGCCTCATAACTGGAAAACTTTGCTTGTACCTGCATGGCAACCAGCCCCAACAGACCAAACGAAAGCACTACCGCCGCTATCATTACTTCCAGCAGACTGAATCCAGCCAGGCAAGTTAGCCGTCTCATCACTCAATCCCAACAATCGTTGTTGGTACTGTCGCTGCTATCCAGAGCGCTCCTCGTACCATTTTGATCGATTGAAAACACCACGCAGTCACTATCAGCTCCTTGCGCACCGGATGCTGTTGCGGACAACCGGAAAGAGTTGCCAGCGGCAGACAAAACCAGATGATAGTGGCCAGCATCCGAGCTTTCAGAAAGATTGAGGTCTGCAGCCGAGGAGGTGTATTGATTGAAATCCATGAAGTAGGTTTCCTGCCGGTTGGCAGCGTCCAACAGCATCTTTTTGGCATCGACACGGTGGCTGGTCAGCAGGTACTGCCGATAAGAGGGGTAAGCGATGGTGCCAAGGATCGCCACAATGGCGACGACAATCATCAACTCAACAAGAGAAAAGCCTCGAAAGAACCCAATCATATCCCATCCTTGGTGATTGACCGCGTTACAAGTTTAACGCCGAGCCTGTCACCACGACAAACTCGGCGTCAATATCATCATACTTTATTCTTAAGCCTTCCTGGCTGCATTCAAATAATTCTAAGCTCCGGCGGCACTTCAAACACCACGTTCTCTTCACGACCCGGGTGCTCGACGACCATATTCCCACCCAGCTCGCGCAGGCGGGCGATGACGTTCTGCACAAGCACGTCCGGTGCGGAGGCCCCTGCAGTGACGCCGATCGCCTTGACTCCCTCCAGCCAGCCGGTTTCGATCATGGAAGCATCGTCGATAAGATAGGCTTTGCTGCCCACCTTCTCGGCCAGCTCGCGCAGGCGGTTGGAGTTGGAAGAGTTGCGTGACCCGACCACCAGCATGACGTCTACCAGCCCCGCCATCTCCCGTACCGCATCCTGGCGGTTCTGGGTGGCGTAGCAGATGTCGTCCTTGCGTGGCCCCTGGATCTTGGGGAACTGCTTGCGCAGGGCGTCGATCACATCCGAGGTCTCATCGACACTCAGGGTGGTCTGGGTGACAAAGCAGAGATCATCCGGATTCTTCACCTTGAGCCTGGCAACATCGTCAGGCGTTTCCACCAGATACATGCCACCTTCGCGGTTTTCGTACTGGCCCATGGTGCCGATCACCTCGGGGTGACCCGCGTGCCCGATGAGCACGGCTTCGGAGCCCTTGCGGCTGGCACGATGGACTTCCATGTGTACCTTGGTCACCAGCGGACAGGTGGCATCGAACACCTTGAGGGCACGGGACTTGGCCATTTCGCGCACCGTCTTGGCCACGCCGTGGGCGGAGAAGATGACGATACTGTCATCCGGCACCTCGTCCAGCTCCTCGACGAACACGGCCCCCGCCTCTTTCAGCTTGTTCACCACATAACGGTTGTGTACCACTTCATGGCGGACATAGATGGGCGCACCGAACTTCTCAAGCGCGCTCTCGACAATGCTGATGGCGCGATCAACACCGGCACAAAAGCCACGAGGATTAGCCAGCAGTATATCCATCAGTACACCTCACTCATGCCTATGGCGCGATCGACATCAGCACGACAGAAACCGCGAGGATTAGCGAGCAAAATATCCATCAGATCACCTTTTCCTCGTCATCAACGCCCAGGATCTCCACCTCGAAGGTGACGGTATGGCCGGCCAGGGGGTGGTTGAAATCGACCGTCACCGACATGCCTTCCACCGCCCGTATGATACCGGGCAGTTCGCTGCCATTGGGTTGGTCGAACAGAATGATGGTGCCAATCTTGGGCTCCACATCGGCGCCGAACTTGGCTCTGTCCAGATGATAGATGTTGTCGGGATTGGAGAGACCAAACGCCTGCTCAGGGGTCAGCGTGAAGCTCTTGCTCTCCCCTGTACGCAACCCCAGCAGGCACTGCTCGAAGCTGGCTGTCAGGCTGCCATCACCCATCCGCAGGCGTGCCGGTTTGCCTTGCAGCGCAGTGCTGTCAGCAACTGAACCATCTTCCAGCTTGATGGCAAAGTGGAACAGCACACTGCTGTCAGCGGCTATCTGCTGGCTCATGGCGCCTCCTTCTTCTTTTCGGAGCGGAAGCCTTCCAGCACTATCATGACTGCACCGATGAAGATGAAGCTGTCGGCCAGGTTGAACGCCGGCCAATGGGAACGCTGCCAGTAGAAATCGAGGAAATCGACCACATGGCCCAGTACCAGTCGATCAAACACGTTGCCAAGGGCACCGCCGATGATGAGCGAATAGGCGATACCGCTCCAGCGTTGGGTGACCGACTGCTTGCGCAACCAGTGGATCAGCAAACCACAGATGGCAAACGCCAGCACGGCGAAGAACCAGCGCTGCCAGCCACCTTGATCGGCCAGGAAGCTGAATGCCGCCCCCTTGTTGTAAACGTGGACCAGATTGAAAAAGGGGGTGATCTCCACCCCCGGGTAGCCAAATGGCAGCATCTTGACCACGGCGAGCTTGCTCGCCTGGTCCAGTACGAATGCCAGCACCGCCAGCCACAGCCAACGCAGGCCTGTTTTGTTATGGATCGCGTTATGAGTCATCTTCATCAGGCAAATTGACGTGTTTCACCGTCACCCTCGACGTTGGTGACGCAGCGGCCACAGATCTCTTCGTGACCGGCAATGGTGCCAACGTCTTCCACATGGTGCCAGCAGCGGTCGCACTTGGCGGCGGCGGACTGGGCCACGCTCAGCCAGAGGTCAGCACGCTCCGTCGCAACGGAACCTTCCGGTGCGGTGTCAGCAGTGACGACCTTGGCCTTGGAGGTGAGCAGCACGAAGCGCAGCTCATCGGCCAGGGCATTCAGGCGCTCGGCCAACTCCGGCTTGGCGAACAGGGTCAGTTCGGCCTGCAGGGAGCCGCCGATGCGTTTCTCGCCCCGGGCCGCTTCCAGCGCCTTGTTCACTTCACCGCGCACTGTGAGGATCTCGGCCCAGAAGGCATCGTCCATCTGCTCGCCGGCATCCAGCCCGAACAGGCCGTCATACCACTCCTCGGTGAAGACAAACTCGCTGCGCTCGCCGGGCAGCAGGGCCCAGATTTCATCAGCGGTAAAGCTCATGATGGGTGCCATCCAGCGCACCATGGCCTGGGCGATGTGATAGAGCGCAGTCTGGCAGGAACGACGAGCCAGGCTGTCTGCCTTGGCGGTGTACTGCCTGTCTTTGATGACGTCCAGATAGAATGAACCCATCTCGATGGAGCAGAACTGCATCAGCTTCTGGGTCACGCCGTGGAAGTTGTACTCTTCAAAGGCCGTCACTATCTCGGCTTGCGCTGCCTTGGCACGACCCACTGCCCAGCGATCTACCACCACCATGTCGGCGGCAGCCACCATGTCGGTTGCCGGATTGAAACCATTCAGGTTGGCCAGCAGGAAGCGGGCTGTGTTGCGAATGCGGCGATAAGCATCGGCAGAGCGCTTGAGGATCTCGTCGGAGACCGTCATCTCGCCGGTGTAATCGGTACTGGCGACCCACAGACGCAGTATGTCGGCACCCAGCTTGTTCATCACATCCTGCGGGCTGACCACGTTGCCGATGGACTTGGACATCTTGCGACCCTGACCATCCACTGTAAAGCCGTGAGTCAGCACCTGGTTGTAGGGAGCCTTGTCTTTCATGGCCACGCCGATCATGAGCGACGACATGAACCAGCCGCGGTGCTGGTCGGAGCCTTCCAGATAGAGATCGGCGGAGTGACCGTTGAACTCAGGACGAGCATCTACCACTGAGGAGTGGGTCGAGCCTGAGTCAAACCAGACGTCCAGGGTGTCAGGCACCTTGTCGTACATGTCGGCGTCGCTGCCCAGCAGCTCGGCCTTGTCCAGATCCCACCAGGCCTGGATGCCGGACTGCTCGACCCGCTTGGCGACTTCGTGCATCAGGCGCACGGATTCCGGGTGAAGTTGCTGGGTCTCCTTGTGAACGAACAGGGAGATGGGCACACCCCAGGTACGCTGACGGGAGATGCACCAGTCAGGACGGTTCTCGACCATGGCCTGAATACGATTTTTACCCCAGGCCGGTACCCAGCCGCTCTGGCCATGTAGGGCAATTCCATCTTTCTCGATGCGCTCAATCTCTTCCAGCGCGCGCTTGCGCAGACCCTTCTGCTCCATGCTGATGAACCACTGCGGGGTGGCACGGAAGATGATCGGGGTTTTGTGACGCCAGCAGTGCGGGTAGGAGTGATTGAACACCATGTGATGCAGCAGGGCGCCGCGCTCGTTTAGCACCTCGACCACGGCGGCATTGGCCTTGAACACGTGCTGGCCGGCAAACAGTTCGGTATCCGGCAGGTAAACACCGTTGCTGCCAACCGGGTTGGCTACTTCCAGACCGTACTTCTGGCCGACCACGAAGTCTTCCGGACCGTGGCCAGGGGCTGTATGAACGGCGCCAGTACCGGCATCGAGGGTGACGTGGTCACCCAGAACAACTGGCACATCGAAGCTGTAGAAGGGGTGATTGAAGCGCAGCAGCTCGAGCGCTACGCCCTTGGTGTAACCCAGGTTATGGAATTTCTCGATACCGGCCCTGTCCATCACATCCTTGACCAGCTCAGCGGCCAGGATCAGACGCTCGGGGTGCTCACCTTCGACTTGCACCAGGGCATAGTCCAGATCGGCGTGCATGGCGATGGCACGGTTGGCGGGCAGAGTCCAAGGAGTCGTGGTCCAGATCACCGCAGAGATCGGGCCCTTGCCGGGGTGGCCTTCAGGGCAATCAAACTTGGCGGCCACGGTCGCCTCGTCAACGGCCTTGAAGCGCACGTCGATGGAGGGGGAGTTCTTGTCGTAGTACTCCACTTCCGCTTCTGCCAGCGCAGAACCGCAATCGGTACACCAGTGCACCGGCTTGGCGCCTTTATGCAGGTGGCCATTTTCAACGATCTTGGCCATGGAACGGATGATGTTGGCTTCGGTGCCAAAGTCCATGGTCAGGTAGGGGTGTTCCCAGTCACCCAGCACACCCAGACGGATGAAGTCGGTCTTCTGCGCTTCGATCTGGGTTTTGGCATATTTGCGACACTCGGCGCGGAACTCGGCAGCGGAGACTTTCTCACCCGGCTTGCCAACCATGCCTTCCACTTTCAGCTCTATGGGCAGACCGTGACAATCCCAGCCAGGCACATAGGGAGAATCGAAGCCGGAGAGGCCCTTGGACTTGATGATGACGTCTTTGAGGATCTTGTTGACCGAGTGACCGATGTGAATGCTGCCGTTCGCATAGGGGGGGCCGTCATGCAGAATGAAGGAGGGCTTGCCCGCTTTGGCGCGGCGAATGGCGCCGTAAAGATCCTGATCGTACCAACGTTTCAGCATGTTGGGTTCGCGTTTGGCCAGATCGCCACGCATCGGAAACTCGGTTTCCGGAAGATTCAGGGTGTGTTTAAAGTCGCTCATCAGTCCTGGGTTCCCTTCTTTTCTAAAAGAGTGCTGGGTAAATTGAGTAGTGGCAGCCCGAACCAGGCTCGGGCCGCCAAGGCATCTCGTTCGATCTGCTCTTTCAAGGCGATGAAAGAGGCAAACTTCTGCTCTTCGCGCAGCTTGTGGCGAAGCAGCACCTTGACCTGCTGACCATATAGATCACCAGAAAAATCAAATAGATGTACTTCCAATCTGGCTTGTGTGCCATTCACTGTCGGCCGTACACCCACATTGGCTACGCCGGGGAAGGTCTTGCCGGAACATAACACTTCCACTGCAAACACGCCACCGACCGGGATGACCTGGCGCTTGAGTGCCAGATTGGCGGTGGGAAAACCTATGGTGCGGCCCAGCTTGTCACCGTGGGCCACCCGACCGCTGATGGTATAAGGGCGGCCGAGCATCATCTCCACCTCCGCCATCCGGCCCGCTTTGAGGGCCTCGCGTACGAGTGTGCTGCTGACCCGCTGCCGTTCGAGCTGGAAGCTCTGGGTACTGATCACCTCGAAACCGAAGCGATGGCCCGCCTCCTCCAGCAGGTGGAAGTCCCCTTCCCGCCCCTTGCCGAAGCGAAAATCATCGCCGACCACCAGATAACGCACCCCCAGTTTTTCGACCAGCAACTGCTCGATGAAGCTGTTGGGGGACTGCTCGGCGAAACGATGGTTGAAGCGCACGCAGAGCATGCGGTCGATCTGCATGCTCTTGAGCGCTTCGTATTTCTCCCGCAGCCGGCTGAGGCGAGCAGGCGCAGCCGATCCGGCAAACAGTTCCAGTGGCTGGGGCTCGAACAGCATGACGCAGGCTGGCAACTCCAGTTGAACGGCTTTTTCCTGCAAGCGTGCCAACACGGCATGATGACCCTGATGGACCCCATCAAAGTTGCCTATGGTCAATACACATCCCCGGTGACGGGGCTTGATATTGTGAATACCGCGGATAAGCTCCATCAGTGCCTTGTGCGTTGCTGCCATGGAAATCGGCGGATTATATATCAGCCAGCTGGCAGGGTCAGCCCTCATGGCCCGATTTCAGGCATCTTGCCCAGAACCCCTGCCCGCCTGGGCCATCCCGTATGGTGCGGCAGGGTCAGTCCGGCTGCTGACCAGATCTCAGGTGTCTTGGCCGAATGCCAAGTACCAGCAGGATGACCCCGTACATTCCCCCTCCCAGGCAGAGCAGCATGGTCAGCTGCAAGCTGGCCTTGCCCATGCTCCAGGCAGCCCACTGGGCGAGATCCGGTGACAGATAGGCAAGCACGCCTCCCATCAGCACGGTCGCCACCAGCAACTTGAGGCAGAACAGCCCGGTATTGCGCGACGGACGGTAGACCCCTTGTTGATACAAGCCCTTGAACAACAGAGCCGCATTCAACGAACCTGAACAGGCGGTGGATAGTGCCAGCCCCACATAGCCAAGGGGAAAGATGAAGATGAGGTTGCACACCATGTTGGCGATCATGGACATCACCCCGATCCGCACTGGCGTCCTGGTGTCCTGGCGAGCGTAGTAGCCCGGTGCCAGCACCTTGATCAACATCAGCGACAACAGACCCGTGGTGGAAGCCAGCAGACTGGCACTGGACATGCTCACCTCATGCATGCCGAACTCGCCGCGCATGAAGAGCACTCGCAGTATGGGCTCTCGCAGCACGGCTATTCCCACCATGGCCGGCAGGCCGAGCAGCATCACCATCCGTACCCCCCAGTCCATGGTACGAGAGAAGTCAGCCGGGTCCGCATCCACATGCTTCTTGGCCAGCGCAGGCAGGATAACGGTACTGATGGCCACCGCGAACAGGCCGAGGGGGAACTCCAGCAGGCGATCCGAGTAATAGAGATAGCTGATGGCGCCGGTGGCGAGGAAGGATGCGAGCATGGTGTTGATCAGCAGGTTGATCTGACTGACCGACACCCCGAACAGCGCCGGGATCATCAGGGTGCGGATCTTGACCACCCCTGGGTGGCGCCAACCCCACTTGGGCCACACCAGCATGTTGATCTGGCGCAGAAAGGGATACTGGAACAGGAACTGCACCAGACCGCCGAGGAAGACACCGATCGCGAGGGCTATCTCTGGCCGCTCCATCAAGGGCGCTATCCACCAAGCCGCCCCTATCATGGTGAGGTTGAGAAACACAGGGGTGAACGAGGATACCGCGAAACGGCCAAAGGTGTTGAGGATGGCCCCTGCCATGGCGGTAAAAGTGATGAACCAGAGGTAGGGAAAGGTGATTTTGAGCATCAGGCTGGCCAGCTCGAACTTCTCGGCCGCAGGGCCGCCGTGCAACCAGTCCCAGAACCAGCCCCAGCCGAACAGCGCAGTCAACACGCCGGAACCCAACACCCCCAGCAGGGTCACGACGGTCACTATCCCCCCCAGAGTACCCGCTACCGCGGCCAGCAATTCGCGCACTTCACGCTCGTCGCCATTTTTCTTGTACTCCGTCATCACGGGAACAAAAGCCTGGTTGAAAGCACCTTCGGCGAACAAACGACGCAAAAAGTTGGGAATGCGATTGGCAAAGAAGAAGACGTCTGCGGCTACCCCGGCACCAAGCAGATTGGCGATGACTACATCGCGAACCAAGCCCATCACACGGGACACCAGCGTCATTCCGGACACTATCATGCCGGATTTGATCAATTTCTTACTCAAGACGAGGCCTCTGGAACTGTCAGAATGAAAAGAATGCTGCTAGAATCGGCCGACAGTTTAACCGCCTCCCAACTGACACACCACCGGGGGGCGGTGTTTATTTGCACAAATCATTTGACAATATGTGGTTGAGAAGGCATATTTCCGGGCCTTTTCAATACACTCGCTAAGACAGTTTTAGGAGTTTTACCTTGGCTAATATCAAATCTGCTAAGAAGCGCGCGATTCAATCAGAGAAACGTCGTCAACACAACGCCAGCCGTCGTTCAATGACCCGTACCTATCTGAAGAAAGTAATTGCTGCCATCGCTTCTGGCGACAAAGCTGCTGCCGTTGCTGCTTTTGCTACCGCTCAGCCGATCATGGATCGCATGGCTACCAAAGGCCTGATCCACAAGAACAAAGCTGCTCGTCACAAGAGCCGCCTGTCTGCCCAGATCAAAGCTATGGCTTAATCAGCTCCGGCTGAATAACGCTAAAAAAACCGGCCTTAGTGCCGGTTTTTTATTTATCTGCGCTGCAATACAGTCTGTGCAGCAAACCTATCATCTCGCGCACCTCGTGGCTGCGCAGCGAATAGTAGACCGTCTGAGCCTCTTTTCGCGTCTCCACCAACTCATCCCGCCGAAGCACGGCCAAGTGCTGTGACAGGGCTGACTGGCTCAATCCGAGTACCTCGTTAAGCTCCCCTACAGACAGTTCCCTGTCCAGCAGCTGGCACAGAATAAACAGTCTTCGCTCGTTGGCCAGCGCCTTGAGCAGTGCCACAGCACGACTCGCATTCGCCTCCATCTCTTCCAGTTGCATCTCATCCCCTTTCGCTCGAGGCAAGAATCATACTCTGTGAGCCGTCGATTTAAAATGACAGGGTTGCCGGTTGAATCGTGGCAAAGTCCTCCTGGCCTGCAAACAGGAAGGAGAAGTCACTCTCGCACACCCGTTTTACCGCCGGATGCTGGATCATGCGCTCGGCAAAGATGACGTAATACTCTTCCATCAGATCCTGGGTCTCCCCAATCAGCATCACCTCTTCCCCTTCCAGGATCTCTTCCCGGTAGATGGTTGGCGCCATAAAGATACCCTGATTGAAGAAGCCGAACGCCTTCATCAGGGCCGCATCATCGAACTCGCCGAGAATGCTGGGGGAGATCCCCTGCTGCTCGAACCACTGGGTTAACTGGCGACCCATGGCGGTGCGGCGACCCGGGATCAGCAACTTGCGCTCCTCCAGACAGGCCGGAAAGGCTTTCTCAGGCAAAGGCGCCTTGCAGAAGAAGCTGACGCCACAACCGCCGAGTCGCTTGGAGAGCAGGCCCGCATGCTGGCTGGAATCAACCGGACAGTCGGAGAGGATCATGTCGAGCTTGTGCTCGCTCAGCTGCTCCAGCAAGAGCTCATGGGTCGATTCGAAGCAGCGCAGGTGGATGGAGCCATCGTTGGGAATGACAGAGAGCAATACCCGGCTGGCGAGTCGCTTGGAGAGTGCATCGGCGATGCCGACGTCAAACAGGATCTGGCTCTCCTTGCGGTAGTTGACGATATCCAGCATCTCGTAGGAGAGGCTGAACATCTTGTCTGCGTAGCGAAACACCAACTGGCCGAGCTCGGTAGCCTCCAGGGATCGCCCCTTTCGCTTCAACAGCTTGCCGCCAAGACGTTGCTCCAGCAGTTTGATCTGACCGGTCACTGTTTGCGGTGTCAAAAAAAGGGCTTCCGCCGCCTGGGTGACAGAGCCCTTCTTCTGAGTCATCCAAAAATAGTAGAGGTGATTGTAGTTAAGGTGTGACATCCGATGGGGTTCCCGCAGTACGCGGACTCCGGTAGCAGCTGAGTTCAGCCGCCAGAATGTCATACATGTCGCTGATCGAGTCAACCTTGTTTGCAGTGAAGTTAGCCTGCAGTGTGCTTTTGAGATGGGCCTTGTCCGGCATCCGCTCACCGCAATAACGCTTGTTGGACTGCTTGACCATCTCACCAGCCCGGCTGCTCAGCGCCCGCTCGGCGAAGGTCTCACCAAACTTGGCCTTGGCCTGCTTGTCTCCCAACATGAGCGCGCTGTCGACCACACCGTTCAAATAGGCAGAGCAGCTCGCCGATACTGCATCCTGCTTGCAATCCTCCAGACTGCCGGCCCAAACAGCCGGACTCATCAGTATCATTAACCACCTATATTTTCTCATAACCCCTCCGTGCTTTGATCCGCTTCCCGGTTGGGAAGCGACATCCGCAAGGCGAGATAACCGACGACTGCCGCCAGCGTGGACCCCACCAGGATCCCGAGACGTGAATAGCTGCCGTAATCCAATCCGCCATGCTCGAACGCCAGCGATGCAATGAACATCGACATGGTAAAACCGATACCACACAAAATGCTGACGGCAAAAATCTGCTTGAAGTTGACCCCGCTCGGCAATTGAGCAATGCCCAGTTTGACCGACAGCCAGCTGATGGTGAATACCCCAAGCGGTTTGCCCACAAACAACCCGAGCATGATACCCATCGGAACCGGACTCAGCAGGGAGGACAGACCGATTCCATCAAGGGAGACCCCGGCGTTGGCAAAGGCAAACAGCGGCAGGATCAAATAAGCACTCCAGGGATGCAAAGCATGCTCCAGATGCTTGAGCGGTGAGGCATAACGCTTGCCGTTGAGCGGGATCATGAAGCCCACGACCACGCCAGCCAGGGTCGCATGGACGCCAGACTTGAGCACCGCAACCCAGAGCACCAATCCGACCAGCATGTAGAGGCCAATCCTGTCCTCGCCACGACGATTCATCCACAGCAGAGTCAGGGTCGCAAGGATGCCAACTGCCAGTGCCTCCAGCGACAGCTGCTGGGTATAGAAGAGCGCTATGATGATGATGACCCCAAGGTCGTCCATGATGGCCAGTGCCAGCAGGAACACCTTCAGACTGACCGGAACCCGCTTGCCCAACAATGCCATC
Source organism: Aeromonas sp. TS_SC_11 (assembly GCF_057318915.1). Taxonomy (NCBI): domain Bacteria; kingdom Pseudomonadati; phylum Pseudomonadota; class Gammaproteobacteria; order Aeromonadales; family Aeromonadaceae; genus Aeromonas; species Aeromonas sp. TS_SC_11. The sequence continues at coordinate 324,770 of NZ_CM170470.1, forward strand.
ACGCCGAGAGCAAACGCGATATCGGTCGCAGCCGGAATAGCCCAACCGGCACGTGCAGCTTCATCCGAGTAGTTGAAAAAGGTGTAAATGAGTGCCGGTGCCAGCATGCCCCCGACTGCAGCGATGGCAGGGAAAGTCGCCTGCACGCGGGAAGATAGTGCTCCTTCCAGCATCTCCCGCTTGACCTCAAGCCCGACCAACAGGAAGAAGATGGCCATGAAACCGTCGTTGATCCAGAGCAGCAGCGGCTTGTTGATATCAAGAGCTGCGATTCGCACCTGTACCGGCGTATCCAGGAACGCCTGATACCCACTCGCCAGACCCGAGTTGGCCAGTATCATCGCCAGCACGGCCGCCATGATCAGAATGATTCCGGAGGCGGCCTCCAGCTTAAGAAATTTTTTGAATACATCACTCATGGTTAAATTATCCTCGGCATTGCTTTGATTTGAGTCTATATCCCATAACAATTAATGGAAAATCGTTTCTTACTGCTAAATACAACGGGAAAACCGAGAATATAATGGAGGGTCATCTGCGATTGGCCAGCTCTCGCCGTCCTCTGTACGACAACGGCTCAACCGATGAAATGAATTTCAAATTGTATTGATATATGAAAAAGGCGCCCTGGGGCGCCTTTCAATCAGATGGCGACGGGCGCCTTGATACCGGGATGGGGGTCATACCCCAGGATTTCGAAATCCTCGAACCGATAGTCGAAGATGGAATCGGGCTTTCGCTTGATCGCCAGCTGAGGCAAGGGCCTCGGCTCACGAGAGAGCTGCAGCGCAGTCTGCTCCATATGGTTGGAGTAGAGGTGCACATCACCCCCGGTCCAGACGAAGTCGCCCACTTCCAGGTCACACTGCTGAGCCATCATGTGAGTCAGCAGAGCATAGCTGGCGATGTTGAACGGCAGGCCGAGGAAGACATCACAGCTGCGCTGGTAGAGCTGACACGAGAGCTTGCCATCCGCCACGTAGAACTGGAAGAAAGCGTGGCAGGGAGCCAACGCCATTTTGTCCAGCTCACCCACGTTCCAGGCTGAGACTATGATTCGGCGCGAATCCGGATTGTGCTTGATGTCATCCACAGCGCGCTGGATCTGATCGATGACAGCGCCATCGGCCGCCGGCCAGGAGCGCCACTGGGCGCCATAAACCGGGCCCAGATCGCCATTCTCGTCGGCCCACTCATCCCAGATGCTGACACCCTGCTCTTTCAGATAGGCGGTATTGGTGTCGCCATTGAGGAACCAGAGCAGCTCGTGAATGATGGAACGCAGGTGACATTTCTTGGTGGTGACCAGCGGGAAACCCTGCGCCAGATTGAAGCGCATCTGATGCCCGAACAGGGAGACGGTACCAGTGCCAGTCCTATCGGACTTGACGGTGCCCTCATCCAGGATCTTCTGCATCAGGTCGAGATAAACCCTCATTGCTTGACCTCCTTCCCGGTATTACCGAACAACTGCGGACGCTTGTAAGCAGCCCAGACCATCAGGGCTCCGGCGACAATCATGGGCATAGACAGGATTTGGCCCATGCTGATCTCCTGGAAATAGAGACCAAGCTGGCTGTCCGGTTGGCGTACAAACTCCACCAGGAAGCGGAACAGACCATAACAGAACAGGAACAGGCCGGAGATGGCGCCACGGGGCGGGTTCTTGCGCCAGAAAAGATTTAGGATAATGAAAAGCACCACTCCTTCCAGCGCGAACTGATAGAGCTGGGAGGGATGGCGCGGCTCGGGCCCAGCCTCAGGGAATATGATGGCCCAGGGCACATCGGTCACCCGGCCCCACAGCTCACCATTCAGGAAGTTGCCGACACGGCCCACACCCAGACCAAACGGAATGAGCGGCGCCACAAAGTCGGCCACAGTAAAGAAATGACGCTTGGTCTTGTGGGCAAACCAGATCATGGCGGTGATGACACCGATCAGGCCACCGTGGAACGACATGCCACCGGTCCAGATCTTGAACAGGTAGAGGGGATCGGCCAGGAACATGTCGAAGTTGTAAAACAGTACATAACCAACCCGGCCACCGAGGATCACCCCGAGGAAGCCGTAAAACAGCAGGTCAGAGACCTCGTTGCGGGTCCAGCCGCTGTTCGGTGCATCGGCGCGACGTCCCGCCAGCCACATGGCGAAGGCGAAACCAAACAGATACATGAGACCATACCAGCGTACCGATAGTGGCCCCAAACTGAATGCTACAGGATCAACCTGCGAGAAAACCCAATATCCATCGTGCTGCATATGCGGCCCCAGTCATTAGAAAAGCCGCATTTTCCGATCATTCGTCAGCAGGGACAAGGCATGATTATCAATCAGTCTGTTTCGTTTTGTGACCGGCCCGCAGCAAGCCGCCCAAACCGTGCTCTTCCAGATAACGAGCGAACAGACCACGCAGCACATGGGGATTGTCGTGCTTCAGGCCATCAGCCATCAGCGCAGTCAACTCGCTCAGGGTGGATTGACGCAGCACATACTTGATTCTGGAGATGTTGTGGGTGTTCATACTGAAGCGGCGATACCCCATGGCCAGCAACAGCAGTACGCCAACAGGATCGCCCGCCAGCTCGCCGCACACAGACACAGGTTTCTGGTAACGATGGGATGCATCGACCAGCAGTTGCAGGGCGCGGATCACAGCAGGATGGAAGGCATCGTAGATGTTGGCAACGCGGGCATTGTTGCGATCCACTGCCAGCAGATATTGGGTCAGGTCGTTGCTGCCCACCGACCAGAAGTCGATGAGCGGCGCCATCTCCGGCAGGATATAGAGAGCGGAGGGCACCTCTATCATCACCCCCAGGCTGGGGTAGCGGATCACCGCATCGCGGATGGCCGCCTCTTCAGATACTTCCCGCCAAGCTTGATCGAGCAGCCGGCGGGAGGCCTTGATTTCACTGACGCTGCTGATCATCGGCAACATGATGGCCAGATTGTCCAACCCTTCGCTGGCCCGCAGCATGGCCTTGAGCTGTACCAAGAACAGTTCGGGGTGATCCAGCGTGAGCCGGATCCCCCGCCAGCCAAGGAAGGGATTTTCCTCGACGATGGGGAAATAGGGCAGTTGCTTGTCTCCCCCCACGTCCAGAGTCCGCATGCAGACAGGGCGGTTGCGATAGGTTTCCAGAATGCCGCGATAGCGCGCAGTCTGCTCCCACTCTGAGGGGAAACTGTCTTGCAGCATGAAGGGGATCTCGGTGCGATAAAGCCCGACCCCGTCCGCCAGATGATTGAGGGAGATCTCGGTATCAGCGCTCAGCCCCGCATTGAGCAGCAATGACACCGGGGTACCGTCGGCAGTTTCCGATGGCTGGTTGTCGACACTGCGCACCAGGGTATCCAGCGCCCGCTCCTCATTGAGCAGTTGCCGATACTCGGTCAGGATCACCTGATTGGGCTCGATGAAGAGATCGCCGCTGTAGCCATCGACCACCAGCATGCGACCGCCGATGTCGCCGAGCGGCAGATCCACCCCCATTATGGCTGCCACCCCCATGGCGCGGGCCAGTATGGCGGCATGGGAGTTTGTACCGCCCTTGAGCGATACCACACCGGTCAGGAACTCTCGCGGCACCTCGGCGAGGATGGTGGCCGTCACCTCGTCGGCAACCAGCACCACAGGCTCGCCGACCGTGATGTGTTCGGGTTCATTCTGCACCAGTCGGCTGATGAGCCGCTGGGCTATGTCCTTCACATCGGTGGATCGCTCCTGCAGATAGGGGTCTTTCATCCCCTTGAACTGCTCGATCAGCCGGTCACTGATGAGCTTCACCGCTGACACAGCCGTCCAGTGCTCTTTGCTGACCTTGTTGCGGATGGGCTTGATGTAACCGGGATCGTTGAGCAGATGCAGATAGATGTCGAAGATGGCGACCGAGTCCTGGCTGTAGCTCTCGCGAAAACGCAGGGCCAGACTCTCCAGATCGTGGCGCACCACTTCCACTGCCACGTTCAACCGTTCCAGCTGCTTGGCGTGCTCCTCATCCTTGCGCGGTGTGATGGCGCTGAGTTCCTTGCGAGGCCGCCACACCCAGGCCTTGGCCATGGCGATGCCACTGGCGCCGGCGATACCACGCAGTGGCTTGCTCCAGTCGGTTTTCTGCAACCAGCCCTTGGCCTGGGCCTGGGCGATGCGCGCGGCCAGCTGGGCTGCCAGCGTCACCATGAAGGACTCCTCCCCCTCATCGAAACGGCGGCTCTCTTTTTGTTGCACCACCAGAATGCCCACCACCTGGCGCTGATGCATGATGGGAGCACCGAGGAAGGAGCGGAACGCCTCTTCCGCGACATCCGGCAGGAACTTGAAACTGGGGTGTGAGGGGGCATCGGCCAGGTTGATCAGCTCTTCGCGCTGGCCCACCAGACCGACGATACCCTGCTCGAACGGCAGGGTTGCCTTGCCCACCGCCGACTCGGCCAGACCATCGGTCGCAGCCAGTCGGTAGCGGCGCATGTCCGGCTCAGACACATAGACGGAACAGCAGTCCACCGTCATGGCCCGCCGGGTCTGGCTGACCAATGCCTGCAAAGCCAACTCCAGAGTGTTGGCTTCGGCCATGCTTTCGACGATGCGTCTGAGATCCGTCAGCAACGAATGTGCTCCTTAGCGAGAGCGGTTGCGCCGCCCATCTTTCCGATTTACTTGCACCACAGGCACTGGCATCGCCAACGGGGCAAACTCCGTCATCACCCGTCGATAGACTTCCCGTTTGAAGGAGACAACCTGGCGTACCGGGTACCAGAAACTGACCCAACGCCAATCATCAAACTCGGGGTGACCATGACAGCCGAACTGGATCCTAGACTCCCTGCCCGGATCCAGCTGTAGCAAGAACCATTTTTGTTTTTGGCCAATACAGACCGGTGAACTGTCCCAACGAACAAGGCGTTTTGGCAAGCGGTACTTCAGCCAGTTGCGACTGGTGGCCATGATGGTCACATCCTCGGGCTTGAGGCCTATCTCCTCATACAGCTCACGATACATGGCCTGTTCTGGCGTCTCACCGTCATCAACTCCTCCCTGCGGAAACTGCCAGGAGTGCTGCCCATAGCGCTTAGCCCACAATACTTGCCCGTCACGGTTACAGATCACGATTCCGACATTGGGACGAAACCCGTCGCCATCTATCACGTGATCACCTTATAAAGGCTGAATCTATAAGGAGATTGTTCCACATTCACTCCGTGGCAGCAAACAAGGACTGCAATCCCCCACGCATGAATAACTTTCAATTTCAAGCCGACTTATAAACAAACCCCAGGATCAAGCCCCGCAAGTTGCCCACCCAGACTGTGCATAAGCCTGTTAGCAAGCGGGTATATACAGTAGTTTTGGTTATCTACTCTAAATTGAGCATCAGCATACAGCATGGTGATAAAAACAAAATATGTATTTAAATACATAGTGTTAAATGAACATAGCTGGATCAAGATCCATGTCTTTCCCCGCCGGAGATCCGGGATCCCGATTGTGAACAAGTTCAACTGTTCAAAGATCCACCACGGTTGATTTATCCACAGGAGTGGCACACTATCTGCCCTGCCATCGCAGCAAAAATCGGTGCAGTTTCACATTTTTTTGTAACAACACCCTGACTATTACCACTTTACGGCAGTTATCCAAGATTTCTGTGGATAACTGTGTGCAACAGCATGAGCAAACCCTTGGACAACTATTTCAACTCGGGATCCTGTGCCGGGAAGATCTGCGCTATAAAGACAAACTCTTTAAAAATCATTATGATAAGTCCTCACCTACAAAACGCCCCCCCCTGTGCAGCCCCCTGCCAGGAACGGTTATAAAAACAGCGATCCTCATCAAGGATCAGACTTGCTAAAATAATTCCCCTTTGCAGGAGTCATTCATGCCCACCAATCCCCAGTCAGAACAGGAACTGCTGGCCCGTGCCGACGCCATGGCTGGCTTCTCGCTGGCACAGCTGGCCAGCGATGCAGGCATTGCTGTCCCTCGCGATTTGAGGCGGGACAAGGGCTGGGTCGGTCAACTTATCGAGTGGCAACTAGGGGCCAGCGCAGGCAGCAAGCCGGAGCAGGACTTCCCCGAGCTCGGCATCGAGCTCAAGACGATCCCCATCGATCCTTATGGCAAGCCGCTGGAAACCACCTTCGTTTGCGTAGCACCACTGATCGGCGTCAGCGGTCAGCGCTGGGAAGAGTCGAATGTGCGCAACAAGCTCTCGCGAGTACTCTGGATCCCGGTGGAGGGTAGCCGTGACATCCCCGTAGGAGAGCGCCGGATCGGCATGCCGCTGATGTGGAGCCCGAGTGAAGAGGAAGATAAATTGCTGCGCCAGGACTGGGAAGAGTTGATGGACATGATAGTGCTGGGAGAGGTCGAGCAGATAAGTGCTCGCCATGGTCAGGTGATGCAGTTACGCCCCAAGGCAGCCAACAACAAGGCACTGACCCGTGCCATCGGCCGCAATGGTCAGCCAATTTTGACACTGCCACGAGGCTTTTACCTCAAGACAGGGTTCACTCATGGCCTGCTGCAACGACACTTTGCCCTGCCCCTTTGATCTCCGTTATAAACATCCTTGTCATAAAGTGATATAAAAATAGCCAGTAGCTATTTCTTCGCAATCAATGACAAGGAGGCGTCATGCCGATCAACAAGCAATTTCTCAAGTCCCGCCCCGAGGTCAAGGTGACCTTCGCGGTGGAAAAAGAGGCTGCAGGTGAAGCTGAGCAGGTATTGCTGCTGGGAGAGTTCAGCCAGTGGCAACCCATAGAGCTCAAACGGATGAAGAGCGGGGAGTTCAGGACCACTCTCAACCTGCCCACCGATGGCCCCAGCCATTTCGAATACTGCTACCAGCTGGTGAAACCGAACGGAGAGACGCTCTACGACAACGACTGGGAGGCGGACGACTATGTGCCAGGCCCCTTCGGACGGGACAACTCTGTGGTACGGGTCAATCAGTAAGCTGCGGTCAGAACGCTGGCGTACGGTCAGGATCCTGAACAGCGGACACAAAAAAGGCTCGCCATTGGCGAGCCTTTTCACTACCTGTCGAGCTATTTGCCGACATATCGACACCAATTCGAATCGAATTAGTTGAGCTTCTCTTTGATACGAGCAGCTTTACCGGACAGGTTGCGCAGGTAGTACAGTTTGGCGCGGCGAACATCACCACGACGCTTCAGTTCTACACTGTGGATCAGCGGAGAGTGAGTCTGGAATACACGCTCAACACCTTCGCCGTTGGAGATCTTGCGAACGGTGAAAGCAGAGTGCAGACCGCGGTTACGCTTGGCAATAACGATGCCTTCGAAAGCCTGCAGACGCTCTTTGCCACCTTCTTTAACACGAACTTGAACACGTACGGTGTCGCCCTGGGCAAATGCCGGGATGTCGGTACGCAGTTGCTCTTGTTCAAGCTGCTGAATAATCTTGCTCATTGTCTTTCCTTACCTAGGATAAACTGAAAACTCTACTTAACGCTGTCACGCACTTCGCGGACATACTCGGCAAGAAGTGATTCTTGCTCGTCAGTCAGAGCTAGGTTGTTAATAAGTTCCGGCCTTCTTTGCCAGGTTCGTCCGAGCGACTGTTTGAGACGCCAGCGTCGAATCACTTCGTGATTGCCGCTTGTCAGCGCCTCGGGCACCGCCAATCCATCCAACAACTCCGGCCGAGTGTAGTGGGGATGATCCAGCAAGCCATCCGTGAAGGAGTCTTGCTCGGCACTGGCCTGATCACCCAAAACCCCAGGGACCAGACGCGAAACCGCATCGATCAGGGTCATGGCAGGCAACTCGCCACCACTTAACACGTAATCCCCGATAGACCACTCTTCGTCGACTTCGGTTTGTATCACGCGTTCATCGATACCTTCGTATCGACCGGCTACCAGAATCAGTTTCTGATTCGTCGCCAACTCGGTTACGCCCGCTTGAGTCAGCTTGCGTCCCTGAGGAGAGAGATAGATGACTTTCGCCCCGTCTCCCGCCGCTTGCTTGGCTGCATGAATCGCGTCACGCAGCGGCTGAACCATCATCAACATGCCGGGCCCACCACCATAAGGACGATCATCGACCGTACGGTGTTTGTCGTGGGTAAACTCCCGGGGGTTCCAGCACTCAATCTGCAGCAGGCCACTCTTGACGGCCCGACCCGTTACCCCGTGCTCGGTAATGGCTCGGAACATTTCCGGGAAGAGGCTAATCACCCCAATCCACATAAGAAACCTCCGGCACTCGTGTTACCGCGGGAAACTAGAAACCAGGATCCCAATCAACTTCGATTGTTCGAGCAGTCAGATCAATATGCTTGATCACCTGCTCTTCCAGGAACGGAATCAACCGCTCCTTCGCGCCAAAGGCATCTTTTACATTGGCCTCAACCACCAACACATCGTTGGAGCCGGTTTCCATCAATTCGGTCACCTTGCCCAGGTCGTATCCCTTGGTGGTCGATACCGAGCAACCAATCAGGTCACGCCAGTAAAACTCACCTTCAGGCAACGCAGGCAACAGATCAGCGGGTACGCCAATCTCGACATTGGTCAATGCCAGGGCATCTTCACGCAGATCGATACCATCGATCTTGCAAATCAGACCCTTGTTGTGACGTTTCCAGGCCGAGACCTTGAGTTCACGCCACACCCCGTTCTGATTGATCATCCAGGGGTTGTAATCGAAAATCGCTTCGGCAACATCGGTGAAGGAGTTCACTTTAAGCCAGCCCTTGATGCCATAAACGGTACCCAGAGTGCCCAGAACTACAGGTTTTTCCACCTTAACTCCTTACCGTTGGGCTGATTAAGCAGCTTTGGCAGCGTCTTTGATCAGCTTGGCAACGCGGTCAGAAACAGCGGCACCAGTAGCAACCCAATGCTCGATACGAGCCAGGTCCAGATTCAGCTTTTCAGCAGAACCAGAAGCGACCGGGTTGAAGAAACCAACGCGCTCGATGAAGCGACCGTCACGGGCGCAACGGCTGTCAGAAACTACTACCTGGTAAAACGGACGCTTTTTCGCGCCACCACGTTGTAAACGAATGGTTACCATATCGTCCTCATAAACATCTAATGAACAAGGCCTGCAAATACGCAGACCCTAGCTTAAAATAAGCCGCGTAATTCTACTTGGATTCGTAATAATTGCAACCAAGCCAGCTATTTTTTGCGCAAGGGTTGGCATGAAAAAGGCTCACCTCGGTGAGCCTTTCTGCCTGACAAGCAGGAAAATCAGAACGGACCGCGACCACCGCCACCAAATCCGGGCGGCAGCATGTTCTTCATCTGCCCCATCATCTTGCGCATGCCGCCCTTGCCGGACATCTTTTTCATCATGCGCTGCATTTCGGTGAACTGCTTGAGCAGCTTGTTCACATCCTGCACCTGCATGCCGGAGCCCGCAGCGATGCGGCGCTTGCGGGAACCCTTGATGAGATCAGGATAGGCACGCTCCTTGGGCGTCATGGAGCTGATGATGGCCTCCATCCGCACTGTGAGCTTGTCATCCATCTGATCTTTCACGTTATCCGGCAGGCCGGACATACCCGGCAGCTTGTCGAGCATGCCCATCATGCCACCCATGTTGCGCATCTGGGCCAGCTGTTCACGGAAGTCTTCCAGATCGAAGCCTTTGCCACTCTTGACCTTGTTGGCCAGTTTGGCTGCCTTCTCCTTGTCGACCGTGCGTTCCACTTCCTCGATAAGCGACAGCACATCGCCCATGCCAAGGATGCGGGAAGCGAGGCGATCCGGATGGAATGGCTCCAGCGCGTCTGTCTTCTCACCCATACCGATGAACTTGACCGGCTTGCCGGTGATATGGCGCACGGAAAGGGCGGCACCACCACGGGCATCACCGTCGGCCTTGGTGAGGATCACGCCGGTGAGCGGCAGCGCCTCGTTGAACGCCTTGGCAGTGTTGGCGGCATCCTGACCCGTCATGGCATCCACCACGAACAGGGTCTCGACCGGCTTGATGGTGGCGTGGAGATGGATGATCTCGTCCATCATGTCGCTGTCGACGTGCAGACGGCCGGCGGTATCCACGATCACAACGTCATAGAACTTCTTGCGCGCCTGATCGATGGCCGCGGTGGCGATATCGACCGGTTTCTGGCTGGCATCACTCGGGAAGAAGTCGACGCCGACATCGATTGCCAGGGTTTCCAGCTGCTTGATCGCCGCAGGGCGATAGACGTCGGCACTGACGACCAGCACTTTCTTCTTGCTTCGCTCTTTGAGCAACTTGGCCAGTTTACCAACCGTAGTGGTCTTACCGGCACCCTGCAGACCCGCCATCAGTATGATGGCAGGCGGCTGGGCAGCCAGGTTGAGCTGTTCATTGGCCTCCCCCATCACAGAGACCAGCTCGCCGTGCACTATCTTGATGAAGGCCTGGCCCGGGCTCAGAGACTTGGCCACTTCCTGGCCCACGGCACGTTCTTTCACGCGGGCAACGAAGTCACGCACTACCGGCAGGGCGACGTCCGCCTCGAGCAGCGCCATGCGCACTTCACGCAAGGTATCCTTGATGTTCTCTTCGGTCAGGCGACCTCGGCCACTGACATTGCGCAAGGTGCGCGAGAGTCGTTCAGTCAAATTCTCAAACATGACGCATTCCGGTTCTTGGCGTAACAAATGGGGGGATTATACCCCAGTCAGCCCTGTGAGGACGATTATTCACCGCTCGTGGCGGTCATCAGCCAGCTAACGGGCAAGCTTAACAAATGGGGGCATTATAATACCTCAGCCAGCGTGAGGTAGCGCTGGAGGACAATTATTCACCGCGCAAAGCGGTAGCCTGCTGCCTATATATGGGCAGATCGGCCGTAGCACAACTGGCGAGCATATCTTGTGCAAGGTATACTGCCACTCCTGTTCCAATCGCTTGTTCAACAACGACCTGGTTATGATCGTGATCTCTATTCTGGCCCTGGCATTCTATCTGCTCGCCATCGTCGCCTCGCTGCACCTGCTGCTCAATGCCAAACAAGTCGGGCAAGCGCCCCTGTTTGCCTGCATAGGACTGGCTCTGGTCGCCCATGGCGCGTCTGTGGCCAGCGAAGTGCTGGTGACCCATTCCGGCCAGAATCTCAGCATGCTCAACGTCGCGTCTCTGGTCAGCCTCATCATCAGTTGCTTCATGACGTGCGTCACCCGTCGCTTCAACGGCTGGATCCTGCTGCCCGTGGTCTACAGTTTTTCAGCCCTGCTGCTGGCCGCCAGTGCCCTGATACCGGGTCGCTATATCACCCATCTGGAAGCTCATCCCCAGTTGCTGCTGCATATAGGTCTCGCGCTGATGGCCTATTCGGTGCTGATGATCGCCTGCCTGTTTGCACTGCAACTCGCCTGTCTGGACCGTCAGTTGAAATCCCGCAAGATCAGCCAGCTACCGTCAATGCCTCCCTTGATGACGGTAGAGAAACGGCTGTTCCAGCTGATTTCGGCGGGCCTGTTTCTGTTGACACTTTCCATCGCCTCCGGTCTGTTCTTTCTGGAGGACATGTTCGCGCAGGGTAAATCCCACAAGGCAATCCTCTCGATCCTTGCCTGGTGCGTCTATGTATTGCTGTTATGGGGTCACCATACTCGTGGCTGGCGTGGTCGCAGGGTCATTACCCTGAGTCTTGTCGGCAGTGTCATCCTGACACTGGCCTATTTCGGCAGCCGCTTCGTCAAAGAAGTGCTGCTGAGCTGATACCCATCTTTTTTACTCATTATCTAGCCCCAACAGGAGCCCTTTTTGGACAGTATCTCAACGAGTACATTACTGATTGTCCTCGTTATCTTGATCCTTCTATCCGCCTTCTTCTCCAGCTCCGAAACTGGCCTGATGTCCATCAACCGCTACAAGCTGCGTCATCTGGCACAGACCAAACACAAAGCCGCACGCCGTGTCGAACAGCTGCTCGCCCGACCTGATCGTCTACTGGGCCTGATCCTGATCGGCAACAACCTGGTCAACATCTTCGCCTCGGCCATCGCCACCATTGTCTGTATCCGGCTGTTTGGCGATCTGGGTGTTGCCATTGCTACCTTTGGCCTGACCCTGGTCGTGCTGGTGTTTGGCGAAGTCACCCCCAAGACCCTGGCGGCCATGTTTCCTGAACGAGTGGCCTATCCAGCCTCCTGGATCCTCAAGGGATTGATGGTGCCTCTCTACCCCTTTGTCTGGCTGATCAACGGCATCACCAGCGGCCTGCTCAAGCTGCTGCGAGTCACTCCCAACAAGAATGACGCTCTCAATACCGAAGAGCTGCGCACCATAGTCAACGAGGCAGGAAGTCTCATCCCACAGCGCCACCAGGAGATGCTGCTCAGCATCCTGGACCTGGACAAGATGACGGTGGAGCACATCATGGTGCCACGCAGCGAGATCTACGCCATCGACATCAATGATGACTGGAAGAGCATACTGCGCCAGCTGGCCCACGGTGCGCACACCAAAATACTGCTCTATCGCGACAACATCGATGACGTGGTGGGCTTTCTGCACGCCCGCGATGCGCTGCGGCTGATGGCCAGGGATCAGTTCAACAAGTCGAGCCTGCTGCGGGAAGTGGACGAGATCTACTTCATCCCGGAAGGGACGCCGCTCAATGTGCAGCTGGCCAAGTTCCAGCGCAACAAGGAGCGGATCGGCCTCATTGTGGATGAGTACGGTGACATTCAGGGGCTGATCACCCTGGACGACATCCTGGAAGAGATAGTGGGTGATTTCACCACCACTATTACTCCCACCCCCAGCGACGAGATCCATCCTCAGCCGGACGGTTCTTTCTTGGTGGAAGGCTCAGCCAGCATCCGCGAGCTGAACAAGGAAATGAACTGGCAACTGCCCATCGACGGGCCGAGAACCCTCAACGGCGCAATTCTGGAATATCTGGAGGAGATCCCTCAGCCCAACATCAGCCTGCGGCTGGCTGGCTATCCCATCGAGATCATGGAAGTAGAGAACAACATGGTGAAGATGGCGCGGATCATGCCAGATTTATACCGCAACGTATCGGGTTTCGAAGATTGAAAAAAGGCTGCCGATGGCAGCCTTTTTTATCTCACTCATTCTCGTCGTCGGGCTCAGGTTCCAGCACCAGGGTCGGGATCAGTTCACCGAACACCTTCTGCAGCTCGTCGCGATTGGCCAGCAGGTCTTGCAGCGTGTAGCTGTCCATCACCGCCAGGAAGGCGTTCATCGCCTCCTTCAGGGCGCTTTTCAGCAGACAGACAGAGACGATATGGCAAACGGGCGAGTTGCAGTCGATGCCGTCCAGGTTGCCCTCCAGCGCACGGATCACCTGGCCAATATTGACTGTCTCTGGCGCGCAAGCCATGCGGATCCCGCCATTCTTGCCACGCTGTGACTGCAGATAACCCAGCTTCACCAGCTGATTCACCACCTTCACCATGTGGTTGCGAGAGACGTCATACAAGGCGGAAACCTTGGCCACGCTCGACAATTCCCCCTGTGGCAAGGTCGCCAGATAGAGCAGGGCTCTCAATCCAAAATCGGTATAGCTAGTTAGTCTCATAGGGCCTGTGTCGCATCACGCGGAAAATTGATTATTGATCCATATCAAATAAACATCTAGGATGCAGCTTATTAAGTGACATTTTAAATGTTTAATTAGAAAGGACCCCTTATGTTAGATCAAGCCACCATCGCCGTCATCAAAAGCACCATACCTTTGCTCGAATCGGCGGGCCCTGCACTTACCCAGCACTTCTATCAGCGCATGTTCAGTCACAACCCCGAGCTGAAGGATATTTTCAACCTGGCTCACCAGCGCAGCGGCGGCCAACCGCTGGCCCTGTTCAACGCAGTGGCGGCTTATGCCAAGAACATCGACAATCTGGGGGCCCTGGCAGGTTCAGTAGAACGTATCGCCCACAAACACACGGGCTTCATGATCCAGCCGGAACAATATCACATTGTAGGTAGTCATCTCTTGGCCACGCTCAAAGAATTGGGCGGAAGTGCAGTCACCGACGAAGTGCTGGATGCCTGGGGCAAGGCTTATGGCGTACTGGCCAGTATTTTCATCGGCCGGGAGAGCGAAATCTATCAGGAGAAGGCGAGCGAGATCGGTGGCTGGCAAGGCCCCCGCCCCTTCATCATCAAAGAGAAGCGGGTCGAGAGCGAGCTCATCACTTCCTTCATGTTGGCGCCGATCGATGGCAAACCCGTGCTGCATTTCAAGCCGGGCCAGTACCTCAGCATCCAGCTCAACCACCCGGAACTGGAATATCAGGAGATCCGTCAGTACTCCCTCTCCGATGCACCCAATGGTCGCGATTACCGTATCAGCGTCAAGCGCGAGCCGCAGGGTCAGGTTTCCAACCTGCTGCATGACCATCTGCAAGTCGGTGATAAGGTGGATCTGATGCCGCCAACCGGTGATTTCTTCCTGCAAGCCAGCGCCAGCACCCCAGTGGTGCTGCTCTCCGCCGGCGTGGGCCTCACCCCCATGCTGAGCATGCTCAACCAACTGCTGAGCACGGGCCATGATGCCGATGTCTGCTGGCTGCACGCTTGTGAACAGGGTTCGCTGCATGCCTTCAAGGAGGATATCCAGCGCAAACGCCAACAGCATCAGAAGCTGCAGAGCCGGGTCTGGTATCGGGAGCCAAGTGATCAGGATCAGCAAGGGAAGGACTATGACTTCAGCGGCATCATGGACTTGAGTCAGGTATCCGGGTTGCTGGTACCGCAGGCCCACTACTACTTCTGCGGCCCGCTCGGCTTCATGCAGGGGATCAAGACACAACTCATCGCGGCGGGTATCCCGACCGAACAGTTGCACTACGAAGTTTTTGGCCCCCACCAGGATCTTTAATCGGGGTTGCACCATATAAAGCAATGAGGACCCGGCCTGTCATGGCACGGCGGCCGGATCCGGACCCACAGGTGAAAACTTGTGGGTCATTTTTATTTAACGCATCGCCTTGGCACGGGCAATGGCGTTGGCAGGCATGCGGTTGCCCAGTCGATTCAGCAGGCTGGTCGCCTTCTGATGCAAGGCCTTGTCACCAATGACAGTGCTGTGCAGCCAGTGATACGCCTCTTCATAATCCAGCGGGCTGCCCAGCCCCTGCAGCAACATCTCGACCCACTCTACCTGTGCCCGTTGAAAACCCAGACTGGCCGCTTCACGCATCAGGGTTTCGGCCTTGAGCAGATCTTTTTGCACCAGGGTGCCCTTCCAGTAATAACGGCCCAGCTGTTCCAGCGCAGGTGCCAACCCCTGATTGGCTGCCTCCCACATGAATTTGACCCCGAGCTCCGCATTGGGCTTGATGCACACTCCCCAGGCCAGCATGTCTCCCCACAGGAACTGATAGGCAGGCACCTTCATTACCTCGGCCCGCACCTCGATATCCTGGGTGAGCTGGCATCTGTCCTGTTTTACCTGCTGTAAATGACGCCCCTGCTCAATCCAGTTGAGCAGCTCGTCCTGACGATAGAGGGGCACAGCCTGCAGGTTGCCGCTGTCATCTACACCGCTCGTCGGCGTGCTGGTCATGGGTTGACTGGTTGGAGAAAGCCCTCCATCCGACGCTGTGGCAGACGCAGCTGATGAGGCAGCCGCAGCTGGCTGCCCCATTGAAGGAGCGACTGGCAGTGGTGCTGCTGGCCCGGCTGCAGACACCTCAGGCTGATATGACGCGACTGGTCCGGCGGCGGAAACCGCAGGCTGAGATACAGCCACCGGCTCGGAGGCGGAAACCGCAGGCGGGGATGCGATCGCTGACTCTGCCACGGAAACTGCACTGCTTGCCGTAGGTGCGGCGGCGGATACCTGTGGCTCCGCGCCCTGTGCCTGGGTCGTCAGCAAACAAGCAAGGCCAAAAAGGGTAAGGGGTTTCATCATAAGGTTCTCCTGCTGCTCTCTGTTATCGGCAGCCAGGCCCATCCCCTTAGCCCGTCACCGTCAGCACCCTGCAGCAATGACAAAGGGGAGCCGAAGCTCCCCTTGTTGTCAGCCATGCGGCTTACTTGACGAACTCGACACCCAGCTGGATATCGGCTTTCAGAGTGGCCAGCATGCCCTCCATCGCCTCTTGCTCGAAGGCACTCAGCTTGCCGTAGTCCAGCACGGTTTCGACGCCATTCTTGCCCAGCAAGATGGGCTGTGCGAAGAAGGTAGCGTGCTTGCCATCCCCTTCCACATAAGCGCACTCTATGACGTTGGCTTCGCCCTGCAGACCCTTGATGAGGGACAGGCCAAAACGGCAGGCAGCCTGACCCATGGATAGGGTGGCAGAACCGCCACCGGCCTTGGCTTCCACCACTTCGGTACCGGCGTTCTGGATACGCTTGGTCATGGCTGCCACTTCTTCTGCAGAGAAGGAAGCCCCTTCAATCTGGGACAGCAGCGGCAGTATGGTCACGCCACTGTGGCCGCCGATCACGTTGACACGCACCTTGTCGACATTCAGACCCTTGGCGTCGGCCACGAAGGTCTCGGCGCGGATCACATCCAGAGTGGTGACGCCAAACAGGCGACGCTTGTCGTAGACGCCGGCTTTTTTCAGCACTTCAGCCGCGATGGCGACCGTGGTGTTGACCGGGTTGGTGATGATGCCGATCAGCGCTTTCGGGCAGGAGGCGGCACATTTTTCGACCAGATTCTTGACGATACCGGCGTTGATATTGAATAGATCGGAACGATCCATGCCGGGCTTGCGCGCCACACCGGCGGAGATCAGCACCACATCGGCGCCGACCAGAGCCGGGCTCGGATCTTCACCGCAGAAACCTTTTACTTTCACGTCAGTCGGGATATGGCTCAGATCGACCGCCACACCCGGAGTGACCGGGGCTATGTCATACAGGCTCAGTTCGGAACCAGCAGGAAGGCGATTTTTCAACAGCAGAGCGAGGGCTTGGCCGATGCCACCGGCGGCACCCAGAACGGCAACTTTCATGATCAACTCCATGTTTAAGCGTAGGTTTAAGGTTGTTTCTTGTTGTGGGCCCAACCTTAATGGATCCCCCCATAAAAAACAATCTGATAACAGTTGCAATCACGGGTTCTGTGAGCCAATAAACAGGCGGCGCATAAAAATGGGGGGAAATGCAAAAAATCAGAGGAGAAGCACAGATTTCCCGCATTTATACCTACCACAAAGAGGTAGATCTACCGAGTTCAGGCCTGGAATGCCAAGGCTCGCCGTTCACACCAGCGAAACCCAATTGTTAACAATCCGTTCATGGTCAGGTAAAGCGCACCGGCCACAGTGAACACAGCCAGGGTGTCATAGGTCTGGGCGTTGAGGCGCTGGGCCAGACCCATCACGTCCATGATGGTGATGGTGCTGGCGAGCGAACTCCCCTTGAGCACCAGGATCACCTCGTTGGAATAGGCGGGCACCAGTCGCCGGGCGGCGTGGCGCACCTTCATCCACAGGGTCTGCCCGGCCGAAAAGCCGAGGGCGCGGCAGGCCTCCACCTCGCCGGACGGAATGGCATCGAGCGCCCCCTTGAACAAGCGGGTTGAATAGGCCGCAGTGTTGAAACCAAGGGCCAGCACGGCGCAGAACCAGGGCTGCTTGAGCAGCGGCCAGAGCGGCCCGGATTTGAGCCACTCGAACTGTCCCGGCCCGTAGTAGATAAGGAAGATCTGGATCAGCAGCGGCGTGCCGGTGAAGGTCAGCACCCACAGCTGTACCAGCTGGGTCGCCACCGGAATGCGCTGCTCCAGCACCCATGTCATGGCAGCCGCCATCAGTACGCCGAGCAGCAGACTGAGGGCAGTTAATTGCAAGGTGATCGCCAGACCACCCAGAAGGGTCATGAAATAGTCCTGCATGGTCAACCTCCGTAGCGGCGGGTATAGCGGGCTGTCTGCTTAAACCCGAATTCACTCAGCTGACTGAAGACGGTCGGTTGCAGGGTGATCACGAATCCCCCCAGCAGAGTCGTGAAATAGTCCTGCATGGTCAACCTCCGTAGCCGCGGGTATAGCAGGCTGTCTGCTTAAACTCGAATTCACTCAGCTGACTGAAGACGGTCGGTTGCAGGGTGATCACTAATCCACCCAGCAGGGTCATGAAATAGTCCTGCATGGTCAACCTCCGTAGCGGCGGGTATAGCGGGCAGCCTGCTTGAGGCCGAATTCACTCACCAAGCTGATGGCAAGATAGATGAGGGCCGCGGCGGCATACCAGGTAAAGGGTTCATAGGTGCTGGCCGAGGCCATCTGGGCCTGACGCATCATCTCGTTCACCCCTATGAGGGAGACCAGCGCCGTATCCTTGAGCAACACCAGCCACTGATTGCCGAGGCCCGGCAGGGCATGGCGCCAGGCTTGGGGCAACACGATGCGAAAGAAGATGTGC
The DNA here is from genome assembly GCF_057318915.1 of Aeromonas sp. TS_SC_11. Lineage (NCBI taxonomy): Bacteria > Pseudomonadati > Pseudomonadota > Gammaproteobacteria > Aeromonadales > Aeromonadaceae > Aeromonas > Aeromonas sp. TS_SC_11. The sequence goes on from NZ_CM170470.1 coordinate 343,111, forward strand.
CCCTTGCCAAGACCGAGCGCCAGCGCCGCCAACCGCTGTCCGGCGGGCACCGCATTGAGCGCCGCCCGCAGAGTCTGGGTGGCATAGCTGGCAAACAGCAGAGAGAGCGCCAGCACGCCACAGGCGAACGGGCTGAACTCCACATACTCGCCTGTGATGAGAAACAGCACCTGGGTCGAGCCGAAGTAGATGAACAGCACCACCAACAGCTCGGGCAAGCCACGGATCAAGGTGGTCAGTGTAGCCACAGGCCACACCAGCCAAGGCTGTTTACTCAGCTCGGCGGCGCTCAATCCCAGCGCCAATACCATGCCGCCGACCAGTGATGCCAAGGCCAGCCCGAGGGTCATCCAGGCTGCATCCAACAACAGGCTCAACATGGCTTACTGCGCGAAGTATTTGTCGAAGATTTTCTGATAGGTGCCGTTGGCCTTGATTTCGGCCAGCCCCTTGTTCAGCTGGGTCAGCAACTCCAGGTTACCCTTGGCCACTGCGATGCCAAAGCCGGTACCGAAGTACTTGGCATCGGTCACAGGCGCACCGATCACGACGAACTCCTTGTGCTGCTTGAGCCAGTCGGCAGCGACGGCAGTATCGGCAAACACACCATCGGTACGGCCATTCATCATGTCGAGGAAGGCACTCTGGTAGCTGGCATAAGGCACTGTCAGCAAGCCTTTGCTGATCCAGTTATCCACCAGATAGGACTGATGGGAAGAACCATTCTGCACGCCGACCGTCTTGTCGACCAAGTCTTCCGGCCCCTTGAAGGTCCCTTTCTTGGCCACGAACACGGCTGAGTTCTCATAATAGATGTCGGAAAAGTCGACTTGGGCTGCCCGCTCCGGGGTCACATCCATGGCTGCGATGGCAGCGTCATAGCGACGGAACTTGAGGCTGGGGATCAGGCTGTCGAAGGCCTGGTTGTGGAAGCTGCACTCCAGCTTGACCTGGGTACAGATGGCACGGGCCAGGTCGATGTCAAAACCCTGAAACTCGTTTTTGTCGTCCAGGTATTCGAACGGTGCATAAGTCGCCTCGGTGGCGAACTTGATCTCTTTGGCCAGCACTGAGGTGCTCAGCAAACCCATGGCAGCAACCAGCAACAGACTCTTTTTCATGACAGCTTCCTTATCGATTTGAATATCAATGCATCAAGAATTCGGCAAACCGGCTGGTTTGCGGGGATTGGAAAATGGCGGCGGTACCGGACTCGATGATCCGCCCCTTTTCCAGATAAATCACCTGACTGGCCACCTTGCGGGCAAACTCCACCTCGTGGGTCACCACCACCTGGGTAATACCGGTCTGGCCCAGATTGCGGATGATCTCGGCCACCTCTTTGGTGATCTCGGGATCGAGTGCAGCCGTGGGCTCGTCAAACAGCAGCACTTGCGGATCCATCATCAGGGTACGGGCAATGGCCACCCGTTGCTGTTGACCACCCGAGAGGCGGGCAGGCCAGGCATCACGCTTGTCGGCCAGTTGCAACTGGGTCAACAGGTAGGCGCCCTTCTCGATAGCCGCGGCCTTGCTCATGCCGAGCAACTTGACGGGCGCCTCTATGAGGTTCTCCATCACGGTCAGATGTGGCCAGAGATTGTACTGCTGGAACACCATGCCCACCTTGCGACGCAGTGCCTGCGCCTGACGGTTGAATTCGGCAGCAGACAGGCCGGACGGGAAAGAAAATTCACTTTCACCGATGCGCAATACGCCGGCATCCGGCGTGTCCAGCAAGTTCATCATGCGTAGCAGCGAGCTCTTGCCAGCACCGCTCGGGCCCAGCAGCACCAAGGTTTCACCGGGCTCAGTCCGAAAGCTGACATCTTGCAGTACCGGCACCTTGTGCCAGGATTTTGCGATACCGATTAGTTCAATACCCATACAGCCCAATTGAATAAGTTTTCAAAATTTCGTCCCGATTTTAGCCCCAACATGGGGGGATGCAAGCTAATTTTGAATCAATATGCAGAACAACCGCCGCTTCCTTGCAAAAATAGGCACATGAATGCAAAATGGGCACGCTGTTCATATCTGCCGCCTGAGCGTGACAGGCAGCCACACCTCCTCATTCGTGAGTCCAAGATGAAACACAACGACAAGCAAGAAAAACTGGCCAAGGCCTTTAAAGCCTTGCTGAAAGAAGAACGATTTGGCTCCCAGGCAGAGATAGTGACTGCCCTGCAAGAGATGGGCTTCGAAAACATCAACCAGTCAAAGGTATCGCGCATGTTGAGCCGCTTCGGCGCCGTTCGCACCCGCAATGCCAAGATGGAGATGGTTTACTGCCTGCCGGTGGAACTGGGTGTACCCACCACTTCCAGCCCGCTCAAGAACCTGGTACTCGACGTCGACCACAACGGCGCTCTGGTCGTGATCCACACCAGCCCGGGTGCAGCCCAGCTGATCGCCCGCCTGCTCGACTCACTCGGCAAGGCAGAAGGGATCCTCGGCACTATCGCCGGTGATGACACCATCTTCATCACTCCGACCAGCGACACCGATATCGAAGAGCTCTATCTCTCCGCCCTCGAGCTGTTCGAACAGACCCCTTAATGTCAGCCAATGCGCAGGCCACCGCCTACTAGCGGTACCGCCAGAACGCAAAATCCCGGCCAAGGCCGGGATTTTTGTTTTCTGCGCACCGGTGAATGCTGACTTATTGACCATTTGCCACCAGAAAATCTTCCGAGGGGGCAAAGAAGGCCGCACCAGTCACTGCCGTGGTGAAGCGCAGCAGGTGATCAAAATGGCCGCCCTCCCCCTTGTACATGCTGGCCATCATGGCATTGAAGTGCAACGGCGTGCGGCAGCAGGAGATGAAATAGAGTCCCTGCTCCGTCATGGTTCCCCAGGGCATGCTCTGACGCAGTATCTCCATGGATTCACCTTTGGGCGTCTTGAGGTTGACCCGCTTGATATGGGAGGTCAGCGGCTTGTCGGCCGACTCGTATTCGATGTTGTCGCGCTTGGTGCGGCCAATGATGTCTTCCTGTTCCTTCAGGGCGAGCTTCTCCCAGTCGCTCATGGCATGTACCCAACGCTGCACATGGACATAGGAGCCACCGGCAAACTCGCCACCCTCAAGCAAGGCCACCTCAGCGCGGTGTTCATCTTGCGGGTTCTCGGTGCCGTCGACGAAGCCGGTCAGGTCCCGGCAATCCAGATTGCGGAAACCACGCACCTCTTCCACCAGCGCCACCAATCCGGCCAGCAGCGCCATCACCCTTTGACCGGCGTGATGCAAAACATCGACCCGATCGGCACGCAACTGCACGAAGAGGTCGAACGGCGTATTTGGCGCCTGCTGACCGTTGGCTGATTGCGTCATAAAGCCGCGAAACTGGGGCGGACGGGCTACAGGGTAGAGGTCATCCCAGGCATCGGCGCCGACGGCGACCAAGCCGGTGAAACCGGCATCGGGGAAATCGGCGGCAACCGCTTCCCACAGGGCAGGCAAGCTGGCCAGACGGGCAACCAGTGCGGTCGCCTCTCCTGTGCGATTGAACATCAGATAGAGGGCGTGCAGATTCGGCTCTGCGCAGATCCCGGCTTGGGCTTTCATTATGTCTCTCCCCTGTATAGGCATTAGCGTGGCGCGATTATAAACCAGAGTGAATTCAATTCATTGATTTCATAACGATATCAAGTGGTTCACTGCACTGGTTCAAACAACACCAACCCATGGGGAGCGACCTTGACCCGAGCGCGATCCCCGCCGAGTGGCTCACCTATGCTCGCCTCCAGTCGCTGACCGCCACACTCGAACAACACCCGGCAGTGATGACCGAGAAACTGCTGCTCCAGCACTGTCAGTTCGCCGTCCACGACGGCCTCCAGCAACAGTTGCTGGGGTCTGAGCATCAGTTGCAGCAGCTCGCCCAGGTTGCGACCATGAGGCTCGGTGCCAGATACCACTCCCAGCGCTGTCTTGACGCTGTGGCTATCCACCACCTCAGCGGCCAGATAATTCACCCCGCCCAAAAACTCGGCCACGAAGCGGTTCTGCGGGCGGCGATAAAGCTGCTCCGGCTGTCCCACCTGCTCGATATGACCAGCCCGAAACAGAGCCAGCCGGTCGGCGAAGGCAAACGCCTCCTCCTTGCTGTGACTGACGAAGATGGCGCCGATTCCCTGCTGCTTGAGCAGGGTGCGGATCTCGAGGATCAGCTTCATCCGCACCTGGGTATCTATGTTCGAGAAGGGCTCATCCAGCAACATCAACTTCGGCTTGCACACCAGTGCGCGAGCGATGGCAACCCTTTGCTGCTGCCCGCCAGAGAGTTGATGGGGATAGCGATCTCCCAGCCCCTGCAGCTTGACCAGCGTCAGCGCCTCCTCCACCTGCTGCTGACGGGCGGGGCGGTCAAGGCGAGTCAGCCCGAAACCGACGTTGTCGGCCACCGTCAGATGGGGGAAGAGGGCGTAATCCTGGAAGATCATACCGATGTTGCGCACCTCGGGTGGCACGCTGACGCCCGGCCCATCCAGCAGGGTAGCACCGAGGCGGATCTCCCCTTCGGCCAGCGGCAACAGGCCTGCAATGGCCTTGAGCAGCGTGGTTTTACCGCAGCCACTGGCCCCCAGCAGACAGACAATCTCGTTGTCGGCCACCGACAGAGACAGCAGCTCCAGCACATTGCGACCGTTATAACGGCAACTGACGTTCTCAACCTGCAAGCAAGACACGGCTGACTTCCTCATATTCTTTTGATTCAGGCCGACCTGCGCCGGACAACAATTCAGGGAGTGATCTGCAGACTCAGTGCCCCTGGCTATCCAGGCTGCGGTTGACCCAGATGAGCGGCAACAGCCCTACCAGCACGATAACGATGGCCCCCAGGGCGCCGCGTTCCAGCATCTCGTCCGAGACAAATTGATAGACGTGGGTCGCCAGGGTATCGAAGTTGAACGGCCGCAGCAGCAGGGCGGCGGGCAGCTCCTTCATGGATTCGATGAATACCAGCATGGCACCGGCAAACAGACCCCGTCGTACCAGCGGCAGGTGAACCCGCCGCAGCATACCGCCATCTCCCTGTCCCAGGGAACGGGCCGCCATGTCGAGGCTGGGGGAGATCTTGCCCATGCTGCTCTCCACCGAACCGATGGCAATGGCCACGAAGCGCACCAGATAGCCGAATACGATGGCAGTGAGGGTACCGGTCAGCAGCAAGCCAGGCCCCTGCCCTCCAAGCCACTCGGCCAGATCATTGATACCAAAATCAAGGGCTGTCAGCGGCACCAGCACGCCGATGGCGAGCACGGTACCCGGCATGGCGTATCCCATGGCGGCAATGCGCAGGGGCAGCAGGCTCTTGACGCCACCATCAAGGCGACGGAAGAAGCCAAGCAGCAGGGCAATCCCCATCGCCAGCAGGGCGGTCAGCGCCGAGATGAGAAGGCTGTTGCCAGCGAAGCGGACAAACTCCGGTGTCCACGACAACTCGAAGTAGCGCACCCCGTAATCGAGCAGGATGACAAATGGCAGGCCGAAACCGGCCAGCACCAGTCCCCAGCACCAGAGTCCGGCCAGCCAACGGCTGACTCCCTTGAGTGGATAACGCAGCGGCTGCTCATGACCCATGGATTTCTGAAACACCTGCTGACGCTGGCGGGAGCGGCGCTCCAGCGCGATGAGCAGCACCACGGCCAGCAGCATCATGCAGGAGAGCTTGGCGGCGGTGGCCAAACTGCCGTAGCCGAGCCAGGTATCGTAAACTGCCGTGGTCAGGGTGTTGATGGCAAAGAAGTGGACAGTGGCAAAGTCGGCCAGGGTCTCCATCGCTACCAGGGAAACCGCCACCATGATGGCGGGGCGGGCCAACGGCAGACTGAGGCGGCGAAAGCTCTGCCAAGGGTTGCAGCCGAGCAGACGGCTGGAGTGAATGAGGCTGACCGACTGCTCCAAGAACGAGGCGCGGGCCAGCAGATAGACGTAGGGAAAGAGCACCAGCGCCAGTACCCAGGCGGCGCCCCCCAGGGATCGAATGGCCGGGAACCAGTAATCCGCAGGTCTGCTCCACTCAAACAGGGTGCGCAGCCCCGCCTGCAGCGGCCCCGAGTAGTCAAGCAGGTCGGTGTAGACGTAGGCAACGATGTAGGAGGGCATGGCCATGGGCAGCATCAGCGCCCACTGCAGGGCACGGCGCCCCGGTACCTGACACATGGCTACCAGCCAGGCGGTAGGTACGCCGAACAACAGGCTGAGCAGCACTACGCCCGCCACCAGTCCCAGCGTATTGGCCAGATAATCGAGCAGCACAGTATCGGCGAGGTGGCGAAACAGGTCTCCGTCTGCCGAGAAGGCTGAGAAGATAAGGGCGAGTACCGGCAAACCCAGCAGCAGGGCGGTGGCCCAGCTGCTGACAATCCATCCACAATTTTTCATGAGACCACAGAAGTGGATGGGGCCCTTGGCCCCATCTGATTACAAGTCGAATTTTACTTCATCCAGCAACTGCAAGGCATCCTTGCGGTGCTTGGCGTACTCGCTGACCGGCATGGGATCAGACTTGAAACTGCCCCAGGACTTGACCATGGCGGAAGGCTCGACCCCGACCTTGACCGGGTACTCGGCATTCACGTCCGCATACATGTGCTGGGCAGTATCGCCAGCCAGGAACTCCATCAGCTTCTGGGCGGCTTTCTTGTTCTTGGCATGCTTGGTCATGGCCACGCCGCTCACGTTGACGTGGGCGCCACGGTCAGCCTGGTTCGGGAAGTTGATGTAGACCGCATCAGCCCAGGACTTCTGAGCCGGATCTTTCAACATGGCACCCAGGTAGTAGCTGTTGCCGAGGGACAGATCGCAGATGCCATCCTTGATCGCCTTGACCTGGTCCCTGTCGTTGCCTTGCGGCTTGCGCGCCAGGTTGGCCTTGACCCCTTCCAGCCAGGTTTTTGCATCCGCCATGCCGTGATGGGCGATCATGGAGGAAACCAGCGCCACATTGTACTCATGCTTGCCGCTACGGGTACAAATTTTCCCTTTGAATTCAGGCTTTACCAGATCTTCGTAGCTGATGGTGTCGAGTTTGCCGAGGCGTTCCTTGCTCGAATAGATGGCACGCACTCGGGTGGTCAGGGCAAACCAGCGATTCTCCGGGTCACGATAGATGGAAGGGATATTCTCCTGCAGTATCTTGCTGTCTACCGGCTGCACCAGCCCCTTGTCCACCAGATCGGTCAGACGGCTGATGTCCACGGTCAGCATCAGGTCGGCCGGAGAGAGCTTGCCTTCCCGCTCCAGACGCTCGTTCAGCCCCTCTTTGGCGAACACCACGTTGACCTTGATGCCCGATTCCTTCTCGAACTGCTGGATGATGGGCTTGATCAGTTCATCCTGACGGTTGGAGTAGACATTCACCTCTCCCGCCGCAAACGCACCCTGAGCAGCCAGGGTAGAAAAAGCCAGTGCCAGCATCTTCATTTTCATCATCCATTCCTTGAGTTGCTATATCGAGTGATAACCATTGCTGTTTGTATTTTGCATTGGCCTCGACAGCCGGATCAAGAAAACATCGAGTGCGGGATCACATATTTAAGCGCCGTTCAAACAAAAGGGCCGGATAGAATCCTATCCAGCCCCACCATGGAGTCAATCAACGACTACCTATCGGCAACCCGTCCGGTCTGGCAATCCGAAACAGGGTTACCCATGCTCAAGCCGCCAGGGCACCCGAGCGATCAGAGCGCCTCGTCATCGCTTTCACCGGTACGAATGCGCACCGCCTGCAACAAATCGTAGACAAAAATCTTGCCATCGCCGATCTTGCCGGTATACGCCGCCTTGCAGATCGCCTCTATGACCCCTTCGACGTTGTCATCGGCCGTCGCAATTTCCAGCTTCACTTTGGGTAAGAAGTCGACCTGGTACTCGGCTCCCCGGTATAATTCGGTGTGCCCTTTCTGGCGGCCAAACCCCTTGACCTCGGACACTGTCAGTCCTTCGACTCCCAGGCTGGCGACGGCTTCACGCACATCGTCCAACTTGAAGGGTTTGATAATCGCAGTAATCAGCTTCATCTGGTTGCTCCCAATCCATGGTATGTGGTGAATTGGGTATCAATTCTTGTGCCAAGTCTTTTTATTGTTTAATTTCAAAAAGATAGCATTTATGCCCTGGATGAATCCCCCCCGGCATCACCAAGGGAGCACATCTCGCCCCATAATGAGGCACCAAGCTGAACCAGCCTCTCCCTATGCACCAAACAAGAGCACAGCAGTATGCTAGTCATCTCCAACAGCGTCACCCTCCCCTGGCATGAGCTGCAGTTTCAGGCCATGCGGGCCCAGGGGGCCGGCGGCCAGCACGTCAACAAGACTGACTCCGCCGTCTGGTTGCGCTTTGATTACCGCAGCTCTCCCAGTCTGCCCCCGCTCTACAAAGAGGGGCTCGACAAGCTGAGCGACAGCCGGGTACACGATGGTTTTATCCAGATCCGCGTCGAGACCCATCGCAGCCAGGACATGAACCGAAAAGAGGCCATGAGCCGCCTGGTGGAGCTGCTCAAGAAAGCCGCCTGGCGCCCCAAGGCCCGTCATGCCACCAAGCCGACCCGCAGCTCCCAGCGCAAGCGGATCGACGCCAAGAAGCGCAAGGGCGACATCAAGTCAGCCCGCGGCAAACCCGTGCTGGAGTGATGCTGCCAGCCTTACGACTTGCCCACGCCAAGGATGAGAGAAGATGAGATACAGTTTTTGCGACAGCGCCCACGGCCCCCTGCTCATCGCCATCGATCGGGATGGCCTGCGCCACGTGGAGTTCATGCAGGGCGAGCGCCCCATAATGCCAACCCAGCAGTGGCGTCAGGATGATCTGGCTCTGGCCCCTTACGTCGAGCAATTCACCGCCTATTTCGCCGGCCGTCTGCAACGCTTCGATCTGCCGCTAGCCGCCAAGGGAACCCCCTTCCAGCAGTCGGTGTGGCGCGCTCTGTGCGACATTCCCTATGGCAAGACCGTCAGCTATCTCGAAATAGCCCAGTCCATCGGCAACCACAAGGCGGTGCGAGCCGTGGGTGCCGCCAATGGCCGCAATCCTCTCAGCATCATAGTGCCCTGTCACAGGGTGATAGGGCGCAGCGGCGAGCTGACCGGTTATGCCGGCGGCATCCCCATCAAGCGCTGGTTGCTGGCGCTGGAACAACAGAACGCCAGTTCGTTCGAGTTGACCCCTTGATAGTGGCTCCATCACTGTAAAACACTCACTTCAGCCATTGGCACAACAGAGATCCGGTTTGTTCGATTGGAGCCGTTTTGCGTTTATAAAAATGAACATAGTATGAAGAATCGCCTCATAAGGGCTTCAGACAGGGTCAGGCATCATGGCTTCACACTTGGATGGCATGGCTCATCCCTCATTCAAGTGGCACCCATGTGACGCTTCCAATCTGTCTTTTTCCCCGCGCCTCCTCTGAGGCGCTTTTTTTGTCTGAAAAACAGCCACAAAAAAGCCCGCCGAAGCGGGCTCTGACCGGAAGGTGCCAGCTTCGAGGTCAATCAGATGGCGAGGAACAGCCCCGCCAGCGAGGCGCTCATCAGGTTCGCCAGCACACCCGCCAGTATGGCGCGCATGCCGTAACGGGCGATGAAGGATTTGCGCTCCGGCACCATGGCGCCCAGGCCACCGATGAGGATCGCCATGGAGGAGATGTTGGCGAAACCGCACAGGGCGAAGGTGACGATGGCCTTGCTCGATTCGTTCAGGGTCTGATCCTGCACCAGGGCGATGAAAGCGACGAATTCGTTGATGACTATCTTGGTCCCGATCAGGGCGCCAGCCGCCTGGGCCTGATCCCAGGGCACGCCGATCAGCCAGGAGACGGGGGCGAACAGCCAGCCCAGTATGATCTGGAAGCTCAGCTCCAGTCCCACCAGATCACCGGCCCAGCCCAGTAGACCGTTGAGCATGGCGATCACCCCGACGAAAGCCAGCAGAGTCGCGCCGACCGCGACCGCTATGTTGAGGCCAGCCATGGCGCCATCGGCCGCTGCTTCGATGACATTGGTCGCACGGGGGATCTCCACATCCTGACAGTGGTCAACGTCTTCGGCCGCAGGCGGCACCAGGATCTTGGCCATGGCCAGACCGGCAGGCGCCGACATGAAGGCAGCCGCTATCAGGTACTTGAGCTCAACCCCGATACTGGCGTAGCCCACCAAGGTGCCGCCAGCCACGGAGGCGAGACCGCAGCTCATCACGGCGAAGAACTGGGAGTCGGACATCTTGGAGAGGTAGGGCTTGACCACCAGCGGCGCTTCCACCATGCCGACGAAGATGTTGGCGGTGGCGGAGAGGCTCTCGGCACGGCCGGTACCCAGCAGCTTCTGCAGACCGCCGCCCAGCAGGGCGATAACCCGCGGCATCAGGCCTATGTGATAGAGGATCGCGATCACCGCAGAGAAGAAGATGATGACCGGCAGCACGTTGAACGCAAAGATGAAGCCCAGCTTGAACTTGGCCAGATCCCCGAACAGGAAGGCGATCCCCTCCTGACCGTAACCGATCACGCTGCTGACGCTCTCGCTGACCCCATTCAGCACGTGCTGACCGGCAGGTAGCCAGAGCACCAGACCGGCAAAGAGGACTTGCAGGCAGAGGGCGAGACCCACTGTTCGCAAAGGGATACGACGACGATTATCAGAGCAGAGTACGGCCAGGGCCAGGATACTCAGTATGCCGAGCAGGGCAATCATAGGGACTCCATCAGGTGAGGCAAAAGATGGGCGCGGATTCTGCTCTCCCCGCCCCTCCACTGCAAGCCCGCCTGGTTACAGCCCTGTTAGCAAAAACGTTTGCACGATATCGGTTGCGCCAACCCGCTGATTTGGTTCAATTTTGGTATCATGCGAAAGCCAGTGTTCTTATATGGAAACGATTATTCCTCTGTGCCGGACAATTTGCCGCCGAGCCAGGGGGCAAGTCGCTGCTCCCAATAGGGATTGGGGCCGAAGCTCTCCTTGAGGAAATCGATGAAGAGACGGATCTTGGGATCCAGATGTTCGCGCCTGGCGTAGACGGCGTGCACCGCCATCTTCTGGTTAGGCCGCCACTGGGGCAGCAGGGGGATCAGTTGACCGGACTGCAACTCCTTGTCCAGCAAGTAGTTGGCGACATAGGCGATGCCGAGCCCGGCCAGGGCGGCATCGCGCACCGCCTCCGCCAGATCCACCCGGTAGTTGCCGGCCACCTGCACCGTCTGGCGCTCCTTGCCCTGGCGAAACGACCACTCGTGGTAGCGCCGCTCCCGGCTCTGGTAGGTGATGCAGTTGTGCTGGGCCAGATCTTTTGGGTGCAAGGGTGTGCCGTGGCTCAGCAGATAGTCCGGCGAGGCCACCAGCACGAAGTGGATATCCGCCAGCCGCTGCCCCACCAGCGCTTCGGGCTTGTCTTCATAGGTGGTGATCCAGAGATCCAGCCCCTCATCCACCAGGTTGGTTCTGTGATCGAACAGGGAGACTTCCAGCTCCAGCTCGGGGTAGCGATCCTGAAACGCCTTGAGACGCGGGATCACGTGCAGCCGGCCAAACGACTGGCCCACCCCAAGATGAAGCACGCCACTCACCTTGCCACGGCGCTCCGCCACCATGGAGTTCGCCTCCAGCGCCACCGCCACCAAAGCGCGGCAGTGACGGGCATACTCCTGACCGAGTTCGGTCAGGGAGAAGCGGCGAGTGGTGCGCTGCACCAGCTGGGCACCGAGTTCGGCCTCAAGCTGGGCCAGCTGTTTGCTGATGTGGGATTTGGAGACGCCGAGCCGCCGTGCGGCCGCCGAGATGCCCTGTTCACGGACCAGGGCATCGAAGATCACCATTTGGGGCAGACGTTGCAGCACAGAGTTACCAGACAGGAAAGCGGGCCTCCATTATTCCAGAGCAGCCCGCAGCGGGGTAGACCTAAAGCCCAAGCGCCCGTTTGACCTCTTTTTGCAGAGGATCGTCGGCCGGATTCTGGTTCGCACCATAGCTTGCGATCAGCTTGCCATCGCGCCCTATCAGGTACTTGTGAAAGTTCCAGCCCGGCGCCTCGCCCGCGGCCGCGGCCAACCCCTTGTAGAGCGGACTCGCATCGTCACCCCGTACCGCCAGCCGGTTGAACATGGGGAAGGTCACCCCGTAGTCACGGCGGCAAACAGCGGCGGTTTTGTCCTCATCCCCCGACTCCTGCCAGAAGTCGTTGGACGGGAAACCCAGCACTATCAGCCCCTTGTCCTTGTAGGTCTGGTAAAGCGTCTCCAGATCCCCAAACTGGCCGCGATAACCGCAATAAGACGCTGTGTTTACCACCAGCACCACCTTGCCTTCGGTCAGCTGGCAGAGGTTGTGGCGCTGGGTGCTGTTGAGCTCTCGTTGCTCCACATTGAAATAATCAGGGCAGGCGGCAGAGGCCGCCCCGACACCAAGCAGCAATAGCAAACTGAACCATTTCATCGGGCAACTCCTTTTGAACAGATGAACGTCATACGCACAGGTGGCGCAGCCGGTTCATCCCCATCATTTAGCGCAAGGGTATGCCGGTCAGCCAGCCATGACCCCAGAAGATCAAGACAGCCGTGACCGCAAGTCCAGCTCCCACGCTGATACCAGTCCCAACCCAGTTCGCTGTGGGACGGGGATGACGCTGCCAGTCCCGCACCGAAATCCAGATGATGCTGACCAGGGCCCACAGACCGATACCGCCGAACAGCACCAGGGAGCGGGCCTCGCTGTTGACCGCAAGATGGGCGCCAGCCCAGAGCAGGGTACCAAGTAGCTGGGGATGAACCAGCCAGCGCCGCAAGTGGTTGGGCCCCTGGCCCGAGAAGAAAAGGATGAGCGCGACTGGCATCACGCCCATCACCAGAGCCGGGCCCCAGGCGGGCGGAAAATAGAGTGGCATGGGGCTGGACGAACGCCAGCCAGCCAGAATCAAGCCGAAAGCGACGAACACCAGCAGCGAGAAGAGTCCCTTGTAACGGTTCTCCCCCAACCGGTCGCGCAGGCGGGTTCGATGGGCCGCAGCGAAACAGGGATAGAGATGGATAAGGGTAAACAGCAGTACCCCCAGGGTCAGCAAGATCATGGGTGGCTCCTTGTACTATGGGGGATCACTATGCCGCAAAGTGGTCAGCCAAAATATAGAAACCGTAGAAAAGCGATGGAGATACAGCAAGATAATGAAAAAAGCCGATCGGGAGATCGGCAAGGTATTGCGGTCAGATCTGCAACAAAGACAGGTCATCACCGCGACACGGGGCAGGGTAAAGCCGGTGCCCGGCACCGGCCAAAAGAGGATCAGCGTCGCAGCATATAGAGCGCGGCCACGTTGCGGGCCGTGAGCTGCAGGTTGGTGGTGGCTGTCGCCAATGCCTCCGGCAGGGACATGGCGCGGTTGACCACGGCGAACACCGCATCCAGCCCGTGCTCATGCACCACACCGTAATCGTCGGTGAGACAGCCCGAAATACCTATCACCGGCTTGCCAAACTGCTTGGCACAGCGTGCGACACCGATTGGCGTCTTGCCATAAATGGTCTGGCTGTCGATACGCCCCTCCCCCGTGATGACGAGATCCGCATCGGCCACCGCCTCGGCCAGTTTCAACGCCGCTATGACGATCTGGATGCCGGGCTTGAGCTCGGCACCGAGCAGGCCCACCAGGGCCGCCCCCATGCCACCGGCGGCGCCCGCCCCCGGGATTTCCCTCACCTGTTTGCCAAGGGCCTGCTCGATGCAGTCGGCGTAGCGGGAGAGGTTGGCATCGAGTTGGGCCACCATGTCGGCGTTGGCCCCTTTTTGCGGGCCAAACACGGCGGAGGCACCTGTCGGGCCGCACAGCGGATTGTCCACGTCACAGGCCACCTCTATGGTGATTCTGCTCAGACGGGAATCCAGATCGCTCAGATCTATGGTGGCCAGATCCGCCAGCCCGGCGCCGCCCGGCGCTATGGGGGTGCCATCGCGTTTCAGCAGCTTGCCACCGAGCGCCTGGATCATGCCGGCACCGCCATCGTTGGTGGCACTGCCGCCTATGCCGAGGATCAGGTGCTTCACCCCCATGTCGAGGGCCGCCAGGATCAGCTCACCAGTACCGAAGCTGGAGGTGTGCAGCGGATTGCGCAGCTCGGGGGGGACAAGATGCAGGCCGGAGGCCGCCGCCATCTCGATGACGGCGCGCTCGCCATCCCCCAGCAAGCCGACGAAGCCCTGCACCTGGTTGCCGAGCGGTGCTGTCACATAAAACGGCAGTATGCGACCACCGGTGGCATCCACCAGGGATTGCACTGTGCCCTCGCCGCCATCGGCCATGGGCAGCTTGATGTAGGTGGCCTCTGGCAACACCTGCTTGAAACCCGCCTCAATGGCATCGGCCACCGCCATGGCGCTCAGGCTCTCCTTGAATGAATCCGGTGCGATAACAATTTTCATATCAGTTCCTCAGGCGAGACCAAACACGCCAAACATCAAGGTGGAGACGGCTGCGATGGTCAGACCGACGGCTGTTTCATAAGGGATAAGCTTGAGGCGCTCCCCCACGCCCATGTGGACGCTGCCACCGGTGGCATGGAAGAAGGAGCCGTGGGGCATGTGGTCAAACACGGTAGCACCGGCATGGATCATGGCGGCCCCCGCCAGACTGCTGATGCCCAGCTCGATCAGGGTGGAGCTGAACACGTTGGAAGCCACCACGGTGCCGGCCGTGGTCGAGGCGGTCGCCAGTGACATCAAAGCGCCCGAGATGGGGGCCAGCAGGTAGGAGGGCAGACCGGAGGCGGTCAGGCCGCTGATCAGCACATCCTTCAAACCCGAGTTGGCAATGATGCCCGCCAGAGTACCGGTACCCAGCAGCATGATGGCCACCGGCGCCATGCGGGCCAGACCCGAGACCGCAAACTGGTTCACCTTGCTGAACTTGCCCATCATAAGGGCCCCGACCAGGCCGCCAAGGGGCAGGGCAATCAGCGGATCCACGACGATACCGGCCAGCGGACGCAGGGCCAGCAGCAGTATGGCAACCAGGGGCGCACTGATGGCGGCGCCAAAGCCGGGCAGCTTGCTGCCACTGAAGCTCACCACCTCGTCGGCGGCGACCTTGCTGCCCTTGTTGTTCAGACGCTTGGCCAGCCAGTAGGCCATCACCAGCCCGAACAGGCCCGGTATGATGCCGGCCGCCATGACGGAGGTGAGGGGGAGATGGAAGGCATCGGACGCAGCTATGGCGTTCGGGTTGGGGGACATGACGTTGCCCGCCTTGCCGCCCCCTATCATGGCCAGCAGAATGGCCGCCTTGGAGAGGTCGGCACGGCGCGCTATGGCCAGCGCTATGGGGGCGACCGTGATGACGGCCACGTCCACAAAGACGCCGACTGCAGTCAGGATCAGGGTGGCCAGCGCCAGCGCCAGCAGGGCGCGGGTCTCGCCCAGCTTCTTGACGATGGTCTCGGCGATGGTGGTGGCCGCGCCCGATTCGATCAGCACGCCCGCCAGCACACCGGCCGCCAGGATCCGCATCACGGCCGTGGTGATCCCCTGGGCGCCACCTATCATCAGGGCGACGGTCTGGGTCAGATCGGCCCCGCCGATCAGGCCACCGGCCAGGGCGCCGACTATCATGCCGTAGGCGGGCGGCACCTTCTTCAGAATGAGGAAGATGGCGATGGAGAGCGCGGCGAGAGCGCCGAGCGCGGATACAGGGATCATGACGGGCACCTTGAATGGGAGTGAGTGGTGGCCATTATGGTGATCCGGGATCGAAATGCGTTGTCTGAAAAGACAAATAAGGTCTCTTTAAAAAGAGATTTTTTGTTCATAACAACAAATCAGCTGTCGAGATTAAGCCCGAGGTAGAGCAGGAACTTGTCGTCTAACTTGTTGAAATTCAAACCGGTTATCTGCTCGATCCGAGTCAGCCGATAGCGCAGTGTATTGGGGTGAATGAAGAGCGCCTCGGCACAGGGATGCAGATCACAATCCTGCAAGAAATATTGGCGCAGCGTCTTTTGCAGCGTTCCCTTTGTGTCCTCCTGCGCCAGCCTGAGCAGGGGCGCCCGCAGCTGATCCGCCTGCCAGGAGTCCGCCAGACTGCCGAGCAGTACCGGCAACCGGTAATCCTCGAAGAAGTAGACCTGCTTGCGCGGAGCCTGCCGCATGCCCCGGCGTAGAGTATCCCGCGCCGTCTGGTAGGAGCGCGCCAGACCATCTATGCCGCCGAAGTAATCACCCACCCCAATCCGTACCTTGAAGTGGGGAATGCGAGCCAGCAACTGCTTGATGCGGCTGCGCTCCTGCTCAGATTGCCAGACACCCTCGCTCAGCTGGGCCGGTTTGAGCACCACTATCTCGTCGAGGCCGTTGATGGCCACCAGATTGTCCCGCTCCGGATTTTCCAGCAGATGCACCAGCTCCCGCAGGCGGGCGGGATCCGCCTCCTCCAGCGCCAGTACCGCCACCACCCGCGGCTGGGCCAGATCCAGCTCGAGGAAACGGGCCGCCTGTTGCAGTTGATCGACCCGCCCCTCGCCGCGGATGAGCTGCAGTACCAGCTCCTCCTTGTGGCGCTTGTCCCACTGCAACTGCTCGGTGAGCGCCGCCTGCTCCAGAATGAGCTCGGCCGTCATGCGCACCAGCTCGGCGTAAGCACGCACTATGTCCGGATCGCCCGAGATACCGATGACCCCGAGCAATTCCCCCTGATAGGCAATGGGCAAATTGATGCCAGGGCGCACCCCCTTGAGCTGCTGGGCGGTCGCCTCGCTTATCTCCACCACCCGGTTCTCGGTCAGCGCCAGCACGGCACCCTCGTGGCGCTGATGGAGGCGCTCGGGATTACCGGAGGCAATGATCAAACCGTGTTCATCCATCACGTTGACCGAGAACGACAGTATCTTCATCGCCCTGCTCACTATCTGACGGGCCAGGGTATCGTTTAGCTGCATAACATCTCCGGACAACAAGCTGGCATGACGCCTGGTGGCCCACAATCACACGGGCCGACGTGCAAAGATCCCACATCATCAAGACAAGCGCGGGAGGGATCGCTAGAATAGGCCACTTTACGCTATGTGTGACCCACCATGGATCATGGATCTGACGCTATGCCAGTCCGCTTTGTGGTGGCCTCATCCTTCCGATATGGACTCCGCTATGGACTATGAATTTCGCCGCGACCCGTTCGGTGGCTATCGCGCCCGGTTCTCCATGGGTCATGAGGCCATCGGTCAGTGGTTGATCGATGAAGTTGGCAAGGATGAGGAGAAGCTCGATGAGCTCTTCTCCATCATCGACCAGCTGTCCAATCGCACCCGCACAGAGTACCAGCTGCACGGCGGTGACTATTCACTGCTGCTCACCCATGAGGAAGCCGAGGTGAAAGCCAACGTCCTCAATATCGAACAGGATGAGGATCTCGACGATCTCGCCTACTACGATGATGAGCAGCTGGCCATGTGCGGGCTGGAAGACTTTGCCCAGGTGCTAGGCTCCTGGCGCGCCTTTATCCGCAATGAGGATATGGGCTGAATACCCACTTTAGGGCGAGCATGCCCCTTGCAACCCAACAGGATTGACTATGTCTATTTACGATTTTGACGGCGAACAACCAGAACAGCCGGAAGACGAGCAGGACCAGACCAAACAAGCCGTGCCTGCCAAGAAGAAAGGCAAGCAGGTGATGAACACCCAGGTCAACCTGAGCCCGCGCGATGCCAGCCGTCTGAACGGTCTGCACGTCGAAGCCATCACCACCCTGGACGATGTCAGCCTGCCGAAGAACGTCATCTTCAAGGCCGGCCTCATCGCCCTGGGCGAGCTGGAGGCCACCAAGCGCGCCGACATCATAGCCCGTGTCATCGCAGAGTCTGGTCGCTAAAAGGCACCTGTACTGGCAATGCAGTACCAGAAAAGCCGGAGCCTCAGCTCCGGCTTTTTCATGGCTGCGCCCCACAGCGGACTCGCCCTTGCAGGGATCCGACCAGCCTATTAAGGCTTGTGTCATGATGTGACGACTTGTTAAGGTGCGGGACTTTTATCGGCCTTGGAGACTCAATGTTACCTCTACCTGATTCGCTCATCTGGGGAGCACTGGCGCTGGCCGTCTTGCTCTGTCTGGTCCGTCAACGCCTGCCCGGCCTGATCCTGCTGGGGGTCGCCCTGCTGGCCGCCCTCTACCTCGGTCGCCTCAGCCCTTCCGCTCTGCTGATCACGCTGGCGGGCCTGCTGCTGGCCTGGCGCACCCCCAGCCTGCCCCAGCCCTGGCGTGGCGCCGCCCTGACGCTGGTGCTGCTGTGGGCCATAGCGCTGATGCTGCACCTGATCCCCGGCTTCAGCAATCTGAAGGTGCTGGACCAGGCACAGGCAGGCCCCGCCAGCGTGCCCTTCAACATGTACCTCAATCTGGACAAGCCGCTGGTCTTCTTCGGCCTGCTGCTGGCCTGGCCCGCCTTGCTCGGCCAGGGCGGTGCGATCCGCTGGCGAGCGCTGGCCCTCTTGCTGTTGCCGCTGGCGGCCCTGCTGATCACCGCCTGGCAACTGGGTGCGCTCAAGCCCGAAGCGGGTCTGCCCCACTGGTGGTGGCTGTTTGCCCTCAACAACCTGCTGTTCACCTGCGTGGCGGAAGAGGCACTGTTTCGCGGCTTCATCCAGCAAGGGGTGGCCGCCCGCAGCCGACTCTGGCTCGGCATCCTGGTCGCCAGCCTGCTGTTCGGCGCAGCTCACCTCGCCGGCGGCCCGCTGCTGATGCTGTTTGCCGCCCTGGCGGGCGCCTGCTACGGCCTGGCGTTCCACTTCAGCGGTCGTCTGAGCGTCGCCATCATCATCCACTTCCTGTTCAACTTCGCCCACCTGGCCCTTTTTACCTACCCATTGGCCAGTCGCTGATCCCTGGCGCCCCGCCCGGGGCGCCATCACTTTTCCCCTTGCCTGCCACCCGGCGCCCCTTTTTCCCCATGACAGCAACCTGAACCCTGCGGGCTTTCTATTTGCACTATTTCACCAGGCTAGAGTGTCGATTAATTGACCCAAGCCAAGATAGTGTCATCTCCGCCCCATAGAATGAGCCGGTAACCATCACAAAAATAAAAACAAAACTATCAGTTACTTGACTCACTCAGGATGCTCACATGACCACAAGCCAACGGGAGGGGGAGATACGCTTCCCCGACCACCTATCCCTGATCTCGACCACGGATCCCGCCAGCCACATCACCTATGCCAACCAGCACTTCTGCGAGGTAGCCGGTTACAACGCCGCCGAGATGGAAGGGGTGCCCCACAATCTGGTACGTCATCCCGACATGCCCAAGGCCGCCTTTGCCGACATGTGGCAGCGACTGCGCCAGGGCAAGAGCTGGATGGGACTGGTAAAGAATCGCGCCAAGAGCGGCAGCTTCTACTGGGTCAACGCCTACGTCACACCGATCCTCAACGACCAGCGGCAAATCATAGAGTACCAGTCGGTGCGTACCCGCCCGAGCGAACAGGACATCGCCTGGGCTGAGCAGCTCTACGCCCGCATCCGGGCGGGCAAGGCGCTGCCCTGGCTCAGCCGGCTCACTCTGGAGCCGGGCCAGCTCACCCTGCTCCTCTCCGGCATGGCCCTGCTCGCCCTGCTGACGTCCCTCGTTACTGGCAATCCCCTGTGGGGAGCGCCCGGTGCAGCGGCGCTGCTGGCCCAGATGATCCACGGCCGGCGGCTGCAACAGCGGCTCAACCGCCTGGCCACCACGGCAGGCGAGGAGATGGGCACCCCGCTCTGTCAGGTGCTCTACACCAAACGGCGGGACACACTGGCGGCTCTCGAGCTGGCCCTGCGCATGAAGCGGGCCGAGCTCAAGGCGGTGGTGGGGCGCAGCGCCGACACCAACCAGCAGATACTGCAGGCCGCCGAGGATGACAGGGGCAATATCCAGACCATAGACACCCACCTGCAACAACAGCGAGCCCAGAGCGAGCAGCTGGCCGCCGCCATCACGCAAATGAGCCAGTCGATCCGTGACGTGGCCAACAGCGCCCATCAGGCCAACGCCCTGGTGGGCGAGGTACAACAGGTATCGGCCGAGGGATTGCAGGCGCTGGCGACCACACAATCATCGGTCAATCAGTTGCATGAAGAACTTGATGCCAACCACCAGGTGTTGGCGCAACTGACCGGTGACAGCCAGAAGATCAGCGGGATCCTGGCGGTGATCAGCCAGATCGCCGATCAGACCAATCTGCTCTCCCTCAATGCGGCCATAGAGGCGGCGCGGGCCGGTGAGCAGGGGCGTGGTTTTGCAGTGGTGGCCGACGAGATACGGGCACTGGCCCAGAAGACCCGCAGCTCCACCGGCGAGATCCACGAGATGATCCAGGCGCTGCAGCAGACCACCCGCCAGCTGGCTGATGGCATGACCCAAGGGGCCCAGACCTCGGAGCGTTGCCAGCAGCACGTGAGCACCACAGCCGAGGTGCTCAACCAGATCAACCGCATGCTGACCCAGGTCACCCACACCAGCGACGAAATTGCCCAGGCCGTCAGCCAGCAGGCGGATGTCACCAGTACCCTGGATCACGGCATCCACCAGATCCACCAGCTGGCCAGCCACACAGCCGACAACAGCAGGCAGGCCCTGGACGGCATCACGCTGCTGGTGGAGCGGCTGCATGCCCTCTCCCGCCTGATCAACCAGTTCCGCCACTGACCCGTCATCCGGGGTGCGTGCCGACCGGTACGCGCCCCCTTGATTGCCAAGCCTGATCTAGATCCTCCGCTTGAACGGCCACTGACCCGCAGCCTTCCCCTCAATGCCCCCCCTCTCCCCATATGGGGCCTTTCATTTATTTGTAACAAAAATGTAAATGAAATGACCTCTATGCCCGCCATAACAGTCACTTTCCATCGTGCCTCAACCAAAAGGACTTAATGATGCACAAGCCCCTCAGTTATGCCGCCCTGCTGCTGGTCAGCCAGTTTCCATTGCAGGTGCTGGCCGATACCGATGTCTACCTCACCAACAACGGCCCGGAACCCCTGCAGCTGGCAATCAGCCAGAGCGGCAGCGGCCAGCTGCAGGCGGGCAGCCAATGGATCCAGCACAGAACGGAGCTGGGCCCCTGGGAGAGCGCCATGGTGCTCAGCTTCAATCGCTACGAGGGGGTGAAGGCGGGCAAAAGCTATCTGTTCGAAACCCGTGTCACCACGGCCAGCGGCGACACCTATCGCCTCAACCAGTTGATGGAGGGCACCTGGTGGAACACCACCCTGCAGCACGGTGGCGACACCCCGACCGTCAGCTCGGGGTGGAAGAGCGACCGCGCCCTGCATCGTACCCAGGGGCCGCAGGAGCTGGCCTTTGCCGCCAAATTCACCGGCCGTTACGACGATCTGCACTACATGCTGACCCCGCCACAACCACGGGAACAACCGGAGCCTTCACAGAGCAAGCTCAAGGTGGCCAGCTACAACGTCTGGGCCCTGCCGGTGATCGCCTCCAGCATTGGCGAACGGTTAACCTTGCTGCCCGATTACCTCAAGGGTTATGACGCCCTGCTGCTGCAAGAGGTGTTCGACGGCCGCCGCGAGGGCTTCCTGCAGGCGCTGGCCAAAGAGTACCCCTATCAGACCAAGGTGCTCGACAAGCCGGGGGTCAATATCCACGACGGTGGCGTAGTGATCGTCAGCCGCTACCCAATCGTGCGGGAGGCCCAGCTGGTCTATCCCCAGTGCACCGGTACCGACTGTTTCGCCGACAAAGGGGTCATGTATGCCGAGGTGATCAAGGGGGGCAAAGCCTGGCATCTGTTCGCCACCCACACCGCCAGCTTCGACACCGACGAGGCGAGACGGCTGCGCCAGATCCAGTTCGGCCAAATTCGTACCCTGGCCGCCAGCCTCAAGATCCCGGCCAGCGACACCGTCATCTATGGCGGCGACTTCAACGTCAACAAGCGCAAGTTCGCCGACGACTACGCCAGCATGCTGGCCAACCTTGACGCCCATGAACCCGGCTATGGCGGCTATACCGAAGCCACCTTCGACCCCAGGATCAACCCCTACGCAGGCGGCCCCCTCTCCGGTGGCGCCAACGTCGAGTACCTGGACTATCTGGTGGTGAGCCGGGAGTACGGCGCCGCCAGTCATAACCTCAACAGCGTCTGGATCCCACGCAGCAGCGATGGCAGCCTCTGGCCCGCCAGCAACCTCTCCGATCACTTCCCGGTCAAGGGCGAGATCAGCCGATGAAGCGCCGCTACGGGATCCTGGCCCTGGCAGTCCTCTCGCTATTGCTGCTCAACCTCGGCTGGCAGAATGAGCCGGAGTCGGCCCCAGCCAACACTGAGTTTCATCAGCGTGGGGGAAGTCAGCCGCAGCAGACGCCAGCAGCTCCGATGACAGCCCTCATGCCCCGGCTCACCCCGGCGGCCAGCGGGGGCCAGTCCACCAAGCCGCCCCCCGGCTGGCGAGAGATGCCTGCGGAGCTGAGCCAGCGGCTCGCCAGCGAGATAAGCGACACCGACCAGCTGCTGAGCGAGCGGCTGGTCAATCTGATCGCGCTGGAATCCCAGTGGATGAGTGAGGGGGAGAGCCTGACACGGTTGCAGGGGCGTTACGCCCAGGCTCTGGATCAGTTGGCCGCTGACAGCGAACAGCTGGCACTGGCCGAACGGCTGGCCGCCCTGACCCGGCTGCAGGATGAGTGGGCGGCGGATCACCCGGATCTGGCAGCGGATCTGTTCAACCCGGATGCCCGCCTCTTGCAGGCGCGCCAGTTGTGGGGGGATGAGGAGCTGGAGACATTGGCCCGCCACTTCCTGCCTGCCGACCGGGCCGAGGCCAGCGTGGCGTTTGCCGGTACGCGCCAGCAGCAGCTGGATCAGCGCGGCCGCTACCAGCAGCAGCTGGCCGAGCTGGAGCAGCAACTGGCGGCCAGTCAGGGGAGCATGGATCCCGAGCGCTGGCAGCAGCACAGAGAGGAGGTGCTCGGCCAGTTTCGGCGCGACTTTTTCGCCCAGGCACAGGACAAGCCCTGAGCATGAAACGGCCCGGGGAGCCTGACATGGAAAAGAAAAAGGGCCCGCCGGGGCCCTTTGTGTTTGTCCGACCATCAGGCCAGCGGATAGCTGGCGGCCAGCCCGTTCTCGCAATGCCAGTTGACCCACAGCTTGTGGTCGCTGCCCATCAGCAGGGTGGCGAAGTTGCGGGTGCGCAGGTAGACGGGGGCGCCGAACGGCTTGATGAGATCGGCGCGTATCAAGCGGTTCTCGTCGAGGTATTCGGGATTGTCGTTGGTCATGGCGAGGATCCCCATCCACTGAAACTGGGTGGGACAGGGATGGACTATGCCGGAGGAGACCAGCTGGTGCACATTGGTGACCCCTTCCCGCTTGTCCTGAATGACACCCAGGCAGCCCACGTGCACGTCGCCGGAGAGGATCAGTGTCTTGCTGCCCTGATCCTGCTGGCGCCGCAGTCGGGCGTTGTCCAGCAGCCGCATGATGAGACGGGCCCGCTCCCCCTGATGGGCCTTGGCCCGCCAGTGATCCTTGAGATCGTCGGTCAGCTCCTCTTCCCAGGGGGTGGCATCCAGCGCCGCCTCTGTGAAGGAGAAGTCCCGATAAACCACGGGCACCCCCGCCATGACCAGCAGGTGGCCCGCGTCGCAGGCGGCCAGCGCACCGTTGACCTGCTCCCACTGGGACTGGCTCATCACCTGGGCCTGGGTGCGGGTTGCTCTGTTGTCCAGCGCCAGGATCCGGTAACCCCGAAACGTCAGCAGCCAGGAGTGGTGATTCAAATTGACCGGGTCCAGCAGGGAGGCATTGGCGCTGCTGCGCTGCTGGAACAGCCGGAAATAACGGGACGCGGCAGCATAGATGGCCCGATAGACATCACAGCCCTGCAGATCCTCGGGATAGCTGCCCCAGCCATCGAAGATGTCGTGGTCATCCCACATCATGGCGCTTGGTACCCGGGCCAGCAGGCGGGCCACCTCGGGCCGGCTCCACTGCTTGCAGTAGAGATCGCAATAGAAACGATCGAGCTGCTCCTCCATGGTGCGGGTCGCCTTGCGTTTGACCTTCTCCGTCCTGTCCAGCTCGTTCCAGGCCTTGAGGCTGGGAACCGTGGTCCAGAGGGAGTCGGCATAGACCTGATCACCCCCCATCAGCAGCAGCGAGAAGGGGTGTGCGGCGTGTTCGGCGGCAAGCCTGCCCCACATCACATAGGGTTGAGGCGTGGAGGTGAGCAGCTTGAAGTCGGAAAAACCGTTGCAAGAGGCATAACCGATGCGCACCTGCTCCGCCGACCCCGGCAGATGAAACTGCCAGTGGTCGTCCCCGGCCAGATCCCGGGCGGGCTCCCCATCCAGCAGGATCTGGTACTCCACGCTCGTCCCCTCGGCGGCCGGGTTGGCCGTCCAGCTGGCCCGCCAGAAACCGCCCTTTGGGGTATCCGCCTGCTTGCCGGCAGGCAGCAAGGCGCCGTTGATCCTGATGCTGGCGCCCTTGCAGCCAGGCCCCGCCAGAAAACAGACGCTGTATTGCGTCTCAGCTTCGAGCCCCAGCAGAGGCCCCATTAACAGGCTTGTCATCTTCTATCCCTCCATGGTTGAACCCATGGAGCATAGTGAAACCGGCGTCCTTTGGTACTGCCCAATCGGGCAGTCCAACTCACCCTTGAACTAGACCTTGCCCTTGAACTGCTTGACGCTGCGCTTGTTGGCTGTGCGACGGTTCGCCTGCTTGTCGCGAGGTGGGCGCTTGCCCTCCCCGCTCGCGGGCAGGTCGGTCACCGGGAAACCGGCGAGTTCCCCCAGCGGCAGCTCACGGCCGGTCAGGGTGCGGATCGCCGCCAGGATATCGCTCTCGCCGTGACACACCAGGGAGATGGCCAGCCCCTCGCACCCGGCGCGGGCGGTACGGCCGATGCGGTGAACATAAACGGGGGCGCTGGCGGGCAAGTCCAGGTTGATCACCACAGGCAATGCCTCCACATGTATGCCCCGCGCCATCAGGTCGGTGGCCACCAGCACCCGCACCTTGCCGGCCTTGAAATCATCGAGCGCCTGCTCTCTAACCGCCTGTTCCTTCTCCCCATGCAGGGCGGCAACCGGGATCCCCGCCCTGGCCAGCTTCCTGGCCACGCCGTCGGCATCGTCCCGCGCACTGATGAACACCAGCACCTGCGGCCAGGCCTGCTCCTTGAGCAAGCTGATCAGCGCAGGCACCTTGCTGCTCTTGTTGACCAGATAGAGCCGCTCCTCGATCTCGTTGACCAGGCTGTTGAGGGGATTGGCCTCGATGCGGGTCGGCGCTGTCAGCAGGCCATTGGCAAGGTCATCCAGCTCGGCAGGCAGGGTGGCGGAGAAGAGCAGGGTCTGGCGCTCGGCGGGCATCTCATTCATCAGCCACTGGATATCGGGCCAGAAACCCATCTCCAGCAGGCGATCCGCCTCATCCAGCACCAGCTGTTGCAGGCCATCCAGCCCCAGCACTTGCTGAGTGAGCAGATCCCGCAGTCGCCCCGGCGTCGCCACCAGCAGTTGCGGCCCCAGCGCCAGCTCGACCTGTTGCCGCTCCTGTGCCACACCACCGCAAAGGGTGAGGATCCGCAATCCCAGAGCGTCAGCCATCCCTTGCAGCGCAGCGCTCACCTGCATCGCCAGCTCGCGGGTCGGCACTACTACCAGTCCCTGCACCAGGCTGGAGGCGGGATCCAGCCGTTGCAGCAACGGCAACCCGAACGCCAGTGTCTTGCCGCTGCCGGTCTGGGCCAGCGCCAGCAGATCCTGCCCCGCCAATACCAGGGGTATTGCAAGCTGCTGGATGCGAGTCGGCGTGTGCAGGGTGGCAGGCAGGGCAGCCAGCAAGGCGGGATGGAGGTCGAGTTCGCTAAAGGTCATGGGGGTACGCGGATAAAGAAGTGGGAGGCGAAGTCTAGTTAGCGGGGCATAAGAAGTAAAACCCTATCCGCAAGCGGCAAGAGGAAGAGCACTGTACCCGGGTCATGGCTGTCTACAATGGTATTATTCACCTTGAAGGCAGACAGACCATGCTCAGACATATCCCCATGCTACTGCTCGGCCTGCTCGGTATCGCGACCATAGGTCTCTCCCAGACCTCGTCGACCACCTCCAGCCCCCCTGCCCAGCCGGTCCGCGTCATCAAGGCCCACCTTGGTGAATTGCCAGGCCTTATCAACGCCGACAAGACAGGCCCCTTCGTCGATCTGGTCCATGGGATTGATGCGCTCTACCCCGATATGACTATCGAGATCACCATCTACCCCATTGCGCGCGCCATGGCGGGCGTGATCAATGGCAAGGCCGATTTCAGCCTGCCCGCCATTCGCAATCTGCACGATGCAGACATGCTGCCCTATCGCTTCAGCACCCGCAGCTTTGGCAAGGTAGCCCATGTCATCTACAGCAACACTGCGAATCCTGTCACCACCGACATGGCCTATGGCATCGAAGCGACGCAACGGGATTTGTTAATCGAGGCCGTACCCGGTGAGCTCCCCTTTCAGGTACAACGTTCCATGAGTATCGAGCAATCCCTTCGCAAGCTCTCCCGTGGCCGTATCGATGCCTTTATCTGGGCACAGGAGGAAGCGGACCTGATGCTGCGCCAGCTGGAGCTGACCAATATCCAGCGAGAATTTTTTGGCGACTTTGAAGATGTGTTTATTATTCAAAAGGGCGCAGCCGGCAATGAGATGGATGCGTTTTTGGCACAAGCCATAGAAAGGTTGGCGGCATCAGGCAAGCTGGAGGAGATATACGGCAAGATCCACAGACCCTACGAACACTGGCAGCCACACCCTGAGCCATTACCCGCCACCCTGCCTGTGAAGACCCCCTGATAACCGGGTTCCATCCATAAAAAAATCCCGCCACGGGCATGCCGTGGCGGGATTTTTGCGCTCGGAAGCTTACAGGGCAGCCAGGGCGGCCGCGTAGTTCGGCTCATCGGCCACTTCGGCTACCATCTCGCTGTGCAGCACCTTGTTGTCTGCATCCAGCACCACGATGGCGCGGGCAGTCAGGCCCACCAGCGGACCGGAGGAGAAGGCCACACCGTAGTCCTGCATGAAGGCAGTACCACGCAGGGTGGAGAGGGTCACCACCTTGTCCAGACCTTCGGCGCCGCAGAAGCGGGACTGGGCGAACGGCAGATCGGCGGAAATGCAGAGCACGACTGTGTTCTCCAGCGCGCTGGCCTGTTCGTTGAATTTGCGCACCGAGGTGGCGCAAGTCGGGGTATCGACGCTCGGGAATATGTTCAGGATCTTGCGCTGACCGGCGAAGCTCGCCAGGGTCACGTCAGACAGATCTTTGGCAACCAGGGAGAAAGGCTTGGCCTGCTCACCGGCAACGGGGAAGTGACCGGCTACGGAAACGGGGTTGCCTTGCAGGGTAACGGAATTGCTCATGTTATGTCCTTGATTATCGAGGGAGGATAGGGCCACCCAGTATAGGCGCGCCGGGCGAGGACAAACACCCGTCAATCACAAGGATATAGCGGCACTTGCTCCTGGACCGAACTGGCAGCCCCTCTCAAACGAGAGAGGGAGATAAAGAGGCTTGACCTTGGACTTAACACCAAGGTTTACACTCGGCTCAGTTATCCAAGGTTCCGCACCGGCGGGACCCATCCAAGAGGGACTCATCATGAGCAAATCCTGCTGCAGCCATCAACACACAGCGGCCACCGGCAAGGCCGTCACCAGCCAAGTCGAACATCAACACGACAGCCACTGCTGTGACAATGTCGAACAGGTCAGTTGCTGCGCCAGCAAGGCACCCCATGATCATCAGGATCAGGGGGTGAGTGAATCGCCGGGGGATGAAGAGCCCCCCAGAGGAAGTTGTCAAAGCCAGGGCTGCTGCAGCCCACAGCCGCCTCATGACCATGACCATGACCATGACCATGACCATCATGAGCATGATCACCATGAGCAAACAACCGACACCGCCGAGCCGTTAGTCGCGCCGGAGCAGGACAGCCGCCGCCACAGCTGGCAGGTACTGGGGATGGATTGCCCCAGCTGCGCCCGCAAGATAGAGACCGCCGTCAGCCGGGTGGCGGGCGTGCAGCAGGCCCGCGTGCTGTTTGCCACCGAGAAGCTGGTGGTGGATCTCGCCCCCGGCCTCTCCCCCGACCCCGTCACCGCCGCCGTGCTGGCCGCGGGTTTCCGGCTCAAAGGCGCAACTCAATCCGGGGACGACAACGCCAGGCGCCGCAGCCCGCAGATGGCCATGCTCGCCAAATATTGGCAGCCCCTGTCGCTGGCCGGCCTGATGCTGGTGGCTGCCCTGCTGCCGAAAGAGTTCGGCCAGCCGCTGTTTACCCTGGCCACCCTCTGGGGCCTGTGGCCCATCTCCCGCAAAGCCTGGGCCCTGACCAGGAGCGGCTCCCCCTTCGCCATCGAGACCCTGATGACGGTGGCGGCGCTGGGCGCCCTCTTCCTCGGTGAAACCGCCGAGGCGGCCATGGTACTGCTGCTCTTCATGCTGGGGGAGCATCTGGAGGCCTACGCCGCCGGCCGTGCTCGCGCCGGCGTCACCGCCCTGATGGCGCTGGTGCCCGACAAGGCACTGCGGATCCGCACCAGGGTTGACGGTGACATACGGGAAGAGGTGGCGGCCGACCAGCTGCGTCCCGGCGACATCATAGAGATAGCCCCGGGCGCCCGCCTGCCGGCAGATGCCCGCTTGCTCGACGCCCTTGGGGCGTTTGATGAGAGTGCCCTGACCGGTGAGTCCATTCCGGTGGAGCGTCGCCAGGGCGACAAGGTGCCCGCCGGTAGTCTGGCGGCGGATCGGGTGTTGCGCCTCGAGGTGGTGTCCGAACCTGGCAACAACGCCATCGACCGCATACTGCACCTGATCGAGGAGGCCGAGACCCAGCGTGCCCCCATAGAGCGCTTCATCGACCGCTTCAGCCGCTGGTATACCCCTGCCATGATGCTGGTTGCCCTGCTGGTGGTGATAGTGCCACCGCTGGCCTTTGGCCAGAGCTGGGACGAGTGGATCTATCGCGGACTGGCGCTGCTGCTCATCGGCTGCCCCTGCGCCCTGGTGATCTCCACCCCGGCGGCTGTCACCTCCGCCCTGGCGGCGGCAACCCGCCAGGGGGCCCTGATCAAGGGCGGTGCCGCGTTGGAACGGCTGGCCCATATAGACACAGTGGCGTTTGACAAGACAGGCACCCTGACCCTGGGCAAGCCGCAACTGACCGAACTTGTCAGCCTCAATGACCAGCCGGAGGCCGAACTGCTGGCACTGGCCGCCGCCATAGAGCAAGGCTCCCACCACCCGCTGGCTCGCGCCGTGGTGGCCGCCGCCCGTGAGCAGGGGCTGACCCTGGCCGCGGCTCAGGATCTGCGCGCCCTGCCGGGCATGGGGGTGGAGGGACGCATCGACGGCACCCTCTGGCAACTGCTGGCACCGAGCCGGATTGACTCGCTGAGCAATGCCCTCAACGCACAAATAGCCACCCTTGAGCAGCAGGGCAAAACGGTGGTCGTGCTCGGCCAGCCGGGCGCAGCGCCGGCGGCCCTGTTGGCACTGCGGGACCAGATCCGGCCCGAAGCGGCAGCGGCCCTGGCGGAGCTCAAGGGGCTGGGACTGCGCAGCATCATGCTGACCGGCGACAACCCCCGCGCCGCCGAGGCGATTGCCAACGAGCTCGGCATGGGCTGGCGCGCCAGCCTGCTGCCGGAAGACAAGGTGGAAGAGATCGCCAAGCTGGCCGCCAGCCAGAAGGTCGCCATGATAGGGGATGGCATCAACGACGCCCCCGCCATGAAGCGGGCCAACATTGGCATCGCCATGGGTGGCGGCACAGACGTGGCGCTGGAGACGGCCGATGCCGCCCTGACCCACAACCAGCTCGGTGGCATCGCCGCCATGATCCGGTTGTCGCGGGCAGCACTGGCCAACATCCACCAGAACATAGCGCTGGCGCTGGGACTCAAGGCCATCTTCCTGGTCACCAGTCTGCTCGGCATCACGGGCCTGTGGATTGCCGTGCTGGCGGATACCGGTGCCACCGCCCTGGTGACGGCCAACGCCCTGCGTCTGCTGCGCAAGCGCTGATCCAGCCCGCAAACGAGATCGCCATATGCCAAGCCGTCCCCCGACAGGGACGGCTTTTCTCCTTCCCCCCACCTCACACCTGCAAAGAAAAAGCGCGGCTGCCGGTTGGCAGTCGCGCTTTGTTTACTCTCTCGGAGTTATCCCACCCTTGGCAAGGTGGAATTCAACCCGGGGCTGCCGAGCCAGCCCCGGACTCTATGGGTGTGCTTACTTGGCACTGCACTCCTGAATGACGGCGGTACCGGCCTTGGTACCAGCCGGGTCAACCTTCACCAGCACGCTCCACAATCCTTGCGGCAATGTGATGCTGTTGTTGGCACTGCCCGCCTGGGAGAAGCCGAGAGAGTAGCCCGTCTCGGCAGTGACAGCGCCACCGCCGTTGAGCAGGTACTCCTTGCTCCAGTCTTCATTGGCGACCTTGAACTCGCTGGTGCCCATGTAGTTGAACGCGGCCTGATAGATGGCGAGGTCGCCGTCCATCCCCTTGTAGCTCAGCTGATACTGGGGCTGGGCAGCCCAACCGGACAGCTCACCTTTGACGAACAGGTTGTAGCCGAGCGGATTGCCCGCCACCGTATCCAGCACCTTGCAGCTCTGCACCGGCTCGGTGAAGCTGACGCTCAGGGTCGGTTTGTCCTTGTTCATTGCCGTGAACACAAACTTGTAGCTGCCCGCCTTGTCAGCGTTGAACGGCAGATCCCCGCCATTGGCACAGAGCACGCTGACCTGACCTGTCGCCAGCTGGTCGGTGTCACTGCACTTGCCGTAGTTGATCGGGCCGTCCCAGTCACTACCGGCAATCTTCACCTGGGTGGTACCAAGCTGATCGGTCGTCACTTCGGTGGTGAACTCGTAGGTAAAGTTGCCACCAAAGATCATTTTGTTGACCGGATCCCACTCGTTCAGGAAACCACGCACGAAGACATCGGTGTCACCAAAGGGCGGAACCGTGCTCAGGTCTATCTTCTTGCTCACCGGCAGACCCGCGCCCTGGGCTCCGGCCTGCGGTTTGACGAACACGGCGGCAGACCAGGCTCCCAGGGTCAGTTGACCACCACTGGCAAGGGCGCCATCGGCGATGCTGCTACCGGCATGGTGGGCCGGGCTCAGCTGCAGCGTGCTCAGTTCGATGGGCTGATCCTTGCCATCACGGAAGTCGCTTATGCTCTGGGGCTGGTTGGTGGCGTTGATCATCACCACCAGACCCTCGATGGCGGGATCCAGATCCGCACCGGCATTGACGCCATCATCCACCGTCATCACGATAAGTCCCGGCACCTGGTCAGGCCCGGTATTGCGGAAATCAACCCGCTTGATCACCTCGGCGCCGCTGCCAAGGCGCAGCAGACGGGAGGATTGGCGCAGCTCGGCCAACTCCTGATAGAAGCCCACCATGGTCGCCATGTCGGCCCCGCTCGGCTTGACGTGCTTGCCAAGTACCTGCTCGATCAACGGGTAGTTGTCCCCATCCTTGTCCTTGCGCGGCAACCCCTTGTCGAAGTTGTTGTCGGCAAGGGTGTAGTCGACCCGGTTGTACCAGTCACCCGAGTCGTAGCTGTCCCGCTCCATGGACTTGGAACGCAGCAGCTCGACACCTGCGTGGGTAAAGGGAATGCCCTGCCCCAGCATGGCGGTGGCCAGCGATACCCCCTGCATCCGCACCAGATCGGCTCCTTCCGGCGCCTTGTAGATCAGGTTGTCGAACAGGGTCTGGTTGTCGTGCTTGTCGACATAGTTCTGGATCTCGGTCGGATCCTGGGCATAACCCGCAGGTTGACCGTTGTAGTCGATGTCGGAGCCCTTCTTCGGCATGCCGTCCTTGTCAGTCAGCACGAACTCCTTGAGGTTGCCGGCCATGCCGAGGCGAACCAGGTCGGATTGGTGCAGCGCGGTGGCCAGCTCGACGCCGTCCATCTCGTTGGCATCCACCAGGGCACCGTTGCCAAAGCCCTGGGTCTTGCGAATGGTATCGCCGCCGTCAAACGGGCTGCCACCGCGCACCGCATCACGCAAGCGGTCGGAGAAGGAGCCGATGCCGGTGCCGGCCAGGTGCTTCTGGGTCGCCTGCACGAAGCGCTTGTCATCCTGCACCTCGCCGAAGTTCCAGCCCTCGCCGTAGAAGTACATCTCGGGGTTGACCTGCTTCACTGCGGCCAGCGCCTGCACCATCTGATCTTTCGGGTGGTGACCCATCAGATCGAAGCGGAAGGCGTCGATCTTGTAGTCGCGGGCCCAGGTCACCAGAGAGTCATCCATCAGCTTGGCGAACATGGCGTGTTCCGGCGCCGTGTTGGAGCAGCAGGTGGAGTTCTCGACCGAGCCGGTCTCCGGATTGAGGCGCTGGTAGTACCAGGGCACTATCTTGTCGAGCACCGACTTGGGACCAAGGCCGGCTTCGTTGGTGTGGTTGTAGACCACGTCCATCACCACGTTCATGCCGATGTTCTGCTTGATGGCCTTGACCATCTCGCGGAACTCCAGGATCCGCTGACTGCCTTCGGCATCGGTGGCGTAGGAGCCTTCCGGCGCCGTGTAGTGATAAGGGTCATAACCCCAGTTGAAAGAGTCAACGCCACGCAGATAGCCGGAGAGCTCCTGCACCTGCGGGCTCTCCTTGCTGTCGGCCCCTTGCAGATCGGCCAGCACGGCTTCTATGGTCTGACCACCGCCGCAGTAACCGCCAAACTTGGAATCCTTCACTTCGGCATTGACCTGACACAGCTTGCTGAAGTCATCCTGGAGGTTGGCTACCTTGGCCGGATCCTCGTTGACGGTGGCGATGTCGAACACAGGCAACAGGTGCAGATGGCTGACGCCGCTTTGGGCAAGGGATTGCAGATGCTTGACCGGCACACTGTCGCTGTCGGTCAGGCCGAGGAACTTGCCTCTGTGTTCCGGCTTGGTGGACTCATCGTTGCCGGTCAGATCGCGGACATGGGCCTCATAGATGGTGATGTCGGCAGGGTTCTGCTGGCTGTGGGGCGCCTTCAAGCTGTCCCACCCTTCCGGCTTGAGGGCCGGATCATCGAGATCCACCACCTGGCTGAACTCGGAGTTCATCGCCAGGCTCAGGGAGTAGGGGTCTGTTACCTGATAGGATTCCAGCTTGCGACTGAGCGGGTGATAGACCTGGATATCATAGCGGTAGAATTTTCCGACCAGCTCCTGACCCCCTTGCACGCTCCAGCTGCCGCTGGCGTCGTCTTGTGTCATGGTGCGCTCGCCGAGGGCCTTGTGCTGCTCGTCGAACAACGCCAGCTTGACCGACTTGGCGGTTGGCGCCCACAGCCGGAAGGTGACATTGCCCCCCTCAACGATGGCGCCATAGGCCAGCTTGGTGGCTTCCTCTGCGTAGAGAGCATCGAGGACGCCGGCGCTCTGCACCAGGGTCGCCCCCTGCAAAATGCCGTCGGCATCCGTGCCTATGGCCACCAGCTCGCCCTTGAGCAGGGGCTTGAGATCTTTGCCGGATGGCAGGGCGAAGGCCGCTGCATCCTTGAGGTGCGGGTACTTGGCCTGCTGCTCGGCAGTCAGGCTGGTCGCGGTCAGGCTGAGATAGGGGAAGTCGAACACCCCCTCGGCATTGGCCTTGATGGTGCCCGACTCTGTGTAATAGAGGCGCACATGGGGCTTGTCCTTGCCCCCTTGCCAGATCAGGGTGTTGCCATCGATCAGATGGGCGCTGGCCCCGGCCACGCCAAAGGCGGCGGTAAAGGCATCGGCACGACTGTCGAAGACTTCACTCTTGCCCGCGACTATGGCTACGGTGCGATCAGGGTGATCGCTGAAGACCACCTTCATGTCGGCGCCGGTCAGGTTGGCGAGATCGCCGTTGCGGGCAATAAAGTTGATACAGCCTTCCAGCTTGGCGAGAGGAACCACCCAGCTGGGGCCGAAACTGTCGACCGCCGTCGGGGTATTGGCCTTGTCATCCCAGCCCGCGTTCAGACCGCTCTCGGCGGTGGCGTTACAGGCGTCGTTGTTCCACAGGTGCAGGCTGTGGTTGGCAAAGGGCCCTTCCACCCCGCGCGCGGCGCTGGTCTGGGTATCCACCAGGGCGATCACCGCCTGATCGGGGCCGGCAACCAGTTGCTCGGCAGGGGGTTGCACATCGGGCAGACGGGCGACAGGCCCATCCGTAGGTTCAGGGGTGGAGGGTGAAGAGCTGTTGTCATTGCAGCCGGACAAAAGCGCGAGCAGTGAGGCTGTTACCAGCGCCACTTTGGTCTTTTTCATATCCATTTTTTTATAATTCCCGCTGTAGTTAGTCTCGATATCCGAGTACCCGGTCATTGCCGAGCGATGCCATATTAATCAGCGACAATCGTTTCAAATGTGAGCAGCAGGGCAAAAAAACCAACCCTTTTCAACAAGATAACGTTTTCATAACGAAAGTTGGATCCGGCTCACAGACCCGGCCACCATTTGGCGCCATATCTGATCGAACCCGCTGGCACCTTGAAAAAACCAGTTTTCAATCAGCCAGATAGCGTGAGCAGGAGCAACAGATGAAAAGGATTGAAGAGCAGGCCAAACGGCTGGATCAGGAGTATCAGGGGATTGCGCAGCTGTTTGACCAGTTTTGCCAGCAGGCGGGCGGGCTCGCAGAGCAGTATCACTTCTTCAACTGGCCCGACTTTGAAGACACGCCGCCCCTGAGTCGGGCCTTCACCCTGCTGGGAGAACCCCGTGAGCTGCGGCTGCGCTGCCTGCCGGGAGAGCGCGGCACCTTGAGCGGCCTCATCCAGGTGCGCGGCGAGGATGGCACAGTGCATGCCAGCCTGGGTTTTCGGGCGGATGGTCACCTGTTGCTGGAGTCGGGACACTTGCTGGACAACCCGCCCGAGCTGTTGCTCAAGCTGCTGCTGGGGGCCATCTGGCAGCACAAGCCGGACGATGACCACAGCCAGCATCACTGACGCGCACCACAGAAGGGGCCTTGGCCCCTTCTTCACATCCTGTCTTGAGCATCCACTCGACGTGTCTGCTTATGGCTGGGCGATCTCTATGGTGACGTGGACCAGTTCCTCGTGGATGGCGAGCCGCTCACGGATCTGGCCAGCCGTGATGGGCGTCGCCATCAATAGAGAGAGTACGCAGGCATACTGCTCCTGCCCCACCCGCCAGACGTGCAGATCGCGGATCTCGGCGTCCGGCAAGTCTGCTATCACCTCGCGGATCTCTGCCACCAGCGGGGTATCCATCTCGGCATCCAGCAGTACCCGGCCCGAGTCGCGCAGCAGCCCCCAAGCCCACACCGCCACCAGCACGGCCCCCGCTATGCCCATCAGGGGATCCAGCCAGTCGGCTCCCCACAGCATGCCACCCACCAGCGCCAGGATGGCCAGTACAGAGGTGGCCGCATCCGCCAGTACGTGGATGTAGGCGGCACGCAAGTTGAGATCCTGATGACCCTGGTGGTCAGCATGGTCATGATGATCATGGCCGTGATGGTGGTCATGGCTGTGACCGTGATGATGGCCATGATCGTCCTTGAGCAGCCAGGCACAGGCGAGGTTCACCAAGAGGCCCACCAGCGCGATGGCGATCGCCTGCTGATAGTGGATCGGACGGGGATCCAGCAGCCGGAACACCGACTCGAACAGCATCAACCCGGCCACCCCCACCAACAACAGGGCGCTGGTGAAGCCCCCCAGCACCTCTATCTTCCAGGTACCGAAGCTGAATCTGTGGTCGCGGGCAAAATGACGTGCGGCACGATAGGCCAGCACGGAGAGGCCGAGCGCCAGCGCGTGGGAGCTCATGTGCCAGCCGTCCGCCAGCAGTGCCATTGAGTTGTAGAACCAGCCACCGCTGATCTCCGCCACCATCATGATGACGGTGAGCAGCACGGCCCAGCGGGTTTTCTGTTCCGCCAGCGGATTACCCTGGTGCACGACGGGTTGATGGCAGTGGGATGAGACGAGGGATGACATGGATTTCTCCTGAGGGCGATGATGCAATATACTATACCCCAGTATAGTTTTATTGATCGAGAGGATCCTCCATGTCACACACCATTCACGGCAAGAAGAAGCTGCTGGCGCGGGTGCGCCGCATCAAGGGCCAGACTGGGGCGCTGGAAAGCGCACTGGAGCAGGAGGGTGACTGCGCCGCCATTTTGCAGCAGATCGCCGCCATCCGCGGTGCCGTCAACGGCCTGATGCTGGAGGTGCTGGAGGGTCATATGCGCGAGCATCTCGGCGCCGAAGAGGCCACCCCGGCCGAGCGGCTGGAGGATCTGGATCAGGTGGTGCGGGTGCTGAGATCCTACCTGAAGTAAAGGCTCCCCGGCCTGCTCGCCACTGGCGCCAGCCATGGGAGCAAGTCCGGACCCTAACCCTTTACAGCAAAGGGGGCCATGGCCGTGCACGGCAGGCCTGTTTCAGACTTGAGCCCTCGCCCGCTTTACGCCATCATGACCGCCGATCATTGATCCCCTTACCCTGGATTCCACTTCGCAAGGACCCCCCATGTTTGAACACGTCGATGCCTACGCTGGCGACCCCATACTGACCCTGGTCGAGACCTTCCACAAAGACACCCGTGAGCAAAAGGTGAATCTGGGGATCGGCCTCTATTACGACGAGCAGGGCCGCATCCCGCTGCTGGCGTCCGTGCAACAAGCTGAAGCCCGGCGCGCCACTGCACCAGCTCCGCGCCCCTATCAACCGATGGAAGGGGCCGCCAACTACCGCACCGCGGTGCAGCACCTGCTGTTTGGCGCCGACCATGAAGCGGTCAAGGCCGGCCGCATCGCCACCATCCAGACCATAGGCGGCTCCGGCGCGCTCAAGATCGGGGCCGACCTGCTCAAGCGCTACTTCCCGACCTCGGAGGTGTGGGTCAGCAATCCGACCTGGGACAACCACAAGGCCATGTTCGAGGGGGCCGGCATCCAGGTGCACGACTACCCCTACTACGACGCAGCCACCGGCGGCGTCCAGTTTGATGCCATGATCGACTGCCTGAGCCAGCTGCCAGCGAAAAGCATAGTGCTGCTCCACCCCTGCTGTCACAACCCGACCGGCGTGGATCTCTCCTCTGCCCAGTGGGACAAGGTGATCGCGCTCGTGGTGGATAAGGGGCTAATTCCCTTTATGGACATCGCCTATCAGGGCTTCGGTGATGGTCTGGAAGAGGATGCCTACACCATCCGTGCCATGGTGGCCGCCGGCGTCAGCTTCTTCGTCAGCAACTCGTTTTCCAAGAACCTCTCCTTCTACGGCGAACGCTGCGGCGGCCTGTCGGTCATCTGCAAAGATGCCGAAGAGGCGGGTCGGGTGCTGGGCCAGATGAAGGCGACAGTGCGTCGCAACTACTCCAGCCCCCCCACCCACGGCGGCCAGATCACAGCGGCCGTGATGAACGATGCCAGCCTGCACGCCCTCTGGGTCGATGAGGTGAGCGAGATGCGCATCCGCATCAAGGCCATGCGCCAGAAGCTGTTCGAGGTACTGAGCGCCAAGGTGCCTGGTCGTGATTTTGGCTACTTCATCAGCCAGCGCGGCATGTTCAGCTACACCGGCTTCACGCCGGAGCAGGTTGACCGCCTGCGCGAAGAGTTCGCCGTCTATCTGGTGCGCTCGGGTCGCATGTGCGTGGCGGGCCTCAACAGCCGCAACGTCGACTATGTGGCCGACGCCATGGCCGCCGTGCTCAAGGGCTAACCCGTGCAAGCCCCGCTCAAGCGGGGCTTTTTGTTTGTCCCTATGTTGTGGAGCTGTCATGGATCTGATTGCACTGTCATGTTTGACGGTGAGGGGCCGCCATCTGGTCAATCGACCTCCCCTGCCCGCGCTTGTCTCGCTGCAGGAGGCACAGTGGATCTGATTGCACTGTCCAGGCTGGGAGGCCGTCATCTGGTCAATCGACCTCCCCTGCCCGCGCTTGTCTCGCTGCAGGAGGCACAGTGGATCTGATTGCACTGTCCAGGCTGGGAGGCCGTCATCTGGTCACCCTGCATCTGCTGCTCGACAGCCAGAGCGTCACCCGCACGGCCGAGCGGCTCTGCACCACCCCCTCCACCGTCAGCAAGACCCTCAACCAGTTACGGGATCTGCTCGGCGATCAGCTGCTCTACCGCCAGGGCAACCAGCTGTTGCTGACCCCCTTTGCCGAGCGGCTCGGCCCTACCCTGCACCGACTGCTGAGCGAGCTGAACAATCTCACCAGCCAGGACGGTTTTGACCCCCAAACCTGGCAGGGACAACTGAGGTTTGCGCTGCGGGAAAGCAGCATGGTCTGGCCGATGGGGCCCATTCTGGGCCAGCTGATGCAGGAGGTACCGGGCCTGGAGCCCAATGTCTGGAACAAGGATGAGCAAGGTCTGGCGGCGTTGGCGGCGGGCAAGCTCGACTTTGTTATCCTGCCCCACGATCAGAGCCAGCCCCTGCCCCGCCAACCGGGTCTGGTATGGGAAACGCTGCGGGAAGACAAGCTGGTCTGCCTGCTGCGCGCGAACCACCCGGCGCTGGACAAGCCCTGGGATCTGGATGCCTACCTGAGCTGGCGCCATATCGCCATTCGCGATCAGGAACTGGCCAACCCCTTCTTCGAGCAGAGCCTGGCCCAGCTGCAGGTACGCCGCCAGATTGGTGCCACTCTGCCGGATTTTGGCAGCGCGTCAGCCCTGCTGCGCCAGAGCGACCTCATCCTGACCGCCATCGAGGGTTGGGCGTTACAGAGCGCGGCTTTGGGGTTAGCGATCCGTCCAGTCCCGTTCGACTATGGCGCCGTCACCCACAGCTTGGTGTGGTATGGGCCGGCGGGCGAAGAGCCGGCGCTGCGCTGGTTCAGACAGCGGATCCTGAAACTGGCCAGGGAGCTGGGTTAACGCACCGGGGCTGCACGCATTGCAGATCCTGCGGGCGCCATTACAGACCCGAAGAGGAGATGGCCCCACCAGGGGAACTCCCATGGCAAGGCTCGCAGAGAGGAGAAAGCCTCAGGGCTTCCTGGTATAGATGGGGTTGGGGAAGGGCGCGATGTTGTTGCCCAGCTCAGTGATGCGGGCGGCCCCCTGTTTGCGCACCTGATCGACCCGCAATACATGGTGCATGGGGATCATGGTGCGGTCGACGTCGGCAAATTCACTCTTCAATTTCTCGTGGCTGGGATCGACGATCAATGCCGTGTGGTTATCCCACACGAAGTGAGCGATCTCGATAAAGCCGAACAGCTGACCCTGACTCACTTCCCTGACATAGACTTCATAACGCTCGCTGTGGCAAATGAACTGCACTCGGTATAAGGCGTTGGATTCACTCATGTTCGTCTGTTGATTGTGGGCGAATGCCCCATTCTAGCCGCCCCCTCGCAGAGCTCAAATAGACAGCAATCACAGTTACGTCATCTTCAGACTGCAAGAAAGCCGCCACCAGACTCAACATCAGAGCAGGGTGCTGGCAAAAGCATCCCATCAAATTGGTTTGCGATCAGTTAATTAGCCAGCAAACACAGGGTCAGATAATGGCCGGCAGGGAAACGGGTCCAAGTCCCCTGTCGCTCACCGCCCTGGCAAGGCGGGTCAGCTCATCTCTGCCCGCCTCCGGCCAGCTCGTCGCCACCCCGCGCACCCCATGATGGCGAAAACCATTGAGGCGAATGGGGACTGGCCCCAGGCTCTGCAAGAAGAGGACAAGCGCAGCTTCCAGCTTGCCGTCGGCATCCAGAAAATCGCTGCGTCCCGGCACGTGGAGCAACCGCAGCTCGGCCAGCTTGCCATGACTCGCCAGCAGACGCAGCGAGGCCAGCACCCGCTCGCGGCCAACACCTGTGAGTGAATGGTGCACCGAGTCGCGCCACCCCTTGAGATCTATCATGGCGCCGTCCAGTACCGGCAGCAGCCGCTGCCAGCCCGTTTCGCCAAGGGATCCGTTGCTGTCGAGCAGACAAGTCAGGTGCGAGAGATCCTGTGCCTGCCTGATGGCCGTGAACAGGGCGATCACGAACGGCAGCTGAGTCGTGGCCTCGCCGCCGGAGACGGTAATACCGGTGAGCAGAGGACCGTAGCGGCGCAGCAGGGCCAGCACCTCGGCAACCGACATCTGGCTGGTCTTGGGGCTGGCATGGCGCGGGCAGTCGTCGATGCAGCGATCGCAATCGGTGCAGAGCGCCGCCTGCCAACGCACTCTTCTCTCGCCAGGACGGCCCTCGATGAGCGTCAGGGCACCGCTCGGGCAAGTTGCCACGCAGTCACCGCAGTGATCGCACAACCCCATGGTGTGAGGGTTATGACAGCCGGGGCAGCGAAAGTTGCACCCCTGCAGGAAGAGCACCAGCCGATTGCCGGGGCCATCCACGCAGGAGAAGGGCAGCCAGCGGCTGACCGTCGCGGTGCGCTCCGTTGGCTCCCTCCTTTCCTTGCCGCATTCAGTAGTCACACAGGGTCGCCTCACGGCCAACCACTCTCGGCGCTCGCTGACGAATGGCCGTCAGTTCACTCGCCTCGGCACCGAGACAGGTGGTCTGCAGCCGCGACCCTTCGGTCGCGAAACGGGCCACGTCGCTCTTGCGGATCATGTAGCCGGTCACCCGTACCAGATCGCTGTCCGCCACGTTGGCGGTAAACTCGCGCATGCCGATGGCGAGGGCCCCCTTGCAGAGCTGCAGCAGCGCCTGCGGGTTCTGGCGTATGGTGGGATCCAGGGTCAGGATCTCGCTGATCCCGGAGTGATAGAAACCGTGGTGCGGCGCCAGGGCCAGCACATGGCTGGCGGGATCCGGCTCCTGACCGTAAGGGATCCGCACTCCGGGGGTCACATCGCGATCCACGCTGAGCCCGCCCTGAGAGTGGAGCAGGGCGCGACCGCCCCAGGCGTGTACCTGTGGCGTCTCGCTCACATGGCGGGAGAGCTGGGCCGAGATGCGATAGCCAAGCTGGTTGGCCTCCTCGTCATGTCCGTAGCGCTCGGGCAGATTCTCCTTGTCCATCAGCAAATTGACCGCCTCCGCCATGCCATAGATGCCGAACATGGGTACGAAGCGGTCTTCGTCGATCAAGCCCTCCTGCACCAAAAAGCTGTCGAAGAAGCCGGACTCCTGATGGAGGAAGGCGGCGCGTGCCCCGATCAGCTGGGAGGCGAGACGGCAGTAGTGGGGTAGCAGACAGCCCATGAAGTCGTCTATGCCGTGGGCCTGCTCGGCCACCCGCTTGAGGGAGAGTCGCACCAGGGTATTCGCGCCACCGGCCTGGGGCAGAGCGTTGTAGCAGCTGACGATGCCAAAGCCGCGCTGGTCGAAGGTGTTGCTATGGAGCGGATAGTTGGCGATGTGCGGCTTGCTGCAGCTGGCTATGTTCTGCACCGCCAGCATCAGCAGGTTGTCCGGGGTCTGCGCCGGATCGTGAAACAGGGTCAGGTTCGGCGCCACCTGCTTGAGCTCGCCGTCGATGCGCAGGATCAGGCGGCAGAGACGGTTGTCATCGGGGCCTATGTTGACGTGCATGAAGGCGTCCGGCAGGACCCGATCCAGGTAGATCCAGAACCCTTTCAGCTTGCGATGGAGGGTCTCGTCATCCAGCTCGCCCACAAAGGGCAGCAGCAGATGATCGAGGCGCCCCAGCCAGACCGGCATGCCGGTGACGGAGGGCACATGGTGGTAGAGGATGCGCAGGGCATCGAGCGCCTCGTCAAAATCCTTGGGGGGCGCCAGCTCCAGCCAGGCGGATCCCTGACTCAGGAACTTTGCATAATCCGGCAGCACGTAGCGCGGCTTGTAGGGGGCATGTCCCTCGAACATGTCACAGAGAAACCCCTGCACCAGCGCCTCGCCGACAGCCGGTGGCAACTCTGGGTAAGGCAGCGCATTTTCGGCGGCCAGCGCCAGGGCATGGTTCTTCTGAGCGGGCGAGAGCAGGGGATCGCGCACTATGCGCTGACAGGTTTCGGTGAAAGACATGGGGAGCTCCTTGGCGGATAGTCCCTAAATCCTCACACTTTAGAGGTGTTTTTTGAAGTGACATTCACAACATGGCGGATATCCATAAAGGACATCCACCATGCCAGATCACGGACCTACCCCAGCCAGGGCAAGAACGCGGCCATGCCCCCCTGCCAGCGCAGCAGGAAGAAGCCCCCCATGCCCACCACGACCACCAGCAGGGTCGGCAGCCGCAGCAGGGTCAATGCCGTCACCAGCAGGGTAGCGGCCAGGTA
Source organism: Aeromonas sp. TS_SC_11 (assembly GCF_057318915.1). Classification (NCBI taxonomy): domain Bacteria; kingdom Pseudomonadati; phylum Pseudomonadota; class Gammaproteobacteria; order Aeromonadales; family Aeromonadaceae; genus Aeromonas; species Aeromonas sp. TS_SC_11. The sequence goes on from NZ_CM170470.1 coordinate 385,328, forward strand.
GTCCGGATCCCAGTCCAGCCCCTTGCCCGGCTCATAGCTGAAAACGATGGGCAACCAGATGGCAGTCAGCACCGACTGGGCCGAGAAGCTGAGGAAGGCCCCCATCTCGGCGCCGGGTTGATAACGGGTCAGCCGCGAGAAGAAGGCGAAGCGGTTGAAGAAGGTGATCAGGGCCAGCAGGCCTATCATCAGCCAGCTCATTGTCATCTCCTCATCCGGTGCAGCACATAGCCCACCACCATGCCGGCCAGCGCCGATATGATGATGTAGACCTCCGCCAGCAGTGGCTTGGTGAGCAGCGCAGTGCCGCCGCTGACCAGGGTCGCCGCCACCATGGGCACATTCTTGAGGGCGGGTATGGTCATGGCGATAAAGGTGGCCGCAATGGCGAAGTCCAGCCCCATCTTGTCCAGGCCGTCTATGTACTGGCCGGCGGCGATACCGAGCAGGGTCGCCAGATTCCAGAACAGGTAGAACACGAAGCCCGCGATCAGGGCATAGCCGGGATGGAAGCGACCGCTGCGCTCCCTGTCCTTGAGCGCCACCGCAAACATCTCGTCAGTCAGAAAGAACGCCAGACTGGCACGCCAGCGCAGGGAGAGCGGCAAGACATCGCGACGGAAGGTAAAGCCATAGAGCAGATGCTGGGAGGTGATGACGAAGGTGGATCCCATGATGGGCAGCAGGGGCGTCCCCGCCCCGAACAGGGTGGTAGCCGAAAGCTGGGCAGCACCGGCATAGACCAGCAGGGACATGCATTGGGCCTGTAGCGGGCTCAGCCCCACCTGCAATGCCAGGGCACCGCACAGTATCCCCCAGGGGATGACGGAGATGGAGAGCGGCAAAATATCGAGGGTGGCGCGCCACCAGAGCGTGCGGGTACTCTCGGCACCGGCGGGAAGGGCACTCGTTGCTGACGGCATGGGGTCATCCTTGTTGCATCCACGGCGAGCGGGAAAAACTAGCACGACACAAGGCCGCAGACCAAGGACTAAAACGGATACTGCAAGGGTTCAGAAATGCAGTGCGCCCCCATGAAGGGGGCGCGCAGAGAGGCAATCAGGGTTGGATGATGATGGGGGTGCCGGGCTCGATGGCGTTCCACACTTCGTCCAGATCATGGTTGAGCATGGCGATGCAGCCATTGGTCCAGTTGGACGGCTGCAAACGTGTGTTGCCTATGCTGTTGCGCTGACCATGGATCATGATCATGCCACCCGGATTCACGCCCATTTCGTTGGCCGTCTTGATGTCGTCCAGATTCGGGTAGTTGATGTGGATGGCTTTGTAATAGTTGGAATTGGTTTTCTTGTAGTCGAGGATGTAACGCCCTTCCGGCGTACGCTGATCCCCTTCACGCTGCTTGTGTCCCTTTGGGGCTGGCCCCAGGGCAATCCAGTAGCGTTTGACCTCCTTGCCATCCTTCATCAGGGTCAGGCTGTAGGAAGACTTCTTCACCACTATCATGTCGGCAGACAAGGTGGCAAAACTCAATGCGGGCCACAGCCCCAGCAAACACAGTAATACGGCTCTCATTCCATCCCTCGACAAGCCTCTGGTTAGGGCTTTTCTTGTTACCAAATCATCTGAATGGCACCACCCCGTGGGGCGGGCGAGCGCCATCATATTGGATCGCCATCAATACTCAATATATCCAGAGAAACATATCCCGTGCCATCTTTTATAAATTGTTACAATTAACAGCCAAAACAAGGGGATATCCCCCCTATATCGGGATAGTGCCCCCCGGGCGATTGGGGGGAAGATAAGGCGCTTTTTCACCTACTTGGAAACTTCCATCATGCGATGCCGACTCTCCCTGCTGATCCTGCTGATCTGCTCCCCCTTGCAGGCGGCCGAACCGCTCTGGCTGCGCGAGCCTGCGCTCTCCCCCGATGGCAAACAACTTGCGTTCACCTGGCAGGGCCGAGTCTACCTGAGCGCAGGGGATGGCGGACTCGCCATGCCGCTCACCGACAGCGACTACCTGAGCCAGCGCCCGCTCTGGTCACCGGATGGCAAACAGATCGCCTTCGCCGCCAACTTATATGGCAACGAAGATGTGTTCGTGGTGCCGAGCGCAGGGGGCGAGATGGTGAGACTGACCCGTGACTCCCGCCCCGATCTGCCCCAGGCATTCAGCGCCGATGGCAAGCAGTTGCTGCTGAGCAGCCAGCGACTGACCACGCCCGAATCGGATCACTTCGTGGCGGAAGGATTCCAAGCCAGCGCCCTCTACTGGACCCCGGTCGGTGGCGGCGCCCTGACGCCGGCACAACCTCTGCCCGCCACCCTGGCTCGCCCCCATGGCAAACAGCTGGCCTATCAGATGCCGGGCATGGATCAGCCGTTTCGCAAACATCAGCACTCGTTTGCCGTCTCCCGCCTCTGGCTGTTCGATGGCAAAGCCCATCACCAGCTGACCGAAGACAGAGTGGCCGCCAGCGATCCCGTCTGGGATGACAAGGGTGAGGCACTCTATTACCTGAGCGAGCGCAGCGGCGATTTCAACGTCTGGCGGCGGGATCTGGCCAGCGGTCAGGATCGTCAACTCACCCACTATCAGAGTCACCCTGTGCGCGGCCTATCCGCCTCCCGCCAAGGGGATCTGGTCTGGTCCTGGCAAGGGGAACTGTACCGTCTCGATGCGGGCAGCAAGACACCGCGCAAGCTGGCCATACAGCCACTCTTTGCCAACGCGCCCGCCGAGAGGAGCTGGATGCCAGGCCCCATCGACGAGGCTCTCGCCCGCCAGGATGGTGACGAGGTGATACTGGTGAGCCAGGGGGACTTGTATGCCATCGATACCCGCCGCGAGCGAGTGCGCCAGCTCACCCGTCATCCCAGCGAGCAGTCATCCCCCCTGTATGTGGACAAAGAGAAGGGGCTCATTTATCTCTCGGAGCAGGATGGCCCGGCCGCCCTCTATCGCCTGAACAAAGCGCAGCCGGATGGCTTGTTCAGCGATCCCGGCACCCTCACGGAACAGAAGCTGCTGGCCATGCCGGATGCCGCCATCAGCAAGCCGACCCTCTCTCCCGATGGCAAGCAGCTCGCCTTCGTGGTGGATGGTCAGGCCGTCCACCTGCTGGATCTCGCCAGCGGCAAACAGCGACCGCTGGTCGCCGCCGAGTTCAACCCCTCCCGCCACACAGTGGAGCTCGCCTTCGCCCCCGATTCCCGGCATCTGGCGCTGACCATACAGCCTGACTCGGCCCAGCAGGAGATCGCCGTCATCGACATAGCGGACCCCAAAGCCGAGCCGATCAATGTCAGCCTCAACGGCTATCGGGATATGAGTCCTGCCTGGAGCCAGGATGGCGGCATCCTCTACTGGCAATCCACCAAATACGGGGTTCTGGGTGCCGATGGGGAGCCGCTTGGCGGCAGCCTGCTCGGCCTCTACAGCAGCCGCGCAGCCAAGAGCGACTTCATCGCCGAGCAGACGCCCCCCAAAGCGGGTTACGGCTTCGAATCCGACCGGTTGGCACACAGAGAGGCGCTGCAATTGCAGCCCCCAGGCCTCATCCTCGCCAGCCGCATCGTCGATGATCACCTTATCTCGCTGGTGGAAGAGAGTGACACCAACGGCGAGAGCGAGATCAAGGGCTACGCCCAGGATCTGCGCAAGGGTGAGACCCGGGTGCTGTTTGACGGCCAGCCTGGTCCGGCGCAGGTCAGCCTCAATCAGGATGCCAGCCTGGCCACCCTGGTGCGGGAAGGAGAAGTGACCCTGATAGACACAGGTTCAGGCGAGGCAAGATCACACTCTTTCGACCTGCTGCAGACCGGAAGCTCGCTGGCGCTCATGACCGCCGCCTATGACCAGATAACCCGGCTCACCCGCGACGAGTTTTATCGTGCCGACATGAACGGCGTGGACTGGGATGGCTATGTGGCCGCCTATCGCCGCCAACTGGCCGGTATCAACAATGGCAGGGACTTCGGTCATCTGCTGGCGGAGCTGGCCGGTGAACTGAACGTTTCCCACACCTGGGGAGTGGGTCCGGCGTCATCCCCGCGAATGCCCGACAACACCGCCAGCCTCGGCGGCTACTGGCAAGATGGCAAGACGGGGGTTGAACTGGTCGCCCTGTTGGCCGGCGGACCGCTGGAACAGGAGACAGACCTGACACCGGGTGCCCGTCTGCTGGCCATCAATGGCACCGAGGTTCCTGACCTGAACGCGCTGGATGCCCAGCTCAACCACCAGGCCGATCAGCGGCTGGCCCTCACACTGCTGCCCAAGGGGAACAAGGCGCCGGTGCAGCTCGACGTCACCGCCATGGATTTGCAGCAGGAGTACAAGTTGCAACTGGATGGCTGGGTCGCCAAGCGCCGCGCCCGGGTGGCGCAGTTGAGTCAGGGTCGGGTGGGATATGTCTATCTGCCGGAGATGAACAGCGCAGTGTATGAGGAAATGGTCGCCGATGCCCTCGGCCGTCAGCGCAACCGCGAGGCGCTGATCGTGGACGTGCGCTTCAACAAGGGGGGCTATCTGGCCAATACCCTGGTGGAGTTCCTGACCGGCAGCGGCAGTGACAAGGGCATGGCGCGCAGCTGGCCACGCCACGGCAAGGGGGAGACAGACGCCGCCACCCGCCAGTGGACCAAGCCCTCTGTGGTGCTGGCCAATGCAGGCAGCTACTCGGAAGGCTCGGCCTTCCCCCAGTACTACCGCACCCTCAAGGTCGGCCCCATCATAGGTGAGCCAGTCCCGGGCACGGGCACCATGGTCTATGCCCATGACTCCAGACTGATCCCCGGACTCGCCTACGGCATCCCGACCCTGGGGCTGCGCAACCCGGATGGCAGCTTCTACGAAAATCAGGAGCTGATCCCGGATCTGCAGGTCGCGCTCACACCAGCCGACATGATCAGCGGACGAGATCCCCAGCTGGAGGCAGCCGTCGAGGCTGCCCTCGCCCAGTTGTCAACGAAAGCGAAATAGCTCCCGATGCAGACGCCCGCCCGGCAACAGTCGGGTCAGGGCGTCTGCCATTCCTTCCGGCCCGCAGAACCAGACGTCACCGGGTTTGCCCTGTGCAAGACCGGCCAGGTCCAGCCGCCCCGCTTCCTTGTCCAGATGCAGCCGATAACAAACCCCGGTACGCTGACATAACTCGGCCAATCGCTGGTGATAGACGGCGCCGGCCAAGTCCGGCGCACACTGGATCAATGTGATCCCCTCCCCCCGTTCACCACGGGCCACCAGCCCCTCCAGCCAGGCGACGAAAGGGGTAATGCCGATCCCGGCGCCAAGCCAGAGCGACTGCCCCTGCCGGGGGGGACAGACAAAGGCGCCATAAGGTCCCGTCACTGTCACTGGGCCATCGACCCGGGCCGCCTCGACCAGCTGGCGGGTATGATCCCCCAGCGCCCGCACCGCAATCACCAGCTGACGCTTGTCGGGCGACACCCGCACCAGGGTAAAGGGGTGCGGCCCCTCCTTGGCATCAAACTTGAAGAAGGCAAACTGGCCTGGCCTGTAGTGCGACAGCGGCGTCGCCAGCTGCAAGGTGAATTCACGGGTACTGTCCGCCAGGGTGCGCAGCGCCACTATGCGGCCCTGATGGCGATCCCGCTGACCGGTCAAGCCCAGCAGGGAGTAAACCGCAGCCACAGCCCCTGCACCGCCCAGCAGCGAGATCCCGAGACCCACCGGTGTCAGCAGGCCAACCTGAGGCAACAGGCAGAGACCGTGTACCCACCCTGCCAGATAGATGAGCGGCGCCAGACGGTGGATCACCCGAAAGCGGCCATAGCTCACCAGCGACAACAGGCTCACCACCACCAGGGCTATCAGCAGATAGAAGCTCCACTCCCCCAGCGTATTGCCAAGGGCATGCAGGGAGAGGCCATTGCCAGCCCCTGCTCCCGCCCCGCCACCAGCCCCCCGGCGGGCAGGCCGGGTCAACCAGCCGGCCGTCACCGCCCACTTGGGTGCTTCCACCAGCAGCCAGTGACTGGTCAGGGCCAGGGTCGCGGCCATGGCGCAGTGACGATGGAGCCGCAACATGCGATCCAGCCCGCCACACCAGACTTCCAGCCTCGGCAAACGCAGCGCCAGCAACAGGGTCAGCGCCATGTAGCCCAACCCCAGCAGACCGGTCAGCAACAGCATCTCATGGCGCCAGGGCCAGACGCCGTTGGCATCCCCTGCATATCCAGCCCACCAGATCAGTGCCGCCAGCACCGGCAGCAGCCATAACGCCCGCTTGGTCACCATTTGTTGCTCCTTGTCCCGTCATGTCATGCATTGCTCACCCGGCTCGCCCAATGGCCACGCCGGTATCCTGATCCCATTACACGCCTGTGCCATGACAAGACTTTGCCAGCCACCGGCGACTTGGTGACAGAGTGTGACAAGAGGGAAGATACAAAAATGGGGCCTGACGGCCCCATGGTTAACCGGCTTTGCGCAGTGCCCGCTTGCGCATCAGGCGGTAAAGCAGCTGATTGTATTTGGCCCAGGAGTGGATCAGCAGGAAGATGCCGAGCAGCAGGGCCAAAAATAGCTGCCCGACGCCCTGCGCATCCAGCGAGCCGATAAAGCTGTCCCCTTCCCCTTTATCCAGATAGTTGAGCCAGGGTTGCAGCGCCAGAAACAACCAGCCAATCCAGGTCACCAGCAGGATCAACAGATCCCGCAGTCGGTACTGCCAGCTGCAACGGGCACCGTTGCGTATGATCATCTCGTTGGCGAACTTATTTTTTGTCACGGAAGGACTCTCCTCTGTCAGGGCTTTCCCATACGGCAAGCTGGCCACGGCGACGCAGGATCGCCTTGGGCACGGCAACGATCACCGTCACCAGATTGAGCAGCCAGTAGATAAGCGGATACCAGATACACCAGACGAAGCTGCGGGCCATTGTCTTGTCATAGTGGTTGTCGATGAAGATGCTGACCCCGAACTGCAGCAGGCAGATGGCGGTCATGATGACGCCGGTCCACTGGAACAGCTGACCTTCGGACAGCTCCCCCAGATCGGGCCGGATCAGCCAGATCAGCGCCAGCAGCAGCATGCTGTAGCACCAGAGGACACTGGAGAGATACTCCAGCAGCAGCAACCAGAAGTGGCGGTTGCGCCAGCGCATTGCCTGCAGGCCGTAACGCAGTATCACTTCGGCCCCGCCCTGGGCCCAGCGCAACCGCTGTTTGTAGAGGCCGCGCACCGTCTCCGGCATCAGCACCCAGCACAGTGCCTGGGGCTGGTAATGGATGAGCCAGCCCGCCAGCTGGAGTTTCCAGCTGATGTCGATGTCTTCGGTGACCATGTCCGTGCTCCAGCCACCCACCGCCTCCACCGCCGACTTGCGAAAGGCCACCACCACCCCGGACACGGTAAAGACGGTGCCATAGATGCGCTGGGCCCGCTTGATAAGGCCTATGATGGAGCTGAACTCGCCGGTCTGGATCTTGCCGATGATGGTGGAGCGGGTACGCACCCGCGGGTTGCCGGTGACGGCCCCCACCTTGGGGCTCTCGATGAAGTGCTTCACCATCCAGCGCACAGCGTCATGGTCGAGCACGGCATCGCCGTCTATGCCCACCAGTATCTCCCCCTTCGCCCGTTCGAGCCCATTGTTGAGGGCCATGGCCTTGCCCTGATTGTGCTGGTGCAGCACGGTAAGGCGCGCATCCTGCGCCGCCAGCCGATCCAGCCGCTGCCCTGTGTCATCCTTGCTGCCATCGTTGATGGCCAGCACCTCGAAATCGGGATAACGCTGGCGCAGCAGGTGGCTGATGGTCTCCTCCACATTGGCCCCCTCGTTGTAGCAGGGCACCATCAGGGTCACCTTGGGATAGCGAGGCAACACCAGCCCGGTTCTGGCGAGCGCTATGTCCCGCTGCTCCCACTGGAAGTAGTAATAGAGGCCGCCACAGATCCACACCATGGCCATCATGCTGGGGTAGGCCAGGGTAAAAATCGCAATGCCTGAGAGAAATCCGCTCACCGTGCCGCCCCCGCTTGTGTGACCATGGCCGCACTGACGGGCACGGCGGGGGCCACCGGCAGCTGGGCTGGCTGAGGCTGGGTCTGCACCGAGAAGACGGGTTTCAGCATGGCGGGATCCGGCTGATTGTTGTGAAAATCGTCCGGGTAGTAGCCGAAGTTTTTCACCCCCTTGCGCTGGATGATCTGCATCCAGCGCGCCAGCTCCTCATCCGGGATCGGCTGATCGGTGCGCCAGTTGCGGCTTTGCAGCTCGAACACCAGCCGCTCGGCCGGCACCTGGGCCAGGGATGTTTCCGCCAGCCGGGCCAGCCACTCATCCGGATTTTCTGCCTGCTCCATGTAGGGCATGGCCATCACGGCCGTGTAGTCATAGGCCTTGGCGAACGCCGCCATGCTCTGGGCAAACCACTGCTGGGCATCAGGCTCGGTCACCAGGGCCGCGTAGATGTTGCGGGCTGTCTTGAGGCCGTCAGCCCCTCCCTGGCGATAACGGGCAGCAGCGTCACGCAGCGCCAGCGTAAAGTCGATCAGCAAATCAGTCTTGTGCTCACCCTGCGCCCGCAGGGCCTGGGTGGAGCGCGCCAGCGGCATGGGCCCTTCGTAATCGCTGAGGAAGGCGTCATCGTGGAACAGCAGGCCGTCGAACTTGGTGTAAAAACCGAGATCCTCGTAGATATCCAGCAGCAGCTGACGGCTGGCTGCATCCCAGGGCGAGAGGCGCAGATACTGACCCCTGGCGGGGGCACCGGTGCGACTGTCGGTCACATAGGTGTGGTTCGGCCCCATGTCATAGGCCATCACCGGCATCCAGGCATACACCTTGACCCCGACCCGGGTCTTGAGCTGCCAGGCGACCCGATTGAACAGATCCGCCCTGACCGGCATGTGACGATTGGGGAAGTAGAGCGCCTCCGCTACCCCGTCACCGTTGTCATCGGCATAGGCCTGCAGATAGACGGTGGTGATGCCGTATCCCTTGATCCGCTCCAGCAGCAGGTCGATGTTCTTGTTCAGCTGCAGCGGATCCTTGTCATAGACATAGTCCAGATCCACGTGCACCAGTCGCTCCTCCTGCCGCTCCCAGGTATTGCCTCCCATGATCTCGTCCAGAGTCTCCAGGCTGGTGTCCTCCTCCAGCAGATAACGGCGCACAGTGGCTCCGGAATCCCCCAGGGTGTTGAGCCCCTCAATCAGGGTGAAGCTGTAGGGCATGCCGCTGTCACGGGCCAGGTTCAGCGCCGTCTGGTTGAAGGCACCATAGGGCCAGACCATGATGCGCGGTGCCCGGCCGGTCTGCTCCTTGAGCTGGCGGACAGACGCATCGAAGTCGGCTTTAACCCGCACCTGATAGTCCGCCATGGTTTCGTAACCGGCCGGACTCCAGCCCGCCGTGGTCACCGCCGGCTGCACATTGCCCTGGGGATTGGCGAGCAAGCCGTAGTGGGAGGCGAAGGTGTGGGAGGCTATCTCCACCAGTCCGGAGGCCTGCATCTCGCGGATCTGCGGCCAGCCGACGAAGTAGCTGCGCGGCAGCCTGTCGTTGCCATAGGGCACCAGCTTGTCGTCGGGCACATCCAGCCAGCTGCCCACCAGGGCATAGACGGCCGGGTAGTTGTAGAGTTTGAGCAGCGGGTAGACCAGCCGGTAGAAGCTCTCGTAGCCATCGTCGAAGCTGAGCAGAATGGCCTTCTCCGGCAGGGCTGCCTTGCCAGCCTTGGCATCCAGCACCTGCTGGAAGCTGACCGGGTGATAGCTCTGCTGCTTGATCCAGTTGAAGTGGCGGATCAGGGTGTCGCGCCGTATGGTCTGGGGATAGAGCTTGAGGTTGGGGGTCAATTTCAGATCGACGATGTCGTGGTAGCAGAGCACCACATAGTCATCGGGTTGACGGGCAGCCTGTGCGGCCAGCGGCATGAGCACGGACAGCAACAGGAAAAGAGGGGCAAGCCAGCGTCTCATCACATGAAACTCCATTGCAGATTGGCGAAGACGAAATTTCCATATTCGGGGTTGCCGTCGTAGACGGCCTGGCGCCGGCCCAGGCCATAGCCCAGGCTCAGTGCGGGGGAGAACACCCAGTCGTGGCGATAGCTGAGTTGCCAGCCCGGGTTGCCGCCATACTCCTGCTGCCAGTACTGATTGCCGCCGATGACAAGGCTCTGCAGCAGGGCGCGACGGCCATCCAGCGGCAGCCGGTAACGCCCCGCCAGTTCCAGCTCCAGATTGCGATCCCGCAGGGGATTGAAGTAATCCACCGCCACCGCCTCGTTGCGGGAGGTGGCAGCCCGCAGCGTGGTGTCGAACCACCAGCGATCCCGGCGCCAGAGATCCTGACGCAGCCAGCCGGAGGCGGTGAGCCGCCGATTGCCATCACTGATGTCCATCCGTTCCAGCCGCAGGCCCGCCTCCCGGGTCTCGTCCTGGCGCCAACCCAGATCGAGCTGATATTGATCTGCGTAGTTGCCCCGAGCCAGCGCCCGCAGCGGTGTGTCGGCGCTGTTGAGGTTGATGGCAGCCCCCAGAGTCCAGCGATCGCCCAGCCGCCCGTCGAGGCGGCTCCACAGATAGCCCTTGTGATTGAGCTCACTGCCCATCCCCCCTTCCAGGGTCAACAGCAGCGGATAGAAGGAGACCTCGGCCCCGAGCCCGCTGTAGGCGGCACGCTCCGGCTGCCCGTCAAATTCACCGAAGCTGCCCTGACGACGGACAAACAGCCGATCGCCGCCGTCGCTGCGAGCGCTGTAAAGGCGGCTGTCGTAGCTCCAGTCACGACTGGCCTGTACCGAGCCCCCTTCATTGCGACCATGGGTCAGCTCAGTGGTCAGCATGGGGGCCTGCTCCAGAGCCAGCCGCTGTTGCAACTCCCGGCGATCCTTGGTCAGGTTGCCGAGGGCCCGCACCGCCTGCGGTGTCTGTTGCCACTGCCCCTGATCGAGGCGGGCGTGGAGGCGACCCGGCTCGGCGAGCCGGGTACGGCCAGTCGGCAGCCAGCGCACTGCCTGCTGATAGGCCTGCTCGGCGCCATCCGGGTGACCGCGCCAACGACGGATGTCCCCCAGCTGCAACCAGAACCAGGGGTTGGCAGGGGCCGTTTTCAGCCAGCCTTCCAGCTGCGCCTCAGCCATCCCGGCCTGACCCCGCCAGGCCAGCAGCAGGGTTCTGAGCTGCAGCACCTTCTCGTAGTCATCGTTGGGCATGCGCATATTGCCGGTGAAATCCCAGCGGGTCGGCGGCTCCTGCCAACCCGCCAGCAACCCCTGGGCGGCGCCGTAACGCTCCGCATCCGAGTAGGCGTAGAAACGCTTCTCCAGCAACGTCTTGTCTTTGGCCCGCTGCGGGGTCGCCAGTTGCCGATAGATAAGGGAAGCCTCGTCCACCCGCCCGAGCCCAACCAGCGCATCGGCCCGCGCCTCCTGCACGTATTCCGGCAGCGGCCCCTCGGCTTGCAGGGCGGCAGACTCCCGCTCCGCCTGGGCAAACTCACCGAGGGCCACCAGGGTCACCACCAGATCACGGCGGGCACTGAGGTAGAGCACATGATCGCGGGGAGCCCGGGCCAGGATCTTGTCCTGCAGGGCCAGGGTGTGAGTGAGGGAGGTGCGAGCCAGCGCCGGATCCTCGGTCTGCGCCGAGATCCGCAGCAAATTGACCGCCTGGTAGTAGTCGAGCCAGAGCCGATCCACCGGCTTGAACAGGGCAGGATACTGCCCCATCAAGTCGGCAGCGGCGGGACCCGCCCCTAGGCTCACCGCTACCCGATAGAGCGCCAGCACCTGTTCACTGTTGCCGGGTTCCAGCGCCAGCCACTGCTGGCGGGCCAGCATCTCCCCCATGGGGTCCTCGGCCTGACGGGCGGCATAGATACGCGCCTCCAGCACGGCCCGATCGCGACCGAAACGGGCCTCGTACTCTCCTGCTGCCTGATGGGCCAGCACACGGTTGCCCTGATCGCTGGCGGTGAGAAACAGGCCAAGCCAACCGGTGGGATTGCCCGGGTCACGCCCCTGCAACACCCGGTAATAGCTGATCGCTTCAAAGTAGCGCTTCTCGTCCCGGGCGGCGCGGGCCACCCCTTCCAGCGTGCTGTTGGCAATGGGACTGAACTCGCAGGGGGCGCAGGCTGCCAGCGCCCCCTTGCGATCCCCGCGCCACAACTGCACGGCAATCAGATCGTCCAGCACCTTGCCGTCGCCGGTTTGTCGATAGAGGGCATCCAGTCCTTGCGCCGCGGCGTCAAGCTCCCCTGCCCTGGCCTGGATGACCCAGGCTTCCCGTACGCTATCTACCCCGCAGGCAAACACCAGCAAGGGCAAGAGCGCCAATAACCAAAAGATGCGATTCATTCGCAACATTCCACCTTTGACACGCGCCGGGCAGATCGGTCCTTGAATGCCCTGACGATTACGCACATATGTCCGACCCTGCTGCCGTGGCAACGCAGGGTGACTTCCTGACGGATGTGCGGTTGTGATGGTGAAAGGCGAGGGATGAACCAACGCCTTCCTCAATGCGCGGTCCAGCTGTCTCCGGGAAGAGACCTGTGACTTTCCGAACCCGATTCGCATCGGGGGTGGCGAGGCGGCCAATTCTGCAGCGGTGGGCGAGTTAGTCAATCGAGTCAGACAGGAACCATTCTCGATAAGAATCCCTTGCCCCTCTTGGCAACCTCATGCCAGAGAGGGTGTACCTTATTGACACCACACACAGAATCTTGTGCCTGATGGGTTTGCGGCGGATCGCCGGAAAAAAACAGAGGGGCGGGTTCTTTTGAGCCAGACTCCTGCCCCTCACCGTGTGCCTCTGTTGCCAGGCTGCTGGCCCACGACAAGGGGCGTCGTTGTATCAGGCACCATCACACTTTTGCACTGCGCCGCCCATCTATGACTGGCACGCCCGCTCTCCCGGAGCAGGGCTCTCGCTCAATCAAACAGCACGGTAACCGGCAGTCCCTCCACTTGCAGATTGGGAGGCAACTTGTCATCCAGTGACAAGGCGACCTTGAGCGTCGCCTTTTCCCCTTCAAACGGGGCAGCCAATTGCGCCGGCAACTTGCCGGCCAGCTCGACCGGCCTGGCCACTCTGGCTGCCAGACGCTCGCCACTGGGCAACTGGACTATGGCCCTGTGCCCCGTCTCCATGGAGGACAAATACCTGGGCTGCACATAGGCAATGACCAGGGGATCCTCACGCTTGGCGATCAACGCAAGCGGTGCCCCCGAGAAGACCCAGTCCCCCGCCTGCACCAGCACATCGGACACCTTGCCCCTGGCCGGCGCCAATGGCTGCTGCTGCCTCGACATGGCTTCCATCTCCGTCAACTCCTGCTCCAGAGAGTGGCGTGCACTGGCCAGCGGCCCCGTCAGATGATCTTCCCTGACCTGCAACCCCTGCTGCGCTTTCTCGACCCTGGCCTGTTGCAGGGCGATGCGTGACTGGGTCCAGCTCAGCAGGGCACTGGCATATTCGGCACTGGATACCAGTTTCTGCTGCCGGTAGTTCGCATACTCCTGATAGATGCCCTCCTGCTCACGGGAGCCCCGTTCGGCAATGCTGATCTGTCCATCCAGGATGCGCACTATCTCCTGCTCGGCGAGCTGCTTGTTGAGCTCAATCGCCTTCAAGCGGGCCTTGCGCGCCTCGATGTTGGCCTTGAGCGTCGGGGATTCGAACCGCATCAAGACATCCCCCTGTGAGACGGATTGTCCGGGCGCCGTGTAGATATTGCGGATAAAGCCATCGCCATTGGCCACCACCAGCTGGGGCTCGGTCGTGATAATGGCTGGCGCCTGGGTCAGCCACCACTCTTGCCCCAGATACCAGAGCAGTATGATGACGGGGCTGAAGGCCAGCAGCAGGATCAGATACCAGCGCGCCCTGAATGCCATCCGCCTGGCGGGTGCATACAATACGCGGATCCCCTGTTCCGAGGTCGCATCCTGTTTTTTAGGGGTGTTGAATGTCACTTTCATCAGAATTTGTTTCCTCGTTTCAGAACCCACCACGGCGCCATGCTGCTCTCTTCGTGGCTGCGCCGGAATATTTCATTAAGCAGTGCCACGGCACACCACAAGCGCATCAGCAGGGTGTAAACCGGGTAGAGGCACAACCAGGGCAAGAGCCCGAGATCGGCCCTGGGTCGCTCGGATATGGCGAGCAGGAACACCAGGAAATTGACCAGAGTGAGAAACAGGTAGACCAGATAGAGACAGAGCATCAGGGCCGTCACAAACTGGCCCGGATAGCTGAAGACCAGCCACCAGCTGTAGCCCATGACCAGCAGCGGCAACACCACGTTTTGCGCCACCCCGTAGACCAGGGTGAACAGGAAGGTTTTCCATCCCAGTATGCGGGGTGTCAGCGACAGCTTGTGTTTGCGCAGATAGAGAAAAAGCAGGTCGCCATCCCAACGCAGACGCTGTTTGGCCAGCGTGACCAGATCCGGGGGGGCATCCGTGTGACCTATGGCTCTGGGTGCGAACCCTATCTTCAGACCGGGATGGCGCTTGAGGTAGTGCTTGATCCGCAACGTCAGATCCAGATCTTCCGCCGTGTGGGTATCCCAGCCCCCAATCTGGCGCAGGAAATCACGACGAAATGCCCCGAATGCCCCCGAAATGTTGTTGATCAGATTCCACTCGCTCAGACCCGTCTTGCCCCCCTGCATGGAGATCATGTATTCGATCCCCTGCATCCGGGTCAGCAGCCCGGCGTGCAGGTTGCGCACCCGCAATGCACCGCCCACCGCCGGCATATCGGGGTCGTCAAAACAGGCGACAATCTCGTCGATCATGTTGTTGTCAAAGGAGGTATCCCCATCGGCGTTCATCACTATCTCACCGGTCGCCGCCGACAGACCCGCATTCAGGGTCGATACCCGCCCACCGCGCTGCCACTTGGGCAACAGCACCAGGGTTCGGGTCTGGCATCCCTTAAACTCGCGGACACAGTTCAAGGCCGCCTGGTAGGTATGGGCGTTGGCATTGGCGCCATCGATGACAGCGATGATCTCCAGATGGCCGCGGTACAGCTGCTCCTTGAGGGTCAATATGGTGGAGCGGATCGCGTCACCCTCCCCATAGCAGGTGATGATGCAGGAGACGCTCGGGCAGCGTCGTGACAGCGGCAGGTCCGAGGCCCTGGGCACCTGACGGGCATACCACTTGAGGATACCGGTCAGGGTCAGCGCCATCAGCGGCACCTCAATCAACAGCAGCATGGGCAACAGCAGCAGTATCATACTGGGGGACACCGACAGGCTGCCCAGTATCTCCATCAGGATGTAATACACGGTTCTCAGCCAGTCATGCATGCTGGATGCTCCCATCCAGCCAGCGACTCAGCCACAGGCTGGCATCGTCCCCCAGGCTGGCAGGCAGGGGTTGCACCTTCACATCGAGCGCCAGTGTGTCCAACCCCTCGATATGGTTCAGCTCCAGGATCCGGCTCTGCAACATCGCCCTGTCTTCTGCATCCGTGTATGGCAGCAACAGCAGCAGTTGATCATCTGCGTACTGGCAAACCACATCCGTGTCCCGGAACAGTGCCTGCAGACGGGCGAGCAGGGCGGCCAGCCGCTGCAACGCTTTCAGCAAGCCCAGCTCAGCCCGAAACTCGGCCAGGTGCTCAACCCGGATCGCCAGCAGGGTATGACTGCCACCGTGGCGCTGCAGCAGGCTGTTGCTCCACTGCAACAACCAGGGGAAGTGATCCATCGCCATGGGGGTGCCCCAGGTCAGGGGCAGATGCAACCGCTGGGTGCCCTCACGGGCAACATGATGCGCCAGCTTGCCGATGCGGTATTCATGGATGGGCGCCACCACAAGGTCATCCGGCTTGCTTGCCTGACCACACTCATGACAGCGCGCCAGCACGGCCGCCTCCATGAAACGGGCGTGACAGGAGAGACAAAGGTACTTCTCCAGCGGCCGATCATAGTCCACCCCTATGTGGCGCAAGGTGGTCACACACTTGGGACAACGCAATGCCCCCTGCTGCATGAAGGCATCCTGGTCATCCACGTGACCACAGGTGAAACAGTGCACGGCAGGCTTGGCCTCAAGGGCAATGTGGGCACATTCCGGGCACACATCGACGAAGTTGAGGTGGGCCGAGTGACAGCGGTTGCACAGGCGCACACGATCCACCAGTTGCTCGCTCTGCAGCAGACGTTCGGAGACCAGTTGCGGCAAGGAGCCAGCAGACTCGCTGCCCAGCAGACAATCGAGCAGAGGGTAGCTGTAACCCTGGCGGCAGCCTGCCTGCCAGCGTGGCAACAAACGAAAGTGAGCGCGCGGCCAGCTGTACCAGGCCAGTTTCTCCATCTCATCCGGGTGTTCACGCAGTCTCAGCAGGGCCAGACGCTCAAGCATGTGAGGCACCCGTTCATCCAGCTGGACCAGCAGACCATCCGCCAGCATGGGGGAGAGCGGGCTCTTCTCCAGGCAGAAAACGGGGTGCAAATAACGGTCAGGATCACGGCGAACCGCCTGCAAGACCCTGTCTTGCTCGTCGGCGGGCAAATTGAGCAGCAGTACGGCGTGTTGTGCCGGGTTCCACTGGGACCAATCGGCGAGAGGCTGGGTGGCACGATCCACCTGGCCCCCCAGCAGGGCAATCCGGCTGGGTTGTTCACTTGTACTCATCATGAGGAAATAACCTCTTTCCACAGACTGAAATATAGGGAGCCGCCCTGCAGGAGGGCTGGCGTACCGGTATCAACAACGAGGGATGAAGAGGCCACGCACGGCGCACTCTCCAGCCAGGTTTGATACCAACGGCATGGCCGGTTCAATCGACAGACGTCATGGATATGGCGGGAGCGGGCAGAGGGTTGAGCACTGATAGCTGACGCCGTATTCAATGTGCGGCTCAGCCGTCTCGGGGAGAGAGACCTGTAGCTTTCCGAACCCGATTCGCATCGGGAGTGGCAAGGAGGATAATTGTGGTGTTGCATGACATTTAGTCAATCGAGCCAGACAAGAACCCTTATCGATACCCCATGCCGGACGGCCTGCCATTGGGGGCCCCCTCGCCCCAACCACTATTGAGGCAATAAACAGCACAGCGTCTTGCTTGGCCTGCATCCGGGGTCCAACAAACAAGGGGGCCGGCGCAGCGCCTGCTCGCCCCATGCTGTAGACGTTGACGCACAAGGATGCGCGGTGCGCTGACTACGACAGATAGCGTCATGACCCAAGAAAACAAGCATCATCTGACATCCCCCTGACCGGGCGTCATCAACCCGAGCCTGCCCACGGATCCAGTGCAAGGGCCTGTGACTTGCCGCCGCTGGTGCGGGCAAATTTGGCTGTACCGCAGAACGGGCAAGGGCGTACCCTGATGCCATCGACTTGGCCAAGGATCTTGAATGAAGGGTTTACGGATAAAGGCGCCAGTACTGGGCTGCCTGCTGATTTCACTGCTGGCGGCACCTCTGGCCGCCGCCCCCCTGATACTGCAAGGGGAGACGCTGAGCTATCGCATCGCCCCCGATACCCTGGCCATCTCGGTCAACAAGATGCCGGTCAGTGACGGCCAACCCGCCCGTCAGGTCGACAAGCTGACCCGGGGGGAGCAAGAGGCCAACTGGCACTGGCCTGCCCAGGACGCCAGGGTCGAGGTCAAACTGGACGGTGATGATCTGCTGCTGACCCTTGTCAGCGACACGCCCCGTCAACTGGCCTGGTACAGCCTGCCGAAAAACCAGACCCACCTCTCCATGGCCTTTGGCGAGGGCAGCCGCTTCTCGGTGCGTGACAGCGACTGGCTCGGCTATGTCGGCGACGAACTGGCCGAACTCAACACCCATTACGACCTCAAGCTGCCGCTGTGGAGCCAGGATGCGGGCAAACAGACCTACAGCTGGATCCTGCAAACCCCCTACGACAACCAGCTCAACTTCACCCGCAAGGGGGGGCGCCTGCAACTGAGCGCCCGCCACGAATTCAGCAGCTTCAACCAGCAGGCTCCCATGGTGGTGCGTCTGAGCGTGGGGGATGACTGGCTGGCGGGGGCCCGTCGCTATCGGGAGTGGTTGCAGGCCGAGGGGGAGTGGCAATCCCTCGCTGACAAGTTTGCCCGGATCCCCGCTGGCCGCCGCCTGATTGGTGCCAGCCATGTCTATCTGTGGGGAGATGCCCTGCTGGATCGACAGGATGTGAAGGATTGGCCAGGCCTGCAGGCCAGACTCAATCAAAAGCCGGCCTGGCTGCAAACGTTCAGCGGCGATGAACGGGAAGCGCTGGCCGCAACGGCCCCCGAGCCCTGGCAGCAGACATTGATCATGGCCGGGCTCAACCGGCTGATTGCCAGCCAGTTGCCCCTGCCCGCCCAGCAGGGCCCCGTCAGCCAGAGCAAGGTGCTGGCCCTGCGCCAGCAGTGGGTCAGGGGTCAGCTGGGGGATCTGCTGGTTGCACAGACTCGCTGGGGACAGGGCCTGTCACTGCCTGTGATAGAAGCGCTGCAACAGGCGGGACTGAACAAGCTCTGGCTCGGCACCCCGCAATGGACGGCGGCCCTGCAACAGAGTTATGCCGTCACCGCCGCCCAACGTCTGGGCTATCTGGTGGGCAGCTATGACTCCTACGATACCGCCATCCTCCCCGGCAGCAACGACAGCTGGCTCACCGCCCAGACCCCTCCCAAGATCGGCAAGCGCTGCGCCATCATGGAGGCCAACGGCAAACCCAAACCCGGCTTTGGTGGCGAGGGAGCCTACCTCAATCCCGGTTGCACCCTGCCCTTCGCCAAGAGCCGCATGAGCGAGCTGGCCAAAGCCAGCGGCATCAACAGCCTCTTCCTCGACGTGGATGGCACCGCCATGGCTTCCAACGATTACAACCCGGCCCATCAACAGGGGAGCCAGGCCATGATCGCCGCCCGCAATGCCCGCATGGCCTGGGTGGGAGAGCGGCTCGGGCTGGTGCTGGGTTCGGAGGATGGCAATGCCCTCACCAGCAAGCCGCTGATGTTTGCCCACGGCATCCAGAGCTGGGGGTTCGGCTGGCAGGATGCCAGCATGCGCAAGCAGGCCAAGTCCTCCTATTACCTTGGCAAGTGGTGGCCGGACGAGGCGCCGCAGGTCTTCTTTCAGCCCGCTCGCCTCAAGCCGCGCTACCTGAAAACCGTGTTCAATCCGGCGGACAGGTTGCCCCTCTATCAGGCGGTGTTCCACGACTCAGTGCTCAACAGCCATCACTGGCTGCTGGACAACCTCAAGTTCCCGGGCATCAAGGAGGAGCGCGCCCTGCTCGGCCTGCTTTACAACACGCCGCCGCTGGTCAACCTGAGCCGCAGCACCCTGGCGAGCCGCCTGCCCGAGCTGGTCAGACTGAGCGATCAATTCGCGCCGCTGCACGAGGCATTGTGGGACAAGGCGCTGGTGGGATTTCGCTGGCGCGACGGGGTGGGCCGGGTGCAGGAGACCCGCTTCTCGGATGGCAGCCGGCTGATCGCCAACTTCAGCAACAGCTCCATCATGCTCGATGGCCAGAAACTGCCGGGCAAGCACCTGCTCGTCGCCCTCAAGGGCAAGCCGGTCACCCTGCTGACGATGTGATCGACTCGCTCGCCATATAAAGAGAGAGCCCTGCCAATTGGCAGGGCTCTTTTGCAGGCGGGGTTCATCTAGCCCAGGGTGGCGGGCTCGACTTCGCTCTGGCGCCGGATCCAGCCCTCGAAGTCCGCCAGCATGCGCGCCTCCGACTCGCTGTTGTCGGCAATCAGCTCACTGCCATGCACCACCCGGATGCGGGCATTGAGGGGCGCCCCCTCACCGGCCGGCGGCCTTTGCTGCGCCGCCGCCATGCAGGCTTGGGCCTGCGCCCAGGCGTCGGCCACGCTCTGGTTGCATACCTCGGCCAGCGGCACTGCGCTGAATCCCTCGCAGGTCAGGCTGCGCAGCGTCTCATCGTGGGTCATGCCGTTGCCCGGCCCCCAGTAGTGAGCCGCCAGATCCGGACCGATACGCGGGTTGTCGGTGAGATAACCATCGCGCTGAAGGAAATAGGCGCGGGTCTGCTCCACCGCCATCAGTGCCAGCAGATAGCCGTGATAGGCACAAGCCGACTCCTGATTCAGCAGATGCGGAATGGCCAGCAGCGGCCTCGGGCTCTCAGTCCCCAGTATCTTTCGCTCCCACTGACGGGCCAGCGCCAGCACGGCGTCCGGAGTGCGAACGCTCTCCTCCATGGCGTAGAGATCCCGCTCGAAGTAGGAAACCAGCGCTATCTGGCGCTCGTTGAAGGCACGAAACGGCTGACGCGCCGCTATCATGGCCTTGATAAGCGAATCTGGGATCACCTCTCCCGCCGCGTTCCTGGCATAGCGCTTGAGCCAGTCCGCATCGTCCAGCAGGCTGTCGCAGAACATGGACTGGGTCTCGGCATAGGCCATGGAGGTGGGTGGAAACTCCTGTGAAAAGCAAGGGGCGTTGCCGGTCACATTGGCAAAGTGAGCGGCGTGGCCCCCCTCGTGGAACAGGGTATTGAGGCCACTCCAGCCGCTGCCCACCTGAGCCGGGTTGGCCAGACTGGTGAAGTTGACCACGGCGGGAACCCACTTGTCCTCCTGCCAGAAGCTGGGCACAGGGCCGTGGCAGAAGCCGTTCTCGTATTTCCCCTCCCGGGTCAGCAGATCCAGGGTCAGGGTCGCATCGCGATACTGGATGCCGAGCCGGCGGAAGCTCTCGACCCAGTCCTTCAGCGCCCGCGAGAAAGGCACATAGGGGTCGAGCTGGCGTGTCACGTCGCCGCTGACGAAATAGCGCAGGTTGTGGGGCAGCAGCGCCGCCTCTCCCTTGGCGCTTTTCAGCTCTGCCAGACTCTGCTGCACCCGCTGCTCGGTACGGGCGATAAAATCATCCAGCACGTCAAACAGCTGTTCCGGGCTCATCTGCTCGTTCTTGCGCACCTTGTAATCGAAATAGTCGCGATAACCCATGGCACGGGCGAAGCGGTTGCGGATCGCCACTACCTCGAGAAAACCGTTGTCGACCACCCACTGCTCCAGGGTATGGAACATGGCCAGCGCGCTCTGGCGCACCGCCTCGTTCGGGCTGGCGGCAAGGGAGGTGCTGGCGGCGGGCAGACTGCCGGCGACCTGCTGACCCTGCTCATCCAGCAAGCTGAGTTTCAGCTCCCGGCGACGGGCAAACAGCGCCGCTTCGGCCGCCACCAGCTCGTCCATCAGGGCGGCGGCAGCCGGATCCTCGATGACGTTGCACTCGAAGAAGGCAATCCAGCCCCCCAGACCACGCTTGAGATCCGCCTCTTCGGCCTGGGCCAGCATCTCTCTGAGCTCCGGCAGTCGGGCCGGGTTGGCGCAAAACGCCTTGTAGGCCTGCTCGGCGGCGGTGAAACCTGCCTGATCGTCACTGGTGCCCATGTAGGTGGACCAGAACAGGTCCTCCTTGCACCTGTGTACCTGCAGGTAATCGGCATTGAGCTGATTCAAATAATTCCTGGCAATGGAATGCATAAATTCCCTCTTGTATGGGGCTGACCCGTACGGGTGCCCGCTCCTTTTGGTGAAATGCCAAGCCATTCACATTTTTTGGCAAATGATGCGCCGGGATGCGCACAACCACGCTACCAAAAGCGACGGTTTCTGTCTGCTGGCTATACTGGTTGTCAAAACACTCAATTAGCATTCAGTCACCACAAGTTATTGAAAGTTAATTAAATGTTAATAACGAAATAATCAGGGCCATCGTCATGTCTGGCCACAGCAAGACCCACAGGGAAATCAGGGAGACCTTATGTTCAAGCTTGGTGATATCGCCGTGAGCCGCAAATTGATGTTGCTGCTCTCACTGGCGCTAGTCGGTTTCATCGCACTGCTGCTTATTTCGGCCAGTGCCTTGCATCGCAATCTGATGAGTGAGCGGGAGGCCCGGCTGCAGGCCGTGCTGGATCTCGCCATGAGCCGCATCCAGTCACTCGCCACCACCTTGCCCGCCGCACAGGCTCAGGCAGAAGCCAAGGCCATGCTCAACAGCATGCGCTTCGATGGCGACAACTATCTGTTCGTACTCGATGAAACTCGCCACGTTGTGGTACACCCCGTCAAACCGGAACTGGTTGGCCAGCAGATGGGCCAGAGCGGCACCGAGACAGCCGGGGATCACTGGCAACGCATGGTGGAACTCGGCAAGGGGGGCCAGCATGGCCGCCTTGAATACCAGTGGATCGGACCCTCCGGTGATGCCGCCCAGAAGATGTCGCTGGTCGCCGGCTATCAGCCCTGGGGCTGGATCCTGGGCTCTGGCGTACTGCTGCAGGACATTCAGGCCACCATCTGGTCCCAGTACCAGCTGATGGGCGGCGCCACCCTGCTGGTGATCCTGCTGATGGGGCTGCTGGGGTTTGCCATCAGCCGCTCCATCGTCAATCCCCTGGCCGAGATCAAGCGAGCCATGCAGCAGGTGGCGGCCGGGGATCTGGTGATCAGCATACCGGTACACGGCAAGGATGAAATGGGGGTCGTCGCCGCCTGCACCAACCAGGGGCTCGACGCCATTCGCCACGCCCTGATCGAGGCCAGCCAGGGGGCCCGCAACGTGGCAGATGCCGCCCTGCGGATCGCCTCCTCGGCGGAGGAGACCAATCAGGCGGTCAACAGCCAGCGGGATCAACTCTCCCAGCTCGCCACCGCCATGAATGAGATGAGCGCCACCATTGCCGACGTGGCGGGTCACGCCGAAAATACCGCCCGGGATACCCAGGAAGCCACCAGCGAGGCCGGGCTGGGCAACCGTGACGTGCATGCCAGTGTCAATGGCATACAGGCGCTGGCCACAGAGGTGGAACAGGCCACCCAGCAGGTCAATCAGCTCAAGGAGGGAGTGATGCAGATAAGCGAGGTGACCGCCGTCATCAGCGCCATCTCCGAGCAGACCAACCTGCTGGCCCTCAACGCCGCCATTGAAGCAGCCAGGGCCGGGGAGCAGGGACGCGGCTTTGCCGTGGTCGCTGACGAGGTACGCCAGCTGGCGAGCCGCACCCGCCAGTCCACCGAGGAGATACAGAGCACCATAGCCCAATTGCAGCAGCGGGCAGTGACCGCCGCCAGTGCCATGGATGCCAGCCGCAAGCTGGCGGAGAGCAGCGTCAGCCAGTCCGAAAAGGCAGGGCAGGATCTCTCCCTCATCGTCAACCACATCCAGCATGTGAGCGACATGGCGATCCAGATAGCCACAGCGGCGG
Organism: Aeromonas sp. TS_SC_11; assembly: GCF_057318915.1. Taxonomy (NCBI): domain Bacteria; kingdom Pseudomonadati; phylum Pseudomonadota; class Gammaproteobacteria; order Aeromonadales; family Aeromonadaceae; genus Aeromonas; species Aeromonas sp. TS_SC_11. The sequence goes on from NZ_CM170470.1 coordinate 408,492, forward strand.
AACAGCAGAGCGTGGTGGCCGAGGATATGAACCGCAACGTCAGTGGCATCAATGATTCGGCCCAGGAGATGTCACAATCCGCCACCTATCTGGCGAAAGAGAGCGAGCTGCTGGCAGACCTCTCCCGCAGTCTGGATGAGCGGCTGTCGGTGTTCAAACTGGGCACTGCCATCGATCAGACCCTGGCACAGCGGCTGGCCCCGCTGCATCAGCAATCACATCAGGCCGAACGCCCCCGCGCTCGCCACTGATCCGTCTTGCACTGTCGCAATTCATCCTCTGCCAGCCCGCTGGCAGAGGATTTTTTCATTGATGAAAAATGTCGAATTTTTGCATGTTATCGACATGATGGGCGACATTCAGCCTAGCTTGTCGATTAAATACACCATTAAAAACATAACATTAAGTTTTAGCTCTACTCCGATGAGTCAAGCTGTAAACATTTACACTTAATTAACTAATCAAAATTAGTCATGATGGTAGTGTCGCAAGGTGCGACACCATGACCCTTTATGTAGTCATTTGGCAAACTGGTTGAAAGGCCAGGACGCAAAGCCTCCGGTCTAAAGACATGTCGTCCAGGATAGCGGGGTTGCCACACTCAGGTGTGTATCGGGGAACTCCCCTGCCAACTTGACTGCCCACATCTATCGAACAGAGGAATGTATGGCAGCAAAAATCCAACTCAATCACGTCGCGGCAGCGCTGGCGCTGCTGGCCAGTGGTGGCGTACTCGCCCACGGCTACATCAGCCAGCCCGAGAGCCGTAACTACCTGTGCAACAAAGGTGGCAACAGCCAGTGTGGCGCTGTGCAATGGGAACCCCAGAGCGTGGAAGGCCCCTCCGGCTTCCCGCAATCAGGCCCTCAGGATGGTCAGATTGCCTCGGCGGGCAGCTCCCGCTGGAGTGAGCTGAACGCCCAGACCAGCGATCGCTGGACCAGGCGTGAAGTATAGGCCGGGCCATTCGCCATCAGCTGGACCTTCACCGCCAACCATGTCACCCGCAACTGGCGTTACTACCTCACCAAACAGGACTGGAACCCGAACCAGCCGCTGACCCGTGCCGCCTTCGATCTCACCCCTTTCTGCGTGGTGGATGGCAACATGGTACAGCCGCCCAAGCAGGTCACCCACAACTGCAACCTGCCGGAACGCACCGGTTATCAGCTGATCCTGGGGGTGTGGGAAGTGGGCGATACCAGCAACAGCTTCTACAACCTGATCGATGCCAACTTCAAGGGCGGCACCCAGCCCCCCTTGAGCTGGAGCCAGGGGGGCACCATTTATCCCTCCACCGATCTGGCGGCCGGTGACAAGGCCAGAGCTCTGGTGTTCGACGCCAATGGCGTGCGCCCCGATCTGCAGACCGAGTTGACCATCACCACCACGGAACAAGGCCAGAAGAACAACTGGGCACATGCCCTGGCCAGCAAGATCAATGCGGAGCAGAGCCAGATCCGCGCCGGTCAGCAGAACGCCGACAATCAGTTCAACCCCGTCTACGGCCAGAACCCCGTCTACCTCAAGGCAGGCAGCGCACTGGAACGGGTCGAGATCCAGCTCGAACAGCTGCAACCGCCGGTGGGCAACGACATCAGCGTGAGCGGTCTGGAGAGCGAATACCTGCTCGACGACGGCAAGGTGACCCTCGACTTCACCATCACTGCCCAGGGGGACCTGACTGTCACCAATACCTTGTATGACCATGGTGGTGTGGCCAAGGGCCAGTCTGCCGCCGACATCAAGGACAGCAGCCAGAGCTTCACCATGCCGCTCACCGGGCTCAGCGCGGGTCACCACCAACTGGTGATCGAGGCCAAGCCGAAGGCGGGGGGCGAAGCCCTGCAGCAGACCCTGGACCTGATGCTCAAGGACTCGGCAGGTGGCGGTGACTACCAGTTCACCTTCCCGCAGGGACTGACCTCCTACACGGACGGCACCAAGGTGTTGCAACCCAAGAACGGCAAGGTCTATCAGTGCAAGCCCTTCCCCTACCGAGGCTGGTGCAGCCAGTGGTCGGCCAGCGCCACCCAGTATGAACCGGGTATCGGCACCAACTGGCAGGACGCCTGGATTGCGCTGAACTGAGCCAGTTCTGAAAATCGAGAGCGGACCTGAATGTCTGCCAGCGCCAGCCCGAATAAGCCGGGTATCGGCACCAACTGGCAGGACGCCTGGATTGCGTTGAACTGAGCCAGTTCTGAAAGTCGAGAGCGGACCTTGATTCTGCCAGCGCCAGCCCGAATAAGCCGGGTATCGGCACCAACTGGCAGGATGCCTGGATTGCTCTGAACTGATCCGGCACAGAGTGATAACGCCATAAACAAAACGGGGAGCCAATAGCTCCCCGTTTTACGTACTCTGGCAAGGCTCGTATCGGGTAGTCGATGGCGGGCTTGCCGACCTGACGTCGGCCAGCGCCCGCCCGGATAAGCCGGGTATCGACACCAACTGGCAGGATGCCAGGATTGCGCTTAACGGATACGTACAAGCGCGGCAAATAAAAAAAGCGTCCCCCGAACGGGGACGCCTGAAAGGTCAAACCTTGCGGTTTGCGGACCAACGGAACCAGGACTTCACGCTTCACACACTTCACTTTTCTCAGCACACTTTTCACTCTTTCAACAGGATTACCCCTGCCACTTTCCCCCTTCCACTATCACGTCGTTGGGGTCGGTATCGGCACTCAACTTGTCGCGCACATACTGGTCGTAGAGCTTGAGCAGGTACTTTTCTTCACCCAGCTTGGCGAGGCGGTCATTGACCCAGTCACGCAGCTCGATATTGCCCTTCTTCACCGCTGGCGCTATGGGGTCTTCCGCCCCCAGCTTCTCGGGCAGCACCCGGTAGCCCGGATTCTCCTTGGCCCAGCTGAACAGCACCAGATTGTCCTGGGCGTAGGCATCACCACGGCCCTGAGCCAGCGCCTGCAGGGATTCGGTATTCTTCTCGAACTTGAGCACCTTCCAATCTGGATGATTGCGGGTCAGCCAGATGTCGGCTGTGGTGCCAGTAGTGACAATCAGGGTCTTGTCCGCCAGATCGCCTAATCCCTTGGCCGGGCTCCCTTCCGGCACCAGCACCTGTACCGCCACTCGCAGGTTCGGGTTGGTGAAATCCACCACCTCGCGCCGCTCCGGCGTCACCGTCATGTTGGCGAGGATCAGATCCACCTTGTCGCTCTGCAGGAAGGGGATGCGGCTGGCGGGCTCCACCGCCACGAACTCGACCTTGTTCTCGTCTCCCAGCAGATCCTTGGCGAAGCGGCGACCGAGATCGGTATCGAAGCCCACGTAGTTCCCCTTCTCATCCACGTAGCCGAAGGGGGGCTTGTCGGTGAAGACGCCGACGATGAGCTTGTCCCGCGCCTTGATCTTGTCGAGGGAACCGTCCGCTGCCTGGGCTGCGCCGCTGGCAAGGCCCAGGCCGATCAGGGCACTGAACAGAACCGAGGTGATTTTTTTCATGCTGACTCCTTTCGTTTGATGACATCTGTATAAGAAAACTTGGCGAGGAACTGGTGCGCACGCTGGCTCCTCGGGTTATCGAAAAATTGATGGGGCGCGGCCTGCTCCAGAATATGGCCGCCATCCATGAAGACGATGCGATCCGCCACCGCCCGGGCGAACGCCATCTCGTGGGTCACGATAAGCAGTGTCATGCCGCTGCCGGCCAGATCCCGCAACACTTCCAGCACCTCCTGCACCATTTCGGGATCGAGAGCGGCGGTCACCTCGTCAAACAGCATCACCTGGGGGTTCATGCACAGGGCCCGCACTATGGCGATGCGTTGCTGCTGGCCGCCGGAGAGCTCGCGCGGATAGGCGTGGCGCTTCTCCCACAGACCGATGCGGGTCAACAGCTGCTCCGCCTGCAGCAGGGCCTCCTGCCGCTCCCGTTTTTGCACCTGAAGGGGGCCTAGCAGCACGTTCTCCAGCACCGTCAGATTGGGGAAGAGGTGATAGCTCTGGAACACCATGCCGATACGCTGGCGCACCCGCTGCCAGTCGGTGGCACCATCCAGCAGCACGCCGTCGAAGCGGATCTCGCCCCCCTGAATCGGCTCGAGCCCGTTGAGGGTGCGCAGCAGTGTGCTCTTGCCGCAGCCGCTCGGCCCCAGGATGACGATCACTTCCCCGGGGTTCACCGCGAGGCTGACCCCGTCCAGTACCCGGTTTTGGCCGAATTGTTTGCTGACGAGCTCAAGTTCAAGCAGAGGTGTCATACCGCATTACCCCATTTTTGCTCCAGTCGGCGCGAGGCCAGCGAGAGCGGATAGCAGACCAGAAAGAAGAACAGAAACAGCAAGCCGTAGATCAGCACGGAGGCATAGGTGCGCTCTATGATCTGCTGGCCCACCTTGATCACCTCCACCACCCCGATCAGCACAGCCAGCGAGCTGGTCTTGATGATGCGGGTGTAGATGTTGATGGTCGGCGGCGTCAGCCGCTGCAACGCCTGGGGCAACAGCACGTGGCGATAGAGCTGCCAGGTCGAGAGTCCGAGCGCCAACCCGGCCTCCTGCTGACCACGGGCCAAGGATCCCAGGCCGCCGCGCACCACTTCCCCCACCTCGCTGGCGCCCCAAAGCGCGAGTACCAGCACTGCGCACCAGAAGGCCGGAATATCGAGGCCGAAGAAGATCGGCAACCCGAAGAAGAAGAGGTAGAGCCACACCAGCACGGGCACCACCCTAAACAGCTCCAGATAAACCCGCAGCAAGCCCAGAGTCAGTCGTCCGCCCTGTTGCGCCAGCACGCCGTAAGCGACACCGCCGAGGGTTGCAAACAGGATGGCGAGCAGGGAGATGGCAAGGGTCTGACCCGCGCCAATTGCCAGCAGCGGCAGGGCTTGGCCCAGCAACTCAGTGACCGAACTGACCATGTTGCAGCCTCCTTTCAACAACTCGCAGAGCGAGCGACAGCGGCAGAAAGATCAGCACGCACATCAGGGTCAGCACAGCCAGCATCTCGTAGGTCTTGTAGTAGAGGGCTATGTAGTTCTTGGTGGTGTAGAGCAGCTCGGGCACCGCCACCGCCGAGGCCACTGTCGTCTCCTTGAGCAGGAAGATGAAGTTGGCAAACAGTGCCGGCAGGCTGGCAAGCCAGGCCTGGGGCAGTTGCACGTGGCGCAGCAGTTGCCAGCGGGAGAGGCCAATGGCCCGGCCCGCTTCCAACTGGCTGGTGGGCACGGCCTGGATACCGGCTCTCAGCGCCTCGGTCAGATAACCACCGCCGAGGAAGGTCATGGCGATCACCGCAGTGGCAAAACCTGACAGCGATAGCCCCAGCGCCGGCAGCCCGAAGTAGAGAAAGAACAGCTGGATCAGCAGCGGTGTGTTGCGGGCCAGCTCCACATAGCCGCGGATGAACACGGCGAGCAGTGGCTTTTGCAAGCTCAGCAGGGCCACGTTGAGCAGGGCCACCCCCAGCGACGTAAAGATCACCATGGCGCCAAGTTGCAGTGTGACCCAGACCGCCTTGCCGAACGCGGGCAGGGTGCCGAGGATAAAAGACCAGTCGAACGTCATGCCGGTATCCTCCCGTCACGGCGTAGTCGCTGGGGCAGCACAGTGATGGCGTCCGGGTACTTGATCCCAGCCCCCGTATTGAGCACGACGACCTGCTCACCCCCCTTGATCCAGCCACTCTCCCGCAGTTGGCGGGCGGCGGCGAAAGCCGCAGCCCCTTCAGGGCAGACAAAGCTCCCCTCCAGGGACGCAAGTTGGCGGATCTCTGCCTTAATCGCCCTGTCATCCACAGCGATGGCACAACCATTGGTACGATAGAGCGCATCGAGCACCAGAAAATCTCCCAGCGCCTTGGGCACATTGATGCCAAAGGCCAGGGTCTGGGAATCCGGCCAGAAGCTCGACTCGCTGGCCCCTTGCTGCCAGGCCTGCACTATGGGTGCGCAACCGCTCGCCTGCACCGCCACCAGTCGGGGCAGGTCCCCTTTGACCCAGCCCAATTCCTGCAACTCACGGAGCGCCTTGTAGATGCCGATGAGACCAACCCCGCCACCTGTGGGGTAGATGATTACATCTGGCAACTTCCAACCCAGCTGTTCGGCGATCTCCAGCCCCATTGTCTTCTTGCCTTCGATCCGATAGGGCTCCTTCAGGGTAGAGGCATCAAACAGGGATTGATCCACCACAGCCTGAGCGACTTGGCGGCCCGCATCGCTGATGAGGCCATCCACCAGATAAAGACGCGCACCCGCCAGGGATGTTTCCAAGCGGGTAATGGCCGGGGCTTCCTGTGGCATGACTATGGTGCTGCGCAGGCCGGCACGGGCACCATAAAGAGCCCATGCGGCTCCCGCATTGCCGTTGGTGGGCATGGCAAAATGGGTGACACCGAGTTCACGAGCACGGGAAATGCCAACGGCTGCGCCACGGGCCTTGAAGGATCCGGTGGGGATGATGCTCTCATCCTTCATCCAGAGATCCGGAATGCCGACCTGCTTGCCCAGTGCGCGCAAGGGCAACAAGGGTGTCAATCCTTCCCCCAGTGTCACCACCTGGGCGGGGTCACGCACCGGCAGCAGCTCGTGATAACGCCACAGGGTGGCAGGACGACCTAGCAGAGCGGCCGGATGCCAAACCTTCTTCAGGGCCTCGAGATCGTAGCTGGCCAGCAGGGGTGCCCCCACCTGGCTCAGTTGCTGGGGCTGATCGGCATCATGGATATCGCCGGTCTTGCTGCAACGCAGATGTGATAGGTAGCTGTACGGCATGCTTTATCCTGAATATGTCGGCTGTTGTCAGTCACTTGTTCCATCCTGTAACCAAAGTGCGTGATAACAAACGAAGTAAAGCGGCAAACCTAAGCGAAAAAATTCATATGAGGCCCTTGGTGACCGCCATGTGTGTCACTGTCCTGCGCGCCCTCGCCGCCAACAAAACGGGGAGCCACTGGCTCCCCGTTTCACATCGTCTGGCAAGGTTCAGATCTGGTAGTCGATGACAGGCTCACCACCCATGGCGCGGGCCTGAATGTCTGCCAGCGCCAGCTCCGGATTGCAGAGCTGGATAAATTGCCAGGCGAAGTTGTGCTGGAACTGCCCCTGCTTGAGCCCGATCCAGGCGGTGTGTGGCGCAAACAGCCGGCTGCCGTCAAGCTGCACCAGCCCCCTGTCGCGCTGGGTATCGAATGCCATGTCCGCCAATATGCCGACCCCCATCTCCAGCTCGACATAGGTCTTGATGACGTCCGAATCCTGGGCAGTCAGCAATATTTGCGGCGTGATCCCCGCCTCGGCAAACGCCTCATCCACCCGCGCCCGTCCGGTCAATCCGGCCTGATAGGTGATGATGGGCCAGTGTGCCAACGCCGCCAGTGTCAGCTCCCGCTCGGCGGTGAGGGGGTGCTGCTCGGGCACCACTATGTTGTGATGCCAGCGGTAGTAGGGAAACGCCACCACCCCTTCGCTCTTGTCGAGCCGCTCGCTGCTGATGCCGATATCCACCTCGCCGGTCTGCACCAGCCGCACTATCTCCTCAGGGCTGCCCTGACGCAGCTCCAGTTGCACCAGCGGAAACTGTTCGCGAAACGCCTTCACCACCCTCGGCAGGGCGTAACGGGCCTGGGTGTGAGTGGTGGCCACCAGCAGCCTGCCGGACTCGCGGTTGGCAAAGGTGCTGGCCAGTTTGCGGATATTGTTGGCGTCATTGAGGATGCGCTCGGCGATCACCAGCAACTCCTTGCCGGGCTCCGTCATGCCGAGCAGCCGCTTGCCATAGCGGATGAACAGCTCTATCCCCAGCTCCTCCTCCAGCTCGCGAATATGGCGGCTGACCCCGGACTGGGAGGTAAACAGGGCATTGGCCACCTCGGTCAGGTTGTAATCCCGCCGCGCCGCTTCCCGTATAATGCGTAACTGCTGAAAATTCACGCCATCGCCTCCTGCGCTGACTGGCCGGTCGGGTTGGTCCCGCCGCCGTTTTTGTTATTGCCAGCCCGACCCTGTGCCGGACTGCAAGCCTGATACTGTTATCGCGATAAGAGGGTCACACCCTGATCCTGTCGGTTGGCATAGGATGGCGGCGAGTCGCTCTCGCCTGGATGCAAACCCTGGCCATCAAATCTGGTAGTCCGGATAGAGCTGGGCCTGCCTGGCTACCAGTCGCACCCCCTGCCCCGGGGCAAATGCCCTGGCCGCCTCTTTGCTCAATTCGGCCTCGAAGTGTGCACCGTTTGTATCCCCAATGCCACGCAACTCCACCCGGATACGGGGCCCCATGGGCAGCAGTCGGGTGATGGTGGCGCGGATCCCCCCGCTTGCATCCGCAGGCACTATCTCCAGCTCGTGGGGACGCACATAGGCGATCGCAGCGCTGCCCTCCGCCAGATGAGAGCTGATGGGGCCTCCCAGCCACTGTTCGCCAATGCCGAGCCCCTGACCTGCCACCCGACCGCGAAACAGGTTCACGCTGCCGAGAAAGCTGTGCACAAAGGCACTGGCGGGCTGGTCATAGACCTCGGCCGGTGTGCCTATCTGCTCGACCCGGCCGGCGTTCATCAGCACCACCCGATCCGCTACCTCCAGCGCCTCCTCCTGATCGTGGGTCACGAACAGGCTGGTGACATGCAGCTCGTCATGCAGTTCGCGTAACCAGCGGCGCAGCTCCTTGCGTACCTGGGCATCGAGGGCACCGAAGGGCTCATCCAGCAGCAGCACCTTGGGTTGCACCGCCAGGGCGCGGGCCAGGGCGACCCGCTGGCGCTGACCGCCGGAGAGCTGGGTCGGGTGGCGATCGGCCACATGGCTGAGCTGCACCAGATCCAGCAGCTCCTTGACCCGGGCGCGGATGACAGCCTCGGTGGGACGCTCTGACCTCGGCTTGACCCGCAGGCCGAATGCCACGTTCTCGAACACCGTCATGTGGCGAAACAGGGCGTAGTGCTGGAACACGAAACCCACGTTGCGCTCACGCACATCAAGGTCGGTTGCATGCTCACCGCGGATGATGACGTGGCCAGAGTCGGCCTGCTCCAGCCCGGCTATGATGCGCAGCAAGGTGGTTTTGCCACAGCCGGAGGGGCCCAGCAGCGCCACCAGCTCGCCATCGTGAAAGTCGAGGTTGATGTCGGCCAGCGCCGCGTACTGGTTGAAATGCTTGTTGAGCCCTTGAACCTGAATGCTCATAGATGCCTCTTTTCAATAATCGTTATATCGAGATCAATGGGGTATGGGGCCCGGCAGCTCGCGCAGCCGTGCCTCTCTCGCAATATCAGTGGGGCTTGTCAGGCTGCACACGTAGCCGGGCCAGCAGGGTTTCGCCCAGCAGGGTGAAGATCCCGAACAGGGCCAGCAGGCTTGCCACCGCGAAGGCGGCGCCGGTCTGGTACTCGTTGTAGAGGATCTCGATATGCAGCGGCAGGGTATTGGTCTGGCCGCGAATATGGCCGGAGACCACCGACACAGCCCCAAATTCCCCCACAGCCCGGGCGGTACAGAGCAGCAGGCCATACATCAGGCTCCAGCGGATGCCGGGCAGGGTCACTCGCCAGAACATTTGCAAACCGCTCGCCCCCAACATGATGGCCGCTTCCTCCTCTTCCGGGCCACGGGCCTCCATCTGGGGCAGCAGCTCGCGCACCACGAAGGGCACGGTAATGAAGGTGGTGGCCAGAATGATGCCCGGGGTGGCGAAGATGACCTTGATGTCATGCTCGCTCAGCCAGTCGCCAAACCAGCCGCGACTGCCAAACAGCAGCACCAGCATGAGCCCGGCGATCACCGGCGAGACAGAGAACGGCAGGTCGATGAGGGTGATGAGCAGCTGCCGACCGGGGAAGCGGAAGCGGGCTATGGCCCAGGCCGCCGCCAGCCCGAACAGCAGGTTGAGGGGCACGGCACAAAGCGTGACCAGGGCGGTCAAGCCCAGGGCACTCAGGGCATCCGGCTCGCTGATGGCGTGCCAGAAGAAGGTGAGGCCCGGGCTCAGCGCCTGAATGAAGACGGTGGCCAGCGGCAACAGCAGCAGAGCGGCAAACCAGCCCAGTCCAAGGGCAATGAGCAGCCATTTGACCCAGATGGGCTCACGAGTGACGGAAGGGTGGCGGGCCAGCGGGGCTGGCGCCACACCCTGGACCAGATCCAGTGTCGAGTTGGATGCGCTCATACGCGAGTCCCTCCTATGCGTGCCCAGCTCCAGGCCTGCAACTTGTTGATGAGCAATAACAAAATGAATGAGACCAGCAGCATGACCACGGCGATGGCAGAAGCACCTGCATAGTCGTACTCCTCCAGATGGCTCATGATCATCAGGGGGGCAATCTCGGAAACCATGGGCAGATTGCCGGCGATAAAGATGACGGAGCCGTACTCCCCCACGCCACGGGCAAACGCCAGGGCAAAACCTGTGAGCAGTGCCGGGATCAGGGTTGGCCACAGCACCCGCAAAAAGGTTTGCCAGCGGTCGGCCCCCAGGCTGGCGGCGGCCTCTTCCTGTTCCGTCTCTGCCTCCCGCAGCACTGGCTGCAGGGTGCGTACCACGAAAGGCAACCCGATGAAGGTGAGGGCAATCACCACGCCGATGGGGTTGTAGGCAAGCTCTATGCCCAGTGGGGCGACCCACTGCCCGATCCAGCCGTTGGGGGCGAAGATGGCACACAGGGCAATGCCGGAGACGGCGGTGGGCATGGCGAACGGCAGATCGATCAGCGCATCCACCAGCCGACGACCGGGGAAGCTGTAACGCACCAGCACCCAGGCGAGGATCAAGCCGAACAGGCTGTTCAGCAGCGCCGCGATGAAAGCGGCACCGAAACTCAGGCGAAAGGAGGCGAGCACCCGGGGTGAGCCGATCACCTGCCAGAATTCCCCCGCAGTAAGATTGTTCACCGCGAACAACACCAGCGCCGAGAGCGGCAGCAGTACCAGGATACCGAGATAGAGCAGGCTGAAGCCGAGGGTCGGACCAAAGCCTGGCAAGACGGAGTAAGAACCAAATCGCATAACGCTTCCGTTTGTTATGAAAAACATTCGATACAGCGATTCTGCGCACGCCTGTTTGAGACAACAAACACCAATAACGCCTTTGCTAAGCACTTTTTTATCTAACCAGGGCGGCACTGGTTTTTAGCGCCATAAAATGAAAAAAAGGTCTTTTATATAAATAAAAGACCTAAAAAATGGAGCGTCGTGCAATGTACCAAGCAATCAAAATCAGGCTGTTGTCATGTCGGGTGCTCTCTCTCCTTCTCTGCAAATTGAACGGGTATTGGCAACCCTTTCACCGAAAACTGAGGGCCGCGCGTCGCTCCCACACAGCAGGCGCAGGCTCGACAACCATCTCGGCCCGGCGATAGAGGGTGCCGAGCAGGTTGAGCCCCAGGCTCCACTCCCCATGACCGGACTGAGCATTGATATGGCCCACCTCACCGGCATCGAACAGCGGCACCTGCCACTGGCGACTCCAGTATTCGGCTCGCTCGAAACTGAGCCAGGGATCGTTGCGACTGGCGATCAGCTGTGCCGATACCTTGAGCGAACCGGCCAGCGCCTCATCCACTATGCCGAAATGGGCAGGATCCGCCGGCGCCACGATAAAGAGCGAGGCCACCTTGTCGGGCTGCTGGCGCGCCGCCGTGATGGCCGCCAGGGCGCCGAAGGAGTGGGCCACCAGATGGGCCCGGCCGCGCCGGCTGCGCAGCTTGCTCGCCAGCTTGGCGCTCCAGACCGTCAGGTCCGGTTTGTCCCACGGCAGGCCAACCATCCGCTGCCAGTGGGGGAAATATTGATGCCAGCGGCTCTGCCAATGATCCGGCCCACTGTTGTGCAGACCGGGAACCAGGAGGATCTTGTTCATCTTGGTGCTCCTATCAGCTGGCACAGGGGCCAGTGCGGGGTGAACATGCCACAAGGAAGCAGGGGGCCTTAGCCGCCCGGCTGGTAAATCTGGTCAAACAGCCCGCCTTGGGCGAAGTGCTTCTGCTGGGCCTTGTCCCAGTCCCCTTCCAGATCCTTGACGGTAAACAGGGTCAGTTGCGGGAACTGGGCTGCCGTCTCCTTCTGGATTGCAGGATTGCTGGGGCGGTAGTGATACTTGGCGATGATGCGCTGCCCCTCGTCCGAGTAGAGATACTCAAGGTAACCCTTGGCGACAGCCTCGGTGCCATGCTTCCTGGCCACCTTGTCGACCACGGCCACAGGAGGCTCCGCCAGGATGGAGACGGACGGCACCACAAGTTCAAATTTGTCGCTGTTGCCTGCCTGACCCAGCACCAGCAGGGCTTCGTTTTCCCACGCCAGCAAGACATCGCCGAGACCGCGCTCGATAAAGCTGGTGGTGGCGCCACGGGCCCCTGAATCCAGCACCTTGACGTTCTTGTAGAGATCGCCGACGAACTGTTTGGCCCCCTCCTCACTGCCGCTTTTCTTCAGGGCATAGCCCCAGGCCGCCAGGTAGTTCCAGCGCGCCCCGCCGGAGGTCTTGGGGTTGGGGGTGACGATAGCTACATCCTTGCGCACCAGATCGCCCCAATCCTTGATCTGCTTGGGATTGTCCTTGCGTACCAGGAAGACGATGGTGGAGGTGTAGGGGGACGCGTTGTTGGCAAGGCGACTCTGCCAGTCGGCGGCGATAAGCCCCTCCTTGGCGACGGCATCGACGTCATAGGCCAGTGCCAGCGAAACCAGATCCGCCTCCAGCCCATCCACCACGGCCCGCGCCTGCTTGCCGGAACCACCGTGAGACTGGCTCACCACCACATCGTCACCCGTCTTCGCTTTCCACTCTTTGGCAAAAGCGGCGTTGTACTCCTGGAACAGCTCGCGAGTCGGATCGTAGGAGACGTTGAGCAGACGGATCTCGGCGGCATTGGCCTGACCGAGGGCCAGCAGGGAGAGCAGGGTCAGGGCTGTCATTCGTAGTTTCATGGTGATACTCCATATCCTTGGGTTGAATGCAGCATGCCGCGGGCTTGTTATGCCGAGAACCAAGAAATAACGCTTTGCTTATCTCTTTTGCTCATATCAATCCGCAGCACGGCCCCATTCGCACACTCTGTGAGCCATGCCTCCCTGCCCCGATACAGCCTGTGCCATCATGGGTTAAAAGCAATCACACAGCGAAAAGGAAGTCGTTATGTGGATCAATGCAGACCCCGTCAATGGCGCCCTGGTGTCGCTGGCCATCGGCCTCATCATAGGGCTGGAGCGTGGCTGGCAGGTGCGCCAGCTGGGGGACAACCAGCGCATCGCCGGGATGCGAACCTATGGCCTCATCGGCCTGCTCGGCGGCGTCTGCGCTCTGCTGTTGCCGACCCTGGGCCACTGGCTGCCGCTGCTCGGTCTGCTGGCTGTGGTCATGGGCTGCGGCCTCTCGGTCTGGCTGGCCCAGCGCTGGCAGGGGGAGTTCGGCCTCACCAGCTCGGTGGCCATGCTGCTCACTTATCTGCTGGGGCTGATGTCCGTGCTGCTGAGCCCGAGCGAGGCGGTGGCCTGCGCCGTGCTGGCCGCTCTCTTGATGGGGCTCAAGGGCAAGATCCAGCAAGGGATGCTGTTTCTGAGCGAAACCGAATTTCACGCCACACTGCGCTTTCTGCTTATCTCCCTGGTGCTGCTGCCGGTGCTGCCCAACGAGGAGATGGGTCCCCTCGATGCCTTCAACCCCTTCAAGATCTGGCTAATGGTAGTGGTGATCGCCGGCATCTCGTTTTGTGGCCACTTCGCGGTGCGTCTGCTCGGCACCCGCGCCGGGCTGGTGCTCACCAGCATGCTGGCGGGGCTCGCATCCTCCACCGCCCTCACGCTGCAGTTTGCCCGCCTCAACAAGGAGCAGGGCGGGCTGGAACGGCTGCTGGCCACCGGCATACTGCTGGCGGGGGCCACCATGTGGGTGCGGCTGCTGGTGCTGGTATTGCTGATCCACAAGGAGCTGGCGATGCGCCTCGCCGCTCCCCTGCTGCTGCTGGCAGTCATTGTCTACGGCTTTGCATTCTGGTTCTGGCGCCAGCGGGAAGCGCTGACCGACGGGCCAGTGCAGCCCAGAACCAGCAATCCGCTGGATCTCGCCACCGCCATCAAGTTCGGCCTGCTGCTGGCGCTGATAGGTTTCATGGCAACACTGTTGCAAAGCCGGGTGGGTGACTCGGGTGTCTATCTGCTGGCACTGGTGTCGGGGATCACGGACGTGGACGCCATTACCCTGTCGCTCTCCCAGCTCTCCCACAAGGAGCTGGGGCTGGAGGTCGCGGCCCGGGGCATACTGCTGGCGGGGCTGGTCAACTCGCTAGTGAAAGGCGTGTTGGCACTGGGTATTGGCGGGCGCCGGCTGGGACTCATGGTGCTGCTGCCCTATCTGGTTTCTGCCCTGCTGATCCTGCCGCTCATCTGGCCAAGCGCCTGATCTTGCAGCAAGTGACAGCCTGACGCTGCAAGACGGGTGGCGTATACTGGCTCCTCTTGGCACATGAGGAGAGACGAGCATGGCAAGCGACTGGGACAAGATACTGGCGGGCGGCGCCCTGGATAGCCAGAGCGAGGAGATAGCGGATGACAGGATCCGGGGTCAGGCGCTGCTGGCACAACTCAATGCGTCACCCGCCGGGGATCACCCCCTGCGCCAGCGCCTGTGCGGCGAGCTGTTCGGTCACTGTCCCGCTTCCAGCTGGATAAGCACTCCTTTCACCTGTGAATTTGGCCGCAATATCCATATCGGCGAGCAGACCTTCTTCAACTTCAACGTCACCATTCTCGACGTGGGTGAAGTGCATATCGGCAACCATGTGCTGCTGGCCCCCAACGTGCAGATCTACACGGCCACCCACAGCATGGATTACCTGGCGCGCCGCAACTGGACCGCTTACAACAAGCCGGTACACATAGGCGATGACTGCTGGATCGGCGGCGGCGCCATCATCTGCCCCGGAGTCACCATAGGGGCGCGCTCCATCATAGGGGCTGGCGCCGTTGTGACTCGCGACATCCCCGCCGACTCGGTGGCCGTGGGCAACCCCGCTCGCGTGATCCGCAGTCTGAGCCCTGACGCCCCACGTGGCTGGGAGCTGGCACTGTGATCTGGCTCGCCCTGTTTCCCCTGCTCTGGACCGCCTGGCTTGGCCTGGTTGACGCCAACTGGTGGCCGCTCGCCATCGTCACCACCATGAGCCTGCTGACGGTACTGGCCTACGCCCACGACAAGCGGCAGGCCATTCGCGGCGGCTGGCGCATCCCCGAATCTCGCCTCCATCTGCTGGAGCTGTGCGGTGGCTGGCCCGGGGCGCTGGTCGCCCGTCACTGGCTGCGCCACAAGACCCAGAAGGGCAGCTACCGGCTGGTGTTCTGGTTTATCGTGCTGCTGCACCTCACACTGTGGGGACTCTGGCTCGGACGCCCCCTCTGGCAGGGGGTCTGAGGCGCCACTACCACAAACGTGGCCGGCATCAAGTTCCGGACAGGAACGAGGCCATCAATGGCATGATCCCGGGTATCTCCGGGCTCATGCTCACCACCTGAGCGGGCATTGCGGCCCCTCACCGGGTATGAGACAACAGAGCCATTTCTCGCGTATTTATCGACAAGGAGTCACTCATGACCATGTGGACTGGCATAGTCCTGATCGTCTTTATCAGCATGCTGTTCGGCTATCTCACCAAACGTGCCCGCTACCAGTTGGGAGATGCCCGCATCACTGACCGCCTCGGCAAGCAGGATGTGATCATCAACAAGTTGCAGGAGCGTATTGCCAACCTGGAAGCCATCGTCATCGAAGAGGAGAAACGTCGCCCCTTCAGGGAGCTCTGATCCGGCGACCTCGGCGGCAAACCGGCCAGCCTGGCGCTGCAAGGGTTTGCCGCTTCTCCCGCAATCCTTCTCCTCCCCCATATAGTCCCAAAAACTAAATTCACAGCAGGATCAGCACCCTGTCTTCGATTGCTGAATTTTTCGCCAAACTGGCTCAATCCCTGCTCTGTCATTGTCATCAGCCGTACCGGAGAGTGACATCATGATCAGCACCCTGCTTCCCATCGCCTCGATAGCCCTCAAGCTGGGCAGCTATCTGCTGAGCAGAAACGCCAAAGCCCAGCCCGAACCTGAGCCGGTACAGGAAGAACGCCTGCCCCCCACAGTCCAGAGCCTGTTCCAGCGGCTGGGGGTCAAGGATGCCGACAGCGAGCAGAACCGCCCCGCCATCAACCAGTTTATGAGCGAGCTGATGCAGACCCTGGGGCAGGAGAACAATGGCCAGTCCCTGCCCGAGGCCATAGACACAGCCCGCAACCAGCTCGCCAACGGCACCCAGAGCACCCGCTTGGATGCCCTGCAAAGCAGACTCGATACCCTCAAGGGCACACTGGGCAACAGCGATCTGAACCTGGATCAACTGCTAAGCGCCTTCAAGCAGACCCTGCCCAATGGCAAGGGCGAAGGGGTCGGCAAGCTGCTCAATGCCAGTGCCTGATTGAAAATAAACACATAAAAACGGCAACCTCGGGGGTTGCCGTTTTTGTCGGCCCGGATCGCAGGATGCAACGCTAGGGTAGTGAAGGAGGTGGACTCAGCATCGCCTCCGCTATCTCTACCTGCCCACGCGCTTGCAAGCTGTCTGCCGCGCCCTGACGATCCGCCTCTGCCTTGTTTTGACTCAGTTTGAACTTGCCGACCAGCTCGGTTATATCGATTTCGATACCAACAACAGCCTGCACCATAGCCTCAATATATTCCCTCGGCGCATCCGCCATCTTCCAGGGGGCAGACTCAGCGGCCTCATGAGTGCGGGTCAGGTTCGCCAGCAGCCGGCGCACGAAGCGCGCATCATCGTGGATACGAATTCGGCCGTGGGCGTGTACCACGCTGTAATTCCAGGTCGGCACCTGCTGGTGATGCACTTGCTTGCTCGGATACCTGCTGGGGGAGATATAGGCATCCGCAGCCTTGAAGATCACCAACACCTCGTCGCCATTGCTGGCCTCCTGCCAGAGCGGGTTGTTGCGGGCGACATGGGCGCGCAATACGCCCTGCTCCCCACTCCCGGCATCCAGCTCGAACGGCAGATGGTTCGCATCCAGCCCCCGCTCACCGTGGGTGATCAGGGCCCCCAGCGGATGGGCCAGGATCAGTTGATGCAGCGACGCGAGGTCGGGCGTTTCGAAATGGGATGGCAGATACATGCAGGCTCCTTTATCCGGGGTGGTGTGTCCGTACGCAATACCTCGAGATCATGCCCCGCTAGGCGAGCGCCGTCATCTCGAATCTGCCTGCCGATATCCTACGAGAACCTTGATCGTATGCGGCTGGCAACGACCATCAGGCGCCAAATACCAGCACTTCACTGCACACCAGATTTAACACCGTATGCTGGTGAAGCATCAGGTCAAATGACGAGTGAGGACATGGATCCCCCTCATGTTGTCGTTACCCACTCAGGCTGGAACTCCTTTGGCGAGATAACCAATGTGATAGACGTCGGCCTCTGGCGGCATCGTCGGCGGCAGCGACGGCAGGAAATCCACCTCCAGCCATTGCCAACGGGAAACATCCCATCCGCTCAGCATGGCCCCGGTGTGCAGCTCGGCCAGGCTGCAATGCGGCGCAATGCGGGTGCGCCGCAAGATGGCCACCCTGGCCTGGTCAAGCGCCTCCATCTGCGGGGCTGACAGCAGATGCCAGGTCTCGATATGGGGCCAGCCAAAGTGCCTTGTGAGCGCCGCGAAGCCCTCGCTGACCAAGAAACTGTGCATCGCCTCGACGCTTTGCCACACATAGAAGGGGGCATAGCGATTCTCCCGGCATGGCAGCGCGGCCTCGTCATGGCGGCCATAGAGATAGGCCTTGAACAGCAAGCCAGGGAAGCCGTCGAGTTTGGCGCCATTGCTGGCGATACGCTCTTCGATAAGCCCCATGTCGTAATCCGCTGGCAGGGTGAATCTGTAATGCATGGCGATCATAAGATCACCCCCTGCCGAAACATCAGACCCCGTCCGAAACTCCACTCCTCGCTGCCGTTCAGCTGAATGACCACCATGAGGTTGTCGGGGTGAATGTCCATGTCTGCGTGCAGACGCTCGGCAAGCCGCAGATAGAGCCGCTGCTTGACCTCAGTGCTGCGCGGCCTCCCCGCCAGGATCTGGAAGAGGATGAAGTCACCGTCCCGTTGGCCGGTCTGATAGTGGGGATGATAAACAAGCGCCTTGGCTGGCAAGGCCTCCAGGATCTGGAATTTGTCCTCCCGCGGTACATCAAACACCTCCACCAGGGTCTCATGATAGAGGTCGGAGAGCTGCTGCAGGCGCGCGTCACTCATCCCCTCGCGCAGCGTGATACGGGTCAGCGGCATGGGTGCGGCTCCTCACGGCTGGGCAGGTAGCTCACGGCGGTGACCGCCGCAGGCAATCCGGCGTAGAAAGCGAGATGGGTGAACAGCTCCTCCAGCTGCTCCCGTGTCAGGCCGTTTTGCTGGGCAAACGCTATGTGCCACGGCAGCTGTTGCACCCGGCCCAGCGACGCCAGTACGGCCAGGGTGATCAGGCTGCGTTCGCGCGCAGACAAGGCGGGCCGCTGCCAGATATCGCAAAACAGCGTCTCTTCCGCCAGCTGGGACAGTCTCGGCGCTGCCAGCGCCAGGTCGTCACGATCAAGAACAGGATGGGTCATGGCAATCTCCTTGGTTGGTGAAGCCACTCTCTATCACTGCTACAATTTTAAAAATCAAAACGTTCAAGACAAACAATCCCGATTATCAGGACTATCATGCAACCCCTTCCCCTGAACCTGGATCTCGATGCTCTGCGCAGCTATGTCCTTGGGCTGGACTGTGGCAGCTTTGCGCTGGCGGCGCAGCGGCTGTGCCGTTCCACCTCGGCGGTCAGCGCACAGTTGAAAAAACTCGAACAGCAATGCGGTACCGCACTGGTCATGAAGAGGGGCCGCCACCTGGTCCCGACGGCCAGTGGCGAACGACTGCTGGGATATGCCAAACGGCTGCTTGAGCTCAACGACGAAGCCGTGCTTGCCCTGAAAGGGGAACTGCTGCAAGGGGAGATCAGGCTGGGGGTTCAGGAAGATTTTGGTGAATCCCTACTGCCCGCCGTGCTGGGCCCCCTCTGTCGTCAGCACCCCGCGCTTCGCATGACGACGCGCATCGATCGCAATGCACAGCTGATGAAAGGGATCAGGGAGGGAACCCTCGACATGGCCTTGGCCTGGCAGCACCCGGAAGAGAGGATGGACGCCCATCTCATCGACTTGGTGTCACTCCAGTGGATTGCTCACCCGAACTGGGAGCCAGCCCCCCTGCTGGCACGCGGAGAGCCCTTGCCCCTGGTGCTCTTCGATGCCCCCTGCCTGATGCGTTCACGGGCCATCAAGGCTCTGGAGGACGCAGGTATCCCATGGCGCATCGCCTTCACCAGCCAGAGTCTGGGCGGGATCTGGGCGGCCTTGCAGGCAGGGCTCGGGATCACAGTGCGCTCTGCCATCGGCATGCCGGCCTCTCTCTCCCGGTTGGCCGATGTGCTGCCGTCGCCGGGCACGCTGGGGGTCGTACTGCTGGGAGCAGGCAATGGATCCGGTGAGGCCGAACGCCAGTTGCAAAGCCTGCTCACCCAGGCGGTGCAGCGGGCCCATGCCACGCACCAGAGCTGAGGATACGGTCTCTTTTTCCTGGCATCTGGGCAGGCAATCTCCCTCCCCTTCATCATCAGGCAAACAAAAAAACGGCAACCTCGGGTTGCCGTTCTGCTTTCTTCTTCGAATGACAAGCCGGTGGGGTTAACCTGCCCGCTTGGCCAGCCACTGTTCGGCGGCTGTGAGCGCCGCATCCACCAGCTCGCGGGCGACGCCGCCTTTGGCGACCCGCTTGGCCAGCGTCGCTTCCAGCTCCAGGTTGGGATAAACATCCTCGCCGATGACGGGACTGAAGCGCTGGAACTCGGGCAGCGAGAGATCTTCCAGCGGCTTCTTCACCTCAAGCGCATAGACCACTGTCTCGCCGACGATATGGTGCGCCTCACGGAAAGGAATGCCCTTGGCCACCAGATAGTCCGCCAGCTCGGTGGCGTTGGCGTAGCCGCCCTGGGCCGCCGCCTTGGTGCGCTCGACGTTCACCTTCAGGTCGATCAGCACCAACGCAGCCATGTCGAGGCAGTCGTGCCAGGTGTCGAGGGCATCGAACAGCCCTTCCTTGTCTTCCTGCATGTCCTTGTTGTAGGCCAGCGGCAGCGCCTTCAGGTTCATCAGCATGCCCATCTGGGCGCCAACTACCCGCCCTGTCTTGCCACGAATGAGCTCGAGCGCATCCGGGTTCTTCTTCTGCGGCATCAGGGAGGAACCCGAGGTGACCGCATCGGAGAGCTCGACAAAGCCCGCCTCGCCCGTGTTGTAGAAGATAAGGTCTTCGGCAAAGCGCGACAGGTGGGTCATGGAGAGGGACGCCACGTGCATCAGCTCCACCACGTGATCCCTGTCCGATACCGAATCCAGGCTGTTGCGGGTCGCGCCGCTAAAGCCCATGTCCAGCGCCAGTGCTTCACGGTCGATGGCATAGGCGGTACCCGCCAGGGCGCCGCAGCCGAGCGGGCTGGTATCGAGGCGCTTCAGGGCATCCTGCAGACGGGAATAGTCCCGCTCCAGCATCTCCACATAGGCCAGCGCCCAGTGGGCGAAGGTGACGGGCTGGGCGCGCTGCAAGTGGGTGTAGCCCGGCAGCACGGCAGCCTGATTGGCACGGGCAGAGGCGACCAACCCGGATTGCAGGGCACTGATGGAACCGAGCAGCAACTCCCCTTGCGCCTTGCACCAGAGTTTCAGGTCGGTGGCGACCTGATCGTTGCGCGAGCGGCCGGTGTGCAGCTTCTTCCCAAGATCGCCGACGGCGGCAATGAGCTGACTTTCGACCCAGGAGTGAATGTCTTCGGCATCGGAATTGAGGATCTGGTGGGGATCCTGCTGCACCGAGGCGAGCAGCACTTCCATCGCCTGTTGCAGCTTTCCTTGCTCGTCGGCGGTCAATACGCCCACTTTCACCAGCGCCTTGGCCCAGGCCATGGAGCCCTGGATATCCTGCTCCGCCAGCCGGTAATCGAACCGCAGCGAATCGTTGAACTGCTTGAACCTGCTATCGGCTCCCTGACTGAAGCGTCCACCCCAAAGTGCCATACTGCTCTCCTTGAATGCGTTGTCGGCGGCGTCTTGCGCCGTCGAGCTTGAAATCGTGCCCTGTTTTTCTGCGAGCCTGTTATCTCACAGAAGCGGCCGAGGCGCTGCCGCTCTGCTCACACCCCGCCATATGGGAGGGCTGATAAAAGAGGGGGCCATGCCCCCTCACCTGTATCAGCAGATTGGCGTCAGCTTAGCCGTGGGTGTGGTCACCGCCGATCGCCTGATGCTGCTCCTTCATGGCGCGGATCCGGCTGGCCAGGGTGTAGAGACGGATAAAGCCTTCTGCATGGCTCTGGTCATACACTTCATCGGCACCGAAGGTGGCGAAGTCTTCGGAGTAGAGGCTGTTCGGCGACTTCTTCTGCACCGCAGTGACCTGACCCTTGTACATCTTCAGAATGACTTCACCGTCGAGATCCTCGGCGATGGCATTGGCGGAGGCGACAATGGCCTTGCACAGCGGAGTGAACCAGCGACCGTCATAGACCAGATGAGAGAACTCGGCACCCAGCTTTTCCCGCCAGGCGCGGGTCGGTCTGTCCAGTACCAGCTCTTCCACCGCGCGCAGTGCCGCCACCATGACGGTGCCGCCCGGAGTTTCGTAGCAGCCACGGGACTTCATGCCCACCATGCGGTTTTCGGTGATGTCGATCCGGCCCACGCCGTGCTTGCCGGCACGCTCGTTCAGGGTGGTCAGGATCTGGTGCGGGCTCAGCGGCTGGTCGTCCACGGCAACCACTTCGCCTTTGGCGACGGTCAGCTTGACGTATTCCGGCTCGTTCGGTGCCTGCTCGGCAGAGACGGTCCACTGCCAGACCGCTTCGGACGGCTCGTTCCAGGTGCTTTCCAGCTCGCCACCCTCGGTGGAGATGTGCCAGGCGTTGGCATCACGGCTGTAAATCTTCTTCAGGGTCGCCTTGCAGGGAATGTCGCGGGCTTCCAGATAGGCCAGCAGA
Organism: Aeromonas sp. TS_SC_11; assembly: GCF_057318915.1. NCBI lineage: Bacteria > Pseudomonadati > Pseudomonadota > Gammaproteobacteria > Aeromonadales > Aeromonadaceae > Aeromonas > Aeromonas sp. TS_SC_11. Next base: position 430,562 of record NZ_CM170470.1, read on the forward strand.
TCTTCCCGGGAGCGCATGTCCCACAACCGCCAGGGGGCGATCACTTTCAACTGGGGTGCCAGGGCAGCCACGGCACCTTCAAAACGCACCTGATCGTTGCCCTTGCCGGTACAACCGTGGGAGATGGCATCGGCGCCTTCCGCCAGCGCTGCTTCCACCATCGCCTTGGCAATGATGGGACGGGCCATCGAGGTGCCCAGCAGGTAGGTGCCTTCATAGACGGCGCCGGTTTTCAGGGTCGGATAGACGTACTCTTTGACGAACTCTTCCCGCAGATCCTTGACGATGCATTTGACCGCGCCGGACGCGATGGCCTTCTGCTCGATCCCTTCCAGATCGTCACGCTCCTGACCCACGTCGGCGACGAAGGCGATGATTTCGGCATCGTAGTGCTCTTTGAGCCAGGGAATGATGGCCGAGGTATCCAGTCCGCCCGAGTAAGCCAGTACGATCTTGTTGATTCCGCTCATTTTACTTCTCTCCATGATGATTCGATAAGGTGTTGTAATTCAGGGTCGGTGGTCGCGTTGCTTATTCCGCTACTTGTTGCCAAGCAGGGTCAGCAGCACGGCGTTCTGGATATGCATCCGGTTCTCTGCCTCATCCATGATGAGGGAAGCAGGCCCGTCCATGACGTCGGAAGTGATCTCCAGCTCCCGGTGCGCCGGCTGGCAATGCAGCACGTGCTGGATGCCGGTGCGCTCAAGCAGGGCCTGGTTGATCTGATAAGGCATGAAGATATCTTTTACCTGCTCCATTGGTGTGTTGTCACCCATGGAGACCCAGGTATCGGTATAAACCACGTCAAACCCTTCAATGTCGCCCACGTCATCGCTGATGTGAATGGTGGCGCCGGAATCGGCCGCCAGCGCCTGGGCCTGCAGGAAGATCTGGGTATCCGGGCCATAGCCTTTCGGGCAGATCAGGGTCACGTCTGTACCCAGGGTCGCCCCCAGCAGCAGCAGAGAGTGGCTGACGTTGTTGCCATCGCCGAGGTAGGCAAGCTTCACCTTCGACAGATCGTCGTAATGCTCGGCAATGGTCATAAAGTCGGCCAGCCCCTGACAGGGGTGGTAAAGATTACACAGGCTGTTGACCACGGGCACAGAGCCGTAGGCTTGCAGGTCAACCAGGGTCTGGTGATCGAATACCCGCGCCACGATGGCGTCACACCAGCGCGACAGGTTGGCGGCGAAATCCTTCACCGATTCCCGCTTGCCCAGGGCGCCGTTCTGTTGATCCAGATAGACGCTGTGGCCGCCCAGTTTGGCGATGCCGATGTCGAAGGTCACCCGGGTGCGCAAAGAGGGCTTCTCGAACAGGGTAACCACGCTCTTGCCCGCCAGCGCCTGGCTGTACTTTTTCGGGTCGGCCTTGACCGCTTTCCCCAGCGCTATCAGCGCCTCGATCTGAGCCTTGCTCAGATCGCTATCTTTCAGAAGATGTTGCATCGGAGGTTCCTTTTTCCAGCCAGGGTTAGAGGGTGACTTGGGTGCCGACGGCACCGCCAGCCAGCAGCTTGAGCAGTTGATCCGGGTAACGCCAGCTGGCGACACAGACCGGCTTGCCGAGGGTCTCGGCGGCGTGCAAGGCGGCTTTCACCTTGACCGCCATGCCATCGCTGATCACGCCCTTCTCCATCAGATCCAGTGCGGTTGCCTTGTTCAGCTGCGGCACCAGCTTGCCCTTGCCATCCAGGATGCCGCTCACGTCCGACAGCATCACCAGATCGGCGCCGAGCGCCTCGGCGATGGCGGTGGCAGCCTGATCCGCGTTGACGTTCATCAGCTGGCCGTCGGCCGTGATGCCGATGGAGCTCACCACGGGCAGGAAGCCCTGCCCCAGAATACCGGTCACCAGCGCCGGGTTGCCCGGCTGGCAATCACCGACCGCACCGAGATCCGGATCGAGCTGGGTCACCTGGCACAGACCGCCATCGGCGAGGCAGAGCCCCACGGCCGGAATGCCGGTGGCGATGGCCTTGGCCATCATCTGCTTGTTGGCCGTCCCGGCCAGCGCCCCCGCAATGAAGGGGATCTGTTCGAACGGGGTGACCCGCAGGCCGTTCTTCTTGGTGGAACTCAGGCCCAATCCCTTGAGCAGGTCATCCACCAGACAGCCGCCACCGTGCACCAGCACCAGAGGTCTGTGTTGCTCATCCAGAAACGTTTTGAGGGTGGCGAACAGGGCGGTCAGCGCCTCGTCGTTCTCGATCAGGGCGCCACCCAACTTGATAACCAGTGTCTGCTTGTCCATATCTCTCAATCCTTTCTTAAATCAGGCCGGTGGCCGGGTCAAAACCGAATTTAATATTTATGCATTGCATTGCCTGGGAGGCAGCGCCCTTGAGCAAGTTGTCGATGGCAGAGACCACCACCAGCATATTGCCCTGCTGCTGCCAGGCGATATCGCAGTAGGGAGTGCTTGCCACGCCACGGATGGAGGGCATCTGGCCGGTGAGGCGCACCAGGGGTTTTCCTTCGTAGGCCTTGAGGAAGGCCTGATCCACCTGGGTCGGCGTCACGCCATCTGCCAGCTGCACATAAATGGTGGCCAGAATGCCGCGCACATAGTTGCCAAGGTGGGGCTGGAACAACACCTCCTTGCCCAGGTGGTGGCTGATCTCTGGCTGATGCCTGTGGTTGAAGGTGCCGTAGGGACTCAGGCTCACTTCGCAAAAACTGGTATTGATGGCCGCCTTGCGACCGGCCCCGGAGACGCCGGATACCGCATTGATGATGGGCTGCCATCCCTCGGCAATCAGACCGGCCTGTTGCAGCGGTTTGAGGGCGCACAGAGAAGCAGTCGGGTAGCAACCTGGCACAGCAATCAGCTGGGCGGCGGCAATGGCATCGCTGTTCCATTCCGCCAGACCGTAGGCGGCCTGCTCCAGCAACTGCTCGTTCTCGTGGGTGAAGCCGTAGAAGGAGGAGTAGAATTGCTGGTCCTTGACCCGGAAGGCGCCGGAGAGATCGAACACCGGCAGCCCCTTGGCCAGGAACTTGGGTGCGAGCTCGGCACTCACCTCATGGGCGGTCGCCAGCAACACCAGGTCGGCCTGGGTCAGGATCCGGGTCATGCCATCTTCATCCAGCGGCAGCAGCGGCTGATCCAGCGCGCCGACCCACTGGGGATGCAGAGAAGAGAAGCGCTTGTGGGCATCCTGGCTGCCGGCGGAAACATAGAGACCGAACAGCTTGAGTTGAGGATGGTTCTGGACCAGTGCGGCCAGTTCGGCTCCCGCGTAGCCACTGGCACCGACGATAACGGTGTTAAGCATTTTTGAGTATTCCAAGTCAGAGTTCGAAATTCACAGCATGGCGCTGCAGACAGTGCAAGGGGTGAGGAACCGCCCCTTCAATGCAACGAGTGCGGAGGGGCAATTCAGGCGGGGTTGTGTCGTCGGTTATAGATCAGGTGACAGAACATTAACTTTCCCTTACAACTAGAAGCCTTGTTGATGAGCCACGAATTCAGGCAAACTCACAGAATATTCATGCACTCACTTTGCATTTGTATTTTCTAACAGAAACGTTCCGGGGACGCAAGGAGCAGCTGATGGCCAATCTGGATTTTTTTGCACTTTATAAGAATATTATTGCGATTCCCTCTATTAGCAGCACAGATCCGCACTGGGATCAGAGCAACGAGGCGGTGATCCGGCTGCTGGCCGACTGGTTCGGCCAACTCGGCTTTCAGTGTGAAGTGACGGCGCTGCCGGAGCTGCCCGGCAAGTTCAATCTGGTAGCCACCATAGGCCAGGGAGAAGGCGGTCTGCTGCTGGCGGGCCACACGGACACAGTGCCGTTCGACGAAGGGGGCTGGAGCAAGGATCCCTTCAAGGTGACCGAAGAGGGCAACCGCCTGTACGGCCTCGGCACCATCGACATGAAGGGATTCTTCGCCTTCATAGTGGAAGCGCTCAAAGAGATCGACCTCACCAAACTCACCAAGCCGCTGCGCATTCTGGCCACCGCCGATGAGGAAACCACAATGGCGGGTGCACGCGCCATCGCCGCCGCGGCCGAGATCAAACCCGACTATGCGGTGATCGGCGAACCGACCGGGCTGGTGCCCGTGGTGGCCCACAAGGGCCACATGTCGGAAGCGATCCGCATTACCGGCAAGAGCGGTCACAGCTCGGATCCCGCCAACGGCGTCAATGCGCTGGAGATCATGCATCAGGCCATGGGGCGGGTGCTGCGCCTGCAACTGCGTCTGGAAGAGACCTATGCCGACTACCGGTTCGCGGTGCCGCAACCCACGCTGAATCTGGGATACATACATGGGGGAGACAGCCCGAACCGCATCTGCGGCTGCTGCGAGCTGCACATCGACATGCGTCCCACCCCGCAAGTGGGGCCGGACGAGCTAATGGGCATGCTCAAAGAGGCGCTCGCGCCCATAGAGGTTCACCAGCCGGGCTGCCTGCACTTGCAGCACCTGCACGAGCCCATCCCTGCCTATGCCTGCGCGGACGACTCAGTGCTGGTGCGCGAGGCGGAGCAGGCGAGCAGACACAAGGCGGAATCGGTGAACTACTGCACCGAAGCGCCCTTTATCCAGCAGTTAGGATGCCAGACAATTGTGATGGGCCCTGGTCACATAGCCCAGGCCCACCAGCCGGACGAATACCTGGATCTGTCGTTCGTCAAACCCACCACGGCAGTGCTGCAACACCTGATCCGCCGGTTCTGCCTGTAAGCCATAGGGTATGTAAGTAAGTTACTGACAGTCTGCCCGGGACAGGTGAAGGAAATACATGTTCTGAATCGGCCTGTTATTTGACCTTGCGCAGACAATCTGGGTAGATTGTCACCCTAAGATGACGGAGCATATGTTGTAATCACACAACAATAAGTGAGGCTGTCTCTCACCTCGGATGGAGAGAGACACCAACCAGATAAGGATGTGGAATGAACGAAAAGTACGCCGCTCTACGCGCCAACGTAGGCATGCTGGGTCAACTGCTGGGCAAGTCCATCAAGGATCATCAGGGACAAGCCTTCCTCGACAAGATCGAAACCATTCGCCAGTTGGCCAAGTCCTCCCGCAAAGGCAATGAGGCAGACCGGGAACGTCTGCTCGAAACCCTGCGCACCCTGAGCGATGACGAGCTGTTGCCGGTGGCCCGCGCCTTCAGCCAGTTCCTCAACCTGGCCAACGTGGCCGAACAGTTCCACACCATCTCCCGCCGCTGCGAAGAGCAGGTCTGCACGCCGGATCCGCTGGAGCAGATGTTCGCCAAACTCAAGGCATCCAACCTGTCGCAGGAGGCCATCATCCAGGCCGTGCGCGAGCTGGATATCGATCTGGTGCTGACCGCTCACCCGACCGAGGTGACCCGTCGAACCCTGATCCACAAGCACGTCCAGCTCAACGACTGCCTGGAAGCGCTGGAACTCTCCGATCTGCTGCCCCGCGAGCGGGACAAGATCCTCAATCGCATCGAACAGCTGGTCAATCAGGCCTGGCACACCAACGAGATCCGCGAGCAGCGCCCGACCCCGGTGGACGAAGCCAAGTGGGGCTTTGCCGTGGTGGAAAACAGCCTCTGGCCGGCCATTCCCGAATTCATGCGCAACCTGGACGAGCGTCTGCAACAGCACCTGGGTGTACGGCTGCCGCTGGATGCCGCGCCGGTCAAGTTCACCTCCTGGATGGGCGGTGACCGCGACGGCAACCCCTTCGTCACGGCTAAGGTGACCGCAGAGGTACTGGAACTGGGCCGCTGGATGGCGGTGAGCCTCTTCTACAAGGACATCAAGGAGCTCACCTCCGAGCTCTCCATGTCCGACTGCACCGACGCCGTACGCGAGCGGGTGGGCGATCACCCCGAGCCCTATCGCGCCCTGGTGCGCGAGTTGCGTGAAGCGCTGCGCGAGACCCAGGAATACCTCACCGCCAAGGTGCAGGGTCAAGTGAGCGAGAGCCGCGACCTGATCACCACCACAGCCCAGCTGCGCGAGCCGCTGGAGCTCTGCTACCACTCAATGCACGCCTGCGGCATGGGCAACATCGCCGATGGCATGCTGCTGGACGTGCTGCGCAAGCTGGCCTGTTTCGGCATCCATCTGGTCAAGCTGGACATACGTCAGGATGGCGAGCGCCACGGTCAGGTCTTCTCCGAGCTGACCCGTTATCTGGGCATGGGCGACTACGCAGAGTGGAGCGAAGACGACAAGCAGGCCTTCCTGCTCAATGAGCTCAACTCCCGCCGCCCCCTGATCCCGACCGACTGGGAGCCGAGCGACGAGACCCGCGAGACCATAGACACCTGCCGGGTGATCGCCCAACACGACCCGGATGCGTTCGGCATCTACATCATCTCCATGGCGGGCGCCCCGTCCGATGTACTGGCGGTGCAGCTGCTGCTCAAAGAAGCCGGTTGCAAGTTCCGCATGCCGGTCGCCCCCCTGTTCGAAACCCAGGAAGACCTGATGGCAGGCACCGCCGTGATGGAGCGCCTGTTGTCGGTGGACTGGTATCGCGGTTACATCCAGGGTCGCCAGTACGTGATGATCGGCTACTCTGATTCCGCCAAGGATGCGGGAATGATGGCCGCAGGCTGGGCCCAGTACGCTGCCATGGAATCTCTGGTGGCACTGGCCGAAGCCAGCAATCTGCGCCTGACCCTGTTCCATGGCCGTGGCGGTACCGTCGGCCGTGGCGGCGCCCCCGCCCATCAGGCGATCCTGTCCCAACCGCCAGGATCCCTGCGCGGTGGGCTGCGAGTGACCGAACAGGGCGAGATGATCCGCTTCAAGTTCGGTCTGCCGAAAGTCGCCATTCACAGCCTGAACCTCTACACCAGCGCCGTGCTGGAAGGGAACCTGCTGCCGCCGCCCAAGCCCAAAGAGAGCTGGCGCGCCGTGATGGAGCAACTTGCCACCGTCTCCTGCGATCACTACCGCAGCATAGTGCGCGGCCACCCGGACTTCGTGCCCTACTTCCGCGCCGCCACCCCAGAAATGGAACTTGGCAAGCTGCCGCTCGGCTCACGCCCGGCCAAGCGCAAGCCCAACGGCGGCGTCGAGAGTCTGCGCGCCATCCCCTGGATCTTCGCCTGGACCCAGAACCGGCTGATGTTGCCGGCATGGCTTGGCGCCCACAAGGGGCTGGAGCATGCCATCACGGACGGTCAGAAGAGCGTGCTGGAAGAGATGAGTCGCCAGTGGCCCTTCTTCCGCACCCGCCTCGAGATGCTGGAGATGGTGTTCCTCAAGGCCGACCTCTGGCTCGCCGAGTACTACGACACCCGTCTGGTACCGCAAGAGCTGTGGAATCTGGGCAAGCAGTTGCGCCAGGAGCTTGCCGACGCCATCCAGATCGTGCTGCAGCTGCGCCCGCAGGGAGACCTGCTGGACGACCAGCCCTGGATCAAGGAGTCCATCAATCTGCGCAACCCCTACACGGATCCCCTCAACGTGCTGCAGGTCGAACTGCTGGGCCGCTCGCGCAACCACACCGAGACCCTGCATCCCGAGCTGGATCAGGCGCTGATGGTCACCATAGCCGGTATTGCCGCAGGCATGCGCAACACGGGTTGATCAGGTTTTCATAAAACCCGCAAAAGGGCGCCATCATTGGCGCCCTTTTTTATTTATACGACCCGGCGCCACGATCAAAACGGCGGGTGTCCCAACATCCCTGTATTGCCAAATGGCTGATCACTGCGCATCAGCGCTTTACATGTGTATGGATGCGCACATATAGTCACGACATGAATACAACACTGACCCAAACCCAAGCCATTGATGCCGCCATTGCATCCCTTGATGGTGCCTTCTTCAAAGCACTGTGCGAGCCACCACGGGTCGCCGTGCTGAAGCGCGTCATGCAATTGGGCCGAGCGGATATCACGGAAATTGCCGCTGAGTTGCCCCAGGAGCGTTCGGTTGTTTCCCGTCATCTTCAGGTGCTGCTGGAAGCCGGGATAGTTCGCGCCTCCAAGGTTGGGCGCCAGGTGTTCTACGAAGTGGATGGCCCGGCCATTATCCAGCGCCTGGAGGCCATACTCCACCACACCAGGATGTGCTGCCGAGGCTGATCGGATTGATTTTTCTTCGCCCAAAAACGTGTATGGATGCGCACATATGAACTCGATGGATCAGCGATTGGATGTGGTTGTCATAGGCGCAGGTCAGGCCGGATTGGCCTGTGGCTGGCACTTGAAACAGCAGGGGCTCAGCTTCGTGATACTTGACGCGCAAGCACGGCCCGGCGGGAACTGGCGCAACTACTACGATAGCCTTGAGCTGTTCTCGCCAGCTGCCTACTCCTCCCTCCCCGGTATGCCATTCCCCGGCGCACCTGGCCACTATCCCGGACGTGATGAGGTGGTGCGTTACCTTGAGCAGTATGCCGACCTCTTCCAGCTACCTGTTCGCCAGGGAGTTCAGGTCACCCAGGTCGCGCGAGCAGATGCGGGCTTCCAGATAACTGCCGCCAACGGTCAACGCTTGCTGGCAAGCGCCGTGATAGTGGCATCGGGGGCCTTTAGCCGCCCCTACCTGCCCGACATTCCTGGACTGGAAAGTTTCAGGGGCGCTCGGCTGCACAGTGCCGACTATCGACATGCGGCGCCTTTTCGCGGGCAAAGCGTCGTCGTCATTGGCGCGGCGAACTCCGCCGTCCAGATCGCTTACGATCTCGCCAGCGTGGCCACTGTGACACTGGCCACCCGAGAAGCAATCCGGTTCGCCCCCCAGCGTATATTGGGGGCAGATTTTCATAGCTGGTTGAAATGGACAGGCCTGGAGAAAACCCGCTGGCTGAACGACCAGAGCACACCGGTACTGGATGACGGCACCTACAGAAAGGCGCTGAAAACCGGTTATTTCAAGCAGCGCCCCATGTTCACCCAGGTAACGTCAACCGGCATTGTCTGGCCGAATGGCCAGCATGAAGTCGTTGACAGTCTGGTATTTGCCACAGGTTTTCGCCCCAACCTGCCATTTCTCGAGGGCCTGCCCGTGATGAACGAACGAGGTCAGGTGATGCAACGCGACGGATACGCCATGCATGTCCCCGGCTTGTACTTTGTCGGCCTGCCCAAGCAACGCAATTTTGCCTCGGCAACCCTCAGAGGCGTCGGGCCAGATGCCGGACACCTGCTCCCGCACCTGCTTCGCTACCTGAACCAACCGGAGATGGATCGCACATCCGTCTATCCAGAGTGAGCTGGTCGAGTGCTGGCATTCTCGATGACGCAAAACGTTCCCTGCTGGCGCATAGCCCGCAAGCAAGTCTCTTGCAGCAGCACATAGGTATCTACAAGGCTGCCCGATTGCCTGAGCAGCCAACCGTAGAGCTTATGTTCGTGTGGCTGCCATGCCGTCATCAGACAGAGGGCACACCGCTCGTGCGTGTCACTTGATGCGGTTTCCCGCCGCATCCACCACCTGTTCCCCATCTTCCTTGGTGAAGGCGCCTTGCTGGGGGCTCGGCAAAATATCCAGCACAACTTCTGATGGGCGGCACAGCTTGGTGCCAAGCGGGGTCACCACTATGGGGCGGTTGATCAGGATGGGATGGGCCAGCATGGCGTCAAGCAAGTCGTCATCGCTGAAGCGGTTTTCGGCCAGTTCCAGCGCCTCATAAGGAGGGACGTTCTTGCGCAGCAGGTCGCGCACCGGCATCCCCATGGCCCCAATCAGCGCAACCAGCGTCTCGCGGCTCGGCGGTGTCTCCAGGTAGTGAACGACGGTCGGTTCAACCCCTGAGTTGCGAATAAGTTCCAGCGTATTGCGGGAGGTGCCGCAAGCCGGGTTGTGGTAAATGGTGATCTGGGTGTCATGCATGATTAAGCCTCTGCGTTGGGATAGTTGCGTTTCATTCTAAGAGCCACATTGACCAGAGCGATCAAGACAGGCACCTCCACCAGAGGGCCTATCACACCGGCAAACGCCTGATCTGAATTCAGGCCGAACACGGCGATAGAAACCGCAATGGCCAGCTCGAAGTTGTTGCCGGTGGCAGTGAAGGCAATGGAAGCATTCTTGTCATAGGGAATACCCAGCTTCTTGCCGACCAGGAAACTGGTGAAGAACATCAGCACAAAGTAGACCACCAGCGGGATGGCAACGCGTACCACATCCATCGGCAGCTCGACGATCATCTCGCCCTTGAGGCTGAACATCAGCACTATGGTGGCCAGCAAGGCGATCAGTGTGATGGGCGAGATAGCCGGGATAAAGCGCTCGGTATACCACTTCTCCCCCTTGGCCTTGACCAGGTATTTACGGCTCATGAAGCCCGCCAGGAAGGGAATACCCAGATAGATCAGCACGCTTTGCGCGATATCCAGCATGGTGATGTCCACCGCGAAGCCCTGCAAACCAAACAGCGGGGGCAGCACTGTAATAAACAACCAGGCCATAAAGCTGTAGGTAAGGATCTGAAAACCGCTGTTGAGCGCCACCAGACCCGCACCGTACTCCTTGTTGCCGCCGCCCAGATCGTTCCACACCAGCACCATGGCGATGCAGCGTGCCAGACCGATCAGGATCAGGCCCACCATGTAGTCCGGGTAGTCATGCAAGAATGTCAGGGCGATCACGAACATCAGGGTGGGGCCGACCAGCCAGTTCATCACCAGTGAGAGGGTAATTGCCTGACGGTCGCGGGTCATGGCGCCCATGGTGCCGTAATTCACCTTGGCCAGCGGCGGATACATCATCAGGATAAGGCCGATGGCCAGCGGGATATTGGTGGTGCCGACCGACATGGCCTCGTTCCACTGAGCCACCTGGGGGAACAGATAGCCAATCCCCACCCCCATGCCCATGGCGACAAAGATCCAGAGGGTGAGATTGCGGTCGAGAAAGCTCATTTTTTTGCTGACGGGCAGATCGCAGCAATCGTTGGTACTCATCAAAAGACTCCAAAAGTATTGAATGGGATGAAAGGCTCAACACGAACAGAGGCCGCGGTTGATGGTGCCTTCCATGGAATATGGTGGGGCGCTATCTCACGCCTCCTGATGGATCGGGTGACATAACCCTTGCAATGCAGCCACTCCCACCGGCTCGACGGCCTGCAAGGGCACCACCGCATAACGTTTCGCATGGCGCTCTTTGACTGCGGCGATATGGGGCTGCTGGCAACCGGCGCGCTGGGCCAGCAGCGGGGATCGCACAGTGGCCGGAGAGAGCAGGTGATTCACCACCCAGGCCCAGGGCTCGATACCGGCACGGCGCAGATCCGCTTGCAAGTTGGCCGCCTCCTGCACCGGAGTCGGCTCTGGCAGGGTGACGATCATCACCTTGGTCTGCTTCGGGTCTTGCAACTGCATCATGGGGGTAGTGAAGTGCAGGCCTTTGTTGCCCATCTGGCGGGCAATCTCCCTGTGATAGGCGCCGGTCGCATCGAGCAGCAACAGGGTATGGCCGGTCGGCGCTGTGTCCATCACCACGAAGCGCTTGCCAGCCTCGCGAATGATCCGCGAGAAGGCCTGAAACACGGCGATCTCTTCGGTGCAGGGGGAACGCAGGTCCTCTTCCAACAGGGCGCGGCCCTGTTCATCGAGACTCGCCCCCTTGGTGGTCAGCACCTGGGCACGGTAACGCTCGGTCTCGGCGTGGGGATCGATGCGGCTCACCTCCAGACTGGGCAAGGCCCCGGCCAGGGTCTCCCCCAGATGGGCAGCGGGATCTGAGGTAGTGAGATGAACCGGTAGCCCGCGACTGGCGAGCTCCACCGCCACAGCCGCTGCCAGAGTCGTTTTCCCCACACCGCCCTTGCCCATCAGCATGATGAGCCCATGGCCATCACTGGCCAGTTCATCGACCAGTTGCTGCAACCCCGGGTGCTGCGGGGGCGGCTCGGCGATGGTGCGCTCGACCGCATCAGCACCATCAACGCCAGCGGCAGACACTGCGCCCAGTAACTGACGCAGGCTCTCTACCCCCACCAGATTGGTCGCCAGCAGCGGTATTCTCTCTTGTGGCAAGCGTGCCAGCAGCGCGGGCATCTGTGCCAGCGCCTGCTGCTCCCGTTGCCAGACGGCAGTTGCCAGGGGGTCATCCGACAGCTCGCTTTGGGGGAAGATGCCATTGATCACCAACTGCTGATTGGCAAGGCCTATGGTCGCCAGTTCATCATGGGTGCGCGCCACTTCCCGCAAGGTAGAGGCTTGCGCCCGAGCCACCAGAACAAGCCGGGTTTTCCCGGCATCTGAGAGGGCTGCAACGGCCTCTGCGTATTGGCTTCGCTGTTTTTCCAGTCCAGCCAATGGCCCCAGACAGGAAGCATCGCCCTTGCCCTGCTCCAGAAACTCGCTCCATGCCCCCGGCAATTGCAACAGACGGATAGTGTGGCCGGTCGGTGCCGTATCGAACACGATGTGGTCGTATTCCCCCACCAGGCTGCTGTCGGTCAGCAGGGCGGTGAATTCGTCAAAGGCCGCGATCTCTGTGGTGCAGGCACCGGAGAGTTGTTCTTCAATGCTGCGTACCACGCTGTCGGGCAATTTGCCACGCACCGGGCCGACGATCCGTTCCCGATAGGCTTGCGCGGCCGCTTGCGGGTCTATCTCCAGTGCTGATAACCCATCGACTTGCGGGATCCTGGTGATCTGGTTACCTATCTGGGTGTCGAACACCTGGCCTACGTTTGACGCCGGATCCGTGCTGACCAGCAGCACCCGTTTACCGCTGTCACACAAGGCGACCGCGCTGGCACAGGCCAGCGAGGTTTTACCCACCCCACCCTTGCCGGTAAAAAAGAGAAACGGCGGTGCATCAGTCAGAAACGAATAGCTCAGAAACGAGGACATAAGAGACTCCTATCAGGCAGAACAAGGCAATCAACCCCGCAGGCGGCAGGGATGCGGCCAACTAAAGGGTCACGATTAGCAGCAACCGCTGCTGCCGGAGCAGCATCCACCCTTGACGATCCCTTTGATGGCGCCCGCTTTGCCCGGCCCGGCTGCTGGCGGATTGGCTTCAGCATCATGGATGTCTGTACCACCGCTTTCAGCCGCGTTCAGTGGCGCAAGACCGGCATAACGGGTCAACTCTGCACGGCTGGGGTAACGGCCTGTCAGCACCACCTGACCCTCTACCAGCACCAGTGGCAAGCCTTCCTCCCCCGCGTGGACAAGAAAGGCACTCACCGCCGCTGTCTCGGCAAACACCATGGGTTGCTGGGCCAGATTGAATCGCTCTATGGCAACCCCCTGCCCCTTGGCCCAGGCGAGGTCGGCGGCGAAGCTCACCAGGCGCTGTTCAACCTCGGTTCCGCACACACCGCTGGCACAGCACAGTGCCGGATCGAAAATCTGGATAACTGACATGGTATTACTCCTTATTGCAGCAAGATTGCTCGGGCAATACATGGGGCGAGCAGCCGGATTCGGCCCGCATCACGCCACAGGCTTCGGGGTGACCGGCACAGCACTCCTCGGTGAGATAACCGATCAAATCGAGCATCAGGGGGATATTGGCGCGATAGCGCAGAAAACGCCCCTCCTGCTCCACCGATACCAGTCCGGCGTGAAGCAGGGCCTTCAAGTGAAACGAGAGGCTGTTCGGTGCAATGTCGAGCTCGCCAGCGAGCTCACCGGCCACCCTCCCTTCCAACCCGGCCTTGACCAGCAAGCGCCATACATCGAGACGGATACCGGATGCGAGAGACTCGAACACCCTGGTGGCCACATCTTTGTGCATTTGAAATCCCTCAACCCATGGAATGGATTCAACTATACAAGAATAGTTGAAATGATCAATATGCCTGCACTATCTCTGCACTCTGTTTTTGGCATTTTCCCTGTTGCGGGTAGTCCGGATGATTTTGTGAATGCATGGCCTTTGTTGCCGCGGCAGGGATGATAAGATTGGCACCAACTCGTGGCCCTGGTTGTGGTGTGACGCTTTGCCACCCGGGCTGACGCGCACCGGACCCAATGTACCCCCGGATGATCGCCTCATCGAGCCTCTCATTCCAGACGCTCATCCGTGGAAAAACAGCACATCACAGACCCGATGCCAGATGACAACACAGCTCAAAAACAACGACTTAATGGTGGATGCACATTGATTAACCTAGAAAACATCCAGCAGCACACCCCCATGATGCAGCAATACCTTGGCCTCAAGGCCGAGAACCCCGAGATACTGCTGTTCTACCGGATGGGTGACTTCTACGAACTCTTCTACGACGATGCCCGCAAGGCCTCCCAGCTGCTCGATATCTCCCTGACCAAGCGCGGCCAGTCGGCGGGCAACCCCATTCCGATGGCGGGGGTGCCCTATCACGCCATCGAAGGCTACCTGGCCAAGCTGATACAGCTCGGCGAATCTGCCGCCATCTGCGAGCAGGTGGGGGATCCCGCCACCAGCAAGGGGCCGGTGGAGCGCAAGGTCATTCGCATCATCACCCCGGGGACCGTCTCCGACGAGGCGCTGCTCTCGGAGCGACAGGACAACCTGATCGCCGCCGTCTATCACGATGGCCGCCGCTTCGGCTACGGCACCATGGACATAGGCTCGGGCCGCTTCTTCATCAACCAGTTCGACAAGGAAGAGACGCTGCTGGCGGAGCTGCAACGCACCAACCCGGCCGAGCTGCTCTATCCCGAATCCTTCGCGTTTTTGCAGCACGTCGAGGGCCGCCGCGGCCTGCGCCGCCGTCCCGAATGGGAGTTTGAACTGGGCACAGCCCGCAAGCTGCTGTGCCAGCAGTTCGGCACTCAGGATCTGGTGGGCTTTGGGGTCGACAAGAGCGAGACAGCCCTGTGCGCCGCCGGCTGCCTGATGCAGTATGTGAAAGATACACAGCGCACCGCCCTGCCCCACATCCGCAGCGTGCGCCTCGAGCAGCCGGACCATGCGGTCATCATGGATGCCGCCACCCGCCGCAACCTGGAGCTGACCCAGAATCTGGCGGGCGGCTATGAAAATACCTTGGCCGAAGTGCTGGATCGCACCGCCACCCCCATGGGCAGCCGTTTGCTCAAGCGCTGGATCCACCAGCCAATCCGCGATCGGGTGATCCTGAAAGGTCGCCAGAGCACCATCAAGGAGCTGATCGAGCAGAACCTCTATGACGAGCTGGGCGCCCTGCTGTGCCAGGTCGGCGACGTGGAACGGGTATTGGCTCGCCTCGCCTTGCGCTCTGCCCGCCCCCGCGACCTCACTCGCTTGCGTCAGGCGTTTGCCCAGTTGCCAGAGTTGCAGCGCCTGCTGGCGGACAACCGGCACGAAGCGGTACAGCAACTGGCCGAGCGGGCCAGCACCTTCCCCGAATTGCTGAGCCTGCTGGAGCGCGCAGTGATGGAGGTACCGCCCGTGTTGATCCGCGATGGGGGCGTCATCCGTGACGGCTTCAATCAGGAGCTGGACGAGCTGCGGGATCTGGCCAACGGCGCCACCGCCAGTCTGGCCCGCATCGAGGAGCGCGAGAAGGCGCTGACCGGCATCAACACCCTCAAGGTGGGCTACAACAGGGTGCACGGCTTCTATATCGAGGTGAGCCGCGCCAACAGCCATCTGGTACCGGCCCACTACATCCGCCGTCAGACCCTCAAGAACAACGAACGCTACATCATTGACGAGCTCAAAAAATACGAGGACAAGGTGCTCACCGCCCAGGCTCAGGCGTTGGCATTGGAGAAACGGCTCTACGAAGAGCTGCTCGACACCCTGCTGCCCCACCTCGGCGATCTGCAGGAGTCGGCGTCCGCGCTGGCGGAGCTGGATGTGCTGGCCAACTTGGCCGAGCGGGCCGAGACCCTGAACTACCGCTGCCCCACCCTGATCGACGAGGATCAGATCCTGATCGAGGCGGGCCGTCATCCGGTGGTGGAGCAGGTGATGAGCGATCCCTTTATCGCCAACCCGATCCGGCTGGAGCGGGAGCGGCGGATGCTGATCATCACGGGCCCCAACATGGGCGGTAAATCGACCTATATGCGCCAGACCGCGCTGATCGTGCTGCTGGCCCACATCGGCGCCTTCGTGCCCGCCGACAGCGCCCGCATCGGCCCCATCGACCGCATCTTCACCCGTATCGGGGCGTCGGACGATCTGGCATCGGGAAGATCAACCTTTATGGTGGAGATGACCGAGACCGCCAACATCCTCAACAACGCCACCGCCCGCAGTCTGGTGCTGATGGACGAAATTGGCCGCGGCACCAGCACCTACGATGGGCTCTCCCTGGCGTGGGCTTGCGCCGAGCAGCTGGCGAGCAAGATTGGCGCCTATACCCTGTTCGCCACCCACTACTTCGAGCTGACCCGGCTGCCGGAGCTGATGGAGGGGCTGGCCAACGTCCATCTGGATGCGGTGGAGCACGGCGACACCATCGCCTTTATGCACGCGGTGCAGGAAGGCGCGGCCAGCCGCTCTTACGGCCTGCAAGTGGCGGCGCTGGCGGGGGTGCCGAAGTCGGTGATCAATCAGGCTCGCCACAAGCTGGCGGAGCTCGAAAGCGCCACGCCCCTGGCCACAGGGGAAGCTCGCCCTGCCCCCATACCGCTGCTGCCCCAATCCCACCCTGTAGTGGATGAGCTGGAAGCGGTACGGCCGGACGAGCTCACTCCTCGTCAGGCGCTGGATCTCGTCTATCGCCTCAAGCAGATGCTCTAACCGCCAGCCGACTACAGCAGCATACAAAAGGGGAACCTCACGGTTCCCCTTTTACTTTGCACGGTTTGACTCTCAGGTCATCAGCCCGGACCTATCCGATCCATCAGACTCAGGTTGACCGAGCCGGGGTGACGCTTGAGCTTCTGTCGATACTCGAACTGATGCTGACTTTCTTGCTTGAGCCCCAGCACCAGGGAGTAACACATGGCCAGCATGATCACCGAGAACGGCAGTGCGGCTATGATGCTGGCCGCCTGCAAGGCTGCCAATCCACCGGACACCAGCAAAATAGCGGCGACCAGCCCCTGCCCCAGGCCCCAGATGGCACGGTGCAACACGGGAGGATCCTGATCGCCGATGGAGAGCAGCGTGGTGATGACCAGGGTGCCCGAATCGCTGGAGGTAATGAAGTAGGTGCAGATCAGCAGGGTCAGTACCGCCTTGGCGATCCAGCCGAAGGTGTCCCAATGCAGCAGCTCCACCGTCTGGTAGAGCGCCAGGGTCACGTCCTGATTGACCGCCGCCACCACACCACCGCCGCCGAACAGCTCCAGGTTCATGGCAGTACCGCCGAACACGGTCAGCCAGAACATGCCGAGCAGGGAGGGCACCAGCAACACGCCGAGCACGAACTCACGTATGGTACGGCCCTTGGAGATGCGGGCGATAAACATGCCGACAAACGGTGCCCAGGCGATCCACCAGCCCCAGTAAAACGCGGTCCAGCTCGACTGCCAGGCCGAGGTGCCGTTGGCTTCGGTGTTGGTCCAGAAGCTCAGTTTGACGATGTTTTGCAGGTAGTCACCGATGTTCTGCACATAGGCGTTGAGTATGTAGGTGGTCGGCCCCAGTACCAGGAAGAGGCCTAGCACGAAGACGCTCAGCCAGATGTTGAGCTCGGAGAGGAGCTTGACCCCGCGCCCCACGCCGGAGACTGCAGACAGGGTCGCGATCAGGCTGATGCCGCCGATGAGCCAGAGCTGATTGGACTGCGACACCGCCATGCCGAACATCTGGTTCAGACCGGTATTCATCTGGGAGACGCCGAGGCCGAGGGAGGTCGCCACCCCGAACACGGTACCGAACACCGCCAGCACGTCGGCGGCATGACCCCAGAAGCCGTAGATGCGCTCACCGAGAATGGGGTAAAGCACGGAGCGAATGGCCAGGGGCAACTTGCGGCGATAACTGAAGAAGGCCAGCGACAGGCCGACGATCACATAGATGGCCCAGGGGTGCAGACCCCAATGGAAGAAGGTCAGCCGCATGGCAATCTGGGCCGCCTCCGGCGTCATCCCTTCGGTGATGAAGGGGTTGCCCTGCAGGTGATTCATGGGTTCTGCAATGCTCCAGAACACCAGACCTATGCCCATACCGGCACTGAACAGCATGGAGAACCAGGCAAAGTAGCCGAACTCCGGTACCTGATCGTCGTCACCCAGGCGGATGCTGCCAAAGCGGCTGAACATCAGATAGACGGCGAAGAACAGGAACAGGGCGACCACCAGAATGTAGTACCACTTGAACCCGGCAATGATCTGATCCTTGGCGCCGGTAAACCAGGCAGCTGCCGTTTCGGGCACAAATACACCAAACAGCAGGAACAGGGTGATGACGGTGAGGGCCGTCATGGCCATGGTCGGGTTCAGGCCTTTCAATAGCCCTTTGGTTGCTCTCATCGGGCCTCCTTAGTCGTTGTTGAAAAAGTCTTCACCCACATGCTCGCCTGCACCGCCGATGGCGCGATAGACCATACGACCTGCGGCCAGTTCACGATGATCCACCAGGGTGACGGAAGGCTGGCCATTCACGGCGTGACGCTTGCCAAGGAAGATGGCCATGGGCACACCCAGATTGGAGATACCACTGGTGATCCAGAGCCGGTTGAAATCGTAGGATCCACCGATGAACTCCAGTTGAGCCAGGCCGGTATCGAGGCCGGTCAGGTAGAAGTTCATGGCACTCTCGTCAGGGAACAGGTGGACCAGCACATAGGCATAGCGCAATTCGTTCACCAACTCCTTTAGGTTGAAAGCACCTGACTCACTACAGGAGAGGGGAAGCTCACCATCATAGTGGTGTACCTTGAGGGTATTGGGGTCCTCTTCATAGGCGGGCTGATAACGCACGAATGCCGAGGTATCAGGCAGTTCATAACGGACTCTGACCACGCGCAGATCGGCAACCAGAGACTTGATGTCCAGATAGTCATTCATCATCTCGCTCCTCGATTATTGGGTTGATATTCAGAAAATGCCCGATAACCTAACACAAAAATCATTAGAGCAGAAATGATTACAGCAAAAACCATATTGACCTTGTCACGAATTAGGCGGAGAATTTCGCGCCTCTCAACAGCCCTGCAATGACTCACACCCATGGAAAAACATGATGAAGTGCTGGTTGCACTGCGCCAGATTATTCGTGCCGTCGATATGCACTCCAAGCGCTTGATCAAGGAAGCCGGGCTGACGTCGCCACAGCTCTTGCTGCTCAAGGGGATCAACGAGCTGGGACAGATTTCCATGCGTCAGCTGGCCGACCACACCAACATGAGTCAGGCCACTGCGACCACCATCATGGACCGTCTCGAGAGCCGCCAGCTGGTACAGCGCATTCGCAGTGAAACCGACAAGCGAAAGGTTCACGCGACACTGACTGACGCAGGCAGAGCCCTGCTGGCCCAGGCGCCAACCCCGCTGCAAGAGCGTTTCATCCAGCGCTTTCAGGCACTGGAAGTCTGGGAGCAGACCCTGTTGCTCTCCTCCCTGCAGCGCATCTCGTCGATGATGAATGCCGACGCGATAGATGCCGCTCCCGTACTGAGCGTTCGGCCGCTCACCGAAGAACGGGCATGAAAAGGGTACGGGCATAAAAAAAGCTCCCGACGGGAGCTTTTTTTCTATGGAGACGTTTTCTACAGATCCAGTGGCTGTATCACTCGTCCAGGCTGATGCCGATGTTGGACACACCGTCCTGGGCTGCAAATACCTTGATCGCCAGGATGCGGTCACTGTCACGCTCGTGGGCCACCCGCTTGAGCAGCTCAACCTGAAACTCCAGCTCGGCCTCGATGTACTCGTGCTCGTAGAGTTCCTCTTCGGTCAGCTCGCGCTCTTCCAGCATCTCGATGAAACCGGCCACGGTTCCCACTGAGGCATGGCTGGCATCTTCGGCCTCTTCACCGACCCGGCAGATCACCGAGTTGTAGGCGCTGCCGAGTGCCACGCAGGCATCCAGCGCCGGATAGGCACCATAGGATTCAAACTTGCTGGGCTCCGGAATGTAAACTTCAAACGCCTCCAGGATAGCCCCCAGATTGACGCGGGATCCCTTCACTGTCAGGTAGTTCCACATCTGATCCAGCGCGTGTCGAAAAGCCTTCGCATCACCAAAGCCGGACGCCTGGGCAAACAACGCATAGTTGGGGTACATGCGCTCTGCCAGCGCCAGGGTGTAGACGGTCTGTTGCCAAGGCTGTAGCTCGGCCAGTCGCTTATAAAACTTGTCACCAAACACTGGAGTCGGATCCTTTGCAAAATGTGGGGCAGATTGTAGCCCACGAGGGGCCGCACGAAAACGAAAAAGCGGCCTGGTCGACTATCTTGCCCGATCAACTCGGGTAAGATGAAGACAGAGCGGCCTCTCTCCCACGCCGCAAATCTGATAAGGAACAAGAGTATGAGTCAACGTACCCTTCTTTTGCTCAGCCAGGACAACGCGCACTACGAGCGTCTGCTCAAGGCGGCTCACCTCCCCCATTTGCGCATTCTGAGAGCCGACAACCAGAGCGATGCCGAGAAACTGATCGGGGAAGCCCATATCCTGATGGCCGAGCCGGCACGTGCCAAGCCGCTGCTGGCCAAGGCCAACAAGTTGAGCTGGTTTCAGTCCACCTATGCCGGGGTCGATGTGTTGCTGGATGCTCGCTGCCGCCGCGATTACCAGCTCACCAATGTGCGCGGCATCTTCGGCCCGCTGATGAGCGAATATGTCTTCGGCCACCTGCTCAGCCTGATGCGTCAGTTGCCACTCTATCGGGAACAGCAAAAACAGCGACTGTGGCAGAGTCATCCCTATCAGGGGCTCAAGGGACGCACCTTGTTGATCTTGGGCACAGGCAGCATAGGCCAGCACATAGCCCACACCGGCAAACACTTTGGCATGAAGGTGCTCGGCATCAGCCGCAGCGGCCGCGAGCGCGCTGGTTTCGATCAGGTGTATCAGCTACCCGCACTCAACAAGATGCTGGCCCAGGCCGATGTCATCGTCAGCGTCCTGCCCGCCACCCGCGAGACCCATCATCTGTTCACCGCATCTCGTTTCGAGCATTGCAAGCCGGGCGCAATTCTGTTCAACGTCGGTCGCGGCAATGCCATCAACGAAGGCGATCTGCTCACTGCCCTGCGTACCGGCAAGCTGGGCATGGCGGTGCTGGATGTGTTCGAGCAGGAGCCCCTGCCCGCTGACAGTCCGCTCTGGGGCCAGCCCAACCTCATCATCACGCCGCACAACAGCGCCTACAGCTTCCCCGATGATGTGGCCCAGATCTTCGTGCGCAACTACATCCGCTTCATCGACGGCCAGCCGCTGGATGGCAAGATAGACTTCGACAAGGGTTACTGATACGCCCATGACACCAATGAAAAGGCCCCGCCAATGTGGCGGGGCCTTTTCTATTTGGCTGGAAACCGGCTTCAGCCTGCCTCCATCTCCTTGCGATAGCTCTTTACCTTGGCGAGGAACTGGCGCTTGGCCTTGCCGGAGAGCGGCTCCGCCATCGGCAACTTGACCTTCATGGCATCGACCGGGCGGTTGTTGATCCGCACCTCATAGTGCAGGTGAGCACCGGTGGACCGGCCCGTGTTGCCGGAGAGCGCAATCTTGTCACCCATCTTCACCTTCTGGCCGGTTTTCACCAGCAACTTGCTCAGGTGCAGATAACGGGTCATCAGGGTACGACCGTGCCTGATCACCACATAAGTACCGGCCAGTGGGTGACTGGTCGCCTTGAGTACGACACCGTCGCCGGTAGCCAATACAGGCGTGCCCACCGGCAAGGCAAAATCGGTGCCCTCGTGGGGGCGGACCTGGCCGGTGATGGGGTGACGGCGGTTCGGGTTGAAACTGGAGCTCACCCGATAGCGGCTGTGGGTCGGATAGCGGCGGAAGCCGCGCTCCAGGCTGTTGCCCTGGCCGTCATAGTAGTTGCCATCTTCGGACAACCAGGCCGAGACGCCCTTGCCCTGATTGAACACTTCAACGCCCAGCAGCTGGGTGTTGCCCGTGCTCTTGCCCTCGACCGTCTCCTGACGAACCAGCACCCTGAACTTGTCGCCCTTTTTCAAATCCTTGGCGAAATTCAGCCGCCACTGGAACAGGTTGGCAATCTTCTGGATATGGCTGGCCGGGATCCCCGCATTGCGGGCACTCACATAGAAACTGCCGTTGATGACACCGTCATAACTCTTCTGCTGCCACTCCACCTCTTCATTGAGCATGTTGGCGCTGTAAGTATCGTCAGTGCGCTCCAGGACCAGGGTCTGCTTAATATTCAGACGAATCTTCATCTGTTGCAGTATGTTGTCCTGATCGATCAGCAACTCTATGGTCTGGCCAGGTTTGAGGCGGGCCAGATTGTTTTTGCTGTCCGCATCCAGCACCTTGTAGAGGGTGGTGGTAGAGAGTCCCAGATTGTTGAAGATGGTGGTCAGATTTTCGCCGTTGCGAACCCGATAATCCTGCCACTGGGGGGTGGAATCGGTCGGGATGTCATCTTCCGGGGTCGCCGCTTCCACCAGCTCATGATCCGGGATGTCGTTAAAGTCGGTATTGTCTTCGTTGGTTGCTGTGCCATGGGTCGCAATCGGCAACTCAAGACGCAATGGCCGCTCCAGGATGTCACCTGGGGCTGGCAATATGGCTACCGCTGACAGCGTCATGGCTGTGAGCAGTAACATGGCATAAAAATGCTTGCGGGGAACCGGGGGTTCCCAATTGGCAGCCTGTGCTACCAAGGGACGGAGACGTTTCATCCGCTATCCTGTCATTAGATTCAATGGGTGTTAGTGGTCGGTCTGATTGTTATAAAACCGTATAAAACTGATTGTTTGACCTAAATACTCACAATAAGTTCATACCAATCTGCATGAACCTCACATTTTATGCATAACATTCCCTTATGGGCAGAAATGATCGTCTTTTTTAACTATTTTTTCCTATTTTTAAGAACCGGGTCCGATCGTGTTTGACCCAAGGTTTCATGATGTTGCGATAACTTTTCCATGGAGTGGATATGTCGTTAGCAAAACTGTTAAACCGAATCATCCTGATCCTGTTCGTTATCGGTGCCGCCCTGCTGTTCATGCTGGAAGTCACCACGGTACGTCAATCCATCCTCGACCAGATGTCAGCCAATCTTGAAACGGCCATCACGGCACTCGGGCTGGTACTGCAAGGTACCCTGCTCAACGATGACAAGGTGCTGGCAGAAACCATCGTCAATGCCATGTTTGACGGCGGTTTTGTCAGCTCGGTCACCCTGCTGGATCCTGACGGTCAGCCGCTGTTTCAGAAGATCTTCCACACAGCGCAGCAGAACGTACCAAGCTGGCTCCCTTCTGTTATCGACATGCCGCCAGTCAAAATTGAGCAGGAACTGACCGATGGCTGGCGCATGCTGGGCACCCTCACCCTGGAAGGACATACCGGCTACGCCTATCAGCATCTGTGGAATGCCATCAGCCGTACCGGACTGGCCCTGCTCGCCGGCTTGCTGGTATTCACTCTGGTGATTTCCTGGGTGTGCAGCCGTCTGCTTCGCCCCCTCGAGCAGATCAACCAGCAACTGGTCAGGATCCGCAAACGCCAGTTCAGCGGCAGCCTGGAATCCCCCTGGCTGCAGGACCTCAAGGAGCTGGTCATCTCGGTCAATCAGCTGGTCTCCGAGCGCAAGCGTGACCTGCTGCAACAAAGGCTCAAGGTCACCCAGCTTGGCAAGCAGCAGGCAGTGACAGCTGAGCTTCCGCTGCAAGGGCTGATGGACGAAGAAGAGGGCATGCAACAACAATATTTCTTCTCCACCCAGGGCAAGATCCGCCTCTACAGCCGCCTTGTCCCGACCATTTCCCCCTCACAGGAGAGCTCGCCGGACGAAATCCAGCACCTGCTTGAACTCTGGCTCCGCAATCCGGCGGAAGGGCTGCAACTGCCCCTCAGCCTGCTCAATCATGCCGACTGGACACAATTTGCGCCGCTACTGGCCAAAGCAAAGGGAAAGACCCTCGACTGGCGCTGGGATCTGGCAAGCTTCCCGCCTCTCGGGGAGGAACGGCTCGCTACCTTGCAGGAACAGGGCGTCGAGATGGCATTTAGCGCCATTCCCATGACCAACGACATCTTCAACCAGCTCGACCCCATCAATCCCGTCTTCATCAGCTGCCAGCCGTCACAGGATCCCCTCTATTGGAATCTGGTCGCTCAATGCCTGCACAGTTCGGGCTACACCCTGCTGGCTGAAGCCAGCAAGATCCAGGATATAAATACCCTGCGCGCCTGGGGTATCGATGGCTATGCCAGCAAGGAGGCATCATGAACAGAACCTGGTCGTTGCTCGCCCTGCTGTGGCCGCTGCTGGCCAACCCCGTTACCCTCGCCACCGGCGGTGAGCAGGGGATCTATCATCAGGTCGCCAGAGAGTTCTGCCGACTGGCCAACAAGAGTGACCCCGAGCTGCAATGCAAGCCGCAGGCCACATCAGGTTCCATCGAGAATCTTCGCCAATTGCAGGCTGGCCAGACAAGCTACGCCCTAGTGCAATCGGACTGGCTCTATCAGGCCAGCAAGGGGCTGGGTCCCTATGTCAGCCAGCCTCAACCCGAGCTGAGAGCCCTGTTTGCCACTCATGCAGAACCCTTCACCATAGTGGTGCGGGCCGATGGCGATATCACCAGCCTGGAGCAACTCAAGCTGGCTCCCATCGACATGGGGCTGAAGAGTTCGGGTACCCGCCAGACGGCGCTGGCGCTGTTCGACCTGCTGGGTGCAAAGGAGCAGGATCTCGATCTGAAGAGTGCAGGCAATCTGGTCGATGCACTCTGCAGCAAACAGATAGATGCCTATGGCCTGGTGATGGGCCACCCGAACCGGATCGTGCTCGATACCGCCAAGCGCTGCGCCATCCGCTTTCTGCCGATTGAGGGAACGCTGCGGGAGCAACTGATCAAGGGGGTCAAGTACTACCAGCGCAGTCAGGTGCCGGCTCGCATCTATCCCGGCAACCTGAAAGCGACCCCCACCTTTGCCATCGCGGCGACCTTGGTGACCAATGCCGCTACGCCAGAGGCCGATGTCTATCGCCTGACCAGGGCCATGCTGACCCAGCAGACCAACTTCAACGAACAAACCTATGGCTACGCCAACCTGTTTCACAAGGCGCGCAACAAGACAGGCCCGGTGCTGAGCATCGAACAGCACCCGGGCGCAGCCAAATATTTCGAGGAGCTGAAAACAGCGGGAAAACTATAACTGACGACGGGGAGAGCGCAGTTGCTCGCTGGAGAAACGGGTCTTCATCGATGTCCACTGCGCCAACCGGTCAGCACTGCCCGCCAGAGTTCCCTCACGGCGGGATTTCATGATCCAGATGCTCTTGGCATCGAAGCTGTAAACAGGGATGAGATCGGTCCGCTGGCTACCAGGCAGGATCCGGCTGTTGATGTTGTCGAGCACCATAGGGTCAGACTTGGGAGTCGGGAAATAAAGCGTCACCATGTGAAACTGGTTGTATTTCACCGCCTTGACATAAGCCAGCCGCAGCTTTTTCTCATCCACCCCCAGCTCCATCAGGGTGTAGTACTTGGAGATGCTGTAATCCTCGCAATCCCCACCTCGGGCACCGATGAACTCCAGCGGATTGGCCCAATAATCCTCATCTCCCCACAGTCTGGGATCCTCGCTGTAGGTCAGGTTGTTGAAGTAGTTGTTCACCAGCTCTATTTTCTGCTGATCCGTGGTGCCAGCCCTCGGTGACAGCAAACGGGAGAACGCCTCGGCCCGCTGGATCGCCCTGCCACCATAGACCTCCTGCAATTTTGCCCGCAGTTCAGGGCTGGCAATATATTCGGAGAGGCGAGAGGCCTGCACGCTGGCGCAGAGCAACGCCAGCGTGCTGGTGGGAATGAGCAGCCATTTCATACGAGACACTCCATGTCAGATGATGAAGGTCAGTATAGTTGGCTACGGTTGCCCTATCGATCAACCCGCCCTGGCTCAGCGGCACTGGGCGAAGGCATCGGCCAGTTGCTGCATGAACTGCGGATAGCCATCCGGCCCGAGCGGCACCTGCTCACCCACCTCGTCCAACAGCAGCACCTTGGCACCGGTATTGCGGGCGACCGACTCGATCACTGCCGGCGAGAACTGCGGCTCGGCATAGATGCAACTCGCCTGTTTCTCCTGCAGCGCCTTGCGGATATCGACCAGCGTCTTGGCGCCAGGGCGACGCTCCGGGCTCACGGTAAAGTGCCCCTTGGAGCTCATGCCGTAGTGACGTTCCCAGTAACCATAGGCCTCGTGAAACACGAAATAGCCCTTCTGGCTCACCGCCTTCATCTGCCCGGCAATCAGCTTGTCCTTGGCATCCACCTTGCCCTTGAAGATCAGCAGGTTGGCACGATAGCGCTCGGCATTGGCCGGATCCTGGGCGCTCAAGGTTTCGCTCAATGCGCTGGCGATGACCAGCGCCTGGGTCGGCCCCAGCCAGATATGCGGGTCCACCCCTTCATGATGATGCCCTTCGTGTCCGTCATGGTCTGCGTGATCATGGGCAGCATGGTCGTGCTCATCGGCATCATGATGATGACTGTCATGGCTCGCCTGAGTTGCGTAATTGAACAGCGGCATCCCTTCAACCTGGGTAAGGGTCAGCACGTGAGGATGCTTGGCCAGCGGCTTGGCCATGAAACCTTCCAGCTCGGGACTCACCCACACCACCAGATCGGCGCCGTTGATGCTGCGAATATCGGAGGGGCGCAGGGCAAAATCGTGGGGAGAGGCACCAGTCGGCAACAGTACCTTGGGCTCGCTCACGCCATCGGTGATCGCGGCCGCGATAAAGCCGAGGGGCTTGATGGTGGTCAGCACCTCGAGGGCACGGACAGGCAGACTCACCGCCAGCAGGGCAGTGATCAGTGTAAGAATTCGCATAGAGATCTCGTCAGGAAGTGAGTGTGTGATAATATAACAAACCAATACTGCTGTTATATTATAACTCTCACAGGCTGTAAACCCCGGAGCTGTCATGACCCAACTGGTGGAGCTGAAAGAGGTCTGTCTTTCGTTCGACGGACGATCCGTGCTCGACAAGGTCTCCTTTACCCTGAATAAAGGCAAAATCACTACCTTGGTCGGCCCCAACGGGGCGGGCAAGAGCACATTGAGCAAGCTGGTGCTGGGCCTGCTCACCCCGGATTCCGGCGAGATCCATCGCAGTCGGGACCTGAGGGTCGGCTATGTCCCCCAGCGCCTCTATCTGGACCCTACCCTGCCGCTGACGGTGCGTCGCTTTCTGCAACTCGGCAAGAATGGCCGCCTCTCCATCGATGAGGCGCTGGATCGGGTCGGCGCGGGGGACCTGCTGGACAACCGGATGCAGAAACTCTCCGGCGGCGAAATGCAGCGGGTGCTGCTGGCCCGCGCCCTGCTGGTCAAGCCCGAGCTGCTGGTACTGGACGAGCCTGTTCAGGGCGTGGATATCACGGGCCAGATCGAGCTCTACGCCCTCATCAGCCAGCTGGCGGCCGAGCTCAACTGCGCCGTGCTGATGGTCTCCCACGACCTGCATCTGGTGATGGCCAGCACCCATGAGGTGATCTGCCTCAATCGTCACGTCTGCTGTCACGGTGAACCGGAAAGCGTGGCCCGCCATCCCGAATTTGCCCGCCTGTTCGGGCGCCCTGAACAGGAGGTGCTGGCGGTCTACACCCACCATCATCACTGCGACGGCGAACATCATCATCACGAACCGCAGGCGCCCGTCATCCGCCTGCCGTCTCGCAATCAATAAGCGCAGCTAAGGACATTCAAGTGGACAGCTTTCTGTTATATGCCCTCGCGGCAGGTCTCGGCATCGCCCTGCTGGCCGGGCCTCTGGGCAGCTTTGTGGTGTGGCGAAAGATGGCCTATTTCGGCGACACCCTCTCCCACGCCTGCCTGTTTGGCATAGCGCTGGGGATATTGTTGCAGGTGGATCTCACCCTGGCCGTGGTGGTCTGCTGCCTCGCCATGGCCATGCTGCTGGTGATCATGAGCCGAAACCAGCAGGTGGCGACCGATACCCTGCTCGGCATCCTGGCCCACAGTGCTCTGTCGCTCGGTCTGGTTACCTTGAGTTTTATGGATAACGTGCGGGTGGATCTGATGGCCTACCTTTTCGGCGACCTGCTCTCGGTACAGCCGGTGGATCTGCTCTGGATCTACGGTGGTGGTGCCCTGGTGCTGCTGACCCTGTGGCGACTGTGGGATCCCCTGCTCTCCATGACCATCTCGGAAGAGCTGGCGCGGGTGGAAGGGGTCAGGGTCGATGTGCTGCGCTGCGTGCTGATGCTGCTGATTGGGCTGGTGATCGCCGTGGCGATGAAGTTTGTCGGGGCGTTGATCATCACCTCCTTGCTGATCATTCCCGCCGCCACCGCTCGCCGTTTCAGCCAGACGCCGGAGCAGATGGCCGGTTTTGCGGCGTTGATCGGCTGTCTGGCTGTGCTGGGCGGGCTCAGCCTCTCCTGGTATCAGGACACGCCTGCGGGCCCTTCCGTCGTGGTCTGTGCCACAAGCATGTTTATTCTGAGCCAGTTCAAGAAAGCCTGAGTATCGTATGGCCTGATGCTTGCCATCAGGCCACTGCAAATCCCTCGGTGGCGTCTGTGCCGCCAGCCTGTTTATTCTGAGCCAGTTCAAACAAGTCCAACCTGAGCATCAGGGCTGGGCTTTTGTTTGCAAGGCCATGCTCTGACGCGTCTCCATCATCAGCCATTGGCGCAACCGGCTGATGGCGGGCTCATGGGCCCGGGATCGTTTGCAGGTGAAATAGAAGGCATCCCCCGTCTCCAGCTGGTGTACCGGCAAGGCCACCAGCTGGGGATCATCCGGCCGCAACATGTAGTCGTTCACAAAGGCCACCCCCTGATCCCAGGCCGCCGCCTCCATCGCCAGCAACACATGACTGAAGTGGTGCATCCGCGCCTCGTCCGGAATGACCAGCCCCCCCGCCTTGGCCCAGCGCTGCCAATCCTCCCCCCGCGCCTTGTAGATGGACTGCACCGACAGGAGCGGCAATTGCCAGATGGCCTGCGGCCATTCCCCTTCAACTTGCTGCAACAACCGTCGGCTGCAAACCGGAAAGAGCCGCTCCCGATAGATGAGATCGTGGCAATAGCCACGACCATGGGGCGAGACTGTGATAAAGCAGTCTGCCACCCGATCGGAAAGTTCGGGATCTTCCGCCACCATCTCCAGGCTCAGATCCAGCTCGGGATAGAGCTGACGCAAGCCCGCCAGGCGCGGGATCAACCACTTCACCGCGAACGAACTGTAGACGGCAAGCCGGACTCGCATCTCGCCACCGCCGCGCAGTTGTTCGCTGCTCTGGGCGATCTGGCCGAGCCCAGCCGCTATGCCCTCAAAATACACCTCCCCCTGGGCTGTCAATGACAACAGCCGCCCCTGGCGCAGCAGCAGCCGCTCCCCCAGAAAATCCTCCAGCAACCGGATCTGATGGCTGACCGCACTCTGGCTGACGTTCAGCTCAAGGGCCGCGCGAGAAAAGCTGAGCAGGCGGGCGACCGCCTCGAAGTATTGAACGGCACGCAGGGGAGGCAGTTTCATTATCCAAAAATCTCATGAATGGTGATTTTTTATCATTTTACTGGATAACTGACCCCGCGCTACCCTGCCCTCATCTGACGTGGGAGGTGTTATGAATGCAGTCGGGATCGGGATCCTCTATCTGGTGCTGGGCAATATGGTGGCGGTCTTTTCCGATGCGCTGGTCAAGGTGCTGGAGCCGAGCCAGCCCGTGTTCCAGTTTGTCTTCTTTCGCCAGCTCTCCGCCGCCCTCTTGCTGACGCCCTGGCTGCTCTGGTCATGGCGTCGCAATCCACCGGTCGCCATCAAGTGGCATCTGCTGCGGGCCCACATCTGGGCGGTTGGCGTCTGCCTGATGGTGATCGCCCTCACTCGTCTGCCACTCGCCACCGCCAATGCCCTCTTCTATGCGGCGCCCCTGATGATGGTACCGCTGGCAGTGTGGATGGCGGGGGAAGCCATCTCGCGCCAGAAGGTGCTGACCGCGCTCATCGGTTTTATCGGAGTGCTGATCGTGCTGCGGCCGACCGAGGTGAACTGGGCCGCGCTGGCGGCACTCGGGGTGGCGCTCTCC
Organism: Aeromonas sp. TS_SC_11; assembly: GCF_057318915.1. NCBI lineage: Bacteria > Pseudomonadati > Pseudomonadota > Gammaproteobacteria > Aeromonadales > Aeromonadaceae > Aeromonas > Aeromonas sp. TS_SC_11. The sequence continues at coordinate 460,589 of NZ_CM170470.1, forward strand.
ATGGCGCTCAACAACTTACTGATCAAGCGGATCCCGCTCAAGCAACCCATCGCCCAGACACTGTTCTTCACCAACGTGCTGAGCATGCCTTTCATACTGGCGCTCGCGCTATGGGAAGGGGGCGACTGGCAGTGGCAGATGTGGTGGCCCGCCTTCGGCTCATCGGCGCTGATCATGGTCTATGCCGGCTTGTGCGTGGTGGCCTATCGCAAGGCGGAGGCGAGCAAGATCGCCTCGGCGGAATATACCGGCCTCTTGATGGCGGTTGCCATCGGGGTCTGGCTGTTTGACGAGCAGCCGGGTCTGCCGCTGCTGCTGGGGTGCTTGTGCATCATAATCCCGCTGCTTGCCATAGCCCGCAGCAAGCCAAAACCCCTGGCAGAACCGGCGGCCTGAATCAAAGCAGCAAGGGGGCGACCCTTTGCTGCAAATGGGGGAGCACGTCCTGCTCGAACCAGGGGTTCTTCCTGAGCCAGAAGGTATTGCGGGGAGACGGGTGCGGCAACGGCAGCCAGGCGGGACCATAGTCGGCCCATTGTCTTACCGTCTCGGTCAGCGAACCTTTGCCGGCCTTGCCCAGATAGTACTGTTGGGAATACTGGCCGATGAGCAGGGTCAGCTCGATATTGGGCAGCAGCATCAATACCTTGTCGTGCCAGGTGGGCGCACATTCAGGACGAGGGGGCAGATCCCCCGACTTGCCCTTGCCGGGGTAGCAGAGCCCCATCGGCATGATGGCGATGCGGGACTCGTCGTAGAAGGTCGTTTTATCCACGCCGAGCCAGTGACGCAGCCGATCGCCAGAGGGGTCATCCCAGGGGATGCCGCTGACATGCACTCGGGTGCCGGGAGCCTGACCGATGATCAGCAGACGAGCACTCTCTTTCCCGCGGATCACAGGGCGCGGGCCCAGCGGCAAATGAGCCTCGCACAACCGGCAGGCCCGGATCTGTTCAAACAGCGTATCGAGTCGGTTCATGGGCCCGATGGTAACAGAGTTTTCCCCCTGATCCTGCTTGTGAAAGATTCAACAGATACTTATCATGCGGCCACAAATGTTTAATTTAATAAACGAAAAACGATGAAAAACTGGATGGGCACCGGCAGCGCGGCCCTCTCATTCGCGCTGTGGGGCATGCTGCCCCTCTATTACCAGTTCATGCCCGAGGTCAACATGTGGGAGCTGCTCTCCCACCGTGTGCTCTGGTCTGTCGTTCTGCTGGCTGCGCTCTTTGCTCTCCTCGGCTATCAGGTGCCCTGGGCACGGCTTCGCAGTGAACCCCGCCAGCTGGGCCTCATACTGCTGGCGGGCCCCGTCATGTCCATCAGCTGGTGCATGTTCACCTGGTGTCTGACCACGGGTCAGGTGCTGGCCACCAGCCTCGCCTTCTTCATGACGCCGCTGTTCAATATCGTGTTCGCCGTCATCTTCCTCAAAGAGAAGCTCACAGTACAAAAGCACCTGGCAGTCGCCCTGGCACTGGCCGGACTCGCCTACATGCTCTTCTCCTACGGTCAGCTGCCCTGGTTCTCCCTCATCATGGGGGCCAACTTCGCCTTCTATGGTCTGCTCAAAAAGAAAGTGCACTACGACGCCGGTGTCAGCCTCTACCTCGAAGCCCTGGTCCAGCTGCCCGTCGCCCTTCTGATTATTGGTGCTCTGACGCTCAACGGCATGAGCCAGTTTATGGCCGGTGACTGGGCCGACCGACTGCTGCTGATGGGCAGCGCTCCCGCTACTCTGCTGCCGGTGGGGCTGTTCTGTTACGGCATGATGCGCACCCGCATGAGCACGGTTGGCCTGCTGCAATACATAGAACCCAGCCTCGCCTTCCTGCTCGCCATCCTCTGGTTTGGCGAGACGGCGGATCCGGTCAAATCAGTGGGGTTTGCCTTTGTCTGGGCGGGCCTGCTGGTGAGCCTGCTGCCGCTGCACCGCCTCAGGCGCGGCGGCAGCAATGATGCTCAGGGTCTGCTGCGATAGGATTCCAGAATGGCAAGCCACTTGGGATCCCTACCCATCTGCTCGGCAATGTCGTTCAGCCTGGTATGCAACTCGTGGCGGGATTTGGGCAGCAAGAGGTGGCGGGTATAGCTGGATTGGGCAAAGGGCGAGACGAACAGCTTGCCCTCATAGGCATCATGGGTGAAAAAAGCGAGTGCCGAGCCCGGCACCAGAGTCACATCAATGCGGCCGCGTATCAGCAGGTTGAAATTGGTTCTGACCTTCTTGGCATCGTGGCGCACCAGATCGCCCCGGGCCACAGCATCATCGATGCCCTGATAGCGGTAGCCCTCTATGCCACCGAAGATCAGCCCCTTGAGTGAATCCGGGCCACGATAGGTGACGGGTTTGGCCAGGCTGGAGATAAGCTCGTTGGTGTCGCGCATCATGGGAAAGGTCCACAGATAGTGCTCGCGCTGGGGATCCCCGACCCAGGCAGGATTGACCCAGCTCACCAGGCCGTCAAAGCCAGGATTCGACATCTCCAGCGCCAATCTGGCGCGATTCACCAGCCAGAGCTCAAGTCTGGGTTCTCCGCCAAGCTTTTCGTTGAGATACTTGACCAGATCCCGGCTCAGCCCAGTCGTCTCCCCCGTCATAAAAGGGGGATGCTGATGATAATCGTAGAGACGCAGCGTCTCTCCATGAGCCGACATCGACAACAGACACCACAACCAACACCAGACTCGCATCGCACCTCCTTGGGCTGATCTTGAGTTTGGCACAGGCAGATCGAATGAGAAAATCCACCATGGACGCCGAACCGACTAGCTCACCCCCAGCCGGCCAGTGGTCCATCTATCTGGTTCGCACTGCGGCCGGCCTGCTCTATACGGGGATCAGCACAGACCCGATCAGGCGACTTCGCCAGCACCAGAGCGGCAAAGGCTCACGCGCCCTGCGCGGCAAGGGGCCATTGGTGCTGGTGTGGCAGCAGACAGTTGGTAACAAGGGGGCCGCGCTGCGGCTCGAATATCGCCTCAAGCAGCAGAGCAAAGCCTTCAAGGAGCACCTGGTGCAAGAACCTGATCGCTGGGCCGACTGGAGCCAGCCCTGGCTGACGGTCGTCACGCCGCCCATGGAAGCACCACAAAAAAGGCCACTGCAAGCAGTGGCCAAGGAAGGATCCGATAACAGGGAGGGTTAACGGTAGGTATTGGATTGCTTGCGCCTGTTGCTGATGAACCAGCACACCACCAGCAGCACCAGCAACCAGGGCGCCAGCTTGATGATGAGAGCAAACATGCCGGCCAGGGCGCCGAACAGCACGAAGACACCGCTCACCACCAACATGGCCAGCACGGTGAACCCCGTCAGCGCCATGGCGACCAACACCAGCATCAAGACGATAAATTCCAGCATGTTCTGCTCCTCACAGGCTTCTCTTGCTGGCTGAATGACCCCGGGGTCAGTCCAGCCAACGCTTCAATTCACGACGGGGCGGCATGATCAGCACCGCCAGCAGATAGGCGGCCAGGGTCAGCGGCGGCATCAGGATCAGGGCGATCAGCGCCACTATCCGTACCGTCACCCTGGAGAACCCCAGCCGGCTGGCGATACCGGCGCAGACCCCGGTCAACTTGCGATGGGCAAGGTCTTTCGGCCAGGGCGTCATGATTATGCCTCCACCTTCTGACCCTTCAGACGGGCCAGCTCGCGTTCAATCTCGTCATTGAGTTCCAGCTCGCGGAACTGGGCCTCCAGCGAGGGATTCTGCCCCAGAGTCGCCGCCTCCAGCTGGGCTTCCAGCTGATCGACCCGCCCCTGAAAACCGTCAAAACGGGCCATCAGCTCATGCATGCGCTGATTGTCGACCTGAGCACGGGCACGGATGCGACTGTGGGCTGTCTGCTCCCGCAGGGTCAGCATCTTTTGCTTCTCGCGGGCCTCGCTCAGCTTGGCCGCCAGTCGCTCGCTGTCGGCGGTGAGCTGGGCCAGCACCTCGGCCACACGGGCCTTGTCCTGCTCCAGTTGCTCGCACTTTTTGACCTCGGCCAGCTTCTCTGTGAGAGCGGCCCGGGCCAGATCCTCACGTCCCTTCTGGATGGCGAGCTCGGCCTTGGCCGACCACTCCAGGATCTGGTGTTGCAACGCCTGCTGGTGACGCTCCAGCTGCTTCTGCTCGGCGATGACGCGGGCGGCCTGAGTTCTCATCTCGACCTGCACCTGCTCCATCTCTTCGATCATCAACCGCAGCATCTTCTCCGGCTCTTCACTCTTGTCGAGCAGGCTGTGTAGGTTGGCATTGATCACGTCGGTCAGGCGGCTGAATACGCTCATGGTCTGGCTCCTTGTTCATTGGGATGGCTATCTCTTCCCATAGCATTACAAGAGCCGTGCCAAAATAATTTATTGTTGTTTTACATATAGATATGGATTTCATGCTGAAGTTCAAGATGAGAGAGTTGGTTAAAATAACCAATAAAGTGGTGATTTTAACCAACAAAAAAGGGAGCCAGCGGCTCCCTCTATGTCGTCTTCCGTTCAGATTCAGACGGCCTGATGACGACCCAGCTTGCTGTCCAGTTCGACCAGCTTGCTTTCCATCGCTGCACGGCAGGTATCGGACAGATCTCGAATGCCGGCAGCGCCGTGCTCCTTGCTGCACAGCGGAGCCATCACCTCGACCAGCACTTCACCATTGTCCCAGCGGTTCAGGTCAACCTGACCGAAGTAGCTGGAGCAGACGATGGGCACCACGGGCACCTCGGCCTGCACGGCGGTGTGGAAGGCGCCTGCCTTGAACGGCAGCAGGCCACGGCCCTTGGAACGAGTGCCTTCAGGGAACATCCAGATGGAGGTACCGTGATTCTTGATGCGATCCACCACCTGACCTATGGTGCCGATGGCACGAGAGCGGTTGGAGCGATCGATCAGCACGTTGCCGGAGAGCCAGAAGATAAGACCGAAGAAGGGTAGCCACAGCAGACTCTTCTTGCCCACAGCCACCACGCCCGGCATGACGGCACCGGTCACGGTGAAGATGTCGAAGTTGCTCTGGTGGTTGCAGACGTAAACCGCCGGGCCGAGCGACTTGATCTCGTCCGGTATGGTTACCTTGACCTTGAGCCCGAGCAGCGGGCAAACCGCATGGTACATGCGGGCGAAGACAAAGACGTTGTTGGGATGACGCGGACGCACCAGACAGAGCAACAGACCGAACACGAACCAGAAGACGAGCAGCAGGGTTAGCAGCAGCACACGGGCAAGTTTGAGCATCGAACACCTCGGATTTTAACTCGGCGCAGTATACTGATCCCCCTTTTAGCGAACAAGCGTTCGCCAAACAGAACTGACCCCCCCGCATCGCACATATGGTCGTATCGAATCCTGCTGACTTGCCCCTGACATTATTGATCGATAGGATATGCACCATTCAACAGGGTAGGGCGAGCATGATTTTGCGACAACGCGTGGCGACAAGACTCCTGCTGCTGGTCTGCATTCTGGTGCTCAACTGTGCGGCCCAGCCGCTGGCCCGGCTGGCTCAGCTCGATCAGGCCCTGAGTTGCCAGATGCTGCCTGTCCCATCTTCCGGCGCCGAAGCCGACGATGCCCAAACCGCGACACCCCAGCCGAGCAGTTGCCAGCTCAACGGCAAGTGGCTCAGTGCCGCTACCCTGCTCTGCGTCGAACAGATCTTCTTTGCCATCGCCTTCGTGATTGCCCTGCTGGCGCCGCTGTCGCGCCGCTCCCCCGCCTTGCCCCCACCCAGAAACATATCTCCGCCTGAACGGCGACTTCATCTTACTCTCTGTGTCTGGCGAGAATGAGTTAGCCGCGGTTTACACCACCCTAACTTTCATTTTCAAGAGACAAAAAAATGTCAAACATCATCAAGACCGCCCTGTTGATGGGCGGCCTGCTGTGGCAATCCATGGGATTGGCCAGCGATACCGGCTGGCTTGCCAGCCCCCAGAACGATCACGCCAAAGTGCGGCTGCAAGCGGATACCCGAGATCCCGCCCAAACTCGCATGCTGCTGAGCCTGGAGCTCGAGTCCGGCTGGAAGACCTATTGGCAAAACCCGGGGGAAGGCGGCATTGCCCCTGAAATCTTCTGGGATGCCCCTCAAGCCACCCAGCAGTGGCACTGGCCCGTGCCGGAGCGATTTGACGTCAGTGGTATCTCGACCCAGGGCTATCAGAAGACCGTCAGCCTCCCCATCACGCTTGCCCACAGCAGCAGCGATGCGCTGACTGGCACCCTGCGCCTCTCGACTTGCAGCAATGTCTGCATTCTGACCGACTACCCTTTTACCCTTGCGCTGGATGGCTCTGCGCCGAAAGGGTTCGACTTTGCCTACGCCCAGGCGATGAGCAAGCTGCCACAAACCCTGCCGGATACCGTCATTCTCAAAGCGGGTTATCAGCAAAACCAGCTGCAGCTGACCGCCGACAACCCGCAAGGCTGGCAGGATCCCCAGATTTTCCTCCAGAAGCTGGAGGGCGCCGAATTTGGCAAACCCGAGCTGGAGGTGCAAGGCAACACCCTTATCGCCCGTATTCCGGTCAGCGATGGCTGGCAAGGCGATGCGCCCGACATCCGTAACCAGCAACTCGGGTTTGTGCTGAGCAGTGGTGAACAGGCCTGGCAGAGTGACGCCAGCATAGGTGACCCGCTGACCCTGCCCCAGAGCGCTCACTCCCTTGTCTGGTTGCTGGGCGCAGCCCTGCTGGGTGGCCTTATCCTCAATCTGATGCCCTGCGTGCTGCCGGTGCTGGCGCTCAAGCTGGGATCTGTGTTGCAACTGGAAACCCGCGAGCGCCGTCCGGTTCGCCTGCAATTCCTGGCGGCCAGTGCCGGCATCCTGGTCTCCTTCTGGGCGCTGGCACTCATGAGCACACTGCTGCGCGCCACCCAGGGAGCGGTCGGCTGGGGTATCCAGTTCCAGAGCGTCTGGTTTATCGGCTTTATGGTGGTGGTCACCCTGCTGTTTTGTGCCAACTTGCTGGGGCTGTTCGAGTTAAGGCTGCCAAGCAACCTCAATACCCGTCTCGCCACCACGGGCGGCAACGGCCTGGGCGGTCACTTCCTGCAAGGGTGCTTTGCCACCCTGCTGGCAACCCCCTGCTCCGCCCCCTTCCTCGGCACAGCGGTCGCCTTTGCGCTCGGGGCCCCCCTGGGTCAACTCTGGCTCATCTTCACCGCGCTTGGCCTTGGCATGAGCCTGCCCTGGCTGCTGATCGCCGCCTTCCCCCGCCTTGCGCTCTGGCTGCCGAAGCCGGGCCGCTGGATGGGCCGCCTGCGCATCCTGCTCGGTCTGATGATGCTGGGCTCCAGCCTCTGGCTGCTCAGCCTGCTCGGCAACCATATCGGTCAATTCTGGATGCTGATCCTGATGGCGCTGATGCTGGCTGCCCTGCTGCTGGCCGTGGTGTGGCGCCATGGCATTCGGGGTGTGACCCTGGGACTGGCCCTCACCTGTCTACTGGGTGGAGCCCTGCTGCTGGGCGGCGCCTTTACGATGGAAGGAAAACCCCAGCGAGATACCGTCAACTGGCAGCCGCTCTCTGAGCAAGCCATTGCGGATGCTCTGGCGCAGAACAAGCGGGTTTTTGTCGATGTCACTGCCGACTGGTGCATTACCTGTAAAGCCAACAAATTCAACGTGCTGCTGCGAGATGATGTGCAAAAAGCCCTGAGCGCCCCCGATGTGGTGGCCCTGCGCGGGGACTGGAGCCGTCCCTCCGCCAGCATCGCTGATTTCTTGCGCCAGCGCGGCAGCGTGGCCATTCCCTTCAACCAGATTTATGGGCCGGGCCTGCAGGGGGGCGAGATCCTCTCCCCCCTGCTGGACCGACCGACTCTGCTTGGCACCCTGAAGCAAGCAGCCATAGCCCCTTCTCAAGGAGACACCAAATGAAATCGACCCTGCTCACCCTGACCCTGCTGGGCACCCTGCTGACCCCGGCCCTGCACGCAGCCCCCTTCACCCCGGAGCAGGAGTCCCGCATCAAGGAGTTGATCCGCGAGACCCTGGTGGCCAACCCCAAAATCCTCGATGAGGTGGCTGATGCCTGGGAGAAACAGAATGCGGCGGATCAGGCCAGCCAGCTTGGCAACTTCATCAAGGGCAACCAGGAGGTGCTGTTCAACAGCGCTACCAGCCCGCGCCTGGGCGCCAAAAACCCCAAGCTGACCCTGGTGTCGTTCACCGACTACAACTGCCCCTTCTGCAAACAGTTCGATCCCCATCTGGCCAGGCTGCTGAAGGCCTACCCAAATGATGTCGGGCTGGTGATCAAGCTGTTGCCGTTCAAGGGGCAGACCTCTGCCAAGGCGGCCCAATACAGCCTGACCCTGTGGCAGCAGGACCCAGCCCGCTTTCTTGCCCTGCACGACAAGCTGATGAGCAAGCAGGGCATGCTGACCGAGGCGGATATCAACAAGGCGCTGGCGGCCACCGGCAACACTGCGCTCAAACCCGAAGCCAGGGCCACCGAGGAGCTGCGCAACAGCCTTCGCATCGGCACGCTGCTGGGAGTGCAAGGGACACCGGCCACATTGATCGGCAACCAGCTGGTGTCGGGCGCCATCCCCTATGAAGAGCTTGAGCAAATCGTGAAAGCCGAACTGGCCAGGAAGGGGTAACCATGGAAGCCAAACCATCCCTCCCCCATCGCCTGCGACGCTGGGGCAAAGAGGCACTCTGGCTGCTGCTGTTTGGCGTGGTCATTTCGACGGCGCTGGACTTCTGGCGCAGCCCGGCGCTGCCAGAAGGCAACCCTCTGCCCACCCTCACCCTGCAAGATGGCACTACCGCCGACCTGCAGGCCATGAGCCGGGAAAGGCCGCTGCTGGTCTACTACTGGGCCAGCTGGTGCGCCGTCTGCCGCTTCACCACACCGACGGTGGAGCAGCTCTGGCAGGACGGTGAAAACGTGCTGACAGTGGCACTGCGCTCCGGCAACACGCAGCAGTTGAGCAAGGGGATGGGCAAGAAGGGGCTGACCTTCCCGACCCATAACGATGAGCGAGGGGACCTCGCCGCCCGTTGGCAGGTGAGCGTCACCCCCAGCTTCCTCATCGTCAAGGACGGCAAGGTGGTGAGTACCACCACAGGCTGGAGTTCGGGTCTGGGGCTGAAATTGCGCCTGGCCTGGGCCAGCCTTCAGTAACCTCTGTGACAACGCCCGGCCTGCCGGGCGTTTTTTCAACCGCCATCACACATGCCCCACCCTCTTCTTGCCAAAATGGCAGCGATTGGAGCTTTGCTCGCATTAGCAACTTGCTTGCCATATCGCCTCCTATTCATGGCGGAGCTGGCCTGTTTCCGTTAAAATGACGGGTTTTTGCCGTGCCTGGTTTCTCAAGCTCCACCATCAGGCGCCCGCATTATGAATTCCAAGATGCCAGTGATGCAGGATCTGCCATGAACAACTACTTTCGGGTACTGGGCGTCAAGTCCAATGCCAGCGAAAACGACATCAAAAAAGCCTATCGACGGCTGTCGAACCAGTACCACCCAGACAAGCTGTTGGGGGCGAGCGAAGAAGAGCGAGAGCTGGCAGCCATCAAGCTGCACCAGGTAAAGCAGGCCTATGAAGTGCTGTCAGACCCGAAACAGCGGGCCGCTTTCATCAAGGATTTCAACAACGTCATCGTGACCGATCCCGCTTCTGCCATGCAGGAGATGTGGGACCAATTTTACCCCTGAGGCGCTATGCAGAAAAAATGGGACCAGGCGCGGATTAAAGCGCTGATGAGTGATGCCAGTGAGAACATCGAATCCTACCGGGATCAGGACGACCCCAAGGCGCTGGAACAATTCACCGGCAAGATGAAGACACTGCTGCTGGCTGACATGAGCATGCTGGAATTCATGCCCGAATACCTGCCGCTGGCCCTCTATGGCCGGGTGCAGTTCCCGGCCAAGGCCAAGCCCGAGTGGAACAAGTGGCTCGGCAGCGGCGTACAACCCTCATGGGACGAATTCAAGGTGTCGGTGGCGTTCAACAATGCCGACCTGCCGCTGGTGAAAACGGTACGGGCCCAGAGCGAAGATCAGCTGATCGAAGCCTGCGCCGTGCTGTTCCAGCTGGACAACCCGCTGCCGCGCGGTGGCCGCCGTGCCGATGACGACTATGAGCTGCGTGACGACGACGATGACGACGGGGAAAACGCTGACGCCGACTACAACGGTGATGGTGACGACGACGGCGATCAAGACATGTACGACGAAGTACGTTTCTAACTTGGGGCAAAGCATGCACAGTCTGATAGAAATTACCGCCATCGAGATCAAAGAGCTGGCAGTGATCGAGCCGAAACAGGCCAGCGAGAAGTTCGAACTGATCGCCAAGACAATGTCTGACGATCAGTTGGCCGAAGTCATTGAACAGATTGATATCGTCACCCTGACCCAGATCAACGGCCAGCACGACATGTCGTTCCCGTCCATCATCTCCGAGCTGATGACCCCGGAGCGGATCCGCGACATCGTCTGCCAGCAGCCCCTCTACTGGGAAGAGGCGATCAAGAACAACGCCGAAGAGCTGCAGCAGCACACCTTCGACTTCCTCAACTACCTGATCCGCACCCAGGACAGCGACGCCAAGCAGGCGGAGATCCTGGAGTGCATCGCCGAGGATCCGGCCGGTCTCTTCTACCTCGCCATCCCCTTCATCGAGTTCTATCGCGGTGAGCGCTTCGAGGATGAAGAGGGCTTCCACGACACGCTGCACGCCGAAGAGGAAGACTTGGAAGAGGCACTCTCCTACAGCGACCGCCAGCAGAGCGAAAATGCCCACGACTACCCGCTGGATGACCCGCGCAGCCTCTTGATGCTGATCCGCGAGCTGACCCCGGACGTGGAAAAAGCCATCAAGGCACTGCTGCGCAATGAGCACTCATCATGGGAAGGGATCATCAGCAAGTTCGCCAGCGAGCTGGTGATGCAGGCCAAAGATAAGAACGATGCCTCCGACGAGTACGCCGAAGTCGACGACATGTTCAGCTTCCTGGATTGAGGAACCCCGTCATGCAACTAGCCATACGCGATGTCAATCAGGGCCCCTTTCTCACTCAGGTGCTGCGCTTTGGCCGCGAGAGCGAACACTTGAGCGATCAGCAGCTGGGCCAGATCAAGGGCAAGGCGGTGCTGATGAGCCTAAAGTTCGCCGACAAGTACTACAACAAGTACAAGATGCATCTGCTGGAACAGGCCGCCCACGACGTCATCGGCGTGGTCAGCCTGGGTCTGCTGGAGCTGTCGCAACGGGATACCGCCAAGGCGCTGGCCCTGCTGCAGGCGCCGGAGGGGCCCATCAAGCCGTTCCAGAAGGGCTGGTCCATGCTGATCTCGGTCAGCGCCCAGCAGCCAGGTGGCAACAGCCTCTATGGGGATGTGGATGCGCGGCTCTTGGACAAGATCTCCAGCCCGCCGGATGTGGAGGAGTGGCAAGGCTGGCAGGAGTACGAGAAGGCGCTGGTGGAGCATAACAAGGCCCGCCTGATGAGCCTGATCGATCAGCACTTCTTCGCCTGCGAGAACGACCACCCCACCATGGAGGACAAGCTGGCCGAAGCCCTGCTCTACCGCATCCTCTGCGGCAATGGCAGCGGCGCCGCCAAACTGAAGGTAAAGCAGGATCTCAAGCGTCGTCTGGCACGGGAAATCGTGCTGCAAGAAGCTTGGTACGACACCGACTATCTGGCCGCCCAGCTGGAGCTGCTGCTGGCGGAGCTGCCGGGCGAACTGATCGCCGGTCTGCGTCAGGAACTCAGCAAGGGGTTTGTCCCCAACCTGCTGCACACCCTGGGCTTTGTGCGCCAGTACCAGTTGCTGCAACAAGAGAACGCCGAGCCGGAGAAGCTCGACAATTTCGAGATGCGCGCCGGTCTCAAGCACCCCCTGCTCGGCTGGCCGCTCTACCACGACTTCTAGGGGGCGTTTTCGCTACCCACCCTGTCGCACCACAACGCCCGGCCCGCCGGGCGTTGTTATATCCGGCGATGAGCACATCCCCTCACCCTAGCCCTATCCCAAGGGGAGAGGGCACAAGTGCCTGCCAACCTCGGGCCATGGTGGTCATGCCATCACAGCCGCAGCCATCGACTTCCAGCTTCAAGCCACAGCAAGTAGGGTGCAATAAGCGCAGCGCATTGCACCGGCAACCTCGCGGGGTCTATCACGGTGCAATTCACCTTGTTCATTGCACCCTACGGTTACCTCCCCTCACCCAGCCCTCTCCCAAAGGGAGAGGGGACAAGTGCATGTCAACCTTTGGCCGTAGCTGTCACGCCATTCCACAATCGCTGCGATCTGGGCTCCCTTCTCCCCTGGTCGGGGATGAGGGGGAGCAAGCCACAGCGCGTTGAATCAAGCAGGGGCGCGTAGGGTCGATTAGCGAAGCGTAATCGTCCGCACCGCAATCTCGGTGGCTATGGACATAGAGAAGAGATCAGCTGGAGCACCAGCAGAATTGCGGCAACCTGTTTTCGAGGTCGTCTGATTACGCTTCGCTAATCAGACCTACGGCCCTGGCATTAATAAATTTGATTCAAGCTATTGAGTTCTATGGACTCAACATTAACATACACTCTTGCTTCATCTAATGAACTGCGATTCACATAGAGAAAAGGGAATGGAAATGAATGTATTGCCTTCGCCACCAACAGACAATTTATATAAATTCTCTGCTATATCCGGGCTTTTGATACTGCTATTAAGCATTACTGGATTTGTTTATTTAACATTCTTGCTATCTAATTACGATAAAGCAACAGACCTGTACCTTCAATCAAATAAGGCTGATGTTAGCATAAGAGAAATAAACTGCAGGATAGATGCAATAAAACATGGGCATATAGAGAAATGTCCATATAGGGAAATAAAAAGAGAATCATTGGAGGATGAACTTAATATATTGCTGGCTATAAAGAGAAGTGATGAGAGTGTTATCGCAGAATACAAGAGGTACAGTGAGCTATCTCAACCTTTAAAAGAAAATTTCGAGTGGATATTTAATACTGGAGTGTTTTGGCTTATTTTAATCACACCATCGTCCGCAACAATACTATTCGTTTTTGGTTTATCTAGATGGTATAAAAAAGTACAAGTACCAATGAACGAATTAACTTATCTAAATTTAAAGATAAGGACATTAGAATTGGCTAAGTTAGAGCTTGAAGTAATACAATTAAAAAACAACTCAAGGTCAAACTTTAAACATCGCAAGATAAGAGAAAATACACGACAATAATTAAATTAGTTTATACCCCCCCCCTCGGGAGGGGTGCTGGGAATGAGGGGGCGCAAAATGGAATTAGCAACCACATTACGGCAACTGATATTCGCAAATATCTTATTACGCTTTGCTAATCAGACCTACGGCCCTTCCTTCTCCCACTCTTTGCCATAAACAAGGAGAGAATGGCTGGGGATGAGGGGGCCGTAAAAAATAAAATTACCGACCACATTCAGGCAATATGTTTTCGCGAACGCCTGATTACGCTTCGCTAATCAAACCTACGACCATCGATGCCCATGCCATTTCCTAGCATGGAATTTAGTAGATTTCTGTCAAAATAAAAAACCATCTAACCATGACAATTCAATAAAAATTTGATGCAATTTAACCGAGTAAGGGTACCATATACTATAAAATAAACTTGACCATTTAAACTCAAGGATAAAAATGACTAAAAAAATAGAATACTTATCCCACGCGAAACGTTTTTTACAGTTTTTGATTGATGATATGGGTGAGGGAAATTGGCTCAAACGCAGAGAATCCCTTAGACATAAGATAGAACTATTTGAATCAAAAATATCTCCTAGCAATGGGCCGATAGAATTTCAAATGTTTCCAGCACCAGACAATGACATTATATGGTATATGTTCCTTGTAGACATTCAAGGAAAGGACTTATGTAGTGACCATAGCTTTGAAGCTCATAGAATATTACCTTTCTTTGCGTCAATAGGAGAGCGAATTGATAATTTCTCAGAAGTAAATGGTGTGACTCATATAATTAAAAAACTAACATCTGAAAACTCAAGTAACACTGATAAAATACTGTTTGAATTGCTAGTTGCGACTCTCTATTTAAGAAATGGATACAATATAGAATTTATAAAAGAAACTCCTCCTATAAAGCAGCCTGACATTAAAATTGTAACTGACGATGGGCGAGACTTTTACGTTGAATGTAAAAGAGTATCAAGAAAAGGAGAATATTCGAGTATTGAGGAATCAACGTGGGATTTTATTTGGAAAGAATTGAGTAAGACAATGTTATCCACCAATAAGAACTATTGGGTCGATATCACCTTTAAAAAAGAGCTGAGCGAGGTTTCTCCCAATAAAGTAATTGGTGCATTTAAAAGACTACACATTTCAGGATGTGGTCCTTCTGGAATGAAATTCTACTCTAGCAGTTTTGATATGGTTTTACATAGAGTGAATCAAGTCAAGCTGACTTCACATTTTGCCCAAAATCTAGTAAAACCACTAACACCACAAATACATGATTTAATTTTTGGTAATGTTGACGCCAACGAAAAAAGATCAACCGCCTGTCTCGCTAAAGAAATTGAACGGTATGGTAATCAAAACTCTGTATTAAATATTTTCATTGATAATTTAAAGCTGTGTGCTGGAGCCCAATGGCGATGCACTGACACACAATCGACCTTTAAAAGAGCGAAACACTTTAAATCCATTGCTGGGCGGGCAGCCCAACAAATCCCTCAAGAAGGCCTCGGGATAATCCATATTATATACGAAACAAACGAAGGGCCTAACGTAGAGATTAAAAGAAGGGAAAAAAATATATCGGCATTCAATGGATTTTCATCTAACAATACTATAGGGATATTTCTGCATGGAGTTCATTTTTATCCAATGACCGATCACTTTGAATGGGCTGAAACACTCAGCGAGTACTCTATTACAGAAAACTTACAAAGTATTATTTTTGAAAAACCATTGCTGTTAGATTTTGATATGCAAGGAGAAGCAGGAATTACAGGGGAAACGCACTGGGAACAAGACATTAAGAATAGAGTTTTTTTCAAAATTAATAACTCAGTATTTTGTACTGGATATTACAATATGCTTTTTATATTAAAAGGGAGCGCATTATTACGCTCCCTTCTTATTAATTACCCTTCCTGACTTTCCTCAGCAACCGGCTCAGCACCGGCTGCGGGTTCAATCTCGATACGATCTACTCGCTGCAAACCACGGGGCAGCTTGGCGCCACGGCGGCCGCGCTCGCCGCGGTAGTAGTCGAGATCGGCAGGTTTGAGAGTCAGCTTGCGCTTGCCCGCAAACAGGGTGACATATTGCCCCTGCGGGATAATGGCGGCCATTACCATAAACTCTTCCCGCGCCTTCACGCGAGCCGACGGTATGCTGATGAGCTTGTTGCCCTTGCCCTTGCCGAGCACCGGCAAGGTGTTGAGCGGGAACAGCAGCATACGCCCTTCGTTGGAGATGGCCATGCAAAGATCGGTCTCTGGCGAGCCAATCTTCTGGGGTGCCATCACCAGGCCCCCTTCCGGCACTGTCAGCAGCGCCTTGCCGTTCTTGTTCTTGCCGATGAGATCGTCATAGGTGCAGACGAAGCCGTAACCGGCATCCGAACAAATCAGATAAGGTTCCCCCTCATTGCCCATCACCAGATGGCGCACCTCTTCTCCCGGTCCTAGCGCGAAGCGGCCGGTGAGTGGTTCGCCCTGACTGCGGGCAGATGGCAGTGTGTGGGCTTCCAGTGCATAGGTGCGCCCCAGGGTGGAGAGGAACACCGCCTGCTGGTTGCTGCGACCGCAGGCGTGGGCAAGATAGCCATCCCCCGCCTTGTAGGAGAGCCCCGCCACGTCCACGTCGTGGCCCTTGGCGGCACGCACCCAACCCTTGTCAGATAGGATGACGGTGACCGGCTCGCTCGGGGTCAGCTCTTTCTCGGTCAGGGCTACCGCGCTGGCACGCTCCACCAACGGGGTGCGGCGATCGTCGCCGTACTTCTCGGCATCCGCCAGCAGCTCTTTCTTGAGCAGGGTGTTGAGGCGGCGCTCGGAGCCCAGCAGCAGTTCGAGCTTGTCGCGCTCTATGGCCAGTTCGTCCTGCTCGGCACGCAGCTTGAACTCTTCCAGCTTGGCCAGATGGCGCAGTTTGAGCTCGAGGATAGCCTCGGCCTGGGTCTCGCTGATGTTGAAACGCTCCACCATCACCTTGCCCGGCTCATCCTCGGTACGGATGATCTCAATCACCTCGTCGATGTTGAGGTAGGCCACTAGCAAGCCTTCGAGGATGTGCAGGCGAGCCAGCACCTTGTCGAGGCGATACTGCAGGCGACGGCGCACCGTCTCGCGGCGGAAAATGATCCACTCGGAGAGGATCATCTTGAGGGTTTTCACCTGGGGACGGTTGTCCAGCCCCAGTATGTTGAGGTTGACGCGATAGTTCTTCTCCAGATCCGTGGTGGCGAACAGGTGGGCCATCAGCGCCTCCATGTCCACCCGGTTGGAGCGGGGAATGATCACCAGACGGGTCGGGTTCTCGTGGTCCGATTCGTCCCGCAGGTCGGTGACCATGGGCAGCTTCTTGGCCACCATCTGGGCGGCGATCTGCTCCATGATCTTGGCGCCGGAGGCCTGATGGGGCAGCGCAGTGATGACGATGTCGCCATCCTCCTCGTTCCACACAGCACGCTGCTTGATGGAGCCCTTGCCGGTTTCGTAGATTTTGCGGATGTCATCGCGCGGCGTGATGATCTCGGCGCTGGTCGGGTAGTCCGGCCCCTGAATGTGCGCCATCAGCGCATCCAGCCCGGCATTGGGGTTGTCGAGCAGCTCGGCGCAGGCGTAGGCCACTTCCCGCGCGTTGTGGGGCGGAATGTCGGTCGCCATGCCCACGGCTATGCCTGTGATGCCGTTGAGCAGTATGTGAGGCAGGCGGGCGGGCAGCACTACCGGCTCTTTCATGGTGCCGTCGAAGTTCGGCGTCCAGTCCACAGTGCCCTGGCCGAGCTCGGAGAGCAGCAGCTCGGAGAAGCGCGACAGCCGCGCCTCGGTATAACGCATGGCGGCGAAGGACTTGGGATCGTCCGGCGCACCCCAGTTGCCCTGACCGTCCACCAGCGGGTAGCGGTAGGAGAAGGGCTGGGCCATCAGCACCATGGCTTCATAACAGGCGCTGTCGCCGTGAGGGTGGTATTTACCCAGCACGTCACCCACGGTACGGGCGGATTTCTTGTGCTTGGAGAGGGCCGACAGACCCAGCTCGCTCATGGCGTAGATGATGCGCCGCTGCACGGGTTTGAGGCCATCGCCGATGTGCGGCAGGGCCCGGTCCATGATGACGTACATGGAGTAGTTCAAGTAAGCCTGTTCGGTAAAGGTGCGCATTGGCTGGCGCTCTACCCCGTCCAGACTGAGCTCTAGATCGCTCATAGATTTGTTCTCTTTCGGTTATAGAGTCGGTTGGCGCTCTACTTCATCCACAGACTGAGCTCGATAGCATCACTCATGTGATTATCTCTTTCGGTTCGGGGGCCGCCACAGGGCGACTCCGGCTAAATGCTTGCTGGCCCGCACAGGGCCAGCCGACGGCTTAGATGATGGCGAGGTTGCCCTTCTCTTCCAGCCACTCGCGACGATCCGGGGCGCGCTTCTTGGCCAGCAACATGTCCATCAGTTGCAGGGTCTCGTCCCCCTCCTCCATCTCGCCCATGGTGAGCTGCACCAGACGGCGAGTATTGGGATCCATGGTGGTTTCCCGCAGTTGTTTCGGGTTCATCTCGCCCAGACCCTTGAATCGGGTCACCATCACCTTGCCCTTCTTCTTCTCGGCCTCGACCCGCTGCAGCACGCCGTTCTTCTCGTCTTCGTCGAGGGCGTAGTAGACCTCCTTGCCGATGTCGATCCGGTAGAGCGGCGGCATGGCTACATAGACGTGGCCCTTGTTGACCAGGGTGCGGAAGTGCCTCACGAACAGGGCGCAGAGCAGGGTGGCGATATGCAGACCGTCCGAGTCCGCATCTGCGAGGATGCACACCTTGCCGTAGCGCAGGCCGGAGAGATCTTCGGAGTCGGGATCAAGCCCGATGGCTACAGAGATGTCGTGCACTTCTTGCGAGGCGAGCACCTGACCGGCCTCCACCTCCCAGGTGTTCAGGATCTTGCCGCGCAGGGGCATGATGGCCTGAAATTCGCGATCCCGCGCCTGCTTGGCGCTACCGCCCGCCGAGTCCCCCTCCACCAAGAACAGTTCGCCTTGCATGGGGTCGGCGCAGTTGCAGTCGGTCAGCTTGCCGGGCAGCGCCGGGCCCTGGGTGATTTTCTTGCGCACCACCGTCTTGGCGGCGCGCAACCGGCGCTGGGCGCTGGAGATGCAGATCTCGGCGATCTGCTCCGCCAGCTCGGTATTGCTGTTGAGGAACAGGCTGAAGGAGTCCTTCACCACCCCCGACACGAAGGCCGAGCTCTGGCGCGACGACAGCCGCTCCTTGGTCTGACCGGCGAACTGGGGATCTTGCATCTTGATGGAGAGGATGTAGGCGCAGCGATCCCAGATGTCTTCCGGGGTCAGCTTGACCCCGCGTGGCAGCAGATTGCGGAACTCGCAGAACTCGCGCATGGCGTCGAGCAGGCCCTGACGCAGGCCGTTGACGTGAGTACCGCCCTGCGGCGTCGGGATCAGGTTCACATAGGATTCGGCGAGGCACTCGCCCCCTTCCGGCAGCCAGCACAGCGCCCAGTCCACCGCAGACTGCTCTGTGCTGAAGGCGCCGACGAAGGGCTGCTCCGGCAGGCAGGTGAACTGCTTGACCGCATCGACCAGATAATCCTTGAGGCCATCTTCGTAGCACCACTCCAGCTTGATGCCGGTGTTCTTGTCGAGGAACTTGATGGTGAGGCCGGGGCAGAGCACGGCCTTGGCTTTGAGCAGGTGCTCCAGCTTGGTGACCGAGAAGCGGGGCGAGTCGAAATAGCTCGCCTGCGGCCAGAAGCGCACCCGGGTACCTGTGTTGCGGCGCCCGCAGGTGCCGGTGATGGTCAGCTCCTGCACCTTGTCGCCGCGCTCGAAGGCGATGTCATAGACCTGGCCATCGCGACGCACCGTCACCTCGACCCGATCGGAGAGGGCGTTCACCACAGAAATGCCCACCCCGTGCAGACCGCCGGAGAACTGGTAGTTCTTGTTGGAGAACTTGCCCCCCGCGTGCAGCTTGCAGAGGATCAGCTCCACGCCGGATACCCCCTCCTCCGGGTGAATGTCGACCGGCATGCCGCGGCCGTCATCGATCACCTCGAGGGACTGGTCTTCAAACAGGGTCACCTCCAGGGTACGGGCGTGGCCCGCCAGCGCCTCATCGACGCTGTTGTCGATGACCTCCTGGCCGAGGTGATTGGGCCGGGTGGTGTCTGTGTACATGCCGGGGCGACGACGCACCGGTTCGAGGCCATTGAGGACCTCAATGGCATCCGCATTGTATTGAGTGGACATGGAGGGCCTTGCGAATTGACGTTTGGAGGGAATCTTACTCGTTGGGAGGGCCTTGGACAAACCCGACGGCGGGAAAGGGTGATCCAGACAGGGGCCGACAAGATACCGAGCCGGGATCAGATGCGCCTGACGCCACAGATAGTGCCTGTGTCAGCCAGGGGAAGGAGACATGGAAACCAAAAGACGCTGCCACCCTGATGATGACATCTGCGGATGACGCCCTTGTGGCTATTTCCCTCGATCGGCCGGATGGTTTACCCCGTCGCGCAGCGGCACCTCAGCCAGCTCGAACGGGTTGACCCCCTCCAGACAGGCAAGGTTGTAACCATACTCGGCCGGGTTGGAGCGGCGCTGGTGATGGGTATAAATGCCGCAGACGCTGCAGAAGTAGTGCTTTGCGGTGCGGGTGTTGAACTGGTAGCAACGCAGTTCAGCCTCTCCCTGCAGGATGCGGATGCCCGAGAGCGGCACAGAGGCGACGATGGCGCCGCGCCGTCGGCAGAGGGAGCAGTCGCAGCGACGGGGATCCACCACCCCATCCGGCAAGGTAAGTTCCAGTACCACGGCCCCGCAGTGACAGCTGGCCCTGTGCTTTTCCTCAATCCGGGTATTGCCAATGCGTTTGATCATCCAGCCTCCTTGCTAGCTGATGCGCCCTCCAACAGGGTCAGTCGAACAGGGTATCGCGTCGCCCTTGCAACAGATGGGCATGCAGGGTGCGCAGTTGGGGCTCCACCACCCGATGGCGGGAGAGTTCAGGCAAGTCGTCGATGGGGAAGTAACCTGCACCTTGTGTTTCATCGGTTTCGCCGAGCAGCTGGCCACCGATCACCTCGCACAAAAAGAAAGCCTTGTGGGCGTGGGGCAGCTGGGGCGGATGGGGGTGCTTGAGCTTGTCGAACAGAGCCAGCAGCTGCACGGCCCGACATTCGAGGCCAGTCTCTTCAACTACCTCGCGCACCACGGCATCGGCTGGCGAGTCACCGACATCACACCAGCCGCCGGGCAGGGTCCAGCAACCGTCGCTGCGCTCCTGCACCAGCAGGATATGGCCAGCCTTATCAACGATAAGGGCTCGCACATCCAGCTTGGGAGTGGGGTAGCCGCGATCGAGGTCGATCCACTCTGCGATGGCGTCCGGTTTCAGGTCGCTATGACTGGCAATCAGGGCGACCGTGGCCGCTCTGAGCGCCTCAAAGCGGACAATATCGAAGGGATCCCTGGAGTAGGTGAGACCTGCTTGCGCCGTGGCCAGCACCTGTTCCAGAAAGGTGACCAACGGCGGTTGCATCGCTAGAGCCCGAGGAAGTGGATAATCTGGGCGGGGTAGCGTTCAAACCCGGTGAAGGCGTGATTGCCGCCGCACTCCAGCGAGAGACGGGCGAACTGATATTCGGTCAGCGCCTTGCGATAGTCGAGCACCTCGTCCTCCTGCTGTTGCAGGATCCAGAGCCGTTCAGGCGCCGTCACAGGTACCGCCAGCGCCTTCAGTTCGTCCATGTGTACCGGCAGCAGCTCGAAGCGCTCGGTGGTATAAGGATTGGTCTGGGGGCCCAGATAGTCGCAGAGCAGCTCATGGGGGCGCACCGCCGGATTGATCAGGGCCGCGCGGCAGCCATAGCGCTCGGCCACCCGGGTCGCCATAAAACCGCCGAGCGAGCTGCCCACGGCGCCGAGCTTGAGATGGGCGCCATGACGGGTACTGACATCTTCGATGATTTGTTCGATGGCAGCCCAGGCAGCGGCAGGCGTATTGGGCTGGGCCGGAATAATGACCTCGATGTCGGGTCTGTATTCGGCCACCCAGGCAGCCATCTGCTGCGCCTTGGCAGAGCCAGGCGAAGAGTTGAAACCGTGCAGATAAAGGAGAACCGACTTCATGCAATGCTCTCCTCAATAACCGGTGGCATCGGGGTCTGGCACAAACTGCCCCACTGGCAGGCGCCACACCTGACTCGCCACCCGGCCATCGGGATGCAGGGTGAGATAGCGCCAGCCCGGGCCGGACTCATCCAGCGCGAAACCATCGCTGAGCGGTTTGAACTGGATGCAGGTGGAGGGGCTGGCAATCAGCCGCACCCCGCGGTGCACCTCGTCAAACTCCTGATGGACATGGCCAAACAAGATGGTTTTCTGCTGGGGATGACGAGCCAGCACGGCGAACAAGTCGTCGGCATTCTTGAGATTGTGCTGATCCAGCCAGGCGCAACCGACCGGCACAGCCTGATGGTGCAGGGCGATCAGGGCGTGGCGCTCGGGATGTTGACGCAGTGCGCTGTCCAGCGCCGCCAGTTGGTGATCCCCCAGCACGCCATGGGGTTTGCCGCGTACCTGGGTATCGAGCAGCATCACTTGCCAGTGTTCGCCCACCAGTTGCTTGGCCTCGCTGATCCCTGCCGCATGCAGGTACTCGGTCATCAGGGGGGCGTCGTCGTGGTTGCCGGGCAACCAGTAGATGGGGCGCGCCAGCGGAGCCATCATGCTGGCAAAGCGCTGGTAGGACTCCGGACTGTGATCCTGCGACAGATCGCCAGTCGCCAGGATCAGGTCGAACGGGTGCTCATTGACCTGCACCTGTTCCAGCACGGCAGCCAGGCTCTCTGCGGTACGCACAGCCAATAGCCTCCCGTCGGCACTCGCGAAGAGATGGGTGTCGGTAATTTGTAACAGGCGCACACTGCCGTCCTGCGCCTGGGGTAGCTCTGTTTCCAAAATCACGCTTCTTTGTATAAGTTCAACTAGAGGATGTTGATCAGGCTGGTACCATGTCTGAGACAAAATCTTAGCCAATCGGCCAGAAACAGATTTACCTGCTCCTTTTCATCCCGCTGGTGCATTTTTTTATTGGGATAATCATAACGTGGTTGCAACCTCGAAATCTGTTGCGCCGCACACACTTCCGCCATCCGCACGTCATGATACAAACGAATCTCGATGCGAGCCTGCAAGTAGCTCGGCAATTCCGGGTTGTGCTGTGCCAGGATCACCTGACTGGTAAAGCGGCTCTCCTCGCTGACAGTGAGCTGGAACTGCAACCCGTTGCCCACCTGATAGCGACGCTCGGCCCCGACTGTGCCACCGGGTGGCAGCAGTTTCATCAAGGCCATATAGTTCACCTCGCAGGTACGCTGCAAGGACATCAAGTCAGGCACATAGCGTTTCATCGGGCTCTGGACTAACGGCATCTCGCAGCTCCATCAATCAACACCCGTGGGTAATTCACCTCGCAGGTACGCTGCAAGGACATCAAATCAGGCACATAGCGCTTGCCCTGCTGCTGGACGCTCACCACCTCAGCGCCCCGCCAGCCAGCGAGCCCGCAGCTCGCCGTGATTGAGGGCCAGCCACTGCAGTGCTATGACGGAAGCCGCATTGTCGATGCGCCCCTCCTTGAGCCAGGCATAAGCCTGTTCACGACTTACCACGTGCACCCGGATATCTTCGCCCTCTTCCGCCAAACCGTGGATCCCTTCGGCCTTGCTGGCATCCACCTCACCCACATAGACCTCTATACGCTCGGTACTGCCGCCCGGGCTCACCAGATAACTGATGGCATGCTCGCAGCGACCGACCTCGATGCCCGCCTCTTCCACCGCTTCCCGGCGCACCACCACCTCGGCAGTTTCCCCTTCATCTATGATGCCGGCCACCAGCTCCAGCAGCCAGGGGGTGGAACTGGTCTCGACGGCGCCGATGCGAAACTGCTCCACCAGCACTATCTGGTCGCGCACAGGATCATAGGGCAGCAGCGCGGCCGCATGGCCACGCTCGAACAGCTCGCGCACTATGGGCTCATTCCAGCCCCCCGCAAATAACCTATGTTGCAGGCGATAGACATTTACTTTGAAGAAGCCGTTATATCCCGATGATTTCTCGATAATTTTTACATCATCAGCAGAATAGTGACGGGTTTGGGGCAAGGCTTGCTGCGACATACGAGACTCCCGCCAGCTTGACTTGGCTCGGTTTGACCATAAAATCCGAGAACATGAATGAACATTCATTCACTCGTTCCCGACGGAGATGAGGGATGGATTTTAGCAGTCACAGGACATTTGGCTAGGCACGAGGGGGAGAAAACTCCCCCTCGTGCTTGACGTTCCTGTCGCTGGAAAAGAGACAGTTATCATAATATTTTGCTTATAGTAGAGTGATTAAGCTGAAATCAAGCTTGCTCAGTGACAATACCCCTCCTTCATCCAGCGACAGCTTTGGGTTAATACATAAGGTTAAAACGATCTATGAAAAGAACACTCTTGTCAGCCATGGTGTTGCTGGGCGTCAGCGCCGGCGCCCACGCCGAGAACCTGCTCGATATTTACCAACAAGCCCAGATCAAGGACACCCAACTGCAGGAATCCAAGGCCAAGCGTGACCAAGCCTTCGAGAAGATCAATGAATCCCGCGCAGCCCTCTTGCCGCAAATCAATCTGGGAGCCGGCCTGAACTACCTGCAAAACAAGGGTGATACCCAGACCAATAGCAACGCTACTGGCTCCCTCTCGCTGGATCAATCTATCTATCGTCGCAGCAACTGGGTCAACCTGGACCTGACCGAGAAGAGCGCCACCCAGTCCGACGTGGCCTACAACCTCGAAATACAGAATCTGATGCTGCGTACCGCCCAGGCCTATTTCAACGTGCTCAAGGCAATGGACACACTGGAATTCGTCCGCGCCAACAAGGCCGCCGTAGAACGTCAGCTGGAACAGACCCAGCAGCGCTTCGAAGTGGGCCTGACCGCCATCACGGACGTGCATGAGGCCGAGGCCGAGCGCGATCAGGCACTGGCGGACGAGATCAATGCCGAGAACACGCTGGACAACAGCTACGAGAGTCTGCGCGAGCTGACCGGCATCGACCACCGTCAGCTGGACGTACTCAATACTGAGCGTTTCAGCCCGCAGAAGACGCCGTTCAACTCCGACAAATGGCTGGAGCTGGCACTGGACAAGAACCTGCAACTGCACAGCGCCCGCATCGGTAAGGATATCGCCAAGGAGCAGATCGATCTGGCCAAGACCGGTCACGAGCCGACGCTGGATCTGGGTGCCGGTCTCTCCAGCACCTATAGCGACTACAAAGACGAGATCCGCAACCCCGAGAGCAACAGCAATCAGGGCAACATAGGCCTGAACTTCAAGCTGCCGCTCTACACAGGTGGCGCGACCACCTCCCAGGTCAAGCAGTCCCAGTTCAATTACGTGGCGGCTAGCGAGCAGCTGGAGCGCAGCTTCCGCTCAGTGCAGAGCACAGTACGCTCCTCCTACAACAACGTGAACGCCAGCATAGGTTCGGTACGCGCCTACGGCCAGTCCGTCATCTCCGCCGACAGCGCCCTCAAGGCCACCGAAGCGGGCTATGAAGTCGGTACCCGCACTATAGTCGACGTGCTGGACTCTACCCGCAAGCTCTACCAGGCCAAGCAGAAACTCTCCGAAGCCCGTTACAACTACATTCTTAGCATCCTCTCCCTCAAGCAGGCCGCCGGCACGCTGGAGCAGAAAGATCTGGAGGAAGTAAACCAGGGACTGATACCTGCCGCTCAGGTCAAGAACAAGTCCTGATCCCGACTCGCATCCAGTAAAAAGGCGACCCCAGGGTCGCCTTTTTGTTATCCGCTTTCTATTGCCCGCACCGGCCGGTTCTCTTGCCGCAGACTGGTGAACGCCGCGAGACTTCCATACTCCGGTGCGGGCCAGACATAAAAAACCCGGCCGGGGCCGGGTTTTGACTCATCCGCGTTCGCGGATGGTCTTGATGATGTCGCTAGTGGAGCAGCCATCTTCGAAGTTGAGCACGCGCACCTCGCCACCGTTGGCGGTCACTTCATCATAACCGGCGATATCCTTCGGCTTGTAGTCACCCCCCTTGACCAGCAGGTCGGGCAGCACTTCGGCGATCAGCCGCTGGGGCGTATCTTCGGCGAAAGGCACCACCCAATCCACGGCGCCCAACGCGGCCAGCACGGCCATGCGACGGTCGGTCGAATTGACCGGGCGACCCGGCCCTTTCAGGCGACGGACGGAGTCATCGGTATTGACCGCCACTATCAGGCGATCCCCCAACTTGCCGGCATTGGCGAGGTAGGAAACGTGACCAGCGTGCAGTATGTCGAAGCAACCGTTGGTCATCACCACCTTCTCGCCACGCAGACGGGCAGCCTGCACGGCAATCTTGAGCTGGGCCTCGGACATGACGCCGAAACCGGTCTCCTGCTCGGTGTAGAGCGCGTTGGCAAGCTCCACCGGGCTGACGGTGGAAGTACCCAGCTTGCCGACCACGATACCGGCGGCGGTATTGGCCAAGGCGCAGGCCTCGTCCAGACTCATGCCGGCGGCCAGCGAGGTGGCCAAGGTCGAAATGACGGTATCACCGGCACCGGTCACGTCGTAGACCTCGTGGGCCTGGGCTGGCAGGTGCAGCTCGGGCTGGCCTTCGCGGATCAGGGTCATGCCGTTTTCGGAACGGGTAACCAGCAGGGCCTCCAGCTCGAAACGCTTGACCAGCTCCAGCCCCTTGGCAACCAGATCCTCTTCACCCTTCACCTTGCCCACCACGGCCTCGAACTCGGACATGTTGGGGGTCAGCAGGGTGGCGCCGCGATACTTCTCAAACTCGGTCCCCTTGGGGTCAACCAGTACGGGAATGCCGGCGGCGCGGGCACGCTGGATCATGCCGGGTACGTCGTTGAGAGCACCCTTACCATAATCGGAGAGGATCATCACGTCGCTGCTGGGCAACGCCTGCTCCACCTTGTTCATCAGCAGAGTGGAGTCGACATCGTGGAAAGCCTCTTCGAAGTCGAGGCGCAGCAGTTGCTGGTTGCGGGAGAGCACACGCAGCTTGGTGATGGTCGGATAGTCGGCCAGACGAACGAAATCACAGGCGACCTTGACGCCAGCCATCTGACCAGCAAGGGCATCGGCCGCTTCATCCTGACCGGTCAGGCCAAGCAGAACGGCATGGGCGCCCAGAGCGGCGGAGTTGAGAGCCACGTTGGCAGCGCCACCCGGGCGCTCCTCAATGTGCTCAACCTTGACCACGGGCACTGGTGCCTCGGGCGATATCCGGCCGGTGGGGCCATGCCAATAGCGGTCCAACATGACATCGCCAACGACCAGAACGCGGGCTTTTCCAAACTCGGGCAGGGTGATTTTCATCTGTATCGACTCTCAAAACCTGAAAAATCAGCCGCCGATTTTATCACACTCTTTTGCGGGGTGTGAAAAAAGCACGCGGCCCTGCTTCGCTACCGTGAGACGACACAGTGAGCAGACATAGACCAGCCATGTCAGCTCTGACCAGGCGAGAGGCCATTCACACCCGACCCCGCTTTTCGGCTAGAATCCCCCGATTGCCAGTAAAACTATCCAATCAGGATATCCACGAGCCTTTATCGCCTCCCCTTTTTGGCTGGACTCTCCAGATCATGGCGATTGCGAACAAGAGATTTTTCATGGCCCACGAACACGCACCCCGCCTCGAACCCCATCTGTTCCATCCCCGTTACTGGGGGAGCTGGATTGGCCTCAGCCTGCTTTGGCTGCTGGTATTGTTGCCCTGGCGCAGCCAGATGTGGCTGGGCCGTCAACTGGGCACCCTGGCCCGAGTATTGTTGAAATCCCGCGTCAAAATTGCCCGCCGCAACCTTGAACTGGCAATGCCGGAATTGACCAAGGATGAGCGGGAGAAGCTGCTCAGGCAGAATTTCGAAAGCGTGGGCTGCGCCATCTTCGAAGTGGGTATGGCCTGGTTCTGGCCCGACTGGCGCATGCGCAACCTGATGAAGGTAGAAGGGGAAGAGCACGTCATCGCCGCCATGGAAAAAGGTCAGGGCATGCTGCTGCTCTCCTGCCATTTTCTGACGCTGGAGCTCAACGCCCGCTGCTTCGGCCTGGTCAGGCCGGGGGTTGGCGTCTACCGCCCCAACACCAATCCTGTCCTGGAATATGCCCAGTACCACGGTCGCTGCGCCTCCAACAAATATCTGGTGGACCGCATGGACGTGAAGGGAATGATCAAGGCGCTGCGCAACGGCGACGCCCTCTGGTATGCCCCGGATCACGACTACGGCTCCCACGCCAGCGTGTTCGTCCCCTACTTCGCCGTTGAGCAGGCGGCCACCATAACGGGGACCGCCACCCTGGCCCGGGTGAAAAACACAGTTACCCTGCCCTGCTACAACATTCGCACCAAAGAGGGCTACGTCTTGCACATAGGCGCCCCTCTGGCGGACTACCCCAGCGGCGATGACGTGGTCGATGCCACCCGTGCCAACAAAGAGATAGAGGCCGCGGTACGCAAGGCACCCGAGCAGTACATGTGGCTGCACCGCCGCTTCAAGACCAGACCAAGCCCGGATGACACTGGCTACTACTGAGTCAGAAAAGGATGAAAATACCGCCGCAAGGCGGTTTTTTATGGCCTGCCGCCCGGAAAGGGTTTTCATTCGTAGCTGAATATTTTATTAATAACCCTGCCGAGCGGCGGGCGGCCCCCGCCAGGAACAATAAAGCGAACGAAGGGAAGCGAACATGAAAGCCACTCTTTTACTGGGCGCCCTGTGCGTATTGACCGGTTGCAGTCACCAGACCCAGAGCGTGCACCTCACCTCACTCCCCCTGAGCAACATCACGGATGTGAATGCCCAGTGGACCCCCCTGACCAGAGTGGAGTCACGCTATCCCAAGGAGGCCATTCTGGCCGAAAAGATGGGATGCACCTCACTCGAGTATGTGATCAATGAAGCGGGTCAAGCCGAGCAGATCCACGTACTGGCTCGCAGTGACGAACAGTTCAGCGAGGTCGCCATCGAGACGCTGCAACAGTGGCAGTGGCAGGCGACTACCGCCAATCCGGACCATAGCCCCATCAAGTCCCAGACCCGATTCGAGTTCTGTATCGAGCACAACGGCCAGCCCTGTGACACCAGCGGGCTGGCGCAACTCTGCCAGGGGGAAGACATGGTTCGCAGCACAGGACTGGTCTACACCCAAGTCTGAAGCTTTCACCTGTGATGAGAGTGTCGACCATGAAAAAGGTGAGCCCGGGCTCACCTTTTTCGTCACTACTCGTCACGCCCGCCGGGCACAAGCATCATGCAGTTGCGTGCAACCAGGCGGCGATGGCCAGTTGGAGCAGCACATAGTCAGCCCGATGGAAGAGAGCAGACAGTGCCGTCTGCCATTCAGGTGCGGCCACGTCTTGCGCCAGCAAGGCCAGATGGGCGGACTGCGTGATCAAGGCATCCAGCCAGGCCGGTGCCACCAGCATGCCGGCCGCCTCAATGACAAGCGCAATACCTTGGCGGATCTCTTGCAGCGCCAGGCGTCGCTGCTCGGGGTCCGCCTGTTCCAGCCAGTACTGCTCATGATGTTGCCAATGTTGCAGGCCCAAGGTGATGCGCATAGCGGCATCGACTCCATTGACCACAGGCAAGGATTGCAGTGCCAGCGGCTTGCCGAGCCCTGCCAACCGATAGCCGCGCTGCGCCTTGGATTGCGCGCCCAGCCTGACACCACCCAGCCCGGCAAGCCGTTCTGCCAGCGCGAACAGGGCGCTGGCATCGCCGGATTTAAGCTCAAGTTCCAGCTCGTTGATGGCCGCTTTTCCCAGCGAGCCGACGATCTCGCCCTGATCCCAGGCCAGCTCGATCTCGGCTCCCTCGAAGGCAATCAGCCAGTGACGACGCAGGAAATCGGTACGGAACTGGGCAACCAGCTTGCCCTGGATCTCGTCGCGGACAGACAGACTCGGGAAGATATCGCCCGGAAAGGCAGATAGCAGCGGAACATCCCCATGCACAGGGGCGTTATATTCAGGCCTGGCGTGCAATCCTCCCACCACCTGACCCCGGCATTTAATCGTCTGCTCGGCAAAGTCGTCACTGCGACGAATACGTAATCCCATTTCTAGCCGACGTAAATCCAGGGTCGGCGTATCAAAATAGACATTGCCAAGCTCCACCTGGGCATTGAATATAATTTCAATATAATTCAGCAGGTTGGATAATGATTGTTGAATGTCTTGTGAGACAAAAAACTTTATCTCGATCTCAGTTTGCATAGTCATTCCGGGCTGGCAGGCAACTTGGGGGGGCATGATACTGAACGCGAGGATATAATGCCTGCGATACATCAGGATTAATTCACGGTTTTATTGATGGCGCAGTTCGGTTACCATGCGCGCCTCATAACATCGTATCGAGTGTTTTTTCACCGACACAGGTTTGACCATGCCAGTAAATACTATTTTGGGGCTTTTTGCCAAGTCCCCCATCAAGCCGTTACAGAAGCATATCGTCAAGGTTCACGTGTGCTGCGAGCAGCTCATCCCCTTCTTTGATGCCGTGGCCGAAGACCGTTGGGAAGATGCCGAGAAGATTCGGGAACATATCGCCCAGCTGGAAAAAGAGGCCGACATCCTCAAACGTGAAATTCGTCTGAAACTGCCTCGTGGTCTCTTCCTGCCGGTCGCCCGTACCGACCTGCTGGAACTGCTGACCCAACAAGACAAGATTGCCAACCGTGCCAAGGATATCTCCGGTCGCATGCTTGGCCGTAAAATGGAATTCCCTGCCGAGATGCGTGCCGGTTTCATGGCCTATCTCAAACGTTGTATCGATGCGACCGCCCAAGCCGAAAAAGCCATCGGAGAACTCGATGAGCTGCTCGAAACCGGCTTCAAAGGACGAGAAGTTGAAATGGTTGCCGAGATGATCCACCAGCTGGATCTTATCGAGGACGATACTGACACCATGCAGATCGGGCTGCGCCAACAGCTGCAAGCCGTTGAGCAGAAGTACAATCCGATCGACGTTATGTTCCTCTACAAGATCCTCGAATGGGTAGGTGACCTGGCAGACCAGGCCGAGCGCGTTGGCGCCCGTCTGGAACTGATGCTGGCTCGTTCGTAATCGACTGACTGGGTAAACACTATTAATGGACATTATCGCGAATTACGGCACTACTCTGGTGCTCGTGGCGGCCTTGTTCGGCTTTTTGATGGCCTGGGGTATAGGCGCGAATGACGTGGCCAACGCCATGGGCACATCGGTCGGCACCAAGTCCCTGACCATACGTCAGGCAATCATCATCGCCATGATCTTCGAGTTTGCCGGTGCGTATCTGGCGGGCGGTGAAGTGACCGCCACCATCCGCAATGGCATCATAGATACCAATGCCTTTGCCGATACGCCGGATCTGCTGGTGCTCGGCATGATCGCCTCTCTGCTGGCGGCGGGCTCCTGGTTGATACTGGCCTCCTACTTTGGCTGGCCTGTCTCGACTACCCACTCCATCATAGGTGCCATCGTCGGCTTTGCCGTGGTCAGCATAGGTCCGGAAGCGGTGCAATGGAACAAGTTCGGCGGCATCGTCGGTTCCTGGATCATCACTCCGGCCATCTCCGGCATCATCGCCTACTTCATGTTCATCAGCGTACAGAAGCTCATCTTCAACACAGATGATCCTCTGGCCAACGCCAAGCGTTACGTGCCCTTCTACATGTTCCTGACAGCGCTGGTGATTTGTCTGGTCACCATCAAGAAGGGGCTGACCCACGTCGGTCTGCACCTGAGCGATGGTGAAGGTATCCTGCTCTCCATCATCATTTCCATCGCTGTGGCATTTGCCGGCTGGCTCTACATTCGCGGCCAGAAGTACAACCCGCAAGATGACAGCAAGATGCACTTCGCCAACGTGGAGAAAGTATTTGGCATCCTGATGGTGATCACTGCCTGTGCCATGGCCTTTGCTCACGGCTCCAACGACGTTGCCAACGCCATAGGTCCGCTCTCTGCTGTCGCCTCCATAGTGGCGTCAGGTGGCGAGATCGCCGGTCAGTCCTCCATCGCCTGGTGGATCCTGCCCCTTGGTGGCATAGGTATCGTCATCGGTCTGGCGACCATGGGCGGTAAGGTAATGGCAACGGTCGGTACCGGTATCACTCACCTGACCCCGAGCCGTGGTTTCGCCGCCCAGCTGGCAACT
The DNA here is from genome assembly GCF_057318915.1 of Aeromonas sp. TS_SC_11. Taxonomy (NCBI): domain Bacteria; kingdom Pseudomonadati; phylum Pseudomonadota; class Gammaproteobacteria; order Aeromonadales; family Aeromonadaceae; genus Aeromonas; species Aeromonas sp. TS_SC_11. The sequence goes on from NZ_CM170470.1 coordinate 492,046, forward strand.
GCCGCGACCGTGGTGATTGCCTCCGGTACCGGTCTGCCCATCTCCACCACCCAGACTCTGGTCGGAGCCGTCATGGGTGTCGGTCTGGCCCGTGGCATCGCCGCCCTGAACCTGGGCGTGCTGCGCAACATAGTGGTCTCCTGGATCATTACCCTGCCCGCCGGTGCCATTCTGTCCATCCTCATCTTCTACGTGCTGCAAGTCTGCTTCTCTTGACGCAAACGGCAGCAAAAAAGCCCGGGTCACTGACCCGGGCTTTTTTATATCTGGCGGCAGAAGACGCTACTCCTCGTCGATAAAAGTCCACTCATCGCGCACCCGACTGATGGCATCGAGCCGACGCTTGGCGAGCTGCTCGCGAATGGCCTCTCCCTTGAAACCGGCTGCCACTATATCCTTCACGGGCACGGCCTGGGCCGCGCCGAGCGCCTGTGCCACATAGTCGGGCTCGGCATAGACCCGCTCCTCGAAGCCGGTACGGCCGTGGAAGTCGGCGCGGCAGGCGTCCAGCAGCTGGGCGAAACGCTCGGGTCTGCGCCAGGCATCCGCCTTGTCGAACACCTTGAGCAGGGTCGCGGGCTTGAGTTCGAAGGCAATGTGGATATGGGTGTGCAGATCACTCACCAGCAACGCCAGATCGCGACAGTCGTTCGGCACCCGAAAGCGCTCGCAAAAGTCGCGGATCAGCGGCAGTCCCTTCTGGCCGTGACCGTGGTGGCTCGGCCAGAAGGCAGGCGGAGTCAGTCCCTTGCCAAAGTCATGACACAGGGCGGCAAAGCGCACCGCCAGCTCGGGGGAGAGGCGACACGCCTGCGCCAATACCATGAGCGTGTGGATACCAGTGTCTATCTCCGGATGCCACTTGGCGGGCGCCGGCACACCGAACAGGGCGTCCAGCTCGGGGAACAGCGCCTTGAGGGCGCCACATTCACGCAGCACCTCGAAGAAGACCTGAGGGGTCTGCCCCAGCAGCACCTTCTCCAGCTCCTTCCAGACCCGCTCCGGGGTCAGGTGAGCCAGCTCGCCGGCGTCGGTCATCTCGCGCATCAGCGCCAGCGTCTCGGGGGCCACCACGAAGCCCTGGGCGTGGAAGCGGGCGGCGAAACGGGCAACCCGCAGGATGCGCAGCGGATCCTCGGCAAAGGCCGGGGAGACGTGACGCAGCATACGCTGTTCCAGATCCTGGATACCGCCGTAGGGGTCATGCAGCCGGCCCTCTTCATCCTCTGCGATGGCATTGACGGTGAGATCCCGGCGCAGCAGATCCTGCTCCAGTGTCACCTCGGGGGAGGCGTGGCAGACAAACCCTGTGTAACCACGGCCCTGCTTGCGTTCGGTGCGGGCCAGTGCGTACTCCTGCTGGGTCTTGGGATGGAGAAACACGGGAAAGTCGCGGCCCACCTGGGTGAACCCCAGCGCCAGCATCTGCTCCACGGTTGCCCCCACCACCAGGTGATCCCGATCCCCTTGCGGCAATCCCAGCAGGCGATCCCGCACCGCGCCCCCAACCAGATAAGTCTGCAATCTGCGTCTCCCTTGATAAACCTGCCTCGATTATACCGGTTTTGCTTGGCGGGCACGATGGCGCCGCCACTCCCTCGCGCTCAGGCAGCGGTGATCACCCGGCCGGTTTGGCCCGACAGCCACTCTGACTTATCCCCACCACAACCAGGCCACATTCGATAAAAACAGCGGTTTTGGCCGCCAGACGCGCCAGCCCCCCTTATGGCATCCGGGTCTTTGACATCCCGGTGGGGAGGCTTTAACCTGCCGCCCATAACAATGGAATGGATCCTTATGTACACACAGTTCTTCGGTCTGTCGGAGCCCCCGTTCTCCATCTCGCCCAACCCCAAATACCTCTATATGAGTGAACGTCACGGGGAAGCCTTGGCCCATCTCAACTACGGGTTGCAGGATGGCGGCGGCTTCGTGTTGCTGACCGGGGAAGTGGGAACAGGTAAAACCACCGTCTCCCGCTGCCTGTTGCAGCAGTTGCCGGCCGAGACCGAGATAGCCTACATCCTCAATCCATCCCTGACCGAGCGTGACCTGCTGGCGGCCATCTGCGACGAGTTCCAGCTGTCGTACGACAAGGATGCCGGTCTCAAGCTGCTGTTCGATCTCATTCGCGACCATCTGCTGGCCAACCTGGCGGCAGGCAAGCGCAGCGTTGTGCTGGTGGATGAAGCCCAGCATCTGCTGCCCGGTGTGCTGGAGCAACTGCGCCTGCTCACCAACCTGGAAACCGATGAGAAGAAACTGCTGCAAGTGGTGCTCATCGGCCAGCCCGAGCTGCAACAGATGCTGCGCCAGCCCCTGCTGCGCCAGCTGGCCCAGCGCATCACGGCCCGTTACCACCTGCTGCCACTGTCGCATCAGGACGTGGATGCCTATGTGCGCTTCCGGCTGCAGGTCGCAGGCTGCGTCCAGCCCATTTTTACCCCCAAGGCGATCCAGACCCTGCATCGCCTCTCCGGCGGCATTCCCCGCCTCATCAACCTCATCTGCGATCGCGCCCTGATCGCCGCCTTCGCCCGTGGCAGCCACAAGATAGTTCACGGCGACATCAGCCTGGCGGCCTATGAGGTGAGCGGCATTCGCGACGAGGGCACCTGGCAGTCCGGCCTCATGGTCGCTCTGGCGGGGGCCTTGCTGGTCGCCACCGGCTGGTGGGGCTGGCAGTTCTTCGGCTTCTTCCCCGAGCGCCCCGTGATCAAGGTGGAGGTGCCGGTCAAGGTAGACGACACCCCTGAGCAGCAGGAACAGCTGACCCGCGCCATCAATCAGGCGCTGGAGCCGGATAGCGCCATGCAGAATCTCTACAAGGTGTGGGGCTACCAGACCGAGCTGGAGGAGGCGACCTGCGACAACGCACCGCGCGCCGGCTTGCGCTGCCAGGAGGGGGACGCCTCGCTGGCGGATCTGCAGGCCCTGCAACACCCTGCCCTCATCAGCCTGACCGACGAAACGGGCGGCATCTACTACGCGACTCTGGTGAGCCTGGGGCCGGACAAAGCCAACCTGCTCATCGGCAACCAGAGCTGGCAGGTAGACAGGCAATGGCTGTCCGATTTCTGGGGCGGCAGCTATACCCTGCTGTGGCGCATGCCCAAGGGTGGCGTTGCCCTGATCGGCAACAATGCCGGCGCGACCCAGGTACAGTGGCTGGACAATGCTCTCAGCCGCGCCCTGCAGCAACCGGATCGCAAGGTGCGGCGCTTCGATGCCGAGCTCAAGAACAAGCTGCAGCAATTCCAGCGCGAGCAAGGGCTCAATCCGGACGGCATAGCCGGCAGCAATACCCTGCTGCGCCTCAACGTGATGGCGGGCGAACCCATGCCCAGACTGGAAGATGAGTCCAAGCGCACCGGCACGCCGGCCAAACTGGATGCCATGGACGACGAGTCCATGGTCACACTGTCCGAGGAGGCTTCCTGATGTCTACCCTGCTCAAGGCGCTGCGCCGGGCCGATCAGCCCCAGTTCACCTCGCATATTCCGGCGATGGGGTTGCCCGTCACTCAGGAAGAGGAACAGAACCGGCGCTGGATCTGGTGGCTGCTGGCCCCTCTTGCTCTGCTGATGGGCGCTGGCGCCAACTATGGCTGGCACCTGCTCAACAACCGCCCCATCGAGAAGACAATCGAAGTGAAAGAGGTGGTCACTCCCCCCTTCGTGCGCATCGAGCCCAGGCCCATGATTACCCGCCCGCTGCCCCCGCCGCTGCCTGAACCCGTGGTGCGTCCCAGAGCCGTACCCGAGAACAAAACGCCGGCCGCCGACAGCAGCCAGGGGCTGGCCGAGCGCATCATGAATGCCCTCAACAACACGCCGCTGATGGAAGAGGCTGTACCGCAGGCCCAACCCGAGGCGCAGGCCATGCCGATCAGCGCCCTGCCGCTGGAGCTGAAGCAACGGATCCCCGCCCTCTCCTACGGCTCCCACGTCTTCTCTTCCAATCCGGCCAAACGGGCCGTGATGCTGAACGGACGTGAGTTTCGCGAGGGGAGCGAGGTCGCCTCCGGCGTCACCCTGATCGCCATAGCACAGGACTACATCATATTGCAGGTGGCGGGTCAGAACGCCAGCCTCAAGGCACTGCAGGACTGGCGCGGCTGACTCAATCGTTATCCAAAAACCGGGGCAGCCCCGCTGACCTGATGTCAATTTCAAGAGGGAGCCCGAGAGCTCCCCTTTTTAATCAATAAGATGAGAACAATGTGAGCCATTCAGACAACGCCACTTTCGCCACCCGGATCCTCAACTGGTATCAGGTCCATGGCCGCAAGACACTGCCCTGGCAGCAAGACAAGACCCCCTATCGGGTCTGGGTCTCCGAGATCATGCTGCAGCAGACCCAGGTCGCCACCGTGATCCCCTATTACCAGCGCTTCATGGCCCGCTTCCCTGACGTGCAAACCCTGGCCGACGCCCCCATCGACGAGGTGCTGCACCACTGGACCGGGCTCGGCTATTACGCTCGCGCCCGCAACCTGCACAAGGCGGCACAGCAGATCCGCGATCTGCATGACGGCCTGTTTCCGGAACGGCTGGAAGAGGTGATGGCCCTGCCCGGCATTGGCCGCTCCACCGCAGGTGCCGTGCTCTCCCTGTCCCTTGGGCAACCCCACGCCATTCTGGATGGCAACGTGAAGCGGGTACTCACCCGCTGGCTGGCGCTGCCGGGCTGGCCCGGCCAGAAACAGGTGGAGAACGATCTGTGGGAGCTCGCCATCCGCCTCACCCCCAAACTCGGCGTGGCCCACTACAACCAGGCCATGATGGACATGGGCGCCACCGTCTGCACCCGCAGCAAGCCCGCCTGTGACCGCTGCCCGGTGCACACCGATTGCCAGGGGCTGTCGCAGGGCAAGCCCACTGCCTACCCCAACTCAAAGCCGAAGAAGAGCATTCCGGCCCGCACCGGCATCATGCTGCTCATTCGTCACGGCGACGAGCTGCTACTGGAGAAGCGGCCGCCGCAGGGGATCTGGGGAGGGCTCTACTGCTTCCCGCAGGTGGAGTCGCTGACGGAGGTCGAGGGGCTGATGCAGCGGCTCGGGCTGAGCGGGCACGATTATCGGGAGCTAAGCGGATTTCGGCATACATTCAGCCACTTCCATCTCGATATTCAGCCTTTTCTGATTGAAATGGATGCACCACCGGCCCCCCAGCTCATGGAAGCGGATAACCGACTCTGGTATAACTTACGCCATCCTGCAGAGGTGGGACTGGCAGCCGCCACGGCCCGCCTGCTTGCCTACCCGGACTTACAACCATAGAGGTCAACATGAGCCGTACTGTATTTTGCCAACGCCTGAAAAAAGAGGGCCCGGGCCTGGATTTCCAACTCTACCCCGGTGAACTCGGCAAGCGGATTTTTGACAACATCAGCAAGGAAGCCTGGACCGAATGGCAGAAGAAGCAGGTGATGCTGATCAACGAGAAGAAGCTGAACATGATGAACCTGGAGCATCGTCAGCTGCTGGAAAAAGAGATGGTGAGCTACCTGTTTGAAGCGGGCGAAGTGGCCATCGATGGTTATACCCCTCCCAGCCAATGAGTTGTACCTGTGAGCCAGCGACGGCTATGCATCTCTTAGCTCACAGCCAATGAATGACGGGCGGCTTCGCCGCCCTGTTTGAGGATCCTATGGGCCGAATTTTTTGGCTGCTTTGCACCCTGCTGTTTCTCTCTGCCTGCTCATCTTCCCCCAAGCCCAGCGGGAGCGAGGATGACGCCCTGGTCAACGGCAAGGACATTCGCGGTTTCGAACACATGATCAGCGCGCTCTCCCATAACGTGAACGAGATATGGGGGCGTGAAGCGCTGTTTGCGGGCAAATTTGACTATGTCAAATACACGGATCAATACAAGAGCCGTGCCCACATCGACTTCTCCAGCGGCCACATCATGGTGGAGACGGTCTCCGGACTCGACCCCCAGGCTCACCTGCGCCGCGCCATCATAGAGACACTGCTGACTCCGGACGATCCGGCTGAGGTGGATCTGTACTCCGACCGGGAAATCCTGCCCGGTGGCGAGCCCTTCCTCTATGGTCAGGTGCTGGACAACCAGGGGCAGCCGATCCGATTCGACTGGCGCGCCGAGCGTTACGCCGACTACCTGCTCAGTACGGCGATGAAGAAACGCACTCTGGGGATCCGTACCATCTTCTTCGTCGATATTCCCATGGTGGCCAACCACGAAGACAAGCGGGGTTACAAGTACGCCAGCATCATTCGTCAAGCGTCCCGCAAGTACGGGGTGGCAGAGAGCCTGATCTATGCGGTGATCAAGACAGAGAGCAGTTTCAACCCCTATGCGGTCAGCCACGCCAATGCCTACGGCCTGATGCAGGTGATCCCGGCCACCGCAGGACGAGATGTCTATGTAAGGGTCAAGGGCAAGAATGGCCAGCCAACCCGGGATGATCTGTTCAATCCGGCCTACAACATAGACGTGGGAACCGCCTACCTGCATCTGTTGCAGACCGTCTATCTGGCGGATATCCAGGACCCGCTCTCCCGTCGCTATGCCGTCATCTCGGCTTACAACGGTGGTGCAGGCGGAGTGCTGAATACCTTCTCCAGCGATCGCAAGGCTGCGCCTGGCAAGATCAACCGGCTCTCGCCAGAGGTGGTCTACCAGATCCTGACAGAGCAGCATCCCAAGGCGGAAGCACGCCGCTACCTCTACAAGGTCAATCAGGCAGAAAAGGGGTTCAAACGCACGCTGGCCCGGACCGGCTAGCGGCCAAAACAGAAGGGCGCCTCTTTGGAGGCGCCCTTTTTACATATGACCTGTGCTGCGGTTGTACCTTACTTGGCGATAAACCCGCCCTTGCTCTGCGGTGTGGCGCCTACCTTCTCCAGGCTCTCCACTTCCACTTCGGTCTTGTTCCAGCTGTGGTCCACTTCACCACGGATACGGATCAGATCGTCCGGGCCCACTTCGATGCCGCGCCACACATCCTGATCCACTTCCACTTCCAGCTCGCCGCTGGCATCACGGAATATGTAGTTTTCGCCGCCCAGGTGCTTGACCAGCTTGCCTTCAAGGGTGGCCCAGCTGTCATCGGCCAGATCCTTCAACTGGGCGACGGATACCTTGTTCTGCTCCTGCGGACCAGTGAAGGCCGCCATGGCGAAAGAAGAGATGGACATCAGGGTCAACAGACCGATTACGCTTGCCTTGTTCATTTCATGCTCCTGTGATTGGGTACGAGATGAGTGTGAGGCCTGGTGCGTGAAACAAACGTGAAGCCTCCCCATCTGGGTGAAGGACATGTGACCGTAATCGATTTAATCAACCCCGCCTGCTGCGAAATTTAATTCGGCTGGTTACGCTGCAAAATGGCAAAAAGGGTTCCCAGCCCAGCTTGCCCTATCGAGGAAAAGCCTGCAGGCACCACCTGCTTCACATCAATGAGAACAACAAGATGAAAAAATGGTTTGTGTGTTTATTGGGGCTGATCGCGCTGACAGTTCAGGCAGCCGACAGTCGCCCCGCCTTCTCCCGGATCGTGATGTTCGGCGACAGCCTCTCCGATACCGGCAAAATGTACAGCAAGATGCGCGGTTACCTCCCCTCCAGCCCGCCCTACTATGAGGGCCGCTTCTCCAACGGACCCGTCTGGCTGGAGCAGCTGACCAAGCAGTTCCCGGGTCTGACCATCGCCAACGAAGCGGAAGGCGGTGCCACTGCCGTGGCTTACAACAAGATCTCCTGGAATCCCAAGTATCAGGTCATCAACAACCTGGACTACGAGGTCACCCAGTTCTTGCAGAAAGACAGCTTCAAGCCGGACGATCTGGTGATCCTCTGGGTCGGTGCCAATGACTATCTGGCCTATGGCTGGAATACGGAGCAGGATGCCAAGCGGGTTCGCGATGCCATCAGCGATGCGGCCAACCGCATGGTACTGAACGGTGCCAAGCAGATACTGCTTTTCAACCTGCCGGATCTGGGGCAGAACCCGTCAGCCCGCAGTCAGAAGGTGGTCGAGGCGGTCAGCCATGTCTCCGCCTATCACAACCAGCTGCTGCTGAACCTGGCACGCCAGCTGGCCCCCACCGGCATGGTAAAGCTGTTCGAGATCGACAAACAATTTGCCGAGATGCTGCGTGATCCGCAGAACTTCGGCCTGAGCGACGTCGAGAACCCCTGCTACGACGGCGGCTATGTGTGGAAGCCGTTTGCCACCCGCAGCGCCAGCACCGATCGCCAGCTCTCGGCCTTCAGTCCGCAGGAACGCCTCGCCATCGCCGGCAACCCGCTGCTGGCACAGGCCGTTGCCAGTCCTATGGCCCGCCGCAGCGCCAGCACCCTCAACTGTGAGGGCAAGATGTTCTGGGATCAGGTACACCCGACCACTGTCGTGCACGCAGCCCTGAGCGAGCGCGCCGCCACCTTCATCGAGAACCAGTACGAGTTCCTCGCCCACTGATGACCAGGGGCCGACACATGGTCGGCCCCTTCTTTTTGCTCCTTCAATCCCCTATTGGCTCAACGGTAACGTTTCACGATACCGTCATAGATGCCGTTCTGCCTGATGGTGGCAAGCGCCTCCTGCAGCCGCTTGATCACCTCCGGCGCCGTCTCCAGGCTCGCTGCCACATAGAGTTCCCCTCCGGTAAAGTCCTCGATGTCGTGCACTATCTTGAGGGTGCTGGGATCGTAGCCCGCCTGACGCACATAGTAATTTGCCGACTCCTGCGACACGGGCCAGAGGTCTATCCGCCCCATCAACAGCTTCAACATATTGGCCTCGTTATTGTTGTTGCGCTGCAGGTTGGAAAAGTTGCGCCCCATCAGGTACTGTTCCAGCGCATCATTGCGCACAGTGCCGATGGACCAGGTTCGCGCCTGCGACAGCTCGCTGAATGGCTTGATGTCGTCACGCTTGGCCAGGGCAAACACATGAAAGTTGATCTTGGCGATCACCCCTATCCACTGAAATTGATCCTCACGCTCGGGGAAGCGACTGATGCTGTAAATAAGCACATTGGGCCTACTGCGAGCCAGTGAAATGGCTCTCGCCCAGGGGTAAATATCCAGATTGTACTCAAACCCCGCCTCCTCCAGCATGGCCTCCACCACCTCTGTGCCCAGCCCCTTGATCTCGGCCTCCTCAAGATAGTTGTAAGGAGCATAATCCTCGGTCACCACATGCAAGGTTTCGACGGCCCAACCCGGGGCCAACCACAGCGACCAGCACAGCCATATCCATTTGCCGTTCATCTCCACCTCGGTGTGATCCTGCCTCGCTTAACTATTGCTGCCCCGCCCCAGAGATCAAATCACACCGCCAAACCACGGTAACAATAATCACAATATGATTTATATCAGTTGCTTGAGAACCTGAAGAAAGCGACTACTTTTAACCTGTTGTGGCTGTGCTACAAGCCCCGACCCATAGAGGAGAGGCGACACCAGATCCCCCCCTCACCCAACATGCAATTGCAGAGGCTCAACATGAATAAATCACTGATTACCTTACTGGTTTCAGGCTTGCTTGCGGCCAACGCCCATGCAGCCGGACAAGACAACACCTGGTATGGCGGTGCCAAATTGGGTTGGTCCAATTTCTACGGTGTCGATGAAAACAACATCACCACCCTGCTCGATGAAGACAACGATGAAGTGGGCGCCGGTGCTTTCGCCGGTTATCAGATAAACCAGAATCTGGGGATCGAGCTGGGTTACGACTACCTGGGCAACTACAAGTACAGCGGTACCCGTAGCGGCGCGGCCTTCAACGATAAAGTAGAAGCTCAGCTGGCTCAGCTTACCCTCAAACTCGGCTTCCCGGTGGCAGAGAATCTGGACCTATACGGTCGCCTTGGCGGCGGATACGGTTGGGCCAGCAGTGACAAGCTGGATAACGACGGGCGATTCAACTTCGTCGGGGCACTCGGCGCAGAATACGCCTTTAATCTGGATTGGGCCGCCCGCCTCGAATACCAATACAGCTCGCCATACGGCGACCGCGAAGACACTGGTTTGCGCATGGACAATGGTCTGCTGGCCGTCGCCGTGGTTTATCGCTTCGGCCAGGTCGCCCCTGTGGTAGCAGCCCCGGCGCCTACACCGGCCCCGGAGCCCGTCATGGTCGAGAAGCAATTCACCCTGAGCTCGGACGTACTGTTTGACTTCAACAAGGCGACCCTCAAACCGGAAGGCGGGCAGGCGCTGGATACCCTCTACGGTGAGATTGAGGCAGCCCGGCCCACGGATGGCGTCGCTACCGTGATCGGCTATACCGACCGCATCGGCTCGGATGCCTATAACCAGCGGCTCTCGGAGCAGCGTGCCCAGACAGTCGCTGACTATCTGGTCGGCAAAGGCCTGCCAGCGGGCAAGGTCAACGTGGAGGGGCGTGGCAAAGGGTCCCCTGTCACCGGCGGCAGCTGCACCAGCAAATCCAAGCATGAGCTGATCGTCTGCCTGGCTCCGGATCGCCGAGTCGAGGTCAAGGTGGAGGGAGTATCGGAAGTTCAGCAATAGTCTCATGACGCCACTCTGATGGCGCCACGATAAAAAACGGGAGGCTTCGGCCTCCCGTTTTCATTCACGTCAGACTCAGGCGCCTTTGCGCACCTCTGCCGCAATCTGGTCAAGCAGCTGTTGCCAGCCTTGTCCCAGCTCGCTGACCAGGGAACCATAGCCGTCGGCTGGCAGCACTCGCACCTGCTGGAAGGGAACATCACGCAAGACTGTGCCTTCTTCCGTCAACAAGCGCCAGCGGCCGCTCAGCACGGCACGTCCATCGTGGCGCCCCTGGAAACGTTCGACCGAGATGCTCAGGACAGGGCCCTTGCGGGCACCGTCCTGGCGCACCACCCAGCCGGGCAGGCGGTTGGACAAGCCACTCAGGGTCAGCTGATTGAGCTGGGCATCGAGAAAACCTGCCCAGCGATGATACTCGGCGAAGTGCAGCTCATTGCCTTCCAGCTGATAGACCAGACTGACTCTATCCAGCTGGCCCGACAGCGCAACCGGACGCAACACCAGTTGATGCTGGGGTTGCTCCGTCACCGCGGCCGCCGGCTGTGCCTCGGCATCGAGAGAGTAGTAGTGCAGCACCGTCGGGGCCGAACTGCAACCCGCCAGCAAGGCCAGCAAGGCCAGCGTTATTATCTGTTTTTTCATCATTGACCTCGCTTGGGCTCAGGATCACGGGGACGGGCGCGATCAAAGATCAACGAACTCGGTTGTTCGTTGAGTGAATGCACCAGAGGCTGCAACTCACGCATCAGCTGATTGAGCGACTGTACCGACTGGCGCAGATCCTGATTGGTCTGGGAGTTGGCATCGTACTCTTGCAACGTGCTCTGCAATTGCTTCAGGCTGTCGTTCAAGGACGCCGGCAACTGCTGGGTCGAGCTCTGGCCGGTAAACTTGTTCAGATTGGAACTCACGGCACTGATGCTCTTAAGGGTCTGATCCAGCGTGGCCAGGGTGCTGTTGACCTGCGTCAGCGTCTTGGCCGTGTCCATGTCGACGAACTTGTCGAGGATCTGGTTCACCTTGCGCTCGATCTGGTCCAGCCCGGCCTGAACGGTAGGGAACACCTGATAGCCGGCCAGCTTGATGGCCTGATACTTGGGTGCATCCGGATAGAAGTTCAGATCCACCACCTTGCCCCCAGTCAGCAGGCTGGAGGTCTTGAGCGTCGCCCGCAACCCTTCCTTGAACTGCTTGCCGAACAGGGCACGCCATTGCTCCTTCTCAGCATTGGCATAGCGGTGAGAGAGCCGCTGCACCTCGATGCGCGCCAGTACAGGTATCTGTCGGCTTTGGAACATCTGTACCCCTTTCTCGTCGATGAGGTAGGGGGCCGAGATGACGGTACCGACCCGGATGCCGCGATATTCCACCGCCGCCCCCGGATGCAGGCCACCGACACTGTCTTCAAACAGAAACACGTAATCGATGAACTGATCCAGACTACCGGCAAGCACACTGGCTTCATCCTGGAAGAGTGTGAAACCATCCATCTGCTTGACCGGCTCACCGGGGGCCCAGCCGGGCGGTAACCCCATTGTGATGCCACCGTCGAGCAGACTCTCCAGAGAGTCCATCTTCACCTTCATCCCCTCGCTGCTCATGGAGACCTCGAAACCCGGGGTCATCCAGAAGCGGGAGTTGCCGCTCACCAGCACGTCATAGGGGGTGTTGATGAAGATCTGGTACTGCATCTCGCTCTTCTCGGGCAGGAATTTCGCCTCTTCCACCTGGCCTATGGTAAAGCCCTGATAGTTGATGGGCGACCCCACCCCGAGCGCACGGGTATCCCGGCTGCTCAGGGAGAGCCGCAGCCCCTTGGCATCCTGGGAGGCCAGTGGCGGCTTGTCCAGCATGGCGTATTCGTCCAGGGGCTTGCCCTTTCTGCCAGGCGCCAGCTCGATATAGGCACCGGAAAGCAGAGTGCTGAGACCGGAGACCCCTTCCCGGCCAACCCTGGGCTTGACCACCCAGAATTGACTGTCTTTCTTGAGCATGCCGGCAGCAGCGTTGGTCAAGCGAGCCTTCAGCACCGCATGGCTGTAATCCTCACTGAGTTCCACTGCCTCGATACGACCCACTTCCACCTCGCGGGAGCGGATCACCGTCTTGCCCGCCACTATCCCTTCGGCGGTAGCCACTGTCAGGGTGAAGCTGGGACCTTGCGAATACCAATGCTGGAACAGCATCCAGACCCCGATGAACAGCGCCAGCAGCGGCACCATCCAGATTGCGGCGGCCGAGCTCAGAAAATCAGAGCCGGGTTTCCACCTTTTTTTACGCTCACTCACGTTCGCGCTCTCCTTGTTGTAAATCCCAGATCAGGCGGGAGTCGAAACTCATGGCAGCTACCATGGTGATCAACACCACACCCGCAAATGCAACGGCTGCAGGGCCTGGATAGACAGTCATCAGGTTGTCGAGCCGGATCAGGCCCGCCAATATGGCCACCACGAAGACGTCGATCATCGACCAGCGTCCCACAAATTCAGTCATGCGATAGAGCTTGAGCTTGCCAAGGGGCGAGGCCCCGTGGCCGCGCTGTACCATATAGCAAAGCCACAGCAGCGCCAGGATTTTCACCAGCGGCACCACAACGCTGGCGATGAAGATCACTGCAGCTATGGGGTAAGACCCCATGGCCCACAACAAAACCACGCCGCCCATGATAGTGGAAGGGCTGTCATCCCCGAGGAAGACGGTATCCATGATGGGATAAAGGTTGGCCGGTACGTAGAGGATCACCGAGGTGAAGAGCAGGGCCCAGGTCCGGTTGATGCCACCCGGCTTGCGGCTGTGCAGGTGCTCACCGCAACGCTTGCAGCTGTGCTCCCCCACCTCACCCAGAGCGCCGCAGATGTGGCACCCTACCAGCCCGGATGCCATGGCGCTGGCCTCGGCATCAGCATCGAGCTCGCGGGGTTCGGTCGGCCCAAACAGCCGCTGCCACAGCCACATGCGATCCAGCGACGAGATCGTCTTGATGAGCAGTACCGTGTATCCGACGAAGGCCCAGAACGACAGCCCCATCTTGATGTCGGCCATCCCCATCAGTTTGACCAGCGAAATGAGCACCCCGATGAGGAACACATCCACCATCAGCCAGGGTTTTATCCGGCAAAGCAAACGGCCTAGCGCACGCAGGGAATTGCTATGCAGATCCTTGTCGACCCGCCACAGCACCAGCATGATGGAGCCCACATAGACCAGCGGCAGGCCGATAAGAGTCAAACTCAGCACAGCCCCAAGAAACAGGTAGCCCTGATCCACCAGAGTGGTGATGCACTGCAAAAACGTCATCTCCTGCCCTATCCCTTTGGCCGAGAAGGACATAAAGGTGAAGGAGTTGGAGAGCACAAACATGATGATGGCCGCAAAGCCATAGGAGATGGGCCTGCGTTCCTGCTCCGGCAGATGGACGCTCAGGACATGGCCACAGCGCGGACAGCTGCTCTTCTCCCCCACGGCCAGCACTGTGGCCGGTACCAGCAGGTCACACTCTTCACATGCGGTCGCGTCGTGGGTATAGGTGGGCTTGTGTAGGTTTGAAACCGGATGCAAGATGAAACCCCAAGATGAGGCCCGCCACGGGCCAGAGGCGCCAATTATTACAGCCGCAGCCCCCGCCGACCAGTACTGTCGTTACACCATACGGGATGGGCGTGAGAATGACTTTGACAAGCCAGTAGCCATTTAGCACAATCAAACGCCACTTTTTTCCGCGGGACAATAATTTATGACAACTGAATCCCCAAGCTACTCCACGATTGAGCAAGCCTTCTCCCTCGGGAACGGGCAAGATTCTGCCCTCAACTGGTTGCGTAAAAATCGCAGTCAGGTCGCCATCTTCCTGGTGAGCGGCATCAAGCTGGAAGGAACCATCAGCGGCTTCGACCAGTACAGCGTACTGTTGACCGATGCCCATGGTAACCAGCAGCTGGTCTACAAGGCCAAGATCTCCACCATCGCCATGCATTCCGGCCGTCCCCAGGTCAGCATACAGCGTGCCCGCAAGCCACGCGTCTCCATGGCGCCGCGCCCCCACGGAGCCCCGAGTCGTTACGACGACAATCAGGGCGGCAGCAGCGAGCAGTAACTGGCTTGCCTGAATCACCCCGAGACCATTGCTGCGTCAAAGGGTGACCGAGTCCATTCTCATTGATTATGTCTGTCCCGTATGAGAATGGACTCTATGCTTGACCCGCTCGTGTCTCTCCCTCACCGCTTTCTCTTCAGTATTGCAAGTCGACCGGCTTGCCATCCCTGACCATGCAGGTCTGCATCCCGGCAGCCTGACCGGCCTGCACGCCAATTCCCGTATCCTCGAATACCAGACAGGTCGTCGGTTCAAGTCCTAAACGACTCGCTACCAGCAGGAAAGTATCTGGGTGGGGCTTATGCAACTCAACATCGTCAGCGGTCACCACCACGGAGAAGTAGCGATCCAGTCCGGTATTGCGCAGCACAGCCTCGGCATTGATACGCGGCGACCCTGTGCCTATCCCCATGGGGATCTGGCCGTGATAACGCTGGACCAGTTCCAGCATGGCTGGAAAGACGGCCACCTTGTGCAGATTGGCCACATAGTGCTCTGTCTTGCAACGGGTCACGACAACGGGATCCAGGGCGATCTGCTGCTGCTCGGCAACCAGCAGGGCAATTTTTCGACTCGGCATGCCGCCCAGCTCATAGAACCAGTCAGCATCGAAGCGAAAGCCAAACTCACGGGAAGTGTGTTCCCAGGCGGCAAGATGCAGCGGCATTGAGTCCACCAGGGTGCCATCGAGGTCAAATACCAGGCCTTGAAATCCGGATAGGGTCATGGTGCAGGATCTATGTCTGAGAATGGGTCCCCATTCTAGCCAGAGCCACTCCTCATCGCCATGACCTAGGTGGCGAGAAACGCTTGCCCCCACATTTGTGCCTGAAAATAGATGGGGGTCAGCCTGGCAGGATCCAGCTGGTAGTGCGGTGCCAGCTGGGCAAGCAGCGGCCAGTCTCCTTGCTCGTAGGTTTTCACCAGTTGGAACAGATGAAAGAGCGGCCCCTCATGGAACTCCAGCGCCCGCTGCACATCCTTGGGCAGATGAGCCTTGAGCTGAGCGGAGAGCAGTGAACCATCCAGCACCAATCCCACCAGAAAGGCCCAGCTGGCGGCATCCTTGCCAAGCGCAGTCATGGCAATCAGCTCGCAGAAGCGGCCACGGGCGATGGCCATGCGGGTACAGGCCTCCGGCATGTGATGACTGACCCGCGCCAGCCCGTAGATGAGGACGAACTTGCGGATCTCCTGCTCCCCCAGATAGGAGAGGGCTCTCGGCACAGAAGTAATGGAGCTGACGTGATCAAAGCCGGGAGCATTGACATAGGTAAGCAGCTGGCCCGGCAGCCAGGCGTCCTGCTCCAGCAGGCTGGCGACCCTGGCAAAAGAGAACTCCTCGTGGCAGATGACTTGCAGTATCTCCTGCACCAGCTTCATGTCCGGCTGGGCGGCGCGCTGATTGACCAGTTCGGGACGAGCAAGAAAACCGCCGGCGAAGAAATCGACCCCGGCCTCCTTGAGCGGCAAAAAATCCCCCCAGGTCTCGATGTCCAGAGCCATTCGCTTGTGCTCGGTCGGCTGGCTGATCCCCTCCTCCCCCATCCAGAACACCAGCAGACGGCAGGCGTTGAGCCAGCGTGGTTCGCGCTGGGCGCAGTGCACGGCCAGACGCCGCCGGTAGTCACGCCACTGGGTCAATACGGGAAACGAGGCGGGCAGGCGTTCGGCAGAGGCCTCGACCAGCGGAATGGTATCCGGGTCAAACAGCAAGGGACGTTGCTCATCGAGCTGTTCATGGCTGAAGGGCAACAAGTATTGACGCCCCTGGGCCAGCAGACGGCATTGCGCTGCGAGCAGAGCCCACTCGGCAGGGTCGGCAAGCTGGTAGTCAATGCCATAGGCAACGAGGGCAAGACGGCGGTTGAAGATGGGGTAACGACGTAACAGCATGGGCTCACCGATAGGCTAGCGTACACGCCCTCCCCTGCGACTTGGCATGATAGAGCGCCTGATCGGCCTGTTCGGTCAGGCTCTGCCATGTTCCATCCAGCGAGGGAACCAGATAGCTAAAGCCTATGCTAACCGTAATGAAATCAGCAACTCGGGAAGCCGGATGCGGGATCTTTAATTCACTCAGCCCCTGGTGAATCTGTTCGGCCAACCGCTCGGCTTCACCAGGCTGCGGACCGCACAGCAGGATCACGAACTCCTCCCCGCCGTAGCGCGCCACCAGATTGGTGCGTCGTCGCTCCGCCTCCTGCAGCAGGCTGGCTACCTGTTGCAGACACAGGTCTCCCTTGGCATGACCGAAGTGATCGTTATAGGACTTGAACTCATCCACATCGATCATCAACACCGCCAGCAAGCTCTGATGACGACGGGCCCACTCCCACTCCCGTTGCATGGTGAGATCCCAGTGGCGACGGTTGGCAATGCCGGTCAAGGGGTCTTCCAGCGACAGCATGGACAGTCGTTTGTTGGCCTCCTCCAGTGCCCGGTTGGTTTCTGCCAGCTGCATGGTGCGCTCGCTGACCCTCAGCTCCAGTTCCCGGTTGAAATGCTCCAGCGCGGCCTGGGTGCGTTGGCGGATCAACAGCTGGGAGAGCATGGCGGCGTACTGCTTGAAGATCTCGCTCTGGTAGGCCTTGAGTGGCCGACGCCACAACAGGTTGTCGGCAGCGATCCAGCCGATGGGCATGTCACCGTCCCACAGCGAAACCATGGCATTCCAGCCGCGTCCCACCTCCTGCTTCTCGTAGTAGAGCGGCGCATCTTCCAGCACCAGCACATAATCCTTGCGACGCAGCGCCTCCTGCACAGTGGGGTGCTCCGGGATGGGGCTGACGAAGTGGTGCTCGTCGATGAGCTCACCTGCCTCGTTGGTTCCCCAGGTTCCGCGCATGGTCTTGAACTCGGCGTCGACCAGGAAGATGGCGATGCGATCAAACTGCAGATCCTGGCGCGCCAGCGCCACCGCATCGTGCAGCAGCTGCTGCTCGCTATCGCAGCGGGAAAGCTTGACCCCCACCTGATGGAGCGCCTGCAACATGCTGAGGAAGGAGTCCTGCAACGCCTGACTGCGGATGAGGTCGGCCTGGGTGTGTCTGCGCTGATCCCGCTCCTGATCGATCTGGCTGGCGAGCAATCGGCTCTCCAGCTCGGCGGCCAGGTAGTGCATCAGCAACTGGATACTCTGCTGCTGGCGTCGGGAGAGGCGATCGAGACGGCGGCGGGTCTCCAGATAGACCACGGCCTCCAGCCCCTTGTGGCGCTTGAGCGGGAAGCAGGCACGCAGGCGCGGCGTTTCCGGTTCAACGGTTTCCCAGACATCGGCGGTCGGGGCTGTCTGCTCCACCACCAGCTGACCCTTGTCGAGCGCATGTTCGATGAAGATGATGGGGAGTTTGGCTGGCGCAAGGGCCTCTGCATTCAGGCAGATCAGCCCCTGCTCCAGTTGAAAACTGTAAAGTTGGGACTCGGGCGCCCGCAACCAGAGGTAAATCTGTTCGGCTTCTGTCTTTTCCCTGACTGCTGCCAGTGTCACTTCACAGAGGTGTTCAAAACTGGTGAAGTGCTCTGGATCCCATTCCTGCATGCCTGCCATCCTTGGTTGTATCCAAGCGAGTATATCGGCAAACATTGCACATTAATTGACTAGGCAGTCAAAAGCGCGATCCAGAGCCCACTTTTTATAACAAATTCAATGCCTGCATCGCACTACGGATGCGCTCGCGAGTCGCCTCGGACAACGGCATCACCGGCAGGCGGCACTCTTCGCTGCAAAAGCCCAGCAGGGAGACCGCATACTTGGCGCCTGCCGGACTCGGCTCGGCAAACATGGCCTGATGCAGCGGGATGAGTTTGTCCTGCAGTTCACGCGCTTCCTGCCACTTGCCGGCCAGGGTCAGGTTCTGCACCTCGGCCACCAGTCTGGGCGCCACGTTGGCGGTAACAGAGATACAGCCTTGCCCGCCACCTATGTTGTAAGCCACTGCGGTAGCATCTTCACCTGAGAGCCAGGCAAACGGCTTCTTGATGAGCTGACGCTCGGTCCAGGGACGAGCCAGGTCACCGGTGGCATCTTTCACGCCGGCGATGCGCGGCAGTTCGGCCAGACGGGCCAGAGTGGCAGGTTGCACGTCAACGATGGCGCGCGGCGGAATGTTGTAGACGATGATGGGTTTGCTGGTGGCGTCGTGTACCGCCTTGAAGTGGTGATAGAGTCCCTCCTGATTGGGACGGTTGTAATAACCGGCCACGTGCAGGGTGGCATCGGCCCCCGCCTGCTCGGCATGACGGGTATATTCAATGGCCTCGACCGGGTTGTTGGAACCGGCCCCGGCGATCACCGGCACCCGGCCGGCTACCTGCTTGACCACCAACTCCACCACGCGGCAATGCTCGTCGTGGGTCAGGGTCGGACTCTCGCCCGTCGTACCGACCGGCACTATGCCGTGGGTGCCCTGCTCTATGTGCCACTCCACCAGGCGGGCCAGTGCGGCCTCATCCAGCTGGCCCTGTCGAAATGGGGTGATCAGGGCAACTATCGAACCTTGAAACATGGGATTTCCTTCTCCTGGATACGGTAAAAATACTAATAAAAAACCCCGGTACGGGTTGCGCAACCGGGGTTGAATCTTCTCAGGGATGAGAGGTTACGCGCGAACGTCGGCAGGCCCGAATGTCAGGCTTTTTTTGTGCTTTCGTTTCAACTCGTTGGACCGCATTTCATCATCTCTGGTCAAAAAATGGTGTCTGGGCATATTTCGGGAACACGGCATAAATGTCAAGGCGAAAGGGGCTATGTATAATGGCCGCCCAAAATTGCGTGGAGAGACCCGATGAGCAGCCCTATCAGTGCCGTCAGCCAGATGCTGGAACGAAACCAAGCCCTCTTTGTCGGCAAGCGGCTACTTGTCTGCGGCACCCTGGAGGATGACTATCCCCGCCAGCTGGCTGAGCTGGCCAGTTCCCTGACTGTGTTTACCACGGATTATTGCTACTACCGCAGCCAGCAGGCAACGTTGGGGGACGCTATCCTGTTCGACCACCAACTGGGCGGTGCCCCCCGTTTCGATGCCCTGCTGCTGCTGATGCCCAAGGCCAAGGCCGAGGCGCAATATCTGCTGGCCATGATGACTCCCCTGCTGGAGGCGGGTGCCGACCTGTTGCTGGCCGGTGACAACCGCGGCGGCATCAATGGCGCTGACAAGCTGCTGGCGCCCTACAGCGAAAAACCGATCAAGCGCGACTCGGCCCGCCGCTGCTCCCTCTATCACGGCGAGCTCTGCAAGCCGGTCGCCCCGTTCGAGCTGGATAGCTGGTTTGGCCGCTACCAGTGCAAGGCCGGTGACACCGAACTGACCGTGCTGGCCCTGCCCGGCGTTTTCAGCGCTGCCGAACTGGATCTAGGTACCCAGATGCTGCTGGCCAGTCTGCCCCCCATGGGCGGGAAGTTGCTCGATTTTGGCTGTGGGGCCGGCGTCATTGGCTCTGTGCTGGCCAAACGCAATCCGGGGCTGGAGGTCAAAATGGTGGATATCAGCGCCCTTGCGCTGGAGTCGAGCCGCCGCACCCTGGCCATCAATGGTTTGCAGGGGCAAGTCCAGGCCTCCGACGTCTATTCCGACATCACAGGAAAGTTTGACCACATCGTCTCCAACCCCCCCTTCCACGCCGGTCTAAAGACCTTCTATGCGGCCACCGAAACCTTCCTCGCCAAGGCACCTGAGAACCTGTCGGCGAATGGTGGCCTGACCATAGTCGCCAACGCCTTCCTGCGATATCAACCTATACTGGAAACGCACTTCAAACAGACCGACATAATCAGCAGCGATGCCAAATTCAAGGTCTATCTGAGCAAAGTGTAAATAAGTGTAACCAGCGCCAGGAAACTGGTAGTGAGCCCCATCCGGGATCTGATAAGGTAAATACCAATCGTATAACCACCCCTTTAGGGGTGTTTTTTTGCAGTGATCTGAAAACCTTTTCACATCATCAACTCAGGGAGAGAAATACGATGGCAGGCATACTCACCATGATACTGGCGGGCGGAGAAGGAACCCGTCTCCAGCCGCTTACCACCACCCGCAGCAAGCCCTCTGTCCCGTTCGGTGGCAGTTATCGACTGATCGATTTCGTGCTCAACAACTTCGTCAACGCGGACTTCCTGCGCATCTATGTCTTGACCCAATTCAAGTCCCAGTCCCTCTATCTGCATATGAAGAAGGGCTGGAATATAGTCGGCATCACGGACCGCTTCATCGACCCTATTCCAGCCCAGATGCGAATGGGAAAACGCTGGTATGACGGCACGGCCGACGCCATCTATCAGAACCTGCGTTTCATCGAGATCTCGGACCCGGAGCACGTCTGCATCTTCGGCTCCGATCACATCTACAAGATGGACGTGAGCCAGATGGTGACCTTCCACAAACAGAAGGCCGCCGCCCTGACCGTCGCCGCCCTGCGCATGCCCATCGAGGAGGCTAGCGCCTTCGGGGTGATTGAAGTGGATCAGGAAGGCCGCATGATCGGCTTCGAAGAAAAGCCCAAACATCCGAAGCACATTCCTGGCGACCCCACGCAGGCGCTGGTTTCCATGGGCAACTACATCTTCGAAACCGAAGCGCTTTATCGCGAGCTGAAGCGTGACGCCGCCGAGGAGAACTCCAGCCACGATTTTGGCAAGAACATCATTCCCAGCATGTTCCCCCGCGCCCCCGTCTATGTCTATGACTACAGCACCAACGTGATCCCGGGCGAGAAACCCACCGTCTACTGGCGCGATGTGGGCACGCTTGACTCTTATTGGCAGGCACACATGGACCTGGTCGCCGACGATGCTCCCTTCTCCCTCTATAACCGCAAGTGGCCACTGCATACGCACTATCCGCCCTTGCCACCGGCCACCTTCGTCGATACCGATGACTGCAAGGTCAAGATAGCCAACTCCCTGATCTCCGGCGGTTGCTTCATTCAGGGCAGCCAGATCCAGCGCTCCATACTGGGATTTCGCTGCAACATAGGCCCCTGCAGCCACATCAGCGAGTCAGTGTTGCTCGGGGATGTGAAGATAGGCGAAGGTTGCTCCATCAGGCGCGCCATCATTGACAAGAACGTTGAAATTGCACCCGGCACCGTGATCGG
The DNA here is from genome assembly GCF_057318915.1 of Aeromonas sp. TS_SC_11. Classification (NCBI taxonomy): domain Bacteria; kingdom Pseudomonadati; phylum Pseudomonadota; class Gammaproteobacteria; order Aeromonadales; family Aeromonadaceae; genus Aeromonas; species Aeromonas sp. TS_SC_11. The sequence continues at coordinate 513,748 of NZ_CM170470.1, forward strand.
TGAAAATCTGGACCATGACAGAGAGAGATTTACCGTATCCGAAGGCGGTATCGTCGTGGTACCTAAGGGAGCAAGAGTTGGCTATTAACCCACTGAAAATCCTGTTTGTTGCCTCGGAAGTTGAGGGGCTTGTGAAGACCGGGGGCCTGGCAGATGTAGCCAGAGCCCTGCCATTGTATCTGGCCCAGAAGGGCCATGACGTCAGGATCATCTTACCCTTCTACAAGACGATCAAGCGCCGTGATGAGGCCAGACTGATCGCCTCTCGCTGGTTGCCAACCCATCCGGGACTGCCGGACATCGGCTATCGCATCTATCAGATGGAGCTGGAAGGGATCTGTGTCTACCTGATCGACTGCCCGCAATATTTCGATCGACCCCAGCTCTACGCCGAGAACAACCAGGCCTATGGCGACAACGGTGAGCGGTTCGCCTTCTTCTCGGCCGCAGCGCTACATGCCTGCGAGCAGCTGGACTTCGCCCCCGAGATAGTGCACTGCAACGACTGGCATACCGGTCTGCTGCCGCTGCTGCTCAAGACCCGCCATGCTCACAACCCCTTCTTTCAGCACACTCGCAGCGTGATCAGCATTCACAATGCGGCCTTTCAGGGGGTATTTGGTCGGGAGCAGTTCTGGGCCATGCCCGAGATTGCTGACTATGAACAGCGCATCAGCTACGACTATGGTCACGTCAATCTGCTCAAATGCGGTGTGCTCTATGCCGACAAAATCAATGCAGTCAGTCCCAACTATGCCAGTGAATTGCTGACCCACCTGGGCGCCCACGGCATGGCCAACATATTCCAGCAGCGGGCTGCCGACTTGCGCGGCATTCTCAATGGCTGTGATTATAAGGATTGGGATCCGGCATTTGACGACTTCCTGCCCGCCACCTACGACGTGGACAACCTCGCTGGCAAACGGGTCTGCAAACAGACGCTGCAGCAGGAAGCGGGCCTGCCGGTCACGGACTTGCCCATCTACGGCATGGTGTGCCGCCTGACCGAGCAGAAAGGGGTACACCTGCTGCTACCCGTGCTGGACAAGTTCCTGCATCACAAGGTGCAGGTGGTGATAGTGGGGTCGGGTGATCCCTCCCTCGCCGCCCAGTTGCAGGCCACGGCACAGCGATACCCGGACAAGCTCGCCTTCCTCAACACCTATGACGACAGACTGGCCCATCTGGTGGAAGCGGGCGCCGACTTCTTCCTGATGCCCTCTCTGTTCGAGCCTTGCGGCCTCAACCAGATGTACAGCCTCGCCTACGGCACCTTGCCGCTGGTACGGGCCGTCGGTGGCCTCAAGGACACTGTCGTGGACTGGGATGCGGAACCTGAGCATGCCACCGGCTTCTGCTTCAACGATCCAACCGCCAATATCCTGCTCGATGCCATGCGCCGCAGCCTGCTCTATTACCTGCAGGATCCCGAGCGGTTTGCCCAGGTACAGCGCAATGCCATGAATACCCGCTTCAACTGGCCGGATTCGGTCACTCAATACGAGCAGATGTATCAGGATGCACTGGCCCGGCAGTGATGCTCATTGCTGAACTTTTGTGCCCTTGATGCCGCTTTGAACGTCAACAGCGAAAAAAGTCCCCTTTGGCTGTTGACGCTCATCCAAAACTCTATAGAATCCCCCACCGCAGTGATGCGAAGGTGGCGGAATTGGTAGACGCGCTAGCTTCAGGTGTTAGTGTCCCACGGATGTGAGGGTTCGAGTCCCTCTCTTCGCACCAATACTGCCATGCTGATTCAGCAGCATGTAAATCCAACTGGAAAACCCGAATGTGCGAAGGTGGCGGAATTGGTAGACGCGCTAGCTTCAGGTGTTAGTGCCCCCCGGGTGTGAGGGTTCGAGTCCCTCTCTTCGCACCATGCTTCTCCAGACAGCATGTAAATCAAAACTGGTAACACAATGTGCGAAGGTGGCGGAATTGGTAGACGCGCTAGCTTCAGGTGTTAGTGTCCCACGGATGTGAGGGTTCGAGTCCCTCTCTTCGCACCATGCTTCTCCAGACAGCATGTAAATCAAAACTGGTAACACAATGTGCGAAGGTGGCGGAATTGGTAGACGCGCTAGCTTCAGGTGTTAGTGCCCCCCGGGTGTGAGGGTTCGAGTCCCTCTCTTCGCACCATGATTCTGACATGTAAAAACAGAGCAATGCGTTCCAACCGCATTTAAAAACCAGCTGGAGAAAATCAGTGTGCGAAGGTGGCGGAATTGGTAGACGCGCTAGCTTCAGGTGTTAGTGTCCCACGGATGTGAGGGTTCGAGTCCCTCTCTTCGCACCATTCCTTATATAAAAGGTCCATCACGAAAGTGATGGGCCTTTTGTTTTTACTCCTTGTTATGACTATGCTTTTGACAACTTACCGCCCATCGTCATGCCAAGGAGCGCATATGATACTGGATACCGATATTCACAACTTCTATGAACATCTGGTGCTCAAGGAGATCGAAAAGCAGGGGCTGAATCAGAAACTGAACAGCGAGCAGATGGCCGATCTCTGCTGCCTGACCCTGAACCAGCTGCCTTCCCACTATATTCGCCACGATGTCGACATGATCTACTTCCTGACCGACGCCAAGCGTACCGAGATGGAAAACAACGTCATCGCATCGCTCAAACAGGCGCAAGAGAAGGTCAAGAACGCCCCCGCAGCCCAGTCATAACCAGGGTTGCTGCCAGAGCAAAGCCGCTATGCCTGTCATCCCGGCCACTGGCAGCAGTATCAGGACAGGTCTCAGCCTGGGTTCCAGCATGACCCAGGCAGCCAGCACAAAGCCCAGACTCCACATGCCGTACTCCTTGTCCTGACCCCAACCCAGCACGGCCAGCAGTCCGACCAGCAGCACGACTCTCACGATCCAGATCATGGTGATATATCCTCTTGCATCACCTGATAACGATTATCATTTGTATTTTATGAGTATGCAATCGGACTTTGCTATCTGTATCGAATGTCACATTCGGGCCAATAGAGCGCTCAAATACAGGTTATGAGATCAACTAATTTGTAATTTTTTCAATCAAAATTGCATTTTTGCTAAATCAGTTGGGATTTGTCCCCCCAGGTTTGTGGTAGATTGCGGCCTCTTTTGGGTTGGCCCCTCGGGATACAGGTATCCACAGGACGAGAGGGACCGACCTTGGCGAGCAAGAGTTTAGGGAGCATCTATGCAAAACCAGCAAAACCAAATTCGATTACCGGGCATGTTGCAGGTATTTGGCTGTCTGGCCATTTTCCTGGCCCTGGCATTCTCGTTCACCAGCGTGCTGGATCTGCCAATTCAGTTGGCACTGTTCATCGCCTGGTTCGTCATCATGGGGCTCGGCATCAAGCTGGGTCATGATTACAAATCCCTGGAGCAAGCTGCCGTTGACGGTGTTTCCAAAGGGATGGGGGCCATCCTGATCCTGGTCTCCGTCGGCGCCCTGGTCGGCACCTGGATCGCAGGCGGTATAGTCCCCAGCATCATCTACTTCGGCCTCAAGGTAATACACCCGTCCATCTTCCTGCTGGCAACGCTGATCATCTGCTCCCTCACTTCGCTGGCCACCGGTACCTCCTGGGGCTCTGCCGCCACCGCCGGCATCGCCATGATGGGGATAGGCCACAGTCTTGGCGTCCCTGCGCCACTGGTGGCGGGTGCCGTGCTCTCCGGCGTCTACTTCGGTGACAAGCTCTCCCCCCTCTCCGACTCAGTGGTACTGGCCTCCACCATGTCCAATGTCGATGTGGTGGAACACATCAAGGGGATGCTGCCCATCAGCCTGCTCTCCTACATCATTACGGCCGCACTGTTTACCGTGGTCGGCATGCAGTATTCGGGCAACGTCAGCCTGGAGCAGGTCAATCTGGTGATGGAGGCGCTCGACAACCAGTTCAACATCACCCCGCTGGCCATAGTGCCGGTCGTACTGGTACTGGGTCTGCTCGCCAACCGCAAACCCGCCTTCCCGGTGATCAGTTTCGGCGCCCTGCTGGGGCTTGTCTGGGCCATAGCGTTCCAGGACATGGATCCGGTCAAGGCGATGCATTCCGCCTACAGTCCCTTCCCCATTACCTCAGGCATCGGCTTTATCGACAACATACTGGGGCGCGGCGGCATGGAATCAATGCTGGGTTCGGTCGCCGTCATCATCTTCGGTCTGGGCTTTGGTGGCCTGCTGGAGAAGGTAGGTATTCTGGAAGTGATCGCCAATGCCTTCGAGAAGCGCATCAACAGTGTCGGCAGCCTGACCAGCCACACCATAGGGACAGCCTTCCTGGCCAACGTATTCGGTTCGGCCATGTATGTGTCACTGATCCTGACTCCCAAGATCATGGCCAAGAACTACGACCGGCTGGGACTGGCACGCAAGAACCTCTCCCGCAACGCCGAGTTCGGCGGTACCCTCACCTGCGGCATGGTGCCCTGGAGCGACAACGGCATCTTCATGGCCGGGGTACTGGGGGTGGCGACCCTCGACTACCTGCCCTACATGTGGCTCAGCTTCACCTGCATCATAGTGACCATCACTCTTGCCTATCTTGGCAAGGCGGTGAACCGGGTTCCCGTCATCGAAGCGGCCAGCTCCCGCTGATCCACACAGCAAACAACAAAGGCGCCTCAGGGCGCCTTTGTTGTGTCTGGACAGTTTTCAGGGGTAGAAACCGCGGCTGATGTGGCTCGGCTTAGCGCTGCTTGCCGCTGCCGATACCGAACGGGATGCGGTAGTCACTGCTCTGCTCACCCAGACTGACGGTCAGGTTGCCCTGAGTGCGGCTCGGAATATGTACCTGCTGGGTGCCCATCAGATTGGCGTGAACGGAAGCCACCACATCCCCTGACTCGTTGCGCACTTCCAGCATGGGGTTGGTTTTGCCATCCACAGCGGCGGTTGCATGCCAGTTCACAAACAGCACGCCCGGTGCAGCGTTGAAGTCAGCGGGAACGGAAGCCTGAGCAAAACCGGCAGTCATCAGGCCTGCAACGGCCAGCATCTTGATTACGTTTTTCATGTTCATTCACTCTCTTGGTTTTTGTGTCATTGCCAAGGCCGGTTCGGCCTGAATCAATGCATCCTTGCAAGAGGTTATTCAAATAGTATGTAGTTCTTTCACCGACGTCTGACACTCTGGTTTCTGGTGTCATCGTCCATGAAGAGCTGTTATTTGGCCACCTGGCGTTCCTGCCTAAGCGTTGAGTGAATATTAAACACCTCTGCCCACCTTTGTTAGCGAGATAAACTGGCCTAGATGTTCAAAAAATATGAAGATAACAAGAGAGGAGGATCCAACATGGTAAACAGGCTCCCGTTCTTCCTTTTTCAGCAGAGGGGTGGGGAACGGGATGGCAAGGGGTAATCACCAGATAGCCATCCATATCACATGTATTTGCTCAGGCTTGGGCACTCAAACCGGCTGCTGACACCGGACTGTCATATGCAGCGCTTAATGTGCAGCCTCATTTTCAATATGGTTCAAGGATGACTATGTTCCGCCTCTCTTCTCTCACCATCGCCCTCTCTGCCAGCCTGACAATGACGCTGTTGGCCGGTTGCAACTCCGATAACGACACCACTCCTGATGCCAACCCCGGTATCGACTATCAGTACAGCACCAAAGCTGTCTACGCAGCCCGCCAGGATACCGCCAGCTATGAAGCGGCTCCGGCGGGATTCGACCCCGTCTTTACTGAACTGGTGGCTCGGCATGGCTCCCGATCCCTATCCAGCCCCAAATACGATGTACTCACCAAGCAGGTCTGGGATGCCGCCTACCGGCAGGGTGCCCTCACTGAACTGGGGCAGGGATTGGGCGCCAAAGTGGATGCGGTCACAGCAGCCAACCAGCAACTCGGCTATGGCCTGCTCACTGTCATAGGCAAGGAAGAACATGCGACGCTCGCCACCCACCTAGCCGAACGGCTACCGACCCTGCTAGGCAAGAGCGCGACTCCCGGCTGCATCCGGGTCGAGACCTCGGGCAAAGACAGGGCCAACGAGAGCGCCTTTTACTTCATGCAGAGCCTGGCCAAGCGGGTCGACTATGTGAACGATGACGCCCAGTGCTACATCAGCCAGGATGATCCCTCTGTCATCGACAAGGGGTTACGCAACAAGTTCGAACTCTACTTTCACAAGACGGAACCGGAAGGGGATTATCTCAAGTACCTGCCCGCCTTCCAGGCATACCAGGCTTTCGTCGGGGACGAGGAGGCCGGCATAGCGTCCAATCCAGCACTCAGCAAGGCTCTCAACGATCTCAAGGTGCTGGACAAGACCAGGGCCATGGCGCGCACCATGCTTGAGCGTATCTACAGCAAGGCCTTTGTCGATTATCTGGCAGGTGGAGTCGAGTTCGTGGCCATCAACCCTGAGGATGGCGGCAAGACCTATGTACGCGATGAAGTGGATGCGGCCCTGATGCTCTACAACCTCTTCATCATAGGCCCGGGCATGATCCGCGAAGCCGAGGCCCAGGGCGCCCCTTGGGATCTGGAGCAGTACCTCACGCCAGAAGAGTCGACCTGGTTTTCCTATCTCTCTGATGCGGAAGATTTTTATGAGAAGGGCCCAAGCTTTGCCAGTCAGAGTGCGACCTATGATATCGCTCAGGCCCTGCTGGATGGCATGTTCAAGGAGGTACAACATCAGGTGGTGGAGAATGCCAGCGAGCGGATCGCTACGCTGCGCTTTGCCCATGCAGAGGCCATCATTCCACTGGCAGCGCTGATGAGGCTGGAAGGGAGCCAACAAGGTGCCCAGGAAGGAGTTCTCTACAGTCAGGAGAACAACGAATGGCGCGGCGGCTGGGTTTCGCCCTATACGGCCAATATCCAATGGGATGCTTACCGCAACGACGCAGGCCGGGTGCTGGTCAAGATGCTCTACAACGAGAAAGAGCTCGCCTTCAAGGCGGGCTGCGAGCCCATCAAGGCCGGCAGTTTCTTCTATGACTTCAGCGAGCTTAAACGCTGTTATCAATACGGTGGCTAAATCCGTCACGCCAACAGGCACAGACCAAAGGCACGCCCTTGCTTTTTATTTAAGCGGCAAGGGAACGAGCCAGTCCTGAGCCCCACCTGGCTCTAACATGCGCTCGATGCACAAAAGCAGAGGGCCCCGCCATGCGGGGCCCTCTCTCTGAACGCAGTGTCTCGTGACTCCCGGTGGGGATAACGCTAGCCGGGAGCTGACCGGCAACAACCACTCTTAGCGCTGCTTGCCGCTGCCGATGCCGAACGGGATGCGGTAGTCGCTGCTCTGCTCACCCAGACTGACGGTCAGGTTGCCCTGAGTGCGGCTCGGAATACGTACCTGCTGGGTGCCCATCAGATTGGCGTGAACGGAAGCCACCACATCCCCTGACTCATTGCGCACTTCCAGCATGGGGTTGGTTTTGCCATCCACAGCGGCGGTTGCATGCCAGTTCACAAACAGCACGCCCGGTGCAGCGTTGAAGTCAGCGGGAACGGAAGCCTGAGCAAAACCGGCAGTCATCAGGCCTGCAACGGCCAGCATCTTGATTACGTTTTTCATGTTCATTCACTCTCTTGGTTTTTGTGTCATTGCCAAGGCCGGTTCGGCCTGAATCAATGCATCCTTGCAAGAGGTTATTCAAATAGTATGTAGTTCTTTCACCGACGTCTGACATTCTGGTTTCTGGTGTCATCGCCTGAAACAACCTGTTATTTGGCCACCTGGCGTTCCTGCCTAAGCGTTGAGTGAATATTAAACACCTCTGCCCACCTTTGTTAGCGAGATAAACTGGCCTAGATGTTCAAAAAAACTGACAGTGATGTAAATCACAGGTTCAGATACAGCTCACGGTGCAACTGACACTGAACTTCGGAGGGGATAAGAACCGGGATGAGGGGGAAACTTCCTGCATAAAGGGCAGGATCCCCTGCCCCTTGATATTTAGATGCCCGCCAGCTCCTCTGCCGTCATGGGCCGCAAGACCCTGCAAGGATTGCCGACGGCAACCACATTGGCCGGAATGTCTCTGGTGACCACTGAGCCTGCGCCGATCACGCTGTTATCCCCTATGGTGACACCGGGGCAGATAACTGTGCTGCCGCCGACCCAGACGTTGTTGCCTATGCGCACTGGTTTGCCAAACTCGACCCCCGCCACCCGAGGGACAAGGGCAACGGGGTGAGCGGCGGTGTAGATCTGCACCCCGGGGGCCAACAGCACGTTGTCGCCGATATGCACCTCGCACACGTCGAGGATGGTGCAGTTGACGTTGGCGTAGAAGTTCTCCCCCACATGGATATTGGCGCCATAGTCGCAGAAGAAAGGCGGGTTGATAGCACACACATTGCCCCGGCTGCCGAGCAGTTCCCGCAGCAGCGCATCCCGCGCCGGTTTCTCCTGCCAACTGGTATTGAAGGTGTGATAGAGGAAACGACAGCGCTCGCGCGCCGCCTTGAGCTCGGGATCCCCCGCATCATAGGGCTGACCCGCCACCATCTTTTGCCACTCGGTGCCGTGCACCGGGGCCATTGCTTTTGCCATCACCTCGCTCACCACCTACTCCACCAGCCAGATCAGGGATTCATAGGGACGCAGCATACAAGATTGCGGCATTGCCGGACTATCGGGGTAGTTGCCAAGCAGCAGACGGCCTTCCCTCTCTTGCAGATCTTGCGGCAAGTCGAAGGCCACAGGCTCACCGTAGAAATTGCTTACCACCAGCAGGGTCTGACCCTTGGCACTGCGGGTATAGGCCCAGATGTGCTGATGGCCTGGCAACTGCTCCTGATAATCCCCCTGCGTAAAGATGGGATGCGCCTTGCGAAGCGCGATCAGATCCCGGTAGTGCCAGAACACTGAGCCCTGATCGGCCAGTGCCGCTTCGGCGTTGATCTCGGTGTAATTGGCAGCGGGCCTGAGCCAGGGCGTGCCCTGGGTGAAGCCGGCATTGGGTGCGGCGCTCCATTGCATGGGTGTACGGGAGTTGTCGCGAGACTTGGCACCGAGAATGGTGAGGATCTCGGCTTCGTTCATGCCTTCGGCCTGCTTGATGGCGAAGATGTTGCGGCTCTCCACATCCTGGTAATCGTCGATGCTCTGATAACCGGGGTTGGTCATGCCGATCTCCTCCCCCTGATAGATGTAGGGGGTGCCCTGCAGCCCGTGCAGGGTACTGGCCAGCATCTTGGCGGCGACCACGCGATGCTCGCCCTCGTCCCCGAAGCGGGAGACGATGCGCGGCTGATCGTGGTTGCACCAGAACAGGGCCGACCAGCCCTTGCCGTGCATGCCGCTCTGCCAGTGGTTGAAGATACGCTTGAGCTCGAGGAAATCGAACGGCGCCTTGGTCCACTTGTCGCCGTTGGGGTAATCCACCTTCAGATGGTGGAAGTTGAACACCATGGAGAGTTCGGAGCCATCAAGGGCACCATAGCGCTGGCAGTGCGCCAGCGAAGTGGAGGACATCTCACCCACCGTCATGGCGCCGACCGGGGCGAATACGTCGCGGCTCACATCCTGCAGGAATTCGTGGATGCGCGGCCCGTCGGTATAGAAGCGGCGGCCATCGCCCACGTCGTCGTTCGGGAAAGTCTGATCCTTGGAAATCAGGTTGATGACATCAAGGCGGAAGCCATCAACCCCCTTGCCGGCCCAGAAGTGAATGATGTTTTTGACCTCGGCGCGCACAGCCGGGTTTTCCCAGTTGAGATCCGCCTGCTCGCGGGCAAACAGGTGCAGATAGTACTGGCCGGTGGCGGCATCCAGCTCCCATGCACTGCCACCAAACTTGGATTGCCAGTTGTTCGGCACACCGCCATCCACCGGATCTTTCCAGATGTAGTAGTCGCGGTAGGGGCTGTTTTTATCCCCCAGCGCCGATTTGAACCAGGCGTGCTCGGTGGAGGTGTGGTTGACGACTATGTCCATCACGATACGAATGCCACGGGCATGGGCTGCCGCCAGCAGCGCCTCGAAATCGGCCATGGTGCCGTAGGCGGGATCAATCTGGTAGTAATCGGCAATGTCATAGCCGTTATCCACCTGGGGGGAAACATACACCGGGGTCAGCCAGAGGGCATCGACCCCCAGGGTCTTGAGATAATCGAGGCGGGCCATGATCCCCTTGAGATCGCCGGTGCCACGGGCGCCCGAATCCTGAAAGCTCTTGGGGTAGATCTGGTAAATCACGGCACTCTGCCACCAGGGAGTTTGGCTCATGGGTCTTTCTCTTGTCTCGAATAAAAAATGGAGAGGGCGGCCCCTTGCGAGGCCGCCCTGATGAGTGCACTCAAGCGATGGCTTGAGCCAGTTTGCCCGAGGCCTGTTGACGCTTGTAGACCAGCAGGGTCAGCACCAGGGGCACCACTATCGCCACCAGCATGGCGATGGCGTAGATGGCCCAGTATTGCGGCTGGATGGAGAGGATACCCGGCAGGCCCCCTACCCCTATGCCGTTGGCCATCACACCGGCGAAGCCGCAGATGAGGGCCGCGCAGCTCGAGCCCACCATGGCGCACAGCATGGGGAACTTGTACTTGAGGTTGATGCCGTACATGGCCGGTTCTGTCACCCCCAGGTAAGCCGAGATAGCGGCAGGCACGGAGATCTCCCGCTCGTTCTCCTTGCGGCTGATGAGGATGATCCCTACCACGGCAGAGGCCTGGGCGATATTGGACAGGGCGATCAGCGGCCAGATTGGCGTGCCACCCATGCTCTGCATCAGTTGCAAGTCCACCGCGTTGGTGGTGTGGTGGATGCCGGTAATAACCAGGGGCGCATAGAGGAAGCCGAACAGGGCGGCACCAATTGGTGCAAACGAACCCGTCATGGCGGCCTTGGCGGCAAAGCCGACACCGTCACCAATCCAGCGACCGAAGGGGCCGATAAAGGCGTGCGCCACTATCACCGCCAGCAGCAGGGAGATAAAGGGCACTATCACCAGATAGAGATACGCCGGAATGATGCGCTTGAGGTTGGTTTCAACCCAGGCCAGGAATACCCCCGCCAGCAGGGCCGGAATGACCTGGGCCTGATAACCCACCTTTTGAATGACAAAGAGGCCGAAGTCCCACACTTCCGGGGTCTGCTGGCCGATGCCATAGGCATTCATCAGCTGCGGCGAGACCAGGGTGATACCCAGCACGATACCGAGGATCTCGGAGCCGCCCATCTTCTTGACCGCAGACCAGCAGACACCCACCGGCAGGAAATGGAAGATGGCCTCACCCAGCAGCCAGAGGAAGGCGTGGACCTGAGCCCAAAACTGGCTGATCTCGACCAGGGTGTGGGTCCCGTCGTCGAACATCTTGATGTCGCCGATGACGTTGCGAAAACCCAGGATCAAACCGCCTGTGATGATGGCGGGCAACAAGGGCACGAAGATCTCCGCCAGGTGGGAGATGCCGCGCTCCAGCGGATTCATGTTCTGACGGGCAGCCAGCTTGGCGGCATCCTTGCTGCCACCGCTGACACCAATCTCCTCGGTGAGCGCCTTGTACCAGTCATCCACCTCGTTGCCGATCACCACTTGGAACTGGCCAGCATTGGTGAAGCAACCCTTTACCGCCGGTATGGTCTCGATGGCCTTGCTGTCTGCTTTCGCCGGATCGTTCAGGACGAAGCGCAATCGGGTCAAGCAGTGGCTGACGGTGGCGATGTTCTCCTTGCCGCCGATCTTGTCGATCAGGGTGGCAAGCTGCTGTGCGTTGATCTTGGACATGAGTCTTCCCTCTGTGACTCCATTGATATTGGTCTGCCTCGCCCTTTTGGGCCAGTCTGTCGGCCGGAGCGTTTTTGGTATCGTTCCCATTCAGCATGCAGGCAATTTGGTCAGATCGAAATGGGAACGTTCCCATTTCGTGGTCAACATCACAGAAAGCGCGTTTTTTGTGCAGGGCTAAGTGATGGGGCTCACAGTGTGTGGCAGGGTGCTATGGTCGCCAGCGGGCAGCGGCCCTGCTCAATCTGGCCGAGCAGCTGACGGGCCGCCTGCTCCCCTGCCCTTTTGTAGCCAAGATCCAGGCTAAGGGCATTGGGAAAGAGAAAACTGAGCATGGGGTTGTTGCCAAGGCCGGTCACCAGCACTTCGCTACGCCCTTGTTCTTGCAAGTATTTTGCTGCACCTATGGCGAGGGTGTCGCTGGCGCAGACCAGCGCCTGGGTGGCGGGGGTAAGCAAGTCGGCAGCCAGCCGGTAGCCGCTTTGCAGGCTGAGATCGCCGAGGGCACTGCGCGCCGTCAGTCCCTGTTCGGCGCAGTAGCCGAGATAGGCATCGAGCCGGCGCTGGCCCGTGGTGAGATCAGAGGTATCGACCCCGAGATAAGCGATGTCGCTTAGCCCCCTGATGGCCAGCTCTGCCAGCATGGTGCGCACCGCCCCCCCATCGTCGAAGCAGACAGAGGAGAAACCGGGATATTCGCGCGCCACCAGCACCAGTTTGTCCTTGAGCCTGGCCATGGCCGCATAGTCCAGATCGTTGAAAGCAAACAGTATGATGCCATCCACCCCGCGCCGCTCCAGCACAGCCAGATGCTCCTGCACCTTGGCGGGGGAAAACTTGCTCTCCATCAGCACTGCGTCATAGCCGTGCTGATAGAGGGTCTCCAGCATGCCGCGCACAGCCTGATTCTCCGAGCTGGAATCGAGGCGCGAGACGATGATCCCCACCACCTGCTGGCTCTGGCTGCGCATGGCCCGGGCCGACTTGCTCGGCACGAAGCCGTGTTCGGCGATGACCTGCTCCACCCGCTCGCGGGTCGCCTGCTTCACCTTGGGGTCCTGGTTGAGCACCCGGGAGACGGTCGACTTGCCGACACCCGAGAGGCGGGCGATATCGAGAATGGTCAGTTTCTTGTCCATGAATTGGCTCACAGGAGGCTCGGCGGTGGAATTGCCCACATTGTTGTGATTAAGCCCTGTGAATACAAGCCCATGGCGTTAGAATGCCTTTTTTGCCTCGGCGATCGCTGCGCCGCTCGCCATCGCACAGGACGCGCATCATGGATCTGTTGGCAAGTCTGCACTTCTCCCTCTCCATCACAGGCCCCATCTGCGTGGTGCTGCTGCTCGGCATCTGGCTAAAGCAGCTGGGTCTGCTGCCAGACAGCTTCGTCGAATCCGCCTCCCGCCTGGTGTTTCAGGTCACCCTGCCCGCCCTGCTGTTTCTCAGCATGGTGCGCACCGATTTTTCCACCATGCCGAGCCCATGGCTCATCGTCTACGGCCTGCTCGGCACTCTCACCGGCTTTCTGATCCTTGAGGCACTGGCGGCCCGCTTCATCCCGGAGCGACGTCAGCGCGGCATCTTCGTGCAGGGCAGCTTTCGCGGCAACATGGGGATCATGGGGCTGGCCTATGTGCAAAACGCTTACGGGCCGGAGGGGATCGGCGCCGCCGCCCTGCTGGTGGGCTCGGTAACCGTGCTCTACAACATCCTGGCTGTCATCACCCTGACCCGCAGTCTGGGGGGCGGCAAAGGGATCAAACCCATTCTTAACGGGATCGCCAAAAACCCTCTCATCATCGCCATCCTCTCGGCCCTGCCGTTCGGTCTGCTCGGTATCGAGCTGCCCCAGCTGGTGATCACCACGGGCAACTACTTCGCCAACATGACGCTGCCGCTGGCCCTGCTCTGCACCGGTGCCAGCCTCAACCTCAAAGCCCTGCGTGGCGGTGCCATGCTGACCGGCTGGGCCACCGTCAACCGCTTGTTCTGCATTCCCTTGTTGCTGGTGCTTGGGGCCTGGGCGCTGGGCTTCAGCCAGCAGGCCCTCGGCATACTGTTTTTGATAAGTTCCACCCCCACTGCCGCCGCCAGCTATGTGATGACCCGCGCCATGGGGGGCGATAGCGCACTGGCCGCCAACATCATAGCCACCACCACGCTGGGCTCGCTCATCACCACCAGCCTGGGCGCCGCTCTGATGAACTATCTGGGGTTGATGGGGTAATCCATTTGGTCAGGCTCTTTCATGTTCTTGCTCCAGCACCATCTTCTCGTGGGCCAGAAAGAAGGGGCGATAGAGTACATAGCTGTTGAGGATGCAGACCAGACTCATAAGACCATTGCTCCAGCTGCCATTGGCCGCCCATGCGGCCCCCAGTGGCGAGGGCATCGACCAGGGCAGCAAGGCGATGAAGCGGTCTAGAAAACCCCACTGGGTCAACTGCCAGGCCAGCACAGCATTGATCAGCGGCACGCTGATGAACGGCAAAAAGAACAGCGGGTTCATGATGATGGGAAAGCCAAACAGCAGTGGCTCATTGATATTGAACAGGGACGGGATAAACCCCAGTTTGCCCACCGACTGAATCGAGTGAGAGCGACTGCGCATGGCCATAAACACCAGTGGCAAGGTAGTCCCAATCCCCCCGATCAGCAGGTAATAGTCCCAGAACCCTTGCAGGAAAATATGAGGCAAGGGCTCCCCCGCCATCAAGGCCGCCTGATTGGCACTCACGCCGGCCATCCAGAAAGGTGACAGCAAACCTGTCACTATCAGGGCCCCATGGATCCCCATAAACCAGAGCAGATGGGCAATTAGCAAGGTGATCAGCAGGGCTGGCAAGGTGTCGGCCCCGACTATCAATGGCCGGAACAGGGAAGCCATGAAATCCGGCAGACTGATCCCGAACTGCTGCTGCAACCAGAGTCGCATCAGGCTAAGGGAGAGCATGGTGAACAGCAGAGGCACTATCAGCTGGAACCCCCGCCTCGTCATCACTGGCACCTCGTCCGGCATATGGATATACCAGCCACGCCGATAGAAAAAGCGGGTCACCTCCACCGAATAGAACGCCATCAGCAAGGCCGTGAAAATCCCTGCCCCACCCAGATAGCCAAACACCCCGGGTTGCAGCGAACGAAAGTCGATCAACATCAAAAACGCCATGCACCCCCCCAGGCCGCACAGTCGCTCCGGCATTTCGTATGCCTTTGCCAGGCTTGAGGCCGCCCCAAACGCAATGATCAGTGCCACCAGTCCAAGAGTGTGGGAATAGACGGGAAACAGGAAAGGGTGCAGCTCATGGGCCAGCCAGTGCAGCCACTGGCCGAATGCGTGGGGGGTATCGGGGGCGATGGGGGGAAACAGTATGGGCACCAGCAGGCTGCCGACGATGACAAAAGGCATTGCCAACTGAAAACCATCGCGCAATGAGAGCACATGGCGACTGCGGGTCAGCCAATTGGCAAACGGTACCATGCGCTGCTCGATCATGCCGACCAGCATTGCCATCCATTGCAGATTCATCACTCGATTTCCCGTCCCTTCGCTGTGTGTTAGCCCCTGTCATCTTGAGGCTTGGACGCCATTTTGACGGCTTTGTGGTTTTGTTTCCGTAGTATCCGCAACCATTTTGCCGTTTCTTTACCTAGCTCACATTTTCCACTGCTTTAAACCCCAAATTACCGATCCTGTTCACACATATACGGACACGATAAGGAAACCGGTTTCCAAATTAAATCCATCGATCCAGAATGCGCCATCCGTTACGAACGACTGGAGAATCTGGAAATGAAAAAAATCATGTTGTGCTGCTCCTCAGGCATGTCGACCAGCCTGCTGGTCAAGAAGATGAAAGAGGAAGCGGACAAGCGGGGGGTGAGCGCCGAGATACAAGCCTTCGGTGCGGCAGAGTTCGATCTGCAGATGCCTCACTACCAGGTGGTGCTGCTGGGGCCACAGGTCAAATACATGCAGGCCGAGCTGCAGCAGCGAGCGGCGGCTCACGGCGTGCCGGTCGAGACCATCAACATGATGGATTACGGCATGCAGCGGGGTGACAAGGTCCTCGACCACGCCCTCTCCCTCATCCGCTGATGCGCAGGACCCAACCAGTGAATGTCACAAGGAAACCTTCATGAACACCCTATACGAACGCTTTGTCAGTACCATAGAGAACCGGGTCAGTCCGCTGGCCGGGCGAATTGGCCAGCAAAAATATGTGCAGGCCATCCGTGATGGCTTCATCGCAGCTCTGCCCTTCATGATCGTCGGCAGCTTCATGCTGGTGTTCATCTTCCCCCCCTTCTCACCCCAGACCCAGTGGGGATTTGCCCGCGCCTGGCTCGACTTCTCGTCCACCTACCAAGCCCAGTTGCTGCTCCCATTCCAGCTGAGCATGGGGCTGATGACCCTGTTCATCTCGGTGGGAATAGGTGCCAGTCTGGCCCGTCAGAACGGGCTCGACCCTGTCACTACAGGCCTGCTCTGCCTGATGTCCTTCATGCTGGTAGCCGCCCCCGTCAAGGATGGCGCCATCTCCATGCAGTACTTCTCCGGTCAGGGGATCTTCACGGCCCTGATCACCGCCATCTATGCGGCTGAGGTGTACGCCTTCCTCAAACGCAACAACATCACCATCAAGCTGCCCCCCCAGGTACCAACCGGTGTTGCCCGCTCGTTCGAGGTGCTGATCCCCGTGCTGGTGATCATCCTGACCCTGCATCCCCTCAACCTGCTGCTGGAAAACAGCACCGGCATGATATTGCCGGAAGCCATCATGTCGCTGGTCAAGCCGCTGGTCGCGGCCTCCGACTCCCTGCCTGCCATGTTGCTGGCTGTGCTGGTGTGCCAGGTACTCTGGTTCGCCGGGATCCATGGCGCCCTCATCGTCACCGGCATCATGAACCCGTTCTGGATGGCCAATCTGGCCAATAACCAGACCGCCATGGCGGCAGGTGAAGCCTTGCCCCACATCTTCCTGCAGGGCTTCTGGGATCACTACCTGCTGATCGGCGGTGTCGGATCCACTCTGCCACTGGCCTTCCTGCTGCTGCGCAGCAAGGCAGCGCACCTGAGATCCATCGGCAAGATGGGTGTGGTGCCGGGCCTGTTCAACATCAACGAACCCATACTGTTCGGTGCGCCCATCGTCATGAACCCGGTGTTCTTCCTGCCCTTCATCCTGGTGCCCATGATCAACGCCACCCTGGCCTGGTTTGCCCTGGATTTCGGTCTGGTGGAACGGGTGGTCTCCCTTACCCCCTGGACTACACCGGGCCCCATCGGTGCCTCCTGGGCCGCCAACTGGGCCATCAGCCCCATGGTGTTGAGCCTGCTTTGCATGTGCTCTGCCGCGGCCATGTATTACCCCTTCCTGAAAGCCTATGAGCGCACCCTGCTCAAGCAGGAAGAGCAAGAAAAGAACGAGGAAGCGCCGACGCTGGCGGTCGCCACCAGCCGTTGATTGCCTGCCGGGGCCGCTTGGCGGCCTCTTTTTCAAGATTGGAGTAACACGAGATGCAATACCGTTTTCCTGAAACGTTCTGGTGGGGCAGCGCCTCCTCAGCCGCACAAGCCGAAGGCGCCAGCCTGCAGGGTGGCAAGGCCCCGACCATCTGGGATCACTGGTTCGAACAGGCCCCCAACCGCTTTCACCAGCAGATTGGCCCGGCTCAGACCTCCGGTTTCTATGAACATTTTCGCGATGATGTTCGCTTGCTACGCCAGCTCGGTCACAACAGCTTTCGCACCTCCATCGCCTGGGCACGGCTGATCCCGGCAGGGCGGGGAGAGCCCAATCCGGAAGCAGTGGCTTTCTATGACGCCATGCTCGACGAACTCAAGGCCGAGGGGATCGAGCCCTTCATCTGCTTGTTCCACTTCGACATGCCGATGAGCATGCAGTCACTGGGGGGCTGGGAGAGTAGGGAGGTGGTCGCCGCCTACGCCGAATTTGCCGAGACCTGCTTCAGATTGTTCGGTCACAAGGTCAAGCACTGGTTCACTTTCAACGAACCCATAGTGCCGGTGGAGGGAGGTTACCTCTACGACTTCCACTACCCGAACGTGGTGGATTTTCGCCGCGCCGCCACAGTGGCCTATCACACCATGCTGGCCCATGCCATGGCAGTGCAGCGTTACCGTGCCCTCGGTCAGGATGGCCAGATTGGCATCATCCTCAACCTGACGCCCTCCTATCCGCGCTCGCAGCATCCGGCGGATCTGAAGGCGGCCAACATTGCCGATCTGATGTTCAACCGCAGCTTCCTGGATCCGGCGGTCAAAGGAGAGTACCCGGCCGAACTGGTGTCACTGCTCAAGGAGTATGACCAGCTGCCCGCCTGCGAAGCGGGAGATCAGGCACTGCTGGCAGCAGGCAAGATCGACCTGCTGGGGATCAACTATTACCAGCCACGCCGGGTCAAGGCCCGTAGCAATGCGGTCAACCCTGCCAGCCCCTTCATGCCGGAGTGGTTCTTCGACTACTACGAGATGCCGGGTCGCAAGATGAACCCGCACCGGGGCTGGGAGATCTACGAACAGGGGATCTACGACATCCT
Source organism: Aeromonas sp. TS_SC_11 (assembly GCF_057318915.1). NCBI lineage: Bacteria > Pseudomonadati > Pseudomonadota > Gammaproteobacteria > Aeromonadales > Aeromonadaceae > Aeromonas > Aeromonas sp. TS_SC_11. Next base: position 532,007 of record NZ_CM170470.1, read on the forward strand.
CGTCAACTTGCGCGACCACTACGGCAACATCCCGAGCTACATCTCGGAGAACGGCATGGGGGTCGAAGGCGAGGCCAAGTTCAAGGGGCCGGATGGCCAGATCCAGGATGACTACCGCATCGGCTTTATACGGGATCACCTCATCTGGTTGCACAAGGCGCTGGAAGAAGGCTGTCAGTGCCGGGGTTATCACCTCTGGACCTTCATCGACAACTGGTCGTGGAGCAACGCCTACAAGAACCGCTACGGCTTTATCGAACTGGAGCTGGAGAGCCAGACCCGACGCATCAAGAAGAGCGGTCAGTGGTTTGCGACCGCAGCCCGCGAGCACGGCTTCAACTGATGGTCTCGTCACGAGACCGGTAAAGACACAGCGCCGGCACAAGGGGCCGGCACTCATGACCAAGGAGCGTATATGTTCGATCTGGAAGAGACAGTGATGGGTCTTATCATCAATGCCGGCATGAGCCGCAGCCTCTGCTTTGAAGCACTGCGCCAAGCCAAGGCAGGCCAGTTTTCCGAAGCCGACGATCTGCTGCGCCAGGCCGGTGAGGCCGCCAACGCCGCTCACGCGGTGCAGACCAGGCTGATTGAAGCGGATGAAGGGGAAGGCAAGATCCCGGTCAAGCTGATCCTGGTGCATGCCCAGGATCACCTGATGACCGCCATGCTTGCCAAGGAGCTGGTCACCGAGCTCATTGAGCTGCATCGCAAGCTGGCCGCCTGAGGAAGATAACCATGTTGCGACTCGGACTCGACATCGGCGGCACCAAAATCGAGGCTCAATTGCTCGATAGCCAGGGTGTCAGCCTGCTGTGCAAACGCATTGCGACCCCGACCACGGGGTACGGCGATTTTCTTGCCGCCATCACCGACCTGGTGAACGAGATACGCCAGGAGCTGGACGGCACCTTCACCATCGGCATAGGACTGCCCGGGGCGATCAGCCCGCAAACCGGCCGCATCAAGAATGCCAACTGCCTGTTTCTCAACGGGCAGGATCTCAAGGGGGATCTGACGCGGGTGCTGGGCCAACCGGTCTGGCTGGCCAATGATGCCGACTGCTTCACCCTGTCAGAAGCCGTCGACGGCGCAGGCGACGCAGGACGACTGGTGTTTGGCATCATACTGGGGACCGGGTGTGGCGGCGGTCTGGTGGTCAATCGCCAGCTTATCGTCGGGCCCAACGCCATCACAGGCGAATGGGGACACAACCCCTTGCCCGGCTATGACCCGGCACAGGATGGCCCAAGCCAGCCCTGCTACTGCGGCCGCCATAACTGCATCGAGCGCTTCATCTCGGGCACTGGGTTTGCGGGCCGCTTTGTCGAACGCCATGGCCGCAGCCTCTCACCTCGGGGGATCATCACGACAGCCGCAGAGGGAGACCACCAGGCGCTGGCCCATTATGGCCACTTCATCCAGGCTCTGGCCCGCAGCGTGGCAAGCCTTATCAACGTACTGGACCCGGATGTCATAGTACTGGGAGGCGGTCTCTCCAACATCGACCTCCTCTACCGAGACCTGCCCCGGGCGCTGGATCCCTATCTGTTTTCGGATGGGTGCATCACCCCCATAGTGCCCGCCCGCCATGGTGACAGCAGTGGCGTGCGAGGCGCAGCCTGGCTGCCAAGCTGCGCCGAAGGGATTGCCACATGGGCAATATGATTCCCCCGGCACAAGGCGGGTATCGTCCACAGTGCGCCATCGCCGTTGCACCTGACTGTCGATGTAGACCCTGAGTCGAGCGCGGCCACCCACCCTGGCCCTCTACTGAACAATCCATGATCCCCAATCCCACATTGCCTGGCCGATGGGGGGCAGGCATGACCGAATTTGCCCTCTCTTTGGAGAGACAAATAAATAAACGCTTATATATCAAAATCATAAAACTCAAGGAATGATAATAATGAAACTGACAAACCTGTCCGTCCAGCTCCTTGCCATCCTGGCCCTGAGCGCTCCTTTCATGGTCAGTGCCGTGGTCGAAACCAATACGGATTTCGGCCGGCTCAGCCTGGGGGGAGATGCGGAGATCAACCTCAATGCCTCCAACACCACCCGTGGCAATGTGCTGGGGCAGACCAGCGAAACCCGCACCGATCGCTGGGATGAGGATGGTCGCCTGCTGCTGAACTTCGTCGGCGTACGAGAGCTGGAAGATGGCCGCTATGGCCAGATCCAGATCCAGCCCACCATAGGTACCAATGGTGGTGCCGGTGCCGATGATGCATATCTTGGGTTCGGCCAGCGCAGCAACTGGGGGATGAAGGTGGGTCGTTTCGAGGCCTATGACATGTTCCCGCTGGGACAGGACATCTTTGTCGAACACTCGGGGGATAGTGCCAACGACCTCTACTCCGATGGCAATGGTTATGTTTACATGCTCAAAGAGGGCCGTGGCCGGGCTGGCAAGGGCGGCCAGCTGCTGCTCAACAAGGAGGCAGGCAACTGGTATCTGGAACTCTCCACCCTGCTGGGGGATCGCACCAATCTGTTCGCAGGCCAGCAGTACCACGGCTATGCGCTGACCAAGGCCAAGGACTCCGTCATAGTCCGCCCTGTCATCGCCTGGAAAGGTGAAAACCTGAAAGTAGCGCTGGGTGCCGAGGGCAACGCAATCAACGATGCCATCGTCACCACGGATGATGTCTCCGTTTCCGACCGCATGGGCTATGGCCTCACCACCAGCTGGACCCAGGATGCCCTGACGGTCAACGTCAATGCCGCCCGCATGGATGCCGAAGCTGAAACCGATACAACCTTGGGCGCCAACCTGCTCTGGCACAACGCCGGTCTGGGTTACATCTACGCCATCAACGACATCAGCAGCGCCAACCTGGGCAATGCCAGCGCCGATTTCGGCAAGATGGTCGGCAAGCACACCATCAACACCGTCTATGCCTCCTACAAGATCCCCAAGGTGCTGGATCTGAACAACTTTGACATCTACCTGGGTGCCTATTGGTCACAGCTGAATGTCGACAGCAACGAAGAGGACAACATAGATCGTTACGGCGGCCGGGTCCGTTTCAAATACTTCTTCTGATGGATGGGGTCAGAGATGGCAGAGGGTGGCGATGGCCACCCTTTTACATTCTGCCCAACAGGCAAACCTTACCGGGCGGTATCGGCCTATGTTAGGATGAACTTCTGTTAACCGGTTACCGTTGATGAAGCCATGGCCAATATTACCGATGTGTCGCGCCTCGCGAATGTATCAAAAGCCACCGTTTCCCGCGTCTTGAGCGGCTCCCGCGGCGTGCGTGAAGAGAGTCGGCTGGCTGTGCTGCAAGCCGCAGAACAACTGAACTTCCGCCCCAATGCCACGGCCCGATCGCTGGCGACTCAGGCGACGGATTGCATCGGCATCATACTCTCCCCCCAGCTCGGCAACCGTCTGGCCAGCATGCTGCCGCTGCTGGAAGGGGCGCTGGCCAAGGCGGGCAAGAGCATGCTGGTGCGCTTTGCCGACGAGGCGCAGCAACAACAGCTGGCAGTAGACGAACTGCTGGGCGGCCGTTGTGATGGCGTGCTGGTGATCGGTGCCAAGCAGTCACTGAACCAGGACGAGCGCCTCCTTCAGCTGGATGGGGTGAGTGATTCGAGCAACCTCAATCTCTGCTACGACCTGACCTTCGCCACCGAGAGCGCCTGCCGCTTTTTACTTGGCAAAGGCCATCGCCAGATGGTGCTGATGCTGGATGACAAACTATCCCCAGCCGGCAAGAGTGCCATCCAGGGTTATCAGCAGGCACTTCAGCAGCAATCCCTGCCCTACAACAGTCAGCTGGTGATCGATGGTACCGACAACCAGCAGGCGTTGCTCGGCTTGCTCAACCGCTATCTGCCCTTTACCGCACTGGTGGTGCAGCAAGATGCGCAGGCAGCCGATGCCATGCGTCTGCTGCGCGAATTCAACCTCAATATTCCTCAGGATGTCTCCGTCATCAGCCTGGAAGGATCGGCCCTGGCAGATCAGCTGACGCCCCCGCTGACCTGCATCGAATATCCGAGCGAACGCTTGGCACAAGAGAGTGTACGCGTGCTGCAAGCCCAATTGACGCAGAGCCTGCGCCCCGCCGACGAGCAGCAGAAGTTCCATGGTCGTCTGATGGTGCGTGAATCCGTGGTGGCTCGCTAGGGCTTGACCTTGCTGCGGGCGGCAGCTTTAGGCTGGCTGCACATCAACAGAGGAGTGATCCCATGACCATCGAACTCACCATTTCCGGCATGTCCTGTGGTGGCTGCGCCGCCAGCCTGCAAAAAGCCCTGCTGGCCCAGAGTGCAGTGACCCAGGCCCAGGTGGATTTTGCCAGCAGCAAGGCCGTCGTCGAGAGCGAACTGAGCAAGGCGGAGCTGATCGCCCTGATTGAAGCCAAAGGCTTCCTGGCGAGTTAAATTATCTCTATAGAGGTATAAATCAGGTTAAAATTCTGTACCCAGCTGTTTTTTGGTGAGAGTCATCACAGACCCCCTCAACAGAAAGCGCAAACTTGCTGCAATTTTTATCACTCAGAAGGATTTGCAGCATGACTCTCCCTATCCGCAAGACACTGATCGCCACCGTACTTGGCCTGACCCTCTCCCCGATGGCCATGGCCCTGCCACAGGTTCATATCCTGGCTACCGGTGGCACCATAGCCGGAGCGGGACAGTCCGCCACCCAATCCAACTATGAAGCAGGCAAGGTAGCTATCGAAACCCTGATCTCCGCCGTGCCCGAGATGAAAAACGTGGCCGAGGTGCAGGGGGAGCAGGTGGTCAAGATCGGCTCCCAGGACATGAACGACGAGGTATGGCTGACCCTGGCCAAGCGAGTCAACGAGCTGCTGGCCAAGGATGACGTGGATGGCATCGTCATCACCCACGGCACCGACACCATGGAGGAGACGGCCTACTTCCTCAACCTCACCGTCAAGAGCGACAAGCCGGTGGTGCTGGTCGGCGCCATGCGCCCCTCCACCGCCATGAGTGCCGATGGCCCGCTGAATCTGTATAACGCCGTGGTCACCGCCTCCGACCCCAGCTCCAAGGGCCGTGGCGTCATGGTCGCCATGAACGACACTGTGCTGGATGCCCGCGACGTCACCAAGACCAACACCACAGGGGTGCAGACCTTCGCCGCCCCCAACTTCGGCCCGCTGGGTTACATCCACAACGGCAAAATCGACTATCAGCGCACACCGGCACGTCTGCACACCAGCAAGACACCGTTCGACGTGAGCAAGCTCGACAAGCTGCCGCAAGTGGGCATCGTTTACAGCTATGCCAACGCCACCGATCTGCCGGCCAAGGCCATGGTGGATGCCAAGTTTGACGGTATCGTCAGCGCTGGCGTGGGCAACGGCAACCTCTACCACACACTGTTCGATACCCTGGCCAAGGCGAGCAAGGACGGCATCCGCGTGGTGCGTTCCGCCCGCGTACCGACCGGCGCCACCACCCTGGATGCCGAGATCGACGATGCCAAGTACGGCTTCGTGGCCGCCGGCACCCTGAACCCGCAGAAGGCGCGCATCCTGCTGATGCTCTCCCTGACCCAGAGCAAGGATCCGGCCCAGATCCAGCGCTGGTTCCAGCAGTTCTGATCCCGGTGCTCAGCGTCAGCTGAGATATTTTGATGACAATAAAAAGGGCAGGATGGAATCCTGCCCTTTCTCATGGCGTCACGCTCATGAAACCCATATCTCGTCAGCTCACCACCAACCAGCCACAGAAACCGAGATAGACCAGCCCAACCCAGGCCAGCCTGCCCGCCGTCATCTGCGCACGGCTGAAGCCCCACCACAGCAGCACTACCGCCAGCAGGGTCACCAGCGAGGAGACCATCATGGTGCTGTCGAGCAACCAGGGGGTAAACAGCAGGCAGAACGCCTTGGGGATCGTGCCCTGGATCATCATGGCGCCTGAGATGTTGGCCAGCGCCAGCCGGCTCTTGCCCTGCCGCACCCAGATCAGCACGTTCATCAGCTCCGGCATCTCGGTCGCCACCGGGCTCAGCAGCAAGGCCGCCAATACGGGGGAGAGACCAAACAGCTCGCCCATGCTCTCCAGCTGATGCACAAACAGCTGGGCAGCCAGCGCCACCACCACCAGCGCCACCAGGGTCTGCAACAGCACCTTGCCGAGCGCCGGGATCTCGGCCTCGGGATCCAGCTTGAGGGGCTCGGGCAACTCGACCTCGTGGCTGTCGGTCTGCTTCAACTCGCGCCGCACATAGACCAGGTAAACCAGCACGAACAGCGGCGCCAGCCAGGCCTTGCCGGTGAAGGCCACCATGCCGAGGGCGACAGCCACCAGAAAGATACCGACAAACCAGGCTTGATCCCGACCTATCTCGCGCTGCACCTCGCCGTCGATGACTCGATGGGCACGGCTCATGCACAGCAGCAGGGTCACGCCGACGGCGGCATAGCCTATGGTGGAGAGTACAAGAGGGCCACCGAGAGCGGCGCCAATCCCAATCTGTTGCTGGGCGGGAGCATCCCCCATCAGCAAGGCGGTCAGGGTGACGATGCATTCGGGCAAGGCCGTACCCAGGGCTGCCAGCAAGGAGCCGGTGGCACTCTGGGAGAACTTGAAGTGATGGCCAGTCCATTCGATACCATTGACGAAATATTCGCAGGCCAGGTAGATGGTGACGGCAGAGAGCAGAAATAACAGCAGGGTGATCAACATAATAGGCAACCGCCAGGCGAGCAGAACAACCGATGGACCCGATACGGCTCGCCCGGCTGGCTTGCGTATCGAGGCCAAAGGTCTTGCAGAGCGATAGATGCTATCGCCGCCCATGCCATGGATCGGAAGATCCAAGAATGTTGACATGAGCCCTGCCCGGATCACGGGCGGGTTGCTACTCCCCAATGACAGTGCGGGCTTTTTACCAAACCGGCGGCCAGCTCACAAGGCAAACTAATGATCATTAGCTCAGTAAGTTGTAAGAGAATGTAACTCGTCACTCGGTCAGCTCCCTCGATTTCTCCGTCCGGATCTCCACTCTTTCCCCTGGCATCCACGCCTTGGCACAACGATTGCTATGAGTTGATTACTGTCCACAATAGTTTGGGAAGGATGAACGATGAAACGGTGGATCCAACATTTCTATCAACTGAACCGCCTCAACTGGCTCATGGTCTGGTTGTTACTCTGCTGCAGCATCATATTGCTGTTTCCGGCCGGTCTGATGAAAGGTGCAGTCAGCCAGTGGGCTACGCTCCACGCGGCTTGGCTCGGGGTCGGCATGCTGATCGCCATCTCCTACTTCTGCAGTCAGGCATTTCTGATTGCCTGGGAGTGGGCCTGTGAAGAGTGGCAGTCCCGCCGCCAACAGGATCTGCTGGCCCAGATGATTGCTTTCCTCGACTTCAACGAGAAAGCGGTACTGCGCGAGTTCGTGCTGCAACGCAAAAGCGTCATAAATTTGCCGATCACCGAGCCTGCCGTCAAAAACCTGATGGATGCCGGCGTACTCACCTACGCCTATGGCAAGCCGGTACGGGAGAAAGAGGACGAGAACCAGATCCGGGCACTGATGATTGCCCTGCCGGCACGGCCGCTGCTCACCTACAAGGTGCTGGGCCTCTCCCGCGGCAAGATGAGCGACGAGCAGGTGGAGCAGATCATGAGCGCCAGACCCAAATTCGCCCAGAAGGGGTTCCAGCGTTAACTTGCTGCCATCTTTCAAATAAAAGAGCCGGACTGTGTCCGGCTCTTTGCTATCTGCTATATCTGTTTGTTTTTATTCGATCCTGGCTTTCAAGTAACCAGCACAGATTGGCGGATCTGCTCTTATTCAGTTCTGGCTTTCAAATAGCCAGCATAATCCGGGATCTGTACGCTGAATGCCTGCCGCATATGGGGGCAGTCCATGATGAAATCTGCGGTCGCCTCGTTGGTGGCAACTGGAATGTTCCATACCGCAGCGAGGCGCAACAGCGCTTTCACGTCCGGATCGTGGGGCACCGCATTGAGGGGATCCCAGAAGAAGATCAGCACGTCTATCTTGCCTTCGGCAATCAGGGCCCCGAGCTGCTGGTCACCGCCCATGGGGCCAGAGAAGAGGCAGGTAATGGGCAGTTGCGCCTGCTTGCCGAGCATGGTGCCCGTGGTGCCGGTCGCATAGAGATGGTGGAGCTTGAGCTCCTCCTTGCGGCGCATCACCCAGTTCAGCAAAGGGGTCTTCATGTTGTCGTGAGCCACCAGCGCCACCCGCTTGTGGGGGGCCATCTCACGTGCAATCAGTTCCATGTAAATCATCCGTAGCATTGTGATGGAAATAGAGCCGTATCCTAATCGAAAGCGGCGCCCGCTGCCTTGCCGGGCGCCGTAACTGTGATCACTTCGACTGTTCAATCCACTGCCGGTTCTTCTGCTCCAGCACAGAGATGGGCAACATGCCGTATTCCAGTACATGGTGGTGGAAGGCCTTGAGGTCAAACTGGCTGCCAAGGGCCTGCTCGGCGGACTCCCGCATCCGGATCAGCGCCAGCTGACCCGCCTTGTAAGACGTGGCCTGACCGGTATAGGCCATGTAGCGCGGCACCTCTGATCCTATGTCTCCCGCCCCCAACGCCGAATTCTCCTGCATGTAATTGACGGCCTTGTCGTGGCTCCAGCCATACCAGTGAATGCCGGTATCCACCACCAGCCGCATGGCCCTGAGCATCTCCTCGTTGAGGCGTCCGAAATACTGCAGCTGGTTGTTGAACGCGGACGAGCCCTCGACCTTCACATCTCCCACGGCCGGATCGTAGAGGCCGCGCCCCTGATAGAGTCCCATGTCGTGATCCGCCAGGTATTCGGTGTAGAGCGCCCAGCCCTCCGCATAGGCGGTATAGGAAGCGTTCGCCACATACTGCGGGAAGTCGGGATCCTTGGCCGCCAGCTCCTGGGCTATGGTGATCTGGAAGTGGTGGCCAGGCGCCGCCTCATGGGCCAGCAGGGTGCTGATGTTCCAGCTCTGCAAACCATAGGGATAGTAGGTATTGAGGAAGAACTGCCCCTTGCGACCGGTCTGCGGGTTGCCGTCCTGATACCAGGCAACGCCGCCATAGGGTGCATCCTCATAGGAAACGGGCACCACCTCGTAATCCAGTTTGGGGATGGTGCGCTCGGCATCGAAGAAGTCCGGCAACACCAGCGCGGCCTTGCTCTTGAAGGCGTTGTACTCCCGCAGTGCCCGCTCATGCTCGGCCAGCGCCTGCTGTTGTGGCTCACTCAGCGCCGCCCCTGCCGCATTGCTCGGATTCAAACCGGCAGACCAGACAGCCAGCGGGTTCTGGTAGAAGAAGGCAGGCTCGTTGAGATAGCGGAAGAAGTCATAGATCTGGCCGCTTTGCTTGCTCTGGGCCACCTCCTCGCTGTCGCACTTGCCGACGGTATGACACACCTTGACCATGGCGCCGAAGATCCGCTCCACCTCGCTCAGCCCCAGCACATGCACCTGCTCCGGCGTCATCTCGGTGGTGGTGTGCTTCTTCAGCAACCAGCGATACCATTCACGGCCATTGGTCATGCCGCAGAAGCCATCGTCACACTCGCCGCTGCCAAGACGCACTGCATAAGCGCCGCCATGCTGATAATCCAGATAGTCCCGCAGCGCCAGATAGCGGCCGTTGATACTGTCCAGCACCGCCTTGTAATCGGTGCGCAGTGCCTCGTCGGCCTCCCCTGGCAGCTGTTGCCAGCCGAGGTAGGCACCGGAGATGGCTTCACCGTCCAGCTTGCTGTCGAGCTGGGCCAGCAGCCTGTCCACCAGCTCATTCGGCAAAGTGTTGCCCTGGGCGCTGCCCAGCTCGAACTGATGCTTCACTTCGGCCAGATAGGCGTCGTAGGCCTTGAGCCAGGTGAGGTGTTCCTGATACCAGCCCAGCGGTGCCGTCACCGCCTTCGCCCGCGTGGCTACAACAGTCCCCGCAGGTTTACGGTCCAGATCACGCCGCCAGGCTGCATCTCCCGGCGCGACTCGCTCGGCCGAGCTCTGCTCGAAGTAATCGAAGCCGCTGCTGATTGTGCGGGCTGCCTTGCCGCTGGCGGGCGCAGCCCCGACCTCATCGGCCAGATCCACCACCCGATTGCGGAAGTGATGGATCGGGATCTGGGATTGAGGCAGCTCATAGCCCGCCAGGTTGATCTGCAAATCCCAGCGGATCATGTCGTAAAACAGTCGGTCCCGCTCGCTCAACACGCTCGGGTCCATGGCATCCAGCCGGGTGAGCAGCGAACCGTCGAGCGCCTTGCGCTGGGCGATCCCTGGCGCATCAATGGCAAATCCGTAAGGGTCCAGCGCCTGACTCGCACGCTGGGCCTCGTCCATGATTTGCATCAGGGATGCCTTGGTAGCGGCGGGATCCGCCGGCGCGTTGGAGCTGTTGTCATTGCAGGCTGCGAGAGAGAGTGCGATGGCGCAAGCCAGCGCCAGTTTGTTGGGCAAGAAGTGCATGGTGTAGTCCTTTAACCTGTTGTTATTGTGTGCCCCCGATAGGGGTTCCAATAGTGCACATCTACTCAACATATTTTTGCGACCTGATTAACAAAAATAAGCTTATTTTTCATATGGATAAACCGGATGAAAAGCTATGCAACGGATATGAAAAAACCCGCCTTGGCGGGTTTTTAAGTCAGCTTTTCATGCCATAACTATTCAGGATGAGCCGTGATGCAGCTGTGACTGCTGATAGTTCTCCAGCCCGATGCGATCGATGAGATCGAGCTGGGTCTCCAGCCAGTCCACGTGTTCCTCTTCATCTTCCAGAATGTCCTGAAACAGGTCACGGCTGATATAGTCCTGCACCGACTCGGCGTAGGCGATGGCCACTTTCAGATCCGGGATGGCATCCATCTCCAGCGACAGATCGCAGCGCAGCATCTCCTCCACCGTTTCACCGATGCGCAGCTTGCCCAGATCCTGCAAGTTGGGCAGCCCTTCCAGAAACAGCACCCGCTTGACCAGTTCGTCGGCGTGCTTCATCTCATCGATGGACTCGTGATACTCCTTGTGCCCGAGCGCCTTGAGGCCCCAGTCATCGTAGATGCGGGCGTGCAGGAAGTATTGGTTGATGGCAATCAGCTCATTGGCCAGCACCTTGTTGAGGTGGGCAATGATCTTGGGATCTCCTTTCATCGACTCTGCTCCTTGGTTCGTGCCTGAGGCTTCGATCGTTAGAGCTTAGTCCAGAAAAGTGACAACAAAAGGTCTGGCGAGCCAGCTCGCCTGAAAGGAAGGGTGACCCTGCTGCCGGGTCGGGTTGGAAAACGCCAGGGTCTAGGTCAGGCCACTTCGTAGTAGAGCGGGGCCGTTTCCAGCTCTGCCTTGTCAAGTTCGGCGGCGATGATCTCCATGGTCATGCGCACACACTTGCCACACTGGGCACCTACCTCCAGCGACTGTTTGAGTTGACGAAACTCGCTCTTGCCTGCCTGTACCGCCTTGCGGATCTGGGTATCTGTGATGCCACGGCACAAACAGACGTACATAGTGTTTACCTCATGCTGGAATGCCATGAAATCTAAATGAGAATGGTTCGTAGTGCAAATAACAATTAGTAATAAGATCCCCCGCTTGCCAGCCATCAGCCCCTTGGGGACAATGCCTCTGTCACAGAGGAAAACATCATGCTCAAGAAACTGTTCACAGCACTGTTCGGGGGCCAACCAGCACAAGCCGTCGACGTCACTCCCACCGAATACGCCGGTTATCTCATCTATCCAGAGCCCATGGCGGAAGGGGGTCAGTACCGGTTGGCGGGCCGCATCACCAAGGAGCTGGATGGTGTGCTGCAAACCCATCGATTTATCCGATCCGATCTGTTTGCCAACCCAGCCGATGCGGAGCGTTTCATGGTGCAAAAGGCCCATACCTTTATCGACCAGACAGGGGATCGCATGTTTGAACCTCGCGTCAAAGCGGGCGACAGTTCAGCCTCATGAGCCCCGCCGAGGTGAAAGCCCTGCGCCAGACCCTCGCCCATGCTGGCGAGCGGCGACTGATCTGGCTGGAAGGGGATGAGGCTGATTGCATCGTCCGTACCGAGCTGCTGCTGGACGGTGCCATCTTCTGGCTAGGGGAAGGCCCCGCCCACCACGGGCCCGTTCCCGCCGCCAAGGCGCTGCAACGGCTGGGTCAGGAGTGCGACACGCTGGTGTTCAACGCTTTCAGCGGCTTTCATCCCGACGCCTTCGGCGCCCTGGCGGGCACACTGCGGGCGGGCGGCCTGCTGCTGCTGCTGACGCCACCCAGAGAGCTGTGGCCAGCATGGCCGGATCCCGACCGGATCAGATTGGTAGCCCAGCCGGAGGAGGCAAGCCGGGCGGGTCACGGCTTTATCGCCCGGCTGGTGCGGCTGCTGACAGGCGATCCTGCGCTCTCCCTGCTCCCGCCCACCAGCCCACAGCCCTGGCAACCGATAGGCGCCGAACGGCCATTGAGTGACGATCAGGTTCTTGCTCTGCCCGCCATCCACAGGGTGCTGCACGGCCATCGCCGCCGCCCCCTGGTGCTGAGCGCCGATCGGGGACGCGGCAAGAGCAGCCTGTTGGGCCTCGCCGCCGCCGGGCTGCTGCGCCAGCAACCCGACCTGAAGATAGTGGTGACGGCACCCTCTCAGGCCACTGTCGCCACCCTGTTCGCCCACGCCGCCCGGGCGCTCGATACCACCCAAGAGCAGCTTGTGGGCCTCGAGTTCTGTTCACCGGATCGACTGGTACATGAGGCGCTGCAACCCGATCTGTTGCTGGTGGATGAAGCCGCCGCCATCCCTACGCCGCTGCTGGAGGCCATGCTGGCCCGCCACAGTCGCATCGTCTTCGCCACCACGGAACACGGCTACGAGGGGACGGGACGCGGCTTTCACCTGCGTTTCAAGCGAGTGCTTGACCGCCAGACGCCGGATTGGCAGGAGATCCACCTGGCCGAGCCCATCCGCTGGAGCACTCGCGACCCGCTGGAACCGCTGGTGTTTCGTCTCCTTGGCCTCAATACCGAGGTAGATGCTCCCCAACCGCCGACCAACCCGACCTGGCGGCTGATCGGGCAAGGGACGCTGGCAGCCGATGAGGCACTGCTGAATCAAGTATTCGGCCTGCTGGTGCTGGCCCACTACCAGACCACGCCGAGCGACCTCAGATCTCTGCTGGAGAGTCCGGATCTCGACATCCACCTGCTGGAACAGGCGCAGAGCCTGCTGGGGGTCGCGCTGGTAGCGCGGGAGGGCAATATCGCCCCCGAACTCGCCGAGGCTATCTGGGCGGGCCGACGGCGCCCGCGCGGCCATCTGCTGCCCCAGTCCCTGCTTGCCCACGCCGGTTTCAAGACAGCCGGGGGACGCAGCTACGCTAGGGTGATGCGCATCGCCATCCACCCGGCGCTGCATCGCCACCGGCTCGGCTCACGATTGCTCGGCCAGCTGGAGGACTACTACCGGGAGGAAGGGCTCGATTATCTCGGCTCCGCTTTCTCGGCCAGCGCCGACTTGTTGCCCTTCTGGCACAAGGCCGGGCTGGTGACACTGCGCATCGGTTTGCAGCGGGATGCCGCCAGCGGCAGCCATGCTGCCCTGCTGCTCAAGGCGTTGAAACCCGAGTGGCAAGCCGAGCTGGACCTGTGGCGCCAGCGCTTCGTACAACAGCTACCTACCCTGCTGGCCGGGGAGTTGAAAGAGCTGGATCCCGAACTGGTGTGGCAATGTGTGAAGGGACAAGAGCTGGCCGTGCCTGAGCTGGATGCGTTTGAACGGGATGAGCTTGATTGCTTCGCCCATCACCACAAGCCGTTCGAACTGTGCCAATCCACTCTACAGCGCTGGCTGACAGGCAATCTGCCGCGACTGGCCTCCCTGACGCCAAGCGAATGCCAGCTGCTGATCGCCACCATCTGGCAATACGCGGACTGGGGTCGACTGGCTGCCAGGCTGCAACTGGCGGGCAAGCCGGCCATCATCAAGGCGCTGCGGACCCTGCTGGCTCGCCTGCTGGATGCCCCTACCACTCGATAGTCTTGCCCTGCCAGTCGAGATAGCTGAGTTCGCCGTCAGGCACCAATCGCGCCATCAAACTCACCAGATGGTGAGCTACCTGCTCTGGCGTCTGCAAGCTGCCGGCCGGCACATTGGCGTGAAACGGACGCGAGAGCTGGGTATCCACAGTGCCCGGATGAAACGCCAGCAGCTTGACGCCCGGGGCACGCCGGGCGAGTTCGATGGACGCGCACTTGAGCAACATATTGAGAGCGGCCTTGGCAGCACGATAGCCATACCAACCCCCAGCGCGGTTGTCGCCAATGCTGCCGACCCTGGCACTGAGTACCGCCAGGGTGCAGGGTGAAGTGCCAAACAGCGGGAGCAGCTGGTTGATCCAGCGCAGCGGCAGCAAGGCATTGGTCTGGTAGAGGCGGGTCATGGCCTCGACATTGAGCGCTTCCAGCCGTTTTTCCGGCTTGATCTCCCCCTGATGCAAAACGCCATTGCAGATCACCAGATAGCGCAAACCGGGAGCCAGTCCGGCAATATGGCTGACGCAGTGGCTCATCTGCTGGTCGCTGTAATCGCAGGGCAGCCAATGCAAGCGAGGATCATCAAACCCGACGGGAGCTTGCTGTCGGCTGACCGCAATGACTGGGTTGGCTCCTGCCGCCAGCCAGTGCGCCACCAGTGCCTGCCCGATTCCGCCCCCTGCCCCTATCACAACCACAGCCTCTGCCATGCTCCGCTCCTGTTTATGGTGAGTGTGATGGTCTTCTCCATCGCATCTTTGTTTCCCTGTTAAGCTGTTACGTGCCTTCCTACTTGCGGGATCAAGCAGTTATGAGGGTTATGTTGTGTGGATCTCTCCGGTGTGGACGGATCCATTCCTATACTGAGGGAAAACCGCAGCCGGTGCTGCCAGCGCAACCAGAAGCACGAGAGTCGCCATGATGTCCAAAAACGGGGAAGAGCGTAAATCCATCCTGACCGAGAGCGGGACCAACGAGCTCGAAATCATCGAGTTTCATCTCAAGAAGCATCTGCCCGATGGCAGGGAGAAGATTGCCTATTACGGTATCAACGTCGCCAAGGTGCGCGAGGTGATCCGGGTACCGGAAACTACCGACTACCCCAATGCCCAGCGCCACATGGTCGGGGTTTTCTCGCTGCGTGAACGGCTGATCCCCCTGGTGGATCTGGCGGGCTGGCTCGGGATCCGCACCAACCCGGACAACAGCAACAAAGTGGTTATCGTCACCGACTTCAACAAGATGGCGAACGGTTTTCTCATCGACAGTGTCAGCAGGATCCATAGAGTCTCCTGGGAGGATGTGGAATCCCCCAGCCAGTTTCTGGAAGCGGGCGAGAATGATTGCGTGGTCGCCGTGGTCAGGCGCGATGGCAACCTCATCATGATCCTCGACTTCGAGAAGATCATCGCCGACATCAACCCAGAGCTCAGCATGGAGAAATACGATGTGACCCAGGATCGCAAAGTCATCATCGACGATCGCATGATGGCACTGCGCCAGGCCAAGAGCATTCTGGTGGTCGACGACTCGGCCTTCATCCGCAAGATGATAGAGACCACGTTGCGCACCGCTGGCTACAACGTGGTGACGGCCAAGGACGGGGGAGAAGGGCTGGAGATGCTGACGGAGTTTGACCGTCTGTCACAGGAGGAGAAGATACCTGTGTCCGAGTTTGTCAGCGGCATCATCACAGACGTCGAGATGCCCCGAATGGATGGCATGCATCTGCTCAAACGGCTGCGGGACACCCCTGCCTTCAAAACCACCCCCATCATAATGTTCTCGTCGCTGATGAGTGATGACAACCGCCAGAAGGCATTGCAGCTGGGGGCCAATGACACCATCACCAAACCCGAGCTGGGCCGCATGGTCGGCATGATGGATAACTTGCTGCTCGGCATCCCCATTCCCAAACCGGGCAATCTGTAATGTCGTCAGTCTGACCCTCAAGCAAGCGGGCGCCTCGGCGCCCTTGTTGTTGATGTTGTTCAACAGCACCAGAGATAGCGCCCCTGAGCGGCTCATCCCATTTCGCGAGAGAACAACGAAAAGACAGCGCTTCCTTCTGGATCGAGATCCCATACCAATCGTTCACTGACGGGCTGCTTGTCATTCCAAATCCTTATTGGCCTTAAGATTTTGTAAATTTTCTTATTGCCATCGCCCAAGCAAGATGGCTCTCAAATTGAGTTTGATGTGGCTGATGCCATGCGCCATCGAGACATCAAATGTCGTCTCTATCAATGAATTCCCTGGAGTCGCTATGCCGTTGTTCAAGCCGTTAATCACCCCTGAAGTGACCGATATGGCTCCCGGATTCCGGGCCTTGAGTATCACTGTCCAGGCGGCTGCCATTGCAGACCCCGCTGTGGGGACGCGGGCTCTGGAACAAGCCTCCCTTGCCATGGCCAGAGAAGATGCACCCTGGGCCGATGCACACCTCTCTGCCTGGGCGGACCTCTTTAGAAAGTTTGGCGCCAAACCACAGCGCACTCCCTGCTCCGCCGAAGCCCTGAGAAAACGGGTAGCCCGTGATGGCAGCCTGCCGAGTATCGATCCTGTCGTTGACCTCTATAACGCCATCAGCATTGAGTACGCCATACCGGTCGGGGGCGAAAACCTGACTACCTATGAAGGGATGCCAAGGTTGGTAGTTGCCGATGGCAGCGAGCTATTCGACACAATGAAGGGCGGCGAAGTGGCTCATGAATCTCCAGAACCCGGCGAAGTGGTATGGCGGGATGACAAGGGGGTGACGTGCCGACGCTGGAACTGGAGACAGGGGGTCAGGACTAGGCTCAGTGTGGAGTCGAGCATGATGTGGTTCATTCTGGAGAGCTTGCCCGAAATGCCCCTGGAAGCTTTGCAAGCAGCCGGGAACAAGCTGATTGAAGGCATACAACAGATGATGCCCGGAGCCGTGATAGAACAAACCGTCATTGGCCATGTCGAGTGAGCACAACGCCGGGCTGGCCGTCTCGATGCTGTCCGCGTGATCGCAACGAGCAATGCAAAGAGGCCCCGAAGGGCCTCTTTTGTTATCTGAACCTAACTCAGCCCAGCAGCAGGTAGAGCTGATGGGCCGCCACACCGGCGCAGAGACCGCCGATGGTATGAGCCACTATGGCGCGGGAGGTGAGATGGCGATAACCGAGCGCATCCAGCATAGCGGTGTGAGTACTCAGAAAGCCGCTCCAGCACATGCCCATGGCGGTGAATACCGCCACCTCGTTGCCGGTGATCCACCCCTTGCCGATGAAAGGAGGCACCAGCGACATGGCGGCCCCGACCGCTCCCAGTGAAGTTACGGGGAAGGCCACCAGCTCGGCATGGGTAAAACCGAACAGCATCTCGAACAACCAGCCCACCTTGGCCGCCAGCACGGGCAGCAGTGCCCCCCCCTGGAAGGCCTCGCCGGTATAGCCCTTGTCGCCAGGACCAAAGGTCAGCAACATGACGAAGGTACTGATGATGAGCACACCCGGGATCACCGCCATGCCGAGCTCCACCCCGGACTTGCCACCATCGAGCAGGGCATTGAGCACCCGGAGCCAGGTGGGAGCCGCTTCCTGACTCAGCCCGGGCTTGGCGCCCACGCTAACCACTTCGTCATCAATCAGGGTCTCCCCCACCAGCGGCCTGATCATGCGCTGCATCAGCCGGGTCGAGACCACTGAGCCGATGAGGGCGCCGAGCAGACCTATCAAAGCCGCACTGGCAGTGGATTCGCCGCTCGGCAGTTGCAGGGTGGCCATGAAGGTCACCACGATCAGCCCCATGCCAAAAGCCGTCCCGAAGTTGGTCAGAGACACCAGTTGCCAGGGGGTGAAGCCCTTGCGAAAGCGACTGTCTTTGGCGAGGCTGATCACCGCTGGGTTGTCGGAAAAGAACGTCATCAGAGCCGCCAGGGCGGTGCGGCCCGGCAGACGGAAGATGGGCTTCATCAGTGGCGCCAGCAGCACCTCCAGCAGGCGGATTACCCCGAACTCGCTGAGCAGCTGGCTCAGCGCCCCGGATAGCACTGTAATCCCCATGATGAAGAGCACAGTATTGAGCAGCAGCTGATGGGCCGTATTGAACAGGGTGTTGACCAGGGCGGATAGCCCCATCAGGCTGCCGAGGTAACCGAACAGGCTGCCCAGAATGGCCAGTACCAGTACCGGCTCCAGCCAGCGGCGAAGGGATGTTTGCGTTGTATGCGAATCTTTAACTGCTTGATTTTCCATACCAATCCTGAAGTCTGTCGCTGTGTGGTGAGTATTGTTGTTATGGCACCCATAAAGCAGGAGCCCTTGTCTCGCGACAAGGGCTCCTTGAATGGCTCCTCCTGCTGGGCTCGAACCCGTGGCATACGGATTGACGGGCCGCCGTTCTGCCGGCTGAAGCTGGGAGGAAAAAATGGGGTGCCGGACGATCCTGTCCAGTCTGCCTGTCTCGCGCCAGCGCACCGGCCCACGGCCTGCCCGGCGAGAGGACGGGGCGGCAGTATAACAACTGGGACTTGTCAGTGAAACAATACGGGTCGGCCTGACCCCAAGGCCAGACGCACCATCGGTGGTCAAAGGCGGGAGCTACGGCTTCACACCCGCGCCCTTCAACCACTTGCGCAGCCGCCCGTTGGCATTGTGGTAGGGAGAGGCGGTATTGAACTGGATCATCCGCCCCAGAGTCCACTGCTCATACCAGGGGCGACCGTACAGCTGGTCATCACCGCGCTCCGCGATCAGCTCGACGATGCGGGCCCTGGCCGCCATCAGCCGGGCCAGCAGTGCCGGATAGGCCAACCCCTCATGATCCCGATAGAACGTTTGGGCCAGCCTGCCCAGCTCGTTCCACTTAAAGCCAGTCTCGGGAAAATCCACCGGCAGGCCCGCCGCGTCCCGCTCGATCCACTTGATCACCAGCTCATTCCAGCCGATGAGATAGGCCACCAGATTGGCCACGCTCATGCGGGTGCCCTTGCTGTGCCCCTCCATGACCTGCTCCTGCACCCGGCTCTCGGGTACGGCCTGCAACGCCTTGAGCAGCTTGCCAAAATTCGTGTCGATGGCGAGCAGCAGCTCGGCCTTGTTGCTGGGGATCCCCATTACCTTCCTCCTTCATGTCTGCCACCCGGTCGGGGCATGGCGGTCGGCACCGTCATCAATACTGCTTGGTTTTCGACGCAAATCCCGCGAGGAACAGGCCGGTCAGAAACATGCCGCAGAAGGCTTCGATGGCCGACAGCAGCTGCAGCGGGGAAGAAGTCTGGGAAATGTCGCCGTAACCCAGGGTCACGAAGGTCACAATGCTGAAGTAGAGGGAGCGCCCCAGGTGGTGATAGGTGACGGAGGCGGGCGCCAGAAAATAGGTCAGGGTCGCCAGCAATATGACCACCATCGACATCAGCAGGCTTCTTATGGGCCGCTCGCCAAAGCCCCAGGTAATGAAACTGACAAACTTGGAACCGCACTTCAAATAACAAAGCAGGGAGAGCCACCCCTTTCTCAGCGGGCCGCTGCGCAGCCAGCGCTCCTTGAACAGCTCCCTCGGGCTTGCCAGGGACTTCATCTCATGCAGCTTCTCCTGGTAATAGCACTCACCGGCATCGACGGTATCCCCCACGCTGGAGAAGAGCCGCTTGGCGTTGCGGTACAACTTGCTGGCCTCGCTGTGATCGATCCGGCCGTTCTCGTTATAGGCCACCTGCACCTTGTCCAGATTGGTATGCTCCATGGTGGCGTCGAAGTTCTTGGCACGTACGTTGAAGTTTTTCAGCACGGCCCGGGAGGAGTGAAAACGGATCTCCTCGCACTCTATGGTGAAGTCCTGAAATACCCCGTCCTCCAGCGCCAGCTCCCGCTTCTTGGCCCAGGCCCGGTGATCCCACAGCAGAGAATCGAACAGATCGAGCCCGATCACACCGCCATTGACCCGCACCCCCTTGGCCGAGCAGTGCCACAGATAGACCTTGGAGTTATTGACGGCACCATCCAGCGAGAGCTCGTCGAGGCAGGTGAAATCGAGCAGCCGACCGGAGATGATGGGGCTCTTCAGCTCGACGCCGCCGATGTTGAGCAGGCGATGCTTGCCCAGCACCTGTGCCTCTCCCTTGTTGTTCTCGGAGACGGAGAGCAGGCTCTGCACCCGCTTCACCTCATCTTTGCCATGCTTGCCGGCCAGCCACATGCAATAGGGTTCAAAACGCATCTCTGAGCGGATGAGACCGCTCTTGCGCAGCGATTCCAGCGCGATCGAGGCGGTTTCATACAGCCTTATCTTGTCGTCGCTCATGTAGACGCAGAGGCTGAGCACGGATCGCGAGCTGATGAAACGAGCGATACCGATCTGGAAGATGACGCTTTTCTCTATTTTCTGCTCCGCCATCCAGTCGCTGAAATGGGGTAGCGAGGCCACCAGCAGATCCCACATCAAGGGATAGTCATTCTCCCGGCGCCACTCGTTGAACTGTTCGGGAGAAAGCTGCCAAAGCTCGGTTGCATTCATACATTACCTCGATCACAAAGATGTCCCGCCCTCGCCAGATTGAGAGTCATGGTGCACAAAGCCCTGGCGGATACGGCGGGTCAGGCACAGGAAAAGCGGTGCGACAAACGCCCGGCACGTCACCATACTAGGCGAGAAACAGAAGGCAAGTCACTGACAGGGAAGGAATAAGGGGGGATGGATGCGACAGCTTGTCCCTTAGGCTAACACTTATTGCGCAACGCTTGGGTGACAATGGCCGTGGCAAACAGGCAAATAAAAAGCCCAGCATTGCTGCTGGGCTTTTGTGTTGGCTCCTCCTGCTGGACTTGAACCAGCGACATACGGATTAACAGTCCATGTACCGGTTCAAATCAGCCAAAGGCATCCAATCTGGGGGCTCACTTCAAGCGATGCGGCCTTCAGCAACCTCATCAGCCCAATCCGGGGCAAAACCAAGAGCAAATCGCTCACTTACTAGCCACGAAACCCCATCATAAGCATCAAGAAATGAGGATTAACAGTCCATGTACCGCTTCAAATCAGCCAAAAGCATCCAATCTGATTGATCACTTCAACCGAAGCCACGCTCAGCAACCTCATGAGTCCAATCCGGGGAGAAGCCAAGGGCAAATCACCTAGATGATAAAATTAACAACATATTTTTTTTTTTTTACAAACGTTTTAAATTGCATTCAGCAACAGTGCAACAAATATTATTTTTTGGTTATCTTTGGACCAATGTAACATATTTTAAGAATTTTATCCGTGGCATTAGGGAGGCAAAAATGAATTCTCAACTGGGGGCTTTTTATCTTTCCATGAAATGAACAAAATATATTTTTAGATTCATCAAGAGGATCGACAAACGTCAATTCCTTTCTGAAATCTCGCTTATTTGTGACTGATTCATCACTAAACCACGCTTTTTCCCCACTAAAGAATTCATTAATAATACCCCTTGTTTTATCCGTATACTTCCCATCGGGATCTCTACTACAAATGAAATCCTGCAGAACTTTTAATAAATCTTCCATTCGAGTATATGGGCATACACCAAATGGCTGTGAACTCAATTGTTCTTCAACAGCATCGGATATAAGCAGGCTCTTGAAATCATTCCTAAATGCAGCAATAGCATCAGGCCAAGTGCTAGGCCTCGGCACTACTGACAGGGCTGATTCTTTTAACACTGAAGGACTTGTTATATTATCAATCGAAACATGTTCTATAGGTAATTCGGGCAACCCATGTGTAACCACTAACGTTGCATCACAAAACCTTGCATTTTCACTAATTAGGCTAACAAGAGATGCCTCCTTCCCAGCTAAAATACGTCGAGAACACTCGCCTACACCATACTCAGTAACATCCAAATTATCAAATTCAAAGTAATCGTCTTTGTTATCTTCTCGCGTTGCATCCCAAAAGACCCCACTCTTCCCCACCCAATTCAATGTCAAAGCGCGCATCTGAGGGTCGAGATGCTCAAGTACAGCTTTCATAAATTTAATGTCATTGATGATTGGCTGCGAACTTAGTTTAGCACCACACAAAAAAGATTTTTTTAAAACAGGATTTTCATGCCGTAATTTAATGAAAGGAATTAATGCTAAAAAGAAAGCATCTATTGAATCAAAATCCCCATCTATAGATAGTTCATTCACGATCCATTGCATTTTTTTCACTCCCACCCAGCTAGCGCAGAAATATCTCTTTCAAACTGGTCAAAGAAACCACTAGGCCATTCACTAAGATTGCCATTGACATCAATTTTGGGTGCAGTTACAAGATGAACATGTTTACCATTATGCTCTGTCGTACTAAAAAAATTTATTGCTACATTATTATGTTCTATTTTTTGACGAGCGACGGCTAATCTAATACCATTCAAAACATGGTCACTATGAGTTTCTAATATTACTTGCACGCCACTAGAGGCCATGACGGCTAAAAACTCTCCAATCTTAGATTGACCGAGAGGATGTAGATGTGCTTCAGGACTATCAACAATTAGTATCTGCCCAGGTCTAGCAAGTAAGCCCGCCACTATTATCGGAAAAGCATAGGTCAAACCATATCCTATATTAGCGGGGCGTCGCCAGCCCTCTGTTTCCCTTGTTCTAAGCTCTAATTGAACAAGGGATGTTTTTAATAATTGTATTGCGTTGGCTTGACTGCCTGGAAAAATGTCCCCAGCCCAAGCATTAAACTGTCTACGAAGTGTACTAGCAGTTTCGGAATGATGCTTTTTTTCGGCAACGATGTCTTCATCCATGTATCTTTCAAACCACCAAGGTGCAAACTGCCCATTGCATCCTACATCAGCGT
The DNA here is from genome assembly GCF_057318915.1 of Aeromonas sp. TS_SC_11. Classification (NCBI taxonomy): domain Bacteria; kingdom Pseudomonadati; phylum Pseudomonadota; class Gammaproteobacteria; order Aeromonadales; family Aeromonadaceae; genus Aeromonas; species Aeromonas sp. TS_SC_11. The sequence continues at coordinate 554,796 of NZ_CM170470.1, forward strand.
ATATAGGTTCAGCATCTTCAGGGGCGGGGAAGACATCATGGGTACCTAATCGGATAGCCCCAATGTAAACAACATCTCTGAGGGTATACTTTAAAGAGGTTTTGTTTTTGAAAAACTCCTTATTATTAATTAGGTTAATTGAGGGTGAGTTTCGTTCAGAAGCATCTAACTCTAAGTTTAAGCAACCACTTTCACTCTCAAATGAGATATTAACCCGCTTAGTATTAGATGCCTCATTTAATAACTCACCAGACGTGCCTAACTTCACTACAGGTCCATTCAGTGCAACAGATGAACATCCATTACGAGACCTAACTAATTGGTTAGCTAATAAAATAGATTGAATGAAGGTTGATTTACCAGCAGCATTGAAGCCGGTTAATAATGTCAAATTAGATAACTCTATCAATTGATGTTTAAAACATTTTAAATTCTCGACTTCAATAGTTCTCAACATAGACCTGACTCCCTCATTTCATTAATTGCACACTCGAAACGTTTTCTCACCTGCCGAGCACTATTTGTTGAGTAACTAATAGCATTGTTGAAATCATCATTAGATAACAATCTATACATAAAAACACTTAATTCATCTCTTTTAAATGAATCAAATGCAACACTATTTTTAGCAAAGATTACGGAAAACACATCAAATAATGACACGTTGATTATTGTTCGTGAAGGGTAAGCTACGGGGCTCCCTGCTGACTTTCTAAATGCATGTTCACCAAAAATCTTGTTGTTTAAAAACATAGATTTCTCGAAGAGCACCATAAGTTGATTAAGTTCATCATCTGATAGCTCATTCATCCGCCTTAAGGCTAAGGCAAGAAAATCTTCCATATCACCTTTATAAGACTCATAACCGAGAAGGTAAAATGCACAGAAACGATTTATAACTTCTCTATCACGCATACTCTTTTTTTGTAATGAACCACCAGTAGCCTGCACGAAGATAGGATTATTACCAGCCGTCTTTAGCCATCTCGTAGCGGGACCAGAATATAAACAATTTCTCATCTGCTGTTTTGTTAATGACATCCCGCTGTTTACACGTTCAAAAATATCTAGCCTAGCCCTCTCTGGCGCCTTTGGGTCTAAAATATAGAGCGTTAATTGAGTATCTTCTATGCGCTCTTGCAAATGCATAGGCAATTCACTGAATCGGCGTCCAGATATAAGGTTATTAGTATCAACACTCTCTAACCCCCTTAATGAAAAGTCATTATTGATATATCTATAAAAAGTGGTGAGTCGTTGTAAACCATCTACAACTATTATCCGACCATCATGATCCTCTGCCACATAAAATACGGGCAGTGGAATACGCATCAAACTAGATTCAATCAACCTTGACTGCTTGTTTAATGGCCAAACAAAATCTCTTTGAAAATCCGGATCTAACTGATAGCGACCTTTTGATATTCTACCAACCACTTCACCCACAGTACGTTGTTCCGTTCTAACAAATACTGTATCTAAAGGATAATCACCCCACCCTTCAGACTCTGTATCATCTAGGCCTTCGATATCATATTCACGTTCTTGTCCCATGTAACCCCTCAGTTTTAAAAAGTTATTATTTACATTTAATTATATTTCAAAAAATTCTCATACCATAGCCGATTTTAAACTCAGTAATTATTACATTTCCCAGCAACAATATACACTGTTGTCAGCATCATCAAAAAATTCGCTCGGATAGATGCGGTCTTGCATACCACTCACTTCAGTCCACTAGAGATACAGCAAAAAAGAACGCCGTAGCACTTGGCTACGGCGTTTGTCTGTGGGCCAGAGCGACCCAGCTAATGAGGCATCACGGCCACGTAGGCAAGTAACAAATCACGTTCGCCGAGTTTTGGCCTCTCTGTGTGGTACGTCAATCTCATACCGATCACCAATCAGCCTGTACAAACCGTTGATGAACTCATTGCGCCCCCAGCCGCGCTTTGTAGCGAGCAATGCATCAACCTGGGCCTTGAGGATGGGATCGTAAGGCAGCGTTTCCAAGCGCCGCTCTCAACCAACTTGCGAAGAGTATCAACGCCGCAGGTCACAGTACCTTCCTCCAAATCGCCCCACAACCGGCCAGCTTCCAACAAGAACTGTTCACCACTGGGCTCCATGTGAAAGTCGCAATCATCAAGGTCAAGAAAATCAGTCATGGGTAATCTCCACTTCAGCCAAACGACGTTTAACCTCAGCCAGCCGCTCGGGCTTAAACAGAGGCTCAAGGTAGAACAGTCAGCCAATGGGTGGGCCGAGAGGGAACTGATCAAGCAGAGCTGTCAACTCATCGAGATGCATCTGGTGTGCATTGTGATCGAGCTCCACGTTTGTAAGTATGCAAGGCTCTGAAATTCCTAAACGCTTCATGCCGGTTTCGTCCCAGATCTCGATTCGTCCATTGCAGAACATGCACCAGTTAAATGCACACAAGGCAAGCTCATCCTCTACGTCAGCACGGCTATTGCGGTCATGATTCGACAAACCAGTCTCGTGCAGCGGATCGAACAACAGCCGCTCATTGATGAAGTCCAGCCGAACAATAATGGCTACGCGTCCAGGCACCCTCTCTAGACGCAGCACAATTTTTCCATCGTCCATACCAACCGCAGTGAGTACCAGCATTCCAAGCGGAGTTATTTGGGGACCTTTGCGTGCAAGTACGTAATAGCGATCTGGAATTTCATAGGATTTTTCAGGAACCAATCCGCGCTTGAGCGTTGCGAGCCCGACTTCATCGAATAGCTCTCGAAATCCCTCCAACTCATAAAGGTGGTTCTTATGGTAAGACTGTGGCCTGGGGATTTCTAAGAACTGTTCCATTGCCAGTTCTGCCAGGTTGCGGATTAGAGGCAGGTCCAGGGTGATGCGACGGTGGTCCTCCGGGTCATCTGGATTAACAATATCGTCTCGCTCGGCATGGGCAATTGCGTTGCGCCCCTGCACGGCAACATAGATGGAAATGTCCGCTTTTTCAGCAAGAAGCGCATCCCTCCGCCCGATGGCGTCCCGGTCATCCAGCCTATTCAACGCTTCGATAATCCACGGTCCACGCTCCTTTCCGTTCGGTATTGAGCGGCTGAAGGATTTGAAAAAGCTCAGAAAGGAGTAGAACGGGTTGTCGAGAGAAACACCTTCCCGGTAGTACGCCAGTGCTTTCTTAGCTTCGACACTACCCGGTACATATAGATTTTCGCTGGAAAAGTAGTGTGTAATGTGATTGTTGCGAGCGATCCCCATTGGATATGGACGCCCACCCCCCCCCCACATTACCAATTCAACCTTTTGGCCATCACGCCATGCAATGGAAGTTGCCAAGCGCATGATTGCGGCTCTAGCCTCGATATCACTAAGCCCATTGTCATATGTACGCATTGCGATGGCTGGCAAGGAGTCCCCCCCTCGATTAGTTTGTGCAGGTTGCAGGATGAACTCCAAGCCCTCGAAAATGATCAACTGGGGGCGCGTTGGCCAAAAATTCCGAGTTTCGATCGCCCCAACGATCCAGGCCCCTGTCCGACCAAGTCGCTCCTCGGCATCTATGAACTTATCCTGAGTTGCCAGCATGATTTAGTCCTTTCTATATTATTAGGCCGGAATATCTAAAAGACTATGCAAGAATTAGCTCCCAAGTGGGATCAACTCAACAAGCGTCGCAAAGATGCGGAAATATGATCGATATGGCAGTTTCCATCTAAAAACCAATTAACCCGAATACTCCCGCTACCTGCCAGCGTCTTGATAATATGATCAACTAGAAAGAGTTTAACACCTAGCCTTTCCTGTAAGTCGTAGTTATTCCGCACTTCAGAGTTCACAATCAAAGAAACCACTGAACGATTAATCTCTGCATATCTTGGCACATGATCTCTTGCGTACAGCTCGAATCCGGCATCGCTGATTGAGATACCATGCAATGACCCAGAAAGATCCCTCTGCCAATAAATAGTTCCATGCTCATGAAGATATTCTAACGAATCCCTAAGTTGCGACTCGGGGATTACGAAAGCGCCATTCTTCTTAAATGCTTCAACACTGATCAATGAGCGTCCACTCTCCAATGCAGCCTCACATGCAAGTCTCGTCACTAAGCTGTCAATATTATTATGGCCAGCTACGCCGCTAGCACTGAATGCAGACACATAAGCGGGCGGCTTACCCAGTGGCGGCTTGTCAGACGATCCAAAGATGGTTGCAACAATTTCATCAAATGAAGCTTCGTAGGCAGACGGATCTTTGAAGCTGACCCACTTCGTGGCTTTCAGTGCTTGAGGAACCTCGCAATCGTCTAGCACTACCGGAATAATTCTTGTCCCTTCGCTGATCTTACTAACAACAGCGTGGTCTAGCTCTTCACGAACCCAAGGTTTATGTACGCTATTTTTCGACAGAACAACAATCACTGCTTGGGCTGAGCCAAGACCCTCATCAAAAATCTTTTTGACAAGGCTGTCACCAACTTTTATTTCCCATTTGTCAACCCAGGCATCTATTCCATTAGCTCTTAGTCGCGTAGCAAACGACATAACGAAACGAGTTTTGTCTTCACTCGCATGACTAACAAAAACTTTTGTTTCATTCATATAATATTTCCTAATTTAAGCTTAGTTGGCATTAGCCATTTGCAGTGTTCACTTATACTAAGCAGTTTTCTGTCTTTTTTTTCCGCGTTCCGCATTACAAATCATCTGCCAACCAGAGACGTCAGGAGGCTAGCTTACTCAAAACGACGGCAGCAGTGCTTGCCGCACTGATTATGACCATCAGGGCGCCGAGCATCTTCCAGAGATCAGAAGGCTTGAGTGCTGCGAACAACTCTTTGATGGTCATTTCTGCCGGGTTTTTAACTAGCTTTGGCTTGGACGCTTGATCGATAAGTTTCCGTTTCCAGCTAGCGAGTACTCCATTGAATTCCGGAGAAATCAAAGAGCTGGGGGTCGGCAATATTTTCTGGACGTACCAGTCATAGCCGGGCTCCAACAAACCTTCGCTTTGCACACCCTCGTCCAAAATGACTAGAAGCGGGAGACCTCGACTATACGAGAGGGCCGCCTCGATTTGATTCCAAGGGGTGGGATAGCTTACATTTCTGAGTTGCTTCTGTTTAGGTCCGTTACGCCTCTCTAGGCCTTCCGCGAACCATGTGCGCTCCAATGCGATGACAACCGTGCCGACGCAATTCCCCATCAACTCACTTATAGTTTTCAGCGGTGCCTCTGAGCCAAAAGCGTTTCGACCCACTGTACGAGGGTTCAACCCCTCGCTTCGCAACCGTTGTTCAACGGCATGAACGAACGCTTCTTGCTCCTCGGTGGCAGTACCACCGACGCTGACAAATACATCCATTTCAGGCATGTGAGATCCATAATTAAGAATCAATTTTTTAAACAAACATACTTTGCCATTAATCAGCGGTGCAATGTAAGTCAGAGGCGCACGAATTGTTAAAATTGACCACTAAAGTCGGCTATGTGCTTCTGCAAGATCTGAGTAACCCGGCAAAAGCAAAGTCGTCGAGGTAAAACTTCCCTCCTGCACAATAAAGATGTGGGGCGCATGATCTGTACGGTCAGCCAAACTCCCGCGCTTTTCTGTCACGTATGGAGCAATTGCTCACTTGACCAAGTGATGAAGGCCGTCATTGAGTCTATCTTTATCGGAATCGGCAATAGTCGCTCCTACCAACTATTGACACGCGCCAAGGCTCAGCCTGGTGCCACTGGAGATAGACGAATATCATGTTAGGGAGGGTATGCGCTCTCTGGGATAGCGGAGGTCTCGCATACCCTCCCCAACGGAACTATTACCCATAGATATAAGGCATTGATATACCAGACCATTTAAGGTTGATAGGTAGCGCATACGCCAGAAGGTGCACAAGCCCCTGAAAGCAGGAGCTCTGGTTGGCAACAAAAAGAAACGCCGCTGCAATGAGCAGCGGCGTTGTCATATAGTATCGATTAATCATCATCCCAAGGGTCAGGTAGGGCTGTCATCTCCAACCTCAAATCATCAGCCTGCATCTCCAACTGGGCCATTCGAGCCTCAACAGCATCGGCAAGTGCATCTGGTTTGGGGCCTTTTGGGGTCGACTTACACCCACCGGGCACAGCAATGCCAAAGTATCGTCCGATCAACTCGAACAACAGACTGATAAATTGGGTGTGACCCCAATCTGGCCTCCGCTGAACCAACGCCAACAGCTCATCCCGGAACCGAGGTGTATGTACCAAGCTCGGCACATGCTGCGAAATCAAGTGGGGGAGTTCTTGTCTCCCGTATTTTGGTTTACGAGCCTTCATGATCAGGTAAAGAGCCTGCACTTCTGCAAGGATGCAAGAACCATATTGTTGTTCAGCCATGGGATGATACCTCCATTTCGGCCAGACGGCGCTTCACCTCGTCCAGGCGTTCCGGCTTGAACAAGGGCTCCAGCGGGAAGTCAGGCAACTGACGCAGCAGCAGAGCCAGCACCTTCAGCACCTTGTCAGTAACGGGTACAACATGCTCGTAGAGAGTGGCCCGCTTACAGTTCTTGCAGGTGTCGACCGTCACTGACAGTCCCACAGACGTCAACAAGGCTGCTATCTCACGGTTAACCATGCTATGACGGAACCATTTCTTCTGCACCAGTGAGCGGGTCAGAATGCGGGTCAAGATGCCGAGCGAGCCATCCTCGTAGACCCGCATCTTGGAACCTTGCAGGGCCAGCGCAGATTCGTAGTAGTCCTCCCAACTAGCCCAGTCCTCCATGGTCTTGAGGCAGTTGTCCTCTCGCCATCCATCGAAACGGGCACGGCAATGATCCGCCATGCCAGCATCGTCCCAAGGCACTGTATCGCAAGCGATGTGTGTTTCACCGGCAACCTCAACCATCCGTGGGTTCACCAGCTGCCGCTTCTGGTCGAACTCATAACTCAGCCTGATCTGCTTCTTGATTTCGATCAGGTCGCTTTCCGTCAGCCACTGCTCCCGAAGCGAGATCAGGTGACTAGCATCGATCTTCTGGCCCGGCTCACGGTCAAGGTAGAGCCGCATGATCCATGCGTTCTGCTCCTCTGTCGTTCCCGCACACTTAACGCCAGCTTTAGCCAGCACAGGGGGCGTATCACCTTGGATAGCGGTGCATTGCCCCCGCGTTTTGATAGACACAATCTGGCGAGCATGGTGCTTCAATTCCAGCATCGGCACGGGTTCACCACTCTCATCACCATGCAACCGCTGACATAAAGCCTGATAACGACGACACAGGTGGCCCGTCTGGTCGAGCTCCTCCAAAGGGGCATCAGTGAGGAAACCATCGGTAGTGACCGATACCACCGTGCGATGTGAGGGGATCCGGTGAAGAAGCTCACCACACACAGCCCGGATCAGGCCCGTTGTATGAGCCGCCATGTAGGGATTGGTCACAGCCGAGGGGCCGATCTTCTTGCTCAAACCTGTAGCAGTATCGAACGCTGTCTTATCGCTAAGCCCCTGGGCCAGCTTCCCGTAGAGCGAGTTACCGATTTCCTTGACCATCACTTCTTCGAGGCTCTTTTTGGGATACTCCCGGCGTAACCGCTGGATCATCCGAGTGAAGTCCTCAAACAAGGGCTGACTACCTGCGATCCACGGCACAATGACACCGTGCTTGATCACAATGGTCCCCCCCATGGATAACGCCAACTCGATTTCAGGTGCGGTGACATACGCTAACCCTGATAAAGGAAAGCGCAGTCCATATTGCTCGGATCTAACAGGTAAACAAGGGAAGCGAGTGCCAGCAGGGAAAGTGAACTCAACGTACGCGAAGCCCATGACATGGCCGATGAAATCATAGGGATCTGAGCTCATACGCATGTTGGCGTAGTCCGGCACCAACAGGTCACAAAGCCCTGTAGTGTAAGCGCCCTTCAGGTCCCAGTCATACCAATCACCCACCGTGGTAGGCCCGATCATGAATGACACATTACAGCCACCGAGGTAGCAGCGGATGGCGAGCTCCTCATACAGTCCACGAGCAGGAGAGGGGCGTTTCACCGCCTTTGTCGTGACTTTGCCTGTACCGGCATTCCACCGCTCCAACTTGGCGATCTCAAGCCCGAAGGCCGTCATGTAGTCGATGCCGGCGTCTTTGAGTAGTCGCCGAAATACAGAAACACCGACAGCCCCCAATGACCTAGGAAGCCTCTGCAAGCCAAACTGTCCGTCGAGAAAATCGCGTACCTTCAAGGCATAGCGCACAGCAATCTCAGCATCCCGCAGAGCATACTGTTCAAACGCCTCTTTGTTACCGGCCAAGAGCTCGTCCATGCGCTCGATACTGTAGCCATCAGGGATTTCCAACTTGGGTAAACCAAGCATTGCACCGAGCGCAGACAAAGGGGACTTATTCGGGGCGAGGAACAAAGTGTCAACAAACTCTATAATTGACTGCTGTTTCCTATGGTTGCGATCACGGAACACTATAGGGGCAGGCTTGGCTTTACGAGCTCGCTCAACTGTCTCATCAACCCCGTAACCACTGCCAGTCAGTATCCGGCCAACCACACTTCCACCCTGCGCCTTCACTTGGGTCTTCAACCCCCAGAAATTACTGAATGTGGTGATATCAGCCCTAATGAAGTGGGCTACGACGACTATCGTATGAGGCCACTTCTTAATCAAACCAGCAGCACGACAGCCCTCAACGACTCGGGACATGAACTTTTCAAAAGAGAAGCGCTTGCCAGATTCAGGATAGTGGATCATCCAGTGCACTTCACCACGGCTATTGATGCAATAGCTCTGATAAGACAGCACGGTATTCCGTCCATCGCGGGTCACCCATTCTGCGTCAATCCCGATCCAAAGGTCCTCGCCATCAGCAAGTTGGATGTCTTGCTTGGCTGTTTTTTCATCAAAGCGAACCTTACGGATCTCGAAAGGAAGGTGAAGATGCTCTGGCTGATCCTCTTCTATAACCCCAATTTCTGCCTTCTTAAATTCAAACATGAATTTTCTCCATACAAATAACCCCTCCCTGCAGGCAGGGAGGGGTCAGGTTGGCGAGGTTATTGAGTAGATGACCCGTTCAGGCGATCAGACAGCTCTGTCAACAAACGGACACATGCGGCTTCAGATGAGCAGAGGCATGTCATTATGGCCTTATCGACACCGCCAGCATATAAGCGGACAACATGCCCATTAGCCATTTCACCGTAATCAGCAGACTTGACCAACTCCGGTAAGACAATGGTTCCATCTTCTAAAACGAAGTATTTTTCAAGAAGACCTTCATTCGCCAACGCATCGCGAACATCCTTGAGCAGCTGAATTTGCTTTTCTGATTCAGCAGTGGCATCGAAAGCGATTTGTCGTTCAAGACTGTTGATCCCAATACCCAACCGCGCAATGGCCTCGGGAGTCATTTCCTCCAAAGGATCATTCAGCGGTTGATAACGTTTGGTATAGGCGATGTGCGTCAAATTGACGAGATTTCGACCAATGATGACTAATGGCTTGGCTACAGCAGTAGCAGGCTTTTGGGGTTTGCAGGACGGTTTAACTGTCATTTGGACTACCTCTTAAGGAAAACTTTGTAAATCAAACGTCAACGAAACTAATCGTCGACCCATAACACTTTGATTTTCTAAGTTAACCAGGCAGTCCCATCACCATCAGACAAGTTGGCTGACATTGAGGCGTGGTTGCAACGGGTGCCGTCGAAGACGGATAGGTAATATCCATATACCTACATATAAGTAACTTTTTCCCGTGCGCCGAAAAAGATACAGAAAAAAAATGATATGAGCAAACTGTTTGTTTGGGGCGTGTGGAGGCATCCATCATCACATCAGAACGAGCCCTTTGCGCACATAATCTCGATCGTGCGCAATACCTAAACTGGGAAACCCGCCTCAGATAAACACCACCGCCGTGGTGTAACAGGTTGGAGGGGGAGAAGGCAGATCCACCGCCTTCTCCCCTATCATGAGCGACTGATGCATCTTGATGGCCACGCGAGCGACATGTTCACACTTCAGGTGTCGACGATGGCAATTTGCAGTATCCAAACGATGAGCCCGCGCTTAACCGCACTGTCAGATAACTGAATCGGCCTCATGGTAGGGGATGGAGAGCGCTTCGGTGTGGCGTGTGGTCCGCTCTCCATCCCCCTCCGCGCTATAACACTACTCACCGCACTCTTGATATATCAGCTTCTCCCGCATGCCTAGCTTGCGCACATTCCAAAAAACTGCGCAGTCGATTTGCGCCTTGCATGGCTTCCTATGGGCACCTCGGCGATAAGGCCCTTGGCTGTTCCGAAGGCAATGACAAGGCTCCCACCCCTCGATGAAACGATTGGGTTATAAGCACTAACATTGATCACTCTGCCGATGCCCCCCAATCAGCTTTTGAGCTATAAAGCTTGCCTCGAACGGTGCCGAAAAATCCCGCGAAATGCGCGAAAATCCGAAAACGCGCCGATGTGGATTTCGGGAGTCCATGCGAGGCATGGGCCCGTGGGGTGGTGTGTTATGCCCGTTGGGGATGAGGGGGAGCCCCACCCGCCCTCATCTGGGGCTTTGCCCCCCCTGATGCACTATCTACGTGGTTATGGCATCCCCGCTATCGCAATATTCCCCCTCCAGCCTTCCCTATCAGCGTTGCCTGCTGGTTCCCACAATTGCCAAAACTCACTTGGTTTTTTTTTTCCCATCTGAGTGACCGACTTGGCTCTGACTGGCCTTGCCTTCCTGCCTAGCTGAGCCCCGCTCCCTCCGGGACACCAATGTTACTAATATGTTTATCTTTTCTTGGCTTTACTCGTGGTCCAATCCTTCTTCTCTATTTGGGCATCTGGGCTGAGGCAATCTGCCCTGGCCTCTTGCTCTCTCTGACATCCCGCGCACATGCCCCTGTTCATTCCCTCGGCGTTGTTTCCCAAATCAGCCAGCAAGTCATGACGTTCCCAGCCCCGGGTGAGCGCTACACTCGGTGCTTTCTGACAGGTAGGCCAAGGGCATTCAGTTTGTTCATCGCACACACGTAGGCCATGACCTCTCCCACTTGGCCGTTGTAGTTACGAAGACTGATTTTCCCCGTCAACAACTGCTTGAACCGATACATTGCCGTTTCTGCCAGCGAGCGACGGTGGTATCCCGATATCTTCTTCCAGTGCGCCAGCCCTTCCTTTCGCATTACCAGCACCGCTTCATTTCTTGGGTACCCCTTTTTCCATAGCCCTGCGTTCTTGCGAGGCGGAATACAGGCTGTCGCCCCTTTACCTGCTATCAGCTGATGGCTGGCTTTGCTGTCGTAGGCGCCATCCGCATAAACACGCCCCAGCTTGCGCCGCAGTGGATTGAGTAAGGTCGGCAGCACTTCGGCATCATGGACATTCTCCAATGACACTTCTGCTGCCACGACATCGTGGGTTGCCGGGTCTACCGCCAAATGCAACTTGCGCCAGACTCGGCGCTTTTCGGCGCCGTGTTTCCTGACTTTCCACTCGCCTTCGCCAAATACCTTCAGGCCAGTCGAGTCGATGACCAGGTCGGTGATACGCCCCTTGGCGGGTTGTCGATAGGCCACTGTTACCGTGCTGGCCCGCTTGCTGACACAACTGTAATCGGGGGCACAAAGCGGTACGTTCATCAACTTAAAGAGGGAGTCGAGTAGCCCCTGGGTTGCTCGTAGAGTGAGACTGAAAACTCCCTTGAGCATCAGGAAGGTAGAGATGGTCTGGTCAGTGTAAAGCTGGCTGCGACCCCGCCGTCCGTGATGATCTTGGTGGAACCAGCTGTTCATGACCTCGGCATCAACCCAGAAGGTGAGCGAGCCACGGTTAATCAGAGACTTGTTGTATTGAGGCCAGTTGGTGATGGGGTGAAGCGACCCGCCCATGATGCAGACTTGAAGAGGGTGGTGGTGATCAGATCACCAAGTCCTCAGTTAGTTCCATTCAAGCTGCATCGATTTGGGAAACAACGCCCATTCCCTCTCAACTGCAGCCCTGACGCTGGAAAAAAGTAAGGCGGGATTGCTCCCGCCTGACCTTCTTACTGAGCGACGTATAGCTCTACACTGCACCTTGTATCTCTTGGCTCTCCCAGCTCCTTCTGGCAGGTCTTGCTCCGTCCCTTCTCGTCGAGCTCGAAAATCCGCTTGGCCTCGACTCGATAGCTCCCGTACCGCGTCTTGAGCGGGTTAGTGAATGGTCCTTCAAAATCAGTACTGCATTCCGAGCCGCAACTCTCAACAACAGTATGGCCGTTACTCTGGATCGTGATGAACTCGGCTGTACCACTACCCCCCGAGAAGTTGAAGCGCCGTTTGCCGACAAATGGTAGAACAGCGCGAGCTTGAGCGTTCCCCTTCACCTCTTTGGGTTGCTGGCTCTGTGCCGCCTCACACATCTTATCTAACAGTGCATCTATCATGATCTCCGGCTGGGGCTGGCCGTTTATCTCCAGTGCCTCCACGCTGAATTCCTCACCTTGAACCCACATCTGGAGCATGCCCCGTACAGGCCGTTCCATGTAAGTGAACGTGCCGCTCACGTTGACCAACTTGCGCCCATCAGTGGCTGTACCTGCTGACCAATCGGGAGCTTTGAAGAAGCTATCGGCCTGCTGCTCCAAGGTCATGCCTGGGCAGCTATCCAGTACTCCCTCCTTCACTGTCAGCTCGTCCCATTTGCTGAGCAGTCCGGCCTGGGCCACTGGAACCATCAGCAGTGACACGCTGGCCGCCAGGGCGAGCCTCTTTACCCTTACCATACCCATTGGAATGCCCTCACTGCTTGATAGTTGTAGCGTTTATCAAACTCTTCTTGGGTAAGGCAAAGCACACGGATGAACTCAATGACCGACAGTAAAACGGGGATCCCAGTTGTGCAGGCCGCCAAATAGATCAGACCCCAGCCCCAGTTTCCGGTGTAGAACTTATGTAGGCCCAGACCGCCCCCAAAGAACATCAAGATGGCCATCAAGACCTTCCGCTTCCCCCGATGGTGAACTGTGCTTCCCACTGGTGCTGATTGGACTGGTGCTTGTGTCGGTGAAGGTTCACGAATAGGCCATGCCGTCACATCGATTGGGTTGGGTATCACCGCAGCTATCGCTTTGGCTTTCTTCTTGGCCGTACCGAAGGTATCAATGGCATCAACGAAAGAGCCGGTCAGCGATAGCTCAACAATCCCTTCTTCCGGCGAGCTGAAATGCACTGTGACCCGTTGGCCAAACGGGTTAACCCCGTACTTCCAGGATGCTTCCAACTCTCCTTTGGCCCTATCAGCTTTCTTGATGGTGCCACCCTCTGCTTGCAGGTGAGCGGCTACGTGCTCGAAGACTGTCTCATAATCGTCATAACTGCTTAGAACGATGTCAGATAGCGTAGTTATCGTGGGAGATCCCATGGTTTTGCTCCTTGTTGGTTGAACTACAGATAGTGGTGATTGGCCCCGACAGGTGGTGTCGGGGGTTGAAATAAGTGGCGTGAAAATTTGGCTTACATCCGGCTGAGCAGGGTCTTGAGGTCACGCTTAACCAACGCTTGGATCCCCGCAGGGCTGATCACTTCAAGATGCGGCAGGTACGTTTTGATCACGGGTAGCAGCTGGGCACCATCGAATACCCTGCTTGCCAGCAGGATGCTGCCGTCTTCCAGTTCTCGGATCAGTGCCTGCTCGGGCAGGATGTTCCTGAGCTTGAATTCGTGGGCGATGGGTGAAGCCGCCTTGATAACGACTTCATGGGATGGGATGGCCTCTTGCTCGATCAACCGTTGGAGTATCTGTTGCTGAGGTTCTGCGATAGTGGCTGCTGCCTCCGTCAGCCTGATGAGCGATATTCGGGATAGGGGCACAATAAACGGTGCTTCCGTGGATACACCTGCCAAGTACCAGCGACCCCGCTTATTGACCAAGCGATATGGCTCAACCTCTTGTTCTGTTTGCTCACCAACCCAAGTCAGCCTGGCTTTGAGCTGTTGGCTGATCGCTTTGGCAAGCGGCTTTAACCATTGGTGGTGGCTGTCATCTTCATCGAGTTGAAAGCCTGACAGAACGAATACGGGGGACCCATTGGGGTTGAGCCATTGCTTGAGCAGAGCGTCGTGATCGTCCGGGAACAGCGCCTTGGCCCCGACTTGCTCGCATAGACGAAGGATTGCTGGAGTCGATGCTCTGCCGAAATAGGATGGGTCAAGCCAATAGGTTTGTCCCTCACGCTCCAATGGCAAGTAAGCCAGTCTGACGTTCAGATCCCGTTGTATGGTGCGTGGTGAGACGTTGAACTCATGAGCCAGTTCGGAGATCACCAACCGCTGTCCGTGATTGAGTTTGGTCAGGATCACGCCGAGGCGCTGGGCTAGGGTGTCGTGTTCTGCCATCCAAGGAAGCATCGTTGTCAAAGGTATCCAAGTGTCACGGAGGTGCCCGACAGGGCGTGTCGACTTGGATTTTCACGACAGAGGGGGGCACGGGTAAGAAGAGTTGGCATTGGTGGACGAGCTTTTGCATTTTCCCCGGCCCACTTGGACGGGAGCAGCAACGCCGATAATGCGAGCCGGATCCTGCTTTAGATTGATAAACGGGTGGCTCTGCGTGCGCAAGGTTCAGTGAAGACTGCAAATAACGAAGGTTCTCCGGCATCTCTTCCTGTCTGAGGATGACCAGCGACAGATCACCGTTCGAGGCCGGAGGCTGACCCAAAATGCGCAAAAATGGGGTACTCGCGCAGACTCCGGTTGTTTTGCGGCCATACCCCGCATGAAGTGCTGGGGTGGTGTCCTATGCACGTTGGGGTAGAGTAACTATTGCCCCCTCCCATGTGCGAAGTGGTTCCTTGCATCTCTGATCTGCGCCATGGCGTTTTGGGCACGAGCACAATTCCCCTGTCTTTGGCTCCTGCTTCTTTGCTTCAGAAACGGGCTTGGCTATCTCCTCTTGCCTGACTAGCTAGACCTCGTTCCGCTGCCTTGTCGGGTTGGTACAGCCGAGCTCCCTCCGGGCAGTCAGTGTTAGGTTTTTGTTAGGAAATGCTTATGCTTTGGCACCTCAACCACAATGCCAAGTCGGTCTCAATTTGGCGTAACGAGCTGTGCGCAACCGTTGTATTGCTTCAAAAACGAGCAAAGCTGTAATAAAGTGCTATTCATTTGAATCGATGGAGCAGATATGTCTAAGCACGCTGCCAAGATTGGTGATATTGGCACTGACCATGATGGCTTTCCTCCTACGCCCATTATCGAAGGCTCTCCAGATGTCTTTATTGATGGCATTCCAGCCGCTCGGGTAGGAGATGCACTAGCCCCCCACGCTAAGCCGAACAATCCGCCCCATCCGCGTAAAATTGCCGCTGGCTCATCCACGGTTCTTGTTAATGGTAAACCCTTAGCAATTACTGGCGGCGCTGTTGATTGTGGTGGTGTGATCATTGGATCGGGCACAGTGATAGTCGGTGACGAGTTCAAACAAGTTGAGTCCAGCGTTATTGCACCGGTGATCAAGAAAGCGACTCCCTTCATTTTCGCCAAGTCCAGCTCTGTGCCTTTGACAACTATTGAGGCCGCTGCAGGGCCTGAACCGCTAGCCATGTTTGGCAAAGCCGTAGTGCTCGCACCGCTCCCCTCGAATGCCAAACAAGGAGGCACTAAATGACCAGTGCTGTTGCCACAAGTACGGCGAGTGAAGTCGCACTTGGAAGGATATCTGGTAGCTTGCCGAGCGAATTAGGAGCCTGGGCCTTGCGTACCAGTGGAGCTGCATCAGGAGCATTTCTGATGGCATTTTGGCCCTCTGATCTTGGTGATGGCACCCTCTACAGCGACGAGCAGTTGCAAGCGATGAGCCGTGCAGCTACCCGGGTCCGCTTCCGGTTTATCGAAGATGAACAGGGTCGAATGCAAGTCTATGGGATCCACACTAGCGCCTCATCTGGGATGGATTCAGTGCCAATCGTGCAAGCTCGGCAAGAAGGTAGTGCCATTGTCGCTGCGATCCCCGGTGGGCCTACGCTCACTTGGTACCCTGATAGCAGTGGTGAAGTGCCCGATGCCAGCAGCTACTACCCTGAGCGGGATGGTCTGGAGGTGTCGAATATTCTGGTGCGCCCCATCCCGGATGCGCCGGATGCGGAACTTGAGACATTCCCCGCTACTGGTGATGACCTTGAAGATTGCATCATTACCTTCCCTGCATCCTTGGGCATTCCTCCACTTTATTTGGTATTTAGTAAGCCTCCGGTTAAGTTGCTGGAGGTGGATCTTTTCCGCAATTTTGAGGGGAGACCCCGAAATGGTACTCATGCTGACCATATGCCTTCACAAGCAGCTATAGAGGCGTACTTAAAAAGCCTTGATTCAGACATGGACCAAGACTTAATTAAATCATACAAAAAGGACGTTGCATCTATTATTATTCCAGCTTCAGTTCATCAGAAGTATAGTGAGACATATGGCAGACGAAACACTCGCAATGATAGAGCTCAGATCATAAAAGATTCCAGTGACTTACGAAAAGCCGTGGATAATAACTTCGACGCAATAAAGCCTTACCTTCGTGATGAGGGTTTTAGCGACGCTGAGCTTGAGCAGGCTCGTGACAAAATGCATAAAATAAATAAGTCTCAGGGGTGGTATTAATGACTGTCGATGTGAAATTTTTAATTAATGGTTTTGGAAAAACATATCAAGAATTGTTTGATAGTGGCTTTATTCCATATAAAACCAAGCCAAAAGGCGATTCTGGCAGCCCTGTCATAACTCTTGATATGGCGAAGGAAGGAGTTCTCCTGACGTTTGACAAAGCAGATCAAAAGCTAATCGAAATGACATTACGATTGATTGATGAGCGTAATGATAAATATACATTTCCAAATGAGATGCCAGCTCCTCTGTGGCTTGATATGTCTAAACCTTCTGTACGCGAGCGCTTTGGCGAACCTTTACATTCACATCCTCCGCATAAAATAATAAATAGAGTATTTGGTGGTGTCGATTACTACGAGTTATCTAAAGGTGCAAAATCTGTAATGATGCTCGTGCGGTATAACTCCGACCTGAAAGCTATGACTGTGACGTTCAAACCAGCGGCCTTAGTCAATTGGAAGCCATTGTCTCCCTCATTATTGATAGAATAAAGCCTAAACTAACAGCCAACGTGAACTGTTGGCTGTTATAAGACTATTTACTCTATACACCATAGCCGCTCGACAATTAATAGCTATGTAGAATGTAGCTATTGCTTTGAAGACTGTTCGTTACACCATAAGCAGAATGGGTCTGTAGTTGTTTCATTCCCGATTTCAGCAGGTGTTTTCACAAACTGCGATCCATTGCTTGGTCTTACAATGTTAAATCTAGCTTTTAGCCAACCAATGAAATTATTATTTACTTTTGGCTCATCACCTATTTCATCAGGTGACAATGTAAAGTCATAAACAAAGCCTAGTTCGTTGTACCCTACTGAAAGCAACGAAAGGAAATCGATTGCATTATTTGCAATAACACAGCAGAGCATCGAGCCAGAACCGGATCCTAGATGAACAAACTTCAACTCATCGTTGTCATCAAGCCACATGCCTAACATAGAACCATCCATACCACTACGAGCAAAGATAACAAGCCTAGATAATATCTCACTGGTGACTTCAGGTATGCCAAACCAGTATTTTAAACCGGATTGATAAGAGGCAGTAAGGGTTACATCAGGAGTCTCTTCCCAGTCAGCACTAATTCTCCCATATACAAATCCATCATCATACTCCTCTATAAGACCATTCTTCTCCACCCACTGATAAAATGCCACAAGCTCACTCGGCGGTTGTATTTGGCTCGGCAATATTGCGTAAAGTTGGTTTAATAACTCAGCCATGTCTGTCTACTCCCTTGCTGATTCAATTCGCAAGTGTGCCATGAGAGTCTTAATGCTCCAAGTACCCTATTCAGACATCTATGAATACATGTGCTTCTGCCGTGTGTTGATGCCCCACGGGCACAGCCCGTATACCCCGGCATACCACTCTCCTCAGCCACGCAGATAACCTCGGCCTATCCAGAGACAGCCAAATCCGTCACGCCGAAAAACTCGCCAGCCCCCGAGGTAAAGGGCTGGCGAGTTAGGCAACGATACCTCCGGGATACTCCCTGCATTTGCTTGCTTATCCTGCTCGTTGCAAGGCGATCGACTCCGCTTTGACTGAGCTGGGAGCGATTAACGCTTGCTCCACGCAGTTCGCCACTTGTGCGCTGGTATGGCGCAATCTGCTGGCGTGTAGGTGGGCATACCGCTGACTGGATTGGCTGCTTGAATGACCCAACTGTGCCTGTACGTCATACAAGGTGCCACCGCTGGAGACAATCAACGCAGCCACCGAATGGCGGCAGGTATGAATACATACTTGCCCTTCGATTTGTGCTCGTTTCAGCATCCGATTAAATGGCTTGGTGACGTTGTTCAGTGGTTGCCCCGGCTTCTGCCCTGGGAACAGGTAGGCGTTTCCCGCTATCACCGGCGTATCCTGCAAAACCTGCATTGCCATGTGATTCATATGCAGGATCCGGCTCTTGCCATTCTTGGTGTGCGGTATGAACAGCGTCTGATGCACCTTGTCGATGTGCTCCCACTTGGCAAGCCTCAACTCATCTTTGCGCAGGCCCGTCAGCAACAGCAATTTCACGTACTGCCCTGCATAGCGGTTCTCATCAGCATCCGCTGCCATGAACAAGCGCCGGATCTCAGCCTTATCGAGGAATCGGGTTCGCTGGTTGTTCTCGGGGAGCGTCTTCAGATAGACCAATGGATGTTGCTCCAGATATCCCATCCGTACACTCCACGTCAGGATGGCCTTGAGCAAGGTGGTGATCCGGTTGTTGGTCGCGGGCTTGCACTGGCACATCAGGCTGGTTTGCAACGCTTGCCCTTGCTCCAGATTGATTTCCGATAACAGCCGGGATCCAAGCGCCGGTTGCAGGTGATCTCGGAACCGCTGCTCGTCGTTCCGCCAAGAGCGTTTATGGTGCTTGGCATAAGGCAGGTAATGCAGCTGGAACAGCTCATGCAACGTTAGCTCTTGCCGTTTATCCTCCTTCAATTGCTTGGGGTCGATGCCCTGTGACAGCAGCCGTTTATACTCCGTGGCAATCTCTCTGGCCGTGTTCAGGTCTACGTCTGGAAAGCGACCTATGGCAATAGCCCGCTTGCGTCCATGCCACAGATACCGCATCAGGAACTTCTTGTTGCCCTCCCCTTTCCCCACCAAGCATTTGAGCCCCGAGATCTGGGTGTCGCTGTATTCGGCTTCCGTAGATTTTGCATTTGCGGGATTGGGCGGTAGTGCTTCGATCGCTTTTTGGGTGAAGCGAAAACGAGATGGGAGATCTGACATAGTGGAACTCCTGTTAACTGGTGTGAACTGGGACTGGCATTGCCCCAAGAAAAAACAGCACAGGGAGGTCGGATCCCTGTGCCGGTCTGGTGGTACTGATTTATCTGTTGGTGGTGATGTTGGCCGCTGATGGTTTACCTGTTCGCGGCCAACGGCTTTCCGGTCGATATCCGGTCTTCGGCGTCAGTCTGGCATCACTGTCAGGGTGAAAACGTCCATCTGGGCGTAGCAGCAAAAGCTCTGCTGCCAGAGCTCAAACCATTCATTCACCTCTGGCAGTGACATTTTCCCCATCAACGAATGGGTGTACTCACCCATGCTGAAATCGAAATCCAACTCCTTGGCCAACTCGGTGGACCAGCCTTGGCCCACATAGGCAAAGTCAGTGATGTAGCGCAGGTGCCAGCCGTCATCCCAGCGTTCAAGACGGATCTCGACAGGGTGATAGCCACCGGTTGTTGCGCTGTAGTCTGGGTCTCGGTAGTTGAGGGTCAGGGCCGCTGGTGTTGTGCCATCCGGGATCTCATCAGGGAAATCCTCGAACGCTGAGCCGATGGCCTGCTCCAGTAGCGTTTTCAGGTCGTGACTTATCCTCACAGGCAAGCCCGTGATAACGAGGGTAGGTTTCATATTGGATTCTCTTTAAATGAAAGGTGGGAATTCGAGTAATGGAGTAGAGCAGACTGTCGACGTGGGTTAGTTGGTGGTGCTGACCTTTGGCAGCCTGGACTTGAGGCTATCAAACCACTCGGTATGTTTACCCGTGATCAGATGGCCGAAACGCACTTCCGGTGCCGCCTTGGTCAATTCCAGATGGCGCAGTACGGCAGCCAGAAACCCCGCATTATTACTACTCCCCTTGAAGTGCCAGATAACCTTGAACAGGCCAGAGGTAAATGCCTTGTCCGGTTGTTGCTCATTTAGCAGATCGACGACTTGCGCCAAGCCGAACCACTCCTTGGAACAGAGGCCACCGCCACTGCTGCCGGTCAGACGGATCAACAGCTCAGACTGTTCAGGTTCATGACCGATCTCATAGCCCACAGTGGTAGTTGAGCCTGGCGAGAGCAACATGGCGACACCACTGGTCAAGATAACCTTGGCAGGTAGCGCGGGTTTATCGCTGGCCTTGTTCTCGGGCTGGGTATTGGTCTGCTGGCTGGCGGCTTGCTTGTTGGTCTTGCTATTCATATTGGGATCCTCGGATAAATCAGATAGTGGATTTCAGGTAGATGGTGGTGCCCAAGTCGGGCTGTGCCTGTTCAGGTTTTAGAACGAAGGCCAGATGCTGGAATACAGGGAGTGGAGCTGACAGGGCATCGAACGGAGTGCCGTAACCGGAGAAGCGATAGGGCTCCCATGCTTCCACTTCTGGGAGAGGCAGCCAAAACACGGCATCTTCAGCGCAGTCGATCAGCTTGATCGTTCCCGCTGCTAACCGCCAATAGTCAGCGTAGTAACCGTTGTCATCATCCCGGACTAACTCGCCTGTATGGGATGCTATCGAGATCAATACTTCGGGCGCTTCACTGTGCAGGGACTTGGCCTTGAGGACAGTCGCCTCTTTGATCACGACCAGCAGCACAGGCTGGTTTTCATCTGGCAGGAACTCAGGAACATACATTCCGTTCGTGATGACCTCCTGCATCAGCAAGCTCAGCGTTTGCCAGCTGTAGGCATACCCCTTGAGCGTTTCATGGGAAGCGTATTTCCCTTCCTGAATGAACTCATCCATGGCTAACCTCCCTCAGTCCGCTGGGCCGGTGATGTAGCCAATAGCTCCACCGATGATGGTGCCTGCGACGGCTCCAGGGATACCGCCTTTGGCACCGACACCAGCTCCGGTGAGTGCGCCTTTGACTGCCCCCCTGGTGCTGCCCTTAACCGTGAAGTCGACACTGCCGTCTCTCATTGGCTTGATACTGATCGCGGCTACTTGTTTGCGCAAAATTTGGTGGATAAACATGCTCTGTCCTTTGGATCGTGGATATGAAAAAGGCCCTGAGCGGATAGCGCAGGGCCTGATGTTCTGGGTGAACATGGTTTTAATATATGTTTAAAAAACAAATAGATACTGATACTTTACGTCATAACCCCATACAGGACCCTAAGATATGACCGAATCATCGACTGCGATGAAATGCCGCTATATGGAATACGAAGAAACCGATGCTTTCTACAACCGATTGGATGAACTGATTAAAGACAAGAACAGAGTTATTGTTCGCTGCATTGACCATAAGCTTGAGGTGGACTCGAAGCTGTGGAAGCGCCTTAAAAACTGCTCGAACATTGATGAAGTGCCAGCATCTTCGATCACCCCTTTATGCACGGCCAGATGTGCCTGCGTTGTTGAGAGCGCTGGCCTGATTGCTTACATCGCTACATTGATAGCCGCATTGATTTTTTATGGTATTTACAAAGGGTACCGTATTCGCCTAAAAGGAACTCCTCGAATTAATGGCGTAGAACTTGGGGAGTGTGACGTAGAATTTGATCCTCCAAAATAAAATTGAAGCGACCGGATATCCCCCAGACCTGCATTGAGCATATCCGGTCAACTCTGCTGGGGTAACTTTTGACATCAGGGTCACAGTCCGCGCACACTCTTGCCTGTCATTCCCTCTGGTTGCGCCTCTCCGGTCTCCCTCCGGTCTTACCATAGCCAACACACTCAGCGGCAAAGACCGGAGCTGGCGACCGGAGAAATGGCCTGACGGCGAACGCTGTTATCTACTCATCTGAGTGACACCATTCACCACAAACATAGCGTTGCCAAGCGGACCAGATATGGACCGGAACCTAATATGGAACGGTAACCGTCAGCCAGAAATGAAAATAGACTCTAAAGAGACTCTATTTTCTGCTCCGCCATCCAGTCGCTGAAATGGGGTAGCGAGGCCACCAGCAGATCCCAAATCAAGGGATAGTCATTCACCCGGCGCCACTCGTTGAACTGTTCGGGAGAAAGCTGCCAAAGCTCGGTTGCATTCATACATTACCTCGATCACAAAGATGTCCCGCCCTCGCCAGATTGAGAGTCATGGTGCACAAAGCCCTGGCGGATACGGCGGGGCAGGCACAGGAAAAGCGGCGCGGCAAAACGCCCGTCACGTCACCATACTAGGCGAGAAACAGAAGGCAAGTCACTGACAGGGAAGGAATAAGGGGGGATGGATGCGACAGCTTGTCCCTCAGGCGAACACTTATTGCGCAACGCATAGGTGACAATGGCCGTGGCAAACAGGCAAAGAAAAAGCCCAGCATTGCTGCTGGGCTTTTGTGTTGGCTCCTCCTGCTGGACTTGAACCAGCGACATACGGATTAACAGTCCGCCGTTCTACCGACTGAACTAAGGAGGAATTGTACTTGGTGCCCAGAGACGGAATCGAACCGCCGACACGGGGATTTTCAATCCCCTGCTCTACCGACTGAGCTATCTGGGCAATATATAAATGGTGCCGGCTACCGGAATCGAACTGGTGACCTACTGATTACAAGTCAGTTGCTCTACCTACTGAGCTAAGCCGGCACACTTTAAACCTTTGTGCATGAACAGATTTTTATTTCATGGCACCAAATTTGGTGCCCAGAGACGGAATCGAACCGCCGACACGGGGATTTTCAATCCCCTGCTCTACCGACTGAGCTATCTGGGCGTGGGCGCTATTAAACGGATTTTAAGGCAGGTGGTCAACGGGAAATTTCACTTTTTGTCTCGTTCGTCTCTTTTTTGCGCAACATCATCCATTTCCCCTACTTCTTCCTGTCGGCGCTGTGCCTGGCGGCCCCAGACTCTGGGTTCTTCCCTCTTCAACAGACGGGCTATGTTCTCGTGATGGCGGATGAGGATGAGGCAGGAGAGCAGGGAAACCGGCAGTGTGTATTCTGGCTTGATCAGATAGGTAAAGAGTGGGCTAAGCAACACGGTAATGATGGAGGCCAGCGAGGAGTAGCCGCTCACCAGCAATACCAGCAGCCAGGTGCCGATCACGGCCCCCCCCATGGTGAAGCCAATGGGCATCATGGTGCCGAGTGCCGTCGCCACCCCCTTGCCACCCCGAAAGTGGAAGAAGATGGGGTACATGTGACCCAGGCAGGCAGCGACCCCGATAAAGCCGAGGTAGACGGGCTTGATTTGCAGATACCAGGCAAGATAGACAGGCGCCGTGCCCTTGAGCACATCGAGCAGCAAGACCACCAGCGCAGCCACTCGACCGCCGAGACGCAACACATTGGTCGCTCCCGGATTATGGGAGCCATGATCCCGTGGATCCGGCAGACCCGTGATGCGGGAAACCAGCACGGCACTGGACAGCGAGCCGCCCAGGTAGGCCAGAATAATCATCAAAATCGTCAGGGCCGTCATCTTGGTCGTTTTTACCACGATATGAATGGGGTATGATGCGGGCCACATTCTCTGGCTTGGGGTTGCCCAAAGGCGTGTCGCCCAAACCGACCGCGCGGCAAACTGCTTGCCGAGCCTGCATCCCTGCGCTGTCATCACAGCCCATCAAGAGTAAAGAAGAAGTACTGTCATGGACAAGGTGTTTATTCGCGGACTCGAGGTTTTGACCACCATCGGTGTATATGAGTGGGAGAAGGGCATTCGCCAGAAGCTCTGTTTCGACCTCGAAATGGGGTTTGACAACCGTCCCGCCGCTGCAACCGACGATATCAATCTGGCACTGGATTACGCCACCCTCTCTCGCAAGATCTGTGATCACGCCTCCAGCAAGGTGGTGGAGCTGGTCGAAACCATGGCCGAGCAGGTCGCCATGCTGGTACTGGCCGACGAGCGGGTGCAATGGGTAAAGGTCACCCTGACCAAACCGGGTGCTGTCCCCAATGCGGCTGGCGTCGGGGTAGAGATACTGCGCCATCGCACTCCGGCTGCGAGCGCCTGCTGATGACCACCATCTATATCAGCCCGGGCTCCAACCAGATAACAGGGAGCACTGCATGACCCGTATCTACATCAGCCTGGGTTCCAATATCGAGCGGGAGCACCATATCCGCGCCGGTCTCGATGCCCTGCATGCCGAATTTGGCGAGCTCACCGTCTCCCGGGTATTCGAGAGCGAGGCGGTTGGCTTTGCCGGTCGCCCCTTCTACAACCTGGTAGTCGGCGCCGACACAGATCTGCCGCTGGCGACCCTGTGCCAACGGCTGCGTGCCATGGAGTTTGCCCACGGCCGCGAGCCGGATGCCAAGAAGTTTGCCCCGCGCACCCTGGATCTGGATCTGCTGCTGTATGGCGACCTGGTCTGCGATGTACCGGTCGCGCTACCCCGTGGCGAGATCCTCACCAATGCCTTCGTCCTCTGGCCGCTGGCCGAATTGGCACCGAGCCTGCGCCACCCGGTCGATGGCCGCACGCTGGACGAACTGTGGCAAGGTTACGACAAGGCCTCCCAGCGACTCAGCCCCATTCCCTTTCACTGGGAAGCGCGCGAGCTGCAGCATCACTGAAGCAACAAGGGCACCCTAGGGTGCCCTTGTTGCATCTTGCAAGGCGGCTTATCCGCCATAAGAAAGTGTGATTGGGCCCGGCCCGCCATGGCTGGCAGGATAGGGCTCGCCACAGGAGACCCCCATGCCGCTCGATACCATTCACGACTTCAACTGCCAGCTACTGGCCCCATTGCCTCACCAGCGCTATCAGCACGAACCCATCCTCGACTACGCCACCGACGAAAGAGTCAGGGCCCGCTTTGGCTGGCAGGCGGTGTTCAGCAAGACGCTGTTTCTCAAATTCAAGGATGGCCGCTTCGCCCTGTTGCTGACCCATCAAGGGGGGCGACTCGACAACAAGGCGGTCAAGGCCGCGCTCGGTGCCAAGCCGTCTATCTGCACCGCCGAGGAAATGCAGGCAGAAATTGGCTGCCTGCCGGGAGCCGTCTGCCCCTTCCTGCCGAGGGCTGATATTCCCTTGCTGGTGGACTCGGCCCTGCTGGCCCATGATGCCTTCACCTGGACACCGGGCCACCCGGAGCAGACCTTTCTGCTGGAGACAGTCCATCTGGCCCAAGTGCTTGAGCAACTGCCCTGTCTGGTCAGCTACCTGCCTGCGCCATCAGCCTGACTGCCGACGGCACAACCCGCTCACCCCTTGTCCCGCGCCAGCTGGGCAAAGATGAGCGCCGCCAGCATGGACATGAGACCGATGCACAGATAGGTGAGGTGGAAACCGGCCAGCCACTGCCCACCCGAGGCTGACGAACCGGCGGAGAAGAGCCCCAGCAGGCTGGCGGCGATGGCGACCCCCAGGCTCATGGAGAGCTGCATCACCACAGACAGCAGTCCATTGCCGCTGCTGGCGTGCTCCGGACTCAAATCCTGCAGGGTCAGGGTATTCATGGCGGAAAACTGCAATGAGTTGATGGCGCCAAACACCATCAGCCAGCCCAGCAGCACCCCATAGGGAAGCTGGTTATCGATGAGGGCAAAACTGGCAATCATGGCCCCCAGCGCCAGTGTGTTGCCGATCAGGATGCGGCGATAACCGATGCGTGGAATCAGCTTGTTCACCAGCGTCTTGGTCAGCATGGCGCCGAGCACAGTAGGGATCATGGTTATACCCGCCTTGCTCGGCGAGAACCCCAACCCCAGTTGCAGAAAGAGCGGCGTGAGGAAGGGCATGGCGCCGCTGCCGAGGCGGGCAAACAGATTGCCCCAGACACCGATGGCGAAGGTGGATGTCTTGAACAGCGCCAGACTGAACAGCGGCTGCTCGGCATTGGCGGCATAGAGCCAGTAGCTCGCCATGGCGGCCAGGCCGGACAGCAACGCAAACAGCGCCCAACCGGTGGAGATGCTGTGCTCACCCAGCCCCTGCAAGCCCACCGACACCAGCACCATGCCGGCGCTGAACAGCACGAAGCCCTGCCAGTCGAACTTTGCCGTGCCTTGACGCAGGTCGGGCATGAAGTGCCAGCTGGCGATAAAGCCGAGTATCCCCACCGGCAGGTTGATGAGAAACACCCAGTGCCAGCTCGCCACTTCCACCAGCCAGCCCCCCAGCGCAGGGCCTATCAGCGGCCCCACCAGCCCGGGGATGGTGACGAACGACATCACCCGCAGCAACTCATGTTTGCTGTAGACCCTCAGCACGGCGAGGCGCCCCACCGGCATCAGCAGGGCGCCACCTATGCCCTGCAACACCCGTGCGGCCACCAGCATGGGCAGCGTATTGGCGGCGGCGCAGGCCAAAGACCCCAGGGTAAACAGCAGGATAGCCGCCAGATAAATACGGCGAGTGCCGAACCTGTCCGCCAACCAGCCAGAGGCGGGAATGAGCAACGCCACCGTCAGCATGTAGGCGATGATCACCGACTGCATCTGCAGCGGGCTCTCCCCCAGGGTTTCGGCCATGCTGGGCAGGGCAGTATTGAGGATGGTGCCATCCAGGGTTTGCATGAAGAAGCCGACCGCCGCCAGCGGCGGCAGCCACTTGCGCTGGGCAGGCGTAACCATGTGTGTGCTATCGGGCATGAGCAGCCACCTCCTCTTCAGATAAAAAAGACCCGCACGAAAGCGGGTCATATCAGCCTGTCAGGCATCCGGCTGGCCGAGCATGGCTCTGAGCTGCTCTTCCAGACTGGGCTCGGGGGCCTTGAGCGTATCAAGGAACAACCGCTCTATCCCCGCCTTGTCCTGACTTTTCACGATAAACACCAGCCGGGACTGGGCCTTTCCCTCCGGCCAATCTCCCAATGCCTGTAGCGGATAGAGCTGGCCATGAACGCCGTGGATCACCACGGGCTGGCTCTCCCCCTCCAACTGCAATATCCCCTTGAGCCGCAGCAGGGCATCGCCATATTGGACCTGCACCGCATCGATGGCGGCCAGCAGGCGGGAGGGCTTGAGCGGCTCGCCGATACGCAGGGAGAAGCTCTCTATGTTGCCGTGCTCGAAGTGAGTAGGCGCGGCCGTGCCCACCTTGGCGGCGAACGGCTTCATCTTCGGCTGCATCGGCGAAGCCAGTCCCTGCTTGGGGGATTCGGTGCGCAGCCAGGCCAGCAGCTGGCGCACGTCACGCCCCGCCGCCTCGTTGTAGGCACCCAGCTTCTCCAGCACCGCAGGCGACAGCTCGCCGTTGGTGACCCGCTCGATGGGGGCCGCCGGGTTTAGTGCGGCCAGTTGGGCCTCAACCCGCGCCAGCTGCTCGTCCTCCACCAGATCCCCCTTGCTCACCACCAGCAGATCCGCCAGCGCCACTTGTTTCACCGCTTCATACTGAGCCGCCAGCTGCTGTTCGATATGGCCAGCATCCACCACTGTCACTGTGCCATCGAAGCGGTAGCGCTGGGCGATAAAGCCCTCTTCGCGCAGGGTAAAAAGCACGGGCGCCGGATCGGCCAGACCGGTTGTTTCTATGATGAGCCTTTTGAACGGCTTGATCTTGCGCTGGATGGCGCGCATGAAGAGCCCCTGCAGCGCTTCCACCAGGGAACCCTGCACCGAGCAGCAGATGCAGCCGGAGTCGAGCAGCACCACCTGCTCGTCCACCTGCTGCACCAGATGGTGATCCAGCCCGACAGAGCCGAATTCGTTGATCAGCACGGCGCACTCACCGAGTTCCGGCTGCTTGACCCAGTGGTTGAGCAGGGTAGTCTTGCCGCTGCCGAGAAAGCCGGTCAGCAGGGTCACTGGGATCCGGGTGTCTTGCATATCTGTCATATCGATGACTCCCCTTGGGTCGGCAGGGTGATGAGCACTCGGGTATCTTGCATATGGGTCATTTTCAATCCTTACCGGTTGGCAAACAGATCGCTGAGCCAGCGGTTCTCGAAGCGGCCATGGGGATCGAGCTCGCCCTTGAGGGCCAGGAAGTCGTTCCAGCGCGGCAGCAGGGCCGGGAAGTCGTAGAGATCCATCGCCAGATGCTTGCCAAAATGGGGGATGCCACCGAGGGGCACCAGCAGTTGCTGCAGTTCGCGCATCTGCTCCATGGAGCCGTTGACAAAGGTGCCATCTGCCGCCAGATAGACCAGGAAACCGACCCAGCAGACCGATTTATCGTAGGCGGCGCTGAGCCAGGCCTCGGAGGGACCGGTACAACGCAGGATAAAGGGATAGTGCAATACGCCCGGGTTGGCCTGCTGCCACGCTTGCAGGATCTCCAGCGCCTCGTTCATGCGGTGCAGCGGCACCGCCACCTCGCAGTTGATCTGGGGTGCGGGTATCCCCTTGCAGAGGATCTGGTAGACGTTGCCAACCAGATCGGAGGCATCCTTGAAGCGGCGCACCGTCTCGAAGTGCTCCCCCGCCAGCGCCTCATCCTTGGTGTCTTTCGCCATCTTCTGCAGGGTGGCATCAATGGTGGCGTTCATGCGGGCGTCGATATCGCCCTCCAGCAGCAGCGGCTCGCTACCCGCGGCGCGGTAACGGGCCACCTCTTCCTCGGAAGCAGGATCCACCAGCCAGATGTGGCTCTCGCCGGTCCAGGCAAACCACCAGCTTTTCACGAAGCCGTGCTCGCGGTTGAGCCGCTCGTTGTGTTCCAGCAGGAAGGGGTAATCGGTGGTGAACTTGGTGCAGCGCATGATGCGGTTGGGCACGGTGCGAAGGGTGACTTCGAGCAATATGCCGAGCATACCCATCCCCATCACGAAGGCGCCGAAGCGAGGATCGGTGCGATCGACCCGGATGATGTCGCCACTGGCCAGCATCACAGTCATCGCCTCCACGGCATCGCACAGGGCGGACTGGTGCAGCCCCTGGCCGTGGGTGCCGGTGCTGAGCGCACCGCCCAGCGTCTGGATGCCGATGACGCCCGGGGATGCCGGCAGCATCCGCTCCATGGCGATGAGATCGGCGTAGATGGTATCGAGCGGTGTGCCCGCCTGATAGGTGACGGTATCGGCGGTTTTCGCCAGCTGGCCGCGAAAGTGGTACAAGTCCACCAGCAGCGCCTGACTGCCCTCGGCATAGACGCTGTGAATGGGTTCGAAGGAGAGGCCTGAACCGATCAGTCGCAGCTTGCGCTCCGGGTATTCACGCAGCAGCGCCTGCAGCTCGTCGCGGTTCTTCGGGCGCCACACCTGATCCAGGGCGCCGAGGGGGTTGGTCCTGGACCAGTTGAACAGCACCTCCCGATTGTTGATCGCCTTGATGCTGTGAAATGCCTGGAACTTGACCGTCATACCGCGCCTCATCTGACTTCTAAATGAGCGGCAATTCTACCGAAAAGCGGACCACAAGGCATGAAAAACAAGCCCCTACAGTCGGGGGTGGATAAGGGGGATGACTCCCCCACTCCCTCAGCGCGATTGCTGGGTCAGTGCCAGCAGCATGCCGAACCCCACCAGCAAGCCGCCAAACACCCGGTCGATCCAGTGGCGCACCGCCAAGAGACGGGCCCGTACCGACGCGGTGGAGAAGAAGAGTGCCACCGCACTGAACCAGACCCCGTGGGCCAGCACTATGAAGGCGCCATAGCCAAGCTGGACGCCAAGTGGCGTCTGCAGCTGTACCACCTGCATGAACAGGCTGACGATGAAGATGGTGGTCTTGGGGTTGAGCACATTGGTCAGAAACCCGGTGCGCAGTGCCCCCAGACTGGAGAGGGTCGGCTGGCTGGCCATCTCCTCATGGGTCACAGGCCTGGCGCGCAACATCTTGATGCCGAGGAAGATGAGGTAGGCAGCCCCTGCCAGCTTGATAAGGTTGAACAACCAGAGCGACTGCTGGATCAGCAGGCCGACCCCCAGCAGGGTATAGGTCACATGGACACAGACCCCGGCCGCTATGCCGAGCGCCGTCAGCACGCCGGTGCGACGGGAGAGCAACAGGCTGTTGCGCGACACCATGGCAAAATCGGGCCCAGGGCTGATGACGGCAAAGAAGGTAATGGCTACTACGGCTAACAGTTCGGTCATGAAAAAGAATCCTGATGCTGAGAGATATCGGCTATTTTATTTGGCATCAACACCAATAACGAACGATAACTTCTGACATGAATGGTGATAATAACTCACAGAAAGACCTCTCCCTCCCCTCCCTGACGGCACTGCGCTGTTTCGAAGTGGCTGCCCGCACTGAAAACTTCAGCCGCGCCGCCGATGAGCTGCATCTCACCCATGGCGCCATCAGCCGGGCGGTGCGCCTGCTGGAAGAGGATCTGGGGATCAGGCTGTTCGAGCGTCGCCAGCGCCGGGTCTTTCTGACCGAGGCGGGCAGCAGGCTCCATGAGGCCGTCAGGGAAGGGCTGGGCAGGATCCGGGAGACGGCGCAGGTGCTGCGCCAGCAGAGCAAGCCCCAGTCGCTGGTCATCTCCTGCGAGCCCACACTGCTGATGCGCTGGCTGATCCCGCGCTGGCCCGCCTTTCAATCCCTGCACCCCGAGCTGGACGTGCATCTGATGGCGGGCGGTGGCGCCCTCAGCTTTGGCAACGGCATAGATCTCGCCATTCGGCGCAATGACTTTCACTGGCCTGATGACCTTTACAGCCAGCTGCTGTTTGAGGAGCAGACCGGGCCCGTCTGTCAGCCGGGCAAGGTGGCGCAGTTTTTCGAGCAAGGAGGAGAGCTGCCGGCTCTGCGCCCCTCGGCCCCCCGCCTGCACACCAAGACCCGTCCCGCCGCCTGGCAAAGCTGGCAGGAACAGGCCGGACAGAGTACAAGCGATGAGGCGCCGACCCAGACCTTCGAACACTTCTACTTCAGCCTGCAGGCCGCCGTGGCGGGCCTTGGCGTCGCCATCGGCCCCTACCGGCTGGTGTGCGACGATGTCGCCGCCGGCCTGCTGGCCGCCCCGCTCGGATTCATCCCGGATGACACCGGCTATCACCTGCTCGCCCCCGCGCCACCGATTCCCGGCAGCCCCCATGAGAAGCTGGCGAACTGGCTGCAATCCCTGAGCAAATAGGTTACGACACCTCGCGGGCACAAGATGCTTCCCTGGCTCGCATGTGACTGCCGGGCAGTGACGACACAGACTCAGCGAGCCCGGAAACCACTGCCACTCTTTTGCGCCGCCAGCAACAAGGCATCGACCACTACGCGCAGCTTGGGCTGCATGTGCTGGCTCCTGGCCCAGATGACATTGATCGGCATCTCGCCACCGGACTGGTCATGAAGCACACAGATCAGCGCTCCCGAGTCCAGCTGTTCGTTGACCAGCCAGGTCGGCACCTGAACCAGGCCAAGGCCAGCCAGCGCCGCTGCCAACACAGCCTCACCATCCCCCATCTCGTAGCGTACCGGGATGTCGTAAGCCTCAGTCCGGCCTGCGCCATTTCGGAGCAACCAGCTATGGCGATGCCCAGAGCGCCAGTCGATGATGCAGTCGTGCTGTGACAGATCCTTCGGGGTCAGGGGAACCCCGCGTCGGGCCAGATAGGAAGGGGCCCCGCAGATGACCAGCTTCTGCTCTCCCAGACGACGCGCAACGAGATCGGCCTGATCCTCCAGCGCACCTATGCGCACCACCAGATCGATGTTGGCCTCAATGAGATCGACCTTGCGCTCGTTGAAGGTCACCGACAGATCCAGCTGCGGATGGCTGCCTGCCAGATCCAGCAGGATCGGCAGCACATGCCGACGGCCAAACGCAGCGGGAAGATCGATTCGAACGCGACCCGACGGACTCTGTTGTCCCGATGCAAAGCTCTGCTCCGTCGCCTCCAGCACCCGAATCGCCTGGAGACAACTGACCAGATACGCCTCCCCCTCCTGGGTCAAACTCACCCGACGGGTCGTTCTGTGCAACAGCTTGACCCCCAGTCGCGCCTCCAGCCGCACTATGCTCTTGCTCAACGCCGAGCCGGTCAGCCCCAGCGTCAATGCCGCCACGGTAAAGCTGCCCGACTGCGCCACGGCGACAAAGTGCCTGACACTCAGAAAGGGGTCTTGTAGTGCCACGGATTCAGTCCCTGAAGGAAATAGAGATTGGAATAATAGCCACTTAATCAATTTCAAGGAATCAATCACACTGTTTACAGGCTCATTCAACGCCGCATCTTGCAGGTGATGGATTAGATGCCCTTGAGTTCCCAACTCGCTCAGACATGACTTCATGACCAGACAGGAGAGACCAGATGTTGACCGTTAAATCCCTCAGTGGACAAGTTGCCTTCGTACAAGGTGGTTCACGCGGCATTGGTGCCGCCATTGTAAAACGCCTCGCCCGCGATGGTGCCGCCGTTGCCTTCACTTATGTCTCCTCGGCCAGCAAGGCAGAAGAGATTGTCGCGACCATCACGGCTGCAGGTGGCAAGGCGCTGGCCATCCGTGCCGACAGTGCAGATGCCATCGCCGTACAGCACGCCATCCGCCAAACCGTCACTACCTTTGGTAGACTGGACATCCTGGTCAACAACGCCGGGGTGCTGGTATGGGGCGACATTGAAGAGCTGACCCTGGACGGTCTCGATCGCACCCTGGCCATCAACATTCGCAGCGTGTTCGTGGCCTGCCAGGAAGCAGCACATCACATGGGCAAGGGGGGGCGCATCATCAACATCGGCAGCACCAACGCAGACCGCATCCCCATGGCGGGGGGTTCCGTCTACGCCATGAGCAAATCGGCCTTGGTCGGCTTGACCAAAGGTATGGCACGGGATTTGGGCCCGAAGGGCATCACGGTGAACAACGTGCAACCAGGCCCGGTCGATACCGATATGAACCCGGCTGACGGGGAATCGGCGGCGCAGCTCAAGGGGATGATGGCGCTGGCACGTTACGGCAAGGATGAGGAGATCGCCAGCTTCGTCGCCTATCTTGCAGGGCCCGAAGCGGGATACATAACCGGCGCCAGCCTGACCATAGACGGTGGTTTTTCCGCCTGACCACGTGGATCAGCCTCCCAATAGCCATAAGTAGTCTCTGCGCTGGTCCGGGAGCCGATTGCTGAGCCAAAGACCCCCCTTTGATTCAAAGGGGGGTCTTTTTTTGAGCAATACCGTGGCGCGAGTCTGCTCGTGGGGAAAAAACCTGTTCCGCCCTTCTGGTATCGTCACTCAAAGCACCCATTCCCTGCTTGGGCAACATGACTCCGATACTCTGTTGTTCTAAAGAATAGGGATTACAACAGCATGAGCCGCTCAGCCCGGATGAGGATCCGCCAGCTCGGGCAAGCTGCCGGCCAAGGCCTCTCCCTGTGGCAAATCGTCACAGAAGTGCTGGAGCGGCATGGGGCGACCAAACAGGTAGCCTTGCATGTAGTCGACTCCCTTGGCTCTCAGATAGGCGGCCTGCAATTCGCTCTCGACCCCTTCTGCTATCAGTAACAAGCCCAGTCTGGCGCCCAGGTCGATGACATTCGCCACTATGTGCTCGGAGAGTGACTCTGTACCGATACGGCCGATAAAGGATTGGTCGATCTTCAGATAATCCACGTGGAACTGCTGCAGATAGAAGAGGCTGGAGTGACCCGTTCCGAAGTCATCGATGGCCAGCTTGACCCCCATCTGATCCAGTTGCCGGAACAGGGAGAGGGTATTCGGATCCACTACCAGCAGCTCACGTTCGGTCAGCTCCAGCACCAGCACTATCTTGCCGGGGGCAAACTGCGCCAGAAAAGTGCGACACTCCTGCAGCAAAGCCAGGTCGCGACAGTGGGCCGCGCTGATATTGAAACTGATGTGAAAGCCATCGGGCAGGCGTGCCTGCTCCCGGCTCAACACATGGGCCACCTTCTTCATGATCAGGGTCGTCATGGGCACTATCAGCCCGGACTCCTCCGCCTGGGGAATAAAGAGGTCGGGACGGATAAGACCTGAATTGGGATGCTGCCAGCGCATCAGCACTTCCACCCCCATCAACCTGGTGTCACTCGTGGTAACCAGAGGTTGCAGATAGGGTTCAAACTCCTTGGCCCGCAGCGCTCTGCGCAACTCGCCGACCGGGGAACCCGGGCGGCCCAGCAGCCACCATACCAGCAATGCAAAGGCTAACGAGAGACCGCACAGCAGAGAGAGGATCAGAGATTTGTGATCCCAGAGCGAATGCCAGTAAGCCAGGGTCACGTAACCGGCATGAATGGAGAAGGGGTAATGTGGTGAAGTCAGCTCGGTTCTGGCCAGAGTATGCAGGTCGGGGGCCTTGTCCAGATAGTGGCCTGCTTCATCAAACCAGGTGCTGCCCACCCGCATGAAGAGATTGCCGGCGTGATGGCTCAGGGTCAGCATGACGCTCAGGTATTCCCCATCGATAGCGCTCAAGGCTGCATTTCTTCCCTGCTCACTGCGCACTATCAGCAAGGGATGATTGGCCCGCACCTGATTGCCACGCATCAGCAGCAACTTGCGCGCTATATAAGGGCTGGCATCATCGACCTCACGCACAGAGCCAAACAAGGAGGTGCAGTACAGCATCCCCTCCTTGACCAGGTTGACCGAACGAACAAAAGGCACCAGTGCGACCTGCTCACGCAGCTGGAAATTGATCTCGTCACAAGGCGCGCCCACCAGCGGCAGCACCTGACGATTGGCTCGCTCGGCGTGATCCAGCATGTTTTCCATGAGCGTCATCGCCTTGTGGGCGGCGGCCGCGGAACCGGACTCCAGCTCCTCCATATAGCTTTTGTGCGTTGCCCATCCTCCCACCAGCAGCGGCAGGATGAACACCATGAGGGCGCAGCAGAGCCGAAGCCAGCGGCGGGAGAGATCGATATAAAAAAAATGCATAACCGATTCATCCAAAGAAACGGCCCGCCAGCCCGGATCAGGTGAGCATCAGGCAAACGGCAATGTGGTTATGACGACAAGCCCCACCAGTTTGCGCTGACCGGGCTTTCCCCCTGTTTTCCCGCAGTGACTGCCGCGGGGATCTCCCTCTCTTCTCTCTGACAATGCAGGACAAAAGGAGGGATGCAGCTTACCTCAGCTTGCCATCCGAACCACTTATCCTGAATAAATATTTGTGTCTGTATGCATCGTATGCAGCCCTGTTACCCAATAAAAAGAGCCCCGGCACTGCCGGGGCTCTTTTGCATCAGATGACGGCGAATGCCGGAATCTTATACCGCTTGTTGCAGAATCACCGCATCGGCCTTCTTGGTATAGGAGGCGATCTCGTTGAAGTTGAGGTAGCGATAGGTATCGGCCGCAGTGGCATCCAGGGTCTTGGCGTACTGCAGATACTCGGCAACGGTCGGGATCTTGCCAAGGATGGCGGCAACGGCAGCCAGCTCGGCAGAGGCCAGGTAGACGTTGGCACCCTTGCCCAGACGGTTCGGGAAGTTGCGGGTGGAGGTAGAGACCACAGAAGCCCCTTCCGCCACGCGCGCCTGGTTGCCCATGCACAGGGAACAACCCGGGATCTCGATGCGAGCACCGACGCGACCGAAAATGCCGTAGTAGCCCTCTTCGGTCAGCTGATCCTTGTCCATCTTGGTGGGCGGTGCAATCCACATGCGGGTCGGCAGTTCGCCCTGATACTTCTCGAGCAATTTACCGGCGGCACGGAAGTGGCCGATGTTGGTCATGCAGGAACCGATGAAGACTTCATCGATCTTGCTGCCAGCCACGTCGCTCAGCAAACGGGCATCGTCCGGATCGTTCGGCGCACACAGGATGGGCTCCTTGATGGTGGCCAGATCGATCTCGATGATTTCGGCATACTCGGCATCCTTGTCCGCTTCCAGCAGGACAGGCTTGGCCAGCCACTCCTCCATCCCCCGGATACGGCGGGTGATGGTGCGCGGGTCGCCGTAGCCTTCGGACAACATCCATTTCAGCATGACGATGTTGGACTTGAGGTACTCGGTGATCGGCGCCTGATCCAGCTTGATGGTACAACCGGCCGCGGAACGCTCGGCACTGGCGTCGGCCAGCTCGAACGCCTGCTCCACCTTCAGGGTCGGCAAACCTTCGATCTCGAGGATACGGCCGGAGAAGATGTTCTTCTTACCCGCTTTCTCGACAGTCAGCAGCCCTTTCTGGATGGCGGCATAAGGGATGGCATGAACCAGGTCACGCAAGGTGATGCCCGGTTGCAACTCGCCCTTGAAACGCACCAGCACGGATTCCGGCATGTCCAGCGGCATCACGCCGGTCGCGGCGGCAAAGGCCACCAGACCGGAGCCCGCCGGGAAGGAGATACCGATGGGGAAACGGGTGTGGGAGTCACCACCGGTACCTACGGTATCCGGCAGCAACATGCGGTTCAGCCAGGAGTGGATGACGCCATCACCCGGACGCAAGCTCACACCACCGCGATTCATGATGAAGTCCGGCAGAGTGTGGTGAGTCTGCACGTCGATGGGCTTGGGATAGGCAGCTGTGTGGCAGAAGGACTGCATGGTCAGATCGGCGGAGAAGCCGAGGCAGGCCAGATCCTTGAGCTCATCGCGGGTCATGGGGCCCGTGGTGTCCTGGGAGCCGACCGTGGTCATCCTGGGCTCGCAGTAGGTGCCCGGGCGAATGCCCTGCACACCACACGCCTTGCCCACCATCTTCTGGGCCAGGGTGTAACCCTTGCCGGTATCGGCCACAGGCACAGGACGACGGAATACGGTGGAGAACGGCAGGCCCATGGCTTCGCGGGCCTTGTCGGTCAAGCCGCGACCTATGATCAGCGGAATACGGCCACCGGCGCGCACTTCGTCGATCAGCACGTCGGTTTTCAGTTCAAACTGGGCCAGCACCTGATCGGTGCCGTGCTTGCAGATCTTGCCGCCAAAGGGGTAGATGTCGATGACATCGCCCATCTCCAGCTTGGAGACATCCACTTCGATGGGCAGGGCGCCCGCATCTTCCATGGTGTTGAAGAAGATGGGTGCAATCTTGCCGCCGAGGCAGACACCGCCGGCGCGCTTGTTCGGCACGAACGGAATGTCGTCACCCATGAACCAGAGCACAGAGTTGGTGGCAGATTTACGGGAAGAGCCGGTACCGACCACGTCGCCGACATACGCCAGCGGGAAGCCCTTCTCTTTCAGGGCATCTATGGTCTTGATGGGGCCGACGGTGCCGTCGTTGTCCGGAGTGATGCCGGGGCGGGCATTTTTCAGCATGGCCAGGGCATGGAGCGGAATATCAGGACGGGACCAGGCGTCCGGCGCAGGGGACAAATCATCGGTGTTGGTTTCACCGGTCACCTTGAACACGGTCACAGTGATCTTCTCGGCCAGCTCGGGACGAGAGAGGAACCACTCGGCATCGGCCCAGGATTGCATCACCTGCTTGGCGTGAGCATTGCCCGCCTTGGCCTTCTCTTCCACGTCGTGGAAGGAGTCAAACATCAGCAGGGTGTGGGAGAGGCCCTTGGCAGCAAGAGGGGCCAGGGTGGCATGGTCCAGCAGGTCGATCAGCGGCTGAATGTTGTAACCACCCTGCATGGTGCCCAGCAGCTCAACGGCTTGTGCGGCGGTCAGGATGGGAGAGTGGGCTTCGCCCTTGGCGATGGCGGTGAGGAAACCGGCTTTGACATAAGCCGCTTCATCAACACCTGGTGGAATTCGGGAGGATAACAGCTCTTTCAGAAAGTCTTCTTCGCCAGCGGGCGGGTTCTTGATCAGTTCAACCAGGGCGGCGACCTGCTCTGCATCCAGAGGTTTGGCAACCACGCCCTCGGCGGCACGTTCTGCGACGTGTTTACGGTATGTTTCAAGCACGACTAATTCCTCTTTGGTCTTTTTTTGGGGTTCGCCCAAGCTCGCGGCGATCGTCCTTGCGGGACACCCGTAGGGTGCCCCTCACTATATAAGTTTTAACGAGTAATTAAAATCCAAACCCTGTACAGATATTCAACAATCAAGGCTAACCAATTAAACTTGCTCACATTTTGTCGCCACATAAAAGCCAGGCAAGAAATAAGTTAACAAAAAGGCATCATTTGGCCGTTATTCGAATGTGGTGCCCAATTGCAGATAGAACATGTTGTTGCCCCCCTCCGCTATGCCATAACCGAGGAAGATGGGGCCGAGGAAGCTCTCTATCCCCACGTAGACGGATCCTCCGGTGAAGGAACTCTCGATACTGATGTCTTCCCCCTTGTCCCACACCCCTCCTTGTTCGAGGGAGCCCCCAAGATAGAGCGGCGCCCGCAGCGCACCAAAGTCGTTGTCGACCACCCGATAGATGTAACGCAGCCCGCCAAACAGACTGTAGCGACCGCTGAGCTGGTAGTGCTGGAAGCCGGACAGGCGGAACAGCCCGCCCAGATCCTGCACCAACAGTGGCACCTCTTCCTGGGAGGTGGAGCCACCCCCTTCCAGTATCAGGTTCAGGCTGTGTCTGTCCCAGGACCAGGGCTTGATCATAGAGAGGTGATAATTGACCCCCTCATTTCGCTCGTTTTCTTCATTATCATTGTGATAATCCAGCCGGACATGGGAATAGCCCCCCTTGATGTCCCAGAAAACCCCTTCATAGGGGAAGTAGCGGCTGTCGAGGGTATCGTGCTCGAAACGGGCATAAGGCCCCCAGGAGATGGCATCCGAATTCACCCCATTCAAGTTCCTGACATCGATACTGCCCATCTTGCCGTCCACCCCCAGCGAGAGGCGACTCCAGGGCTGCAGATTCCAGCCCAGAGCCAGATCTGTACTGAAGAAGGAGTACTCAGTATCGAGATAGTTAAAAGACTGATCTTCCGGATCCGGGTTGAAAAGGCTTCGCAGGGTCTTGTCATACGCAAAGCTGGCCTCTCCGTAGAATGTCTGGGAAGGCTCCAGCGGCGAATAGAAGTCGGTCTTGAGGTGCTTGGCGGTGCCCAGGGAGGCCTCAGTCAGCCACTCGGCGCCCCATTCATTCAAGTTGGTGAGTGTGTAGGACATGCCGACGTTGTAGTTGGAGCTGCTCTCGAAGTCGTCGGAGAAGCCAAACTGGAAGTTGAGGTAGCCCGGTCCCCAGTTTTTCTCGCTGGCATCCACCACCAGCACGTTCTCTCCGTCGCGCTCTTCTACCTCATAGGTTATGCGGTCAAACGACTCCAGTGCGTAGAGGCGGCGAATGCCCGCCTCCAGACTTTCGTTGGTCTGTATCTTGTCGGGTTTCACCTTCAACATGGCGCGCACCGTCTCGTCGGAAAGGCGTGACTTGTTGAGGATCTCCACCTTGTCGATGTAGTAGGCGGGCTGACCGCTGCGCTCGGCACGGCGGCTCAGCTTCTGGTTGCGATAGACGGCGTACTCCCTGGGCGAGAGGGAGAGCGCATCGAGCTGGGTAGCAGCGCGGTTGGCCACCGCCTCCCCTTGCTTGATCCCCTCCGGCATCAGGGAAAAGTCGGCGATGCCCATGTTGCCAAATTCAGGGGTCAGCAGAATATCTTGCGGCCCCAGCAGCGCCCTCTGCTTGTCGGTGCCGACCTGGGTCATGTAGGTGGTGAGCTGATCTATCATGGCGAGGCCGGACTTGAGGGATTCCCGGGTGCGCAACCTGGCACCGATATCCACGGCTATCACAATGTCTGCTCCCATCCCCTTGGCCACGTCCACCGGCATGTTGTTGACAGTACCGCCGTCGGCCAGGATATGTCCCTCCCACTCCACTGGCTTGAGGGCGCCGGGAATGGACATGGATGCCTGCATCGCCTTGGCAAGGCTGCCCCCCTCCAGTACGAAGGGCGTCACAGTCTCCATGTCGGTTGCCACGGCGCGATAGGGGATGGGCAGGTCGTCGAAGCTCTTCTGGGCCGGCAGGTTGGACGTGGCGTGGCGCAGCAGGCTGGCCATGGACTGGCCCTGGAAGAATCCATCCGGAAACTGGACAGCGTCACCGTTGACACCGATATCGGTGCGCAGCTGATACTTCTCGCTCTGCTGCTTCTTGCGCAGGGATAGCTCGTCCCGACCGACCTTGTCCTGATATCCCTTGTTCCAGTCGATGGCCAGGGTGGTGCGCTCCACCTCCTCTGCGCTGAGCCCCATGGCGTACATGCCCGCCACGTAGGAGCCCATGCTGGTGCCCACTATGATATCCACCGGAATGCGCTTCTCCTCCAGCACCTTGAGGATGCCGATATGAGCCGACCCCTTGGCACCGCCACCACTCAGCACCAGGGCAATCCTGGGCCGTTCGGGCTGGGCCGCCGCCATGAGTGGCAAGCCTGCCAGCAAAATCAGAAACAGGTGGGTCCATCCCCGACGAAAGATGCGCATATGATTTTCCATTGAATCCAGTGCGAGCCAAGTAAGCAGTGACGCTTACTATAAAGTGCGAAAAGCTAACCGCAACAGCCACGACTGCAATATAGGGCTGCGATGGAGGCACTGTTCGCTGATAAACCGGAGCTGCACCAGCACGCCCCTGTGAGCGCAAACGCAATCCATCAATAAAACCGGTCAGCCCCTCAAGGGCATCACCACACTGCCGTTAATATGTGCTCAATCCCGTCTCCACACTTCTGAGTCACTCCCATGCTTGCACGCCTGACACTCAAACAGAAAATTCTGGCCACCGTCACCCTGGCCGTGGTGCTCTCCTGCCTGCTGGTGGGTTACTTCAGCCAGCGCTCGGC
The DNA here is from genome assembly GCF_057318915.1 of Aeromonas sp. TS_SC_11. Lineage (NCBI taxonomy): Bacteria > Pseudomonadati > Pseudomonadota > Gammaproteobacteria > Aeromonadales > Aeromonadaceae > Aeromonas > Aeromonas sp. TS_SC_11. The sequence continues at coordinate 595,568 of NZ_CM170470.1, forward strand.
GCAACAACTGATCGAAACCCGCATGTTCGAGCAGGAGCTGCCCAACCTGACCCAGCGTATCAGCAAGGAGATCGAGAAAGATCTGACTTCGGTCGCCAATGCCGCCAGACAGCTGGCCAACGACCGCTTCGTGCTGGACTGGGTCGCCCGCGGCATGCCCAGGGAGCAGGAGTCCATCCTCATCGATCAGCTCAAGGACATGACGGCCCAGTATGATTTGGTGACCGCCTCCTTCGCCGATCGGCAGAGTGCGGCCTACTACAACCAGGATGGCTTCCTGCGCAACCTGACCCCGGAGCAGGACGCCTGGTTCTACGGATATACCAAGAGCCCGCAAGACCTGATGCTCAGCATCTTTCGCGAGACCAATGGCGAGGTGAAGCTGTTCGTCAACTTCCAGCAGCTCAACGGCCGCGGTCTGGCGGGGCTCGCCAAGTCCCTCGACAGCATGGTCAGCATGCTCGCCAACTTCCGGATCGGTGACAGCGGCTTCGTGTTCATGACAGATGGCAGCGGCAAGGTGAAGCTGCACCCGGATGCCGCCCGCATCGATCGGGACAACCTGACCCAACTGGCCAGCGGCACCACAACCAACCTTCTGACCAAACAAGCGTTCGCCGCCACCCAGGCCGAGGTCGATGGCCAGGCCGTGATACTGGCCACCAGCTACATCCCCATGCTCGACTGGTATCTGGTGGCCCAGGTGCCGGAAGCCGAGATCTATGCCGAGCTGGACAAGGCACGACTGCACATTGTGCTGGTGAGCCTGGCCATCGCCGCCGGCATGGGCTTGCTCGGCATGCTGCTGGCCGGTTCCGTCAGCCGCCCGCTCAACGAGCTGGCCCGCCTGTTCCGTGAACTGGGCAGTGGCGATGGCGATCTCACCCAGCGCCTCAAGGTAGAAGGCCACGACGAGCTGACCCAGGTTGCCACCGGCTTCAACAACTTCGTCGCCAAGATCCACGGCTCCATCGAGCAGGTCGCCAGCAACTCCCGCCAACTGGCCGCTACCGCCAACGAGGTGGCCAGCAAGGCACAGCTGACCCAGCACAACTGTACCGCCCAGCGCGACCGTACCGTCCAGGTGGCGACCGCCATTCACGAGATGGGGGCGACGGTAGGCGAGATCGCCGGCAACGCCTCCCTGGCGGCGGACGTCGCCAGACAGGCCAACGAGCAGGCGGATGCGGGGGCTGTCGTCGTCGCCCAGGCCCGCCACGGCATCGTCGGCCTCTCCAGCGAGATTGAGCAGGTCGCCGGTGTCATTGAATCCCTGGCCAACCAGACCGACTCCATCGGCAGCATTCTCGACACCATCCGCAGCATCTCGGAGCAGACCAACCTGCTGGCACTGAACGCAGCCATCGAGGCGGCGCGGGCAGGTGAACAGGGCCGGGGCTTTGCCGTGGTAGCCGACGAGGTACGCAATCTGGCGAGCCGCTCCGCCGCCTCCACCGCCGAGATCCAGGGCATGATCAACCGGCTGCAGGAGCAAAGCGCCCGCGCGGTCAGTGCCATGGCCCAGGGTCGCAGCCAGAGTCTGGAAGTGGTGGCTCAGGCTGATGAAGCCAATGCCGCCCTTGGCCATATCACAGCCCACATCACCCAGATCAGTGACATGAACATCCAGGTCGCCACCGCTACCGAGGAGCAATCCAGCGTGGTGGGCGAGATCAATCGCAACGTGGAAGACATCAACCAGCTCACCATGGAGACGGCCGACATAGCCCACCAACTGACCGAGTCGAGCCGCAGCCTGCAACAACTCTCGGGCGAGCTGGACAAGCTGGTCGGCAACTTCCGCCTGTAAGCGGCGTCGGGAGTCACACCTAAAAAGGAGCGCCATAGCGCTCCTTTTTTATGCGGCTTGCGGCCCATTCCCCGTGCCTTTGCCCGGGAGGCGGCCAATTCATATCTATACTGGCAACAACCCTCATCGACCACATCATGGCCAGCCATGAAGGAGCACTCCCTTGCTAGAAGGTAAACTGACGCTCAAATTGCAGCTGATCCTGGCTGTCACAGTGCCCTGTCTTGCCCTCTTGCTCGTGGGTGGCGCCAGCCTGCGAAGCATGGGCTCCATCCAGCAGCAATCCACCGAGCTCTACCAGAACACGGCCACCCCCATGCGCGCCATGGCGGAAGTTGTATCACGCATCCCCCGCATGCGGGTGGGGATCGACATGATGCTGCTGCAAGATACCTCCCTCAAAGATGAACGGGGCGTACTCAGTCGGGTCAAGGATGCCCGTGACGAGGACATTCCCGAGATGCGTCAGGCCATGCAGCAGGCGGTAACCGCCCAGACGGATCCGGCGGCCAGAGCAGATGCGCAAAAACTGCTGAGCCAGTTTGAAGGAATGGAGAGCAACGAGCTGAACCCCATGCTGCAGGCGCTGGAAAAAGGGGACATGGAGGCGGCAAGAGGCATCTATCGGGATCGCTATACGGTCACCTATGGCACCATGCGCAAGGATGCCAACGCCCTGCTCGACGGCCTGATCCAGCAGGCACAGCAGCGCCATCAGCGCGGTGAGCAGAGCTATGCCAGCGGACGAATGCAGATGATCACCATCATCAGCGGCGCCATCCTCATCTCGCTGCTGGTCTCGGTGCTCATCCTGATCAACCTCAAGCGTCGGGTCGGCTTCCTGCAACAGTACATCGGCTATGCCGCCGAGCATCTGGCGCTGGACTCCCGCGCCAAGCTCACTGGCAACGACGAGCTGGCGGAGATCACTGAGAGCTTCAATCACTTCGTCAGCAAGATCCACAGCGCCATCGAGCAGGTCGCCAGAAACTCCCACCAGCTCGCCGCCACCGCCGACGAAGTGGCCAGCAAGGCGCAGCTGACCCAGCAAAACTGTACCGCCCAGCGTGACCGAACAGTGCAGGTGGCCACCGCCATCCACGAGATGGGGGCAACCGTGAGCGAGATAGCGGGCAACGCCTCGCAAGCCGCCGAGGTGGCCAGGCAGGCCAACGACCAGGCTGAAGCGGGCGCTGGCGTGGTGGCACAGGCCCGCCACGGCATAGTCGGTCTCTCCGACGAGATTGCACAGGTGGCGGGCGTGATAGAGTCGCTGGCGACGCAGACCGACTCCATCGGCAGCATCCTGGAGACCATTCGCAGCATATCGGAGCAAACCAACCTGCTGGCCCTCAACGCCGCCATCGAGGCAGCCCGCGCCGGTGAACAGGGCCGCGGCTTCGCCGTGGTGGCCGACGAGGTGCGCAACCTCGCCAACCGCTCTGCCGCCTCCACCGCCGAAATTCAGGGCATGATCAACCGGCTGCAGGATCAGAGTGCCCGTGCTGTCAGCGCCATGACTCAGGGCCGCAGCCAGAGCCTGGCGGTAGTGACCCAGGCCGACGAGGCCAATGGTGCACTCGGTCAGATCACCGCTTACATCACCCAGATCAACGACATGAACATCCAGGTCGCCACCGCCACCGAAGAGCAGTCGAGCGTGGTCGGCGAGCTCAATCGCAACGTGGAGGACATCAACCAGCTCACCATGGAAACTGCCGACATAGCCCACCAGCTGACCGACGCCAGCCGCAGCCTGCAACAACTCTCCGGCGAGCTCGACAAGCTGGTGGGCAATTTCCGGCTGTAACCCCTTCTTCCCCTCACACGAGGAGCGCCGCGGTGCTCCTCGTCATATCAGCGGCAAGCCATGACGCACACCCGCAAACTCGCCTCCGCCCCTGCCTGGAAATGCCCCATAATCAGGGAAATAACAGGAGGTATCATGAGCAAGCTGGTGGTGACTATGTTGCTGGGGAGTCTGCTCTGCGCCTGCAGCAGCGGGCCTGTGCGAGTGCACGAGGCCGATGTCAGCGTGGACGATACCCGGATCCGGGTCAGTGATGGCAGCAATGGGGGCAATGGAACCTTCTGCCCTCCAGGTCAGGCCAAAAAAGGGCGCTGCTAGCGCCCTTTTTTACAATCGTACATTTGCTTGTCCGCCTGTTGCAGCAGCAGGTCCAGCGCCGGTGGCGAGAGCGCATCATAGTGCCCCACCCCGACCGAGCAGCTCAGCCGATAGGGTTTGCCGCTCTCCCGATTGAACCCGGCCAGGGCCTCATCGAGCCGTGCCAACACCCGTGGCACCTCTGCCGGCCCAGTACCCGGCAGCAATACCGCAAACTCGTCCCCGCCCAGCCGGGCAAAGATGTCTGCATCACGAAATACGCCACACATGAGGCTCGCCATCTGTCGCAGGGCATCGTCACCGACGTCGTGCCCCAGCCGATCGTTGATCTCCTTGAACCGGTTGAGGTCGAGAAACAGCAGGGTCGCCGCTCTCCCCTGACGATGGGCGAGTTGCAGGCATTTGTGTGCCAGCAGCATGAAACCGCGCCGGTTGGTGATGCCGGTCAACTCATCCATGGTTGCCAGCTGGATCGCCGCCAGTTCGCGCTCCACCATGCCGGCCAGGTCCGTCAGCAAGTCCCGCTGACGCTCATCCAGCAGGCGCGGCTTGCGATCTATGATGCACAGGGTCCCCAACTTGTACCCCTCCCCAATCTGCAACGGGCTGCCCGCATAGAAACGGATGTGGGGATCCCCGGATACCAGCGGATTGTCGGCGAAGCGCAGATCCCGGGTCGCATCCTCCACCACGAAGAGGTCATCGCCGAGAATGGCATGACCACAGAAGGAGATGTCCCGCGGCGTCTCCGGCACAGGCAAACCACAGCAGGATTTGAACCACTGCCGATCCTCATCCACCAGCGACACCAGCGAGATGGGCACATCGAACATGTTGCGGGCCATGCGGGTGATCCGGTCGAATCTTTCTTCGGCAGAGGTATCCAGAATGGCCATACGGCGCAGCGCATCGAGGCGCAGGCGTTCGTTGTCAGGAGTGGCCGGTGTTTGCATCGCAGGATCCATCGCGTGAAGTAACAGCCCTCAGCATAGCAATCGGCCCCGAACAAATCTCTTTATTCATCAAAAACAAAAAAGCCGCTCCTGAGAGCGGCTTTTTTCATGTTGGCTGCGAGAAGAAAATTACTTCTTCTTTTTGGCCTTGGCGTTCGGCAGGTCGGTGATGGAACCTTCGAACACTTCTGCAGCCAGACCCACTGACTCGTGCAGAGTCGGGTGAGCGTGGATGGTCAGGGCGATGTCTTCGGCGTCAGCACCCATTTCGATGGCCAGACCGATTTCACCCAGCAGTTCACCACCGTTGGTACCCACGATGGCACCACCGATGACGCGGCCGCTCTCCTTGTCGAAGATCAGCTTGGTCATGCCGTCGGAGCAGTCGGACGCGATGGCACGGCCGGACGCAGCCCACGGGAAGGTGGCGACTTCGAAGTTCAGCCCCTGTTGCTTGGCTTCCTTCTCGGTCAGGCCAACCCAGGCCATCTCCGGCTCGGTATAGGCGATGGACGGGATCACTTTCGGGTCGAAGTAGTGCTTCTTGCCGGCGATCACTTCGGCCGCAACGTGGCCTTCGTGAACACCCTTGTGAGCCAGCATAGGCTGACCGACGATGTCACCGATGGCGTGGATGTGAGGCACGTTGGTACGCAGCTGCTTGTCCACCTCGATGAAACCGCGCTCGGTCACGGCAACGCCGGCCTTCTCGGCATCCATCAGCTTGCCGTTCGGCACACGACCTACGGCAACCAGCACGTTATCGTAGCGAACCGGCTCGGCCGGGGCGTGCTTGCCTTCGTAGGAGACGTACAGGCCGTCTGCACGGGCTTCAACTGCGGTGACCTTGGTCTCCAGCATGATGTTGAATTTCTTGGCAACGCGCTTGGTGTAGATCTTGACGATGTCTTTGTCGGCAGCCGGTACCAGCTGGTCGGCAAATTCCACCACGTCGATCTCGGAACCCAGGGAAGAGTAAACGGTACCCATCTCCAGACCTATGATGCCACCACCGATCACCAGCAGCTTGCCTGGTACGGAAGTCAGTTCCAGCGCATCGGTTGAATCCCATACGCGCGGGTCATCATGGGGGATGAAGGGCAGTTTCACCGGACGGGAGCCGGCCGCTATGATGGCGTTGTCGAAGGTCACTGTCGTCTTGCCGTCAGCACCGTCTACTTCGAGGGTGTTCGGGCCGGTAAACTTGCCGAAACCGTTGACCACCTGAACTTTACGCATCTTGGCCATGCCAGCCAGACCGCCGGTCAGCTGGTTGATGACCTTCTCTTTCCACAGGCGAACCTTGTCGATGTCGGTCTGCGGGGCACCGAAGATGATGCCGTGTTCGGACAGCGCCTTGGCTTCTTCAATGACTTTGGCGACGTGCAGCAGTGCCTTGGACGGGATACAACCCACGTTCAGGCAGACGCCACCCAGGGTGGAGTAACGCTCGACGATAATGGTATCCAGACCCAGATCGGCGGCACGGAAAGCAGCGGAATAACCGGCAGGGCCAGCACCCAGTACTACGACCTGAGTTTTGATTTCTTTACTCATCATGACCTCTTTGTCGTTCTTATATATCCCCGGACGGCGCAGTCTTATGCCAACACAATGCCAAACAAGGCGGCTGCAACCGTGAAAAAACGGGGCAAGTTTACAATCCTGTTAATGAAATGAGAAGTAAAAAGGGCAGGCTCTGGGCCCGCCCTCTCACTTACAGGACCAATCGACGAATGTCGGACAACACACCACTCAAGGTGGTGACGAAGCGGGCTCCGTCAGCACCGTCTATGACTCTGTGGTCATAGCTCAGGGCCAGCGGCAGCATCAGGCGAGGCACGAACTCCTTGCCATTCCACTTCGGCTTCATCTCGGACTTGGAAACACCGAGGATGGCCACTTCCGGCGCGTTGACGATCGGGGTAAAGCTGGTACCGCCGATGCCACCCAGGCTGGAGATGGTGAAGCAACCGCCCTGCATGTCGGCAGCGGTCAGCTTGCCGGCACGTGCCTTCTTGGAGATCTCGGCCAGATCGCGAGACAGCTCGTAGATGCCCTTCTTGTTGACGTCACGCACCACAGGAACCACCAGGCCCCCCGGAGTGTCTACTGCCACACCGATGTGGATGTACTTCTTCATGATCAGCTTGCTGCCGTCTTCGGACAGGGCGCTGCAGAAGCGCGGGTGTGCTTCCAGGGCCTTGGCGGCGGCTTTCAGGATGAACACCAGCGGGGTGATCTTCACGTCCAGCTTCTGCTTCTCGGCCAGCAGGTTCTGCTCTTTGCGGAACGCTTCCAGATCCGTGGTATCGGCTTCGTCGAACTGGGTGACGTGCGGGATCATGGCCCAGTTGCGATGCAGGGCAGGACCGGAGATCTTCTGGATCCGGGTCAGTTCCAGCTCTTCGACCGGGCCGAACTTGCTGAAGTCAACCTTGGGCCATGGCAGGACACTCATGCCGTTGCCAGTACCGGTACCGGCTGCAGGGGCAGACTCGGCACGCTTGACCGCATCCTTCACATAGGCCTGCACGTCTTCTTTGACGATGCGACCCTTGCGACCGGAGGCCTTCACCTTGGCCAGGTTGATACCGAACTCACGGGCCAGACGACGTACGGCCGGTGCGGCGTGTACGTAAGCGTCATTGGCAACGAAGTCGGAAGAAGCAGCAGCCTGGGCAACCGGTGCCGGAGCAGCGGCAGCAGCGACCGGGGCGGCGGCCTGAGCAACCGGAGCGGCAGCGGCCGGAGCAGCACCAGCCACTTCGAATACCATGATCAGGGAACCGGTGGAGACCTTGTCACCCGCCTTCACCTTGATTTCTTTGACGATGCCGGCGAACGGTGCAGGCACTTCCATGGAGGCCTTGTCACCTTCCACGGCGATCAGGGACTGGTCGGCTTCGACCTTGTCACCCACGGCGACCATGATCTCGGTCACTTCGACTTCGTCACCGCCGATGTCAGGTACATTGACCTCTTTGGCAGCAGCGGCCACAGGGGCAGCAGCCACGGGAGCAGCAGTCTCAACCGGCGCAGCAACGGCGGCAGGAGCAGCGCCCGCCACTTCAAATACCATCACCAGAGAACCGGTAGACACCTTGGCGCCAGCGGCAACCTTGATCTCGACCACGCGACCCGCAAACGGTGCCGGCACTTCCATGGAGGCCTTGTCACCTTCCACGGCAATGATGGACTGGTCGGCTTCAACCATGTCGCCCACGGCAACCATGATTTCGGTCACGTCCACTTCGTCGTCACCTATGTCCGGTACGTGCACATCTTTGCGCGCGGCGGCAACAGGGGCGGCGGGAGCGGCAGCAGCAACCGGGGCGGCAGCCTGGGCAGGCGCCGGCGCAGCAGCGCCTTCCGCTTCGAAGATCATGATCTGGGAACCGGTGGCAACCTTGTCACCCACCTTGATCAGGATCTCTTTGACGATACCGGCAGCCGGAGCCGGTACTTCCATGGAGGCTTTGTCACCTTCCACGGCAATCAGGGACTGGTCGAGTTCGACCTTGTCACCCACGGCCACCATGATCTCGGTGACTTCAACTTCATCGGCGCCGATATCCGGAACCATAATCTGTTTGGACATAGTGCTTTATCCTCTTACGCGTCTGTCGCGTTAACCTTTGCAAGGCAGTGCCGGGCAATGTGTCCCGGCACTGCACTCGATCCTCTTACGCGTACAGCGGGTTGACCTTGTCGGCATCGATGCCGTACTTGGTGATGGCATCGGCCACAACCTGCTTGTCGATCTCGCCGCGCTTGGCCAGTTCGGTCAGGGCAGCAACCACCACGTAGAATTCGTTCACTTCGAAGTGACGACGCAGGTTGGCACGGCTGTCGGAACGGCCGTAACCGTCGGTACCCAACACACGGTAGTTCTCGGTCGGTACGAAGGCACGCACCTGATCGGCGAAGGACTTCATGTAGTCGGTCGCGGCTATGGTGGCGTCGGAGCCCAGTACGGTGGCGATGTAAGGCACGCGAGCCTCGGCGGTCGGGTGCAGCATGTTCCAGCGATCCACGTCCTGACCGTCACGGGCCAGTTCGTTGAAGGAGGTGACGCTGAACACGTCGGAACCCACGCCGTATTCGCTCGCCAGGATCTGGGCGGCGGTGCGCACATGACCCAGGATGGAACCACAACCCAGCAGCTGTACCTTGCCCTTGGTGCCGGCAACGGTTTCCAGCTTGTAGATACCCTTGCGAATACCCTCTTCTGCACCTTCCGGCATGGCCGGCATGGCATAGTTTTCGTTCAGGGTAGTGATGTAGTAGAAGACGTTCTCCGGCTTCTCACCGTACATGCGACGTAGGCCGTCCTGAACGATAACCGCTACTTCATAGGCGTAGGACGGGTCATAGGAGATGCAGTTCGGGATGGTGTTCGCCAGGATATGGCTGTGACCATCTTCGTGCTGCAGACCTTCACCGTTAAGGGTGGTACGACCCGAGGTCGCGCCCAGCAGGAAGCCACGGGCTTGCTGGTCACCGGCTGCCCACGCCATGTCGCCGACGCGCTGGAAGCCAAACATGGAGTAGTAGATGTAGAACGGGATCATCGGGCAATCGTTGGTGCTGTAAGAGGTCGCAGCAGCCAGCCAGGAGGACATTGCGCCCAGCTCGTTGATACCGTCTTGCAGAACCTGACCCTGCTTGTCTTCCTTGTAGTAGGAGACGATGTCACGGTCTTGCGGGGTGTACTGCTGACCGTGCGGGCTGTAGATGCCGATCTGGCGGAACAGACCTTCCATACCAAAGGTACGGGCTTCGTCAGCCAAGATAGGGACTATGCGCTTGCCGATGGACTTGTCTTTCAGCAGCACATTCAGGGAACGCACGAACGCCATTGTGGTGGAGATCTCGCGAGCCTGCTCGCCCAGCAGGGGACCAAAGGTCTCCAGCGCCGGGATGTCCAGCTTGGTGGTGGTCTCACGCAGACGGGTCGGTACATAGCCTTTGAGCGCGGCACGGCGGGCGTGCAGGTATTTGTGCTCTTCGGTACCCTCTTCGATCTTCAGGTACGGCAGGTTTTCCAGCTGCTCGTCGGTGACCGGCAGGCTGAAACGATCGCGCAAGTGACGCACAGAGCCCAGATCCATCTTCTTGACCTGGTGGGCAATGTTCTTGCCTTCGGCCGCTTCGCCCATGCCGTAACCCTTGATGGTCTTGGCCAGGATGACAGTCGGCTTGCCCTTGGTCGCTGCGGCTTTGGAGAAAGCGGCAAACAGTTTACGGGGATCGTGACCACCGCGGTTCAGGGCAAAGATCTCCTCGTCGGTCATGTCTTTGACCAGCGCGGCGGTTTCCGGGTAACGGTTGAAGAAGTGCTCACGCACGTAGCCGCCATCGCGGGACTTCATGGTCTGATAGTCGCCGTCCACGGTTTCGTTCATCAGCTGGATCAGCTTGCCGGAAGTGTCTTTCTTCAGCAGCTCATCCCACTTGCGACCCCAGATAACCTTGGTGACATCCCAGCCGGCACCTGCGAACAGGCCTTCCAGCTCGTTGATGACCTTGCCGTTACCTACGACCGGACCATCCAGACGCTGCAGGTTGCAGTTGACCACGAAGACCAGGTTGTCGAGCTTTTCACGCACGGCAACGGTCAGGGCGCCCTTGGCTTCCGGCTCGTCCATCTCGCCGTCACCCAGGAAGGCGTAAACGGTCTGCTCGGAGCAATCCTTGATACCACGGTCGGTCAGGTACTTCAGGAAGCGAGCCTGATAGATGGCGGCGATGGGGCCCAGACCCATGGAAACGGTCGGGAACTGCCAGAAGTCCGGCATCAGTTTCGGGTGCGGATAGGAAGGGATACCCTTGCCGTCCACTTCCTGACGGAAGTTGTCCAGCTGATCTTCGGTCAGACGACCTTCAGCGAACGCACGGGCGTAGATGCCCGGGGAGATGTGACCCTGGAAGTAAACCAGATCACCACCGTCCTTCTCGCTGCGAGCGCGGAAGAAGTGGTTGTAGCAAACTTCGTAGATGGTCGCAGAGGAAGCGAAGGAAGACATGTGACCACCGAGGTCCAGGTCTTTCTTGGAGGCGCGCAGCACTATCATCATGGCGTTCCAGCGGATGATGGCGCGGATGCGACGTTCCATCTCCAGATCGCCCGGGTAAGCCGGTTCGTCACTGGACGGGATGGTGTTGATGTAGTCGCGATTCGCCTTGGCAGCCACGTCCACACCGCTCACGCGGGCTTTCTCGGCCAGTTGTTCAAGAATGAACTGAGCGCGTTGCGGACCCTCTTCACGCAGCAGGGATTCCAGAGAGGCAAGCCACTCCAGCGTTTCTATCGGGTCCACATCGTTCTTCAGGATATCAGACATGGCTGGTTCCTATTTTGTTGTGATTGCACGGCATTGCACGGCGAAGGGCGCAAGCATTCGACAATAAAGCCTTGTGGGATTAGTTTTCCTGCTGACGGATCCGACGCATGGATCGCTGGATCCGGCTGTCTTCCCTCTGCATATCCAACAAGGTGTCCTCGATAAAGGCCAGGTGCTCATGACAAGCAGCCCTGGCCCGCTCCGGAGCCCCCGACAGGATAGCCTCGATCAGATGCGCACGATGGCGACGTATCTTGGCTACCACTCCCGGACGGCGATTCAAAATTTCGTTATTGCGTAAAATGTTCTGCTCAAGCATGGGGCCCATGGCCCGCAACAGGTGCAGCAGCACCACGTTGTGGGACGCCTCGGCCACCGCCAGATAAAACTGGGTAACAGCGGCGGATTCGGTGACCAGCGAACCTTGCTGACCGGCTTCCTCGATGGCGGACTGCGCATTGCGTATCCGCTCGAAGTCGGCATCGGTTCCCCGCAACGCAGCATAGTAGGCACAGATGCCTTCCAGCGCGTGACGAAACTCCAGCAGGTCATACTGGGCTTCCGGGTGGGTGCTGAGCAGCTCGAACAGGGGATCGGCGATCCCCTTGCTCAAGGCATTTTGTACGTAAGTGCCACCGCCCTGACGGCGATACAAGAGTCCTCTGGCTTCCAGGCGCTGGATGGCTTCGCGCAGGGAGGGGCGCGATACCTGAAACTGGATGGCGAGTTCACGTTCGGGCGGCAACTTCTGGCCCGGTTGCAAACTGCCTTCCAGAATCATCTGTTCCAACTCGGCGACAATGGCGTCGGCCAGCTTGGGTTGAGTAATCTTGAGATAGGGCATGAGGCTACTTTGTTAAATTGGTATTACCAATTTCATGAATGGGGCGAAAATTAGCAGAGGGCTTGGAAAAAGTCCACCCAAAAGATGATCTGAATCAAGGTTCAGCCTTGCCACTTAAGGGGTAAAAAGAGGGATTTATGATTTAGCTCATAGAAATTGGTCTGACCAATATTTTTGAGCTGGCTCACAGGCAACAATTGATCAACAGCAGGAAAAAATGGCCTGCCACAAAGGCAAGCCATTGATTTTAAAAACACTAACTTATCTTTAGAATATTTACTTAAAGTTGAGCATTTGCCGATATCGCTGCCATTCGAAACTGTCACCCGGATCCGTCTTGCGACCGGGGGCGATATCACAATGGCCGACAATTCGTTGCGCAGTAATGGCTGGATAATGGCGAGATATGGTTCGACTGAGCCCTGATAGCACCTCATATTGCGCATCGCTGTAGGGCTGCTCGTCGGTCCCCTCCAGCTCGATGCCGATGGAAAAATCGTTGCAGGCCTCTCTCCCCTCCCAGCTCGATACACCGGCATGCCAGGCGCGGGCGCCAAACGGCACGTATTGCACCAGCTCACCGTCCCGCCGGATCAGGCAGTGGGCCGAGACCCGCAACTGATGAATGCTGGCGAAATAGGGATGCGCGGTCGGATCAAGCCGGCCCAGAAAGAGATCGTCAATCCAGGGACCGCCGAACTCCCCTGGCGGCAGGCTGATGCCGTGTACCACCAGCAGGGAGACATCGTCCACACTGGCTCGCTCGTTGTGGTGCGGTGACGGCACCTTGCGCGCCTGCTCACACCAACCGTCTGAATCAATGGAAAAAACTGCTTTAGGCTGGGTCATCATCTACTCGTTCTGCAATGGAATGGCGCACTTGACAAGGGGCGACTGGACAGCAAGATGATCTGCCTCTCACGGTCGCCGCAATCGCCTGAATCCAGTCAGGCAACTGTGATAGGCTGAGCCCTCTGTTGCCCAACACAGGAAAGGATATGCACCCTATGGCACGCCGCTTCTGGTTGCTGGCCTGGCTCTCTCTGATGGGGCTGCTGACCCTCTATTTCCACCACAGCTCACAACCGACCGTGACCGCCAGCGGCGAGCTGCGGCTCAAAGCCGATGCCAGCGGCCATTATCGTCTGGAGGGTGCCATCAACGGCCAACCGGTGCAACTGCTGCTGGACACGGGCGCAACCCGGGTCACAGTGCCGCTGCATGTGGCCGAGCGCATCGGGCTGACCCCCAGCGGCCATAGCCGTGTCAACACGGCAGCCGGCACCATCCAGGTTCAGACCAGTCAGATCGAAACCCTGGCGATGGGTCCGCTGACCTTGTACGATTTGCCCATCTTTATCAATCCAGCGGCCGGCGGGGACGAGATCCTGGTGGGCATGAATGCCCTCGGCCGGCTGGAATTGCGCCAAAAAGACAGGCAGTTGCTTCTCAGACCCTTGCAGGAATAAAGGCATGTTTCAACAGGATATCAGCCGCGCCGTGCGCGCCGCGCTACTCGAAGACCTAGGTCAGGCCCTCACCACGCTCGATCAACCGGATGCCAGCGCCGATATCACGGCCCAGCTGATCCCGGCGGATCGCATTGCCAGCGCCCGGGTCATTACCCGGGAGGCGGGCGTCTTCTGTGGCCAACCCTGGGTGGATGAAGTGTTCGCCCAGCTCGGCGGCGAGGTAAAGGTGGAGTGGCTGGTGCAAGATGGCGAACCGCTCTCCCCTAATCAGGAGCTGTTTCGCCTGCACGGCCCGGCCCGCGTTTTGCTGACCGGCGAGCGCAACGCACTGAACTTCGTGCAGACCCTCTCGGGTGTTGCCACCCTCACCGCCCGCTATGTGGCCGAACTAGCGGGCACCCGCTGTCGTCTGCTCGATACCCGCAAGACCCTGCCTGGCCTGCGCACCGCCCAGAAATACGCAGTCACTTGTGGCGGTGGCAAGAACCACAGAATCGGTCTCTATGATGCCTATCTCATCAAAGAGAACCATATACTTGCCTGCGGCGGCATAAGCGAAGCCATCACCGAAGCCCGCCGCCTCAATCCGGGCAAACCGGTGGAGGTGGAGGTCGAATCCCTGGCCGAGCTGGCACAGGCACTGGCCGCCAACGCCGATATAGTGATGCTGGACAACTTCGATGTGCCCATGATGCGCGAAGCCGTGACCCTCAATCAGGGCCGTGCCAAGCTGGAGGTCTCCGGCAATGTGACGCTGGACACGCTGGCAGAATATGCCGCCACCGGCGTCGACTTTATCTCGGTAGGGGCACTGACCAAGCATGTGCGGGCACTGGATCTCTCCATGCGCTTTATTTAGCTGGATAAAGCCAACTGAGAAAGACTCGCGATCTCATCATGGCTCGGCTGACATATAAGAAGATGAAGGACTTGCAAAAGGCGCCACGGGCGCCTTTTCTTTATGCAGGATCCCTCAGCAAAGGAGTGTGATGATGGACCCCATCCCGCCAGTAAAAAAGAGCCAGTAGAGGCTCTTCATCCATGATTTATATCAAGTTCCTCGCAAATGACAGGAAACTAGTTAACAAAGGCGATGCGCTCTGTTGCCAAGTCGAACAGCTCGGATAAGATACTGACGTGTGGATAGTTTTCCACCAGCACGTCTCAGGAACCAAGGACAAAAGGATATTTGACATGAAGAAGCAATCAGGCTTTACCCTTATCGAACTGATGATCGTGGTCGCGATCGTCGCCATCCTGGCCGCCATCGCGCTGCCTGCGTATCAGACTTACACCAAAAAGGCCAAGTTTACAGAAGTTGTAGCTGCAACAGGGGCGCTAAAAACAGCCGTAGAGGTATGCTTCAGCTCTACAAGTGACATGACAACTTGCCAAGATGATGGAACGAACGGAATTCCTACAATCTCTGGTTATCCAAAAGGCTTAGTGGCAAGCCTCACTCTTGCTGCAGCCCCATCTAATGCGAGTGCAGCCATGATCACAGCTACTGGAGAGGACGAAGTAGATGGCGACACATATATCCTAACCGGTGAAGCTGATAATGGTTCAGTCATATGGACTAAATCTGGTACTTGTACTACCAGTGGCCTCTGCTAACGCATGACCTCTAGCCCCAATAGCGGCCTGGCGTTAAGCCTGGCCGCCTCATCTCTGCTCAGTGAGTCCGACTCACAGCGTTACCTGAGCCAAGCCAAGGCCCAGCGCAAACCATTCGTGACATTTCTGATTGAAAACGAGATCCTCGACAGCAAGGCGCTGGCGGATTTTTGCGAGCTGGAATATGGGGTGCCTCTGCTGGATCTTGCCGCTTTCGACCTGGCCGAGATCCCGCAGAAGTACCTCAATCAGAAGCTGATTGAAAAACACCATGTGCTGCCCATCTACACCCAGGGCCACACCCTCTATATCGCCATGTCGGATCCGACCAACGTGTCGGCACTGGAGGATTTTGGCTTCAGCTTCGGGCTCCATACAGAAGCCCTGCTAGTGGAAGAGAACAAGCTCACCGCCGCCATCGGCAAGCTGCTGGAAAGCGAGCAGGATGCCCTCGGCATGGAGGAGATCGACGAGTCGGAGATCTCCGAGCTGGAAGTCTCGGACGAAAACTCCCGCCTCGATGAGAGCGTCAATACCGCCGACGACGATGCCCCCATCGTCAAATACATCAATAAAATCATGATGGATGCCATCAAGCGCGGCGCCTCGGATCTGCACTTCGAACCCTATGAGACCAAGTACCGTATCCGCTTTCGGATCGATGGCATACTGCACGAGATAGCGACGCCGCCGGTCAATCTGGCCAACCGCTTTTCGGCCCGCCTCAAGGTGATGGCGCGACTCGATATCGCAGAGCGACGGCTGCCTCAGGATGGTCGCATCAAGCTCAAGCTGTCGCGCAACAAATCCATGGATATGCGGGTCAACACACTGCCCACCATGTGGGGCGAGAAGATCGTTATCCGTCTGCTCGACTCCTCAGCGGCGCGGCTCAATATCGAACAGCTCGGCTTCGACGACCGGCAGAAGGCACAGTATCTGCGTGCCCTCTCCAAGCCACAGGGCATGATACTGGTGACAGGCCCGACCGGCTCTGGCAAGACTGTATCTCTCTATACCGGTCTCAATATTCTCAACACCACAGAGGTGAACATCTCCACTGCAGAAGATCCAGTGGAGATCAACCTGCCCGGTGTCAACCAGGTACAAGTCAATCCCAAGGCGGGGCTGACCTTCGCCAGCGCCCTGCGCTCTTTTCTTCGCCAAGACCCCGACGTTGTGATGGTGGGGGAAATCCGGGATCTGGAAACCGCCGAGATTGCCATCAAAGCCGCCCAGACCGGCCACCTGGTGCTCTCCACCCTGCACACAAACTCGGCTGCCGAAACCCTGACCCGGATGATGAACATGGGGGTCCCGGCCTTCAATATCGCCTCTTCAGTAACCCTCATCATGGCCCAGCGCCTCGCTCGCAAGCTCTGCGATCACTGCAAAGCGCCGGAAGTGGTGCCCGAGGCTGAATTGCTGGAGCTGGGCTTCACCCAGCAGCAGTTGGCCGCCGGCTTGCGCCTGTTCAAACCGGTAGGCTGCAAAGAGTGCTCGGGGGGCTACAAGGGTCGGGTCGGTATCTACGAAATCATGCTAATGTCTGAAAACATTGCAAAATTGATCATGCAAGGGGCCAACTCCCTGCAAATTGCAGCGATTGCTCAAAAAGAGGGAATGCGAACCCTGCGTGTCTCGGGCCTGGAGAAGGCCCGCCTGGGAGTGACCAGCCTGGCAGAGATCAACCGAGTGACCACCAACTGACAGACCATTTCCAATCAGACTGACTGATCCAGGTGATGCCGAACCGGCGTCCTTGACGATTCCCATCAGGCTAGGGCATCCAGGCAACAAGAGAGTGGCTCGGATGCCAGCGCCCAATTGCAGGATGCAGTGATGGCAACGCTAACGCAAAAACAGAATGCCCCCAAGAAAGTCTTTGCCTTCCGCTGGAGCGGGGTAAATCGCAAAGGTCAGAAGGTATCCGGCGAGCTGCAGGCCGACAGCATCAATACGGTCAAGGCCGAACTGCGCAAGCAGGGGGTCAATGTCACCAGAGTGAGCAAAAAGAGCCAGGGGCTTTTTTCCAAGGGTGGCGCCAGGATCAAACCGATGGATATCGCCATCGTTTCCCGTCAGATCACCACAATGCTCTCCGCCGGGGTACCTCTGGTGCAGAGCCTGCAGATCATAGCACGCAGCCATGAAAAAGCCGCGATGCGCGAGCTGATGGGCCAGATCGCTGCCGATGTGGAGACAGGCACCCCGATGTCAGATGCCCTGCGCCGCCACCCTCGCCACTTTGATGCGCTCTATTGCGATCTGGTGGAAGCGGGCGAGCAATCCGGCGCCCTGGAAACCATCTACGATCGCATCGCCACCTATAGAGAAAAATCGGAAGCGCTCAAGTCCAAGATCAAGAAGGCGATGTTCTATCCCGCCATGGTCATCCTGGTCGCCATCGTCGTCACCTCCATACTGCTGCTGTTCGTCATCCCGCAGTTCGAGGACATCTTCAAGAGCTTTGGTGCCGAGCTGCCCATCTTCACCCAGTTTGTCATCGGCATCTCCCGCTTCATGCAGAATTGGTGGTATGTGATTTTTGGCGGGATAGGGCTTGGCATTTTCCTTTATGTACGTGCATGGCGCGCATCCCAGAAAGTCAAAGACAACACAGACAAGTTCATCCTCACCATTCCCGTGGTGGGCATGATACTGCACAAGGCGGCCATGGCCCGCTTCGCCCGCACCCTCTCCACCACCTTCTCGGCGGGCATACCCCTGGTGGATGCACTGATCTCGGCCGCCGGCGCCTCAGGCAACTATGTCTATCGCACCGCCGTCATGGCCATTCGCAACGAGGTGGTAGCCGGCATGCAGATCAACGTGGCCATGCGCACCGTGGATCTCTTCCCCGATATGGTGATCCAGATGGTGATGATCGGTGAGGAGTCAGGCGCCATCGATGATATGCTCTCCAAGGTCGCGACCATCTTCGAGCAAGAGGTCGATGACTTGGTCGACGGCCTCACCAGCCTGCTGGAGCCTCTCATCATGGTGGTGCTGGGGGTACTGGTCGGCGGTATGGTCGTTGCCATGTACCTGCCCATCTTCAAGCTGGGTGACGTGGTAGGCTGATCCGCGAGGGTGTGCACTCACAACGGCATGCCCTTTTCCCAATTTCATGACAGACGGTTGGTTATGACACTTCTTCTCGAGCTGGCACACGGCTTGCCATGGCTCTACTTCTCGCTGGTATTTCTCTTCTCCCTGATGATCGGCAGCTTTCTCAACGTGGTGATCCACCGCCTGCCCATCATGCTGGAACGGGAGTGGCAGGCCGAATATCGCAGCTATTTCAGTTCAGACACGCCGCAGCCAGAAGCTGACGAGCGCTACAATCTGATGGTGCCGCGCTCCTGCTGCCCTCACTGTAATCACCCCATAACGGCCCTGGAAAACATTCCCCTGCTGAGCTGGCTCTGGCTCAAAGGTCGCTGCCGGGGCTGCCAGGCCGCCATTTCGGCTCGCTATCCGCTGGTGGAGCTGCTGACCGCTCTGCTCTCTGTGGTGGTTGCCATGACGCTCACCCCTGGCTGGGGCACGCTGGCTGCCCTCCTGCTGACCTGGGTGCTGGTGGCGCTCACCTTTATCGATCTGGACAAGATGCTGCTGCCGGACCAGCTCACCTTGCCGCTACTGTGGGGCGGGCTGCTGTTCAACCTGCTTGGCGGATACGTGCCTCTCGGCGATGCTGTCATCGGCGCCATGGCAGGCTATCTGGTGCTGTGGAGCCTCTACTGGGCCTTCAAGCTGCTTACCGGCAAGGAGGGCATGGGCTATGGGGACTTCAAACTGCTGGCAGCGCTGGGAGCCTGGCTTGGCTGGCAGGCGCTGCCCATAGTACTGCTGCTCTCTTCTCTGGTCGGCGCCATCTTCGGCATTGGCCTCATTTTGCTGCGCAACCATCACCAGAGCAAACCCATCCCCTTTGGCCCCTATCTCGCCATCGCAGGCTGGATCGCACTGCTCTGGGGCGATAGCATCACCCGCTGGTATCTCTCCACTATCCTCTGAAAAAAGGGTGCACTGACTCATGTATATCGTTGCAATCACAGGCGGTATTGGCAGCGGCAAAACCACCATTGCCAATCAGTTTGCCGAGCTTGGCATAGACATAGTGGATGCGGACGTCATCGCTCGCGAAGTCGTGGAGCCCGGCACACCGGCCCTGGCCGCCATCGCCGCCCAGTTTGGCCCCGAGATGCTGGATCCGCAGGGGCAGCTCGATCGGCGCCGCCTGCGGGAGCGGGTATTCAGCGATCCTGACGCCAAGGCATGGCTCAACGGCCTGCTCCATCCGCTGATCCGCCAGGAGATGCTGCGCCAGTGCGCCAACGCACGCTCGCCCTATTGCCTGCTGGTGGTGCCGCTGCTGATCGAGAACAGACTTACCCAGCTGGCCAACCGGGTGCTGGTGATCGATGTGGATGAGGCAACCCAGGTTGAGCGGACCTGTCGCCGGGATGGCGTTAGCCGAGCGCAAGCAGAGGCCATTCTCGCTGCACAGGCAAGCCGTGCCGAGCGGCTCGCGGCAGCCGATGACGTGCTGGACAACCAAAATGACGCAGCCGAGACCATAAAGCGCCGGATTTTAGCGCTGCACGAGACATATATGGCATTTGCCTCTCAACAAGCCAGTCAAGTGTGAGTACACTAGGCCGGTTTATGGCTGGCCAGGATTAGGCATGATTTACGATTTTCCCCTCAATGAAAAAAGCCGGACCTATCTTCGTCTGGAGTCTCTCTTTTCCCAGATCCGCGACAATCTGGACAGTGACCAGTCCTGGGCACACATCGCCTTCTTCAAGGGGCTGTTCGATCTGCAAGAATTGCTGGAGCGCGGAGACCTGCGAGCCGATCTCATCAAGGATCTGGAGCGTCTCGGCCAGCGTCTGAGCCACTGGGCCAGTCTGCCGGATGTCGATCTGGAACAGATCAAACAGATGCAGCAGGAGAGCACCCAGCTCTCTCGCAACCTGCTCAGTGCCTCACGCCCCGGCGCTCGGCTGAAAGAGGATAGACTGCTCGGCTCAATCCGTCAGCGCTTCTCTATTCCCGGCGGTCTGTGCGCCTTCGATGTACCGCAACTGCACCACTGGTTGGGTACGCCGACGATGGTTCGCAACCAGCAGATGCAACTTTGGCTCAGCGACATCAATCTGCTGATGAATGCCATTACCCTATTGCTGCGGCTATGGCGTGAATCCGGCAACTTCAGCGACGAGATCGCTACCAATGGTTTCTTCCAAGATACTGCCGAGAATGCGGAACTGATCCGCATCCGCCTGCCCGATGCCCAGCAGTGCTATCCGACGCTGAGCGGCCACAAGAACCGTTTCGCGCTGCGCTTCCTGCCCACTACAGAGCAACAGATTGGCGACGTTCCCTTCCAGCTCGCCTGCTGCTAAGGAGTAACCATGGTCACCAAAGTAAAGTGCCCGACGTGTAAAACCGAATTGGAATGGGGGCCGCAGAGCCCGTTCCGCCCCTTCTGCAGCAAGCGCTGCCAGCTGATCGATCTTGGCGAATGGGCGGATGAAGAAAAGCGAATCCCGGGCCCCATCAACCCGGACCTGCTGCCTTACCCGGATGAAGGTGAGCAGTGGCAGTGAGCCGCACACAAAAAAGGGCCGACAAGGCCCTTTTTAAATTGCTGTCAAATCCGTAGCAATGACTTAGCCAGGGTCAATCAGACCGCCAGAGAGGCTTGCAGCCGCCCCACGATAGGACCGTTGGCATCCGGGAACTGGTATTCATGCAGTGATGCCAGCGGCACCCACAGGCACTCCTGCCCCTCCTTGCCAAACGGCTCACCGCTAAAACGGGTTACCTTCCAGATATCCAGCAATACCTGCTTCTCGGGGTAGTCATGATGCAGCTCCATGAAGGGAGCGCAATCCAGCACCCGGATACCAATCTCTTCCCACAACTCCCTGTCCAGCGCGGTGAGCAGGTCTTCCCCCGCCTCTACCTTGCCACCCGGGAACTCCCAGCGATCGCCCTGATGGCGGTCTGAAGAGCGCTTGGCGATGAAGATATCGCCCTGCTCATTCTCGATGACGCCAACCGCCACCCAGATCCGTTTTTTCTGTTCCATCATTGTCCTCAACGTAAACACGGCAATGTGGCTATCCAGGGGGCCAGCCGACGAGCTTGCAGCGCCCCTTGCGCCGTAAATATATCCTGCCCCACATGTTCAGTCCCGTCAGGTGCGGGAAGGGGCCAGGGGATGGCCCCTGGCGGGGTGAAGCAACGGTCATGAACCAGACAGCTCTGGGCCAGATAGCTCCAGAGAGTGTCACGCAGAAACCATTGGTCTATGTTCGGCGTTTCCATCGCCTCCGGTTGATAGGTATCCAGCAAGGGCGCCAGCGGCGGCAACACGCCGGCCACCCCACCCCACATACCCGCCAAGACCAGGTCGGTATGGCTCCACCAGTCCCGCATGATATGAAACCAGCGGCCCGATGCAAGCCAGCCATCAACGGCAACCCGCTCTCGCACGCCCGGCACTGAATCCACATCCCGCACCAGAAAGCGGCCTACTTGCGGGTCGTTGGCCACCTGAAAGCGCCAGCACAGGCGCTGACGCAGGGATTGACCGGACGCTTGCATGCACACCTCGGCACCCAATTCCCCCAGAGTGGCAAGCAGCGTCGACGGCACGCTCTCATCCACGTAGAAACGAACGCTCCACCCCGGATAGAGGTAGGAAGCAGCCAGCACATTGTCGACAGCTCCGCGCAAATAGCGGGGCGCGCTGCCCCACAGAGAGAAGGCGATGACATTCTGCTTGCCGGCGTGTCCTGCCAGCCAGGCATCAGGCTCTCCATCGGGTAACGACCAGCCCTGTGGCTGCTGGCGAACCGCCCTATCCTTCAGGATCAGCGCCCTGGTTCCGGCGGCAGCCGCCTCGACATAGCGCCCACGTTTGGCTTGCGAGGTGCACAACCCATCCAGGGCATGGAAATCCTCAGGAGTGCGTACCAACAGGGTTTGCAGCCTCTCCACCGCACGTTCATGCTGACCCGAACGTGACAGACAGACGCAGAGATTGCGCAGCACCTCGTCGTTATCAGGAGCCGCCTGATGTGCCATCTCCAGCACCTGTGCGGCAGAGGCAGGGTCATCACACAAGAAGAGGTAATAGGCAAATTGCAGCTGCAATGCCACTGGCTTTGCCGCAGTACTGTTCAGCTTTGTCAGCAGTTGCTGGATCGCAGCCTGTCTCTGTCCTCCAAGCCAGCGCTCATGGGCACTGGCATCCCATCCTGTCGGCATTTTGCTCATGGTCTTCCCTCTCCTTTTGCCGCCCTGAAACAAATGCACCGCCCGGAGGCGGTGCATGAAGCGTCACTGTGCGATCAGGTCAACTGACCGTGGCAATGCTTGTATTTTTTGCCGGAGCCACAGGGGCAGGGATCGTTGCGACCGATCTTCTGCTCATCCCGCACGAAGGTGGTGTGACCCTCTTCGGCAGCAGCCTCTTCATCAGCCAACTGGCTCTCTGCGGTGGCATGGGTGTAAGTGCGGGGAGCAGCTTCGGACTGCTGGCGCTGCTGCTCTTCCAGGGCTTCCACATCACGCTCCTGCACCTGAACACGGCTCAGTATGCTGACCACGTCGCGCTTGAGAGTTTCCAGCATCTGGGTGAACAGATCGAAAGACTCGCGCTTGTACTCCTGCTTGGGGTTCTTCTGGGCGTAGCCGCGCAAATGGATGCCCTGACGCAGGTGATCCATGGCCGCCAGATGCTCCTTCCACAGGCCATCCAGAGTTTGCAGCATCACCGCCTTCTCGAAGTTGCGCAGCACCTCGACACCGACCAGTTCCTGCTTGTGGGCATAGAGTTTGGTGGCTTCGTCCAGAATGCGCTCGCGCAGCTTCTCTTCATACAGCTTGTCATCTTCCGCCAGCCATTGCTGCAACGGCAGATCCAGCCCGAAATCGGCTTTCAGACGCGCTTCCAGACCCGGCACATCCCACATCTCTTCCAGAGACTGGGGCGGAATGTATTCGTCGATCACGGCACCATAGACATCGTCACGGATGACGTGGATGGTCTCGGAGATGTCGTTGGTATCCAGCAGCTCGTTGCGCTGCTCATAGACCACCTTGCGCTGGTCGTTGGCCACGTCATCAAACTCGAGCAAGCTCTTGCGGATATCGAAGTTGCGACCTTCCACCTTGCGCTGGGCATTTTCGATGGCCTTGGTTACCCAGGGATGCTCGATGGCCTCGCCCTCTTCCATGCCCAGCTTCTTCATCATGCCGGTCACGCGATCGGAGGCGAAGATCCGCATCAGGGTATCTTCCATGGAGAGATAGAAACGGGAGGAGCCCGGGTCACCCTGACGACCAGAACGGCCGCGCAGCTGGTTGTCGATACGACGGGATTCGTGACGCTCGGTACCGATAATGTGCAGACCACCTGCGGCCAGCACTTCATCGTGACGCACCTGCCAGGCCGCTTTCAGCTCGGCGATTTGCTCGTCAGTCGGGTTATCCAGCTGGGCAATCTCGGCCTGCCAGTTGCCACCCAGCACTATGTCGGTACCACGACCGGCCATGTTAGTGGCGATAGTAACGGCGCCAAGCTGACCTGCCTGAGCCACGATTTCCGCTTCCATGGCGTGGAACTTGGCGTTCAGTACCTTGTGCGGAATATTCTCCTTGGTCAGGATGCCGGAGAGCAGCTCGGAGTTTTCGATTGAGACAGTACCCACCAGCACCGGCTGACCACGGGAGACACAACCGCGAATGTCTTCGACGATGGCGGCGTATTTCTCCTGGGCAGTCAGATAGACCAGATCGCCCATGTCTTTACGCACCATCGGCTTGTTGGTCGGGATAACCACGGTATCCAGGCCGTAAATCTGCTGGAATTCAAAGGCTTCGGTATCTGCCGTGCCCGTCATGCCCGCCAGCTTGTCATAGAGACGGAAGTAGTTCTGGAAGGTGATGGAGGCCAGAGTCTGGTTCTCGTTCTGGATCTTGACCCCTTCCTTCGCCTCGACGGCCTGGTGCAGGCCATCAGACCAGCGACGACCCGGCATGGTACGGCCGGTGTGTTCGTCAACGATGACGATCTCGTCTTTTTGCACTATGTAGTCGACGTTGCGCTCAAACAGAGTGTGGGCACGCAGACCGGCGTTGACGTGGTGCAGCAGGCTGATGTTGGTCGCGGAGAACAGAGAGTCCTCTTCGGCCAGCAGCCCTTCTCGCTTGAGCAACTCTTCCACGAAAATCTGACCATTTTCGGTCAGCAGGGCCTGACGGTTCTTCTCGTCTACCGTGTAGTGACCTTCGCCTGTGTACTCCTCGGTATCTTCCTTGTCCTGCTTGATCAGTTGCGGGATCAGCTTGTTGACCTGAATGTAAAGGGCGGAGCTGTCTTCGGCCGGGCCTGAGATAATCAGCGGGGTACGAGCTTCATCGATGAGCACGGAGTCGACTTCATCGACCAGCGCGTAGTTGAGCGGACGCTGGACACGCTGCTCGGGCGAGAACGCCATGTTGTCACGCAGGTAATCAAAACCGAATTCGTTGTTGGTACCGTAGGTAATATCTGCAGCATAAGCGTCACGCTTCTGGGACGCATCCATGCCAGGCACGTTGCAATCGACCGTCATGCCGAGGAAGGTGAACAGGGGGCGGTTAGCCTCGGCATCACGCTTGGCCAGATAGTCGTTCACCGTCACCACGTGCACACCACGACCGCTCAGGGCATTCAGATAGGCCGGCAAGGTAGCAGTCAGCGTCTTGCCCTCACCGGTTTTCATTTCAGCGATGCGGTTGGAGTCAAGCACCATGCCGCCGATCAGCTGGACGTCGAAGTGACGCATGCCAAACACCCGCTTGGAGGCCTCACGCACGGTCGCGAACGCTTCCGGCAGCAACTGATCCAGCGTCTCACCCTGCTCCAGACGCTGACGATATTCAGCTGTCTTGGCCTGCAACTCGCTATCGGACAAAGCCTCAAACTGAGGCTCCATCGCATTGATCTGTTTTACAATTTTGCGCAAAGCCTTGAGCGTTCTGTCGTTCCGGCTGCCGATAATCTTGGTAAGCAGTGTGCTAATCATGGGTACCAACTATTTCTGGTTATATAAGTGTTCCGTCACTGGAACCTGGAGAAAAAAACCTAACCCCGTCTGGCGTTGAGAAAGCGTGCGGGGTTGACCTGACGACCGTCTTTCAATACTTCGTAATGCAAATGGACCCCGGTCGCGCGACCGGTGCGTCCCATCAAGGCAATCTTCTGACCCTGATCGACTAGCGTGCCCACTTCAACCAGCAACTTGGAGTTGTGGGCATAGCGGGTCACCAAACCATTGCCATGGTTCACTTCCACCATGTTGCCAAATTCCGGATGGCGGCCTGCCCAGCTGATGATGCCCGGGCCCGTCGCCAAAATAGGGGTACCGGGCTTGCCACGGAAATCGACCCCTTTATGCATCTTGGCGCGACCGTTGAACGGGTCGATCCGACCACCAAAGCCTGACGAGATCCAGACCCGCTCCTGTTTGACAGGCGAGCCTGAAATAAAACCGGCATCGGCTATATGGTGATTCATGATGAAAGATTCAAGTACCGACAGCTGCTCTTCACGACTGCTGAGCTGCTGGCTGAGATGCTTCATGGAATCCTGCAATTCATTCAGGTTGACTTCCAGATCCACATCATAGGAAGGACCGCCCATAGGGGGCAGTTCCTTGAAATTGAACTCCTCGGGATCGAGGTCTGCCTGCTCGGTCAAGCGTTCACCGAGCGCATTGATACGACCCAACTGCCCCTGCATGGTGCCCACCTGGGCGGCCAGCATGGCAAGCTGTTCGCGGGCTTCATCTGCCCCTTGAGTGGATGTCTGTTGTTCGGCCATGGCCAGCGCCACTTCGAGCGCATCCATTTTCTGGTGCCAGCTCTGCCAGAGCCAGCCGCCACCCAGGGCCAATACAGAGAAGAGGATTCCGCCGACCCAGGCCAGACGTTGTTTGGGCAAATGCAACTTGCGTCGCTGCTTGCCGTTGAGGATCAGGGTAATGCTCATAGAAATCTGTCTGCTCGGTCAGGTGAGGCCAGGAGCCTGCACGGGAAATAAAACCGGGAGATAATCGGTATCGGTATCGGTATCAGGATGGAAAAATGAATGACAGGACGTCGGTGCGGAGAGATGACCGGCGTCCTGTTGCACAGCTATCAGGCCAGAACCAGACCGTTATCGTAGTAAGCGATAGGCGCTTTGGCACCCTCGCCCTCGAAGGTGACCAGTTCCCAGGCCTCCTGCTTGGCCAGCAAGGCACGCAGCAGCTTGTTGTTCAGAGCATGGCCGGTCTTGTAGGCACGGAATTCGCCGATGATGCTGCGGTTACACATATAAAGGTCACCGATAGCATCCAACATTTTGTGTTTGACGAATTCATCTTCATAACGCAAGCCATCTTCGTTCAGTACCCGGTAGTCATCCAGTACAACGGCATTTTCCAGGCTTCCGCCCAATGCCAGGTTCTGGGAACGCAGGTACTCGATGTCACGCATGAAGCCAAAAGTGCGGGCACGACTGATCTCTTTCACGAAAGAAGCACCGGAGAAGTCCAGCACGCAACGCTGATTGCGTCCTTCAAATACCGGATGCTGGAAGTCGATCTCGAGATCCATTTTGAAGCCGTTGCGATAGGGGTGGAATTCCGCCCACTTGTCGCCGTCTTCAACCCGGATGCTCTGCTTGATCCGCACGAACTGCTTGGCAGCATTTTGCTCGCGGATACCGACTTCTTGCAGCAGGTAGATAAAGGGGTGCGCACTGCCGTCCATCACCGGGATCTCGGGTGCGTCAACCTCCACATAGAGGTTGTCGATCCCCATCCCAGCCAGCGCGGCAGAGAGGTGCTCAATGGTAGAGACACGGACACCGGCTTCGTTGACCAAAGCGGTACAAAGCACGGTATCGCGCACCTGATCGGCATTGGCTGGCAGCGCTACCACAGGATCAAGATCGGTACGCAAGTAAACGATCCCTGTGTTAACAGGCGCCGGACGGAACGTCATTGTGACTTTCCGGCCCGAATGCAGGCCAACACCAGTGGCCTGGACACTCGTTTTCAAGGTTCTTTGTCTAATCATGGGCGTATCCGCTTAACAGCTCATATTCCGGACCAGATGGTCGTTGGCAGGCCATCTTAGCACATTCCTTAAGCAACAAACAAACTAGTGCCATTAGAGGCTTAGTCAGCTTGCTTGCGCAGGAACGCAGGAATATCGAGATAATCCGGTTCACGACGAGCTTGCGGCTCGGCGTTGACCACCTTGGCCGGAGCCTCTTCCATCACGCGAGACTGCAGGGCTTCGCTGATCAGGGGCTGACGGGCCGGACGCTCTTGTACCATGTTGTTTTTGACCAGCGTGATGTCGGGCTTGCGCTCGGCACCGATACCGGTAGCCACCACGGTCACACGCAGTTCGTCGTGCATTTCCGGGTCGATTACGGTACCCACCACCACAGTGGCGTTCTCGGATGCGAAGGCCTTGACCGCGTTACCCACGGTTTCGAACTCTTCAATGGTCATGTCCATACCGGCGGTGATGTTGACTAGGATGCCACGGGCACCGGCCAGATCCACGTCTTCCAGCAGCGGGCTGGAGATGGCTTTCTCGGCCGCTTCTTCGGCACGGTCATCACCGGAGGCGGAACCGGTACCCATCATGGCGGTACCCATTTCACGCATCACGGTACGCACGTCCGCGAAGTCGACGTTGATCAGGCCCGGACGGGTGATCAGCTCGGCGATCCCCTGTACCGCACCCAGCAGCACATCGTTGGCTGCCTTGAAGGCGTCCAGCAGGGAGATGCCACGACCCAGTACCTTCAGCAACTTGTCGTTGGGGATGGTGATCAGGGAGTCGACGTTCTTGGACAGCTCTTCGATGCCGTGGGCGGCGAAGCCCATCCGTTTTTTCCCTTCGAAGGAGAACGGCTTGGTTACGACAGCAACTGTCAGTATACCCATCTCGCGGGCCACTTCGGCCACGATCGGTGCAGCACCGGTACCGGTACCACCACCCATGCCGGCGGCGATGAACACCATGTCGGAACCGGTCAGCAGCTCACGCAGCGCTTCCCTGTCTTCCATGGCCGCATCACGACCCACTTCCGGATTGGCTCCGGCACCCAGACCCTTGGTGATGCCACCACCGATCTGCAGAGTTGTGTTGGCGCTGGAGTTACGCAGAGCCTGGGCGTCAGTGTTGACGGTAATGAATTCGACACCTTCGATGTTTTGACGAACCATGTGCTCGACTGCGTTACCGCCGCCGCCACCCACACCAATCACTTTAATGACGGCTTCGTCAGTGTGGCTATCCATAAATTCAAACATGTTGTCTCTCCGCTTTATTTGCCTGACTCAGCAAAATCTTTTAGAACTCGCCACGCAACCAGTTGCTGACCCGTTTGACCAGCCCACCTACGCTTGCCTTGGCGGCATATTCCTTGCTACTGCCTGAAGATTGATGGGTGCGGCCGTACTGCAGCAACCCGACCGCGGTCGAGTACACAGGTGCCTGCACATAATCACTCAATCCCCGTATATTCATGGGCTCTCCCACCCGGACCTGGCTCTGGAAGATCTGCTCTGCGCACTCCACAATGCCTTCGATCTGGGCAGCGCCGCCGGTCAAGACCACACCGGCTGCCAGCTGATGCTTGACCCCCTGCGCTTTCAACTCGCTTTGTACCCGCACCAGCTCATCATTCACCATGGAGAGCAACTCGGTGTAACGGGGTTCAATCACTTCAGCCAGTGTCTGCCGTTGCAGGCTACGCGCCGGACGACCGCCGACACTGGGTACTTCAATATTGTCTTCCTTGCTGACCAGACGGCCGAGTGCACAGCCATAGCGCACCTTGATCGCTTCTGCGTCAAGCGGCGGTGTGCCGAAGGCGTAGGCGATATCGCTGGTCACTGTGCTGCCGGCGTACGGGATCACCTTGGTGTGGCGCAGGGCACCGCCGGTAAACAGCGACATGTCCATGGTACCGCCACCTATGTCCACCACGCAGACCCCCAGCTCTTTCTCGTCTTCGGTCAGCACGGCATAGCTGGAAGCCAGCGCGGAGAAGATCAGCTGATCCACTCGCAAGCCGACCTTCTCCACACATTTTTCAATGTTGCGGGCCATGTCGTTGTGGCAGGTGATCAGGTGCACCTTGGCCGCCATCCGCACACCGGACAGACCAACCGGGTTCTTGATCCCTTCCTGGTAGTCGATGGCAAACTCCTGGGGCAGCACATGCAGCACCCGCAGCTCATCGGACAAACGTACCGACTTGGCGGTGTGGATGACGTTGTCCACGTCCTCCTGGGTCACCTCCTCATCGGAGATGGGCACCATGCCGGTTTCGTTGCGGCAATCGATATGCTTGCCGGACAGCCCCAGATACACAGAGCTGATCTGGCAGTCGGCCATCATCTCTGCCTCTTCCACCGCACGACGCAGGGACTTGACCACGGAATCGAGATCGTTGACCCCGCCCTTATCCATGCCACGCGAGGCGTGACTGCCCATGCCGATGACATTGAGCTCACCGTCTGGCAGCACTTCGCCGACCAGAACCGCCACCTTGGTTGTGCCGATATCCAGTCCGACAATCAGATTTCTATCTGCGGTTTTGGTCATTCACTTTCTCTTCGTTCTTCTTCCAGCCAACAGCCATTCCGGTGTCATATCGAAGATCCACATAAGCAACCCGCTCACGGGGTTCGATGACCGGAAAAGCATCGATAAACCGCTGCAGTCGGAGCGCAATATCCGCGCGCCCCAAAAACAGCTGAATGTTGCCATCCAGGGTCAATTCCCAGGCATGGCGGGGAGTCAGATTCACCCCCAGCAACTTGTATCCTCTGGCCGCCAGCTGCGCCTCGTACTGACGGCTGGCTTCCAGCACCTTGGCGGCCTGGTCTTCAGGCCCGGATAGCTGCATCAGGGGGGTCTTCACCCTGTCCGGCGCACTGAACACCTCACCCTTGGTGTTGACGAAGCGGTTGCCATTCCAGCGTGCCGCTACCGCCTGTTCGGTGAGATAGACCTTGATCTTGTTTGGCCACTTCTTGCGTACAGAGACCTGGGCCACCCAAGGCAAGGCGTTCAACCGCGCCTGTAATTCGTTAACGTCCAACTCGAAGAAGTTACGCAGCTCGGCACCATCCAGCACGGCGCTACGCAACTCGTCGGTTTGCAAATACTGGTGTTGCCCCTGCAGCAAGAGCTCGCTCATGGGCAACCGGTTGGCATCCGTCAGCCAACCTTTAACATCCAGCGCAGTCTGGTAGAGACCCCACATGACCAGGATGAAAAATGTCACCCCTGCAATGAAGCCACCCTTGGTGCGCCCTTGTGCACTTGCCTCCACCCGATCTTTCCCCGTTTAACGCGCCACTTTGGCCCTTTGCAGACCGGCTCGCCATTATATAGGCGCCGGCTTGGCGGTCAAAATACTCATTGGGCCCTCAGGCGCCGGATTTCATGCTGTCGATGCTCAATTTCATCTCACTGAGGCGACGGGACAAGGCACCTACGTTCCCGGCCCCCTGGGTCAGCACCAGATCCCCCTCGCCAATCAGGTCCGCCAGTATTGCAGGGACATCGTCCGGAGTAGCGGCAAAGATGGGTTCCAGGCTGCCACGGGAACGGATGGAGCGGCACAAGGCTCGACCATCTGCCCCGGGGATTGGCTCTTCGCCGGCGGCATAGACTTCCAGCATCACCAGCACATCCACCTTGGAGAGCACGTCCGAGAAGTCTTCATAGAGATCGCGGGTACGGGTGTAGCGGTGTGGCTGGAACACCATGACCAGGCGCTTGTCCGGCCAACCGGCGCGTGCGGCATTGATGGTCACCTTGACTTCGCTCGGGTGGTGACCGTAGTCATCCACCAGCATGGCCTTGCCACGACCTGTCTCGAATTCACCATATTGCTGGAAGCGGCGTCCTACCCCTTCAAACTTGGCCAGCGCACATATGATGGCATCATCGCCGATCCCGTCTTCGGTAGCGACAGCAATCGCTGCGGCAGCATTGAGCGCATTGTGGATGCCAGGCAGGTTCAAGGTCACTGCCAGCTCGCCTGCATCCTTGCGACGCACCCGGAAACAGCTGCGATTGCTGGTCTGCACGAAGTCCAGTACCTGCACATCGGCGTCGTCGCTCAGACCGTAGGTGATGGTCGGGCGAGCGATCTCGGGCAACATGCCACGGATCACGGGGTCATCCACACACACCACGGCCAGACCGTAAAACGGCAGGTTGTGCAAAAAGTCGATGAAGGTGGCCTTCAGCTTGGAAAAGTCGCCACCGTAGGTTTCCATGTGATCCGCTTCGATGTTGGTCACTATGGAAACCATGGGCTGCAGATGCAGGAAGGAGGCATCGCTCTCGTCCGCTTCTGCAATCAGGTAACGGCTGCTGCCCAGACGCGCATTGGTACCGGCGCTGTTGAGCAGACCGCCGATGACGAAGGTCGGATCCCTGTCCGCTTCTGCATAGATACTCGCCACCAGACTGGTGGTGGTGGTCTTGCCATGCGTCCCCGCTATGGCGATACCATGACGAAAACGCATCAGCTCGGCCAGCATCTCGGCGCGGCGCACCACGGGTATGCGCAACTCGCGGGCAGCCAGCAACTCGGGGTTATCCTGCTTGATTGCGGTAGAAACCACCACCACGCTCGCCTCGCTCACGTGTTCAGCACTGTGCCCCACGAAGATATGGGCACCCAGCGACGCCAGTCGCTCAGTCACCGCATTTCGGGCCAGATCAGAACCGGTAACCTGATACCCTTCGTTGGCAAGCACCTCGGCGATCCCGCCCATACCGGCGCCACCTATGCCGATAAAGTGGATGCGACGCACCCGACGCATTTCAGGGATCATGGTACGCAGTTTTGCCAGTTCAACCTTGGTCATAGTTCTCTCTCATTCTGCCCGGCTGCAAGTCGCTTGCATTCATCGGCAACCCGCTCGGCGGCATCGGTAATGGCAACACGACGGGCGGCCTGGGCCATGTTCAATAGGGTTTCCCTGCGCCCGGAAAGCCAGGAGAGACGCGCAGCCAGCGAGGCCGTGGTCAGCTCGGATTGGGGCAGGAATTCAGCAGCGCCACCATCGACCAGGGTCAGGGCGTTGCGGGTCTGGTGATCATCCACCGCATGGGGCAGTGGCACAAAAATGGCGGCGACGCCGGCAGCGGCCACTTCGGAGACGGTCAGGGCCCCCGCGCGACACACCACCAGATCGGCCCAAGCATAGGCATCAGCCATGTCCTTGATAAACTCGCTCACCTCGGCCTCGACGCCCTGTTTGGCATACGCCAGTGCGACAGATTCACGGTTGCCCTTGCCACACTGGTGACGCACTTCAATTGGCACGCCGGCAGCCGCAACCGCCGCTGGCACCTGTTCGTTGAGCACCCGGGCTCCCAGGCTGCCACCGACGATCAGCAGATGCAGCGGCTCTGTGCTGCTGCTTCGCTGCGGATCCGGCAAGGCGACCACTTCGGGTCGAACCGGGTTGCCCACCACAGCGGTGCGACGACTCGGTGCAAATGCCCCCGGAAAGGCCATCAGCACCCGCTTGGCGAGGCGCGCCAGCAGTTTGTTGGTCAGGCCGGCCGCCGCATTCTGTTCGTGCAGCAGCAGGGGAATACCGGACAACCAGGCCGCCACGCCGCCAGGGCCTGAGGCAAAGCCGCCCATGCCGAGCACAACGTCGGGCCGTATGGTCTTGAGCACGCGGCGAGCCTGCAGCACCGATTTGACGATGCGATACGGGGCGGCCAGCAGACGCTTGATGCCGTTGCCACGCACTCCCTGAATGTCGATGAAGGAGATGGGATAACCGTGGGCGGGCACCAGCTCGGCCTCCATACGGTCGGCGGTGCCGAGCCAGTGGATGGTCCAGCCCTGGGCCTTGAGGCGATCGGCCACGGCCAAGCCAGGGAACACATGGCCCCCGGTACCGCCTGCCATCACCAGCAGTGTCTTGCTCACGAAACCTCCCGCACACGCGCCTGGGCACTGGCCTGACGCAACTCGAAATCGATACGAACCAGCATGCTCACCGCCACCATCATGATGATGAGACT
The DNA here is from genome assembly GCF_057318915.1 of Aeromonas sp. TS_SC_11. Lineage (NCBI taxonomy): Bacteria > Pseudomonadati > Pseudomonadota > Gammaproteobacteria > Aeromonadales > Aeromonadaceae > Aeromonas > Aeromonas sp. TS_SC_11. The sequence continues at coordinate 628,886 of NZ_CM170470.1, forward strand.
GGAACCGCCATAACTGACCAGCGGCAGGGTCAGCCCCTTGGTGGGCATCATGCCGCTGGCGGCGCCGACGTTGACGAAGGTCTGGAAGCTGAACCAGATGCCGATGCCGATGGCCAGATAGCCTTCATACAAGCGCTCGGCAACCAGAGCCTGGTGACCCAGCTTGAGCGCCTTGAACGAGAGCGCAAAAATGAGAAACAGCGCGCCCAGCACGCCGGCATAACCCAGCTCTTCACCCAGGATCGCAAACACGAAGTCGGTGTGGGCCTCCGGCAGGTATTCCATCTTCTGGATGGAGTTGCCAAGCCCCTCACCAAACCAGCTACCACGACCAAACGCCATCAACGACTGGGTCAGCTGGTAACCGCTGCCGAACGGATCGGCCCAGGGGTCAAGGAAGGAGGTCACCCGCCGCATCCGGTACGGCTCGGCGATAACCAGAGTCACTACGGCGCTCACCCCCACCAGGATAAGGCCGATGAATTGGCCCAGGCGCGCCCCCGCCAGAAACAACATCCCCAAAGAGGTGACAAACATCACGACCACAGAACCCAGATCAGGCTGGGCCAGCAGCAGGATAGCCACCACGAACAGCACGGCCATCGGCTTCATGAAGCCGATGAAGCGCTCGCGCACCTCGCTCTGGCGGCGCACCAGGTAGCCCGCCAGATAGACAAACAGCGCCAGCTTGCCAAACTCCGCCGGTTGCAGGTTGAAGGGGCCAAGGGGCAGCCAGCGGATAGAACCGTTGACGCTGCGCCCCACCAGCAACACCAGCACCAGCATCAGGATGGCGAGTACCAGCATGGGACCGTTGTAATGCTGCCAGCGTGCCATGGGCACTTGCAGCACAAACCAGGAGATGCCAAGGGCCATCACCAGAAACAGGCCGTGACGCTTCACGAACATGAAGGGATCGTTGTTGATGGCGATCCCCTCCGGGATCGAGGCCGAGGCCACTATCACCAGCCCCACCGCCATCAATGCCAGCGCCAGAACCACCAGCTGCCGATCGTAGAGACCCGCAGGGCGCGCCGGTAACAACCAGCGTTGCAGCAATCCTGCGACGGAGCGAAGGGCGCTCATAGTGCCAGCACCATGTCGGTGAAGTGATCGCCACGGGCTTCAAACGACTTGAATTGATCCAGGCTGGCGCAGGCCGGCGCCAGCAACACCCAGTCACCCGGTCTGGCATCGGCCGCGGCCTTGGCCACGGCGGCATCGAGGTCAGATACCCGCTCGGTTTGCTCACCGAGGGCGAGCAGTATGTCTGCATCCTGACCGAAGCAATACATGTGATCGATCTGGTGACCAAGCAGTGCCTGCAGCGGACCAAAATCCTGTCCCTTGCCCTGACCACCGGCCAGCAGCAACAGGCGTCCCTTGACCGCTTCCCGCACACCGGCCACGGCAGCCAGAGTGGCGCCCACATTGGTGGCCTTGGAATCGTTGACCCAGCGCACTCCGTTCACCTCCCGCACGAAGCGGGCGCGGTGGGGCAGGCCTTCAAAACGGCGCAGCACGGCGAGTTGCGGCTCGCGGGGAATACCCACCGCATCGCACAGGGCCATGGCGGCCAGAGCATTCGCCTGATTGTGGGCACCGACGATCTTCATTTCGTCCACGGGGAGCAGCGGCTCACCGTGCAGGGTCAACCAGTGGCGGCCATCCAGCAGGCAGCGGCCATAGCCGTTGCAGTCGAGACCGAAGCTCTGCCATACCTGACCCACGTCGGGCTGGGTCTGGACATCGTCCCGGTTGACCAGAATGTGTTTGGAATGCTGGTGGATCTCCATCTTGGCGGCGCGGTAATCGGCCATGCCCTGATAACGATCCATATGGTCTTCAGACAGGTTCAGCACCACGGAGGCGGCGGCACGCAGGCTGTGGGTGGTCTCCAGCTGGAAGCTGGAAAGCTCCAGCACGCAGAGATCCATCGGCTGCTTGAGCAGCTCCAGCGCTGGCGTGCCTATGTTGCCACCAACGCCAACCTTGAGGCCGGCCTCGGCAATCATCTCGCCGACCAGGGTGGTGACTGTGCTCTTGCCGTTGGAACCCGTGATGGCGATCACCGGCACCTGTGTCTCGCGCACGAACAGCTCGATATCACCAACGATACTCACCCCGAACTCGGCCGCAGCTTTCAGTTCGGGAGTGGCCAGGGCAATGCCCGGGCTCGCCACTATCATGTGCGCCTGCTTGAGCAGATCGCCATCCAGCCCATGGATCAGTTCTACCTCGGCGGGCAGTTGATCCTTGCCAGGTGGATTGGCGCGGGTATCCATCACCAGAGGCGTGATGCCACGGCCGAGGAAGTAATCGACGCAGGAGAGTCCGGTTTTACCGAGTCCGATGATGATGACCATGGCTTACCTCACCTTCAGGGTGGCGAGGCCAAGCAGCACCAGCATGAGAGTGATGATCCAGAAACGCACTATGACGCGCGGCTCCGGCCAGCCCTTCTTCTCATAATGGTGATGGATTGGCGCCATGCGGAAGATGCGCACGCCGCGCAGCTTGTAGGATCCCACCTGCAGTATCACCGAGACAGTCTCCATCACGAAGACCCCCCCCATGATGACCAGCAGAAACTCCTGGCGCACCAGCACGGCTATGGTGCCAAGCGCGCCGCCGAGGGCCAGGGAACCGACGTCCCCCATGAAGACCTGGGCCGGATAGGTATTGAACCAGAGAAAGCCCAGACCCGCCCCGACGATGGCGGTGCAAACGATCACCAGCTCGGAGGTATAGGGCACGTAGGGAATATGCAGGTAGTTGGCGAAGTTGACGTTGCCGGTCGCCCAGGCGATCAGGGCAAAGCCCCCTGCCACCATCACGGTCGGCATGATGGCCAGACCATCCAGACCGTCGGTCAGATTGACCGCGTTGGAGGTGCCGACGATGACAAAATAGGTCAGCACTATGAACATCAGTCCCAGCTGCGGCATCACATCCTTGAGGAAGGGCACCACCAGCTGGGTCTGGCCGTCGTGGGTGGCCGTGGTATAGAGGAACACAGCCACCAGCAGCGCAACGGCGGATTGCCAGAAGTACTTCCAGCGGGCGATCAGGCCGTCAGTATTCTTGCGCACCACCTTGAGGTAGTCATCGGCAAAGCCGATGGCGCCGTAGGCACCGAGCACGAACAGCACCAGCCAGACATAGGGGTTGTCGAGACGGCTCCAGAGCAGCACAGAGATGAAGATGGCCGCGATGATCATCAGCCCCCCCATGGTCGGGGTGCCCCGCTTGCTCAGATGGGATTCGGGGCCGTCGTTGCGGATCACCTGACCGAATTTCAGGATCTGCAGGCGACGGATGAGGTGAGGCCCCATCCAGAGCGCCACCACCAGACCCGTGATGATCGACAAAATGGCGCGAAACGTCAGGTAGGAGAATACGTTGAAGAAGGTGAAGTGCGGGGTGAGCAGTTCCGCCAGCCAGACTAGCATGTGGCTGACTCCTGACGGTCAACGACCATCTTGACGATATCTTCCATGCGGGAGCCGCGGGCACCTTTGACCAGAATCGAAATTTCTTGATGTGTATTTATCATTTGCGCAAGCACTTCAAACAACGACGCCTTGTTATCGAAATGTCGGCCAGCCGCGGCATCTGCGGTGTGGCGACTCTGTTCCCCTACTGTCAGCACGGCGTCCAGACCGCACTCACTGGCATGGCGTCCGACCCGGGCGTGTTGCTCGGCAGACTCCTCACCCAACTCCTTCATGTCACCGAATACCAACACCTTGTAGCCGCCCATGGCAGTCAGGGCATCGATACCCGCCAGCACGGATTCCACGCTGGCGTTATAGGTGTCATCCACCAGAGTGAGACCACCCCAGCGCTGTACGCAAAAGCGTCCCTTGACCGGCGCCATCTGCTCCAGCCCCGCCTTGACGGAGGCAAGCGAAGCTCCGAGCGCCAGACAGCCTGCGGCAGCAGCCAGGGCATTGGCCACGTTGTGGCGACCTGGAATGGCCAGAGTCAGGCTCAATTCCCCGTTCGGCGTCACCATCACGAATTCGGCGCAGCCCTGCCCGTTGAGCGCTATGCCACGGGCATGGAAAGGCTGGTTCTGATCCTCGATGGAGAAGGCACAGTGGATCCCGGCTGCCTGCCACTTGGGCCAGAAGGCGCTATCGGCGTTGACGATGGCGGTTCCCTGCTCGCTCAGACCTTCAAAAATCTCGCTCTTGGCGTGAAAGACCCCCTCAAGGGAGCCGAAGCCCTCCAGATGGGCAGCCGCCACGTTATTGATGAGGGCGGCATCGGGTCGGGCCAGCGACGTGGTCCAGGCGATCTCGCCCGGATGGTTGGCACCCAGCTCCATCACCGCAAACTGGTGCTGCGGTTCGAGCCGCAACAGGGTCAGCGGCACGCCCACTTCATTGTTGAAGTTGCCGGCGGTGGCCAGCACTTCCCCTTCGTGGCGCAAGATGGCGGTCGCCATCTCTTTCACCGTGGTCTTGCCACAGCTACCGGTAATGGCCAGCACTTTCGGATTGATGCGCTCGCGCACCAGCTTGCCGATATGCCCCAGCCCCTTGAGACTGTCGGTCACGACAAGCTGTGGAATGGCCAATGGCAGCTCGCGCTCCACCAGCAGGGCAGACGCCCCTGCGGCAACGGCCTGATCGCAAAAATCGTGGGCATCGAAACGCTCACCGCGCAGCGCAACAAACAAGGCGCCCTTCCCCAAGGTGCGGGTGTCGGTACTGACAGTCGTGATCTCGCCGTCTTCACCAATCAGACGGGCATCGAGCACCTGCGCCAGGTCAGCAAGCCTGAGGGTCATCATGTGAATGACTCCAATAATGTGTGCAAGGCGGCGGCGACGGTTTCCCGGTCGCTGTAGTGCCGCTTGTCGGTTCCAATGACCTGATAATCCTCGTGGCCCTTACCGGCCACCAGGATGATGTCCTGTTTGCCCGCCTGACCGAGGGCCAGTGCAATCGCCTTGACCCTGTCGTGCTCAATCTGCACGGCAGCAGGATCACGAAGGCCCGCCACCATGTCCGCCATGATCTGGGCCGGCTCCTCGGTACGGGGGTTGTCGTCGGTGAGGATCACGCGATCCGCATGCTGCTCTGCCATGGCAGCCATCATGGGGCGCTTGCCTCGGTCCCGATCGCCACCGCACCCTACCAGACACCAGAGCTGACCTTCGCAGTGCACCCGCAGGGCCTGCAACGCCTTCTCCAGCGCGTCCGGGGTATGGGCATAATCGACCACGGCGAGCGGTGCATTGCCGCCACCGAAGCACTCCATGCGACCAGTCACCGGCTGCAATTGAGGCGCGGTTGCCAACAGCGCGTTGAAGTCATAACCGAGCACCAGCATGGCGCCCATGGCGGCCAGCACATTGCTGACGTTGAAGCGGCCGAGCAAGGGGGCGGATAATACACCATTCCCCCAACTGGAGTTAATCTGTGTGCGAAAACCTTGTTGGTGGAAGTGGGGATCCTGCGCCGTCAGCTGTCGACCCGGATGGTCTGCAATCGGGCCGTTTACGCTGAATGCCACCGCGCCAGGATAGGCCGCCAGCCACTGGTACCCCAGCCGGTCATCGGCATTGATGACGGCGCAGGGTTCATCGACCAGTTTGAGCAGCTCTTCCTTGGCGGCGCCATAGGCTTCCATGGTGCCGTGGTAGTCCAGATGATCCCGGCTCAGGTTGGTGAAAACGGCGGCGGCAAACGGCAGCGCCGCAACGCGATGCTGTACCAGACCATGGCTGGACACCTCCATTGCCACCAGATCCGCCCCCTGCTGTTGCAGGCTCGCAAGATTGGCCTGCACCTGCACGGCACTGCCAGTGGTGTTTTCTGCTTCAACCAGCTCACCGAACAGGCCATTGCCTATGGTGCCCATCACGCCGGCCTTGCCACCCAGCAGGGTGCGCCAGTTGGCAACCAGCAGCGCAGTGGTGCTCTTGCCGTTGGTACCAGTGATGCCCACCAGATCCAGCTTGCTGGCTGGTTGCCCGTAAAAATAGCCAGCCAGCTCGGAGAGCCTGGCAGGCAGATCACGAATCCCGATGCAGGGAATGGTCAGAGGCGGCGCGACAAATTCCCCGTCCTCCTCAAACACGATGGCGGTCGCTCCCTGAGCCACCGCCTGTTCGATAAACCGTCTGCCATCCATCTGATGCCCGCGGATAGCGATAAAGAGACAGCCTGGCCCGACCCGCCGACTGTCCAGCTGGATATCGGTGAGGCTGAGCGCCGGAGCACTTATGCCAAAGGGGCGCAGCAGTGAATCAAGTGCGCGGTGCAACATGGGAAGCCTCCGTACAGGCGAGAAGGCGGGTGCTCAAACGGTAAAGCGACATGGAAAAGGCCCCGAGAACAACAGGAACAAACAAGGAATGCAGCAGATCAAGTACGTGGCGCAGCATGGGTGGCCTCCGTACGGGCAAGCTTGGGGGGTACCGAAGGCGGTATCGCATCAGGACGAATATTGAAAAGTTGCAGCACCCCACCCATGGCCTCGGCAAACGGTGGCGTCGCCACGGCACCGCCATAGTAAGCGCTGCCCTTTGGCTCGTTGATCACCACCACCATGACGAAACGGGGATTGCTGGCCGGGGCGAAACCGGCAAACCAGGCCATGTAGTCCTTGCCGTAACCGCCGGCGACAGCGACTTTGGCGGTACCACTCTTGCCACCAACCCGATAGCCTGGGATCTGTGCTTTCGGGATGGCATTGCTGACCACATACTCCAGCGCCTGCAGCATGGCGGTGGCATTGTTGTGGTCGATGACCTGCTCACCCTTGGGCGGCGTGGTTACCTTGACGATGGAAAGCGGCACCCGCTTGCCCTTGTTGGCCAAGGTGGCATAGGCAGAAGCCAGTTGCAGCGGGGTGACCCGCAGGCCATAGCCAAACGAGAGGGTTGCCCGCTCGATATCGGACCAGCGGCGGCGCTGGGGCAGCATGCCGCTGCTTTCGCCCATCAGACCGCTGCCGGTATCCATGCCGAAGCCGACCATGCTGAGGGTATTGATCATCTCCTGCGCCGGCATCCGCAGCGCGATGCGCGACATGCCGATGTTGGAGGAGTAGCGCAATATGTCATACAGGTTGGTCGCTTTGTGGATACTCACGTCGCGGATCTGCTTGGCCCCGATAAACAGGGGCCCACCAGGGATAATGTCCTTCCAGCTGGTGACACCCGCCTGCAGGGCGCTCAACAGGATGAGGGGCTTGATGGTCGAACCCGGCTCATAGGTATCTGTCACTACCCGGTTGCGCACCCGGAAACTCTGGTACTGACCGCGGTTGTTCGGGTTGTAGGAGGGGGTGTTGACCATGGCGAGCACCTCGCCGGTCTTGATATCCAGCATCACCATGGAGCCGGACGTCGCCTTGTTCTCGTCGGTGGCATGCTTGAGGGCTCGATAGGCGAGCGCCTGTACCCGCTGATCGATGCTCAGCTGCAGATCGTTGGCGTTCTTGCCCTCTTTGACCAGCCCGAGTCGCTCTATGACCCTGCCCTGGCGGTCTTTGCGCACCCGCATCTCGCCCGGCGTCGCCGTCAACCACTCGTTGTAGCTGCGCTCAATCCCCTCGATGCCACTGCCATCTATGTTGGTTACCCCCACCAGATGGGCGCTGATCTCGCCGGTCGGATAGAAGCGACGTGCCTCGGGACGCAGATAAATGCCGCCCAGCTTGAGGCCCTTGATGTATTCCGCCACCGCCGGTGTTACCTGCCGCTGCAGGTAGACGAAGCGCTTGCTCGGGTTGGAGATGCGGTGCTTGAGGGTATTGATGTCGAGCTTGAGCACGGCAGAGAGCGCGAGCCAGGCGCGCTCATTATGGATGGCGCCAGATTCGTGCACGGTTTTGGGGTCGGCCCAGACCGCTTCTACTGGTACTGACACCGCCAGCTGTTCGCCGTTGCGATCCGTGATCATGCCACGCACAGCCTGGGTTGAGGTGGTTCGCAGGGAGCGCATATCCCCTTCCTGGCGCAGTCGATCCGGATCAATTACCTGGATCCAGGCCAGCCGCAGGATCAGGCCGGCAAACGCAATGCCGATAAAGAACACCAGCGTGCGAAAGCGCCACGGATAGAGTGACGGCGCTTTGGCTTTGGGTGGAGTCTTGGCAGATGCCTTGCGTTTCATGGTTGTGTAATTACCTTCTCGGTGGTCACCAGCGGGCGAGCCATCTGCAACTTGTCCATGGCCAGACTCGCCACCCGGGAATGCTCAGCCAGGGTGCCCTGTTCCAGCAGCAGGTGGCGCCATTCGATGTTGAGTCGATCCTCCTCGGCCATCAGATCGTTCTGCTTGGCTGTCAGACCGCGAGTCATGTTGGTCACCAGGATCACGCCAAAGGCGGTGATCAGCACGGCAAAGGCCAGTACAACCGGCAACTTGTGCCGCCAGAGATCAGCGAGGATCTCTTTGGCCAGATGAACACGCACCTCGCTCATGGCTTACTCCGCCAGACGCTGAGCGACCCGCAGCACAGAGCTGCGGGATCGGCTGTTTTCGGTGACTTCATGCTCGGAAGGCTTGAGCGCCTTGCCGACCGACTTCAATTTGCGACCACCGGCCAGTTGAGCTTCGGTCAAGGGGATACCGCGCGGCACTTCGGGGCCTTTCTCGTGCTTGCGGATGAAGTGTTTCACCAGCCGGTCTTCCAGCGAGTGGAAGCTGATGACGGAGAGGCGCCCTTCTGGTGCCAACGCCTGCAGTGCACCGTCCAGCGCTGTCTCTATCTCGTCCAGTTCGCTGTTGATATAGATACGGATCGCCTGGAAGCTGCGTGTGGCGGCGTGTTTGCCCTTCTCCTTGCTCGGATTGACCCGGGCAATCATCTCGGCCAGCTGGCGGGTGCGTACGTAGGGCTCGGTGACCCGATCGTGGACGATGGCACGGGCTATCTTCTTGGCAAAGCGCTCCTCACCGAAGGTCTTCAAGACCCAGGCGATATCATCCACATCGGCACGGGCCAGCCACTGCGCGGCACTCTGGCCGGAGGTGGGATCCATACGCATGTCGAGCGGGCCGTCTTTCATGAAACTGAAACCACGTTCGGCATCATCCAGCTGGGGTGAAGAGACACCGAGATCCAGCAGGAAGCCATCTACTTTGCCCAGCAAACCGCGCTCATCCAGATAGGAGACGATACCGGAGAAGGGACCATGCACGATTTCAAAACGCGGATCATGGATCTTGGCCGCCTCGGCAATGGCCTGGGGATCCCGATCGATGGCGATCAACCGGCCATTGGGGCCAAGGTGCTGGAGAATGAGACGAGAGTGACCACCACGGCCAAAAGTACCGTCCACGTAGATGCCGTCCGGCTTGATGGCCAGCCCTTCAACGGCTTCGTGCAACAGCACTGTGATGTGTTCAGCGGCTTGGGTCATTTATAAAGAAAAATCCTGTAGTCGTGGCGAGCTTGCCCAGTCATCCTCAGGCAGGCCCTGAATGTCATCATTGACCTGTTGTTGCCAGCGGGCTTCATCCCACAGCTCAAACTTGTTGAGCTGGCCCACCAGCATGATCTTCTTGTCCAGCCCTGCGTGGCTGCGCAGTGGCTGGCTGAGCAGCAGACGGCCATTGCCGTCCAGCTCGCATTCGGTCGCATGGCCGAGCAACAACCGCTGCAAGCGGCGTTCTACGGGATTCATGCTGGAGAGCATCTTGAGCTTGCGCTCGATCTCTTCCCATTCGTTCAGGGGGTAAAGCAGCAGACATGGATGGGCAATATCTATGGTGCAGACCAGCTGGCCGTCGCTTTCGTCGCGCAGCCAATCACGGTACTTGGTCGGAATCGCCAGTCGCCCTTTACTGTCCAGGCTGATGGCATGTGCACCACGCAACAAATTGCAGTCCCTGAAAATGAGTTAAGGGGGCAAATCGCCCGATAAAAACCACTTTGATCCACTTTTCCCCACCTTGAAGTTTAAGGACGTGCTGAGGGCTTTTCAAGCGAGGATATCGGGCATGGGGAACATATTGACGCAGCGTTTGGTCACTAAGGATTAAATGAGTTGATTTTCCACAGGTTATTTGTGTTAACAGCGATACGATTAATTGAAATCAATTAAAAAATAAACAAGTTGAACAAATAAGACACTCCCGTGTCATCTCTCGTTGGCCCAACGACAAGCAACACTCATACAGCACACAGAAGAACCATAACAATATGATTTATAAAGAATACTTTGGGTGAAAAATCATTTATCAACAAATATCACGGCTCAAACAGGGCAATATTTCTCCAAAAATAAAAAAAGAGCCCCACGATAAATCGCGGGGCTCTGCGGAATGAGTTCGGAGTCGGCCTGTAAGCCGGGTTCTGTACCGGGTTGCCCCGGGTAGCAATCATTCCTCTAGGCCAGCAATCGCTCGCTGGCTCAAGCAACCTACCCGCCCCCAACGCGGGCCGCGCCAATAGGGGCCTATTTGGTCTTGCTTCGGGTGGAGTTTACCGTGCCACGAACTGTTACCAGACGCGCGGTGCGCTCTTACCGCACCCTTTCACCCTTACCTGATCCCTTGCGGGCCATCGGCGGTTTGCTCTCTGTTGCACTGGTCGTGGGCTCACGCCCCCCAGGCGTTACCTGGCACCCTGCCCTATGAAGCCCGGACTTTCCTCCCCTCCGCCCGTCTGTCCCGAGGGACACAACGACGAAGCAGCGATTGCCCAGCCGACTCCGAAGTCGCGGATTATAGCCTCGTGACACTGTGGGGTAAACCGGCAATTCCCGTTTACAGCAATTAATAGTGCTCTAATCCATACTTGTAGAGGGCATTTTTCTTCACACCATGGATTTCCGCGGTGAGTGCCGCCGCTTTTTTCAACGGCAGCTCCGCCACCAGCAACCCCAGGGTACGGATCGCCTCGGCAGGCAGCTCTTCTTCCGTTTTGCTGGCTCCCGCGACCACCAGCACTATCTCGCCACGGCAGCGATTATCATCCTGGCCAAGCCAGGTCAGCATCTCGGAAGCGGGCAGACCATGGATGGATTCAAAGGTCTTGGTCAATTCGCGACACACCACCACCTGACGCTCGCCCAGAATGCGAGCAATCGCTTCTACCGTATCCTGTACCCGACGTGGGGATTCATAAAATACCAGTGAGCGGGTGTCTTCGATCACGGCCTGCAATCTGTCATCACGCCCTTTGCTTTTGGCGGGCAAAAATCCTTCGAAGGCGAAGCGGTCGGTCGGCAAACCGGCTGCGCTCAGGGCCGTGATAGCGGCACAAGGACCAGGCAGTGGTACCACCTTGACGCCTGCTTCGCGACAGCGGGTGACCAAGTGGTAGCCTGGGTCGCTGATGAGCGGAGTCCCCGCATCGGAGACCAGGGCGACGGTCTTGCCTTCCTTGATCCGGCCGATCAGCACATCGGCTTTCTGCTGCTCGTTATGATCGTGCAGCGCGAAGGTGGGCACCGAGATTTGGTAGTGGCTCAGCAGGATACCGGTATGACGCGTATCCTCGGCAGCCACCAGATCGACACTGCGTAAAATGTCCAATGCACGCTGGGTAATATCCGCCAGATTACCGATCGGAGTGGGGACTATATACAGGGTTGGGATGTCACTCATGGGATCTCCGAGTGTCCCGACAATTGTGTCGCCATATTGGCCCGTTTACACTATGGGGAACTTCAACACTGGTCGGGGAATGAACTTGAACCGGGTTACAAAGCAGCTAAGTGTATCACGACTCTTCGGCATCATACTCGCGGCAGCACTGCTCGCCGCCTGTGCGTCGGGGCCCAATCAACCTTCCGGGCAGCCAGGTATGCCGTCGGCCTTCTCGGATCTGACCAAAAATGCCCAGTGGTATCTGGAGCAGGTGGATCCTGTCAAACCTGCCGAAGCCTTTACTTGGCAGGTGATGGCGGCACGCAGCTACTTGGCACTCGGCCAGGCCAAGCCGGCATCGGCGCTATACCAGCAACTACAGAAGCAGGCCCAGAGCGCGGAGCAGAAAGCGCAGCTGCAACTGTTGCAGGCACATCTGTTGCTCGCCCAGGGCAACGCCAACCAGGCGCTGATTCTGCTGGAGGGCAAACCCGACGTGCCGCTGGATGCCGATACGCAGAAAAATTGGTATCGCCAGCGGGTAGTGCTGCAGCTGGATATCAACAACAAGTTTGGTGCAGCCAAGTCGTTGATCTTGATGGAGCCCTATCTGGCCCAGAATGAGCTGGCGACCAACCATCAGCAAATATGGTCTCTGCTCAAAAGCATGACACCCTCCACCTTGCAGGCACTGGAAGAGGCGCCAGCCCCTGACGTGACCACAGGTTGGCTGCGACTGGCGGCACTGGTTAACGAGTTCGGTGCCCAGCCCAGTCAGCTGGCCCGTCAGCTGGCAGGATGGAAACAGGCTTTCCCTGACCACCCGGCCCAGAAAGACATGCCGGCCGGTCTGGGGGATCTCGCCACCAGCCACATCAATGCGCTGCAGCAGATCGCCGTGTTCCTGCCGCTCTCGGGCAATCTCGAGCCGCAGGGCGCAGCCATTCGCAACGGTATGTTGATGTCTTACAAGGAGAATCAGAGCCAATTTACCCTGAACTTCTACGACACCCAGACCAAGGCGATGGGCGAACTCTACAAGCAAGCCATTCAGGAAGGGGCCAACATGATCATTGGCCCGCTGCTCAAGGACAGAGTCGAAGAGCTGCTCAAGGCCAATCCGACCGTGCCCGTGCTGGCGCTGAACGAGTTGGACAAACCTATCGTCAACGACAGCACCTTCTACTTCTCGCTCTCTGCCGCTGCCGATGCAGCCCAGGCAGCGCAATATCTCTACGGTCAGGGTTACCGAAAACCGCTGCTGATCGCTGCTCAGGGCCGAATTGGCTACAGCAGTATCAAGGCATTCGAGCAGGCATGGGCCACAGTGAGTCAGGACAAGCCGGTCGTGGCCACCTTTGGTGCTCGTAACGAAGTGCAGGGCATGGTCAAGAATGCTCTAAGTGGTCGCTCGACCGCACGGGCCGGGGAGGTGGTACAACTATCCGCAGCCGCGCCACGCAGCATAGATGTGGTCTACGTAGTCGCCAATAGCCTGGAGACCCGGATGATCAAGCCCTACGTGGACATCTCGGTCAATCCCATGGGCAGCCTGCCCATCTACAGCAGCTCACGCAGCTACGACAGCGCCACCACAGAGGTCGCCTCCGAGCTCAATGGTATGCACATCTCAGACATGCCGCTGCTGCTGGGTGGCTACGAGCAGCAACGGGAGCAGATCGCACTGCTCTGGCCGCAGACCCAGGGTGATCTGATGCGCCTGTTCGCACTGGGCTACGATGCCGTCAGCCTGGCAGAAAACCTGCAGCAGATGCGCAAGGTCAATGCCATGCAACAACCAGGCATGAGCGGACAGCTGAGCGTGGATGCCAATGGCAACATTGTGCGGGTACTGGATTGGGCCACCTATCAGAATGGTGAACTGGTCAGCGACAGTGCAGCACCTCAGCTTGAGGGAGCCCCCAATGAAGGATCTATTGGCACGGATGAGCCAGCAGTGGCAGAACCTGTTTCCGTCACCGACGAGCAAGGGACAACACTTTGAGCAAGTAGCGGAACGCTGGTTGCAGGCTCGCGGCCTGCAACCCGTGACGCGCAACTACCGCTGCCGCGGCGGCGAAATCGATCTCATCATGCGCCAGGGGAATACCCTGGTGTTTGTTGAGGTCAGATACCGCGCTCATGCCAGCCATGGCGGGGCCGCCAGCTCTGTCACCCCGCGCAAACAGCACAAGATCGTGCTGGCAGCGCGCCACTATTTAACGCAACATGCCATCAACGAGGCCAGTCAGGCCTGCCGATTCGATGTGATCGCGTTTGAGGATGACCAGCCAAACTGGATCCAGAACGCATTTTAAGAGGACCCTATGACTGACCGCATCAAAGAAAACTACACCGAAAGCATCCAGACCAAAATTGCCGCCGCCGAGGCGCTGCCGGACGCTATCCATACTGCGGCCCAGATGCTGACCATCTGTCTGCTCAATGGCCACAAGGTGATGGCATGCGGTAATGGTCCCTCTGCGGCACTGGCCCAGCTGTTCATCTCCGAGCTGGTCAACTGTTACGAGACCGAACGCCCTTCCCTGCCCGGCATGGCACTGACCCCTGACATGGCCACCATCAGCGCCATCGCCACCGATCACGGCTTCGAAGAGGTCTATGCCAAACAGATCCGGGCCTTGGGGCAAGCCGGCGACATCCTGGTGGTCATCACCACCACAGGTAATAGTCGTAGCTTGATCAAGGCCGCGGAGGCCGCGTTATCACGGGATATGACCATAGTGGTGCTCGGTGGGGGAGACGGTGGTGAGATCGCCGGGCTGCTCGGTCCCAACGATGTGGAGATCCGGGTACCATCCGCCCGACGCCCCCGTATTCTGGAGGTTAACCTGTTGACCCTGCACTGTCTGTGTGATCTCATCGACCAGACACTTTTCCCGCAACAGGAAGATTGAAACCATGAAGAAGCAAACACTCCTGCTCGGCCTGCTGGCTGGCACCCTGCTGCTGCAAGGCTGCGCAGCCGTGGTAGTAGGCGGTGCCGCAGGCACTGCCAAGGCTTCCGGCGATCGCCGCACTCTGGGTGCCCAGTGGGATGATCAGGCCATCGAACTGAAAGCTGCCAATCTGTTGGCCGACAACAAACCGTTGAGTGCAGCCAGCAAGATCAGCGTCTACAGCAACAACGGCCGCGTACTGCTGGTCGGCCAGACACCTTCTGACGCATACAAACTCGAAGCAGGCAAGGTCGTGGCCCGTATCGACGGCGTACGCCATGTCTACAATGAGCTGCGACTCGGCCAGCCAGTCAACATAGGGGTGCGCAGCAATGACTCCTGGATCACCTCCAAGGTCCGTGCAGACATGCTGGGGGCCAAAAACTTCGACAGCGCCAAGGTCAAGGTGGTCACCGAAAACGGCGAGGTGTTCCTGATTGGCCTGGTGACTCGCCAGGAAGGGGACCAGGCCGTTGAGATCGCTCGCCACGTCAGTGGCGTGAAGCGCGTAATCAAAGCGTTCGAGTTCGCCCAGAACTGAGCACGCAGGTAGCAAAGAGAAATAAAAAAACGCAGCCAGTTGGCTGCGTTTTTTTATTTGATGACTTTCAGCGTCGGCCGACCGGTCGGCCGCGGTGGTTCCGGATCGGGCTCCACCGGTGCTTCGGCCTGCTCCAGCCAGAGGTCATAACCTGGCTCGGGCGGGAACAGGGTACCCACGCCGTTCTCCCTGGCATGAATGGCCAATATGGCAGCCATAGGGATATAAACCTGCTGGGAGACACCGCCAAAACGGGCGCTGAAGCTGACTGCTTCATTGTCCATGTGGAACTGTCCTACCGCACGCGGCGCTATGTTCAACACTATCTGTCCATCCTGAACAAACTGCATCGGCACCATCACATGGGGGATATTGACGTTGACCACCAGATGCGGAGTCAGCTCGTTATCCAGCAACCAGTCAAAGAACGCCCGTAACAGATACGGGCGACTGGGTGTCATTGTTGGTTCCATGCTCATACGCCAGCGCGGATCTCACGTTCAGCTTCAGTCAATGAAGCCTGGAAGGATTCACGCTCGAACAGACGAACCATATAGGCTTTCAGCTCTTTGGCACCACGACCGGCGAAATCGATCCCCAGACTGGGCAGACGCCACAACAGCGGTGCCATGTAGCAATCGACCAGACCGAACTCTTCGCTCATGAAATACGGCATTTCACCGAAGATAGGCGCGATGGCCAGCAGGTTGTCACGCAATTCGGCACGCGCCGCGTCGACATCGGTACCTGCCATGATCTTGTCGGCCAAGGAGTACCAGTCCAGCTCGATGCGATGCATCATCAGGCGGCTGTTACCACGGGCAACCGGGTAAACCGGCATCAGGGGCGGGTGCGGGAAGCGCTCGTCCAGATACTCCATGATGATGCGTGAGGTGTACAGTGCCAGCTCACGATCGACCAGAGTCGGTACAGTGTTGTACGGGTTCAGCTCGGCCAGCTCATCTGGCAAGTTGCTTGGGTCAACCTGGCAAATATCTACGCTAACACCCTTCTCCGCCAGGACAATACGCACCTGATGGCTGAACATATCGTTGGCACCGGAAAACAGCGTCATTACCGAACGCTTATTGGCAGCTACAGCCATTGAACCCTCCCGTCATTAAAAAGCAGAAACGGCAATGAAGCATCTTGGTCTTCATTGCCGTGCATTATATTACCCGGATCTGGTCGCTTAGTGAACGTCGCGCCAGAATTCCTTCTTCAACAGCACAGTGAAGATGAAGAAGATTACGATGAATCCAAGTACCCAGAAGCCCATGCGTTCGCGCTCCTGTTGTACCGGTTCAGCCGAGTAGACCAAGAAGTTTACCAGATCCAGTACCGTCTGATCATACTCTTCGTTATTCATTTCACCGTTGCCGTCAGATTTGACACTGACAACCTGCTGTACGTCCACCCCATCCACAGTGTGGGTCGCAAACTCGGCACGGGGCGTGCCTTGCAGCGGCTCCAGCACGTGAGGCATGCCCACGGACGGGAAAACAGCGTTGTTCACGCCAAACGGACGAGTCTCATCCACATAGAAAGAGCGCAAATAGGTATAAACCCAGTCAGCCCCGCGCACCCTCGCTACCAGCGTCAGGTCGGGAGGCGGTGCACCAAACCACTTGGCCGCATCCTTCTCCGACATGGAGATTTTCATCAGATCGCCGATTTGGGCTCCCGTGAAGATAAGATTTTCCCTCATCAGCTCATCAGGAATCCCCAGGTCTTGCGCAACGCGGTTGTAGCGCTGGTACTGGGTAGAGTGACAACCGGCACAGTAGTTCATGAAGGTCGTGGCACCACGCTGCAGAGACGCCTTGTCACTCAAGTCATAGTCGGCCTTGTCCAGTGGGAAAGTACCGCCAGCAGCAAGCGCCAGGCTGGGCAGCAAGGCCAGCACTGCAAATATTATTCTTTTCATTTGAATGTCACCCTCTCCGGCAGCGGCTTGGTACGCTCATTCTTGCTGTAGAAGAACAGCAGGACAAAGAACCCGAAATACCCCAGCGAGCAGAACTGGGCAACCAGGGTCAAGGTCGGGGTCGATGGCAAGACGCCGAGGATACCGAGAATGACGAAGCAGACCACGAACTGGGCGATATTCAGCTTGTGCAGCGTGCTGCGATAGCGAACGGAGCGTACCTTGCAGCGATCCAGCCAAGGCAACAGGAACAGCACAACGATGGAGAGACCCATCATGATGACGCCGAGCAACTTGTCCGGCACCGCCCGCAGGATGGCGTAGAAAGGAGTGAAGTACCACACAGGAGCGATATGCGCCGGCGTCTTCAGACCATTGGCCACTTCAAAGTTCGGCTTCTCGAGGAAGTAGCCCCACATATCCGGCTTGAAGAAGATGATGGCGCAGAAGAAGAACAGGAAACCGGCCACGCCGATCATGTCCTTGACGGTGAAGTAAGGGTGGAAAGCCACCGCATCCAGCGGCCAGCCGTTAGCATCCTTGTGCTTCTTGATGTCGATGCCGTCAGGGTTGTTGGAACCCACTTCGTGCAACGCCAGTATATGCATGGCCACCAACATCACCAGCACCAGCGGCAACGCTATGACATGCAGCGCGAAGAAGCGGTTCAGGGTCGCCCCCGAGATGACATAGTCACCACGGATCCACAGGGTCAGATCCTCTCCGATCACCGGAATGGCACCAAACAACGAGATGATGACCTGAGCCCCCCAGAATGACATCTGGCCCCAGGGCAGCAGATATCCCATGAAGGCTTCCGCCATCAGCACCAGGAAGATCAGCATGCCGAAGATCCAGAGCAACTCACGCGGCTTCTGATAAGAGCCATAGATCATGCCGCGGAACATGTGCAGATACACAACGACAAAGAACGCAGAGGCCCCGGTGGAGTGCATGTAGCGCAGCAGCCAGCCGTAGTCCACATCCCGCATTATGTATTCGACTGAGGCAAAGGCGCCCTCAGCAGAAGGGTTGTAGTTCATGGTCAGCCAGATGCCGGTGATGATCTGATTGACCAGTACCAACATGGCCAGCGAGCCAAAGAAGTACCAGAAATTCAGGTTCTTTGGTGCCGGGTACTTGGCCATATGGTCGTTGTACATGGCAGTGAGCGGAAAGCGATAGTCAATCCAGCCCATCAGTTTGGAAAACATGGTCAGGCCTCCTTGCCATCATCGGCACCGACCAGGATGGTGGTGTCGCTAAGATATTGGTACGGCGGAATGACCAGGTTCAAGGGTGCAGGCACCCCCTGGAACACTCGACCAGCCATGTCGAACTTGGAGCCATGGCACGGGCAGAAGAATCCGGAGGTCACGCCTTGAACCTGCTCACCGAAGTTATCCGGCAGGTAGGAAGGAGAGCATCCCAGATGGGTACAAATGCCGACCGCAACAAAGATTTCGGGTTTGATGGATCTGTAGCCGTTATGGGCATAATCCGGCTGCTGTGGTTCGTCAGATGCGGGATCCCGCAGCTGGCCATCGTGAGCCGCCAGTGCATCCAGCGTCTGCTTGGTGCGTTTCACCACCCAGACAGGTTTGCCTCGCCACTCAACACGGATGAGCTGGCCTGGTTCCAACTTACTGATATCCACTTCTACCGGAGCGCCCGCCGCTTTGGCCTTGGCACTCGGGTTCCATGACTTTATAAACGGCACTGCGGTAAAAGCAGCTCCTACCCCACCAACGGCAACCGTTGACCAGGTAAGAAATCTGCGGCGACCGGTATCAACTGGCGCATTGCTCATCCAAAAACTCTCCCATGTGGACTCCGCACATTCTTATTGTGTCCCTGTTCCCCTTTCTTCCGTGACAACAGCGGCGGAAGCGGAGTTACAATTGTCACAGAAAAACCGAGGGAATTTTAAAGAAAAGATAACAACTTGACAAGAAAGACCAGCGAAGGGCAAAAACAATAAATATACATTTTTTTGTCTTTTGTGACGTGGTGTTAGCATTGGCGTAGGTAATATTACCAATAAAAAAAGCCTGGCACATGGCCAGGCTTTTTTGACACTCGTGAGAGTGAGTACAAAAAGCGAATTAACGCTTGGAGTACTGCGGACGCTTACGAGCTTTGTGCAGACCGACTTTCTTACGCTCAACCTTACGGGCATCGCGAGTAACAAAGCCTGCTTTACGCAGTTCGGCGCGCAGGGTTTCATCGTACTGCATCAGAGCACGAGTGATACCGTGACGGATCGCACCAGCTTGGCCGGAGATGCCACCACCATTAACGGTGATGTACAGATCCAGTTTCTCGGTCATCTCAACCAGTTCCAGCGGCTGACGAACTACCATGCGGGCAGTCGGACGGCCAAAGTACTGCTCCAGGGAGCGCTGGTTGATTACGATTTTACCGCTACCCGCTTTGATAAACACGCGAGCAGTGGAGCTTTTGCGACGGCCGGTACCGTAGTATTGATTTTCTGCCATGTTGCCAGTTCCCGATTAGATATCCAGTACTTGAGGTTGCTGAGCAGCATGAGCATGCTCGGCGCCTGCGTAAACTTTCAGTTTACGGAACATGGCACGGCCCAGAGGACCCTTCGGCAGCATACCTTTGACAGCAGCTTCGATTACCATTTCCGGCTTACGCTTGATCAGCTTGTCGAAGCTGATTGACTTGATACCACCCGGGAAACCGGAGTGAGAATGGTAGATTTTATCGGTAAATTTCTTACCGGTTACATGCACCTTCTCAGCGTTTACAACGATGATGTAATCACCGGTGTCAACGTGCGGAGTATATTCAGCTTTGTGCTTACCACGCAGACGAGAAGCGATCTCGGTTGCGATACGACCCAGAGTTTTACCCTCTGCGTCCACAATGTACCAGTCACGTTTTACGGTTTCTGGCTTGGCAACGAAAGTTTTCATTAAGTTAAACCCAATTACCTGTTACAGACCCAATTGCTTATGGGGGCTCTCCCACAAACAACAAACGATGGCCTACCTGTACCCCTTCGAATACAAGTAAAGCTTAAAGTGTCGCTGTCTTATCGACAGCTGTAACGTGGGCCGGGCGATTATAAGTGAAGTTGCCTTAAATATCACCTGCTAATTTCACTGCCATGAAGCTAGCAAATGTCGCCCGGCCCTACCTGCCGCAGATGCCCATCCGACTGGCAGGCGCGGTATTGTGACTAAGGAAGGTGCACTCTGGCAAGGTATTCGTGCGATTGCATTTCCTGAAGCCGTGAAAGACAACGTTTGAATTCGAAATTCAACAGCCCGTTCCCGTAGAGTTCTGTCATGGGGACAGCCGCCGACATGATGAGTTTCACGTGCCGTTCATAGAACTCGTCCACCATGGCGATGAAGCGACGAGCCGCATCATCCGTGCCCGCCCCCATGGGTTGCACATTGGCAAGCAGCACAGTATGAAACAGGCGGGCCAGCTCTATATAGTCGCCCTGTGAGCGAGGAGTACAGCAAAGTTGCTCGAACTCCATGTACAGCACACCTTCCCCCATTCCCAGCGACGTCAATTGACGATGATTGATCTCGACACTGCCAGCGTTGACCTGCTCCAGACCCGTTAACTGTTGGAAATATCGGTCCAGATTGGATTTTGCCTGCTGATCCAGAGGGAAGTGATATATCTCTGCCTGCTCCAGGGTACGCAAGCGATAGTCGATGCCACCATCCACGTTAAGTACCTCGCAATGACGCTCGATGAGCTCGATTGCTGGCAGAAAACGGGCCCGTTGCAGACCATTGCGATAAAGATCCTGTGGCGGGATGTTGGAGGTCGCCACCAGCACAACCCCATGACCAAACAGCTCCTGGAACAGGGTGCCAAGCAACATGGCATCCGTGATGTCGGAGACAAAAAACTCATCGAAACAGATGACATCTGTCTCGCTGGCGAGCTTGCTGGCGATGAGCTTGAGCGGATCGGCCTGCCCGGTCAGTCCCTTGAGTTCGTCGTGCACCCTGTGCATGAAACGGTGGAAGTGGATACGCAGTTTTCGCGTCCCCGGCAGGCTCTCAAAAAAAGTATCCATCAGCCAGGTCTTGCCTCTGCCCACTCCGCCCCACATATATAGCCCGAGGACAGGTTCCTTGGCCTTGGGCTTTTGCAACCAGCCCAACAGGCCGCGGGATCTGGTCGGAGTCGGGCTTTGGCACAAATCCTGATAGAGTCGCTCCAGGCGGGTCACGGCCATCGCCTGAGCCGGGTCGGCCACAAAGCCGGGGCGCTGCAAATCCTGCTGATATTTTTGCTGCGGGGTCATCCTGTCAACCGCCTCCAAGTCCCTGAATGAAGGACAAAATGGTATCACGCTCTCGGGGTGCACGGTATAGTGCCATCAAGGCGTAGCGGCCATCCAGGCCGCCTCAACACACATTGATTTAGCTGTAACAAGGAGCATCTATGAGTCTGTTAAACGGGATCCTGCTGGCTGTCGCCGCCTTGATTATCGGTATCATCATCGGTCGCTTCACGGTGCGCAGCCGGGATGCCGGACGTCTGGAACAAGAGCTGAAAAAAGCGCACACGGAGCTGGAAAACTACCAGGGCCAGATCAATACCCACTTTGCCGACAGCGCCGCTCTGATGGAGCAGCTTGCCGAGCAGTATCAGACCCTCTATCGCCACATGGCAGAGCAGAGCAAATTCCTGGCCAAGGCACAGGAGCCGCTGTTCCGTGAAGCACTGCTTGAAGAAAGTGCCGATACTCCGGCCAACGAAGAACCCGGCGTACCGCCCCGTGACTATGCCGGCGCCTCCGGTCTGCTCAAGCAGTCCAGTTAGTTCCCCGCGGAACTAATTGCGCTGTGTTGTGGTCAGACCTTGACGATTGCATTGCAACTTTTTCTGGGAGCTGTTTTTCATATGCGTAAACCTCTTTCTGTGCTCAGTGTGCTAGCCCTCAGTGTCGGTATCGCCATGTCTGCGGCCCCTGTGCAGGCTGCACTGCCCTCTTTGCTGGCGAACAATCAGGAGATGCCGAGCCTGGCGCCGGTTCTCGAACAGGTCACGCCTGCCGTGGTCAATATCTCCGTCTCTGGCAAGAAAATCACTCGCCAGCGTCTACCTGAACAATTCCGCTTCTTCTTCGGCCCCAACATGCCTGATGAGCAGGTGAGCGAGCAGCCCTTCCAGGCGCTGGGCTCCGGCGTCATCATAGATGCCAAGAAGGGCTACGTGATCACCAACGCCCACGTTGTACACGAGGCGGACGAGATCAAGGTCAACCTGAAAGATGGTCGTGAATATGCGGCCAAGAAGATAGGCGAAGACAAACAGTCCGATATAGCCCTGCTGCAAATCAAGGCCGAGGATCTGGTGCAGATCAAATTTGCCGATTCAGACGAACTGAGGGTCGGCGACTACGCACTGGCCATCGGCAACCCGTTTGGCCTGGGCCAGACAGTCACCTCCGGCATCGTCAGCGCCCTGGGACGCAGTGGCCTCAACATCGAAAATCTGGAAAACTTCATCCAGACCGATGCGGCCATCAACTCCGGCAACTCGGGCGGCGCCCTGCTCAACCTGCGTGGGGAGCTGATCGGCATCAATACTGCCATTTTGGGTCCCAACGGTGGCAACATAGGTATCGGCTTTGCCATTCCGTCAAACATGGTGCGTGACCTGTCTGAGCAGATCGTCAAGTACGGTGAAGTTCGCCGTGGTCAGCTGGGGATCACGGGCTCTGAACTGACCTCGGATATCGCCAAAACCTTCGGTTACAACAAGAAGGATGGTGCCTTCGTCAACCAGGTCATGCCTGACTCCGCCGCCGCCAAAGCCGGTATCAAGCCTGGCGACATCATCGTCAGCATAGATGGCAAGGCAATCCGCTCGTTTGGCGAACTGCGAGCCAAAATAGCGACCATGGGTGCCGACAAGCAGGTCGCGCTGGGCCTCATCCGCGACGGCAAAGAAGAAACCGTCAAGGTCATGCTGAAGAAGGCCGATGACAGCGAGATCCTGGCCAGCGTCCTGCACCCTGCACTGGAAGGGGCCAAGCTCAGCACCACCTCGGAGCCGGTGACAGGCGTAGCTGTCTCCGATATAGCGGCTCGCTCCCCTGCTGCGGCCTCCGGTCTGCAGAAAGGCGACATCATCATTGGCGTCAACCGCCTGCGAGTAAACTCGCTGGCCGAGCTGACCAAGGCATTGAAAAACAAGCCGGATGTGCTGGCGCTGAACATACAGCGCGGAGAGTCTTCTCTCTATCTGGTGATCCGTTAATAACCTCACACCCGCGGCCCTCGCCGCGGGTGATTTTTATCCACCGATAGTGTTATTCTCTGCCCGCTGCATGTACGGATGAGAATGACATGAAAATCCCACCTTTGATCAGTTACTTGGGCAAGTCTGTCGGCTTCGGTCTCACCGTGGCGGCTCTCCTGTTGCTGCTGTTTCCCGATTTCCGTGGCGGTGCCCAACTCCCCGGCATCATCACCAATGCCCGTGAACTGAGCTTCTCTTACGCTGCTCATAGAGCCGGCCCTGCCGTCGTCAACATCTATACCCGCAGTTTCTCCCGCAATCAGGGCAACCAGGCTGAACTAAGACCCCAGGGACTGGGCTCGGGAGTCATCATGAACCAGCGCGGCCATTTGCTGACCAACTATCACGTCATCGCCGATGCGGACCAAATCATAGTCGCACTGCAGGATGGGCGGGTGTTCAGTGCCGAGCTGGTCGGAACCGATCAGTTAACCGATCTGGCGGTGCTCTACATAGAATCGGACAACCTGCCGGTGATCCCCCAGGATCCCGACAGGCAGCCGGATGTGGGAGACGTTGTGCTCGCTATCGGCAACCCTTATAACGTCGGCCAGACCATCACCCAAGGCATCATCAGTGCGACCGGTCGCCTTGGTCTCTCCAGCATGGGACCGGACGGCAACGGCCGGCAGGATCTGCTGCAGACCGATGCGGCCATCAACGAAGGCAACTCGGGGGGAGCCCTGGTCAATGGCCGCGGCGATCTGGTGGGCATCAACACGGCCGCCTATCACCTCAACGGCAATCAGGAGAGCTACGGTATCAGCTTCGCCATCCCTTACCGGCTGGCCAAACGGATCATGGATGAGCTGATCACCAACGGCCGTGTCATTCGCGGCTACCTCGGCATCTCCAGCGTTGAACTCAACCCCATAGTGGCGCGCATGATGAACCTCGGTGATTTGCGCGGACTGGTGATCGAGAGTCTGGATCCTGACGGTCCGGCCAGCAAGGGAGGTCTGAAGCGGGGGGATGTGCTGCTCAAGATCAATGGGGAAGCGCTCAGCGGCGTGCGCTCCGCCATGGACAAGATTGTCGAGAGTCGTCCCGGCACCAAACTCACCATATCAGTGTTTCGTGATGGCAAGCCGCTGGAAGTGGAGGTCACCATAGAGGAAGACCTGCGCTACCAGCAGGGCAAGGCCAATACGAATGTCAGTGGCGCTAACGCCAGCTGACCCTCTTGTCTCTTCATATCACAAGGGCGGGTAACCGCCCTTTGTCATTTCTGCGAATCCTCGCTCCCCTCATACGTGAGACGACTCACAGTTTCAGCCTGTGCGGCTCTGGGGCTATCTGCCAGAGAAGTGCGCCATCGATCACACTAATCCAGCCCCGATAAGCTCCCTTTCCCCTGCTGGTACACAAAAATGGGCCTTTTAAGCCGCTTCGCACGGGAATTTCCGCTTCGAATCGGAAAAACGCTGCCTCCTCTGCACGCCCCTGCGGGCTTAGGGTAATCCCATACCTTCTGCCAGCCTTGGAGAGCAGACATTGCACACAGAGACTCATGACCAGAACCTGACCCCGGACAGCGCTGCGTTGCTGCACCAGACCGACCTGATCCTGGCACGCATCCACACCCTGCTAGGCGATCAGGCCATACGTCCCAACGAGGTGCAAAAGCAGATGCTGGCCTCCCATGTCAAAGCCATGGTGTGGCGTTCCCATAGCGGGGAATCCCTGCCGGAGGTCGATCTCAGCCTGTTTGACGAGATCTCCCCCCTTTCCCTGCGACTGGCCGAACAGGTCGTCGCCTGGCTGGACAAGCTGGCCTATGAAGAGGCTCACCTCTTGTCCGTCCATTTCGAAGTCGCCAAAGAAAATGAACTCAGCTCAGTGCTGAATCAATAACAAAAAGGAGATATCCAGATGTCAGCCATCAAACTCGTGATTGGAGATCGTCTCGGCAAGGGTCAGAAAGTGGGGGCAGGGGCAGATGCCGCCGGCGCCAGCGTGACCGTGATACCCGGCATGGCCGCCGATATGAAGCTCGGTGATGTGATGAACAAGGAGCAGGCGGATCTCGGCATCTCCTTCTGCGGCAGCGGTGGCGCCGGTGCCATCACGGCCCAGACCAAGTACGGCTACAAGTGCCGCTACGGCATGCGCTCCGTCGAGGAGGGTGTCACCGCCATCAATGACGGCTGCGTGGTGCTGGGTTTTGGTTTCATGGACAAGGAAGAGCTTGGCCAGAAGCTGGTAGAAGCCTTCATCAAGAAGCACGGACGCGCCTGATGAAAGAGGACTTCACCACCCAGGTCATCGTCAGCGGCAAGGGGGCGACCCGCCAGCAGGCGTTCGCCGCCGCCCTCAGCCAGGTGCAGCACACTCTGCTCAAGGACAACCCGCGCGTCATGCTGCGGATCGAACCGGTCGAGGTGCAGGTGCTCAAGGCCGAGGAGTCGGTCCGGGTGGAGAAGTTCCTGTTCTTCTTCCTGCCGCGCCAGCGCCGTGAATTCCGCGTCCAGCTGGAGATCACGGTCAAGGTCACCAGCCTGGACGCCGACAAGGTGACGTTCACCCTGGTGTGACACCACCCGCAGCGACAACCCCACAAGAGGGATACATTGGATGTTTCTAATCATATTTATCAAGTCAATCATCATCGGCGGCCTGGTGGGCGTCGGGGTGGGGGCCGGCGCGGCGCGGATGTTTCACGCCCCGACCGTGCAGGGCATGGGCGCCTTCCGTACTCTGGGTGAGCTCAACTCATGCGAAGGGGATCCCGCCTCCCACTTCTCTTTCGGTCTGGGCTTCTTCTTCAACGCCTGGGCCTCGACCGTGGCAGCGGGTGCCTTCACCCAGGACGTGGATCACCGCATCCTGCCGAACTGGGGGGCGGCGGCCCTGATGATCCGCAACCGGGATCTCGCCAGCACTCTGCACGACCCGAAAAAAATGGCCATCGCCTGCGGCATCATTGGCGCCATAGTGGTGGCCTTCCTCAACAGCACGGCTGCCGCTGTACCGGCCGCCCTGCAGGTGACAGCGGTCAAGGTGCTGGTGCCTGCCGCCAACCTGCTGGTCAATACCGTCATGCCGGTGATCTTCTGGCTGGCCGCCATCGAAGCGGGCAAGAAGTCCGGTTTCTGGGCCACCATCTTCGGCGGTCTGGCGCAGCTCATCATGGGCAACGCAGTACCGGGTCTGGTGCTCGGCATCCTGATCGGCAAGGGGGTCGAAGAGAGCGGCTGGAACCATGTCACCAAGGTGATGATGAGTGCCATCGTCCTGCTGTTCGTGCTGAGCGGCTTCTTCCGCGGCTTTGACCTCAAGCTGATTGAATCCTTCCACATGGGCATCCCCCTGTGGCTGGAAAACGTCCATAACCTGCTTGCCAATAAATAAGGGGCCACACCATGGATGAGAAACTGAGAAACAACTTCTGGTACGCCGACTGGTCCTTCCCCATCTTCGTCGGCCTGCTGTCGGCCGGGGTCTTTGCCGGAACCCACATGTACTACCTCTACGGTGTTGGCGCCTTCAACGAGGTTGCCTTCGTCGCCATGCTGAAAGCCGGCATGGACACCGGTGCCTACGGCGCTGTGGCGGCCTTTGGCGCCAGCTTCCTGTTTGCCCGCATCATAGAGGGCTCCCTGGTGGGGATCCTGGACATAGGTGGCGCCATCCAGACCGGCGTCGGCCTGGGCGTGCCCGCCCTGCTGCTGGGGGCCGGCATTCTCTATCCAGTGGAGAACTTCGGCGCCTCCCTGGTGACCGGCATGGTGATTGGTCTGGCGATTGGCTACATCATCATCCTGGCGCGCAAGTTCACCATCAACCAGAGCAACTCCACCTACGGTGCGGACGTCATGATGGGAGCTGGCAACAGCTCGGGCCGCTTCCTGGGCCCCCTGATCATCCTCTCCGCCATGGGTGCCTCCATCCCTATAGGACTGGGTTCCCTGCTGGGGGCACTGCTGTTCTATGTATGGAGCAAGCCCATCACAGGGGGCGCCATCCTGGGTGCCATGTTGCTCGGCACCTTCTTCCCGGTCGCCCTTGCATAAGCACTCGCCGCCCTGCGGGGCGGCCTCTTCGAGGTCATCACCATGCATGACATAATCATCAGAGCGGGACGCCTGGTAAATGGCGAGCTCATCGATATCGCCATCCGGGACGGCAAGATAGCGGCCCTCGGCCAGCTGCCGGCAAAGACCGAGGCGAAGCAAACCCTGGATCTGGCTGGCCGGGTGCATGTAAGTGCGGGCTGGATCGACGGCCACACCCACTGCGACCCCGCCTCCCCCATCTATCACGATGAGCCGGACAAGGTAGGGGTGGAATCCGGCGTCACCACAGTCATTGACGCGGGCAGCACAGGCGCCGACGACGTGGATGACTTCCAGCGGCTGGCCTCGGGCTGCAAGACCCGGGTGCACGCCCTGCTCAACATCTCCCGCATCGGCCTGCTGCGCCAGAACGAGCTGGCGGACAGCCGGGATCTGGACATGGCACTCGCCTCGGCAGCCATTGCCCGTCACCCCAACTTTATTATCGGCATCAAGGCGCGCATGAGCGGCAGTGTGGTGGGTGAGAACGGCCTGCAGCCGCTGCGCATGGCCAAGGCGCTGCAGCAGGCCCACGGCCGGCTGCCGCTGATGGTGCACGTGGGCAACACGCCGCCGGATCTGGACGAGATAGTCGCCCTGCTGGGAGAGGGAGACCTGCTGACCCACTGCTTCAACGGCAAACCGAACCGCATCCTGACACCGGCCGGCGAGCTGCGGGTCGCGGTGCGCGAGGCGATGCAACGGGGCCTTTTGCTCGACATAGGCCACGGCGGCGCCAGCTTCAGCTTCGAGGTGGCGGAGCTTGCCATCCGTCAGGGGATACTGCCCCACACGATCAGCTCGGATATCTACTGCAAGAACCGTATCAAGGGGCCCGTCTACAGCCTGGCCCACGTGATGTCCAAGTTTCTCACCATCGGCATGACGCTGGAGCAGGTGCTCGCCTGCGTCACCGACCATGCCGCCGACGCCCTGCGCCTGGCCGGCAAGGGGCGGCTCGAGGTAGGCGCCGATGCCGATCTGACCCTGTTCGAACTGGCCAGCGGCCCGATCCTGTTTATGGATACCGAGGCACAGTCGCGCAGCGGCGACCTGCAACTGCTTCCCCTCGCCGCCCTGGTGGGCGGTGACCTGGTTCTGACTCACTATGGGAAATCACACCATGCCTTCTGTTTATGAGAAATATCAGCTCAAACCCGTGATCAACGCCTCCGGGCGCATGACCATTCTCGGCGTATCCACCCCCGAGCAGGAGGTGGTCGATGCGGTCAACTTCGGCCTGGGCCACTACTTCGAGGTGAAGGATCTGGTCAACAAGACAGGCGCCTACCTGGCAGGCTTGCTGGATGTGGAAGATGCTGTAGTGGTCTCCTGCGCCAGCGCCGGCATAGCCCAGTCGGTGGCCGCCATGATAGTGCGTGGCGACCCCTACCGGCTGGAGCAGCTGCACGCCCATGCCCACGGGGTGCCAAGTGAAATCGTGCTGCCCAAGGGGCACAACGTCAACTTCGGCGCGCCGGTCGGCACCATGGTCAACTTGGGTGGCGGCAAGGTGGTGGAGGCCGGTTATGCCAACGAGTGCTCCCCTGCCCAGCTGGCCGCCGCCATCAATGCCAACACGGCAGCCATCCTCTACATCAAGTCCCATCACTGCGTGCAGAAGAGCATTCTGTCGGTAGCAGAGGCGGCAGAAGTGGCCAAGGCTCGCCAGCTGCCACTGATCGTCGATGCGGCAGCGGAAGAGGACCTGCGTCTCTATTACAACCAGGGGGCGGATCTGGTGATCTACAGTGGCGCCAAGGCCATCGAAGGGCCCACCAGCGGGTTGGTGCTCGGCAAATGCCAGTATGTGGAGTGGGTCAAGCAGCAGGCCAACGGCATAGGCCGGGCCATGAAGGTGGGCAAGGAGGGGATCCTCGGCCTGACCCGCGCCATAGAGCGCTACCTGGAAAAAGAGAAAGAGAGCGGCGCCGCCATGGTCGCCAAGATGGCCCCCTTCATCGAGCGCCTCAACCAGCTTCCGGGCGTCAGCGCAAAAGTGGTATGGGACAATGCGGGGCGCGACATAGCCCGCACCGATATCGCTTTTGACCACCAGCAGATCGGCATGACCACAGTCCAACTGGTGGCTCGACTGCAACAGGGCAACCCCGCCATCTACTGCCGTGGCTACAAGGCCAACGAAGGCCACATCGAGATCGACGTGCGCAGCGTCACCGCACCCCAGCTCGACCAGATCCATGCCGCCATTGCCAACCTCGTTCAGGAGAATCGTTGATGTCCCTAACTCCCAACGACTACCTCAACCGTGCCTACCTCAATGTATTAGCGGGTTCCAAACAGCATGCCGTCGTCGAAGACCATATCTAATTCAGGAGGATCACTGATGTCCCTAACTCCCAATTACTACCACAACCGTGTCTGCCTCAATGTATTAGCGGGCTCCAAACAGAATGCTGTCGACATTTATGAGGCGGCCGAAGGCCATGTACTGGTCGGTGTACTCTCCAAGAACTATCCGGATGTGCCCTCCGCCGTCGCCGACATGCGCGATTACGCGAAACTCATCGACAACGCTCTCTCCATCGGACTGGGGGCGGGCGATCCACGCCAGTCCACCATGGTGGCCGAGCTGGCATGCCAGCTGCAGCCCCAGCACGTCAATCAGGTCTTCACCGGGGTGGGTGCCAGCCGGGCGCTGCTGGGCCAGCCAGAGACGCTGGTCAATGGCCTCATTTCCCCCACCGGCACCCCCGGCATGGTGAAGATCTCCACCGGGCCCCTCAGTGCCCAGCAACCGGACGGGATTGTGCCCATCGACACTGCCATCGCCCTGCTCAAGGACATGGGCGGCAGCTCGGTCAAGTTCTTCCCCATGGGAGGGCTGGATTGTCGTGACGAGTATCAGGCGGTGGCCGAGGCCTGTGCCCGCCACGGCTTCTGGCTGGAGCCCACAGGTGGCATCGATCTCGACAACTTCGAAGAGATAGTGCGGATCGCGCTGGACGCCGGGGTCGAAAAGGTGATCCCCCACGTCTACAGTTCCATCATCGACAGCGAGAGCGGCCAGACCCGCCCCCAGGATGTACGCACCCTGCTCGCCACGGTGAAACGACTGCTGGCGTGATGAAAGATGGCACCGGTCCGATCACTGGCCGGTGCCTGGCTTGTTAATGACCCGCTTGTTAACATCGACCCTTTATTTCGCGACAGGAGTCCCGTCCCCCCTCATGACCAAGCTGCCCCACCCCAGACTCCATCAACTGCTGACCCAGCTCCATGCCGAACCGCTGCCACAGGAGGAGCTGGCTCGCCGCCTCAATGTCTCCACCCGCACTGTGCGCACCGACGTAGCGACCCTCAACGAGCTGATTGCCACCCACGGCGCCCACCTGATCCACCAGCGTGGCAGCGGCTACCAGCTCAAGATTTACAATCAGGGGCTGTTTGATGAGTTGCTGGCGGCCCAGGAGCAGGAGAGCAGCCTGCCGCGCACCAGCCGCGAGCGAGTGCTGCACCTGCAGATCTTGCTGCTGACGGCGGAACAGGGGATCAAGCTCGACGAACTGGCGGATACCTGGTATCTGAGCCGGGCGGCGCTGCAGGGGGACATGGCGGAAGTGCGGGAGCGGCTCGCCCACTTTGGCTTGCTCATCGACAGCAAGCCACGGCTGGGCATGCGCATCCAGGGTGGGGAGACGGCGATCAGGGCCTGCCTCACCCAGCTGCTCTATCAGGAGCTGCTCCACAACAACCAGTTGCAGAGCCTGCTGCCCAACCTTTGCCCCAGCAAGACGCTGGAGGTAGTGGGCAATCACATCCATGCCCAGCTCAGCCGCCATCAGCTGCGCCTCGCCGATGAGAGCCTGCAGCAGCTCACCATCTACTGCGCCGTCGCCCTGCTGCGGCAGGCTGCGGGGCACGAGCTGCGCCAGTTTGCCAGCGAAGACATCACAGAGACGCTGGCCGCCGTAGCCAGTGACATTTATGCAGAACTGCCGACCCTGATGCCACCGGAAGAAGAGGAGATCGCCTGCCTCGCCATCCAGATCCAGGCCCGCCTCACCGCCGACACGCCCAGGCTCAGCCCGGCCATGGCCGCCGAGAGCGAGCAGTTGGTCGAGCATCTGCTTGCGTATATCCAGCAGCACTATCCCTATGATCTGCGCGGCGACCTGCAGTTACGCGCGGATCTGCAGACCCATATCAGCGCCATGCTGCTGCGGGTCAAATACCAGATCGGCAGCCACAATCCGCTGGCGGATCACATCAAGCAGTACTATCCCCTCGCCTACGACATCACGCTGGCCGCCATTTCGGAGTGGATAAAACAGACCCCTTACCGGCTGACCCACCACGAGATCGGCTACCTGGTAATCCATATCGGGGTAGGGCTGGAGCGCCACTACGACATTGGCTACACCCGCCGTCCCCAGGCACTGCTGCTGTGCGATGCCGGCAACGCCACCTTCCGGGTGCTGGAGGCGCGCATCAAGCGGGAATATCCCCAGCTGCAACTGGCCAGCCTGGAGTCGGTGCGAGATTACGAGGGATTGGCGCGGATCGAGCAGGATTTTGTCATCAGCACTGTCAAGGTGAGCGAGAAGAACGTGTCCGTGGTGCAGGTGGCACCTTTCCCGACCCAGTATCAGCTGGAGCAGCTCGGTAAACTGGTGCTGATCGACCGCACCCGCCCCTACCTGCTCGACAAATACTTCGATGCCGACCACTTCATGGTGGTCAATGAGCCACTCAACCAGGGCCAGCTGTTCGCCCGCATCTGCGATCAGCTGGAACAGGAAGACCGGGTAGAAGCGGGGTTCAGAAGTTCACTCCACGAACGGGAGCGCATCGTCTCCACCCTGCTGGGAGAAGGCATAGCCCTCCCCCACTCCCTCGGCCTGCTGGCGCGGCGCACCCTGGTCTATACAGTGCTGGCACCACAGGGGATCGACTGGGGCAATGGCGAAACAGCCACCCTCATCTTCGTGCTGGCCATCAGCAAGGCGGACTACGAAGAGGCGATGGGGCTCTACGATCTGTTTCTGGCGCTGATGAACGAAAAAGCCAGCAAGAATCTGCTGGCTTGTCGGGATTTTGCCAGCTTCAAGGGGCTGGCGCGCACCGGTTCCTGAACCAGGGCGGGGAGTGAGTCACTCCTCGTTGAAGCCGGAGGTGAACAGCGCCACCACGGCGGCCAGCGCCTCCACTTCTTCGGGGCCCTCCACCTGCACTTCCACCTGCTTGCCCTGGGCTGAATCCAGCATCAGCAGGCCGATCACGCTGTCTGCATCGGCCTCGATGCCGTCCTCATTGCGCAGCAGCACGTGGGCATCGAAGCCCTGTACCAGCTCGAACAGCATCATGGCCGGTCTGGCATGCATACCCAGTTTGTTCTTCACTTCCACCGAGGCTGAGACGGTCATCTGATCTTCCTATTGATCCATCAATGTTGCGGCGTACTTTTGTCGAGGGTGCGGTGGCGGATCTGGACGTTCTTGCCGAGCAAGCGGAACGCGCCAGCCAGCTGCTCTGCGATGAACACGGACCTGTGCTGGCCCCCAGTGCAACCAATTCCCACAGTGACATAGCTACGATTGTTGCGCTCCAGATGAGGCAACCAGGTCGCCAGCATGTTTTCAATCTGCAGGATGAACTGCATCACGTCTGGCTGGCTGGAAAGGTAGCGGGCTACAGGCTCGTCCTTGCCGGTAAAGGGTTTGAGCTCGGGGATCCAGTGTGGATTCGGCAGGAAGCGGGCATCGAACACGAAGTCGGCGTCCTTGGGGATGCCGTACTTGAAGCCGAACGACTCGAACACCAGCACCAGCTCATTCTCTTTCTTGCCGAGCACCCGGGTCTTGATGAGCTCACTCAGGTCATGAATGCTGAGGCTGGTGGTGTCGATACGCAAATCGGCAGTCGAGGAGAGCGGCGCCAGCAGATTGGTCTCTTCACGGATCGCCTCATCCAGCGAGAGCTGCTTGCGGGACAAGGGGTGCAGCCGGCGGCTCTCACCGTAGCGTTTGAGCAGGGTGGAGTTCTCCGCATCGAAGAAGAAACTGGAAAATTCCACCCGGCCCTCATTGCGAACCTGAGCCAGCAGGGTCTCCAGCTTATCTGCGCTCACCGGCAGGTTGCGCACGTCGATACTGACCGCTAGCTTGTCATACTGGCTCTCGACCGACACGATCAACTGGGGCAGCAGGTTGACCGGCAGGTTATCCACACAGTAATAACCCAGATCCTCCAGCACGCGCAGGGCAACTGTCTTGCCCGAGCCAGAGCGCCCACTTACCACTATTAATTGCATCTTGTTGCCTCACCGCTTGGGGTCATCACGAGGGCCCGAATATCAGGCCGACGTCATGATCTGATAGAGATCTTCATCGCTGGTTGCCTGGCGCAACTGGCGGCAAACCGCCTTGTCGCCCAGTTTGGATGCCATCAGGGAAAGGGTCTTGAGGTGCTGTTTGCACTCGCTTTCCGGCACCAGCAGGGCAAAGAGCAGGTCAACCGGTTGATTGTCGATGGAGTCGAAGGGGATAGGCTCTGCGAAGGTCATCAGGATGGCGGTCGGCGGAAACTCGTCACCGATCCGGCCGTGGGGAATGGCGATACCGGCACCGATCCCGGTACTGCCCATTTTTTCTCGTGCCAGCAAACACTCGAACAGTGTCTGGCGAGAGGTCCCCAAGCGCTCAGCGGCTAATTCACTGATGATCTCGAGGGCGCGTTTCTTGCTGGTACAAGGGACCGCACTTTTGGTGCAGCCCCGACTCAGTATGTGTTCAAGTTGCATAGTTATTTTTGATTTAACTTATCTTTGTGCTTGATGATCTGCCGATCCAGCTTGTCCAGCAGGGTATCAATCGCAGCATACATATCAGCATGCTGTGAATTGGCGAACACCTCACCACCGCTGACATGCAGCTTGGCTTCGGCGATCTGGTTCAGTTTTTCTACGCTCAACACCACATGAACATTATTGATGTGGTCAAAGTGACGCTCGAGTTTGGCAAATTTGTTGTTCACATAATCACGCAGAGCTTCGGTGATCTCGACATGGTGTCCGGTCAGGTTAATTTGCATAACGTCTTCCTTTTGTTTTGCCTAAACCAGGCGTTTGCGCTGATTGGATGGCGGGATCAACAAGGATTCACGGTACTTTGCGATCGTGCGTCTCGCCACCATAATACCCTGTTCGGCCAGCAAATCCGCGATCTTGCTATCACTTAGCGGCTTGGCGGGATTCTCTGCCGTCACCAGCTTCTTGATCAGCGCGCGAATTGCGGTCGATGAGCACTCTCCTCCTCCTTCTGTGTTCACATGACTGGAGAAAAAAAACTTCAGTTCGAAGATGCCGCGGGGGGTATGCATGTATTTCTGGGTCGTTACCCTGGAAATGGTCGACTCATGCATCTCCACCGCCTCGGCGATATCGTTGAGCACCATGGGCTTCATGGCTTCTTCACCATACTCGAAAAAGCCCTGTTGTTGCTCGACAATACAGGTCGCCACCTTGAGCAGGGTGTCGTTGCGACTCTCCAGACTCTTGATGAACCACTTGGCTTCTTGCAAGTGGGAGCGAATGAACTGGGTATCCTGGCTGGTACGCGCCTGACGGGCCATGGCGGCATAGGTCTCGTTGACCCGGATGCGCGGTGCAGAATCCGGGTTGAGTTCGACGACCCATTTGTTGCCCTTCTTGACGACGGTGACATCCGGGATCACGTACTGGGAGTCACTCTGTATGATGCCGTTACCCGGCCTGGGCTCCAGTTGCTGGATAAGGTCCAGCACCTCCTTGAGGTCACTCTCCTTGAGCTTGGTCTTGCGGGCCAGGGTGCGGTAATCACGGTTGCCGAGCAAGTCCATGTGCTCCTTGATCACCTCCCTGGCCTCATTGAGCCAGGGCAGTTCAGGAGCGTACTGGCCAAGCTGGATCAGCAGACACTCCTGCACCGAGCGCGCAGCGATGCCGACCGGATCGAAATGCTGCACCCGCTTGAGCACGGCCTCGACCTCGTCGAGTTCCACCTCGACATCCTCGCTGCTCACCGCCGCCTGTATATCTTCGAGAGAGACGGTCAGATAACCGGAGTCATCGATAGCATCTATGATGGCCAGCGCAATGGCGGCATCCAGATCGCTGAACGGGGTGAGGCGCATCTGCCACAGCAGATAGTCCTGCAGGTTCTCGGTGGTTTCCCCCTGATAGACGCTGTCCTCCCCATCGTGGATGGGGCCTGCGCTCTGGGCTGTGCCGGCTGAATAGACATCTTCCCAGGTGGTATCTACCGGCAGTTCGTCCGGCATCTGATCCTGGGCCATGGCATCGCTGGAGTCGAGCTGGCTGTCGTCGACGGGCTCTTCCGGGCTGGTCTCCTGAACGTCATTCTCCTCTTGCTCAAGCAAAGGATTGTTATCGAGCGCTTGCTGAATTTCCTGCTGGAGTTCCAGGGTGGAGAGCTGGAGCAGACGAATCGCTTGTTGTAATTGCGGCGTCATGGTCAGGGACTGACCGAGACGCAACTGTAATGTCGGCTTCATCTACGTCGGGATATCCTTATGTTCAGCGAGGCAGTCGTCAAAGGAAATGAAGAGATGCCCCCTTACTATAGACTGAATTGATCGCCCAAATAGACGCGCTTGACCTGTTCATCGGCAAGGATCTCGGCCGGTGCACCTTCGGCGATCATCTTGCCGTGGCTGACGATATAAGCCTTCTCACATACGTCCAGAGTCTCCCTGACGTTGTGGTCGGTGATCAAGACACCAAGGCCTCTATCTTTCAGATGCTGGATGATCTTCTTGATGTCTATCACAGAAATGGGGTCGACCCCGGCAAACGGCTCATCCAGCAGAATAAAGCGCGGCTCAGCCGCCAGCGCGCGGGCGATCTCGACCCGGCGTCGCTCCCCCCCTGACAGACTCTGACCCAGGTTGTCACGGATATGGGTGATGTTGAACTCTTCCAGCAGTTGTTCGACCTTGTCTTCACGCTCTTCGCGGCTCAGCCCCTTACGGGTCTGCATGACCCCCATCAGGTTGTCGAACACGGACAGACGACGGAAGATGGAGGCCTCCTGCGGCAGATAGCCGATGCCGTTACGGGCACGGATATGCATGGGCTGCTGGCTGATGTCCTGATCATCGATGGTGATGAGGCCGGCATCGCTCTGCACCAGCCCCACTATCATGTAGAAGGAAGTTGTCTTGCCGGCACCGTTCGGGCCGAGCAGGCCGACGATCTGGCCGGTACCCACCTCCAGACTCACGTCACTGACCACCATGCGACGCTTGTAACTTTTTTGCAGGCCGGCTGCTTTCAACACTGCCATGGTTTATTTTCCCTGCTTCTTCTGGTCGGCGGGCTTGTCGAAGTTCTCTACCTGATCAGGCAGGAACACCGTCTTGACCCGCTGGGTCGGCCCCTTGCTCTCGGCGATCATCTTCTGTTTGACGATGTCGTAGCGGATCAGGTCACCGTTGACCTGGCTGTCTTCCTGTTTGAGCTGACCGTTACCGGTAATAGTCACCAGGCGATTTTTCAGCTCGTAGCGAATGCTGTTGCCGTGGGCGTTGACCGGTTTGCCGTTGTCCAGGATCTGGAAGAAGGTGGCAGGCTTGCCATAGGCCGTCATGACCTCGGCCCCTTTGTCGCCGGAACGGATCACCACCACCTTGTCAGCCTTAATCTTGATGGTGCCCTGAGTGATGATGACATCGTCACTGAAGGTGATGCGGTTGTCCTGCATCTCGGCCACCTGTCTGACCGCATCCACATAGACCTTTTCGGCAAAGTCGGACTCTTTGGCACTCACGGTGCCGCACAGCAGCAAAGCCGCGAGGGCCAGATTAGCGTTTTTCATTGAAATAGATGGCATGGCCCTGATCCAGTAATTCAAAATATTTGCGTTCCAGATGACCCTTCAGGCCAACGCCTTCGGTCTGGAATTCCTTACCCACTATGCTGACATGCTGATTGCTTCTCACATTCTGAGTCACCAGATCCAGCTCCAGATAGGGGGTATCCAGTGTGGAGATGAAGGAGGTGGGCAGCAGGCCATCCAGATGTACCTTGTCGCGCAGGATCACGTTGTCATCTGTATTGAGGACACCTGTGTCGGCCGTGACTTTCCACTCGGCCTCACCCTGCTTGTCAAACATGTAGACCACCGGCTTGTTGAAGGTAGCCTGCTCGATGATCTGGTAATACTCCGCATACTCGGACTCCAGCCGTTCTGTGCGTCGACCGTTGACATCAAAACGGGTGGTCACCAGGTTCCTGGCGGTGAAGTCCGGCTGGTAGTTTTCTGCCTTGGTGGTCGGCTCCGGCGTCAGGTCGACATCACCAATCTGCCAGGCGGCCAGCGCCACCAGAAACAGCAGGGCGAACAACAGTGTCTGTCTGCTCATACCGAGGCCTCTGGCTGATAATCGCCATGCCCTTGCGCCTGCAGTATGAGGTCACATACCTCACGCACAGCACCGACGCCGCCAGCCAGTCGAGTCACCATGTCGGCCCGGGCCAGTACCAGCGGATGAGCATCAGCCACGGCAATGCCGAGCCCGCAGGCCTGCATCACCGGCAGATCTATGGTGTCATCCCCCATATAGGCGGCTTGTGACGCTTCCAGACCCAGCTTGGTCAGCAGCGCCTCGAAGTGGGGCAGCTTCTGATCCGCCCCCTGTACCAGATGCTGCACTCCCAGGCTCTTCATCCGATCGCTGACGATGCGGGAGTTGCGCCCGGTGATGATGGCTATTTCAATCCCGGCATTGAGCAGGGCCCGCATACCGGCGCCATCGCGGGTACAGAAGGTCTTCAGCTCTTCGCCGTCATTGCCCATATAGATGAGGCCGTTGGAGAGCACCCCATCCACATCGCACACCAGCAGGCGGATTTGCGCCGCCCTGTCGTATTGGCTGCGCGTCACCGGACCATAAAGGGTCGGTACGTTTTGCATCAAATTACTCCGGCTTTCAGCAGGTCATGCATGTTGAAGGCCCCCAGCGGGCGCTTGTCACCATCCACCACCAGTAATCCGTTGATCTTTCTGGTTTCCATCAGTTTGACAGCTTCTGCCGCCATCATCTCGGGGCCAACGGTAACACAGTTGGTCGTCATCACCTTGGCGATCGAGGTGTGATGGATATCCACCTGCAGATCCAGGATCCGGCGCAAGTCACCATCGGTGAACAGTCCGGCCAGCAGACCCTCTTCGTTGACGACCGCCGTCATGCCCAGACCTTTGCGACTCACTTCCAGCAGCGCCTGGCTGATGGTGGCATCGATCCCCACCTGGGGCAACAGATCGCCGCTATGCATCAGGTCACCGACCCGCAGCAGCAACCGCTTGCCAAGGGAGCCACCAGGGTGGGAGAGCGCGAAGTCATCGGCGGTGAAGCCGCGGGCTTCCAGCAGGGCAACCGCCAGTGCATCGCCCATCACCAGAGTAGCCGTGGTGCTGGAGGTCGGCGCCAGGCCCAGCGGGCAGGCCTCTTTATCCACCTTGATGCACAGATGCACGTTGGCCTCTTTGGCCATGGTGGAGGCCGGATTGCCTGTCATGCAGATCAACTGGATGCCGCGACGTTTGAGCACCGGCAGCAGGGCCAGGATCTCGTCGCTCTCACCGGAGTTGGAGATGGCGATGATGAGGTCACCGCTGGAGATCATCCCCAGATCCCCATGGCTGGCTTCACCCGGGTGAAGGAAGAAGGCAGGGGTGCCAGTGCTGGCCAGGGTGGCAGCAATCTTGCTCCCGATGTGACCTGACTTACCCATGCCGGTGACCACTATCTTGCCACTGCAGCGCAGCACCAGCTCGCACGCCTTGTCAAAGGCATCGTTCAGGTACTGATAGAGTCCATCAATCGCTTGTTTTTCAATGTCCAGCACAGTACGGGCGCTGCGACGAAAATCGAACAGTTCAGACACTTTCTCAGGCTTTACAGACATAAAGGCACAGCTCCGGGCGGAAATTTGCTGCGGGATTATAAAAAAGTCTGTCGAGATAAGCGAATCGGATACTTCTCGGTCCCAAAAGAGAGACAATCGGTGACGCAAAACTGTCGCGCTTTTGAGGAAGCAGGCTGTTCAATAGTTGTTCCTTGCTGTTGCTTAGACCTAGACTAGCCCATAAAATTCGCTCTTCATTTACACCGGATGGACAATTGTTTGAACAATGACCTTATCACCATCTCCGATCTGACCTTCAGTCACGGAGATCGGCTGTTATACGACGGGATCAACCTGACCATTCCCCGTGGCAAGGTCACTGCGGTCATGGGCCCGAGCGGCATCGGCAAGACGACTTTGCTGCGGCTGATCGGTGGCCAGATCAAGCCGGAGTCCGGTCATATCCTGTTTGACGGGGAAGATATCCCCACCCTCTCCCGCTCTCGCCTGTACGAAGTGCGCAAGCGGATGAGCATGCTGTTCCAGAGCGGCGCCCTGTTTACCGGCATGACGGTCTACGACAACGTGGCCTTCCCGCTGCGGGAGCACTCAGGTCTGCCGGAGGAGCTGATCCACACCATCGTCATGATGAAGCTGCAGGCCGTGGGTCTGCGCGGGGCCGCTCAGCTGATGCCGTCCGAGCTCTCCGGTGGCATGGCACGCCGTGCCGCACTGGCCAGATCCATAGCGCTGGATCCGGACCTCATCATGTATGACGAACCGTTTGTCGGCCAGGACCCCATCACGATGGCGGTGCTGGTCAAGCTGATCAAGGAGCTGAACGATGCCCTTGGCATTACCTCCGTCATCGTGACCCACGACGTGAACGAGGTGCTGACCATCGCCGATTACGCCTATATCATCGCCAACCGCAAGGTGGTGGCGCACGGCACCCCGGCTCAATTGCGCGAAGAGCATAATCCCGAAGTCGAGCAATTCCTGCTTGGATTGCCCGACGGTCCTGTCCCGTTTCATTTTCCGGCAGGCGACCTGCTACAGGATCTGTGATGTTGATAAGCCAAGTAAGCAAGCTGGGCCGGGTTGGCGTGCGCGTCATCAGCTCCATCGGCCGTGCCACCATAATGCTGTTTCATGCGCTGGCGGGCAAACCCGAGCCACGCAAGCACTTCCCTCTGCTGCTTCAACAGTTGTATGTCGTGGGTGTGCAGTCCGTTGCCATCATTCTGGTCTCCGGCCTCTTCATCGGCATGGTGCTCTCGTTACAGGGTTACAACGTATTGAAGGACTTCGGCGCCGAGCAGAGTCTGGGCCCGCTGGTTTCCCTCTCCCTGTTGCGGGAGTTGGGTCCCGTTGTGACCGGCCTGCTGTTTGCTGGCCGCGCCGGCTCGGCACTGACCGCCGAGATCGGCCTGATGAAGGCCACAGAACAGCTCTCCAGTCTGGAGATGATGGCGGTCGACCCGCTGCGCCGGGTAGTGGCCCCTCGCTTCTGGGCCGGCGTCATCAGCATGCCGCTGCTGGCCTTCATGTTCAGCCTGATCGGCATCTTCGGTGGCAAGCTGGTCGGTGTGGATCTGCTGGGGGTGGACGAAGGCAGCTTCTGGTCCGCCATGCAGGCATCCGTCGACTGGCAGGATGACATCATGCAAGGTGCCATCAAGAGCCTGATCTTCGCTCTGGTGGTCACCTGGATTGCGCTCTTTAACGGTTATGATGCCAAGCCGACCTCGGCCGGGATCAGTCAGGCCACAACCCGTACCGTGGTCCACTCCTCCCTGGCCGTGCTCGGCCTGGATTTTATACTCACCGCAGTCATGTTTGGATAAGGTAAAGATGAAGTTCAGCAAAGTAGAATTCCTGGTTGGCGCCTTCATGCTGGCCGGCATCGGTGCCATTCTGGCGTTGGCACTGCAAGTAGCAGGGTTGAGTTTCAAACCGGAAGGAGAAACCTATACCCTGCGCGCCCATTTCGATAATATCGGCGGCCTGAAAGTACGCTCACCGGTCAAGGTTGGTGGCGTCGTCGTCGGTCGGGTCAGCGACATCACCCTGGATGCCAAGAGCCAGGTGCCGGTCGTCTCCCTGCTGATGCAAAAGAGCGCCGGCGAGTTTTCCGAAACCAGCACCCTCTCCATCCTGACTTCGGGCCTGCTCGGCGAGCAGTACATCGGCCTGATGCCCGGCTTCAGCGATGAGGAGATGGGTACCAGCATGCTCAAGGATGGCGACATGATTGAAGACACCAAATCAGCCATTGTGCTGGAAGACCTGATTGGCAAGTTCCTCTATAGCCAGTCTTCCGACACCAAATCCGACAGCAAGTAAGGAGTAACCATGTTCAAGAAGATCACCCTGTTGCTGGGTCTGATGACCAGCATGCTGTTTTCCCTGGTGGCTCACGCCACCAATGCCGCCGACCCCTATGCCCTGGTGGACGAAGCGGCCAAGCAGACCTTTGCCCGCCTGAAGGCGGACAAGTCCCAGGTCAAGAGCAATCCGGATCACCTGCGGGTCATCATCCGTGAAGAGTTGCTGCCCTACGTGGACAACCGCTTCGCTGCCTACAAGGTGCTCGGCAACCAGATCAAGCAGACCACCCCGGCCCAGCGTGACGCCTTCGTCGAGGTGTTCACCGAGTACATGGTGAGTTCCTATGCCGATGCGCTGGCCCATTTCGACAAGCAAACCGTCAAAGTCGAGCCGGGCAAGGCGCCGGGTGACAGCAATATCACCGCCGTCAACGTCAGCGTGAAAGAGGCCGGCAAGCCGGATATCTTCCTCGAATTCAAGCTGCGCAAGAACAACAAGACCGGCGAATGGAAGGCCTTCGACATGGTCGCCGAAGGGATCAGCCTGCTCTCCGCCAAGCAGAACGAGCTGGGCGGCCTCATTCGCCAGAATGGCATAGATGCAGTGATCGCCCAGTTGCGTGCTCACAACGCCAAGCCGTTGGTCATCAAGTCATGAAATTTAGCGGCGATCTGCAGGCACCACAGGTCAATGCCCTGTGGCAACGCCGCGCCGAGTGGTGGCAGGAAGATCGGCTCGAACTGAGTGGCGTCACCACCCTGGACTCCGCCGGGCTGGCACTGCTGGTCAAATGGGCCAAAGCCGTATTGGTACGAGGTGCCACACCGCAACTGGTGGGCGCCTCCACTGATTTTTATACCCTGGCCAACCTGTATGGGGTGGCCAGTCTGTTTCAGTCAACTCCGCTCACAACTGAGGACGCATAATGCAAGTCTCTGAAATTGAAGCGATACTCCTTGAGGCTCTGCCATTGTCCGAAGTCCATGTCAAAGGAGACGGCAGTCACTATCAAGTGATCGCCGTCGGTGACATGTTTGACGGCATGAGCCGGATCAAGAAGCAGCAGGCCATCTATGCCCCACTGATGGACAAGATCGCCAGCAACGCCATCCACGCACTCTCCATCAAGGCCTTTACCGATGCAGAGTGGAAACGCGAACGTAAATTCCTACTGCCCTCCTGATTGGTATCTAAGTAAATGGACAAATTCAAGATCGATGGTCGTTGTACTCTCAACGGCGAAGTGACCATCTCTGGCGCCAAAAATGCCGCCCTGCCGATCCTGTTCGCCACCCTGCTGTGTGATGAGGAGATCCACCTCTCCAACGTACCGCGCCTGAAAGACGTGGGTACCACCCTCAAGCTGCTGGAGATGCTGGGTGCCACCACCAAGGTCAACGGCAACGTGACAGTGCTGACCGGTGCGGTGAACAACCACGTCGCCCCCTACGAGCTGGTGAAGACCATGCGCGCATCCATACTGGCGCTCGGCCCGCTGGCCGCCCGTTTCG
Source organism: Aeromonas sp. TS_SC_11 (assembly GCF_057318915.1). Lineage (NCBI taxonomy): Bacteria > Pseudomonadati > Pseudomonadota > Gammaproteobacteria > Aeromonadales > Aeromonadaceae > Aeromonas > Aeromonas sp. TS_SC_11. The sequence continues at coordinate 671,950 of NZ_CM170470.1, forward strand.
GGGCTGCCGACGTCTCCTTGCCCGGTGGCTGCGCCATCGGTGCCCGTCCGGTGAACCTGCACGTCCACGGCCTGGAGCTGATGGGTGCCAAGATTGCCATCGAGGATGGTTACATCAAGGCCCGTGTCGATGGTCGCCTCAAGGGTGCTCATATCCTGATGGACATGGTTTCCGTCACAGGTACCGAGAACCTGATGATGGCCGCTACCCTGGCCGACGGTCGCACCGTGATCGAGAACGCCGCCCGTGAGCCGGAGGTGGTCGATCTGGCCAACTTCCTCAACGCGCTTGGCGCCAAGGTTCAGGGTGCGGGCACCGACACTCTGACCATCGACGGTGTCGAGCGTCTGCACGGTGGCAACTACAGCGTGCAGCCTGACCGTATCGAAACCGGTACCTTCCTGGTTGGCGCAGCGGTTACCGGTGGCAAAGTCACCTGTCGCAAGACAGATCCTTCCCTGCTGGAGGCGGTACTGGTCAAGCTGGAAGAGGCTGGCGCCTTGATCGAGAAAGGGGCTGACTGGATCACCCTCGACATGACAGGCCGCACTCTCAAGCCGGTCACCATCAAGACAGCTCCCTACCCGGCCTTCCCGACCGACATGCAGGCACAGTTCACCGTGCTGAACGCCGTCGCCAAGGGCACCGGCATGGTCACAGAGACCATCTTCGAGAACCGCTTCATGCACGTACCGGAACTGGTGCGAATGGGTGCGGACATAGAGCTGCAGGGCAATGTCGCCATCTGCCGTGACACCGAACAACTCAAGGGTGCCCAGGTGATGGCCACAGACCTACGCGCCTCCGCCAGTCTGGTGCTGGCCGGCTTCGTCGCCGAAGGCTCCACCATAGTCGACCGTATCTATCACATCGACCGTGGCTACGAAGATATCGAGCACAAGCTGCAAGGTCTGGGCGGGCGCATCGAGCGTATCAAGGGCTGATTGCCATCCCTTGAACATGTCTGTTAAAAAGGCCCCCTCGCGTTGGCGAGGGGGCCTTTTTCATATCATGGATTCAGCGTGAGGGCGGGTATTAATGTCCCGCCAGCTTCATGTTCTCCACCAGTACGGAACCGGTCTTGAGGCTGGAGCGCTCATCTTCATCACACCCCACCGCCACTATATGGCTAAACATCTCGGTCAGGTTGCCTGCTATGGTGATCTCTTCCACCGGATAGGCAATCTCGCCATTCTCAACCCAGAAGCCGGCTGCGCCACGGGAGTAGTCGCCATTGACGATGTTGACCCCTTGCCCCATCAGCTCGGTCACCAGCAGGCCAGTCCCCATCTCCTTGAGCATCCCCTGGAAATCCTGGCCCGTGTTGGAAACCTGCCAGTTATGAATGCCACCGGCATGCCCCGTGGTGGTCAGTCCCAGCTTGCGGGCGGAGTAGGAGGTAAGCAGCCAGCTCATCAGCTCGCCGTTGCGCACTATGTCCATATTCCGGGTAAGTACCCCTTCCCCGTCAAACGGCGTACTGGCCAGTCCACCAAGCAGGTGGGGAAACTCTTGGATAGTGAGCCACTGGGGCAGGATCTGCTTGCCCAATTTGTCGAGCAGGAAGCTCGACTTGCGATAGAGGTTGCCACCGCTGATGGCCATCACCAGATGGCCCCACAGGCCGGCGGCTGTGTCCGGGTGAAACAGCACGGGCGCATGGCGAGTGGAGATCTTGCGGGCACCCAGGCGGGAGACGGTGCGTTCCACCGCCTCATCGGCGATACGTTGCGGACTCCAGAGCCCACCCAGGTCGCGACTCGATGAGTAGCCGTAGTCCCGTTGCATGTCGCCATCCAGCTCGCCAATCAGCACGCAGCTCAGGGAGTTGCGTGACGCAGCATAGCCTTTGACGAAGCCGTGGCTGTTGCCATAGACCTTGATGCCGAGGTGGCTGGAGAAACCGGCACCATCGGAGTGTTTTATGCGGGCATCGCGACCCAGCGCCAGCCGCTCACACTCGATGGCCAGCTCGATCCCGCGCTGGGGATCCAGTTCGATTTGGTGGCACAGTTGCAGATCGGGGGCATCCCAGGCCAGCAGCTCGGCATTTGCCAGACCGGCACAATCATCGGCAGAGGTATGGCGGGCGATTTCCATGGCCGCTTCGACGGCGGCGCGGATAGCTGGCTTGCCCAGATCCGTGGTGGAAGATGAACCCTTGCAACCATCGCGATAAACCGCGATGCCCAGAGCACCATCCTTGTTGAATTCGATACTTTCCAGTTCACAACCCCGGGTGTTCACCGACAACCCGGTCTGTTTGCTGATGGAGACTTCGGCCAGCGAGGCGCCCAGTCCTTTGGCTATCTCCAGTGCCTCGGCAACGACGGCCTCGAGATGGGCTTGATCCTGGCGAATTTGGTCTTGCTGATCCATAACTCACATCTATATGAAGGAAGGAAAGGGGCTAAGCATATCAGACCCCTGCGCCCAGCGGGAGAAGCTGGTAACATATCCACCAACGTGAATGACAGGAATCAATAGACCGATGAGTCAATATCAAGACGACAACGAGTTGGAAGACTGGGGCCCCAGCAAGACTCAGCTCAAGCGTGATGCAGAGGTGCTACAAAAGCTGGGCGCAGAGATAGTCTCTCTAAGCCACAGTGAGCTGGAAAAAATCCCGTTGGATGAAGAGCTTGCCGATGCTGTCGAGCTGGGCCGCAAACTCAAGCCCAAGAAGGATGAGTCCTTCCGTCGCCATTTGCAGTTCATCGGCCGCTTGATGCGCAGCCGTGATATCGAGCCGATCGAAGAAGCGCTCTCCATCATCAAGAACCGCCACTCCACCGTAAATGCCCGCTTGCATCGCCTGGAACAGTGGCGTGAGCGCCTGATCAACGAAGGCGACAGCGCGCTCAACGAGTTGATGTCCCAGTTCCACGAGCTGGATCGCCAGAAGCTGCGCCAGCTGATCCGCTCCGCCAACAAGGAACGGGAACTGAACAAGCCGCCGGTCGCCTATCGTGAAATGTACCAATACCTGCGTGGCGAAATCGAAGACCTGCTGTAAGTGATGGCTCACGCCTCATGGCGAGCAGCAAGCGACACAGCGTAAAACGGGGCCAACATATGGCCCCGTTTTTTATCCTGGTTTGCGAGCTAATTGCCCGCCATACACTGTGTATGAGTACCGGGTTGCAGATAAGGCATCAGCAGTGGAGCCATCCCCTTGAGCACCTGCACTGGCAGGGCAGAGGTGAAGCGGAACTTATCAGACTGGCTGCCCGGCACATAGGCGGTCAGGGTACCGAAGTGGTCCTCTCCCAGAAAGAAGACAAAGGTCGCGGTCCGGTTGCGCGCCAGCGAACTGGTGACATTGCCATAACGACCCACTGTCTCGATCCGGTTGTCGCCAGTCCCTGTCTTGCCCCCCATCGGCAGCACAGTGCCATCCGGCAGAGCAAAGGCACCGGCGATACGCCTTGCAGTTCCCCCTTCCACCACCTTGGAGAGTGCATTGCGCAAAGCAGTCGCTACTTCTGCGGGAAGCACTCGGGTGCCCTCGGTGTGAACGGGCTCAAAGTTGGTCTCAAACGGTGTGCCCTTGGCAAACGAGAGATGTTCGATACGCAGGGTTGGAGTGCGAATGCCACCGTTCTGAATGATCCCCATCAACTCGGCCAGCGCGGCGGGTCTATCCCCCGAGCTACCCAGAGCCGTTGCCAGCGATGGTACCAAATGGTCAAACGGATAACCCAGCTTGGCCCAACGCTGATGGATGTCGAGGAAGGCCTCGACCTCCAGCATGGTACGGATACGGCTGTCACGGGCACTGCGGTGACGAGTTTTGAACAACCAGCTGTATACCTCTTGTCGTTCATCCCGGCTGGCTTCAACCGCATCGGCAAAGGTCGCCTTGTCGAACTCCTTGAGATAGGCAAGCAACCACAGTTCCAGCGGATGCACCCGCGCGATGTAACCCTGATCCGGCAAGGAATACTTGCCTGGGCCATAGCTGGTGTAAAGCTGCTCAATGCGTCTGTCGCTGAGCTTGTCACGCGGCAACCGTTTGGCCAGGAAGGCGGCAAAGGTCTCCTGCGAGGCATCCGGCATCAGATAGCGATGCACGGCGGCAAGCCGTACGGCGCTGGGCTTGAGGCCATCCAGGAAGGTGTCGAGCTGCTCATCCGCCGTCTTGCCGCGATACTTGCGCCAGAAGCGCAGCAGATAGGTTTGCCCCTCTTTATCGGCAAACTTGGCCAGATACTCGGTACGACGGGGATCCTTGTCATCCTTGAGCAGCTGGGCGCGGTTGCCCTCCCGATAGAGGCTGTAGCGCACTATGTCCCGCATCAGACGCACGAACGGCAGGTTGATTGACTCGCGCAGTGCATCTCGTATCGGAGGAATGCGTCCGTTATCCTCACGGCGGAAGTTGTTGAAGGTGTGCATACCGCCCCCGGTGAAGAAGCCTTCGTGCGGACTGGCGGAGTATGGGCGATCCAGAGCGGCCTCCAGCATCAACGGCAGGCTCTTGTCCTTGGCCGTCATCAGATAGGAGACAGCCCAGCGACTGAGGTTGTCCTGACCCGAGACCTCAATCTTGCGCAGGCTCTCTGCTGGCATCTCGGAATAGTTGTCATGCAGCTCTGCAATAATTTCCAGATAGGTGGTCAATACCCGCAACTTGGCGGTGGAACCCAGCTCCAGCTTGCTGCCTTCGTTGATGTCGAATGGCTGATCCGTGTTGTCCGTCTGCACTCGTACCTTGAAACCTTCAGGTGATTTCTCGAACAGAGTAAAACTGTAACGCACATCCCCTGTCTTCTCCGGCGAGAGCAGACGCTCACCAAACAGGCCGACCTGAGCGGCAAACGCGGGATCGGCAAGCTGTTGCAGGTAACGGGAGATCTCGTTTTGCAGCGGCATATTGAGGCTGGTATCCGCGCTCAGGTCCATCCGGTCCAGATCATACAGCTGTACCCCGAGTTGGCGGCTCAGGCGAGTGCGAGCAACCTGCAAGCCCTTGTTGTTGTTGACTCGAGTCATAGCGGGGGACTGGAGGAAGTCGCGGAAACCAAGTTTGGCCTTGAGCGCAGCCTCCATCAGCGGCGGCGTGATCATGCCCTCCTGCACGAACAGACGCAGATAACTGTCAGTCAGGGTCGCCAGTGCATCCCGTCCCTGCGCCAGATAGTAGGAGGGGCGGCGGTGTGCGATCATCAGCGAGACAACCTGCCGCAAGGCAAGTCCTTGCTCTTCAAGTGCCGCATCCTGGTTACGAGCCGGATCCAGCAGCCGATTGACTTCGTTCACATTGGCGCCAAACCAGACCCACAAGCCATCACCCAGCCCATGTACCTCGCCATAACCAGGGGCGGCCGAGAGTGGCACAGAGTTGAGATAAGCCCAGGCAACCAGCTTGCGCGCCTCCAGGGTTTCCGGCCCCAACCGATACGCCCGCACACTGGCCGAGGCCATCTGGCGGATCTTCTCGGTCGGTGACAGCGTCAGACCATCGGGAGAGTGGCGGTATTTCTCGACCTGAGTCGCCAGTGTGCTGCCACCTGCGGACTGATCCTGCATGTCCAGTGCCTTGCCCACCTGTGACATTGCTGCCTTGGCAAAGCGGGGCCAATCTACCGCCGGGTTTGCCAACGGCTGCTCATTGCTCAACAGATCGCGGTTCTCGATAAACAACAGCGACTGTATGACCAGAGGAGGAATGGAAGCAAAATCCGGGTAATAGTGAGTCGGATACTTGAATTGATAGAAGGGCTCGGCACGGCAGTCATGCAGAGTCAGACCGGCCTGCACTTTCTCGGTATAGGGAACAAAGAAACCACGGCTGGCATAGTCATAGAGCGCATCGGAAAAATGTGTCTGCTCGCTGACCTGATAACCCCGTTGCAGCAGACGCTCCTGCATCATGGGCAGCAGCACATAGCCGAGCCGCTTGTCGAAGGGGCCATCCTCAGGGAAGATTATTTGCTTGCTGGGGCCAGCTTCAACCTGATAGGTCAGCTTGGCCGCATAGCGGGAGATCTCCTGCGACTGCAGTCGGGAGGTCTGCATCTCATAGCCAACCAGGGCGATCGCAGCCGCCAGGCACAGCAAAAAGAGAAAGCAAAACAACCAACGCCACCAGGGACGACGCTTGCGCTTGTACTTGCCGTCCGCGCTTGGGACAGATGAATCTTGAGATGCCACTTTGTTCAAATCCGTCTGTTCTGATGCGCCCATATCAGCCCCGCCATGGTTGCGCAATTTATTGTGTTTCACTCAAGCTTAGTCGTTTCAAGTCAATGGCTTGAAAACTGTTGACCGCTTTGTAGTGATGGTAACAGGGCGATCAAAAAAAGGGGAGCCGATTGTTGCAGCTTGATGAGAGATCCGAGCTGATGGCAGAAAACAAAACACCGGCCTAAAGCCGGTGTTTTCAGGTAGCAAAGAGGCTTGCTTACTTGCTGGAGCTCATGGCTTTGAGCTTGGCGCTCAGGTCTTTACGCTCTTTGGACAGCTCGGCATTCTTGATGATGTGATCATCAACGCGCTCTTCATAGTCGGTACGCATGTTGGCGATGATGGCCTGAACCTCATCGATACTCATGCCGGGCTTGATGTAGTCACTCAGGTTGTCGAGCAGCAATACACGCTTCTGGTTATCACGGATCTTCTTCTCGTTGTCCGCGATTTCACGCTTGAGTTTGTTCTGGCGACGGGACATACGCACATATTCCAGTACATCGCTGAAGGTGGACTTGTTTACTTGTTCCATATCGATACCACTGACTTAAGGTTGATAAAAGCAGATCAAGCATTACCGGTACAAGAGAGAAAAAAGAGAGTGTACAGGTAAACCCGAGATGCCCTTACTCTACCGAGTTATGAGGCATATACAACCCTAATTGCAGGCTTGGCAGTGGGTTTTGGCAAGAGAACATCAATAGGAACACTAAAACTCAAGAGCCATGATAGCGCACGAAACGGTCACGTCAGGAGGCAAGACGCCAGTAGTGCTTTGGGGTCTGAGCTAAGGCCATATGGAATGTGCCGTCATAAGGTGATAGCCGACCAAAACTTGAATTTCAGGCAATAAAAAACCCCGCTCGATGAGCGGGGTTTTTCGTGTTGGGTGCCTGGCAGTGTCCTACTCTCGCATGGCGAATGCCACACTACCATCGGCGCTACCGCGTTTCACTTCTGAGTTCGGCATGGGATCAGGTGGTTCCACGGCGCTATGGCCGCCAGGCAAATTCTTCAATCCAGAAAGCTGACGTGAATAACGATTTGCCTATTGGCTGGTCGCTATCACTGAATTAGGTAGTAGTTCTTCGATTTGCTACAAGCCTTAGAACACTTCTTGGGTGTTGTATGGTTAAGCCTCACGGGTAATTAGTATGGGTTAGCTCAACACGTCGCCGCGCTTACACACCCCACCTATCAACGTTGTGGTCTCCAACGGCCCTTTAGGACCCTCAAGGGGTCAGGGATGACTCATCTCAGGGCTCGCTTCCCGCTTAGATGCTTTCAGCGGTTATCGATTCCGAACTTAGCTACCGGGCAGTGCCACTGGCGTGACAACCCGAACACCAGAGGTTCGTTCACTCCGGTCCTCTCGTACTAGGAGCAACTCCCTTCAATCATCCAACGCCCACGGCAGATAGGGACCGAACTGTCTCACGACGTTCTGAACCCAGCTCGCGTACCACTTTAAATGGCGAACAGCCATACCCTTGGGACCGACTTCAGCCCCAGGATGTGATGAGCCGACATCGAGGTGCCAAACACCGCCGTCGATATGAACTCTTGGGCGGTATCAGCCTGTTATCCCCGGAGTACCTTTTATCCGTTGAGCGATGGCCCTTCCATTCAGAACCACCGGATCACTATGACCTACTTTCGTACCTGCTCGACCTGTCCGTCTCGCAGTTAAGCTGGCTTATGCCATTGCACTAACCTCCTGATGTCCGACCAGGATTAGCCAACCTTCGTGCTCCTCCGTTACTCTTTGGGAGGAGACCGCCCCAGTCAAACTACCCACCAGGCACTGTCCGCGAGCCCGATTCAGGGCCCTGCGTTAGAACATCAAACATACAAGGGTG
>NZ_CM170470.1:685000-767500 GCF_057318915.1 Aeromonas sp. TS_SC_11
CCCGGCGTTCGGGGCTGGCCGTTGGCACTGGTCGTGGGTCTGTGGGCCGCACCTAGGTGCTTGTTGCCCTGGCTGGGAGAAGGGAACCCTGCTCTGATGATGATGGATCTGATGTGGCTACCGCTCTGCGCCTGGTTCCTGGCCAAGCCCATCATAGTGACCCGCCAATGGCGCAACCTCTTCTTTGTCCCCCTGCTCGTGGTACTGACTCTGCTCAATGGTACCAGCTGGTTGTGGCATGAGGAGTGGATCACCATAGAGCATCTGCTGATCACGACAGTGCTGCTGTTCACGACCCTGATTGCCGTGATGGGAGGACGGGTCATCCCATTCTTCACCGCCCGAGGCACCGGCCTGGAGAAAGCCGCTCCCCTGCCGTGGCTGGAGCGCACGGCACTCGCATCACTGTGGCTCATCGTGCTGTGCTGGCTGCTGCTCCCCACCCAATGGACCACCAGCACTTATTATATGGTGCCTCTATATATAGTGGCAGCAGGTTTGCATCTGTGGCGACAACTGCGCTGGGGCCTGCCGACCACCCTTGCGCATCCCCTGCTGTGGTCACTGCATCTCGCCTACCTGTTTATTCCGCTCGGTCTGCTCGCTCTCGGAGCGCAGGCTGCAGGACTGACTATCACCTTGTCGACGGCCAGCCACCTGCTCAGCGCCGGCTGCATGGGCACCATGATCCTGGGGATGATAGCGCGCGTCTCCCTCGGCCATAGTGGCCGAGCCTTGCAGGTAGGCCGCCGGATAAGTTGCGCGTTCGCACTGGTCATAGTGGCAGCGGTGATCCGGGTTGTGATCCCGCTACTCTGGCCTGCCTATACCCTGCACGGCTGGAACCTGAGTGGTCTGGCCTGGGTCGGCGCCTATGGGCTGTTCGTCTGGGTTTATGCCCCCATACTGACCAGCACCAGGGCAGATGGCCGTCCGGGCTGATCATCCGGGCTTATTCTCAGGGCCTGGCCGCAGGATAGTGGATCAGGTTGTGAAAGATCGCAGGTGCAATCCCCAGATTGCGATAACCATGGGGGCGGTCGGCGGCAAAGCGCACCGCCTCCCCTTGCGCCAGTGAACGCCACTCCCCTTCCACCAGCACCTCCATCAGACCACTGATGACGATGACATGCTCGGTCACACCGGGCTCATGAGGCTCGGATTCGCGCTGATATCCGGGCAACAGCGTCAGTTCAAACAATTCAAAGCCAAACCGCTTCTCGTAAGGAAATAAGGGGGCGACCTGCATGCCCTCTCCCGCAGGCTGCTGGCGAATGGCGTCGGCGGTACGATAGAGCACCTCTCCCTGCGCTGCCGGGGCAGGCTCGATAAAGCTGGAGAAGGAGACCCTAAAGCCGGTGGCGATCTTCCACAGGGTAGCCACAGTGGGACTGGACTCTCCCCGCTCAATCTGCCCCAGCATGGCCTTGCTCACCCCCGTCTCACGCGCCGCCACATCCAGGCTCCAGCCCAGTTCGCTGCGCAACCCCTTCAGACGTTGGGCCAGATGCTGATTCATCTCTTGCATGACTGCCTCTTCATTACTCTTGCATGAATCGCCTTGTGCGCTATAGCGCACAGCGATATAGTCAGGAGACACATTGTACGTAATAACGTACAACCCGTCACAATCCGACAAGGACGTCACTATGCCCTTCGCCCTTCCCCACCTGGTGGCAGGTTTCATCGCCGTGATGGTCGGCTACACCAGCTCCGTCATCCTGATCATTCAGGCTGCTACGGCGGCGGGTGCCGATGCAGCCCAGCTTGCCTCCTGGCTATGGACGCTGGGTGTCGGCATGGGAATAAGCTGCATCGGCCTCTCTTTTTATTACCGCATACCCGTACTGACCGCCTGGTCGACCCCGGGGGCCGCCCTGCTCATTACCAGCCTAGGCAACTTCACCCTGGCTGAGGCCATAGGCGCCTTCGTTATCTCTTCCCTGCTGATCACCCTGTGCGGCATCAGCGGTTGGTTCGATCGCCTGATGCGGCATATCCCGGCTCCGCTGGCCGCCGCCATGCTGGCCGGAGTCTTGCTCAGATTCGGGCTGGATCTGTTCAGGGTCGCGCCACAAGATCCCTTGCTGCTTGGCACCCTGCTGCTGGCCTTCCTGCTCGGCCGCCATCTCTGGCCCCGCTACACCATGGTGCTGGTGCTGGCGATGGGAATAACCCTCTGTGCCCTGCGGGGGGATCTGCAACTCGACACTCTGCACTGGCAGCTCGCCAGCCCGGTCTGGACCTGGCCGAGCTTCTCCTTCGATGCCCTGTTCGGCATAGCCCTGCCACTGTTCATCGTCACCATGACCTCACAGAACATGCCCGGCATTACCATATTGCGAGCTCACGGTTATCAACCGGCCACCTCATCCCTGATCACCTGGACCGGCCTGACCGGTCTGTTGCTGGCCCCCTTCGGCGGCTACGCCTTCAACCTGGCGGCCATTACGGCCGCCATCTGCATGGGCAAGGACGTGGATTCCGATGCCCACCGTCGCTGGCCCGCCGCCGTCTGGGCTGGCGGCTTCTATCTGCTGACCGGTTGCTTCGGGGCAAGCGTGGCCGCCCTGTTCACCGCCTTTCCTGCGACGCTTGTCACCTGCGTGGCAGGGTTGGCTTTGCTCGGCACCATAGGCAGCAGCCTGCACACGGCATTGCAGCAAGACGAGGCGCGCGAAGCCGCCCTGCTCACCTTCATCATCACGGCCTCCGGGATCAGCCTGCTGGGTGTCGGCGCCGCCTGCTGGGGGCTGCTCGTCGGTGTCATCCTGCATCAAGTCAACCAGCGGAGAAACTGACCTGACCATCTGGGGAGCCTCCCGTGAGACACAGCACATAATTCAGAAAAATTGGTTCACAGCTGAAACTAATTGCCATTAAGTGGTGCCGAGGCACTTCTTCTTCCCCGATATGTGCCTCTGTCAGACTCATAAACTGGAGAACAATAATGAGGAATCAGGCTGTCATTTTGTTACTGGCACTGCTGGGCGCCACCACCGCCCATGCTGCCGACTCGGATCGGGAGCTGGCACGCCAGCTCGCGCTACAGCAGAAAAACCTGCTGCCACTGCTGAGCAATCAGGAGTACCAGAGCCCGCTGCCCAACCTGCTGCAAAAGGCCAGTCCACGGCTGAAACGGCAGGCGAGCGATGCCAACCAGGCCGCCATCAGTCGGCAAGGGCTGGACGGCGAGGTCAAGCAGTTGATGCAACTGCGACTGGCCAACCCGGAGCAGGCCGCCGCACTGCAACAAGGGGTCGAACCCCTGGTTGCCTATGTACCGAGCGGAGATGAGAAGAGCTGGAGCGCGATCGAGGCTTTCGACAGCGCCGGCAATCCGGTCTATCTGGATGTGGACAAGGCACCGGCGCGACCTGTCCTGGTGGTGGAAGCAGACCCCGTCAAGGCCAAGAACGCCGGCCTGAAGGTGATGCGCAAGGCGCTGGCCGCAGCCGATCTGCAGGCAGCCCCGCGCACCGCCGCCAGTACGGCACCGCTCAAGACCAGCATCCTGAAGAAGATAAGACTGAAGGATGATCAGGAGCCCTGGCTGCTGGGTGCGGCCGAAGTCTATGCGGTGGTCGCCGGGGTCAATCCCAGCCGGGATGAGCCCGTGGTCGACATAGTCGACATGCCCTACCTCGACTATGACAACACAGACTACACCCCCAACCAGATCCTGGTGTACTGGGATCGCTACCGTTGGGGTGCCGTCGACATCGTCATGATGGAGCAGGATGACAACGTCAACTACAAGGAGCTGAGCGCCTTGTTCATCGATGCCCTCAAGCTCGCCTTTACCGCTGGCGGCGTACCGGAGGCCCTGCCCTTCCTGGATCTCGGCGGTCGCATCGTCAAGGCGCTGCCCGACTCCTGGATGACCAACAACGATGACTATCTGGATACCTTCTACACCCTGGAGCAGGACCAGAGCTATCACCAGTATCCGGGTGCCGCCGGCAATGCGGTCATCGATCTCGAACCAAAAGAGATAGCCCCAACCCGGCCTTGATAAGCCGCTATGAAAAAAAGCCAATGAGCAACTCATTGGCTTTTTTTGTGCCTGCGGCAACCTGTGTCAGGCCGGGTCCTTCGGCCTGACCCCCAGGGTATGGCAGATGGCGTAGGTCAGCTCTGAGCGGTTCAGGGTATAGAAGTGGAAATCCTTCACCCCCTCCTGACTCAGCACGCGCACCTGGTCGATGGCGATGCTGGCGCCCACCAGGTTGCGGGTCATCTGATCGTTGTCCAGCCCTTCGAAACGCTGATGCATCCAGCGCGGGATCTTCACGTTGGTAAAACCAGCGAACTTGGCCAGGGTCTGGTAGTTGGAGACCGGCAGTATCCCGGGCACGATTTCGGCATCGATGCCGATGGCGGCACAGCGATCCCGAAAACGCAGGTAAGTCTCCACATCGAAGAAGAACTGCGTGATGGCGCGGTTGGCACCAGCATCAATCTTGCGCTTGAGGTTGAGCAAGTCTGACTGCGCACTTCTGGCCTCGGGATGACCTTCCGGATAGGCGGCCACCGAAATATCGAAATCGGCTTCTGACTTGAGCAGGGCCACCAGATCGGTGGCATACATATCAGGCTTGTCGAGTCCGGGCGGCAGGTCGCCGCGCAGGGCCACGATATGGCGGATGCCGCTGTTCCAGTAATCGCGGGCTATGGTGCGCAGCTCGTCGCGACTGGCATCGATACAGGTCAGGTGGGGCGCCGCGATCAGGCCGGTACGCTCCTTGATGTCCTTGATCACCTTGTGGGTGCGATCCCGGGTGCCGGAGTTGGCGCCATAAGTCACGGAGACGAACTTGGGTTCCAGCACTTTCAGCCGCTCGATAGACTGCCAGAGGGTGTTTTCCATCCCTTCACTGTTGGGTGGAAAAAACTCGAAACTAACCCCTATGTCACCGCTTAAATCGGCCAGACTCTGGTTGAGTGCCTCAACCTGACGTGCACTGTGAAATCCCATCTGCTCTCTCCCTGCCCTGCAACCCATTCCTCTACGTCAAAACGGATGTTTGGACGTCTAAACGTCTTTCTATCTTTATGAGAAAACGGATCAAAGTCAACCCTGATTTACAGATAGGAGTGAGACTCTGCTGTTTATTTGGCAATTAACCTGAAGTAACGATTGGCACCCCATCCCAAAAGCCGTGGAGTCGCGTTATGATGAACACAGATCGTCCTGGACGTTCTGAATCTGCGTGTGATTGTTTGGCCGGAGGTTTCTCCGGCCCCTTTTTCAACCTCTTCCCTTCCCTGCCGATAACCAATTGAGCCATTCGCAGGAGCCTCGTCATGGATACCCACCCCGGTTTTGCAACAGACTTGCTGTTCGATCGCTATCAGGGCAACGTGGTAGACCATGAGCAGTTCTGGGCCGTGCGCACCCCTGATGCTCCCGATTACTATTTTGGCAACTACCTGCTGCTCCCCACTCCCCCCAGCGATCGTGACAAAGGCTGGCTCGAGGCCAGTTTTGACAAGCTGATTGGACTGGACCCCAGAGTGCAGCATCGCACCTTTCAGTGGCCGCTGGCGGAAGGCCAGAACAGCCGCGTCGCAGGTTTCGTGGCGGCGGGATATCAATACATGGAATGCGTTGTGCTGGCGCTGGATGCCACCAACTTGCACCAGGCTGCCACTATCGACCAAACCGCAGAAGCCCGCCCTTTCTCGCCCGCAGACTGGGATGTCTGGCTGGCGTTTGAGCTCAATGAGCGAGATCCCGGTCACTCGGTGGAAAACTATCTCCCCTACCTGCAGTCCCGACGTCGCCTGTATGAGGCCATGATCGCGGATGGACTCGGGAAGTGGTGGGGGATCTGGCAGGAGGATCAGCTGGTTGCCAGTTGCGGCCTCTTCTTCACCGGGACCATGGGTCGGTTTCAACTGGTACGTACTCATCAAGAGTGGCGCAACCGGGGGCTATGCCGTCAGCTGCTGAGCCAGGTCGCGCGCCAGGGGTTGGAGCGGGCCAGGCAGCTCATCATAGTGGCCGACGAGCACTACCACGCTCAGCGGGTCTATCGTTCACTGGGCTTTACCCCTGTGGCCCGCATCGGCAGTCTCTGCCGCTGGCCCCATGAGACCCAATAGTCCGAGTGGCAGGTAGAAATGAAAACGGGAGGCTGGTGCCTCCCGTTCTTTATGGTGTTGCCATTTACTGTTGTGGCGCTTCCAACTCTTCGGACAGTGCCTGCTCAATCTCGGCAGATGGCACAGGTAACGGGGCGGCCGCCGCAGAGGCTGGCACAGCCGGCGTGATCGATGGAATGGGCGCGGTTGGGGCATCCTCTGTCACGGCGGGTGTGGCTGCAGATGGCGCAAGAACGGCAGGTACCTCAGTCGCGGGGGTAGCCGAAGGCGCTGGTGCGACCTGAGCCTCAGTGGTGGATACCGCAGGTACGACAGTGGCGGGAACAGCCGGTGCCTCACATTGGCAATCCTGCCCCTTGGCCTTGTTGCCCTGATGGGGTGGATACCAGCCCTTCAGCCCTTGCTCCAGCCGGTCTGCCGCCGCTTGTGGTGCCATCTTGCCCAGCAGCACGGCCTGACTCACCTCGGCCAGCTCATCCCCCAGTTTGGGTTTGCCACGGGAGAGGATCTGGGTCGCCACCCGTATGGTGGAATCACACTGATCGCGCCACTCCATCATCTCCTTCGCCGCCGGATTGGTGACATCAAAGAAGTGGTTGGAGAGGGAGAAGAACCCTGGCAGCGAGTTGGTATAGAGCTCGGCAAACTGGGGAGTGGTCAGCCACTGCAAGAACGCCATGGCCGCCTCCTTGTTCTTGCTGGCGGGGTTCATGCCCATACCTATATCGGTGTGATCGGTAAAGAAACAACCATCACCCTGTTTGGCTACTGGTGGGCGCATGACGCCAAAATCGACCTTGCCGGTAAAGGGGGCGATTTCCCACGATCCCGCCACGTAGAAGGCGGCCTTGCCGGAAGTGAATAGCTCATTGGTGGTGGCATAGTCCCGGTTCTCACCCCCCTCTCCCAGGTAGGGGCGCCAGCGGGCCAGCTCCTCAAGCACCTTGACGTATTGCGGATTGTCGAGCCGCTCCTGCCCGCCGATCAGCGCCAGACGACCATCTTCCCCTTTCCAGTAGTTGGGGCCTATGTTCTGAAAACCGAGTTCGGACGAAACCCAGCTCTCGGCACCACTCATGGCCAGCGGCACATAACGACCGTCAGCTTTCACCTTGTCTAGCGCGGCAAAGAAACCATCGCGGGTTTGCGGTACTGTCAGGCCCAACTCACTGAATATCTTTTTGTTGTAGAAAAAACCGTGGATCACTGACGCCATGGGCACACAGAAGGTCTGGGCACCGGAATCGGTTTGCCAGGGTGACTGGGCAAAACTCGGGAAGTTTTCCATCCCCGACATCTCGGTCAGCTCCGCCAGATGACCGGCCTTGAACAGGGCAAGGGAGTCGTCAAACGGGCGACAGGTAATGAGATCTCCTGCCTTGCCATCCTTCAGACTGGTCAACAGGGTCGGCATGTAGTCGACATTCTGCACGCCATTGAATTTCACCTGGATTCCCGGGTGAGCAGCCTCGAAAGCAGGAATGATCTTCTGCTCCCACAAGACTTTGTCATCCGTCCGCCAGCTTTCGATCACCAGCTCACTGGCCACCAGTTGACCACATAACAGGAGACTCAGGGCCCCAATCCACTTGTTAGACATAAGCCCTCCTAGACCTTGAAATGTGCGATCAATTGCTGCTGCTTGGCGACCAGATCCGCCAGCACTTCACTGCTGCTTGCCGACTCTCTCGCCTCCCGCTCGGTCTCGTAGGCCACGTCGGCGATGCCGGCGATATGTCGAGCCACCCCCTGGCTGACCGAAATCTGCTCCTGGGCGGCATGGGCAACCTGATCCGCCATCGACTTGATGGAGGTCATCCGCTCGGCGATGGACTGCAATGCCAGGTCCATTTCACGAGTCTGTTCAACACAACTGCGGGTCTGGTCCTGACTGCGGCCCATCACCTCCACCACCTGTTTGCTCGAGTTCTGCAGGTTCTCGATCATCGCCTGGATCTCTTCGGTCGAGGTCTGGGTACGGTTGGCGAGCGCTCGCACCTCATCAGCCACCACGGCAAAACCGCGACCGGCATCGCCGGCACGGGCCGCTTCGATGGCCGCATTCAGGGCAAGCAGGTTGGTCTGCTCGGCAATGCTGCGGATCACATCCAGAATACTGCCGATGTTGTTGCTGAACTCTCCCAGCTTGTAGGTGATGCCGACGGCCTCCTCCATGGCACCAGCCAGTTGTTCGGTGATGCGACGTGTGGTGGCCACTTTCTGACGGCCACTTCTCGCCTCATCATCAGCCAGATCCACTTCCCGTTTTGTACCATCGGTGGAACGGGCCACCTCGGTGGCGCTCACTTCCAGCTCTGTGATGGCAGCAGCTACCTGATCGGTCTGGCTCTTCTGATCCTGCACCCGTGACATGGCCCGCTCGCTGATCTCGGCGGCGCGGCTCGCCTCCTCCACCAGGTGGCGAGAGCCGGCATTGATCTGGGAGAGCAACTCCCCCGTCTTGCCCGCCAGGGTGTCGATGGAGCGGGAGAGGCTGCCGAACTCACAACTGCTCTGATAGTTGATACGGCGGGTCATGTCACCGGCCGCCATGTAATTCAACTCTTTGTTGATCATCTGCAGCGGCCGCTGAATGCTGCGCGCCGTGGTATAGCCGATGATGAGCGCTGCCCCGGCCGAAATAGCGGCGACGATCAGGATCCAGAAGCTGGCACTGCTGACCGCATCATCCGCCGTGGTACGGCTCTGGCTGGCGATGGTCCCGGCCGACTGACCCATCTGGTCGAGCAGGCTCAAGCTGTTGACCAGGCTGGCGTCGAGCTGCTGGTTCAACGTCTGCAGGGATGCCGCCAGTTGCTGGGCATTGCGCATGGTGGCAAGCAAGCCTTGCTGACCGAGTGCCAGCTCTTGCATGCGATCCAGGTTGGACACGAAACGCTGCTTCACATCGTCGGGAACCAGCACGCGTTCGAGACGCTTGCGGGCCATCTCTATGTCCTTGCTGAGCACCTTTTCCAGCTCATTGAGGTCGGTTTTGGCATCGGCTCGGCGAATGTTTTTCAGATCACGGGCGATCCCGGAGGTGATGAGTTCGGCCTTGTTGCGCATGGATCGTTTGCTTGCCGTCTGTTGCAGCAGCAGATCAGCTGCACGCTGATAGGTGTCCTCCAGCCGGATGAAATCGATCTCCAGCTTGTGGCGCTGAACCAGGGCATTGACCCACTGGCTGTGCTGGGCGAGCACCTGGTCCGCCAGACCATAGAACTGCCTGGTGGCGCTATCCACCTGCTGGAAGCGGGCATTGGCCTCAGCGACCCCGGTGAACTTGCCCATCTCCTGGCTCAGCTGAGTGAAGCGGGCTTGCTGTTCTTTGAACTGGCTGGCGAGTTGTGGCAACTGACTTGCCTCCTCGCTGGCCCGATAGACCAATACCCAGCGGTTGCTGTCTTGCAGGGCGCCTTTCAGGCCTGCAACGGCAATCACCAGTGGCGTCGCCTGGTCGGATACCTGCGACAAACCGTCGTTGATACCCCTGATCTTCACCGTGCTGATCACGCCAAGCAGGATCAACAGCAGCAGCATCAACACAAATCCGGCGATGATCCGCTGCACAATAGATAAACCCATGGAGACATCCTCACTCGTGGGGGGAAGGTAACGTGAACATAGACACTATCGGCACAAGCGGCGAATTATAGAGGGTGGGCTTGGGTTATTTTATTGATCCATATAGGGTTGGATCACAATTGACAGAGGATAACGCAGACACAAAAGGGCCCGAACAGTGTCGGGCCAAAGAGACGTGCTTAGCTGTAAAGGCCCTTGACGGACCGGTTCGGCTACTTGTCAGAAGCGATAGCCGACACCAAACATGAAGGCCATGGGATCGATGGAGGTCTTGATGGTACCGACGGCAGTGTGTACATCGGTGTCGATATCCATGATCCAGGCAGAGGCGTTGACGAACCAGCGATCGTTGATCGCCATGTCCAGACCGACCTGACCGGCCATGCCCCAGGAAGAGTCTACGCTGACATCGGTTCCTGCCAGGGCACCACGTCCTTCCTCATCAAAGAAAGTGGTGTAGTTCACACCGGCGCCTATGTAAGGACGAACCTTGCTCTTGGCATCACCGAAATAGTACTGCGCCATCAGGGTCGGTGGCAGGTGCTTGACCTTGGCAACCTCACCCAGACCAGCAGTGGAAACGGAGTGGGAGAACGGAGTGGCTGCCAACAGCTCGACACCCCAGTTATCCGTGATCAGATAAGAGAGAGTCAGACCCAGCTGCATGTTGCTGTCAATTTCCAGCTCGCCGGTACCCAGTACGTCATCACTGCTCGTTTGAGGAGAGACAAATGCCAGGCCGCCGCGCACCAGAATATCGCCAGCTTGGTGGGCCATGGCGACGGGAGAAGCAAGTGCGGCTGCGATCATCAGAGGGAGGATCTTTTTCATCACATTTTTCCTTTTAGTTTTCGTTCTATGTTGCAAGCCTGAAGACTATAAAAGGATGTGAATGCGGGGTTATTGATTTAGCTCAAAAGTTACCAAGAAATAGATAGATGTGTACAGCAGCTTCCAGACCACCTGAAGCCCTGAGGAAATAAATAAAATGTCATTAATAACAATGCATTAATCTAAATAATTTTAGACCAAGCCCCATTAAATAACCATTCAAATATATCTTATGGTGGATTTAAGCAGCGGCTTGTGACTACCTAGTCTTCATGGCAGTGTATTTTTGTATCAAATGTGACTCGGCTGTGAGCGGAATATTCGTAAAAAACAGACCAAAGGGAAACACAATAGTCTCCGCGTCACCATCATATGAGATCCCCTTTTTTCCAGCTGATGTGGCAGGTATTTATCCCCTGTATCCTACTGTCAATACAGGCTCATCAAGCGGGCTGACGGAGATGGGATGCCTGACACAAGAGGAACTCTCCCTCCACTATCTGCTCCGGGCTCAATGCCCACTGCTCCCGGGCCAGTTCACCGCTGTATCCCCGCCAGCGATCCCGTCCCTCCTGCTTGGCCCTGTACAGCGCCATGTCCGCCAGCTTGAAGCTGAGATTCCAGAACGAATCTTTCAGCTCGGGGTGCAGGGGGTAACTACAATACCCTAGTGATGCCGTCATCCAGAGGGGCACCTCTTCCCGACCGAACCGATATTCGGCAATCTTGCGGCGCAAGCGCTCAATCCGATCGGCCACCCGCTCCGCTTCCTCACAGGTCAGCAACAGCAGGAATTCCTCCCCACCCAGCCGGATCAGCGGCTCCTCCTCGCCGAGGGCATTGCGCATCAATGCGGCCAGCTGGCACAACACCAGATCTCCCATGTCGTGGCCAAAGCGATCGTTGACCTGCTTGAAGTAGTCCAGGTCCAGGATCACCAGCACCCTGGCAGCGGTGACGTTATCCCGGGTCAGCAACCACTCGTCGAGGTAGCGCCGATTGGAGGCATGTGTGAGCGGATCCGTATAGGCGGCGACCTCCATCCGGGAAGAGTGCGCCTGCAAGGCACTGTGGTGCAGACTGATCTTGGCCGCCATCTCCCTGAACTTGCGGCTGAGCAGGGCCATCTCCTGGCTGCTGTCGATAAGCGGCAGCAGGCTCACATCCTGCTTGTCGCCAAATTTCTGCAGCGCCTTCACCATCTCGCTGACCGGCCCCAACACTATGGCTCTCAGCCGGGCCAGGGCCATCAGGACGCAGGCGATGCTGATCAACAACATGCCAAAGAAGGTCCAGATAGCCCCCTCCATCGCCCCCTGCAACACATCACGATCGTCTTCCACTATCAGGGTCAACACGGGGTCGCCATTGCTGTCGAGCAGCAGCCCCTCTCCCCTGACCCTCTGCAGCCCCAGATCAACCAGGCGATAGCTCATCTGTGGCTTGAGTGGCTTGAAGGAGAGGAAGTTATCGGAAGGCTTTGGCTGGGAGAGGGTCAAAGAGAGGGCTGTGCGCTCAGCCAGATCATGCAGATAGCGAGCATCCAGCCAGCGAGTCACCAGCAGATAGCCATTGGGTGTGGCGTTTCCCAAGGTGTTGGTCACCGGCTGGAGCGAGTAGATGAGGGGTCCCCACTGAGATCCCCTCACACCGCTCAGGCTGCGAATCCCCTCCTGACGGGATTCACGCAGCAACTGCAGCTTGAGGTCATCCAGGAAGAAGGGAAGCAGGGTCGTGTCCGTGCCTGGCGTCTCGGGCAGCAGGGTGCGGGTCCAGATCTCGGCCCCCTGCAAATCCATATAGCTCAATACGTTGAGTTCGAAATCCCGCATCGGGGTATCGACCAGCAAATTGGAACGAATATAGGCCTGATTGGGGTGGGCCAGAAAGCGATAGCTCTCATCCCAGATGCCCCAATCCCGGGTGAAGGCATTGATGGCACTGATATCACCCTGCACCGCCTTGATCACCCGCTGCAGGTGCTCCTTCATTCGCCGCTCTTCGACCCGCTGCGCCGCCGGCACCTGAGCCAGGGCAATCACGATGAGCAGCATCAGGATGGCTCCGGCCCAGACGGGAAACATGGAGTAGGCCAGCAAATGATCGATGGAGCGAGAAGGTTGAGCCATGAACGCCAATATCCTTTGGACGGCAAACGAGGGAGCGAAAACTGTCTTGTACCAAGTATGGAGTATCCACCTCCTGGGGCGGCAACTGAATCACTTCCATAAAAAACAAGGGGCCCAAGGCCCCTTGTTTCATGACTGCTGTGATTATTTTACCAACAGCGGCGCCAAAAAGCGCGCCGTATGAGAATCCTCACAACGGCTGATCTGCTCCGGCGTGCCCGTCACCAGAATGCGACCGCCGCCAGCGCCCCCCTCGGGTCCCAGATCGACGATCCAGTCGGCGGTTTTGATGACGTCCAGATTGTGCTCGATGATAACGATGGTATTGCCGCGATCCCGCAGTTGATGCAATACCTTGAGCAGCTGCTGGATATCGTGGAAGTGCAGCCCTGTGGTCGGCTCATCCAGGATATAGAGGGTCTGACCGGTGTCCCGCTTGGAGAGCTCGCGCGCCAGCTTGACCCGCTGCGCCTCGCCGCCGGAGAGCGTCGTCGCTGACTGACCAAGGCGAATGTAAGAGAGACCCACATCCATCAAGGTTTGCAGTTTGCGCGCCACTGCCGGTACCGGATCGAAGAAGGCACGCGCGTCCTCTACCGTCATGTCCAGTATTTCGTGGATGTTCTTGCCCTTGTACTTCACCTCCAGGGTCTCGCGATTGTAACGCTTGCCCTTGCAGACATCGCATGGCACGTAAACGTCCGGCAGGAAGTGCATTTCCACCTTGATGACCCCATCCCCCTGACAGGCTTCGCAGCGACCGCCCTTGACGTTGAAGGAGAAGCGACCCGGCAGATAACCACGGGAGCGCGCCTCCTGCGTGCCGGAAAGCAGCTCGCGGATCGGGGTGAACAGGCCGGTATAGGTGGCCGGGTTGGAGCGCGGGGTACGACCGATGGGGCTCTGGTCGATATCCACCACCTTGTCCAGATGCTCCAGTCCCTCAACGCTGCGATAGGGCGCCGGGGTCGACTCGGTCGCCTTGTTGAGCTCGCGGTGGGCAATGCGGAACAGGGTGTCGTTGATCAGGGTCGACTTGCCGGAGCCGGAAACACCGGTGACGCAGGTCATCACCCCGAGAGGCAGATCCAGATTGACGTTACACAGGTTGTTGCCGCTCGCGCCTTTGAGTTTCAACCACTTGCCAGTGAGCGCCGTACGCTCGGCAGGAATGGCAATCCGCTTGCGGCCAGAGAGATAGTCACCGGTCAGCGAATCCGGGTTGTCGATGATCTGCTGGGGTGTCCCTTGAGCTACGATATTACCGCCGTGTACCCCGGCCCCGGGGCCTATGTCGAGCACGTGGTCAGCCAAGCGAATGGCATCTTCGTCGTGCTCCACCACGATGACGGTGTTGCCCAGATCGCGCAGATGGATGAGGGTCGTGAGCAGCCGCTCGTTATCACGCTGGTGCAGGCCGATGGAAGGTTCATCCAGCACATACATGACCCCAACCAGGCCAGCGCCGATCTGGCTCGCCAGCCGGATACGCTGGGCTTCCCCGCCGGAGAGGGTCTCTGCACTGCGTGAGAGACTCAAATAGTTGAGGCCGACATTCACCAGGAACCCAAGCCGTTCGACGATCTCTTTCAGGATCTTCTCGGCGATCTGGGCGCGCTGGCCGGTCAGGCTCAGTCCCTCGAAGAAGGCCAGCGCATCACCGATGGACTGTTCGGCGATGGCGGAGAGGTTGCGGTTGTCCACAAATACGTGTCGCGCCTCTTCTCGCAGTCGACTGCCGCCGCAGCTGGTACAGGATTTGTTGGCGATGTACTTGGAGAGCTCTTCCCGTACCGAGTTGGACTCGGTTTCACGGTAGCGGCGCTCCATGTTGTGCAGGATCCCCTCGAACGGATGCTTGCGCACCACCACATCGCCGCGATCGTTCATGTAACGGAACTCGACCTCGGTACGGCCCGAGCCACGCAGGATCACCTCCTGGGTCTTGAGGGGCAGATCTTCCCACGCGGCCTCCAGATCGAACTTGTAGTGATCGGAGAGGGATTTGAGCATCTGGAAGTAATAGAAACTGCGCTTGTCCCAGCCACGAATGGCGCCGTTGGCCAGACTGATGGAAGGATCATGGATCACCTTGGCCGGATCGAAATATTGCTGTACCCCGAGCCCATCACAGGTGGGGCAGGCACCGGCCGGATTGTTGAAGGAGAAGATGCGCGGCTCCAGCTCTGACATGGAGTAGCCACACTCGGGGCAGGCGAAGTTGGCAGAGAAGGTCATGGGCCCAACCCCCTCCTCTCCATCCATGGGCACCACCTGCACGATACCGCCTGAGAGGGTCAATGCCGTCTCGAACGATTCGGCCAGCCGCAACGCCAGGTCATCGCGTACCTTGAAGCGGTCCACCACCACTTCTATGGTGTGCTTCTTGTGCAGCTCCAGGGTGGGTGGATCAGAGAGATCACACACCTCGCCATCGATACGGGCCCGGATATAGCCCTGAGCCGCCAGATTCTCCAGCAACTTGGTGTGCTCACCCTTGCGATCCCGTACCACGGGGGCCAGCAGCATCAGTTTGCTGCCCTCCGGCTGGGCCAGCACCTGATCCACCATCTGGCTGATGGTCTGGGCGGCGAGCGGGATGGCATGAGTCGGGCAGCGGGGCTCACCTACCCGCGCAAAAAGCAGACGCAGGTAGTCATAAATTTCGGTGATGGTGCCGACGGTCGAGCGCGGGTTGTGAGAGGTGGACTTCTGCTCGATGGAGATGGCAGGGGAGAGCCCCTCTATATGATCAACATCCGGTTTCTCCATCAGAGAGAGAAACTGGCGGGCATAGGCAGATAACGACTCCACATAGCGACGCTGCCCTTCGGCATAAAGGGTATCGAACGCCAGGGAGGACTTGCCTGAACCGGAGAGGCCGGTAACCACGATCAGCTTGTCGCGGGGCAGGGTCAGATTGATGTTCTTGAGGTTATGGGTGCGAGCACCCCGGACCACTATCTTTTCCATCTTGTTGCACGCTCGATACACAAATCAGAGCGAATCAGTATGGCATAGAGACTACTGGATGAATAGACAGGTTTTATCCATCATCTCCCTCGATTTCAGAGATATTCTTTCGCCCAGCTCACCGCCTGCAACCGGTTCTTGACGTTCAATTTCTTGAAGACGTTATAGAGGTGGGACTTGATGGTGTGCTCGCTCACAAACAGGCTGTCGGCAATCTCGGTATTGGAGGCACCCGTCATCAGGTAGCGGATGATCTCCTGCTCGCGCGCAGTCAGCAGCGTCTGGTTGCGCAGGTGATGTTCTCCCCCCTTGCGGTAGTAGTTGACCAGATCGCACAGCAAATGGCGCGGGATCCAGTACTCCCCCTGCAACACCTTGCGAATGCCGAGCACCAGCCGATCCAGCGGATCCTGGCGGAAGAAGAGTCCGCTGGTGTGAGGCCACATCAGCAACAACTCGCGATCCGTGCTGGTCGGGGCATTGAGCAATATCGTGTTGGCTTCCCCGAAGCGACTGGAGATCTCCCTCGGCCACCCCCCCTGCTGGCTCGACTTGAGGTAATCCAGATCGACCAGAAATAATGGATGTGACTCTCTCTCATCCTGTTCCGGCAGCGCCTCCAGGGTGCTTACCAGCAGGATGGGGAGTACCAGCTGCTCAGCCAGATAGCTCTGAAAACTGGTCGCCTGCACATTATTTTCAGTCACCAGTACGACTATGGTGTATGGGGTGGTCATGAAGAGCACGTCCTTGAACATTCAGGCCATGGTTTTTTTGGCAGCAGAGAGTACCAAGCCCCCCAAACGCTGCAGCATTAAAAAAGCATTAGACGCCAGTGTGCCTCTTTTGAAACTCACCAATTTCCCAAGCAATACAAATGACTAGCCATACCCCCCCATTTGGGTGGAATACTGGCACTGTGCCTGACAAAGAGTGTCACAGTGCAGTCGGGATCCGTTTTGCTACGTTTGCTCAGGCCATCCAGCCCTGCTCGCTTGCTGGTCATGGTCGGCCTCGTGTAAGTTAATCCTTCGGTCCATGCTCCGGGTGGAGGATGACAGGGCAGGAAGATGTGCGCTCGTTCACGCCAACTGTTATTATTGCGGCCAAAATCTGAAAGCGGAACATTGGCCAGCTGGCCGACTGAACCGGGTTCAGTCATCGCATGATGTGTCAGTGTCGCCAAGCGATGCTGCCTATCTCGCAGAAAACAAACGATATGTTGAATTGGTCCGGGCATATGGCCTGGCCGGTATATAAAGGGTGGAAGAGAGATTATGGCCAGTCGAGGCATCAATAAAGTCATTCTGATCGGTAACCTGGGGCAAGACCCGGAAGTACGCTACATGCCGAGTGGCGGTGCCGTGACCAATATCACCCTGGCCACCTCTGAAACCTGGCGCGACAAGCAGACCGGTGAGCAGAAAGAGCGTACCGAATGGCACCGTGTGGTATTCATGGGCAAGCTGGCCGAAGTGGCTGGCGAGTACCTGAAGAAGGGCTCCCAAGTCTATGTCGAAGGGAAACTGCAGACTCGCAAATGGCAGGATCAAGGTGGCCAAGAGCGTTATACCACCGAAGTGCTGGTAGACAGCTTCAGTGGCGTGATGCAGATGCTGGGTGGTCGCCCGCAAGGTGGCGCAGGCCAAAACATGGGTGGCCAACCTCAAGCGCAAGGCAACTGGGGCCAACCGCAGCAAGGCATGCCAGCCCAGCAGCCGGTAAACCAGGCTCGTCCTGCCGCCGCACCGCAGCAGAACATGCAGCAGCCACAAGGCGGTTATGGTCGTCCGGCCCAGCAGCCCCAGTCAGCACCGCCTGTCTACAACGAGCCGCCGATGGACTTCGACGACGATATCCCGTTTTAATCGGCAATGAATCCCGAGAGGCCCTGTTGATGCAGGGCCTTTTTTTACCTGTTATTGACGCAGGCACGGCATGCGGTGCTATTCCTGTGTGAATGTGGCCGTTATTTCCACGTGTCACAGGCCGTCTTGGGATTATGCTCAGGGCGACTCGTTTGCCAGAGAGAACTCATGGTGTTTCTGCATCGCACGCTACTGCTCACCATTTGTCTGACCACCGCCATGGTGGCCCCCCGGCTATTTGCCGCCGAACTGCTGCGGGTGGGCGTCAGCTTCGCCATCCCCCCCTATGTGATCGAGGAAGAGGGACGCGGGATCGAGCTCGACCTGTTTAAAGAGGCCTTTCGCGACAGTGGCTATGAGCCCCGCTTTGAATATCTGCCACTGGAACGCACTTTCCGGATGCTGGAGTCCGGCAAGCTTGACGCCATCATCAACGTCAAGCCCGGCATGCTGAACAATGTCTTCCTGTCACAACCCGTGATTGCCTTCCATAACCGGGTGTTCACCCTCGGCAAGACTCACATCAGCACACTGGACGATATGAAAACCCTGAGAGTCAGCGCCTTTCAGCGGGCTCGCCAGATACTGGGAGGTGCCTTTGCCAGCATGGCGGATCAAAATCCCCGCTATGAAGAGGTCGCCAAACAACAGGGGCAGGTTCACAGACTGATGCTGGGGCGGGTGGATGCAGTGATCCTGGAGCAGCGGGTGTTTTACTACTATCTGGCAGAGCTGGCCGACAGCAAATATGGCGCCGAGCTCTATGCTAGTGGCCGGGTCAGGCAATATGACCTGTTTGCGCCAACCCATTACCATTTCGCCTTTCGTCAGGTGGAGCTGCAACGCAGGTTCGATCGCCAACTGGATGCCATGCGAGCCGACGGACGCTATAGGAAGATCTTCGAGGCCTACGGCGCCACACCATAAGGCGAAAACATAAAAGCCAGCCTGTGAAAGGCTGGCTTGATACTGGCTCCAGAGGAACTACAGCGTGGAGGAGCGTTACTTTATAGCGCTGCCATTTTTCAGGTCTGCTTTCTGACGTTTGGCGTCGCGCTTCTCTTTCAGTGACATCTGCGGTTTTTTCTTGGCATCTTTGCCGTTGTGATGTTCTTTGTTACTCATCATCAAACTCCAAAAATGTTACCCAGACAGTTGGAACCCAGGTTCCAGCATGCCATCCGAATCGTAGACTTCAGTAGTACGCTTTCAGTGACGACCGATTGATCGCACTCACTCCAGCATACCCCCAATGTTGCGCAAGAATCCACCCTCATAAGCCAGGGTGCGTCCTGAGTCATGCCTCCATCTCGGCTCTGATCGGATACGTGATGGCATGAAAGGCCAAAAAACCTGAGTATGCCTGATAAAATTCGCCTCCCCTGACATATTCACTCACGAATCGAAATAAATCACCAAATCAAAAATAACTATTCTTTAAATAAGACAAGGTAATTTAGATAAGCATTCTCACTACCGTCAGAAACAAAATATTACAACCTGAATAGGCGGTTTTATTTTCAAGCTGATATTATCCGGACTTATTTTTATAATTATGAGCCCGAGAATAAGGACATCCCATGACCAGAAAAACGAGAGCGGCGCTGGTCTCCGTTTGCTCAAACATCACACTGATTATCATGAAGATATTCGCTGGCATTCTGAGTGGCTCCGTCAGTATTATTTCGGAGGCCATTCATTCGGCAATGGATCTGGTGGCGGCTCTCATCGCCCTGTTTGCAGTACGCAGGTCAGATATTCCCCCCGATCAACGCCATCCTTATGGACATGACAAAATAGAAAACGTCTCCGGCGTGATCGAAGCTTTGCTGATCCTGCTGGCCGCTGGCTGGATCATCTTCGAAGCTATCGGCAAGTTGATTACACCAACGCCGATCGAAAGCGTGGGTTTTGGCGTACTGGTCATGCTGATCTCGGCGCTGGTCAACAGCGGCGTCTCCACCTATCTGTATCGGGTGGCGAAAGAGGAAGAATCCGTTGCCCTGGCAGCTGATGCCCTGCATCTCAAGGCAGACGTGTTGACCTCCCTCGGGGTGGCTGTCGGTCTGTCGGGTATCTGGCTCGCCGCCGGGCTGGGTTACAACCTCTATCTGCTCGACCCCATAGTCGCCATCTGCGTGGCGCTCTTCATTCTCAGAGAAGCAATATCCATGCTTGACCAGGCTTTTCAACCACTGCTGGACCACAGCATGAACGAGGAGGAGCTGGCCATGACGACCCGAGTGATCGAACAGTGCTGCCCGGAGCATGGGGGCTTTCACGCCCTGCGCAGTCGCCAGGCCGGACGCCGTCGCCACATCGATTTCCATCTGACCCTGCCCAAGGAGATGAGCATCGAACACTCCCACGCCATCTGCGATCGGATAGAAGAAGGCATAATGCGTCACATACCTCATGCCATAGTGCTGATCCATGTCGAACCGAGCGGCCACAGCTGAGAGATGTACCAGACAAACCGGGACATACGAGAAACCTGCAGTGAACTGGCAGATAAATGACGGAGAAAAGTGCAGAACCGGCTCTTTTATGCCAGCAGAGCGGATTGCATAAGAAATAGTCGGTGAAAATGTGTTAATGTATTCCACCCCCCAGCCGCCCCAGGAGCGCGCCGTGAAAAAGTTGGAAATGAAAGACCTCACCGAAGCCGAAAAGGCCGAGATAACCCTGTTGCTCCAAAAAGCCCAGGCCAATGCTGATCATCAGCTGACCAACGCAGAACGTAACAGGATCCGTGAGGAAGGCCGGCTTAAAATCGTGGCAGATCGTGCAGAGGCGGCCAAGGTGGCTTCCAAACTGGCTCGGGAAAAGGCCAAAGAACGGGCCAGAAATCAGGTACTGCCAGAAACCTTCAGCTGGATCGACTCCGTCAGCAACAAGTTTCGCAGCAAGCGCTGAGTTAGCGCTGTGTTGATGAGCGCCCACCCACACCAGACCGGTGTGGGTGGGCGTTTGCCATTCAGGCCCTGCGGCAACCAAGGAAGAGCACTGCTATACCGCCCTTGATCAGGAACGCCTCTACGCCAGTCAGAAAGCAGTCACAAAAAAGCTCGGCGCCAATCATAGCAAGGGCCAGCGCTCAATCTCGCCAGTGAACACCGTGGCTCATGTGACAATATGAAGTTGGTAGCACGTCGATAACCAGAAATTAATATTGAGATAAAGTTTGCTTTAACGAAGAGAGCATGTTTTAATCTCTCTCGATGGTTCGGTAGTTCAGACCTGTTTATGTTAGGCAGTCATTTTAGTAAAGCAGTGATTAGTATAAGAGTTATCTACGATAGTTCTTATTAAATAATTCTCCTTCTTTAGTGCTCCCCATACGTATTGCTGACGAAAAATCATAGATTGCCAACTTTTGGCACTTAAAACACTATTTTAGGAAATTATTATGTCTAACAAAATGACTGGTACCGTTAAATTCTTCAACGCCGAGAAAGGTTTTGGTTTCATCTCCCCGGCTGACGGCAGCAAAGACGTGTTCGTACACTTCTCTGCAATCCAGTCCACCAGCTTCAAAACTCTGGACGAAGGTCAGCGCGTTGAGTTCACCATCGAGCAAGGCCAGAAAGGCCCGGCTGCTGCCAACGTAGTTGGTCTGTAATTCAAGCAAGGAAGCCTTCACGCTAGCTAACGCCTGCTGAGAAGACCTTCTGCAAGAATTAAAAAAACCCGCCTAGGCGGGTTTTTTGTTGTCTGAAATTCAGTGTTTACCCGCTTTCCCCCTCTCTCAGCCCTTTCACCTCACCTCTCCCTCGACTCTGTTCATCTTGCTGCTTTATGTCATCCAAGTACTCCCCACCCTGTCTGCCCCTCCAGCCGCCCCTATGACAGCTCAATAAACTTAATGAGATTAATTATCGTTTACACATCTTTCACTGATCATTACAATGCCAGCCGACAAACGGGAAGATTATTCAATTGAACCTTCCCGGTCCTGATTTCACGCGGGATGCAGTGAAGTCACCCCATCGAGTTCACCCAAAGGATGAATGTCACTTTCTCATTAAAAGAGTTCAGGCCAACATGATAAAAATGCACCGCAACAAGCTGACCACGCTCATTCTCGCCGCCCTCGCCTCCCATGCCTATGCCGCCGAACAGGAAGTCATGGTCGTGACGGCTTCCGGCTTCCAGCAGAAGATCGAAGATACCGCCGCCTCCATCTCGGTCGTGACCCGTGAGCAATTGGAAAAACGCGCCTACCGCGACGTGACCGATGCACTGAAAGATGTGCCGGGCGTGGTGATCACCGGGGGTGGCAGCAGCAGTGACATCAGCATTCGTGGCATGGGCTCCAAATACACGCTGATGCTGGTGGATGGCAAGCGAGTCGACAGCCGTGGCACTCGTCCCAACAGCGATGGCCCGGGCATAGAGCAGGGCTGGTTGCCACCGCTGCAAGCCATAGAGTGTATCGAGGTAGTGCGTGGCCCCATGTCCTCCCGTTACGGATCGGATGCCATGGGCGGCGTCATCAACGTCATCACCCGCAAAACCGCCAGCATGACGGCATGGCAGGGTTCGCTGCATGCTGACTCCACCTTCCAGGAGAACAAAGACTCAGGCAACATCTTCCAGACCAATGCCTACACGGCTGGCGCTCTGGTAGACGGGTTGCTGGGGGTGCGTCTGAACGGCCAGCTTTCCCATCGCGGTGAGGATCAGTTCCAGAATGGCTTCGCCGAACAGGAGATGCGCAGCGGCACTGCCGTGTTCAGCCTGACCCCTGACGAGCACAATCGCTTCGACTTCGAGGCCAGCCGCGGTCTGCAGGATCGTGATCGCACACCGGGTGAGTCCATCCCGGCCAAGTCCAAGCCCAGCCTGAGCACTTACGAGCGCACCAACTACGCCATCACCCACGACGGCCGCTACGACTTTGGCTCCTCCACCAGCTATCTGCAGCGGGAAGAGAACACCAATCCCGGCCGCCAGATGAAGCTCATCAACACCATAGCCGACACCCACACCCAGTTTGAGCTTGGGGATCACTACCTGAGCGTGGGTGGCCAGTATCGCTACGAGGATCTGCAGGATCAAGGCAACCAGCTCAACGTGACCAACCGCGCCAACCAGCTGACTCGCTGGAGCTGGGCCATGTTCGTGGAGGACGAGTGGGCACTGACCGACAGCTTCGCCCTGACCGGCGGTGTACGCATGGACAGGGATCAGAATTACGGCACTCACTGGAGCCCGCGTCTGTACGGGGTCTGGCATCCTGCCGAGTCATGGACGCTGAAAGGGGGCGTATCCACCGGCTATCGTTCACCGGATCTGCGCATGTCGGCCGCCAACTGGGGCCAGGCCACTGGTGGGGGCACCCAGGATGGGATGCTGGTGGGCAGCCCGGCACTCAAACCTGAAACCAGCGTGAGCCAGGAAATCGCACTGCTGTGGGATGGTCAGGAGGGGTTGAGCACAGGGCTGACTCTGTTCAACACTGACTTCGAGGACAAGATCTCCGAGATCCGCCGTTGCACCAGCAAGAGCGATCCCTCCTGCACCCTGAACGGTCATACCTATGACTTCATCAGCGACCGCATCAACGTCGACAAGGCGAATATGCGCGGGGTGGAAGGCACGGCCAACTGGGCCATCAACGAAGACTGGTCGCTCGCCTCCAGCTACACCTTCACCCAGTCCGAGCAGAAGAGCGGCTCGATGGAAGGCAAGCCTCTGAACCAGATGCCGCGCCACATGTTCAACACCACGGTCGACTGGCAGACCACAGAAGAGGTCAGCCTCTGGTCACGGGTCAACTTCCGCAGCAAGACCTCTGACTACCTGAGCCGGGTCAAGATGGCAGAGGGCACGCCTTCCTACACCTTCTTTGACACAGGTCTGGTCTACAAGGCCAACAAGAACCTGGACGTGACCGCCGGTATCTATAACCTGTTCGACAAGACGGTGGATTACACCAGCTTCGGTACAGTACTGGACGGTCGCCGCTACACACTGGGGATGACCTACAACTTCTGATGAATCGCCGCCGCCCATCCCGGGCGGCGGCCTATTTCACCTCTTTGTCCGCGTCCTCTTCTGCATAACAGGCTGCCTGCCAGGTATTGCGACCACGGGATTTTGAACCGTACATCAGCTTGTCTGCCTGCTGCAGCAAGCCAGTGCTCTCTGCCCTTACCCCTGATGGAACCCAGACGGCCCCCGTGCTGATGGAAAGCCCCAGCTCACCGGCACTAGTCTGCAACTTCTGAGCACTCACCTCCCGTCCGATCCGGCTTGCCCAGCCTTGCAACGCCGCCATATCTGCCATCGGCAAGCTGATGCAGAACTCCTCTCCCCCGATCCGGGCAAACAGCGCATCGCTTGGCAAGACGGCCTTTACCCGCTCGGCCAGAGCGGCGATCACCTCATCCCCGACGCCATGGCCAAAGTGATCATTGATGCCCTTGAAACGGTCGATGTCGAACAGCAGCAGGGCCGAAGCCTGACCGCTTGCCAGCCGCTCGGCCAAGAGCGGCAAGAAGGCGCGCCGGTTCAGGATCCCCGTCATGGAGTCTGTGTTGGCGAGGCTCTCCAGCCGGGCATTGGCCCGGACCAGTTCGGCGGTACTGCTCGCCACAGCGCGCCTCAGCTGCACTATGTAAACCAGCAATACAGCCCCTGCCGCCGCCGATAGCCAGAACCAGAAGTGGATGGGATAGACGGTCTCTATATGCATCCATTTGCGGGTAATACGCTCCCTGTCCGCCTCGCCCATGCGAGAAAATCCCTGCTCCAGCTCCTGCAACAGGGCCTGATTGCCCTTGGCGACGGCAAAACGCACCTCATCGCTGTAGAGATGGCGTACGGGAATGAAGCGGGTGGGATCTTTCGAGGTGTAGATATAAAAATTGGCCATCTGCAGATCGGCGATGAAGGCATCCAGCTTTCCGCTCAAGGCGGCGCTCAGCATGGCATCGTTATCGTCAAAGGCTTGCAGGCGCGTGTTGGGGAAGTGCTTGCGGGCGTAATACTCCTCATAACCGCCCACTACCACCCCCACACTCTCGTGCAACAGGTAGTAATTCACATCTGTGCCGCGCAGGGAATTGGAAAAAAACAGCTGGGCATCCAGCCGGGAGAGCGCCCGGCCATAGTCATAGAGCGGATTGCGCTCCGGTGACCAGAGCAGGCCACCATGGACATCGGCCTTGCCGGTGCGCACCAGCTCCAGCGAGGTCTGCCAGTCCACCAGCTTGAACTCGACCGGCCGCCCAGTGACCCGCTCGAACTCCCGCCAGTAGTCGATCAACAGGCCATCCGGCTGCCCCTTGTCATTGATGTAGGAGAAGGGCTGCCAGGCCTTGGAGTTGGCCACTATCAGGGGTTTGACCGCGGGGGTAGCCCAGACGGGCAGCAAGAGTGCAAGGAGCAGCAAACCTGCGCCCCAGCTGACCCGCCAACCTGCCCCAGAAGAGACCGCCATTCCTGAACCCACCTTGTTATTGGACATCTATGCGGCCATTTATTATCACTAGCTTCATCATAGAAGAGCAAGCATGACCCAGTATGAAATTGGCGTTATTTCAGTCTGATAGCAGCAAAATAAACCAAGTAGGGCGCCACCTGGGCGCCCTCCTCATACAGACTCGACACAGTTACAGGGGCAGGCTGATCCTGGCTTCCAGCCCTCCCTGCTCCCGGTTGTGCAGCGTGAGCTCGCCCCCATGCTGATGTACCAGGGTGCGAGCGATGGAAAGCCCCAGCCCAACGCTACCGGATTCGATATTGCGCGCCTCATCGAGCCGCACGAACGGCTTGAACACATCTTCCAGCCGTTCAGGATCTATGCCAGGCCCCTGATCGCAGACCCGGATCAACAGCTCACTCTCGGTGCGCTCCAGCGATACCTCGGCACTGCCGGCGTACTTGATGGCATTGCCGATGAGGTTTTGCAGCACCCGCCGCAAGGTATTGGCGCGGCAGGCATAGACCTGCTTTCCCTCCACGAGGCAAGTCACCGGCTGACCGGTATCGGCATAATCGTCACACAGACTCTCCAGCAGACTGACCAGATCCAGCTCCCTGGTCGCCTCCTGCTGCCCCTCTTCCCGGGCAAAGCTCAAGGTGGCCGCCAGCATCTGCTCCATCTGTTGCAGGGTCTGCTGAATGCGTTCCTTGTCTTCTCCCTCGGCCAGAAACTCGGTTCTTAGCCGCAAACTGGTGATGGGGGTGCGCAAGTCATGGGAAATGGCCGCCAGCATCCGGGTTCTGTCCTGCACGAAGCGGTCGAGCCGGGTATGCATGCGGTTGAACGCCTGGATGGATTCACGGATCTCGGTCGGCCCCTCTTCGTGGAGCGGCTCTATATCCTCGCCACGCCCCAGCCGGTCGGCGTTGGCGGCCAGCTGTTTGAGCGGCCGGGTCGCCCGGCGAAACAGCCAGATCATCAGGCCTATCACCATGCTAGCTACCAGCATCAGGTTGAAGGTGGTCTGCCAGGACCAGCTCGACGACTCCTTGTCCACCAGAGAGCTGAACTGCAGCCAGCCCCCGCGCGGCAACTGGATGGAGCCATACAGCCGCATGTCCTGCGGTGGCGGCATCCCCTTGCGATCCTTGAGCATGCGGGAGTGGTGTTTCCAGGCGCGGCTGCGCTGGGCATCCTGCTTCAGCTCGGCACTGATCTCCACCATCAGTGACGGCGGATAGCCCAGCCGCGAACGCACCTGCTGCTCGAAGCGGGGGCTGCGATTCTCCGGTTGCAGCGGCTCGTCGGAGAGGCGCAGCAGCAGGGTATCGCTGCGGCTCGCCTTGAGAATTTCGTCGTAGAGCGAGGGGGGGGACAGGGCCAGCAGACGCGCCACAGAGACGATGCGCTGCATGGCATTGCGGCTGTTGATGTAGCCGAGCGCCTCCTCCCGATCCGAACGGTAGATCTGGATGCTGAGCAGCTGGATCAACACCAACCCGGCCAGCGCCACCAGTATGATCTGGCCGGTGAGCCCCTTGGGCCAGAGGCGGGAACACAATCGCTTTATCATGGCCACGAGGTCACACCTGGGTCACATCGGCGGCGAACAGGTAACCGCCACCCCAGATGGTCTTGATAAGTTCGGGGTTCTTGGGATCCCGCTCCAGCTTGCGGCGCAGCCGGCTCACCAGGGTATCGATGGCCCGATCGAAGGCGACAGCCTCCCGGCCACGGGCCAGATCCAGCAGTTGATCCCGACTCAGCACCCGCTGGGGACGCTCCAGAAACACCCGCAACAAGTCGAATTCGGCGGTAGAGAGGCTCAGCCCCACGCCCTCTTCATCCACCAGCTCCCGCCGGTTGATGTCGAGCAGCCAGCGATCGAAGCGCAGATCCCGGGTCAGGGTCTCGGGGGCGGGCTGCGGCTCGACGTTGGTGCGGCGCATCACCGCTTTGATGCGAGCCAGCAACTCCCGCGGGTTGAACGGCTTGGCAAGATAGTCATCGGCGCCCATCTCCAGCCCTATGATGCGGTCCGTCTCCTCTCCCATGGCGGTGAGCATTATGATGGGCATGCAGGATTTCGCCCTCAGCTCCCGGCACAGGGTCAGGCCATCCTCCCCCGGCATCATCAGGTCCAGCACCAGCAGATCGAACTCCCGCTCTTCCAGCAACCGCTTCATCTCCTTGCCATCCCGGGCACAGCTGACCCGCAGGCCATGCTGCTCCAGGAAGCGTTTCAGCAGATCGCGGATCTCGCTGTGATCGTCGACGACCAGAATGTGGGTGCTGCTTTGGTTCATGAGAGCCTCTCCTGTTAGAGCTGGCACGAGTATACGAAAATCTGTCGGGCGGTTTGTGTCAAAGTGTGCCAGATCAGCAAGATGCCACACTCTGCTACAAAAAAGCGGTCACTCGGCAAAGTTGAGACACAAGGCGAAGGTTTACTGGGGGCACACCAACTCGTCCATATTCGCTCATTGCAGGAGACAGGCCATGCTCGCCCTCACCACGCCCTTCATGCTGGCTTATGCCGCCAGTGAGGCCCTTGCCAGAGCGGCGGCCAAATCGCACCAACCTGCAAAGACAGACCGCCTGACCCCGGAGCCCCCTTCGGATGGCGATGGCATCACGGCGGTCAGCCTCCCTGCACCCGACGAGACACACTTCCCTTCCCCATGATGCAGACTGCGCCCGGTTCGGGCGGCGCCTGACACCATGACACACAACGCCGGCATCCTTCGGCGAGCCACACCAAGGAGACAATGATGATTAAAAAGACCCTGACCCTGTTTGCACTGGCCGGACTGGCCCACATCGGCATGGCACAAGCGGCCATTCCGGCCGACGTCAGCGCAGCCCCCGGCCTGCTGTTCGTCAACTGGCACGATAACGCCAGCAGCAGCAGCGCCAACCCGACCCTGATGATCCGCAACGCCTCCGGTGATCTGCTCAAGCAGGTGCCCGCCGAGCTGAAAGGGATGCAGCAGGTCCGTCTGCCGATGAGAGCCCAGGGCAATCTCACCCTCAGCCTGGACGGTGACAGCGACAGCTATCGCATGCCTTACAGCGTTGGCAGCGGCCGCCAGCGCTGAACCAACCTATTCACCCTGTGGTTTTCTCACGATGATGATGTTGCCTGACCGGTGACATAGAAATACCCCGCCAGAGACTGCATCCGGTGGGGTATTTTTATTGGCTCATACCGGCACTGAATATATTTTTGCCCGCCACTATCACTTATTTCCCTGATCCGATGAGCAGACAAATTTAACCGGGAGGCAGCCACTCTTCTATGGGTAGCCCCCTGTTTTCGCTACTGTCTTCAGCAAGGTGAAATACAAGATCCCGATGTCACACTCTGCTACAAAATAGGCTTCAACTGGCAAAGTTCAGACACCGGTCTGGTGTTTACTTGAGGTCAAGGCGAGCAAGCCGAATCCGAACTCAATCCGCAAGGAGATATACCATGAAGACTCTGACCAAAACTCTGCTGACCGCCACCCTGATCCTTGGCCTGCCGCTCGGCGCCTATGCCGCCAGCGAAGCCGTTGCCACTACCCAGGCCGGCGCCATGACCAATTGCCCCATGGATGGCAGCGGCATGAAAGGTGGCAAGCACCACGGTGGCCGCCACGACAAAATGGCCCGCATGCAAAACATGACTCCGGAGCAGATCCAGGCCAACCTGCAGCAACGTTATGACAGGATCGAAGACCCGGCCAAGAAAGCCGAATTCGTGAAGAACCTGAACCTGCGCGCCGACGGCATGACCAAGCACGCCGACGCGATGAAGCAGTTTGCCGAAGCGCACCAGTAAGCGCATCGCAATCAGTACAAGGGTGGCCTCGGCCACCCTTTCTTTTTTCCACTTTCCCGCGCACTGGCTCATGGCAGGGGGATCACCCCGTCGAGCCGTCATTTCCCTTATCTTCTGCTCCGGGTTCTGTGAGCGATAACAAAC
Organism: Aeromonas sp. TS_SC_11; assembly: GCF_057318915.1. Classification (NCBI taxonomy): domain Bacteria; kingdom Pseudomonadati; phylum Pseudomonadota; class Gammaproteobacteria; order Aeromonadales; family Aeromonadaceae; genus Aeromonas; species Aeromonas sp. TS_SC_11. Next base: position 713,897 of record NZ_CM170470.1, read on the forward strand.
GTTTTATGTTCGAAATGGCTAATAATGGCGACTCAAACAACAAGGTCACGCAAGACAGTGCCAACAACAGACAGGAGTCGTTATGGGGTGGAGTCTGGGAACAATCAAGGGACGATATACAGCCGTCTTCGTGGGATTCATGGTGCTGGTGTGCGCCCTGACGGTCATCGGCATCCAGATCTGGATCAAGCCGGCGCTGCAAAAGGCCGGTGAGCAGAATGTGGCGCTGCGGGTCAGCGAGATCGCCACCGACATCCTCGATGAGCTCAACGGCGTACAGAGCCAGTCCCGCAGCATCACCCAGCTGGTCGCCCAGCTGCCAAGCGAGCAAATTGATGCCCTGCTGCCTGCGCTGATCGATCAATATGGTAATGCCATGGTGTTTGGCGGCGGCATCTGGCCGCTGCCGGATCAACGGGAAGCGGGACGCGCCAAGTTCAGCACCTTCTTTCACAGGGATGCGGCCAACAAGCTGATCCCCAACACCTACTGGAACTCGGCCGAGGCCCCCAACTACTTCGAACAGCCCTGGCACAAGGCGGGGCAACAGGCTCCCCAGGGCATGTGCGTCTGGGCGGCGGCCTACAAGGACGGTGCCAGCCAGCAGCCGAGAACCAACTGCGCCATGGGGATCTATCGCAACGGCGCCCTGTTCGGGGTATCGACCATAGATGTGACCCTGGGTTTCTTCAACGATCTGGTGGCCAGGAAAGAGCAGGAGATCGGGGGCCAGGTGATGATCATCGAGGCTGACGGCAAGATCCTGAGCAAGAATGCCCGTCTGAACGGGGATGTTGTGCTGGGCAACCTCTCGGCTCACGCCGATTACCCCTTCGCCGGTGCCATCGCCAGCCTGCTCGGCCAGAGCCGGGGTACAGGGCTGTTGCGCACCACTTTCCAGGATCAGGGGCAGGAACAGACATTGCTGCTGCAGGCCATAGAGGGGACTCCCTGGTTGCTGGCCACCGCCCTGCCAACCAGCACCCTGACCCAGGACAGCCAGGACGTGCTCACCACACTGGCCGCCATCCAGCTGCCCCTGGTCGGGCTGCTGTTCGTGCTGATGCTGCTGGCCATCACTCAGCTCGGCAGCCGCTTGCAGACCCTCAAACAGAATATCGACGCCCTCTCTGCCGGCGATGCCGACCTGACCGCCCGTATCCAGGTGAAGGGGAATGACGAGCTGGATCACATCGCCCTGTCGGTGAACCGCTTCATCGCCTATTTGCAGCAGATGATGGTGCAGGTGACTGATGCCACCGACCTCATCACCCGCGAACTGGCGCAGCTCGATCAGCAGACGGGTCAGGCAAGACGGATCCTGGGTGAACATGCCGCCGAGACGGATCAGGTGGTCACCGCCCTCACCGAGCTCAGCTCCACCGCCGACAGCGTGGCACAACACGCCAGCGACTCGGCCAGCTTCACCGAAGCCGCCAACGGCCAGGCCGCCAATTCACGCAAGGTAGTGGGATCGGCCTCCGCCAGCGTAGTGGCCCTGATCGACGAAGTGGATCTCGCCGCCGCCAAGGTGCTGGAGATGCAGGAAGATGCCAAGCAGATTGGCAGCGTGCTCGGGGTGATAGGTGGCATCGCCGCCCAGACCAACTTGCTGGCGCTCAATGCCGCCATCGAAGCGGCACGGGCCGGTGAGCAGGGCCGCGGTTTCGCTGTGGTGGCTGACGAAGTGCGAGCCCTGGCGGCCCGTACCCAGAAGAGCACCGCCGAGGTGGGCAGCATGCTGTCGCGCCTCACTCAGGGGGTGGCCGACGCCGTCGTCGCCATGGAGCAGACCAAACGCAGCTGTCAGGCCGCGGCAGATACCACTGGGCAGGTGACTGGGGGGCTCGACAGCATGGCCGATTCAGTGGTGCAGATCCACGATCTCAGCAGCCAGATCGCCACCGCCGCCGAGGAGCAGAGCCGGGTGACTGAGGAGATCAACCGCAACATGGTGAGCATCCGCGACATGCTCAACCTGCTGGTAGAAAATGGCCACAACACGGAGCAGAGCGCCGAGTCGCTGCTCAGCTCCAACCGCCAGTTGCTGGCCCTGGTGCGTCGCTTCAAGGTGTGATCATGAACGTCAGCCAGCAAAAAGGGGCCATCAGGCCCCTTTTTCATGCACGTCACTCAGACTCAAGCCTTGGCTTTGTCGGCCAGGTTCAGGGTCTTGACGGTTTCGCCTTCGAACTTGATGACGACGTTCTTCTGAGCGGCTTCGGCATCCTTGAACAAAGTCTTGGAGGTCTCTGCCAGCATGGGAGATACCTTGTTCAGGGCGCTCAGGTCATAGGTCCACACTTCCAGACCGGCTTCGGTCTTGGTAGTGACGGGCGCGCCCAGCTTGTCCTTGATGGCTTGCTTGTTGGAGCCGCCTTCCTTGATGTCCAGCGCTCTCTTGATCGCTTCGTTGGAGGCGCTGTCCATAGCGGTACCTGCCATCTCTTTGGCACTGCTGGTGACACTGCTGGTCACTGTATCGGTCAGGGAGTCCATCAGACCGGCGTGGGCAAACAGGGGCAGTGCAGTCAGGGCAATCAGGATGCTCTTTTTCATCGATTCATGTCTCATGGGGGATTAAAGAGCGCGCATCAAACCAGCGCCCTCAACAGGAGTCAAGGCAATCGCGCGGTCAATACGCATTCGGGGGGTAAATGAGAGAAATCCGACAACCGGTCGCGCCCGGGCAACCGGTGAAAACAGCCCCTTGCAGGCCCTTCTCATCTATTCACAGATCTGGTTCTTGCCAGCCAGCTTGGCCTGATAAAGTGCACGATCCACCCGTACCATCAGCTGGCTCAGGGGCTCATTCAGCCGGTATTCCGCCAGCCCGAAACTCAGGGTGATATCGAGCTGCTCGCAAACCCGTGACTGGGCGATCAGCTCCCTCAGCTTGTCGGCCACCCGCCAGGCATCAGCAAGAGCGGTATTGGGCAGCACCACCATGAACTCGTCCCCACCCCAGCGGGCCAGCAGGTCAATCTCGCGAATATGGCTTTGCACCCGCGCCACTATGTTGATCAGGGTTTGATCCCCGGCAGCGTGGCCATGGCTGTCATTGATCTGCTTGAAGTCATCCACGTCCATGGCGATCACCGAGAACGGCTGATGAAAGCGCTTGGCCCGTTCGCACTCCATCTGGATATCCCGCTCGAGCCGATAACGGCTGGCGGCGCCGGTCAGGGCATCGGTTTCTGCCAGCTGGCGGTTCTCTTCCGCTTTTTGCTGCAAGGTCGCATTGAGCTGCACCAGCTCGGCCGTGCGTTTGGCGATCAGTTGCTCCAGTGAATGGTTGCGTGACTCAAGCTGTTCATAGAGCAACTTGCGAGCATGGATATTACGGTGGGCGCCTATCATGCGCGCCACTGAACCATCCGGATTGCGCGCTATGATATGGCCGCAATCCTCGATCCAGATGTAGCTGCCATCCTGACAGCGGCAGCGGTACTCGACCCGATAGTCGGGCGCTGAACCACTCAGATAGGCATCGAAACAGGCCATTACCCGCGCAATGTCGTCGGGGTGGATCACCCCCTCCCAGGTGAAAACGTTGTTGCCAAGGGAGTGGGGCTCATAGCCCAGCATCAGATACCAGCCAGGGTTGCGATAAACGAAGCCGGTGTTGGCATTCCAGTCCCAGATCCCGTCGCTGACCACCTCCAGAATGCCGTGCACTACGGCTTCACTGACGTCCGAGATCCTGATCGTGTCACTCTCTTGCAGCATAGAGACCATCCTTGTTCTTCTGCCCCGCACAATGGCGAGGATGCTCAAGCCCGATTGTTGAATAAACAGCGGAGGGGGAACTATCACCCGGCAGCTTGCCCGCCGCTCTTTGCCCGCCCAGACCTGCCCTGCTATTGGCCATATTATCGGCAGAAATCAGGTTCGTATGAACAACAGCTGCAACCAGTGTGGTTCAGGTTATTGCGTCTGTCCGGTTATAAATCCGGGATGACGCAGGCAAGACCATGAGCCATGCACACCCAGTCGACAGGGAACTCATCCAACCGAGCCAGGGATGCCCTCCTGCGGCTGCGTGTCAGTAGGTGGCGATAATTGCACCAATGAGGGGCACTGCTTTGGCGCGGCTCTGTCCAGATTGGGTAAACATCACGCCACATGGGCCAGAGATAGACTTAAGACATTGAAAATAAACACTAATACTTTTGGCTCATTAATTGCTTTGATCAGGGTCAACCACCAAAGGATTGGGGAAGCTGCATGAAACTGATCACCGCCATTATCAAGCCATTCAAACTGGATGACGTTCGCGAAGCCATCGCCAGTCTCGGCGTCGAGGGGCTGACCGTCTCCGAGGTCAAGGGCTTCGGTCGCCAGAAGGGGCACACCGAACTCTATCGCGGAGCCGAATACCAGGTCGATTTCCTGCCCAAGGTAAAGCTGGAGATCGCCACCCTGGCCGACAACGTCGAGCACATCATCGAAGCCATATGCAAGGCCGCCTACACCGGCAAGATCGGTGACGGCAAGATTTTCGTCTATGACCTGCAGGCTGCCGTGCGGATCCGCACCGGCGAGACTGACGCAGAAGCCCTTTGATACAACAGGAACCGAGGAACACAACATGGAAGAGTTGATCAAGTCCGTTTCAGAGCTGCGCTATGCGCTCGATACCTTCTATCTGCTGATATCCGGCGTGCTGGTCATGTGGATGGCCGCCGGTTTTTCCATGCTCGAAGCCGGGCTGGTACGCGCCAAGAACACCACTGAGATCCTGACCAAGAATATTCTGCTCTATGCCATTGCCTGCATCATGTTCCTGCTGGTTGGCTACAACATCATGTACGTGGACAACGCCGCCGGTGGCTGGTTGCCAAGCTTTGGCAGCCTGATCGGCACCCAGGCTGACGATGCCGGTCACTCCCTGCACTCCGACTTCTTCTTCCAGGTGGTGTTCGTGGCGACCGCTACCTCCATCGTCTCGGGGGCCGTGGCCGAGCGGATGAAACTCTGGTCCTTCCTGCTGTTCTGCGTGGTGATGACGGGCGTCATCTACCCGATGGAAGGGTACTGGACCTGGGGTGGCGGCTTCCTCAAAGAGGCCGGTTTCTCCGACTTCGCAGGCTCAGGCATAGTGCATCTGGCCGGTGCCGCCGCTGCCCTCGCCGCCGTGCTGCTGCTCGGTGCCCGCCGCGGCAAATATGGCAAACAGGGTGAGATCTACCCCATTCCGGGTTCCAACCTGCCGCTGGCAACCCTGGGTACCCTGATCCTCTGGATGGGCTGGTTCGGCTTCAACGGTGGCTCTCAGCTGGTGCTCTCCACCGCTGCCGACGCCACCGCCATCGGCACAGTGTTCGTCAACACCAATGCCGCAGCGGCAGCCGGTGTGGTCGGCGCCCTGCTGGTCAGCAAGCTCACCTGGGGCAAGGCGGATCTCACCATGATCCTCAACGGCGCTCTCGGCGGCCTGGTTGCCATCACGGCCGATCCAGCCTCCCCCAGCCCGCTGTTCGCCAGCCTGATCGGTGCCCTGGCCGGCGCCCTGGTGGTCTACGCCATCGTCGCCTTCGATCGCCTGAAGATTGATGATCCGGTCGGTGCCATCTCGGTACACGGTGTCTGCGGCCTGTTCGGCCTGATGGTAGTGCCCCTCTCCAACGAGAGCGCCACCTTCTCGGCCCAGCTGCTGGGTGCGGCCGTCATCTTCGGCTGGGTGTTTGGTGCCTCCCTCATCGTCTGGGGCCTGCTCAAGGCCACCATGGGGCTGCGGGTCAGCGAAGAGGAAGAGATGATGGGAGTCGACGTGCACGAATGCGGTATCGATGCCTACCCCGAGTTCGTCACCGTCAAATCCAGCATCTGACCGACTGAACAAGCACAATGCAACAGGGCCGGAGGCAAACCTCCGGCCCTGTTTTTTATTGCCAAAAACGGGTGCTGTGTGAATATCCTGGGTGCACAGTGCCATGCACCCTCGTCATGCCCCAGTGAGGCCAATGGCAAAAATGTGTTCAACACAGGGCAAAGGTGCGCTGTTTATCGGGCTTGAGGAACTCAGTGGGATTGAACGAATAACCGCCATCATGCCCATGATGGCCTCTGTTTACATCCGCACAATAAACAAACCAACGATCAAAGTGTCATTACCGACAGATGAAGGAAAATATTCAATAAAATCAGATTTGTGCCATTAAAATTCGCCCCTGCCATTATATCTTGCCAGCCTGCCTTGTTTTTATTTATATAAATAAAGCTAAAACTCTAAACGAGTCATTTATTGAGCATGATGCTCTACCATTATTTTCCATAATATAACAACCCATAACGACAATGGGTTGTTATTGCTGAATGCACTGACTATAATCCGCGGCCCTCCAGCAATGGAGGATAAAGGGAATATAAATAAACTTCATGGATAGAGGTATTTCAACCACGCAGAGTTCACGCATACAGGAATAATTTATCCATGAATACCTTCAATAAAGCGCTCGTTTTCTCCCTGCTCGGTCTGGGTATCAGCACTGCCGCCTGTGCAGAAGGCTGGTATGCAGGGCTGGACCTGATCACCTCCAAGGCAGATCTGGATGGCATGGCGCAGCAAGCGTATGACGCCAAATTGATGGACGATCGTCTCGATGGCGGTAGCCTGATCGTGGGTTACAGCTTCAAACCCTGGCTGGCCATCGAAGGCGGTCTGCATGCCCAGCAGATGAGCCAGCTGATGTGGATCACCAGTTCAGTGGCCACCGGCTTTGTTGATACCACCATAGACACCCGCAGCATCAGCCTGGCCGCCAAGTTCAGTCAACCGCTGGCATATGGCTTCTCTGCCTACGCCAAACCTGGCCTCGCCTATACCCGCACCGAAGTCGAAGTGATTGGCAACGGCAGCATACCTGCGCTGGGAGTGAACGAGCAGGGTCGCATCGACGAAGCGAAAGGCCGGGTTCATCCCAATTTGGAAGTCGGTTTCGACTATGCCTTCAACAGCAGCATCTCTGCCGGTATCGGCTATGAGCGTCAATTCAGCGCCCTGACACTGGGTGACGACCACCACTCAATGGATACGTTCAAGCTGGGTCTTCGTTACCACTTCTAAGTTATCTTGTTCCTCAGGGGGAGATCTCCCCCTGCTTTTCCCGCCAATGGATCTTCTCTCCCTGTTTCCATCCGCAAGAATATAAGTTAAATCCGCCATTCAGGTTATTTGACGATCTATATCCCGAATCCGGAAATGGCTTTGTTACCTGATCCGAACAGATATTCGCCCTGCTTATTCCCCCCATGCTTCACCCATGTTTTGGCATCCCATTGGGGCGGGGCAATATAGCTCAGTTGCTGCGCCAAATGGTGCCAGGCAACGCCTGTTTCGCTATTTTTCGATCAGGTCTGTGCGCCGCTGATTCTATCGACTCAGTGCCGCCTCTCCGTGCAGATCCGGCTTTAAATGCGGGATGGTGCAGATTGCGATAATGGCTGGGAGCCAGGCCCTGCTGGCGCTTGAAGGCGGTGGAAAAGTGATACTCGTTCTTGAAGCCGCACAACTGGGCCACCTGTTTCACCGAGTCGCCGCCGCTGGCCAGCAAGAGAGCGGCTCGTTGCAAGCGCAGCCGTTGCAGCAAGGCCATGGGGGCCAATGCAAAGTGCTGCTGACAGAGACGATAGAGCTGGCGCTCGGAGAGGTGCAGGGCGTCTGCCATCCGCCCTATATCCCAGCACTCGGTCAGGGATTCTTTGAGCATCAACTCGAGACGCAGGGCCTGCCGCTCGCCGCGGCTCTGCCCTTCTCCCTTTTGCAGCAGGCGGCGCAGATAAAAACCGAGCTGTTCTACCAGCAGCGCGCTGAGCAGCGGGTCCTGGTGGCGTTCCTGCTCCGCATAGAGGTTCTCGATAGTGCGAAGCAGGGTTCCCTGCTGGGAGGTACATCCCAGCCTGTGGTGGCTGGCGAAGGCATCCCAGGGGGAATCCTTGTGCAGCAGCAGCCACACCAGATCCCAGTCGCCACTCGCCGCCGGTTGTGGCTCCAGCGCTGGCAACTGCCTCTCCGGTAATAGCGTCTCTGGTAGCTGATAGTAGAGCGGCTGGCCCGCCGGGATCAGGGCCCACTCCCCGACTTGCAGCCGCTCAAGACGATCGCCAATCAACACCTCCCCCTCGCCCCCCAGGGTGAGCAGAAAACAGTGCACGTCCTCAAAGCAACGCTCGATCCTGTAGTGGGTACGCAGACATGAGCAGCCCGCCAGCCACACCTGCTCCTGTGCAAGGGCGGGCAACAGACTGTCACAGCAGATCTGCTCGCGGCAGTCGGGGGAGACATCAATGACTTCAGGATTGGCAGTTTCAGACATCATCAGGACGGGCTCAGCCATGTCGAACATTCAAGGCCCAGCATAGCATGGAGGGAATTAACTCAAAGGAGACAGGCCATGCACATACATCACGTCGCCATCTGGGCACAGGATCTGGAGGCGCTCAAGGCATTCTACTGCACCCTGTTTGGCGGTCAGGCCAATGAGCGCTATCACAACCCGAGCAAACAGTTCAGCTCCTACTTCGTGCGCTTTGAGGGGGGCGCCAGCCTGGAGCTGATGCACACTCCCATACTGTTTCCGGCAGATCCCAGTCTGCCGCACCCACTGCAGGGGCTGGCCCATCTCGCCTTCTCCCTCGGCAGCGTGGAGGAGGTGGACAAGATGACCGCCCGCCTCAAACTGCTCAAGGGCGCCGAGGTCAAACACCTGGACGGCCCCCGCTGGACCGGCGACGGCTATTACGAGAGCACCTTCCTCGACCCGGAAGGCAACCGGCTGGAGCTGACTGTTTAGCCCCTTGATTGGTCCCTCACCCTGCCCCTCTCCGTAGGTTCGACTAGCGAAGCGCAATCGGACCGCGGTAACGACATTGCACCCTTCTCCCGCTTGTATCAAAAGGAGGAGAAGGGCTGGGGATGAAGGGGAAGAAAAAAGAAAGCATGTGGTCAATGTTGAACTTCAACATCCCCGCTCACAACCCGCTTAACTAATCATCTTTTTGCCAGGAAAGCGAAAACCAGCATAAAATATTTGTCACCCTACCTCAGTAACCGATATCAAATGGCGTAGGTTTATCCGACACTCTAATGAAATCCCCATACGCATATACGTTGTGCCCAAACCCACACTCATTTTTATCAGGATTTGTATCAACTTTCAGAATGCCATTATCTTTGTCACTAAATTTTATGGAGATTTCACAATTCCCCTCTTCACCGGTCAGCGTTATAAATCCTTTACCATCCGTCATGGTCACGACCTGAGATATATCACCTATATTAGGACCATAGGCCATCCCCCTTAGCCCAAAGTAGAGCAGGTTCAAGGACACCAAGTAGCCATCACCCTGTTTTTCTACAGAAGCTACATTCCAGCCTCCTAAACCAGCATACCCCCAATAAGCTCCCACCATATCCTCTCCGACAGAGGAAGGCATATTTTTAAGCAAACCATAGTTGAATTTAGATTTTTTATCGTTCGGGGCTAATGACAACCATGCCAGAGCCTTCAACTTATCCCCTTCTTTTATATAAGAAAGTGCAACATTGTTATACGCAGTAATAGTCGAAGCTTTATCTGGTTTGCCATAGGCATATCCACAGCCCTCACTTAGTGAAACTTGCTCAGTGAAATAACCTCTTGCTTTGGCATATTCCCCTGCTCTGTATGACTCATTGCCTTTTTTAATAATGGCAGGCAGTTTAGCACACATTTCTTTTTCAACATCATCACCAGACTCTGCTGCCTCAGCAAAGAAAGGTGCACTAACATAGACAGTCAGAACCATTAGAATTGATTTAAAATTTATACGATTCACTATTGTTCGCCCCTCAATTCCTTTGCCAATCTAGATTCCTGCCCTGTACTTTTCCTGGCGCCATTACCAGCAGGGCGATGCTGTTATAGACTATTATGTAGGGTGCATTAGATAGCGCATATTGCACCAATTTGGCAACAACACATTGGTGGTACAATTCACTTAGTTCATTGCAAACCTAAGGTGCTACATTGTGATAACCCGCTCACCTCACCCTGCCCTCTCCAAAAGGGAGAGGGGGATATACATAATCAGAAATATTTATATGAAATATAATATGGTTATTTCAGGTAAGTAAAATTACGTCTCACTAATCGAACCTAAAGAGCTATCAGGGGCTACAGGTTGAACACCTAGTGGTGAACTACTCATATATGGAACTTTTCCTGATGGAACAATACTTGATGCGGCCTCAAGATGGACATCTTGATCATCAAAGAAAATGTGTGGCTTGAATGCTTTCAACACTTTTGCCTTTCCTACTCCGCCTAGGAAAAATGCTTCATCTACATAAATCCCCCAACTTCTCAAAGTCTTAATAACTCGCATTTCAGAGGGGCTATTACGTGCGGTGACGATAGCAACCCGCAGCGGGGAATATTCAATCTTCATCGGGAGGCGTTTACGTAACACGGCGAGTTTTCTCAGTAAGTTAGCATAAGGTCCATCTGACATAGGTACATCTTGTAAAGCATCTTCTCTTGCATGAAAAGCGGCCATCCCTTTCGTTTTATATACCAATTCGCTCTCGTCAGAAAACAATACAGCATCGCCATCAAATGCAATTCTTACTTGTCCCTCAGGTATTTGCGCAGCTTCTTTTGGAGGTAATTTTACAATAGCGGCAGCACACTGCCTTGAATCAATGACTTGTTGAGCATCGCTAACATTTGTTGTCAGAAACAAATCGACATCAAACGCATCTAAGTAGTCAACTACAGACTCTCCCGCTGTGAATGCTGAGCGAGTGATATCCAACTTCATATGCCGGATCGTATTTAATACTCTGAGGCCAGTCTCTGGACTATTCCTCGACATAACTACAACTTCAACTAAAGGAGATTTTTCACCAGCTTCAAGATGAGCGTTTAGAGCAAGCAATGCTTGAACTAGAGGAAACCCTGTACCCGGAGATAGTGGCAGATCCTCATGGGCCAACATGTAGTCACGATAACGGTCAATCGCGACATCACGATCAGTATCAAACATCTCCCTAAATATTTGATCTGATTCACTCATATCAAATAGTGCGGTGGCAGATATCCCAACAACTAGCGTTCTACTTAAATCTAATGCCATAACATATCCCTGTTTCAGTCAGATAAAGATTATTGCTCATCATTCATGGTTGCTATTCCCCAACCTCTCCGCCAGTCCGGAATAACGCTCGGTCTTTTTCCGCACAGCCGGTGCCAGCAGGGCGCGATCGCCGTAGAGATCGAGTTTCGCCTTGGCGCGGGTGATGCCGGTATAGACCAGCTCGCGGGTCAACAGCGGGCTGGGGCTGTCGGGCAGCACCAGCACTGTATGAGCAAACTCCGAGCCCTGGGATTTATGGATGGTCATGGCGTAGACAGTCTCGTGGGGCGGCAGACGGCTGGGCAACAGGGCGCGCAGGGTGCCGTCCGGCTGCTCAAACCATACCTTTAACCGCCCGCTTTCATCGGGCAGGCAGAGCCCCATATCGCCGTTGTAGAGGCCGACCCCGTGGTCGTTGCGCACCACCATCACAGGGCGACCGGCATACCAGTCGCCATCGCGGGTGATCAGCCCGGCCCGAGACAGGGCCAGTTCCAGCCGCTCGTTGAGCCCCAGCACCCCGAACGGGCCATCGCGCAGGGCACAGAGGATCTGGAAGCTGTTGAATGCCTTGAATACGGTCGTGGGAGCCTCCCCCGCATGGGCCGCCTTGAGATAAGCGCCGTAACCGGCCACCCCCTGGGCAATCAGGGCGTCGTAGGCCTCCCCCGCCCAGGGGTGCAGGCTGATATCGGTAAAACCCATACCCCAGACTGATTCCACCGCTGTGGCATCGCCGCTGTTGCAGGCCCGCGCCAGCTGGCCGATGCCGGAGTGCTGATCAAAGCGCCAGCTCTTGGCAAGCAAACAGAGGCTGTCGCGCACCGGGGCACCGGCGGGCGTGCCCTGCAAGCGGTAGCCGGTCTGGCGGGAGAGCCAATCCGCCTGCGCCGGGCTGATGCCCTGTTCGATAAAGCTGCAGATATCGCCGAGCACGGCCCCAGCCTCCACCGAGGCGAGCTGATCCTTGTCGCCGAGCAGGATCAGGCGAGCGTGGCTGGGCAGCGCATCGAGCAGGCGTGCCATCATCGGCAGGTCGACCATGGAGGCCTCATCCACCACCAGCAAGTCGAGATGCAGCGGGTTGCCCGCGTGGTGACGGAACTGGCTGCGCCCTGGGATCACACCGAGCAGCCGGTGCAAAGTGCCCGCTTCGGTCGGGATGGCTTCGACCCACTCGGGGGGCAGATCCAGCGCCTGCAGGGCAGAGCCGATACTTTCGGTGAGACGCGCCGCCGCCTTGCCGGTGGGGGCCACCAGCCGGATCGCCGGTGCCTTGCCTGCTTGCAGGCCGGTCTCCACCAGAATGGCCAAGAGCTTCGCCACAGTCGTGGTCTTGCCGGTGCCGGGGCCACCGGAGATCACCGCAAAGGGGCGCGCCGCCGCGGTGGCCGCCGCCAGCTTCTGGCCGTTGCAGCAGAGCGCCTCGGGCACCAGCGCATCCAGCTTGCCAAGATCACTCGCCGCCTGGGCGCTGGCGAGCAGACCTTCGATGGCGGGCCAATCCACCTCGCTCGGGAACACCAGATCCAGATACTTCTCGATAAAGTGGCGGGCCGAAAAATCGGGGGCGAGGCGGGCCTTGAGCAGCGCCCCGAACACCAGCCCGTAGTCGCGGGCAAACAGCCGCGACAGGGCCGGGGCTATCTCCGGCCATTCGGCGCGCTCACTTAACGCGCGCAGATGGCGGGCCACCCCCAGTTCAAAATCGTGATAACGGGTGAGGTAGAGCCGCCCGTGCCAGAGCCGCAGCGGCCAGCGCGGGGCGACCCCGTCATCTTGCTCGGTGCCAACCAAGGGACTCTCCGCAAACAGGGCGGGCCAGCGGGCAGGATCCGCCAGATCCAACAGCAGATCCCGGCTCTGCTGGGGATCCAGCCCGAACGGCCGCAAGGATCCTGCTGCCAGCATCTCCAGCGGCAAACAGACATGGCCGCGCCCCAGCTCGAAGCAGGTGAGCGCAGCCCCCAGCACCAGCTCGGGGCTGCCGCCCAGATCGGCCACCAGCTTGGCAAATTGCAGATCCAGCTGGCGAATGCGCCCCGTCAGCGCCAGTGCTTTCAACCGTTCGATCATGATGGCGCTGGTCGCCGTGCTGATCATGGTGTCGCTCATGCCTCTACCTCGTTCAATGAGTGGGATCCCGCTGCTGGCGACTCACTGCCTTCGCTAAACAACCGATCCAGCCCCAGTACCAGTTCATGGCTCGGGCGGGTATGGAAAATGCCCCCCTGCGGCATGCCGCGCAGGAACAGATAGAAGACACCGCCAAAGTGCTGCTCGAAGTCGTAACCCGGCAGGCGCAGGACGAGCAGCCGGTGCAACGCTAGCGAGTAGAGCTGGTATTGCAGGTCGTAGCGATGATCACACATGGCCCGCTCCAGCGCCGGTCGGCTGTAATCGGCGGGGCTCATGCCTAGGTGGTTTGATTTGTAGTCGAGCAGATACCAGCGCCCCTGCCACTCGAACACCAGATCGATAAAGCCCTTGAGCATCCCCTGCACTGTGGCAAAGCTCAGCGGCTTGTTGCCCCGCGACAGCGGGTCGTGCTGCTGGCAGAGCGCGGTCAGCGCCGGTGCCGTCACCCGCCCCATGGGCAGGAAGAACTCCAGCTCCACCTGTTTGCGCTCGGGCGCCAGATCCCGCAGCCGCACCGGCTCGCCATGTTCAACTGGCAATTCGGTATCGAGTACCGCCTCCACCTGCTGTTGCAGCACGGGCGCCCAGTCCTCGTCGAAGCCATCCTGCGCCAGCAGGGCAGCGATATGGTGTGACAGCGACTCGCCACCGGCGCTCTGAAAATCGATGGTTTCGAACAGACTGTGGAGCAGGGTGCCGGGGCGTGCCCCCTTCGGGAAGGTGAAGATGGAGGGCTCAGGCGCTGCCACCTCCCCCGACTCGGCCAGCAAGGCAGCCGCGCTCGCCGACTCTGTGGCTACCTCGTCATCGAAGCCGGGATTGGCCAAGACACCCTTGCTGTGGCCGTGGCCCTGCGCCGCCAGCCCGGAGTAGGAGCTGATCCACCAATCCCGTTCGAGGGAACCGGTAAAGCGGCGCACCTGCGGCTCGCCAAGCTGCTCCTGCTCCACTGGCAGCGGGGCTGGACGGGTGAGCGAGGGCTCACCGACAGCCACACCGGGCAGCGCCTGCGACAGCTCGGTCAAAGCGGTCGCCAGGGTATCGGCATCCCCCTCTTCGCCCTTTTGCAGCAGATAGCCGATGGCGGTGTGGTGCAGGTCTGTCTTCTCCGACTTGCCGTTACCGGCCCGCACCGGTGCCAGCCCCAGCCAGGTGGCGTAGACGCCTCGGGTCAGCGCCACGTAGAGCAGTCGCAAGTCTTCGGCGAGGCGCTCTTTGTCCGCTTCAGCCAAGGATCCCTCGGCACCGGTCAGATCGAGGATGGTACGGTTCTCCCCCTCTCCAGATTCGTGGTAGAGCGGGGTCTCGGCGGTTCTGTGGCTGCAGATGAAGGGCAGGAAGACCAGCGGGTACTCCAGCCCCTTGGATTTGTGGATGGTGACTATCTGCACCAATTTGCGCTCGGATTCGAGCCGCAGTACCTGTTCCGCATCCTGGCCGCTCGGGCGGCTCACCGCCTCCCCCAGCCAGCGCAGCAGGGCATATTCCCCGTCCAGCTCGCTGCTCACCTGTTGCAGCAGCTCAGCCAGATGAAGGAAGTTGGTCAGCCGCCGCTCCCCATAGGGGCTCGCCAGCAGGGAGGAGGCGAGATTGCGCCGGTGCAGCAGGGCCCGCAACATGGCCAGCACGCCGCGGCGATGCCAGATCTTGCGGTACTCCATAAACTCCTGCACCGCGCTCTCCCACGCCCGCTCGTCCGAGGCCAGCGCATCGAGCGCTTTGGCGTCGAGATCGAACAACCCGGTGGCGAGCGCCGCCCGCAGGCTGCGCTCTTCGCTCGGGTTCTGGCAGGCGTGCAAAATCAGCAAAATCTCCCGCGCCTCCACCTGCTCCAGCACGCTCTCGCGGTTCGACAGATAGACGGAGGCGATGGCGAGCCTCGCCAGCTCCTGCTGCACCAGCTTGCCCTCGGCACCGGTACGCACCAGCACGGCGATATCTCCGGCCTTCACCGCCTGATCGCCTATCTGCGCCTTGCCCTCACGGGCCAGGGTCAGCAGACGGTGGATCTCGGCGGCGGTAGCGCGCGCCATCTTGCTCTGGTAATCCCCCCGATTGAAGGTGGGCTGACCCGCCAGCTGCCAACAATGGAGCACAGGTGCGATGGTGCCATCGAGAACAAGCGCCTTGCTCTTGCCCTGCGCCTCCACCGGCAGGAAGGGGATATCCGCTTCGTAGATAAAGGGATCTTTGGCCCGCTCGAACAGGCCGTTGACCGCGCCCACCAACGCACTGCTGGAGCGCCAGTTGCGCCCCAGGGTGTAGTGGGCGCTCACATTTCGCCGCGCCTGAATGTAGGTAAAGATGTCGGCGCCGCGAAAACCGTAAATGGCCTGTTTGGGGTCACCGATCATCAAGAGCGCCGTGTCTTTGTGACCGCCGTAGAGGCGATGGAAGATGCGGTACTGCTGGGGGTCGGTATCCTGAAATTCATCGATCATCGCCACCCGATAGGTGGCGCGAATGCGCTCACACAGCCGTTCGCCAAGGCCCGAACCAAGCGCCCCGTCGAGATCCTTGAGCAGGTCATCGAACGAGAGCTGATGGGCCTGCCGCTTGCTGGCCTGCATCCGGCTGCGCACCACCCTGGCTGCCCGTTGCAGGATCAGATCCCGAATACCGGGGCGGCTCGCCAGCAGTTCGTCGATCTCGCTGAACAGCGGCAGGGTTGGTAACGCCTTCCCCTTGCTCAGCTTGGCCTCCAATGTTTCCTGGCCGAAACGCTCTAGATCCTTGGGCAGGCTATAACCGCTGGTCGGATCCTGTGCCCACTCCCCGATCTTGGCGAGCCAGCCTTCGTAGTTCTTGCCGGTATAGAGCTTGATTTGCCCCTCTGTCTGGCGGCGTATCTCGTCCCCTTGCGCCAGCCAGCCATTTTTCACCGCCTCGATACGGGCCATGGCCGCCTGATGACGAGCGGCAAGGGTCTCATCCCCCAGCGCAGGCAGTATCTCCAGCTCGCTGTTGTCGAGCCAGCTGCTCATCTCCCGCAGCAGGGCGGCGGGGCTCGGCCAGAGCGCGCGCACCGAGCTGGCGAGGGTTTTATCCACCGGATAGAACTCGGCGCGCCAGTAGTCGCTCACCGCCTGCAGCCTGAGCTGGCTGTCATCGGTGAGAAATTCGGTTTCAAAGAGGGCGCCCGACTCGAAGGCATTCTGCGTGAGCATCCGCTGGCAGAAGCCGTGGATGGTAAAGACAGCCGCCTCGTCCATCTGCCGTTCGGCGGCCAGCAGGCGACGGGCCGCCAGTTCGTGATCCTCCACCTCTTCAAGCAGCTGGGTCAGCAGCACATCCTTGCTCTCACCACGCAAAAACGCGAGGCGCGCCTCGTGGATGCGGGCGCGGATCCGCCCGCGCAGCTCGGCGGTGGCCGCCTCGGTAAAGGTCACCACCAGGATCTCGGTCACAGAGAGTGGCCGTTCGTGGGCGCTGGGCTGACCGGCATCCGCCCCCTCTTCGATAAGCGGGCCGTGACCCAGCAGCAGGCGCAGGTAGAGACCGGCTATGGTGTAGGTCTTGCCGGTACCGGCAGAGGCTTCGATCAGTCGTTCACCGTGGAGGGGAAAGCGCAGGGTATTGAGCGGGTTAGCCATTATTTCAGCTCCTCCAGGGTCTTGAGCAACGGGGTCAGGTGCTCGCGGGCCAGCGCCTGCAACTGGCTCAGCACGGTTTCGTCCAGTTCGGGGAAACAGCGGGCAACATAAACATCCTGCCCCTCACCGGTCATCATCCAGCCGCCGTTGAAACGGGTGAGGGCCGCCTTGTCGGCGGTATCCGGTTTGTCGGGCTCCTTCTCCATCGCCTTGAGCCAATCCCAGGCCGTGTTGGGGAAAAATGGCAGCGGCCGCTTCATCCCCTGCGCCCAGAGCGCCGCCAGCGCAGCCAGTCTGGGGCGCGCCTCGTCGGCCGAGAGCTTGGGCAGCCGCAGACTCTGTTTGGCATCGAACAGCAGGGTGTCACCGGGGGCACAGCTCAGGCAGAGGCAGAGGTGCTGGATCCAGCCCAGCAGCAGATCCTTGCCGTTGAAGCTGCCGGGTTTCACCACCAGCAAGCGCCCCTTCTGGGTGTCAACCCACCCTTGCAGCTGGCCCTGGGCCAGGGAGATATCGATCTCCACCGCCTGTTTTTCACTGACCCAGGGGCGCAGGCGCTCCGCCAGCTTGCCCATCTCGGCGTCCAGATCGTCCAGCAGCAGGCTGCCGAACCAGCCTTGGGGCAGCAGGCCGGTGAGCTGCAGCCGCTCACGCCGTATTGCGCTGTCCCCCTGGGCCAGATGGGAATCGAGCAGCAGGGCCTTGAGCTGATAGTGCTGCAGACCGTCCAGCTCGAATGGCTCGCTGTCTTCGATATTGGCTTCGTTGAGTTCAAACCACACCTTGAGGCGGCGGTTGAGGAAATACTTGGCGGGCTGGCGATAGAAGCGCAGCAGCTCCGCCAGCTCCAGCCCCTGCTCTCTCCCCCATTCGGGCGGCAATGGCAGCTCGCCGCTCTGGAAGTTGGCGGCACCACGCATCGGGTTAAGGGCGGGCAGCCAGTCGGCGGCATAGGTAAAGAGGCGGGACTCTGCTTCCGGATAGAAGTAGCTGCGGCTGTAGGGGGTGAGCGGGTGCTCGACCACCAGGTGCTTGAGCAGCCGCTCGCCGGAGGCCTCGTCGTCGAGACTCTCATCCCCCGCCAGCACAAAGCCCTGGCGTACATAGTCGATCAGCTCCGCCAGCAAGACGGACGGCACCTTGTCGCTGTTGTCCTGGGCGCTGAAGCCCTGATAGCTGATATAGAGCCCCTGCTGGGCGCTGAGCAGCGCCTCCAGGAACAGGTAGCGGTCATCATCGCGGCGCGAGCGATCCCCGCGTCGCGACGCCACCGCCATCAGATCGAACCCCATGGGAGCGAGAGTACGCGGGTAGACGCCGTCGTTCATGCCGAGCAGGCAGACCTGCTTGAAGGGGATGGAACGCATCGGCATCAGGGTACAGAAGTTGACCTGACCGGCGAGGAAGCGCTGGCTGGAGCGGGACTCCCCCAATACCTTGCCGAGGTAATCTTGCAGCAGGTCGGCGGTGATGGGTTGATCGAAGCGGGCCTCGCCGAGCTGGGTCTGCCAGTCGGCCAGCTGGCTGCGGATCAGTTGCAGCAGGCGCTCTTCTTCCTCGTCGGCCAGATAGAAGCGATCCAGCAAATCAAGGAGGCAGGCTGACCACTCGGGCAGGCTCTGCTCACGCTGCAAACGGGGCAGAAACTCCGCCAGGGAGTCGACAAACCAGGCCAGCTTGCCAAGGGCCAGGCCCTGCTGACCTTCGATCTCGGCATAGGGCAATATGCTGGCCACAGCGCCCTGCTGCCCTGCACCATGATCGGTGCAGAACGACATGCCCGCCACCGGCTCCCCATCCCCCATGGCAAAGCCCAGCAACATGCGGCGCAGGCCGAACAGCCAGCTGTTGCCGGACATGGGCGGCAGATCGAACCGCACGGGGTAGCCGTCGTCCAGCCCCCAGCGGATGCCGGTCTCCTGCACCCAGACCCGCAACTGGTTGAACTCGTCGTCATCCAGCTCGAAGCGGCGCAGCACGGCGGGCACCTCGAGAATGGCGAGCAGCTCGCCGGCGCCGAAGCGGGCGCTCGGCAGGTGCAACAGGGCGAGGAAGCTTTGCAGCAGCGGGCTCTCCTGGCTGGCGGCTCTGTCCGATACCGCGAAGGGGATCTGGCCCCGCGCCCCAAACACGGCCTGAATGTAGGGGCCATAGCTGTTCACGTCCGGCATCATCACCACAACGTCTTTCGGGGTGAGGGACGGGTCCCGCTCGAACAGCGCCAGCAACCGGTCGTGCAACACTTCGAGTTCCCGCATCGGGCCGTGACAGGCGTGGATCTGCAAGGATCCATCTGCCGGATCGATCGGGCTCTTGTGGTGGCTGCTGTCGAGATCGAACTGGCCCTCGCCCCGCGAACTCAGCTCCAGCACATCCTTCTGGATGGCGCGCAGCAGCCTGACATTGCCACTGGCGTCCACCTCGTCGATATCGACGAAGGCCTCGATTTGCGGCACCTCCAGCTCCATCAGCTGATGCAGGTAGTCGCGCCCCAGCTTGCCCATGGAGGCGAGCAGCGGGTTGGCGGGCCCCTGCAGGGTGTCTAGGTCCGTGCCCGGTTTGAGCTTGTTCTCCAGACGCGCCAGGGTTTTGCGATCGAGCAGATCCCCCCAGTAGTAGCGGCAGGGATTGGTGACGAACAGATGCACCTCCACCTCGGGTCGGCTGCCAAGGGCCAGCAGTGCTTCCACATAGCGCGGCGGCAACGCCGAGATGCCGAACACGAAGACCCGCTGGGGCAGCTTGCCCGGCAGATCACGGGTGCGTTGCAGCTCGTGAATAAACTCCTCGTAGAGGTTGGCTCTGTGGTAGCCGCTGGGGCTCAGTGCCAGGGTGCGGGCCACCAGCTCGCGCCACAGTTCGGGCTGCCAATCCTGACCACTCACTCCGGCCAGATCCTGGCTCCCTGTTCCGACCAGCCCTTCCCCCTCTTCCCAGCGAGCGATCCAGTCAGGCCGGTAAACCAGATACTGGTCGAACAGATCCGCCACCTTCTGGCAGAGCTGCCACAGTCGAACCTGTTCGGGATCCCCGGCAGGATCTTGCTCATCCCCACCGCCCAGATAGGCGGCGAGCGATGCGAAGGCGGGACGATCCAGCAGGGCGGGCAAAATGGTCATCAGCTGCCAGCTCATGGCGCCCTTGTTGTAGGGGCTCTGGCGCGGCACATCCGCCAGCACCCGGGTGAACATCTCCCAGATAAAGCTGGCGGGAAGCGGAAATTCGATATTGGCGGCGATGCCGAATGCCTTGGCCAGTTCCAGCTTGAGCCACTGGGCCATGCCAGGACTCTGCACCAGGATCTGTTCCTGCTCGAAGGGGTGAGCGAGAGGTGCCTGCCGGATGTGGTTGACCAGCAGCTCCTTGAGCAGATCCAGCTGATTGGAGTGGTAAAGGGTAAACATGGACGACTCCCGCCAATTCAAACGAGGGGGTGAGCACGGAAAAAGATGAGCGATTCCCGTCACTTCACACGAAATGAGATTGTCAGGGATCGAGGGGGAAGATGCAAAAGGCGCTTGTTGCCCCTGATGACGCCGGCGGCAGAATATGCGGGCGGTCGCACATTTGTCCCGGGCACAAAAAAGCCGGTGCAGTTGCACCGGCTAAAAGGCGTTGGAAAACTTGAACCTTCAGGGTATTACCAGTTCTTGCCGAGGCGGGCATCCAGACTGAACGCCCCTGCACCGGCCGCCGCCAGGGCCAGGAAACCACCGGCCACCGAGACGTTCTTCATAAACATCAACATCTGCATCTGATCCGCAGGCTGATAGTGGAAAATAAAGGCGGCCATCAGGGTAAAACCGGCCAGCAATACGGCGATGCTGCGGGTAAACAGGCCCAAGACCACCGCCAGACCACCACCCAGCTCAAGCAAGATCACCAGCGGCAACATGAACCCGGGCACGCCCATGGCTTCCATATAACCCTGAGTACCGGCATAACCGCCGATCTTGCTCCAGCCTGCCATCACAAACATCAGCGCCAGCAGTACACGACCCACCAGCAGTGCCATATCTTTCATCTTGTCCATTTCAAATTCCTCGTTTTACGTCAAATCACCGCTGACTGCTTCAGGGTAGGTCAAATAACAGGGCTTGGCTGGCACTCGTTGCCACCAGATCCCATTTGGGTTCATCACGACTGAGTACCCCGTCGCCAGGTCGGGCAGCCAGACCGTTGGCGGTCAGCTCCCCTGAAATCATCTGCAGGTAACCGTGTCGGCCAGCCAGTGCCCAGGTGAGACTCTCACCGGGTTCGAGCTGCAACTGCCATACGCGGGCCTGCTGGCGGATCCTGAAGGATCCTGCTTCGCCATCCGGAGACGCTACCAGCGTCAATCCCGGGTTGGCTTCAATCTTCTTCTGCTGATAACCGGGGGCCGTGCCGTGTTCGTTCGGCTCGATCCAGATTTGCAACAGGGAGAGCGGCTCCGTCTGCGAGGGGTTGTACTCGCTGTGACGGATGCCGGACCCGGCGCTCATCAGCTGGAAATCCCCTGCCGGTATCTGCTCGGCGTGGCCGAGGCTGTCCTTGTGCTCTATGGTGCCGCTCAGCACGCAGGTCAGGATTTCCATGTTGGCGTGAGGGTGAGTGGCGAAGCCGCCACCGGGTGACACCAGATCCTGGTTGATGACCCGCAGCACCGAGTGTCCCATCCAGTCCGGGTCATAGTAGTGCCCGAACGAAAAACTGTGGCGCGCATCCAGCCAGCCGAAGTTGGCCTTGCCGCGCGCTTCTGCGGCTCTCAATTGCATCATGGTGTGCTCCTCACGTACCAAATAGGTCGATTAACGTTGGCGGCCGTCACCCAGACCGAACGGGATGCGGTAGTCACTGCTCTGATCACCCAGGCTGACGGTCAGGTTGCCCTGAGTGCGGCTTGGTATCTTCACCTGCTGAGCGCCCATCAGATTGGCGTGGACAGAGGCAACCAGATCACCGGACTCATCGCGCACTTCCAGCATGGGGTTGGCCTTGCCATCCATCGCAGCGGTTGCATGCCAGTTTATAAACAGCACGCCCGGTGCGGCATTGAGGTCGGCAGGAACAGAAGCCTGTGCAAAACCTGCAGTCATCAGGCCTGCAACGGCCAACATCTTGATTACGTTTTTCATGTTCATTTACTCTCTTGGTATTTGTGTCATTGCCTGGGCCGGTTTGGCCAGAATCAATGCATCCGTGCAAGAGGTTATTCAAATAGTGTGTTGTTCTTTCACCGAAGTCAGACATCCTGATTTACGATGTCACAGCCCGGAACTACCTTTTATTTGGCCGCTCGGCCTTCCTGCCTAAGCGTTGATTGAATATTAAAGTGACTTGGCCTAAGTTGTTAGCGAGATAAACTGGCAAACATGTTCAAAAAAATTGAAGGTATGAAATGGCCAAGGAATCGAACAAGGAACGGGCGCTGACCCTGGAGGCGATCCGGGTGCTGGACGCCATCGATCGCCGCGGCAGCTTCGCGGCGGCCGCCGACGAGCTGGGCAAGGTCCCCTCGGCGCTGAGCTACACGGTACAGAAGCTGGAAGACGAGCTGGACGCCATGCTGTTTGATCGCAGCGGCCACAGAACCAAGTTCACCCCGGCCGGCCGCATGCTGCTGGAACGGGGCCGGGTGCTGCTAGAGGCGGCCGAACATCTGGTGGGCGAAACCCGGGCGCTGGCCCGGGGCTGGGAAACCGACATCACCATAGCCGTTGATGCCCTGGTGCCGGTACAGGCGCTCTATCCCCTGGTTGAAAGACTGGCCGAGCTGACGGATACCCGATTGAGGTTTCGCGCCGAAGTGCTGGCGGGCAGCTGGGAGTGTCTGGAAGATGGCCGCGCAGACCTGCTCATCTCCTCTCTCAACCCTGACATCATGATGACCGGCATCAAGCATCAGGCGCTGCAGGAAGAGGTGATGCTCTATGTCGCCCACCCGGATCATCCGCTGCATCGGGAGCCCGAGCCCCTGGCGGACGAGACGCTGCGCCGCTACCGCGCCATAGCGGTAGCCGACTCTGCACTGCGCAAACCCGTGCTCACCTATCGCCTGCTGGACAAGCAGCCACGCCTCACCGTCAGCACAATGACAGAGAAGCGTGACGCCCTGCTGGCAGGGATCGGCGTCGGCACCATGCCACTGAGCTGGATAGAAGAGGATATCAAGGCCGGTCGGCTCAAGGTGATCAGCCCCGAATATCGTCACCAGATCCAGGTCGTGCTGGCCTGGCGCCGCGATACCATGGGCAAGGCCAAGAGCTGGCTGGTGCGGGAGATCCCCAAACTGTTTCCCTGCAAGGGAGAGTAAGAGGGGGAACACTCAGCATGACAAACGGAGGCGGCGCTCGCCTCTGCTTGACGGCGGGCTCAAATTCGGGGAAAAGAAAAAAAGCGGACCTCTTGCGAGTTCCGCTCAATGCCAGGAAAGAATAAAAACCTTGCGGTTTAAAAAACCCTTAAATTGGAAGCAAACAATCGTTTTCTCAACCAGGAAGGTCTTGAATCCGATTCGTTTTGAATTATGCGCGATGTTTTATGCATCACCAGTAAAATGTTGAACGGTTGAAGGATATGCACCGCTGAGTATCACTATCTGCAACCTTCATCGCTAACTGGTCTGGCCATTTCAATCGTTTTCAATGGGTTTATTTCCTCTGGTTTTTTTAAGTGTCAATATCTGAGCCCATAACCAAAAAAGAACTCAGTTTCTGACACAACATAAAGATGCAGATAAAGGAATAGTTGCATGACCTATAGCCAGACCCTGGCCAACCACATTCTCGACACCCTGAAGAAGACCCTGACCGACAAGGGGATCCGCTATCAGACCCTGGCAGAAGCCATGGGCGTCTCCATCGCCACCGTCAAACGCATGATGAACAAGCCCTCCCTGCCGTTCGATACCCTGCTGGAGATATGCCACCTGGTGGGACTCTCGTTCGAGGAGCTGCTGGACCGCACCCAGGATGCCCAGAGCCGCCGGGCCGTCTTCACCCAGGAGCAGGATGAGGCGTTTCACAAGGAGCCGGGGCTTTACGCCTTTCTCGCCAACATCTTCTGGCGCGACAAGACCCTGATCGATCTCAAGCGGGAGTACAGCCTGACCGATGCCTCCTGCTACCTCTACCTGCGCAAGCTGGAGAAACTCGGCATCTTGCAGCTCGGCATCGACAACAGCTACCACTTCCTCATCAGCGAGCGCATCAGCTTCGAGCAGCACAGTCGCTTCGCCCGCCAGCAGGCGCGCCAGGCCATGTCGGTGCTGGGGGACTATCTGGTGGAGAACATGCACAAGTCCAACAACTACATGGCGCTGTGCCAGCTTCATCTGGACGAGAGCGAGGCCATGGCACTAATCGAGCGGATGAAGGAGTACTGGCATCAGGAGCTCAAACTTAACCGCCCCGCCATCGGCCAGCGGGAGGGCAGCAAGACCTACACAATGTCGCTGCAGCTGGCGGACTGCGGTTATCAGAGCTTCGACGACCTAATCCCCAATATCGACAACTGATCCCGGCGGATCCTGCGGGATCCGTCTGATTTGGTCAGCTCGATAGCGGCAATTCAGACCCTCTTGCGGCCATTATCCGCAACATCCGCATATCCAGACAGATACGGATGGCCACTGTGCCCGTCTGTGCTCTGGCGCCCCTTTAGTCTGTTAGTTGAACTGTCTGCGATCTGCCTGCGACCGGCTGCAACGCCCGCGTATCCAGACAGATGCGGATCGCATCCGGCCGCCAGTGCTCGATATCGCAATCCACCAGCCCCCCTCTCTCGTCATAGTTGACCCGTACCAGCCGCAGCACAGGGCTCCCTTCCGCCAGATTGAGGGAGCGGGCTATGGCGCCCCGCGCCGCCGAGGGAGTGATCTCGAGGCTGGCCCCGCCCTGGCCTATGCCATAGCGCTGCTGATAAAGCTCGGTGAGGGAGCTGGCCAGCGGCGCACTGGCGATATCGGGAAAGCGACTGGCCAGCAGATGGTGGCTGACGTGGAGCACGGGACGATCGTCGATCAGGCGCAAGCGGCGGATCTCGTAAAGCGGTGTGAAGGGATCCAGCCCCATCCAGTGACACAACTCGCTGCTGGCCAGGGCGCTGCCGTGGGCCAGCACCCGGGTCTCGGCGATACGCAGCTGCTCGCCGATCCACTGGTGGAAATGGGTATGGATGGCGGGATCATAGGTAAGTCTGGGCGGTGCCACGAACCAGCCACGCCGCTCGGCCCGGTAGATAAGGCCATCCGCTTCGAGGCTGGAGAGCGCCTCCTTGATGGTGATGCGGGTGGTGGCGAAGCGCTCGCTCAAGGCCCGTTCGGCGGGCAGCTGCTGCCCCGCCGCCAGCTGGCCGCTGCCGATATAGCGGCGCAGGGTCTGGCAAATCTGTTCACACTTGGAGGGGCTCCGGCCAGCGGCCATACCCTGCTCGCTCAATCGCAACTCAGTCACTGTCACATCCCCTGGTCATTCAGGTTTGTTCACCGCTGGAGTAGACCAGCGTCTATTGGCCCTGAGTTGTAACCCGTCTGGATGACAGTGCCGTGACAGCCCAATTGTCATCAAACTGCCATCAAAACGCCCCGTCACCGTCATATTCCCCCTCTAGCATCCCTCTCGAACCTTAACTGACCTAGTCCAGAGGGATGGGATGATGAAAAGCGTGATCGCAAGTGCACTGGCCCTGGTGGCCATCAGCCAACCACTTTTTGCCGCCGAAAATATCGCGGATCTTGAGAAGGCCGCCCGCGGCGAAGGCCAGCTCCACAGCATCGGCATGCCCGACAGCTGGGCCAACTGGAAGGACACCTGGCAGCAACTGGGCAGCATCTACGGCATCAAGCATCAGGATACCGACATGAGTTCGGCCCAGGAGATCGCCAAGTTCGCCGCCGAGAAGGCCAACGCCACCGCCGACATAGGTGACGTGGGCGGTGCATTCGGTCCGGTGGCGGTCAAGCAGGGGGTTACCCAGCCTTACAAACCCTCCACCTGGGCAGACATTCCAAACTGGGCCAAGGATGCGGACGGTCACTGGATGCTGGCCTATACCGGCACCATCGCCTTCCTGATCAACAAGGATCTGGTCAAGGCCGCCCCCACCAGCTGGCAATCCCTGCTCGGCGGTGACTACAAGGTGACTCTGGGTGATGTGGGCGTCGCTTCCCAGGCCAACAACGGCGTGCTGGCGGCGGCCTATGCCACCGGCGGCAGCGAGAAGAACCTGAAACCCGCGCTCGAGCTGTTCGGCCAGCTGGCCAAACAGGGACGCCTCTCCCTGAACGACCCTTCCATCGCCAATATCGAGAAGGGTGAAGTGGAAGTGGGTGTGCTGTGGGACTTCAACGCACTGAACTACCGCGACAAGATAGACCCCAAGAAGTTTGATGTGGTTATCCCGAGCGACGGCTCCGTCATCGCCGGCTACACCACCATCATCAACAAGTGGGCCAAGAACCCCAACGCCGCCAAGCTGGCGCGGGAATACATCCTCTCGGACGCAGGTCAAATCAACCTGGCCCGTGGCTACGCCCGTCCCATCCGCAGCAATGTGGTATTGCCGGATGACGTGAAAGCCAAGCTGCTGCCTGCCGAGCAGTATGCCAATGCCAAGCCGGTCAGCGATCATGCCGCCTGGGAACAGAGCTCAAAGGCCCTGCCGCGCCAGTGGCAAGAAACCGTCATGATCAACATGCAGTAAGGGGATCCTGTGCAACACAAGGTGATAGTGGTACTTGTGGATGGCCTGTCTGCCGAGGTAGCCCACACAATGGGCTACCTCACAGGCATGGTGGAGGCAGAGCGCGGCTTGTATACGACCCTGAGCTGTGCCCTGCCCTCCCTATCCCGGCCGCTCTACGAGTGCATCCTGACCGGCGTACCGCCAGTGGCCAGCGGCATCACCCACAATGGTGTCAGTCGCTTGAGCCAGCATGCATCCATCTTCCATCTCGCCCGAGCCGGCGGCAAACGCACGGCAGCCGCGGCCTATTACTGGGTGAGCGAGCTCTATAACTGCACTCCCTGGCTCGCATTGCGGGATCGCTATACCCATGATGAGCAGCTGCCGATCCAGCACGGCTGCTTCTACTGGGATGACAGCTACCCCGACAGCCATCTGCTGATGGATGGGGAATGGCTCAGAACCCAGCATGATCCCGATTTTCTGCTGATCCACCCCATGGGAGTGGACGATGCGGGCCACAAGTTTGGCCTGGACTCGCGCCAGTACCGCAACCAGGCGCGCCGCATGGACAGCCTGCTGGCCGATCTGCTGCCCCAGTGGCTGGGGGAAGGCTACCAGGTGCTGGTGACCTCGGATCACGGCATGAACAACGACTTGAGCCACGGCGGCACCTTGCCCGAGGAGCGCACTGTGCCGCTCTGGCTGTTTGGCGATGCCTTTGTAGCCCAGTGGCCTGCCGGACCGGCCTTGCAACAAACCCAGCTCTGCGGCCTGATGGCCGACTTGCTTGGCGTTTCCCATGACAAGCCAAGCGGCCTGCCGCTGCTCAAGGCTGCCTGCCTGCGCGAGGTGCACTGATGATTTCTGCCGCCACAAGGATCCTGCCGGATCAAGTAGTGATCCCGCGTCAAACCCGTCGTCACTGGCTGCCTGCGCTGGTACTGCTGCCATTTTTCCTCTTGATGATACTGTTCCAGCTCGCCCCCATGGTGTGGGTGCTGGTGGGCAGCTTTCAAACCCCGGAAGGCTGGGGCCTGGACCATTACCGGGAGATCCTGAGCTCCCCTTTCTACCTGCAATCCTTCACCAACTCATTGCGCATCGCCGGTATCGCCAGTCTGGCAGGGCTTGCCATCGGCACCCTGGGGGCGGCAGCGCTGCGCCAGAGCGGTGAGCGGGTCAAGCGAGCCCTGCTGGCGTTTGTCACCATGACCAGCAACTTCAGCGGTGTGCCGCTGGCGTTCGCCTTCATCATCATTCTCGGCATCAACGGCGCCATCACACTGCTGCTCAAATCCTGGGGCTGGATCGACGGTTTCAACCTCTACTCAGGGGCTGGTCTCATCCTCATCTACACCTATTTCCAGATCCCCCTCGCCCTGCTGCTGCTCTACCCGGCGTTCGATGCACTGCAGGATGACTGGCCCCAGGCCGCCGCCCTGCTGGGGGCCAGCAAGAGGCAGTATGTGTGGCACGTGGCACTGCCGGTGCTGACGCCGGCACTGCTCGGTACTCTCATCATTCTGTTTGCCAATGCGGTGGGAGCCTATGCCTCGGCCTATGCCCTCACCACGGGCAACTTCAACCTGGTGACCATACGGGTGGCCAGTCTGGTCTCCGGCGACATCTTCCTCGAACCCAATCTGGCGGCGGCGCTGGCGGTGATCCTGATGGTGCTGCTGGGCGTGGTGACGGCGGCAAATCAATGGCTGCTCAAGCGCAGCTACCATGCGAAGGGAAATTCCCATGAGTGAACTCCAACCAAGCTGGCCGCGCTGGGTGCTGAGCATCCTGGTAGCAACCCTGCTGCTGCCACTGCTGGCGACCCTGCTCTACTCCCTCTCCACCCGCTGGGGGGCAACCCTGATGCCGGACGGCTTCACGCTGGAGTGGTATCTGCAACTGTGGGGGGACCCGCGCTTCCTGGCTGCCTTCGGCCGCAGCCTGTTTGTCTGTTTCGCTACCCTGCTGCTGGGCACCCTGGTGCTGGTCCCGACCGTGCTGGTGGTGGCCTACTACTTCCCCAAGCTGGATCCCTGGATGAACCTGCTGATCCTGCTCCCCTTTGCGGTGCCGCCCGTGGTCTCCTCGGTGGGGTTGCTGCAGATCTACGCCGACGGCCCGCTGCCGATTATCGGTACGCCCTGGATCCTGGTAGGCACCTGGTTCACAGTGGTGCTCCCCTTCATGTATCGGGCGCTGGCCAACAGCTTGCAGGGCGTGCCGCTCAGAGATCTGATGGATGCCGCCCACCTGCTGGGGGCAAGCAGCACACGCGCCTTCGCCCTGGTGGTGCTGCCAAATCTGCGCAAGGGACTGCTGGCGGCGCTGTTTCTGTCGCTCTCCTTCCTACTTGGGGAGTTCGTGTTCGCCAACATGCTGGTGGGCACCCGTTACGAAACCCTGCAGGTCTATCTCTACAACATGCGTGCCACTTCGGGCCACTTCACCAGTGCGCTGGTGATGAGCTACTTCCTGCTGACCCTGCTGCTCACCTGGGCGGCGAACAGATTCCATCGGTGATCCCATATGTTCCATCTAGAAGTAACCCAACTGCACAAATCCTACGGCGAGACCAAGGTGTTCGAGGGGATTGAATTCGGCATCCGCAAGGGGGAACTGGTGACCCTGCTCGGTCCCTCCGGCTGCGGCAAATCCACCCTGCTGCGGGCGCTGGCCGGGCTGACGCCGGTGGATGGCGGTCAGGTACGGGTGGCCGGTGAGGACATCACCTGGCAGGCGCCCCAGAAGCGTGGCATCGGCATGGTGTTCCAGAGCTATGCCCTGTTCCCCAACATGACGGTGTGGGACAACGTGGCCTTCGGCCTCAAAATGAAGCCCCAGCCGGGACGGGAGCTGGCCGCCAGCGTGCAGGAGGCTCTCAGCCTGGTGGAGCTGGATGGCTTCGAGCGCCGCTATCCGGGCGAGCTCTCCGGCGGCCAGCGCCAGCGGGTCGCCCTCGCCCGTGCCCTGGTGGTACGACCGCGGATCCTGCTATTGGATGAACCCCTCTCTGCGCTGGATGCCCGCATCCGCCGCAGCCTGCGATTGCAGATCCGCGAGATCCAGCAGCGGCTCGAGCTCACCACCATCTTCGTCACCCACGACCAGGAAGAGGCGCTGACCATGTCGGATCGGGTGTTCCTGATGAACAAGGGGGAGATAGTGCAAAGCGGCAGCCCGGAAGAGATCTACACCCGTCCTGCCAGCGAGTTCGTGGCGAGCTTTATCGGCCACTACAACCTGCTGGCCCCCGAGCAGGCCAAGTCACTGTTCGGCCCCCGTTTTCACGGCACTCTGGCGCTGCGCCCCGAGTCCATCAACCTGCTGCCAGCGGGGGAGCAGAGCCTTGATCCCGGCCTGCCCGGCGTCATTCGCCAGCAGCAGTTGCTCGGCAACATCATCCGCTATCAGGTGGAGTGCGAAGCGGGGCTCTTGACGGTGGATACCCTCAATCGCTCAGCTCGCGACCTGTTGCCGGTGGGCACGGCCGTCACCCTGGCGGTGGCCCGGGATCAGCTGTGTGAGGTAGCATAAGCGATGGATTACACCCCATTTATATCGGCGAGCGGCCAACATGCCGCCCGTCAATCATCACAGTTATGGATAGCTAGGAGCAGGCATGGCGCTGGCACTGTTTGATTTGGACGAGACCCTGATTGCCGGGGATTCCGCCAGCCTCTGGCTGGAGTACATGGTGGCTCAGGAGCTGGCCCCAGCGGGCATGATCGCCGAGGAGCAGGCCATGATGTCTCTCTACCATCAGGGCAAGATGGATATGCAGGAGTACATGGCGTTCACCCTGCAACCCCTGGTGGGCAAATCACGCCAGTGGCTCGGCCAGCAGTGCCAACACTTCGCCGAGCAAGTGTTGCGGGAGCGGATCTACCCCCAAGGGCTGGCACGCATCGAGTGGCATCGTCAGCGTGGCGACACGCTAGTGCTGATCTCGGCCTCTGGCGAGCATCTGGTGGCGCCCATGGCGCAGATGCTGGGGATGGATCACTGCGTCGCCATACTGCTGGATGAAGAGGAGGGTCGGCTGACCGGCCAGACCCGCGGCACCCTGAGTTTTCAGGAGGGCAAGGTAGTACGCATCAACCAGCTGTTTGCCACAGATGCAGCCCCCTGGCAGGAGAGCTTTGGTTACAGCGACTCCCACAACGATCTGCCGCTGCTGAAGGCCGTGGCCCACCCCCATGCGGTCAATCCGGCCCCCGGCCTGCGGCAAGTCGCCGCCGAACACGACTGGCCCACCCTCGACTGGCAACTGGCCTGCTGAATGACTGGCAGCTGGCCAGCTGAATGAAGAAGAGGCCTTCAGGCCTCTTCGTTGCTCAACACGCTGTCGTTGGGCGGGATCCCCTTCTCGGCGACCGTTTCGTGCAGGCTGCCCAGATAGATGCGGTTCTTGCCATCGCGCTTGGCGTGATAGACCTCGGCGTCGGCCACCGCCAACAGGGTCTTGCCATGCGCTATCTCGCCGCTGGCCACCAGCCCGCCACTGAAGGTGATCTTGAGGCCGGGTTCACGCCAATCCAGTGACTCCACCCCCTTGCGAAACTGCTCCAGCAGCATCTGGCAGAAGTGGATGTCCGGATTCGCCATCAGCACCACCAGCTCTTCCCCGCCGTAACGGCAGACCCAACCGTGATCCCCCAGCAGTTGCATACCCAGCTGTGCCACTCGCTTGAGCACTACATCCCCGGTCTGGTGGCCATAGGTGTCGTTGACCAGCTTGAAGTTATCGAGATCGAGCATGGCCAGACAGAAGGGCTGGCGCTCAATCAGCAGGCGATTCAAACGCTCGTCGAAGAAACGACGGTTGTAAAGGCCGGTCAGCTTGTCCAGATTGGCCTGCTGGCGGGCCTCGTGATAATCCTTGCCCGCCTCGGCCAACTCGGCATAGACATGCTTGAGTTCCTGCATTCCCCCCTGGGGCACATCGTCGGGTTGGGTCCGGCTGGCCCGGATCATGGAGGAAATCTCATTGAGCATGCGGCGAAAATAGCGGGACCACACCAGCGCCAGCATCACATAGAGCACGCAGGCCAGCGCCACCATCAGCAATACGTTGAGAGAGACCCTGTCGACCACCGCCTGAACACTGGCCGCGGGTTGCACGCTGATGAGCACCCAGTTCCGCTCCGGCAATTTGCTGTAAGCCACAAACAGCTGGGAATCCTTGTCCAGAAAGATGCCGTCCTCCCGATTGAAACGGGAAAGCCATTGAGGATGGTCCATGGGCTTGAGCAACCGGGCGGGATCCGGGTGTACCAGCACCTTGCCTGACTGGTTGACGATCATCTGGTAACCATTGTCCGCCTGCCGGTTCAGCTGGGCCGAGAAAGGCGCCAGAATGGCATCGACCGCAAAGACCCCTTGCACCTTGCCACTCTGGTCAGTCAGGGCCCGCGCCAGCGCTATGACCAGATTGCCATTGATGTAGTCGTAGTAGGGCTCGGTCCAGACCATTTCGCCCACATGCTGGCTGGCCAGCTGATACCAGGGGCGAACTCTGGGATCAAACTGGGCATCTGCCTGCCATTCGGGGTAGATCAGCATCTGGCGCTCGGCCGTGCCGACATAGATGTAGATCAGGTCAGCCATGACTCCCTTGTAAAGCTGCCAGGCCTTCAGGTAGGACTCTGTGTTGTGCAGGCGGGGGCCGCTGATATCGTCCACCTTCACCTGGTCATAGATCAGCGTAAACTGTCGTTCCATCTCGTGGAGATAGGGCTCGATGAAGACATGGTGCAGCTGGTGATTGGTGGCGAGCAGACGCTGCTGCAACTCGTTTTGCAGGCTGCGTTCCATGTGCAGATAGTAGATGCCGCCCAGCATCAAAACGGGAATGAACAGCAGCAGCAAACCCAGCCGCATTCTGGCAACCAGAGACCAGGTTTTTTTGGAGACGACACGCTTGCCCAAACAGGACTCCTGCTACCACCAGACATGATGTAATGTCAGAATATCAGCCCGACCGGATGGCGTCCAAAAGGAAGCTCACTATGTTATTAATCAGAAGGATCTGTCACGGATGCTGAACCCGGACCTGCTGATGGCGCTGCACTATTGCGCCGTGATCACCCTGACAGGGGCGATCACTTCCGAGTATTTCCTGTTCCGGCGCGGCATGTCCATCGAGCAGGTACGCAAGCTGTTGCTGGCCGACGGTCTGGCAGCACTGGCCCTGCTACTCATCTTCATCACGGGTGTCTTGCAAGTGCTCGCTCACCCGGACCAACCCGCAATACTGCTCGCCAACCCTGGCTATCGGACCAAGCTGCTGCTGTTTTTCCTGATGGCCATCAGTTTCGGCTACCCCAGCCGCCTCTTCTATCGCTGGCGCCGCTCCCTGCGCCATGGCCGGGCCCCCATGGTCTCCATCCAGCAGCAGTTCTGGGTGATCTGGATCCTGCGAGGTAATCTGTTGCTGCTCGCCCTGATCCCTCTGCTGGCCAGCCTTGCCAATAGCTGATGTGATACCAGTCTTCATTCAGCCGCGATAGCTGATGATACGGATCCTGCATAGCCATTCTCTCTCCGCATAAACCCGCTCTGACGAGCCAAACTCGCGAGCCGCTAAAGACAAATCCCCCCGCAGACGGTTATCTTGGTGGCTGGCGCCGTGAGGATGGGCGCCCGCCACTTTCTCAGGGATGAATCCGTATGCGTTCGAACATGATGTTATTGATGGCCGCCGCCATCTGGGGGTTGGGCTTCGTCGCCCAGCGCTTGGGGATGGATCACATGGGGCCTTACACCTTCAATGGCCTGCGCTTCCTGCTCGGCGCCGCCTCCCTGCTGCCACTGCTGTGGTGGCTCAAGTCTCGCCAGCCCGCGGGCCAGTCCGAAGATCGTCGCCTGCTGCTGACCGGGGGCCTGCTCGCCGGAGCCGTGCTGTTCAGTGCCGCCTCCCTGCAACAGGTGGGGCTGCTCTATACCACGGCTGCCAAAGCGGGTTTCATAACCGGTCTCTACATCATACTGGTGCCGGTGATCGGGCTGGCCCTGCGTCACAAGACAGGGACCAATACCTGGGTCGGCGCCCTCATCGCCATGGCGGGGCTCTATTACCTCAGCGTGACCGAGGACTTCACCATAGGTTATGGCGACCTGCTGCAAGTCGCTGGCGCCCTGTTCTGGGCCATTCACCTGCTGGTGCTGGATCACTACTCGAGCCGGGTCGCGCCGATCCGGTTGGCGGGTGTGCAGTTCCTGGTGTGCGGTCTGCTCAGCCTGGCCGTCGCCTTCACCATAGAGATGCCGACAGTCAGCGGTGCCGTGGCCGGGTGGCAGGCGCTGCTTTACGCCGGTCTGGTGTCGGTCGGAGTCGGCTATACATTGCAGGTGGTGGGTCAGCGCGGTGCCCATCCTGCCCACGCAGCCATCATCCTCAGCCTGGAGACGGTATTCGCCGCCATCGGCGGTGTGCTGCTGCTTGGCGAAATCCTCGATGAACGGGCTATCGTCGGCTGTGCCCTGATGCTGGCAGGCATGCTCATCTCTCAGGTGCGCCTGCGCTGGTGGTGGAAATCGCGCAAGGATCGCCTGCCGAAGCAGGGCTAACGGCGCGGCGCGAGCGGTATTGCATAGAACGAAGTCAAAAAGAGGAGCCATATCGGCTCCTCTTTTTATTGCACTCGTTGTTGCACTCACAATGTTGCGTTTTGCTGTAGTCGACCCCGGCCCCCTCAGCGTTGAACGCTGGAGCAGAAGCTGACGTCGTCACGCAAGGGGTCATTGCTCACGCTGTGGTATAGCTCGAAACAGGGCCCGTCACCGAACGCCAACCCGGCGGCGACTATATCGCCGACATGCTCCTGCCAACGCGGCCCGTACTGACTGCGGTCCGTGATGAGATAGCGGGACTGGGCGTAGCGACCGGCGGGAATAAGCTGGATCTCGACCTCCCCTGCCCCGACCGTACCCGCCGGCACTGTCACACCTATGTCGGTGCGGCACTGGGCCGGCGGCGTGACTTCCGGGTTGTCGTGGTAGATGAAAATCCACTCCCCCTGCGCCAGACCCCGCGCACTCGCCCACTGGTGCAGTTGACCACAGACAGGGTCATACCCTTCGCCATAGGGGCCGGTGACGCGAATATAGGCCAGGGTGCGGGCATCCATCTCGATGGTTTTCATGGTGTTGCTCCTTGCTGATGAGTGGTCTTCAGCATAAGGGAGCTGCAGGTCGCTGGCGTGTCCATCCTTGCTCAACAGGTGTCCATTCTTGCTCTTGTCCCGGCGAAACGCCCCCGGCGTGCAGCTGTAGTGACGCCGAAATGCCTTGGCAAACGCCTGTGAGCTGGCAAAGCCCGCCCCCAACGCTATGGTCGTGACACTGGCGTCCGTGTAACAGAGCTGCCAGGCAGCCCGCTGCATGCGCAGGCGCCGACACATCTCCCCCGGCGCCTCGCACGCCACTGCGGTGAACACGCGGTGAAAATGGTAGAGGGAGAGGCAGGCCCGATCCGCCAGCGCCTCGATGGAGAGATCCGGATCCTGCTCCAGCGCCCGCAGCACTGGGATGAGTCTACGACGGTAGTCGATCACGGGCGGATCCTGGCCATGTAGAGCGCATCCACATACTCGCCCTGGCGAAACGCATAACCGCGAGCCAGCCCCTCCTGTTCGAACCCGAACTTGCGATAGAGCGCCAGCGCGGCGGCGTTGTCGCGGTAGACGGTGAGCTCGATGCGCCGCAGATTGAGCCAGTTGTCGGCCATTTCCAGCACGGCGCCCAGCAGGGCCGAACCTATGCCCTTCCCTGCCCAGTCATCTCGCACGCCCATACCGATACAGGCCACATGCTTGCGCCTGGGATTGGGCTCCATATGCAATGAGATCTGGCCCACCAGCAGACCATCCACCTCCGCTACCAGCGCCACTACACCGCTGTTTTCCAGCCGCTGCTGCCAGACCCCCAACGCTGGATAAGGCAGTTGCAGTGTACCGGCCTGAGCATGAGGCATGGCATAGAGATCCCGCAAAGCGGGGGCATCGGTGGGTTCGGCATGACGGACGGTAATCTGCATATAGGGCTCCTTTGGCTGACTTTCATCATGCCCCATCACCAGTGCCGGGTCATCCCCCCACAATACCCATTTGCGATACCTATCAAAGGGCTAGGAAAGGCCCATTGGCCCATGAGGAGCGGGATCCGTAGGCTGACCCCTATCAACAAGGAGAGACATTCATGACTGACAAGACACTGCACAGTGCCAACGGCGCCCCCGTCGTCGACAACAACAACAGCCTTACTGCCGGTCCCCGCGGCCCCGTGCTGATGCAAGATATCTGGTTGATGGAGAAACTCGCCCACTTCGACCGCGAGCGCATTCCCGAGCGGGTGGTTCACGCCAAAGGCTCGGGCGCCTACGGCGCCTTTACCGTGACCCACGACATCAGCGCGTTCAGCAAGGCCGACCTGTTCAACGCCATCGGCAAGCAGACCCCGGTCTTCCTGCGCTTCTCCACCGTAGCCGGTGAGAAGGGGGCTGCCGATGCCGAGCGGGACGTACGCGGCTTCGCCCTCAAGTTCTACACCGAGCAGGGCAACTGGGATCTGGTGGGCAACAACACCCCGGTCTTTTTCATCCGCGATCCGCTGAAATTCCCCGACTTCATCCACACCCAGAAACGGGATCCGCGCACCAACCTGCGCAGTGCCACTGCCGCCTGGGACTTCTGGTCACGCCACCCGGAATCCCTGCATCAGGTCACCATATTGTTCAGCGATCGGGGCATTCCCAAGAGTCTGCGGGAGATGAACGGCTACGGCAGCCACACCTTCAGCTTTATCAACGACGCCAACGAACGCTTCTGGGTCAAGTTTCACTTCAAGACCGAGCAGGGCCACAGCTTCTACACAGATGAAGAGGCGGCCAATGTCGTCGGTCAGGATAGAGAGACCAGCCAGGCCGATCTGTTCAATGCCATCGAGCGGGGCGACTTCCCGCGCTGGAAGGTCTATGTGCAGGTGATGCCGGAGGCCGACGCCCAGAGCTACCAGATCCATCCGTTCGACCTCACCAAGGTGTGGCCGCACAGCGACTATCCGCTGATCCCGGTGGGGGTACTGGAGCTCAACCAGAACCCTGACAACTACTTCGCCCACGTGGAGCAGGCGGCGTTCACCCCGGCCAACGTAGTGCCCGGCATCGGCTTCTCGCCGGATCGCATGCTGCAGGGACGGCTCTTCTCCTACGGCGACACCCAGCGCTATCGCCTCGGGGTCAACCACGGCCTGCTGCCGGTGAACGCTCCGCGCTGCCCGTTCCACCACGGTGCCCATCGTGATGGCGCCATGCGCAGCGACAGCAATGGCGGCGCCAGCCCCAACTATCAGCCGAACCGCTTTGGCACTCAGCAGCCGAGCGAGCAGCACGAACCGGCCTTGAGTCTGGAAGGGGCTGCCCTGCACTACGACTTCCGTGACTACGACAGCGATTACTACAGCCAGCCGGGCAAGCTGTTCCGCATCATGGACGAGGGACAGCGCTCGCGCCTCGCCGCCAATATGGCACGCTCCCTCATCAACGTGGAGGATGACGCCATCGTCGTCGCCCAGCTCCGGCATCTTGAGCAGGCCGACCCCGAGTACGCCAAGCGGGTGGAGCTGGCACTGGCTGCGCTGCAACGCTAAGCGACCAGGATGCAATAAAAGAACGGGGGCCGGCGGGCCCCCTTCTTTCAACCCCAGTACACGGGATAAATTCTGAGCCCACGGCACGTCGAGTCTTGCAGCAGAAACGGCAATAAAAAAACGGAGCCCCAGGCTCCGTTTTCAATGCTGTATCAATCCCGAACGCAGCGCCCTCGCGCTCTGCCCGTTCCCGTACCAACAGGCGTTTATACCACCAGTTACTGCGACGACGTTGGATATGGCAAAGGGAGGAAGAGCGACCCGCCCACGACTGAATCCATCGCACGTCGAGTCTTGCAGCTGAAATGGCAAATAAAAAAACGGAGCCCCAAGCTCCGTTTTCAATGCTGTATCAATCCCGAACGGAACGCGCTTCGCGCTCTGCCCGTTCCCGTACCAACAGGCGTTTATACCACCAGTTACTGCGACGACGTTGAGTATTGGAAGAGCGACGAGCCATTTCTTAGGTCCCAGCCAAGAGAAGGAAAGAGCCGCATTATGCGATAGAGATCACGTCCATGTCTTTAGCTGGATCAAGAAAAGCCTCACTGGCCCAGGCTAATTGTCTCGCTATCCGACGGAGCCCTGGTCACAGGCGTCACCTGAGGCGGCAAGCGCCAGGCCAGTGGGCCATTGGTCTCCTGCTCGTTTTGCGGGCCACACTCCAGCCAGCGATTCCCCTGTTGAATTCGGGCACCCAGCGAATATTTCTGATCCTGATACCAGCAAATCCGTTCCGGCAGCGATCCCAACGGCAACACCCACTCGGTCCCGACCTCTGCCCGCGTCACCTTGACCGGTTCGGCTGCCACGCCGCTCGTCCCCAACATGGCCAGCAACAGGCAAGCCGTACCACCCTTGATTCGATTCATGACATCACTCCTTGCGCGATACCAGTATCGGGCGACCATAACAGGCGCAAACTTGATTAATAAGCCCAGCGCTGGCTGGCATTCCCAACCCAGTATGATAGCCTGCCAGCGCCTGCCCACGCCCGTCAAAACCGGCGCAGGAAAACCCCGGTATACTTGTCATCCATCGACAAATATAACCTTATTTATCAAATCGTTATTTGGATATTATCCCAATGCGTATCATGCCGTTGCTCCAGGCGGCCTGCCTGAGCCTGATGTTGTCCGCCTGCGTTGCCCCCCTGCTGATGATGAGCCCGACCAGCCAGCTGATGTGGGCGCTGCTCAAACCCCTGGTGGGCTTCGATCCCAACGAAGCCAATCTGTTCGAACAGCCCATCATCAAGGATCGGATGACCAGTATTCTGGGCCCCAACTACGACAGCACCATGCAACTGCTCAAGACCGCCAACGAGCTGCAGCAGGAAGGCCCGCTGTTCTACGTGGTCTCCCGCTATGCCCCCATGCCGGATGTAGCCAAGCAGGCTGGCATGGTGTGGAACTCACAGACCAACCAGATGTCCGTCATGCTGCTCAAGGGGGATGGAACTCCTCAGGTATTTGGCGAAAATCTGGCGGCAGCGACACCGAGCTGGCCAACCGAGATGCAGGGCTGGCAGGCTCAAGCCAAACCGGCTGCGACCGCACTATCCAGTGCCAACACTGCTCTGACCGATACCAACAAGGTACTGACAGGGGCCGCAGCGACCACCTCTGTACTCGGCAATGTGCTGGGTTCAATACAGCAAGGCGCCAGCAAGACCATGGCGGATACCACCAAGCAAGTTGTCAGCAACACCACAGCCTCGGCGCAGCAGCAAGCCAACAAGGCCGTCGCCGAATCCACCAAGCAGGCGGTCAGCAGCGCTACCACCACAGCACAGCAGCAGGCCAACAAGGCCGTCGCCGAACCCGCCAAGCAAGCCGTCAGCAGCGCTACCGCCTCGGCACAGCAGCAGGCCAACAAGGCCGTCGCCGAACCCGCCAAGCAAGCCGTCAGCAGCGCTACCGCCTCGGCACAGCAGCAGGCCAACAAGGCCGTCGCCGACCCCGCCAAGCAAGCCGTCAGCAGCGCCACCGCCTCGGCGCAGCAGCAGGCCAACAAGGCCGTCGCCGAACCCGTCAAGCAAGCCGTCAGCAGCGCCACCGCCTCAGCGCAGCAGCAGGCCAAC
This sequence comes from Aeromonas sp. TS_SC_11, assembly GCF_057318915.1. Classification (NCBI taxonomy): domain Bacteria; kingdom Pseudomonadati; phylum Pseudomonadota; class Gammaproteobacteria; order Aeromonadales; family Aeromonadaceae; genus Aeromonas; species Aeromonas sp. TS_SC_11. Next base: position 753,149 of record NZ_CM170470.1, read on the forward strand.
AAGGCCGTGGCCGAACCCGCCAAGCAGGCAGTGAGCAGCAGCAAGGCCACCCTTGATGCAGCAGCCAAGGCCGACGCTGCGCGGCGACAGAGCGAACAGGCGCGCGCCGCCGCCGAAGCAGAGATGGAAGCGCTGCTCAAATAATCCCGACAGGCCATCATACGATGGCCTGTTTTCCCTCCCTCTCTCCCGAATTATGCTGCGAATCACCCCCTTGCAGCAGAAACCATGAACTTCTCGACATAGCCCCCTAAACTGGAAAAGATAATTTTTCGCAAGGAGTGCCGTCATGTCACGTCTGCTCAGCCTGATCATTTGCTGCTGTCTCGGAGCAGCACTGCCCGCCTCCGCATTCACCTACTATTCCGAGCAGAACATGCCGTTCAACGGTCAGGATGAACAGGGCAACAGCACAGGGTTGGCGGTCGAACTGCTGAGGCTGATGTGGCAGGAGATGGGGGAACCGGAGCAACCCATTCACTTCATGCCCTGGGCCAAGGCCTGGTACCTGCTGACCCAGCAACCGGATGCAGTGTTGTTCACCACGGCACATACGCTGGCGCGGGATCCTCACTTCCTCTGGGTCTGTCCCATCAGCCACTCCCGGGTCTCCTTGGTGGGCCGCAAACGGGATGCCCCCAACGTCAGCAACAAGGCCGACCTGGCCAAATTGCAGATTGGTGTCATGCAGGCCGATGTAGGGGAACAACTGCTGCTCAATCGGGGCATCAGCCCCGCCAACCTGATGTCGGTGGAGCGGATGGATCAGGTGGTACGCCAGCTCATCATGGCCCGCACCGATCTGGTGGCGGGCAACGAGGTGATGCTGTTTCATCAAGCCAAACAGCTGGGTTTTCCACCTGACACCTTCGTCACCGTCGCGACCCTGGCAGAGCAGGACAACTGCTTCGCGTTCAATCCGGCGGCCGACAAGCAGCAGGTCGCTCGCCTGCAACAGGCGCTGGACAAGGTCAGACAGGGGGAGGCATTCAAGCGGCTGATCGCCCGCTATCAGGATGTGGTGCAATCCCCGCCAGCGGATCACCTGCCCCTGATTGAATGAAGACAAATGCAAACAGGCCACCCGAAGGTGGCCTGTTTCATTGCAGCGCGCTGTTACTGGAAGTGGCTGTCGTGTTCGGACTTCTTGGCCTGGGTGCTTTCGCTGTGCTCGATGGCAGTGCGGATGAGATCCACCCCGGCGCGGATGATCAGCACCCCCATGTTGACCAGCTTGACGCAGACCCACATGAAGGTGATGAGCAGGATCAGCTTGAGCACTGTCTGGAACGCTTCCAGGAAGTTCTGTTCGAGCTGGCCGGTCAGGCCGCTGGCACTGGTCATCAGCCAGGTGTAGACCTCACGCACGAACGGGATTCGGCTCGGCATCTCCAGCACATCCAGTGCGGCAGGCAAGGCCTGAAAGATGACGATGCTGCCAAACAGTATCAGGATGACACCGATGGCAATGCCCAGAAAAAAACCAAACTGTTTCATGGAAGGTCCCAAGGTTTGCTGCATGAAAATAACATAGCTGCCAATACTAGGGACTGCCTCACCCCACGGCAATCCTTCCTCGCCTTGCTGCCGGGTGCCAATCCCGCCATTAGCTGGCATCCAGACAGGAAATCATTGCCCAACTATCTGATTTCTGTGACCCTTGTGCTCATCCACACCCACAGTTCAGGCGCCATGTTTCGCTACTGTTTTTTACTGCTTTGTGCCCTGCTGCTGGTGCAACCAGCCTCAGCCGATCCCACCGCCGCCGTCTGCGTGGTCAAGCATCAGCAACAACTGCTGCTGGTGCAGGACAGAGTCTCCTCCCGCTACAGCCTGGCCGGGGGCTACATAGATGCAGGCGAGACCCCGCAACAAGCCGCGCAGCGCGAGCTGTTTGAAGAGACCGGGTTGCGAAGCCGGATCAGTGGTGAATTGGGACAATGGCAGGGAGCTGTCCTGTTCGCCTGCCAGGCCCTGCAACCCATCAGGGTACAAGCAGGCTCGGGTTTCGTCTCACTGTTGCAGGCCCCCAACCTCGGCGGGGAAATACTCAATGCCAGGCTGATCGATCCGTCACAGTTGCCACATGCACAACGCCGCTTCCCGGCGCAGCTCGACTGGTTGGCGCCCAGATTGGCCGACATTCCCGACAGCCCTGTGTTGTGGCAGCACGACTTCAGTACCGACGGCAACGAGTTGCACCGGGCAGAGCTCCCGCTGATCCGGCAGTTGCAGAGCTGGCTCGGTACTGACGTGCTCTGGCTTGATGCCAGCAATCTGTTTGGTTCAGCCGCGTTTCAGCTTGCCCTGTTACCTTTGCTGCTGCCGCTGCTGGGCTGGCCTCGCCTGCGTCAGCTGTTGCTGGCCATGCTGACCCTTGCCCTGATGGTGCTCGTGGTCAAGGAGGGTATCGGCTGGCCCAGGCCCTTCCACCTCGATCCTGCACTGGCACAACAGAGTGCACAGGGCTTTGGCATGCCAAGCGGCCATGCTGCCTCGGCGCTGCTGTTCTGGGGCGTGCTGCTCAGGCTGTGCTGGCCCGCCAATCCCTGGCGCAGCGCAGCGTTGGCACTCTTGCTGGCTGCCACGACAGGGTTGGCCCGGGTCTGGCTCGGCGTTCATTTCTTCTCGGACGTGGCGGCAGGACTGCTGCTGGGCGCGCTGATGCTGGCAATTCACGCCGGATTATCCGGTATTTCAGCAAAGCTACCGAGCTGGAGCTGTCTGACCTTTGCCTGCGCACTGGCCGCCTGGTGGATCCAATCCTCTACCCTGGCTGGTCTTGCCATGTTCAGCCTGGGTCTGATGCTCGGCATGCTGCTACCCTTGGCGCGCGCACCGACACAATACTTGCGAATGCTGACGGTTACCCTGCTCGGTGGCCTGCCCATCGGGGCGCTGCTGTGGTCGCTGCCACTCTGGCTGACCAGCTCAGGACTCACTCTTCTGTGCCAGTGGCTACTCTATTGTTGCCTGGGGCTCTGGTTGAGCGCCGGCCTCTGGTGGATACTCTCACTCATGAACTCTGACCCGTTACCCAGGGGCTCCGGCTCCGACAAGGGATTGTTATGAATATGAAAAAAGTGGATTTAGCCAAGACCACGCTGGGGGTGCTGTTTCTCAGCATTCTCATCATCTCGTGCTTCATGGTGCTGCGCCCCTTCCTGCCTGCGCTGGTGTGGGCCACCATGATCACCATAGCCACCTGGCCACTGATGCGGATGGTACAACGCCTGCTGTGGGGCAAGCGCATGCTGGCAGCCCTCTTCATGACGCTGGTACTGCTGCTGATGTTTGTTATTCCGCTGTTCATGGCACTGGCCAATGTGGCGGAGCAAGCTCCCATGCTGATCGAGCTGGGCACCACCATCAGCCATTCACCGCCCCCCGAGCTGCTCTGGCTGCAACAGGTCCCTCTGGTGGGCACCAAGCTGTATGAGTTCTGGCAGCAGATCCTGGCGAGCGGCGGTCAGGTACTGTTTACCAAGCTGGCCCCCTACTTCGGTCAGACAGCCCGCTGGCTCGCCTCCCAGGCAGGCAATCTGGGCTTGCTGTTCGTGCACTTCCTGCTGACAGTCGGGATCTGCGGCGTGCTCTATCACTCGGGTGAGATGGTGGCAACCGGCATTCGCCGCTTCGCCCACCGCCTTGCTGGCGAGCGCGGTGACAATGCCACAGTGCTCGCCTCCCAGGCGATCCGCGCTGTGGCCATGGGCGTCGTGGTGACCGCTCTGGTGCAATCATCCGTGGCCGGTATCGGCCTGCTGATTGCAGGCATCCCCTACACCATGGTGCTGGTGGTGGTGATGTTCCTGCTGATCGTGGCCCAGATCGGCCCCTTCCCGGTATTGCTGGCCTGTATCGGTTATCTCTACTGGAGCGGTGACACCACCTGGGGCACCTTCCTGCTGGTATGGTCACTGTTTGCGGGCACCATGGACAACATACTGCGCCCCTTCCTCATCAAACGAGGGGCGGATTTGCCGCTCATCCTGATACTGGTGGGGGTTATCGGTGGCTTGCTGACCATGGGAATTATCGGCCTCTTCATCGGCCCGGTCGTGCTGGCGGTGGGTTACACCCTGCTGGATGCCTGGGTGAGAGAAGATGAACAAGCCGCAGCAGAGCCGCTGCTTGCCCCGCCAAAGGCGGAGTGAAGGTTTGGCAATAATTAGCTGATACAAAGAGCCGCCCATCGGGCGGCTCTTCTGTTTCCAATGACCTGAATGGCATTACCCAGCCTCTGAGGCAGGTCACTGAATCGGGCTCGCTGGCGTGGTTAAATGGTCGGCTCACATCTTGCCGGATATTGCTGTGACCATGCCATCTGACCTTCAGCCGCTGCTGCCCTGGCCTGACTATCTGCAGGCATCCTGGCTGCGCTGCGCCCACCAGACCAGCGCCACCCTCTGGCATCCGCCCCACAGCGCCAAGGGGCAGACCTTGCAGAGTCTGCGCCAGCGCAAACGGGACTTGCTCACCACCGGCGAGATGGCCCTCGAAGATCTCTACGAATTTATGGAGGGGCGCCCCTGCGCCCTGCTGCTCACCGACGAAAGCGGCTGTCTGCTTGCCCAGACAGGCCATCCCGATACGCTGGCGGAACTGGCGGCGCTGGGGTTTGGCCCCGGCGCATTCTTCAGCGAGGGGCGTATCGGCACCAATGCCATCAATCTGGCGGCGCTGGAGGGGGTACCGCTCTGCGTCAGCGGCCCCCAGCACTTCAACCAGACCCTTCACCCCTGGCACAGCTGCGCCAGCCCGGTCTACAACAGCAATGGCCGTCAGGTCGCCATCATCGCCCTGATCTGCAAGGTGGAGGAAGCGAGCGCCGGGGATCTGGCGCTCACCGTCAGCGCCGGTCGCGAGCTGGCCCATCTGCTGCAAATGGAGACCCTGATGCAGGAGTCCCAGCACCACCTGAGCGAGCTCTACGCCCTGCTCGATGGCATGGATGACGGCGTGCTGGCCTGGGACCCCCAGGGCCGACTGCGCTACCTCAACGCGCTGGCGGCACACCGGCTACGGCTCGATCCGGCGCGCTGTCTCGGCCAGCCGCTGGAGCAGCATTTGCTGTTGCCCCAGCGTTTGCAGCTGGCCATCAAGGGGCAGACGCCACTGAGTCATGTGGAGGTGACGCTGGAGCGGCTCGGCGCTCAGGAGGGGGAGTTCATCAACGCCCTGATAAGCCTAAAGCCGTTGCCGGGACCGGAGGGGGTCAGCTTTATCGCTCTGCTTCACCCGGTCGATCGGCTGCGTGCCATTCACCAGCTACGCCAGACGGTGCCCGAGCTGTCGGCGCTGGTAGGGGAATCGAGCGCCATGCGCAAGCTGCTGCGCTACGCCCGGCAGGCGGCCCAGAGTCAGGGCCCGATCCTGCTGCGCGGCGAGGAGGAGGTGGGCAAGGCCCAGCTGGCGGAGGCGATCCACTTTGGCAGCGAGCGGGCCGCCGGGCCGCTCATTACCCTCAACTGTCAGGCGCTGCCGAGCGAGCGGATGGCGCTGGAGCTGATGGGCTCCGACGAGGCGGGGCAGGAGCGGGCGGGCAAGTTCGAGCTGGCCCACGGCGGCACGCTAGTGCTGGAGCTGGTGGAGTGTCTCTCTGCCCCCATGCAGGCGGCGCTGTTGCAACTGCTCAAGACCGGCCGCATCCAGCGCTTCGACTCGGCCCGCATCCTGCCGCTCAAGGTGCGGATCATAGCGACCAGCAGCGCCCCGCTGGAGCAGCTGGTGCAGGAGGGGCTGTTTGGCCGCCAGCTGCTCTATGCCCTGCAAGCGTGCGAGCTGTGGCTGCCGAGCCTGCGCGAGCGCAGCGCGGATCTGCCCGGCCTCATCAATCAGCAGCTAGGGGCGCAGGGGCGCGAGCCGGTGCGCCAGTTCAGTCCGGCGGCCCTCGATTGTCTGCTGGCCTATCCCTGGCCCGGCAATCTGGGGGAGCTGCGCAGCGCCGTCGAGCATGCGCTGCTCCACGCCGGTCAGGGGCCGATCCCGCCCGAGGCGCTGCCTGTCGCCATCCGCCACGGCTATCAGCGGGTGGCGGATGAGGTTGTGGGGCAACCGCTGCTCACGTTGGCGGAGCTGGAGCGCCAAGCCATCCTGCGCTGCGCCCACGCCTGCAAGGGGCAGGTAAGCCAGATGGCACAGCATCTTGGCATCAGTCGCACCACCCTGTGGCGGCGGCTTAAACTGCTCGAGATCGATCCCGCCGACTATCACGGTTGACGGTTATTCAGGCCATTGCGAACCGGCCGTAGAAAATGAAACGGCCCCGCAGTTGCGGGGCCGTGTTATATGGCAAGGTCAGCCGTGGCGCGGTTACAGCCCCAGCTGGTGGGCGGTGACGATGGCGGCCAGCACATCCTCGGCAGTGACCTTGAACGGCATGTTGTGGATAGTCTCGCCCTCGGCGGTAGAGGCTTTGGCCACCTCCATCAGGCGCGCCATATCCAGCTCCTTGACCCCCATCATATGCAGGTTGGTCGGCAGGCCGATCGAGCGGCAGAAGGCCAGCACGGTTTCGATCTCCGCCATGGGCGCATTCTCCAGCACCAGCTGCACCAGGGTACCGAACGCCACCTTCTCACCGTGATAGAGGTGGTGACACTCGGCCAGCTGGGTCAGACCGTTGTGGATGGCGTGGGCGGCGGCCAGACCGCTGCTCTCGAAGCCGATACCACTCAGATAGGTGTTGGCCTCTATGATGTTCTCCACCGCCTTGGTGCAGAGCCCCTGCTCCGCCGCCAGCTTGGCCTTGTAGCCATCGGCCAGCAGTGTCTTGTAACAGAGCTCGGCGATGGCCTGAGCCGCCAGGGTAGAGGCACCACCGGCCATGGTCTTGCAGCCGGAAACCTTGTTGGCACGCGCCTCGAAATAGGTGGAGAGCGCATCCCCCATGCCGGAGACCAAGAGCCGCACCGGGGCGCGGGAGACGACGCCGGTATCCATGATGACCATGTTGGGGTTGGTCGGAATCATCAGGTATTCGCTGAACTGTCCTTCCGGGGTATAGATGACCGCCAGCGCACTGGTTGGCGCATCGGTGGAGGCTATGGTCGGCACTATGACCACAGGCACCTTCTGGTAGAAGGCGACCGACTTGGCGGTATCGAGCGTCTTGCCGCCACCTATGCCGATGATGACGTCGAACGGCGTCTGGTTGCAGCGGGCCAGCAGGCGGTCGATCTCGGGGCGTGAACACTCGCCGTTGAAGCAGTCGAACTCGGGCTTGATGCCCACGCCGTGGAAGCTGGTGGCAACCGTGTCACCAACCAGCTTGGTGACGAAGGCATCGGCCAGGATGAGCGGTTTGGCGCCGAGCGCCTTGACGTAGTTGCCTATGTTGGCGAGGGCCCCGTTGCCTTGCACGTATTTGCTGGGGCTGATGATGATGCGGTCCATATTCTATCCCTCTCTCTTTATCTCTTAAGAATCGGGGCGAAGGGGCGGCTATGCCGGGGAGTCCTTCGTCTTGAGTGGCGCAGCACTGGCACACAGAGCCGGTGCTGCGCCTTGAAACGGGTTGGCGATCAGTCGCCGAAACGCTCAAGGGCCAACTGCTTGAAGCTGGTCAGGGCGGCCTCGGCATCTTCTCCCTGTGCCAGCAGGGTGAGCCTGTCTCCCTGGCGCACGTTGAGCATGGTGAGCCGGGTCAGGCTGCGGGGATTGGCCTCTTTATCCCCCTTTTGCAGCTTGAGTTCGGCGGCAAAAGGCTTGAGTGCCGCCACCAGACGGGCGGCGGGGCGCACATGCAGGCCGTGGGGGTTGTCGACCACCACCTCGCAGCGCAGCCAGCCCTCGTCGGCTGCCGGTGCAGTCTCAGTGGCGACCTGCGCAGTGCTGCCAGGCAGCATTGCCTGCTTGGGCCCCAGGGCGCCGAGCGCCTCTGCGGCCACGTCGTCGAGGCTCATACCTGAACCTGCCGCCACCACGGCGGCCAGGGTGCCCTCGACCAGCGGAGCGGGACAGAGCCGCACCCGGGCGCCCAAATCAGGGGGCAACAGCTCGAGGGCGGTCTCGGCGCTCAAGAGGGCGCTGCCGAGATCCATCAGCACCAGCACGCCGCTGCCGTCGTCTGCTTCTTCGATCGCACTCATCACGGCGATGGCATCTGTGCCTATGGGGTGCTCGGGATCATCGACCCCGGCCGCCAGCAGCAGTCTGGCCGGGCTGCCCAGCTGGTCGGCCAGCGCTTTCAAGCCGGCCGCCAGCATGGCGCTGTGAGAGACAACTACGATACCTATCATGTCACAACCTCGCTCTGTCACGCAGGGCGGTCAGCAGCAGCAGGGTCGAGGTGGCTCCGGCATCCTGATGGCCTATGCTGCGCTCGCCCAGATAGCTGGCGCGCCCCTTGCGGGCCTGCATCTGTATGGTGGCCTCGGTGCCGGCCGCCGCGGCAGCCACCGCCTTGTCCAGCGCATCATTGAGCGACAGCTCCTGCTGCTGCGCCTGTTGCAGGGCGGCCAGCGCAGGCCACCAGGCGTCGCACATTGTCTTGTCGCCCGGCTCGGCGCGGCCGCGAGAGACGATTCCCTCGACGCCATCGGCCAGCATCTTGCCAAGCTGGCTCAGGGTCAGGCTCTGGCAGGCGTCCGTACTGGCCGCCGCCCGAATGAAGAAGGTGCCGTAGAGCGGGCCGCTGGCGCCACCGACCGAGGAGAGCAGGGTCATGCCGGTGGTTTTGAGCACCTGGCCTATATCCTTGTCCGCCACCGCGGGCAGCTTCTCCGCCACCTTGGTAAAGCCGCGCTGCATGTTGAGACCGTGGTCGCCATCGCCGATGTCGGTATCCAGTGCCGTGAGGTAGTCACGCTGCTCGGTGAAGATGTGTTCGCAATCCAGCAGCCAGTTGACGATTTGATGTTTGCTTAGCATGAGAATGAGGACTCCTTAGCAACCGCGACGCAAGGCGGGGGTGTGAACGGGGGCATCCCACAGGGTCATCAGCTCGTCGTCCACCTTGAGCAAGGTGATGGAGATGCCGGTCATGTCGAGGGCGGTGCAGTAGGGGCCTATCAGGTTGCGTACCAGATGGATGCCCGCCTCTTCGCACAGGGCCGCGAGGCGACCATAGACGCCATACAGCTCTGAAATCGGGGTGCTGCCCAGGCTGTTGACTAGGGCTATGACACGATCGCCCCGGTTGAGCGGCTCGATGAAGGTGTGCTCTTCCTGCCAGCTGCCGGAGGCTCTGTCCCAATGGCGCAGGGTGCGGCCATAGGGGGTGTTGTCCGCCAGCTCGCTGAACATGTCACCTACCAGGGTATCGAGATCGGTGAAGGGGCGGCGCGCTATGCCGGGTTCGCCGTGGATGCCTACGCCGAACTCCATCTCGTTGTCCGCCAGGGTGAAGGAGGGCTTGCCGGCGGCAGGCACGGTACAGGCGTGCATGGCGACGCCTATGGTGCGGCTCTGATTGTTGATGCGACGGGCCAGTGCCTCGCAACGGGTCAGGTCATAGCCGGCTTCGGCTGCGGCGCCAACCAGCTTCTCGCACAGCACTGTGGTGGCGACGCCGCGGCGACCCGCAGTGTAGAGGCTGTCTTTCACAGCAACATCGTCATCGATCAGCGAGAAGCCGACCTTGACCCCGTCGCCGTGCAGCAGCTCGACCGCGGTCTCGAAGTTGAGCACGTCGCCGGTGTAGTTCTTCACCAGAAACAGCACGCCTGCGCCGCCATCAACGGCATGACCGCACTCGTACATCTGATCCGGGGTCGGCGACGTGAAGATTTCGCCGGGGCAGGCACCATCCAGCATCCCCTTGCCCACCAGACCGCCGTGCATCGGCTCGTGGCCGCTGCCACCGCCGGAGACCAGCGCTACCTTGCCCATCACGGGAGAGTCGGCGCGGGTGATGTAGTGGGGTTCGATACGTACCTTGAGCTCGGGGTGGGCGGCGGCCATTCCCATCAGTTGTTCACGGACCACGGCATCGACGGCATTGATCAGTTTCTTCATGGCTCACTCCTTGGCTTGCCACCGCTCGGGTGGGCAAATGGTTGATGAAGCCAGTCTAACGGGATAAATCGGGATAAAAATGACGGCCGGTTCGGTTCGGATTTGAAACAGGAGAAAGGTCATTGGCGTTTCAATCTGAAACAGCGAGAGGCAAACGGGCGAGAAACTGTTAGCGGCCTCACAGCCATGAAAAAGGGCCCCGCAGGGCCCTTCGCTACAACCGGAATAAGTGGACGGGTTAGATGGCCCAGCCACCGGCATAGAAGATCACCAGTGCCGCGGCAATGATGACGGTACCGACGGTGAGTTTCTTCCACTCGGCGGCAAACAGGCGACCCACGACCAGCGCCACGAAGCCCAGCATGATGCCGGTAACTATGTTGCAGGTGAGCACGATGAAGACGGCGCACAGCATGCCGGCGAGGGCATCGACCGAGTCGTTGAAATCCAGCTTGGTGACGTTGCCCAGCATCAACAGACCGACATACATCAGGGCCGGTGCGGTGGCGTAGGCTGGCACCAGATAGCTCAGCGGGGAGAGGAAGATCATCAGCAGGAAAAGCAGGCCGACCAAGGCTGCGGTCAGACCCGTCTTGCCACCGGCTGCGGTGCCTGCGGCAGATTCGATATAGACGGCGGCCGGAGCACCACCCACCACGCCAGCCACCATGCTGCTGACGGAGTCGGCAGTCAGGGCCTTGCCGCCGCTGATGATGTGCCCACGCTCGTTGATAAGGCCCGCCTGACCGGCCACGGCACGGATGGTGCCGGTCGCGTCAAACACGGCGGTCATCACCAGCGCCAGTACGGTCGGAATGACCACAGGATTGAGGGCGCCCAGCAGATCCATGCTGCCAACCAGAGAGCCTTTCTCGCCGGTCAGGCTCGGCATGGCGAAGAAGCCCTGCCAGGTCACTTTCGGGTCGAAGATAAGGCCGAGGATGGAGATGGCGATGATCACCATCAGGATGCCGCCCGGCACCTTGCGACGCTCCAGACCGAAGATGGCGGCCAGACCCAGTACCGTCATAACGACCGGGAAGGAGGTCACCTCACCCAGCTGAACCGGCAGACCGGCCCCTTCGTTCTTGATCACCATGCCGACGCCGTTGGTAGCGATCAGCAGCAAGAACAGACCGATACCTATGCCGGTGCCGTGGGCGATACCGGAGGGCAGGTTATCCAGGATCCACTGGCGCACGCCTGTGATACTGATCAGGGTAAACAGTACCCCCATCAGGAAGATGGCGCCGAGGGCAACCGGAATGCTCAGTCCCTGACCCAGTACCAGACTGAAGGCGGTAAAGGCGGTGAGGGATATGGCGCAACCTATGGCCATCGGCAGCTTGGCCCACAGCCCCATCAGCAGAGAGCCGAAGGCGGCGATCAAACAGGTTGCCACGAAGACGGGGCCCTGCTCAAAACCGGCAGCACCCAGCATGTTCGGTACCACTATGATGCTGTAGACCATGGCAAGGAAGGTAGTCAGCCCTGCCAACAGCTCCTGGCGCACACTGCTACCGCGCGCGGAAATGGAAAAATAAGAGTCCAAAAAGCCGCCGTTCCCTGATTGGGCGGCCATATCTTGCTTTGCCATGACATGTCCTGAAAGTGTGAAGGAAATCGTTTGCGTTTGTGGCGCGCAAAATAGCAAGAATTTGTCGAAATTGCAGCGAATTCCCTGACTTTTTCATCAAAATGGCGGAAAGCGTTCTCGTTCGGACACAAGTTTGCATACCAGCTTGTTACTGCTATCACCTTCATCCAGGGGACACACTTCTATACTGCAGAGAAGCCATTCGCACAGCCAGACGGGAGATAACCCATGCACACACGCAATCTGCTGAACGATATCCCCTCGCCACTGCCTACCGAACTCTTTCAGGATCTGGTCAGTACCAACCACCTGCGGATAGAGCGCATTCTTTCTCACGGACATCAGACAGCACCGGGAGAGTGGTACGATCAAGATGAACATGAGTGGATCCTGATCGTGCAAGGAGAAGCCAACCTGCTGTTCGTCGATCCCCAGACCCAGGCACAACAATCGGTACAACTGGGCCCGGGCGATCACATCAATATTCCCGCCCGCCAGAAACACAGGGTGGAATGGACTCACCCCGACATGACCACAGTCTGGCTCTGCGTGTTTTACTGAGGTGTATGAAGGGGACGAAAAAGGCAGGCCTTAGACCTTGAATGGGATTGAATTGATACAGCCAAGGAAATATTGAGAAGGTTGAAGCGGATAAACTTGAGGGATCGCAAAAGCAAAAAGGCCTTCCCGATTGGGAAGGCCTTCAAATTAGTGGCGGAGCGGACGGGACTCGAACCCGCGACCCCCGGCGTGACAGGCCGGTATTCTAACCAACTGAACTACCGCTCCGCTATTTGGCTAGCTTTTCGCTAAATCTTTTGCCGCTTATCAGAGGTGTCATCCTCTCGGCCAATCATGCAATGTCTGCACAACTGTTTAATTGGGTGCCTGGCAGTGTCCTACTCTCGCATGGCGAATGCCACACTACCATCGGCGCTACCGCGTTTCACTTCTGAGTTCGGCATGGGATCAGGTGGTTCCACGGCGCTATGGCCGCCAGGCAAATTCTTCAATCTGAGAAAGCTGACGTGAATAACGATTTGCCTGTTGGCTTCGCTATCACTGAATTAGGTAGTAGTTCTTCAATTTGCTACAAGCCTTAGAACACTTCTTGGGTGTTGTATGGTTAAGCCTCACGGGTAATTAGTATGGGTTAGCTCAACACGTCGCCGCGCTTACACACCCCACCTATCAACGTTGTGGTCTCCAACGGCCCTTTAGGACCCTCAAGGGGTCAGGGATGACTCATCTCAGGGCTCGCTTCCCGCTTAGATGCTTTCAGCGGTTATCGATTCCGAACTTAGCTACCGGGCAGTGCCACTGGCGTGACAACCCGAACACCAGAGGTTCGTTCACTCCGGTCCTCTCGTACTAGGAGCAACTCCCTTCAATCATCCAACGCCCACGGCAGATAGGGACCGAACTGTCTCACGACGTTCTGAACCCAGCTCGCGTACCACTTTAAATGGCGAACAGCCATACCCTTGGGACCGACTTCAGCCCCAGGATGTGATGAGCCGACATCGAGGTGCCAAACACCGCCGTCGATATGAACTCTTGGGCGGTATCAGCCTGTTATCCCCGGAGTACCTTTTATCCGTTGAGCGATGGCCCTTCCATTCAGAACCACCGGATCACTATGACCTACTTTCGTACCTGCTCGACCTGTCCGTCTCGCAGTTAAGCTGGCTTATGCCATTGCACTAACCTCCTGATGTCCGACCAGGATTAGCCAACCTTCGTGCTCCTCCGTTACTCTTTGGGAGGAGACCGCCCCAGTCAAACTACCCACCAGGCACTGTCCGCGAGCCCGATTCAGGGCCCTGCGTTAGAACATCAAACATACAAGGGTGGTATTTCAAGGACGGCTCCAGCGCAACTGGCGTCACGCCTTCAAAGCCTCCCACCTATCCTACACATGTAGGTTCAATGTTCAGTGCCAAGCTGTAGTAAAGGTTCACGGGGTCTTTCCGTCTAGCCGCGGGTACACCGCATCTTCACGGCGAATTCGATTTCACTGAGTCTCGGGTGGAGACAGCATGGCCATGGTTACACCATTCGTGCAGGTCGGAACTTACCCGACAAGGAATTTCGCTACCTTAGGACCGTTATAGTTACGGCCGCCGTTTACCGGGGCTTCGATCAAGAGCTTCGCTTGCGCTAACCCCATCAATTAACCTTCCGGCACCGGGCAGGTGTCACACCCTATACGTCCACTTTCGTGTTTGCAGAGTGCTGTGTTTTTGATAAACAGTCCCAGCCATCTGGTCACTGCGACTCCCAACTGCTCCATCCGCAAGGGACTTCACTGTCAAGAGCGAACCTTCTCCCGAAGTTACGGTTCTATTTTGCCTAGTTCCTTCACCCGAGTTCTCTCAAGCGCCTTGGTATTCTCTACCCGACCACCTGTGTCGGTTTGGGGTACGATGACTTGTAATCTGAAGCTTAGAGGCTTTTCCTGGAAGCAGGGCATCAATGGCTTCACCACCGTAGTGGCTTCGTCTCGTGTCTCAGTGTTGTGTCTCCGGATTTGCCTAGAAACACCACCTACGCACTTTCACCAGGACAACCGTCGCCTGGCCCACCTAGCCTTCTCCGTCCCCCCATCGCAATTACAAGTCGTGCAGGAATATTAACCTGCTTCCCATCGATTACGCCTTTCGGCCTCACCTTAGGGGTCGACTCACCCTGCCCCGATTAACGTTGGACAGGAACCCTTGGTCTTCCGGCGAGGAGGCTTTTCACCCCCTTTATCGTTACTTACGTCAGCATTCGCACTTCTGATATCTCCAGCA
>NZ_CM170470.1:772500-897500 GCF_057318915.1 Aeromonas sp. TS_SC_11
GGCTTCTTCGGGATCCAGAGTACCATTGGTCTCCATGTCGATGACCAGCTTGTCCAAGTCGGTACGCTGTTCCACACGTGCTGCCTCAACATTGTAGGCAATACGAACGATGGGGCTGAACGCGGAGTCCAGCAGCAGGCGACCAATCGGACGCTCTTCATCATCGTTGTGAACACGAGCAGAAGCAGGCACATAACCACGACCGCGCTGAACTTTCAGGCGCATGCTGATTTCAGCATTGGCACCGGTCAGGTGGCAGATTACGTGCTCCGGGTTTACGATCTCGACTTCATCACCGTGAGTGATATCACCAGCGGTAACGGGGCCTGTTCCAGACTTGGTCAGGGACAGAGTTACCTCGTCCTTGCCTTCCAGCTTCACAGCGATACCTTTCAGGTTGAGCAGAATTTCAAGAATGTCTTCCTGCACACCTTCTTTGCTGCTGTACTCATGCAGTACCCCGTCAATTTCGACTTCAGTAACTGCACAACCGGGCATAGATGACAGCAAAATACGACGCAGGGCATTACCCAGCGTGTGACCAAAACCACGCTCAAGTGGCTCAAGAGTCACTTTCGCATGAGTCGGGCTAACTTGCTCGATGTCAACTAGCCGCGGTTTAAGAAAATCTGTTACAGAACCCAGCATTGTGTCCTCTCTTTAGAAGCTAGCTTTACTTGGAGTAAAGCTCGACGATCAGCTGTTCGTTAATGTCGGCAGACAGGTCGGAACGCTCTGGCAGACGCTTGAAAGCACCTTCCATTTTAGCGGTGTCAACCTCTACCCAAGTCGGCTTCTCGCGCTGACCAGCAACCTCGAGGGATGCTTTGATACGCGCTTGCTTCTTAGCCTTCTCACGAACGCAGACCACGTCCTCAGGGGAAACCTGGAAAGAAGGAATATTCACAACGCGACCATTTACCATGATGGCCTTATGGCTCACCAGCTGACGAGATTCAGCACGGGTAGCGCCGAAGCCCATACGGTAAACAACGTTGTCCAAACGACCTTCCAGCAGCTGCAACAGGTTCTCACCGGTGTTACCCTTTTGACGGGCAGCGTCGCGGTAGTAGTTGCGGAACTGTTTTTCCAATACGCCGTAGATACGACGAACTTTTTGTTTCTCGCGCAGCTGAACACCGTAGTCGGACAGACGCGCTTTACGCGCACCGTGCTGACCAGGGGCGGTGTCAATCTTGCACTTAGAATCAATCGCACGAACACCAGACTTCAGGAAGAGGTCGGTGCCCTCACGACGGCTAAGCTTAAGCTTAGGACCGATATATCTTGCCATCTTCTTTCTCCAACAATCCTAGACCAAGTTGCAACAGCGTTATACGCGGCGCTTCTTGGGAGGACGACAACCGTTGTGCGGGATCGGAGTCACATCAGTAATATTAGTGATGCGGAAACCAGCCGCGTTCAGAGCGCGGATGGAAGACTCACGACCGGGACCCGGACCTTTGACCATGACTTCCAGGTTCTTCACGCCGTATTCTTTGGCGATCTCACCAGCACGCTCAGCAGCTACCTGGGCAGCAAACGGAGTGGACTTACGGGAACCACGGAAACCTGAACCACCGGAGGTAGCCCATGACAGAGCATTGCCCTGACGGTCAGTAATGGTCACGATTGTGTTGTTGAAAGATGCATGAACGTGCGCAATACCGTCGCTCACTTGCTTTTTAACGCGCTTGCGAGCACGAGTCGGAGTTTTAGCCATTTTCTACCTTCCCGTTACTTCTTGATAGCCTTGCGCGGACCCTTACGGGTACGAGCGTTGGTCTTGGTACGTTGACCACGAACAGGCAGGCTACGACGGTGACGCAAACCACGGTAGCAACCCAGATCCATCAATCGCTTGATGTTCATGGATATCTGACGACGCAGGTCACCTTCAACGGTGAATTTACCTACTTGTTCACGCAGACTCTCGATCTGAGCTTCGTCCAGGTCTTTAATTTTCACATTCTCAGCGATACCGGCTGCGGCACAGATGGCCTTGGAGCGGGTACGACCGACGCCATAAATCGCAGTCAAAGCAATGACTGCATGCTTATGGTCAGGAATGTTAATGCCAGCGATACGGGCCACTATTCACTCCTACATATAGTAGATTACGACCACCACAAAGCCCGTGAGCGGATACGTGGCGGTCAACCAATACACAACAAAAGTTGGCTGGCTATATTAGCCAGCACAACTATTTGTTGCAAGTACTAACCGTAAAAAATTAGCCTTGGCGCTGTTTATGCTTTGGCTCGCTGCAAATCACACGCACCACACCGTGACGCTTGATGATTTTGCAGTTACGGCAGATTGCCTTAACGGAAGCACGAACTTTCATTGCTTAACTCCGTAACTACGCCGACCTTTAGCGGCCGTAGCCCTTCAGGTTGGCCTTCCTCAGGACGTCGCCATATTGATGAGACATCATATGGGTTTGTACCTGAGCCATGAAGTCCATGATAACTACCACGATAATCAGCAGCGAGGTGCCACCGAAGTAGAACTGTACGTTCCAGGCAGTCATCAAGAACTGGGGTACCAGACAGATAAAGGTTATATAGAGCGCACCTGCCAATGTCAGGCGAGTCATAACCTTATCGATGTAACGTGCTGTCTGCTCGCCCGGGCGGATCCCCGGGATAAAGGCTCCACTCTTCTTCAAGTTGTCTGCTGTCTCGCGGGGGTTGAACACCAGCGCGGTATAGAAGAAACAGAAGAAGATAATGGCTGCTGCATAGAGCATCTCATACAAGGGCTGACCCGGCTGCAGGACCATAGAGACCTGTTGCAGGATATCAGCGACCTTGCCCTCGCCCTGACCAAACCAAGAGGTGATGGTCCCTGGGAAGAGGATGATGCTGGATGCGAAAATCGCAGGAATCACACCGGCCATATTCACTTTCAATGGCAGGTGTGTGCTTTGCGCTGCGAATACCTGGCGGCCTTGTTGACGCTTGGCGTAGTTAACGACGATACGACGTTGACCACGTTCCACGAACACCACAAAGTAAGTCACTGCGAAAACAATCAAGCCCAGCAACAACAACAGCAGGATGTGCAATTCCCCTTGACGTGCCTGTTCGGCCGTAGCACCAATGGCATGCGGCAAACCAGCAACAATACCCGTGAAAATAATCAACGAGATACCATTACCGATCCCACGCTCGGTAATCTGCTCACCCAACCACATCAAGAACATGGTACCGGTGACCAGACTCACAACGGCCGTGAAATAGAAGCCCAAACCCGGATGTGTCACGAGTCCTTGCATCATATTCGGCAGACCGGTTGCAATACCAATGGCCTGGAAAGTTCCCAAAACCAGCGTGCCCCAACGGGTATATTGGCTAATCTTGCGACGGCCAGATTCACCTTCTTTCTTGAGTTCAGCAAGAGCGGGGTGAACCACAGTCAGTAGCTGGATAATGATCGATGCCGAAATGTACGGCATGATCCCCAGCGCAAGAATAGAAGCACGCGAGAGTGCACCACCACTGAACATGTTGAACATCTCAATGATGGTGCCCTTCTGTTGTTGGAACAACTCGGCCAGTACGGCGGCGTCAATACCAGGAATCGGCACATAAGAGCCTGCACGGAAAACGATAATCGCCCCGAGAACGAAGAGCAGACGGCTCTTCAATTCACTCAGACCACCCTGTGCTTTAACATCCAATCCTGGTTTCTTAGCCATTGTACTGATTATTCCTCGATTTTACCGCCAGCGGCCTCGATGGCTGCACGTGCACCTTTGGTGACGGACACACCACGAACGGTCACAGCACGGTCAATGTTGCCAGACAGAACAACTTTAGCGAAAACGATGTTCTTGGTAACAACACCGGCTTGCTTCAGAGTGCTCAAATCGACCACATCACCTTCTACCATGGCGATTTCGTTCAGACGCACTTCGGCAGAAACCAAAGATTTGCGAGAGAAGAAACCGAACTTCGGCAGACGGATTTTCAAAGGCATCTGGCCGCCTTCGAAACCAGCGCGGACTTTACCGCCACCGGAACGAGAGGTTTGACCTTTCACACCACGACCACCAGTCTTGCCCAGGCCGGAGCCGATACCACGACCACGACGTTGTTTTTCAGGCTTGGAACCAGCGGCCGGAGACAGAGTATTCAGACGCATGCTTAGCCCTCCACCTTAACCATGTAATAAACCTGGTTGATCATACCGCGTACGCAGGGAGTATCTTCCAGCTCAACGGTGTGACCAATGCGACGCAGACCCAGACCACGCAGAGTCGCCTTGTGCTTTGGCAGACGGCCGATAGAGCTGCGAGTTTGAGTTACTTTTACAGTGTTAGCCATGTCGCATTACCCCAGAATTTCTTCAACGCGCAGACCACGCTTGGCAGCGATCTGGGCCGGGGATTGACCCTGTACCAGAGCGTCTACAGTTGCGCGAACAACGTTGATTGGGTTGGTGGAACCGTAGGTCTTAGCCAGCACGTTGTGAATACCAGCAACTTCCAGAACAGCACGCATGGCGCCGCCTGCAATGATACCAGTACCTTGTGAGGCCGGCTTCATGAACACGGAGGAACCGGAGTGAACACCGCGCACCGGATGGTGCAGAGTGCCATTGTTCAGTTCTACCTTGCTCAGGTTACGCTTAGCCTGTTCCATCGCTTTTTGAATAGCGGCCGGAACTTCACGGGCCTTACCGTAACCGTAACCTACACGGCCGTTACCATCACCCACCACGGTCAACGCGGTGAAGGACATGATACGACCACCTTTAACAGTTTTCGAAACACGGTTTACTGCAATCAGCTTTTCTTGCAGTTCGCCGGCTTGAGATTCGACTTTAGCCATCTTCGACTCCTAGCTTAGAACTGAAGACCAGCGTCACGAGCAGCGGTAGCCAGAGCGGCTACACGACCGTGATACTTGAAACCGGAACGATCGAAAGATACGTTCTGAACGCCTTTGGCAATAGCACGCTCAGCGATTGCTTTACCTACTGCGGTAGCTGCATCAGCATTACCGGAGTATTTAAGAGCTTCACTGATGGCTTTCTCTACTGTAGAAGCAGAGGCCAGAACTTCGGAACCGTTGGCTGCGATAACCTGCGCGTAGATATGACGCGGGGTACGGTGAACAACCAGACGGGTAGCTCCCAGTTCCTGCATCTTCTTCCGAGCACGAGTAGCACGACGGAGACGAGCTGCTTTCTTGTCCATAGTGTTACCTTACTTCTTCTTAGCTTCTTTAGTACGCACTTGCTCGTTGGCATAGCGTACACCCTTGCCCTTGTAGGGCTCCGGAGCGCGGTAAGAACGGATATCGGCGGCGACCTGGCCAACCAGCTGCTTGTCCACACCACGCAGAACGATCTCTGTAGCGGTCGGGCATTCAGCGGTGACACCAGCCGGCAGCGCATGCTCTACCGGGTGAGAGAAGCCCAGGGCCAGCGCGACAGCATTGCCCTTGATGGAGGCTTTATAACCTACACCAACCAGCTGCAGCTTACGCTCGAAGCCTTGGGTAACACCGATTACCATGTTGTTAGCCAATGCACGTGCAGTACCGGCCTGAGCGTCAGCACCAGCGATGCCGTCGCGCGGGGCGAACTTCAGTACATTGTCTTCTTTGGTCACTTCTACACCGGCGTGGATGGAACGAACCAGAGAACCTTTACCACCTTTG
The DNA here is from genome assembly GCF_057318915.1 of Aeromonas sp. TS_SC_11. Lineage (NCBI taxonomy): Bacteria > Pseudomonadati > Pseudomonadota > Gammaproteobacteria > Aeromonadales > Aeromonadaceae > Aeromonas > Aeromonas sp. TS_SC_11. The sequence goes on from NZ_CM170470.1 coordinate 778,173, forward strand.
ATGGACAGTTCCTGACCGTTCAGAGTCACCTCTACGCCAGCAGGAATAGTGACGGGTGCCTTAGCAACGCGAGACATTTCCGACCTCCTATTAAGCGACGTAGCAGATGATCTCACCACCCATGCTTGCCTTGCGGGCAGCACGGTCGGTCATCACACCTTTAGACGTGGACACGATAGCAACACCGAGACCGCCCATAACTTTCGGCAGATCAGTAGTGCGCTTGTAAATACGCAGGCCGGGACGGCTCACGCGTTGGATCAGTTCTACAACTGGCTTGCCCTGGAAATATTTCAGTTCAATTTCCAGTTCCGGCTTCACATCACCAGCTACGGAGTAGCCAGCGATGTAACCTTCTTCTTTCAGCACTTTGGCGATAGCCACTTTCAGCTTGGAAGAAGGCATGGAAACCGCAACTTTGCTCGCCGCCTGACCGTTACGGATGCGGGTCAGCATATCCGCGATCGGATCTTGCATGCTCATAAGTCTAACTCCCGAGATTCGTTACCAAGAAGCCTTCTTCAGGCCCGGAATTTCGCCCTTCATGGCATGCTCACGCACCTTGATGCGAGACAGACCAAACTTACGCAGGAAACCGTGCGGACGACCAGTAATATTGCAACGGTTACGCTGGCGGGACGGACTGGAATCACGGGGCAGCTGTTGCAGTTGCAGTACAGCATCCCAACGCGCTTCTTCAGAAGCGTTCATATCAACGATGATAGCTTTCAGCTCGGTTCGCTTAGTGGCGAACTTGGCTACCAGCTTCGCACGCTTTGCTTCACGTGCTTTCATGGATGTTTTAGCCATAACCCTAACCTTACTTGCGGAATGGGAAGTTAAAGGCAGCCAGCAGAGCACGGCCTTCTTCATCGGTATTCGCGGAAGTGGTGATGGTGATATCCAGACCACGGACGCGATCGACTTTGTCATAGTCGATTTCCGGGAAGATGATTTGCTCACGCACGCCCATGGAGTAGTTACCACGACCGTCGAACGCTTTAGCGTTCAGGCCACGGAAGTCACGGATACGCGGTACGGAGATGCAAATCAGCCGTTCCAGGAACTCCCACATACGCTCGCCACGCAGGGTTACTTTACAACCTATCGGGTAGCCTTCACGAATCTTGAAGCCCGCAACAGATTTGCGAGCTTTGGTGATCAGCGGCTTCTGACCGGAAATGGCAGCCATATCGGCAGCGGCATTTTCCAACAGCTTTTTGTCAGAGATCGCTTCACCAACACCCATGTTCAGGGTGATTTTCTCGATCCGAGGGACTTGCATGATAGTCTTGTAACCGAACTGTTTGGCCAGTTCATTTACTACATCGGATTTGTAGTAATCATGCAGTTTCGCCATCGTTAAACTCCAATTACTTCACAAGTTCGCCGGTGGATTTGAAGAAACGAACTTTTTTGCCGTCTTCAATCCGGAAACCAACGCGATCAGCCTTGCCAGCGGCAGAGTTGAACAGCGCTACGTTAGAAACGTCCATTGGGGCTTCTTTGCTGATGATGCCGCCAGCCTGACCCAGTGCGGGTACCGGCTTTTGATGCTTCTTCACCAGATTGATGCCTTCAACGAGAACCTTACCTTCGGTTACCAGGACTTGAGTGACTTTGCCACGCTTGCCCTTGTCTTTGCCGGTAAGAACAATCACTTCGTCTTCGCGACGGATTTTAGCTGCCATCGTTCGACTCCTTACAGTACTTCGGGTGCCAGGGACACAATCTTCATGAACTTCTCATTACGGAGTTCACGGGTCACCGGGCCAAAAATACGAGTACCGATTGGCTGTTGGTTGTTGTTAAGCAACACAGCCGCATTGTTGTCGAAACGGATGACTGAGCCGTCCGGACGACGAACGCCTTTACGGGTGCGTACGACCACCGCGTTATATACATCACCTTTCTTCACTTTACCGCGAGGAATGGCTTCCTTGATGGAAACTTTGATGATGTCGCCGATGCCGGCATAACGGCGGTGCGAGCCACCCAGAACCTTAATACACATTACACTGCGAGCGCCGGAGTTGTCGGCTACACCCAGCATACTTTGCATCTGGATCATTTTAGTGCTCCGCTTTGTTTACTTCTTATCCCTTTCGGGATCTGGCTGCCTTCAAAAGGCGCGAAACTATAACACATGATTTTGAGAAAAGGTAGCCTAAAAAACAAACGGCCCCGCTAAGGGGCCGTTTGGACTACAAAGTACCGATTAGGCCTTTTCTAAGATCGCAACCAGGGTCCAGGACTTGGTCTTGGACAGCGGGCGGCATTCGCGGATTTCCACGAGATCGCCAGCTTTACACTCGTTGTTTTCATCATGTACGTGCAGCTTGGTAGTGCGCTTGATGATCTTACCGTAGATCGGGTGCTTTACCTTGCGCTCGATAGCAACAGTGATGGATTTTTCCATCTTGTCGCTGATTACACGACCTTGCAGAGTACGGATCTTGTCAGTCATTACGCACCTGCCTTCTCAGTCAGTACAGTCTTGATACGTGCGACGTCACGACGCACTTGTTTCAGAGTGTGAGTCTGAGCCAGCTGGCCAGTGGACGCTTGCATGCGCATGTTGAATTGCTCACGCAGCAGGCCCAGCAGCTCCTGGTTCAGTTCATCGACGCTCTTTTGACGCAGATCTTGGGCTTTCATCACATCACCGTCTTAATTACGAAAGTGGTCTGAACAGACAGCTTAGCTGCGGCCAGGGCAAACGCTTCACGCGCCAGAGCCTCAGGTACACCGTCCATCTCGTACAGAACCTTGCCAGGCTGGATCGGGCAGACCCAATATTCCACGTTGCCCTTACCTTTACCCATACGAACTTCGAGAGGCTTTTCGGTGATGGGCTTGTCCGGGAACACACGGATCCAGATCTTGCCTTGACGCTTAACGTGACGGGTCATGGCACGACGGGCTGCTTCGATTTGACGAGCAGTCAATTGACCACGAGATGTCGCCTTCAGGCCAAAGGTACCGAAGGATACTTCGTTACCAGTGTTGGCCAGACCGCGGTTGCGACCCTTATGGGTCTTGCGGAATTTAGTACGCTTTGGTTGCAACATTTACCGAATCTCCTTACTTACCGCGGCGTTTGTTATCGCGCTTGGGCTTTGCAGGAGCTTGCTCTTGAGCAGCGGCAGCATTGACTGCAGCCAGACCACCCAGAACTTCGCCCTTGAAGATCCAAACCTTAACGCCGATCACACCGTAAGTGGTGTGGGCTTCAGAAGTTGCGTAGTCGATGTCGGCACGCAGGGTGTGCAACGGCACACGACCTTCACGGTACCATTCGGTACGCGCGATTTCAGCACCGCCCAGACGACCAGACACTTCCACTTTGATGCCCTTGGCACCCAGGCGCATTGCGTTCTGTACGGCGCGCTTCATAGCACGACGGAACATTACGCGACGTTCCAGTTGGGAAGTGATGCTGTCAGCAACAAGCTTGCCATCCAGCTCCGGCTTACGGACTTCGGAAATGTTGATCTGAGCAGGCACGCCGGTAATCACGGCGACAGCTTTGCGCAGTTTCTCAACGTCTTCGCCTTTCTTACCGATCACAACACCCGGACGAGCGGTGTGAATGGTCACACGGATGCTCTTGGCCGGACGCTCGATGGTGATCTTGGACAAGGACGCATTTTTCAGTTCCTTGGTCAGGAACTGGCGTACTTGAAAATCGCTGTACAGGTTGTCAGCGAAGTCTTTGGTGTTCGCGAACCAGGTAGAATTCCAAGGCTTGGTAATACCCAGGCGAATGCCATTAGGATGTACTTTCTGACCCATTGCTTATCTCCCAGCCTTAGCGTCGGATACCACTACAGTGATGTGAGCGGTACGCTTGAGGATACGATCCGCACGACCTTTGGCACGCGGACGGATGCGCTTCATGGAGGGACCTTCGTCGACCATGATAGTAGCAACACGCAGCGCATCGATATCAGCGCCTTCGTTGTGCTCAGCGTTTGCAATGGCAGATTCCAGCACTTTCTTAACCAGCACTGCAGCCTTTTTCGGGCTGAAGGTCAGGATATTCAGAGCCTTGTCTACAGACAGACCACGTACTTGATCGGCTACCAGACGAGCTTTCTGGGCAGAAGTACGGGCATAACGGTGTTTAGCGATAGCTTCCATCATTTATCCCTTAGCGCTTCTTAGCCTTCTTATCAGCAGCATGGCCGCGATAAGTACGAGTCGGTGCGAATTCACCCAGTTTGTGACCGATCATTTCTTCGGTAACGAAAACCGGAACGTGCTGACGACCATTATGGACAGCGATGGTCAAACCGATCATGTTCGGGATGATCATTGAACGACGGGACCAGGTTTTAACCGGCTTTTTATCCCCGCTTTCCACCGCTTTCTCTACCTTCTTCAGCAAGTGCAGGTCAATAAATGGACCCTTCTTGAGAGAACGTGGCATGGTGATTCCTCTATGTTAACAATTACTTGTTACGACGACGTACGATGTACTTGTCGGTACGCTTGTTCTTACGGGTCTTGAAGCCTTTAGCCTTCTGGCCCCATGGGGACACAGGCTGCATGCCCTTGTTACGACCCTCACCACCACCGTGCGGGTGGTCGACCGGGTTCATCGCCATACCGCGAACGGTCGGACGAATACCACGCCAGCGGTTGGCACCGGCTTTACCCAGTTGACGCAACATGTGCTCGGAGTTACCGACTTCACCGATGGTGGCGCGGCACTCGGCCAGAACTTTACGTACTTCGCCGGAACGCAGACGCAGAGTTACATAGTTACCTTCACGAGCCAGGATCTGGATGAAAGTACCAGCGGAACGAGCCAGCTGGGCACCTTTACCAGGTTTCATCTCAACGGCGTGAACAGTAGAACCAACCGGGATGTTGCGCATCGGCAGGGTGTTACCTACCTTGATGGCTGCATCAGCACCAGAAGCGATCGCGTCACCAGCTTTCAGGCCTTTCGGAGCCAGGATGTAACGACGCTCACCGTCTGCATACAACACCAGTGCGATGTTAGCGGTACGGTTAGGATCGTATTCCAGGCGTTCTACTTTGGCCGGGATACCGTCTTTGTCACGTTTGAAGTCGACGATACGGTAATGCTGCTTGTGACCACCACCGATATGACGAGTGGTGATACGACCGTTGTTGTTACGACCACCGGACTTGCTCTTGCTGTCCAGCAGAGCGGCAAAGGGCTTACCCTTGTACAGCTCTTGATTGACGATCTTAACGACGTGGCGGCGGCCTGGAGAAGTAGGCTTGCACTTAACGATTGCCATTTTTCAGAACTCCTCTTACTCGGCTGCGCCCATGAAGTCGATGTCCTGACCAGCTTTCAGGGTCACATAAGCCTTTTTCCAATCGGAACGACGGCCTACGCGTGCACCTGAGCGCTTGGTTTTACCCTTCATGTTCAGGGTACGGACGGTCTCAACTTCGACCTCGAACAGTTTCGCAACTGCAGCTTTGACTTCCGCCTTGGTGGCGTCGACAGCAATTTTGAACACGATAGTGTTCTGCTTCTCGGCGACCATGGTGCTCTTTTCAGAGATATGCGGAGCCTTCAGAACTTTCAACAGACGCTCTTCGCGGATCATGCCAGCATCTCCTCGATTTGCTTAACTGCTTCAGCAGTCATCAGAACCTTGTCGAAAGCGATCAGGCTGACCGGGTCGATACCGGCAACATCACGCACGTCAACTTTGTACAGGTTGCGAGCAGCCAGGAACAGGTTCTCATCGACTTCAGCTGTCACGATCAGAACGTCAGTCAGTTCCATCTCTTTCAGCTTGGCGATCAGTTCTTTGGTCTTCGGCGCTTCGATGCCGAATTTCTCGACAACGATCAGGCGCTCTTGACGTACCAGCTCGGACAGGATGCTACGGATAGCGCCGCGGTACATCTTCTTGTTTACTTTTTGGCTGTGATCTTGCGGCTTAGCAGCAAAAGTCACACCACCGGAACGCCAAATGGGCGAACGGATGGAGCCAGCACGGGCACGACCAGTACCCTTCTGACGCCACGGCTTTTTGCCGCCACCAGACACTTCAGAGCGAGTCAGCTGCGCACGAGTACCCTGACGGGCACCTGCGGCATATGCAACGACGACCTGGTGAACCAGAGCTTCGTTGAATTCGCGCCCGAAGGTAGTCTCGGAAACTTCAAGAGCGCTCTTGGCGTCTTTCATTACCAATTCCATTACTATCTCCTCAGACGTTACGCTTTGACGGCAGGTTTGACGATCACGTTGCCGTTGGTTGCACCTGGGACTGCACCTTTGATGAGCAGCAGGTTACGTTCAGCGTCAACACGAACCAGTTCCAGGTTCTGAGTCGTTACACGCTCAGCACCCATGTGACCAGCCATCTTTTTGCCCTTGAATACACGACCCGGAGTCTGGTTCTGACCGATAGAACCCGGAGCGCGGTGAGACAAGGAGTTACCGTGGGTCATATCCTGGGTGCGGAAGTTGTGGCGCTTTACAGTGCCCGCAAAACCTTTACCCTTGGATGTGCCGGTAACGTCTACCATCTTAACGTCAGCGAGAAGATCTACTTTCAGCTCGCTACCAACAGTGAAAGTTTCACCGTTGTTCAAGCGGAATTCCCACAGACCGCGACCGGCTTCTACACCAGCTTTGGCAAAGTGGCCAGCTTCCGGCTTGGTCACACGGCTGGCTTTCTTGGCGCCAGTGGTAACCTGAATAGCGTTGTAGCCGTCGGTTTCTACAGATTTGACCTGAGTTACACGGTTAGCTTCAACTTCGATAACAGTCACCGGGATAGAAACGCCATCTTCAGTGAAGATGCGAGTCATACCCACTTTGCGACCTACAAGACCGATTGTCATTGTTATCAACCTCTTTCCGTAATTAACCCAGGCTGATCTGGACGTCTACACCAGCTGCCAGATCCAGACGCATCAGGGCGTCTACGGTCTTGTCAGTCGGTTCAACGATGTCTACCAGACGCTTGTGAGTGCGGATCTCGTACTGATCACGCGCATCTTTGTTGACGTGCGGGGAGATCAGGACGGTGAAGCGCTCTTTGCGAGTCGGCAGCGGGATAGGACCGCGAACCTGCGCGCCGGTGCGCTTTGCAGTTTCAACGATTTCCGCTGTGGATTGATCAATCAGGCGATGATCAAAAGCCTTCAGGCGAATACGGATTCTTTGGTTCTGCATTGACAGAGCTCCAATAGATAAAAGAACATAAATCAACACCGCCCGACCGAGATTACTCCCGCCAGAGGTGTGATTTTTCACGTTTCCCCCCATATCGGGAGGACTGTATGGCTGGTCATCCGTAAACGAACAACTCAGCAGCAGACATATCGTCTGGCTTACCTCATGGGTAAGCGGAGGGGATTATACGGATTTTTCAAATTTGCGCAAGGGAGGGCGAACAGATTGTGCGCAGTTTTATGTGACAGATGGATCTCGCCGGCGACACCTTATCCCCTTGCCAACTCGGGGTAACGACAATGTTACAAACAGGCTGGTAGACTGTGCGCCTGCCTCTGTCAGTGGAACGACATCCAATGCTCAAAGATCAAAAAAAAGCCTATCAGTATGGACTCTGCGCCGTTGCCCTCTGGTCGACAGTCGCCACCGCCTTCAAGATTTCCCTCACCTACTTTGAACCGGTGCAATTGCTGCTTGTAGCCGCCTTTACCTCGACCCTCACGCTGACGGCGATAGTCGCCAAACAGGGTAAACTGCCTCTGCTACGGAGTTACATCAAGGCCCGACCTTTCTATTACCTGACCCTGGGTGTGCTGAACCCCTTCCTCTATTACCTGCTGCTGTTCAAGGCCTATGATCTGCTGCCCGCCCAGCAGGCACAGACCCTTAACTACACCTGGGCCATCACCCTCAGTCTGCTGGCCGTCCCCTTTCTTGGCCAGAAACTGCGCCGCCGCGATGGAGTGGCCATAGTGCTGGGCTACTTCGGTGCCCTGGTGATCGCCACCAAGGGGGATGTGTTCGGCCTGCAATTCGACAGCCCGCTCGGGGTCGCGCTGGCGCTGGTATCGACGCTTATCTGGGCCAGTTACTGGATCCTCAACACCCGCAATCAGGGAGACCCAATCGTCAGCCTGTTGCTCGGCTTTATCATCAGCCTTCCTTTCATTGTCGCTGCGACCTGGCTGCTCTCCGATTTCGCCATGACAGCCTGGCAAGGCTGGGTCGGCGCCATCTATGTGGGCCTGTTCGAGATGGGCTTCGGTTTCGTGCTCTGGCTGATGGCTTTGCGCCATGCCACCAACACGGCCCCTATAAGCAACCTCATCTTCATCTCGCCGTTTGCCTCCCTGGTGCTGCTCAACCTGTTGATCGGCGAGACAATACACCCGGCAACCCCCATAGGGCTGGGGCTGATCGTCGTCGCCTTGCTGATCCAGCAGCTGAAATATGGCAAGCGCTACCGCAAGGGAGCTGAGCCGCAAGCCTGATAATGCAAAAGGGCGTATCCACGGATACGCCCTTTTCTCAATCCATCCACTCCAGTGGCTGGTTCTTGGGAAGCCGGACCTCGACCAACAAGCCCCCCAGTTCGGCCCGTCCCAGCCGGATGGTGCCGTGATGCTGGGAGACGATCTTGGCGACGATGGCCAATCCCAGGCCACTGCCACTGCCGGTGCGAGCCTCGTTGCCCTGAGTGAAGGGTTTGAGTACCCGGTAATAATCCTGCTCGGGGATGCCGGGACCATTGTCCGACAGCCGTAACCGCACCCAGTGACCATCATCTTTGAGCTCGGCGTGCAACCTGCTCGCGCCGTAGCGCAGCGAGTTGCCTGACAGGTTGTTGAGAATACGGCGAATACTGATGGGATTGCAGGCCACTCTCACCGCCTCTTCCGGCAATTCGAGGTCAACCTCCAATCCCTGATCGGTCTGCATCAGCAGTACGTCGTGGATCAGCTGAGTCAGATCGATCTGCTGGGTATCCAGTCCCTCGTCCGGACGGATGTAGTCGATGAACTGATCTATGATGCCGTTGGACTCGTCGATGTCCGCGTTGATGCTCTCCTTGAGATACTCATCCCCGGACGACATCATTTCGGTCGCCAGCCGGATGCGGGTCAGCGGTGTGCGCAAGTCATGAGAGACCCCGGCCATCATCAGATTGCGCTCCTCAATCAAGCGTTTGATGGAGCTCGACATATGATTGAAGGTCCGGGTCAGTCGGCGTACCTCCCGCGACCCCTGTTCCCCCAGCGCATCGGGAAAGTTGCCGCGCGCCACGGCTACGGCGCCGGCCTCCAGATCCTCCAGCGGACGCACCAGCTGGCGGGCAAAACGCCAGGCAGCAAACAGAGTGACCACCAGCAGCACGCTCATGTAGAGGATCAGCGGCTCGATATCGTCATCTTCGATCTCGGTCAGCGGGATACGCACCCACACCTGATTGGCCTGCGGCGGCTGGATCCAGATGATGTAGTGATCCTGGATCTCGACCCGCACCTTGGTCTTGCCACCCAGTTCACGACTGATGCTCTCTTCCAGATAGGTATAGGGCTTGGAGTCGTTGAGCCCATGCTGTTCGGCCTCCGTCTGGGTGTAGAGGTCACTGCCGGTCGCGACATAGACCAGCGCTTCGGCATCCTCGCTCAGCGCCAGCTGATTGCTTTCGACCGGGAAGATGAGCTTGACCTGATTGGCCAGCAGGTGGCTGATCTGCTTGACGGTGGGTGCTAGCAGATAGTTGTAGAAGGTGACATAGGAGACAAACTGATAGACCACCAGCGCGGCGGCCAAAAACCAGAGCATGCGAGAAAACATGCTGCCCACTTTTTTCATTCGCCATCACCGTCCGGCACGAAGACGTAACCCAGGCCCCAGACGGTCTGCAGGTAACGAGGCTGGGCCGGGTCCTGCTCCAGCAGGCGGCGCAAGCGGGAGACCTGCACGTCTATGCTGCGCTCGGTCGCCGTGTACTCGCGCCCTCTGGCCAGATTCATCAACTTGTCGCGGGAGAGGGGCTCACGAGGGTGGCTGACCAGCACCTTGAGCACCGCAAATTCACCGCTGGTCAGGGCCACGGGCTCGCCATCACGGCTGAGCTCCCGGGTCGCCAGGTTGAGCTGATAGCTGCCGAAGGTCACCATCTTCTCGGCGGTCGAAGGCGCGCCAGGCAGTTCGACGGTATGCCGGCGCAGCACGGCACGGATCCGCGCCAGTAGCTCACGGGGGTTGAATGGTTTGGGCAGATAGTCATCAGCCCCCATCTCGAGCCCGACGATGCGATCCACCTCATCCCCCTTGGCGGTCAGCATGAGCACCGGGATCTGGTTGCCGGCTTCACGAAGGCGACGACAGATAGAAAGCCCATCCTCCCCCGGCAGCATCAGATCAAGTACCATCAAGCTGAAGTTTTCACGGGTCAGCAGGCGGTCAGCCTGTTCGCCATTGGCGACGCCCCGAACAACGAATCCCTGTTCGGTCAGATAACGCTCCAGCAGGGAACGTAATTTCAAATCATCGTCGACGACCAGAACCTTGTATTGCTGACTCATTGCTTGCCTCTCCTCTCGATATGTTGCCAATACTAGAGCTCGAGGCCCCAACGGCAAAGCATAAATATGTTACCGGTTATTGCCCATGGCATCCCTTGATCCCTCTGCCGTCAGCACCTGTCGACCATGCTGCCCCCTGATGACGACGCAGTTTTTGCTCGACACAGAAATGGCAGCGACTAAGATCCGCCGAGCCATAAGAGGCTCATCAGCCCACATTGACGCAGGTACCTGAAATTCATGAAGACCAAGCTCATCACTCGCGAAGGCTACAACAAGCTGAAAGAAGAGCTCGATTTCCTGTGGCGCGAAGAGCGCCCCGAGACCACGCGCAAGGTCGCCTGGGCCGCCAGCCTGGGGGATCGCAGCGAGAATGCAGACTACCAGTACAACAAGAAGCGGCTGCGGGAGATCGACAGACGGGTGCGTTACCTGCGCAAATGCCTCGAGGAGCTGGGGATCGTCGATTATGCTCCCGCCCAGGAGGGCAAAGTATTCTTCGGCGCCTGGGTCGAGGTGGAAAACGAAGAGGGTGACACCAAGCGCTTTCGCATCGTCGGTTATGACGAGATTTTTGGCCGCAAGGATTACATCTCCATCGACTCTCCCATGGCTCGGGCCCTGCTCAAGAAAGAGGTCGGGGATGAGGCCATAGTACCTACGCCAGTCGGTGACGCCTGCTGGTATATCAATGACATCAGCTATCCCAAATGACGCAGCCGGGGAGACTTGTCCTCCCCGCCATACCGGGCAGCATAGTGCCCCTCCCTCCCGGACATCTTCTCTTCCATGACGGGGAGCGGATCGCTCGGTCTCTTCCCCCACCCTTGGACTCAGCAGCCATTTACGTCATTTCGCCAGGGTGGCATACAGTCGCGCGACCCCATATAGTGCTCACATTTGGCGCCTTATGGCGCAAACCGATCTCGGTGGCACTCTCGGTACACGCCATGATGCACATCCTCATAGTGTAGAGACGCGACCTGCTGGCGGGTAATATACCCAGCCGCAGCAAGTCGACGCCACCCAGGCCAGTTGGATAGAAGCGACCACAGAGATCCCCGATGCACAGCCATGTAATAGAGAGACAGATTGCCGGTGAGCTGAATGCCCGTCCGGAACAAGTGCAGGCAGCCGTGCGCCTGCTGGATGAAGGCTCGACAGTGCCCTTTATCGCCCGTTACCGCAAAGAGGTGACTGGTGGCCTGGATGACAGCCAGCTACGCACCCTGGAGAGCCGCCTTGGTTATCTGCGCGAGCTGGAGGATCGCCGCCAGGTGATCATTCGCTCCATCGAGGAGCAAGGCAAACTCACCCCTGAGCTGACCCGCGAGCTGAATGGCGCCGACAGCAAGACCCGGCTGGAAGACCTCTATCTCCCTTACAAACCCAAACGTCGCACCAAGGGACAGATGGCCATAGAGGCGGGGCTCGAGCCACTGGCGACCCTGCTGCTCACGGACCCGATGCGGGATCCCGAACAGGCCGCTGCCGGCTTCCTCAATTCCGAACAAGGCATCATTGACAGCAAAACAGCCCTTGATGGAGCCCGCTACATACTGATGGAGCGCTTCGCCGAGCAGGCAGACCTGCTGGAGAAACTGCGGGACTATCTGTGGCACAACGCCACTCTGCGCGCTCGCGTGGTGGCAGGCAAAGAACAAGAAGGTGCCAAGTTCAAGGACTACTTCGAACATGACGAGCCGCTGCACAAGGCTCCCTCCCACCGGGTACTGGCGATGCTGCGCGGGCGCAATGAAGGGGTCCTCAATCTGGCGCTGGTCACAGGTGAAAACGAGAGCGCCAGCCCTTGTGAAGGCATCATAGCCCACCACCTCAAACTCAATCTGCAAAGCCGTCCGGCCGACAAGTGGCTGCAAGGTGTCGTGAGCTGGACATGGAAGATCAAGCTGTCGCTGCAGATGGAGACCGAGCTGATCGGCCGGATCCGCGAATCGGCAGAAGAGGAGGCGATCAAGGTGTTTGCCATGAACCTCCAGGATCTGCTGATGGCAGCCCCGGCTGGCATGCGCTGCACCATGGGGCTGGATCCGGGTATCCGTACCGGAGTCAAGGTGGCCGTGGTCGACGCCACTGGCAAGCTGGTCGATCACGCCACCATCTACCCGTTCGAGCCGAAGAAACAGGTCGATCAGAGCCTCAAAACCCTTAGCGAGCTGTGCCAGAAGCACAAGGTGGAGCTCATCAGCATCGGCAACGGCACCGCCTCGCGGGAAACCGATCGGCTGGTGAGCGAACTATTCGAGCACTACTCCGCAGCCAAGGCGCAAAAGGTCGTGGTCAGCGAGGCGGGCGCCTCTGTCTACTCCGCCTCCGAGCTTGCCTCCCAGGAGTTCCCGGATCTGGATGTCTCTATCCGTGGCGCCGTATCCATCGCCCGCCGCCTGCAGGATCCCCTGGCCGAGCTGGTCAAGATCGATCCCAAGAGTATCGGTGTGGGCCAGTACCAGCACGACGTAGGCCAGAGCCAGCTTGCACGGCGGCTGGATGCCGTGGTCGAAGATTGCGTGAACGCAGTCGGGGTGGATGTGAACACAGCCTCGGTCGCTCTGCTGAATCGGGTCTCCGGTCTCTCCCAGACACTAGCCCAGAATATCGTCGCCTATCGGGACGAGCACGGCGCCTTCCAGAGCCGCCAGCAGTTGCTGAAGGTGAGCCGGCTCGGTCCCAAGGCATTCGAGCAGTGTGCCGGTTTTCTGCGTATTCGCGGGGGCAGCAATCCTCTCGACAGCTCGGCGGTACACCCGGAATCCTACCCTGTGGTTGAAAGGATCCTGGCGCAACTCCAGCAGCAAGTTGAAAGCCTACTCGGCAACGGCAGCCTGCTACGCAGCCTGAAGCCGGCTGACTATACGGATGAGCAGTTCGGCGTGCCCACTGTCACCGACATCATAGGCGAGCTGGACAAGCCGGGCCGCGACCCGCGCCCCGAGTTCAAGACCGCCACCTTCAAGGATGGGGTGGAGAAGATAAGCGACCTGGTGCCAGAGATGATATTGGAAGGCGTGGTCACCAACGTCACCAACTTCGGCGCCTTCGTCGATATCGGTGTCCATCAGGACGGGCTGGTCCACATCTCCTCCCTGGCCGATCGCTTCGTCAAGGACCCTCGCGAGGTGGTCAAGGCAGGGGACATAGTGAGGGTCAAGGTGCTGGAGGTCGATGCCCCGCGCAAGCGGATCAGCCTGACCATGCGGCTGGACGAAAAAGCCGGACAACCGGCCCGCAAGCCTGCCGAGCCACGCAACGCTGGCGCTGGCAGTGCCAAACCCAGAAACGAGTCCCGTCAGGCAGCACCCATGGGTGGCGCCATGGGCAGTGCGTTCGCTGCTGCTCTCTCCAAAACCAAGAAATGAAAAAAGCCCCGCGAGGGGCTTTTTTACAAGGCCTGGCTTACTGACTGAGGGTAGCCAGAATACCTTCCGGATCCTGATGCTGTACCAGCACCTCCCGCAGCCGATTGAATGCCTTGCAGGCTTCCTGTGGGTACTTGCCATAAGAAACGACGCCAGTGTGGCTCCAACCGGCCGCCAGCATGACCTTCTTCTTGAAATGGGTCCCTTCAGTCCCGCCGCCACCGAGTTGCATCAAGAACTGTTCCATCTGAAGGTGAGGAGGGGGAACACGGGAGAAGGTGGCAAAATCTTCCGGTTTGACTTCATCAAAGTGCATGGCGACTCCTGTGAGGATGAATGGGATTACCCCTCAGATTAGTTGCAAAAAACCGGGGCGGGATAGAAAAATCGGGGAAAAGTAGTGTGCCTAGACGCTTAGGCTGAGACCCTGCTGCGCCGCGGGCCTGACCGCCTGTTGATATCGCTGGGCGATGACCTGATTACGTTGCTCCATATAGGTGTTCAGCACGCCGGTCCGTGCACCATCAGCAGGCGTAGCACCTGACTGGGAGCTGGACGTCATCATTGCCTTGCGGGCTTGGGCCTCCTTGGCTGCGGCACTTCTGGCCACACTCAGATCCTGTGCGGAAGGCTCGGCAGGCGCCAGAGCGGCAGTCCGTACCTGCTGCATCTTGGCAATGGTGGCCTCGGGATCACCAGGGATAGTCCCGATGTCGATGGAAACCTCACCACCAGTGGCATAACGCTTGCCGTCCGGTCCCATCGAGAATTGATAAGTAGGGCTACTGGCAAACTGGCCGCCTGCAGCCTGATGAGCCTGCTCGTGGGTGCGAACCTCCTGATCCCTGTCCACCAGCTCCTTGATCTGCAGCTCCTGCTTTTGTTGCTGCTCCTGCTGCTTGGGATCCTGCTGTTGCTTGTTGCGCTGGCCATCCTCACCCGTGGCTTCAACAAAGCGGTTATCCACGGGCGTTTGCGGGTTGCTGGTCTGTGACCCTTCCCGCGTCTGCTGAGAGGTCTGGGCGGCATTGGCCTGGCTGGTCTTGGACTTGTCTTTCTGCGAGCCGACTTCAGGCTCGGCATTGAATGCCTCGCTCTGACGAGTCTGGGGGATGAGTGCTGCACGGCGATTGTCAGTGCGTGCCGATTCCGTCTGCGGTTGCAGCTGATTAGGAATAAGGGTCGGCAGACTGACATTGATGTTCATGTCAGACCCGGATATCGATCAGGGTACCCATCATGTCACTGGCAGTCTGGATCACTTTGGCAGAGGCACCAGCCTGCACCTCGGCCACCTTGAGGTTGACCAGTTCGTCAGGCAACTGCACCTGATCGCCACTCGGCGTGTTGAGCCGGGCAATCTGGCTGGATGCCTTGTCGGCAATCTGCTCCGCTCGCTGAAACCCTTGTACTCCGCTGTTCAATGCAGAATCTATGCGCATGACAACTCTCCTCTGACGTTGGATTAATTATCCGTCACGCCAGAGGATTAATGAAGTAAATCGTCTGTTTTTCAACCAACAAAATGTCGAACGATTTCAACGAACTGTTGGGGATGGGAAATAAAGGGTGCGTGTGAGGCTTTTTCCAGCACCACGCTGTGGCTGGCTGGGTAGCGCTCATCCAGCAGCGCAATGGAGGCTTTAGGCACCAGGGAATCCAGCCGGCCATAGACGCGCAGCCAGGGCAGGCTCAGTTGTAGCAGCTCATCGCGCAGGTCCACATCTGCCAGCAAACCGAGTCCGGCCTCCAGCGCAGCAAACTGAGGGGCGGGGCGTTCCGCCAGCCAGTGGCGCAGCTGACGGATATCATCACGGGCATGCTCGCTGCCCATGGCCTGGATCGCCAGAAAGCGTTCTATGGTCTGTCTGAAGTCTCCCGCCAACATCTGATTGAAACCGGTCAGCACCTTGGGAGCTATACCTGGCCACTCATCCCGGGCCATGAAACAGGGAGAGCTAGCCACAGTGATAAGCGAATGAAGTCGCTCAGGCTGGGTCAAGGCCAGCTGGCTTGCTACCAGACCACCGAGGGACCAGCCGAGCAGATGGCTCTTCTGTGGCAAGACTATGGCAATCTGCTCTGCCAGCCAGGGCAATGAATAATCACTCCCCTCGCGCAGCGGACTGTTGCCAAACCCGGGCAAGTCCACCAGATGCAGCCGATAATGTGCCGCCAACTGCTGGGCAATACCATGCCAGACTGCGCCATTCATGCCCCATCCGTGCAACAGCACCAGATCGGGTCCCTGACCAAATCGCTCTACCGATACGCTCATCTAGACTCAAGATCCCTGTTCATTCTCTTGGGGTCAGCATGTTAAAGCGGCTGCTAGCCAAAGCAAGTCCGATCCTTGGCAGCCACGCCGACTGGCAGGGCAGCTGTCTGCTCTGCCAGCAAGCATGTGATAGCCAGCCACTGCTTTGTAGCTGGTGTCGACAAGCCCTGTACCAGTCCTACCCCAGATGCACATTGTGCGCGGCCCCCTTGCCGGAATACATGGGAGATAAGGAGCTGATCTGTGGCCGCTGCCAGCGCAGGCCACCACCCTGGGAGCGGTTGCAGGTCATTGGCGACTATCAGGCACCCTACCCCATGCTCATTCCCCAGCTGAAATACGCCGGCCAGCTCCTGCTGGCGCCACTGCTCGCACGCCTGCTGGCCGATCATCTGGAGAGAGACGAGCCCCCAGAAGTCATCATCCCTGTTCCCCTGCACTGGTGGCGGCAGTGGTGGCGCGGCTTCAATCAGGCTGAGGAAATAGCCACCACCCTCAGCCAGATCACCGGTATTCCTTGTGATAAGCAGTTGCTGAGTCGCACCAAGGCAACCCCCCAGCAGACCCGGCTCAGTGCCGGTCAGCGGCGGCGGAATCTGCGGGGCGCCTTTCACGTTCGCCCCCATCGCTATCGGCATGTGGCCCTGCTCGACGATGTGGTAACCACGGGGGCGACGGCGGGCCAACTCACCCGCTTGCTGCACGAGAGCGGCATCGAAAAAGTGGAAGTGTGGGCCATTTGCCGTACGCTCAAACATCTCAAATAACCCTAGGTATGTATACCGCAGGCTCAGCCACATCAGGCTGCCATAGGTATATTTGACATATGTTAAGCGCCATCTGCATGCTACCCAAGCACTGCCAAGCGAGTTATCATGAATACCCTAGTCGTACACTCAGGTTTATGAGGATAGTGATGATCAGCATTTCCGACACCGCCCAGGCCCATTTCCGTAAACTGCTGGAAAAACAGCCTGATGGCACCAATATCCGGGTGTTTGTGGTCAATCCGGGAACCCAGAATGCCGAGTGCGGCGTATCATATTGCCCACCCGACGCGGTGGATCCGGAAGATCAACACCTGCCTTTCAGCGGATTCGACTGCCTGGTTGATCCTCTGAGCGCCCCTTACCTGGTCGATGCCACCATCGACTTCGTCACCGATCAGATGGGCTCCCAGCTCACCCTCAAAGCCCCCAACGCCAAGATGCGCAAAGTGGCCGACGATGCACCGCTGATCGACCGCATTGAATATGTGCTGATGTCCGAGGTCAACCCCATGCTGGCCGGTCACGGTGGCAAGGTAACTCTGGTCGAGTTGACCGAAGACAAGCTGGCCATCCTGCAGTTTGGCGGCGGTTGCAACGGTTGCTCCATGGTCGATTACACCCTGAAAGAGGGGATCGAGAAGCAGCTGCTGGAAAAATTCCCTGGCGAGCTCAACGGCGTCAAAGATGCCACCGAGCACCAGCGCGGCGATCACTCCTACTATTGATCCCGTGCCAGTGGCGATCATCCATCAAGGTTGGTCCCCTTTGACACCACACATGAAAAGGCCCCGCCAATCTGGCAGGGCCTTTTGCTATCCGACGAACCGAATGAGCCTATCTCAGTAGGCGTCGTTGTTGACGGCAGTTTGAACACGGACAGCGCGCAGAAACCTGAGCGTATAGGCATACGTGAAGATTTCGAGCACTGCCCAGGTTCAAAATGGCTAATAAAACAGCCTAATGGGATTTGCTCTTATTCATCGCGTTTGTCCCGGCTTAGCAGAGCAATCGCGGCTTCTTTCGGGTTCTTGCCCTGGTAGAGCACCTGGAAGATCTGCTCGCAGATGGGCATCTCGACGCCACAACGGGCCGCCAGCAGATGCACCTCCTTGGTGTTGCGATAACCTTCCACCACCTGGCCGATCTCGGCCATGGCAGTCTCCACCGCCTTGCCTGCACCTAGAGCCAGACCGAAACGACGGTTGCGGGACTGGTTGTCGGTACAGGTCAGCACCAGATCCCCGAGCCCCGCCATCCCCATGAAGGTTTTGGCATCGGCACCCAGCGCCGCACCGAGGCGCTGCATCTCCACCAGACCCCGGGTGATGAGCGCGGTTCTGGCGTTGGCGCCAAAGCCCAGACCATCAGAGAGACCGGCACCGATGGCGATGACGTTCTTGACCGCACCACCCAGTTGCAGGCCGACGAAATCCGGATTGGTATAAACCCGGAACGAACGGCCGCAGTGCAGCAGATGGGAGAGCTCATCGGCAAAGTCGTCGTGAGTCGACGCCACCGAGATGGCGGTCGGCAGACCGGCGGCCAGCTCCTTGGCAAAGGTGGGGCCCGAGATCACGGCCAGCGGAATAGTCTCCCCCAGCACATCACGGGCCACATCCTGCAGCAGACGGCCGCTGTCAGGTTCAAGCCCCTTGGTGGCCCAGGCGATACGGGTATCGGGGCGCAGGAAGGGTTTGACCTGGCTCAGCACCTGGCCGAACACATGGCTTGGCACCACCAGCAGCAGGACGGGAGCGGCTTGTACCGCCCGTTGCAAATCGGCGGTCAGTTGCAGATCCGCAGGAAAAGGGACATCAGGCAAAAAGGCCTTGTTGCAGCGGTCGTGTTCCAGCTCGGCGACATGGGCAGGGTCGTGACCCCACAGCAAGGTCGGATGACCGTTGCGCGCCAGAGAAATGGCAAGGGCGGAGCCATAAGACCCCGCCCCCAAGACCGAGATAGCGATCTGGTCAGCCATTATCAGGCTTCCGCAGTCGCCTGCTGGGCCTGTGCTTGCGCCATGTGCTGGGCAAACAGGGCATCGAAGTTGACCGGTGCCAGGTTCAGCTGCGGGAAGGACCCCTTGCTCACCATGTTGGCCACGGCTTCGCGGGCATACGGGAACAGTATGTTCGGGCAGAAGGCGGCCAGGCAGTGAGCCAGTTGCGGCTCCGGCAGGTTGCCTATGGTGAAGATACCGGCTTGCTGCACTTCACACAGGAAAGCGGTCTCGGTTTCCAGCTTGCAGGTCACGGTCAGGGTCAGTACAACCTCGTACACGCCATCAGCCAGGATGTTGGTCTTGGTGTCCATGTCCAGCTTGACGTCCGGCTGCCACTCTTTCTGGAAGATGTGCGGGGTATTCGGGGCTTCGAAAGAGACATCCTTGGTGTAGACACGCTGGATGTGGAATTCCGGTTGCACTTCCTGGTTGTTGATTTCGTCAGCCATTTCGTTTGATTCCTTTTTAAGATAATGAGTGGGCGCAGGCCCTTAAATCAGCGTTTTTTGGTCACCGGCAGATTATCTGCACGCCACTGGGCCATGCCACCGCTGAGCACATACACCTGCTTGAAACCGGCCTTGCTCAGTTGGCGACCCGCGCCACCAGCGGTCATCCCCGACTCGCACACAACTATGATGGGGGCATCTTTATGCTTTTCAACCGGGCCCAGATTATTGCTCTGGATCTGGCTGAGCAACAGGTGCTGGGCACCGGCCAGATGACCCTTGGCAAACTCTTCCTGACTGCGAATATCCACCACGGTGGCATTTTCACGGTTGATCAGCAGGGTAGCCGTGTGGTTGTTCACCGTCTTCACCGGAGAAAAACGAGCACGCACGCTGGTGTAAACCAGAGTGCCTGCCAGGCCGAACCAGGCTGCGGTCAGCAGCGGGTTACGGGCCGCAAAATCCAAATACTCTTGCATCTTCTACTATCCAGGGACCAAGACAAGGGCCCGAGTATACATGGTGACCCCACCAAGATCAGCCATCTTGGCGGCAAAGCGGGAGCGGGCTCCCATCAGGCGGGAACCCCATAACGGATCGGAATAAAAAGTGGCGTCCCGTCTCTTGGGGCGAGGATTCGTCGAGTGAGGGGACAAGCCGGCGACAAAGGGGAAACAGGCTGGCAACAGTCCGCGGCGGGTGTTGGCAAGGGCTTGGCTATCAGGTGACTATTTCGGCAGATGTAGTAATATTACGCTAGTTTCACTTCCCGCAATTCATTCCTATCCGAGAGGACATAGCCTTATGTCAACAGCTAAGAAACCTTTGGTTCTGGTCATCATGGACGGTTGGGGCTACAGCACCAAGCAAGAGCACAACGCCGTCGCTGCCGCCAAGACTCCCAACCTCGACCGTCTCGCCCGTGACTACACCAGCACCCTGATCTCCGGCTCCGGCCTGGATGTGGGTCTGCCGGATGGTCAGATGGGTAACTCCGAAGTGGGCCACGTCAACATTGGCGCCGGTCGCATCGTCTATCAGGAGCTGACCCGCATCTCCAAAGAGATCAAGGACGGCGACTTCTTCCAGAACGTCGAACTGGCCAAGGCTGTCGATTCTGCCGTGACCAAGGGCAAAGCCGTTCACATCATGGGTCTGATGTCCCCGGGTGGCGTACACAGCCACGAAGAGCACATCATGGGCATGATCGAGATGGCCGCCAAGCGTGGCGCCGAGCAGATCTACTTCCACGCCTTCCTGGATGGCCGCGACGTTCCGCCGCGCTCCGCCCAGTCCTCCATCGAACAGTTCGATGCCCTGTTTGCCCGTCTGGGCAAGGGTCGTTTCGCCTCCATGATCGGCCGCTACTTCGCCATGGATCGTGACAACCGCTGGGATCGCGTGCAGCAAGCCTATGACCTGATGACTCAGGGCAAGGGCGAGTTCACCGCCGACAGCGCCAGCGAAGCCCTGGCCGCTGCCTATGCCCGCGACGAAAACGACGAGTTCGTCAAGGCCACCCGCATCGGTGCTGCCGCCCCCATGCAGGATGGCGATGCCCTGATCTTCATGAACTTCCGTGCCGACCGCGCCCGTGAAATCACCCGCGCCTTCGTTGACAGTGACTTCACCGGCTTTGCCCGTGCAGCTACCCCTGCGCTGAACTTCGTGATGCTGACCGAATACGCGGCCGACATCAAAACTGCCTGTGCCTACCCGCCGACTGCCCTGGTGAACACCCTGGGTGAGTGGCTGGCCAAGCAGGGCAAAACCCAGCTGCGCATCTCCGAAACCGAGAAGTACGCCCACGTCACCTTCTTCTTCAACGGTGGCGAAGAGTCCTGCTTCACCGGTGAAGACCGCGAGATCGTTGCCAGCCCGAAAGTGGCGACTTATGACCTGCAGCCGGAAATGAGCTCCGAAGAGCTGACCGACAAGCTGGTTGCTGCCATCAAGAGCGGCAAGTACGACACCATCATCTGCAACTACCCGAACGGCGACATGGTCGGCCACACCGGCGTATTCGATGCGGCCGTCAAAGCCTGTGAAGCCGTTGACCACTGCGTCGGTCGCGTTACCGAGGCCCTGGCCGAAGTAGGCGGCGAATGCCTGATCACCGCCGACCACGGCAACGCCGAGAAGATGCTGGACGAAGAGACGGGTCAGGCTCACACAGCCCACACCAACCTGCCGGTTCCCCTCATCTATTTCGGTCGCAAGGCCGAGGTGCTTGAAGGTGGCAAACTGTCCGATCTGGCCCCGACCATGCTGACCCTGATGGGTCTTCCTGTGCCGCCGGAAATGACTGGCAAGCCCCTGATGATTCTGAAATAATCCTTCCCCATGCGGGGATGCGAAGTTATTTCAAACAAAACCAGTCGCGTCGGCCTGTTGGCCGGCGCGCTGTTTTTTTGCCTGTCGTTTATCGCGGGCAAGGCCCTGGCTGCCAACCAGCAGCTCGGCACCATGCAGTCCCAGATAAAGGAACAGCAGAAAACCATCAAGCTCAGCAAGCAAGAGCTGACCAAACTCAATACTCAGCTCAAGGCTGACGAGCAGGCCATTTCGGCCGCCGCCGCCAAGCTCGAGCAGACCAGGCAACAGCTGAAAAAAAACCAGCAAAAGCTGGTAAGCCTGCAACAGGACAAGCTGGATCTGGAACAACAGGCAAAGCATCAGAAGCAGTTGCTGGCCAAGCAGGCGGAAAGCGCCTTCCAGGCGGGCAACCACGATTACCTCAAACTGCTGCTCAACCAGCAGGATCCGGCCAAACTGAGCCGCTCTCTCGACTACTACGACTATCTCAACAAGGCCCGCATCGAGGCCATCGAAGCCCTGCGCGCGACCCGCACCAAGCTGGCCAAAAACCAGCAGGCCACCAAAGAGACCGAGAGCAAGCTGCAATCCTTGCTGAGCGAACAGCAACAGCATCACCAGAGCCTGTTGGCCAGCCAGCAGAGCCGTGCCAAGGTGCGCAACCAGTTGCAACAATCGGTGCAAAACGACGAGCTGAAGCTGACCAAGCTGGTCAAGGCGGAAAAAGCCCTGAAAGCCAGGCTGGAAGAGCTTCGCCGCCAGCGGGAAGAGCAGGAGCGTCGCGAACGGGCCGAGCGGGAACGGCTGGCCAAGCTGAAAGCCGAGCAGGAACGCCAGCGCCGTCTGGAGGCCCAACGACTGGCCGCCGAACAGAAACGGATTGCAGAACAACAGCGGATCGCGGCTCAACAACAGAAGGTCGGCGAGCAGCAACGACTCGCCGCCGAGCAGCAGAGAGTCGCCGAACAACAAGACAGGGTGGCTGATCAGCAAGCCGCTGCGCGCAGCAGCAGCGCCAAGGCAAGCAGTGGCGGCTACGGCGGTCTCAAGACCAACGGCAGCCTGCGCTGGCCGGTGCAGGGGCCCATCCTCATCTCCTATGGCTCGCCGCGCACCGCCCAGCTCAAGTGGAAGGGCACTCTGATCGGTGCCAGCGAAGGTACCCAGGTCAAGGCGGTCGCACCGGGCCAGATAGTCTACGCCGACTGGCTGGACGGTTTCGGCATGTTGCTGGTGATCGACCATGGCCGTGGCTATATGAGCCTCTATGGTCACAATCAGTCGCTGCTGCGCCAGGTTGGCCAGAATGTGGAACAGGGCGAACCAGTGGCTCTGGTCGGTGACAGTGGCGGCCAGGACAGACCCGGCCTCTACTTCGAAATCCGCTATCAGGGCGAGGCCATCAATCCGACAAAATGGTTGGCCAAGGGCTGATCAGATATGCCGGATAATGCATTGATCCCCTCAAAGGGGATTGACCAAGAGCCGACTGATCACTGGTCAGCCAAAATGACAAAAAGCCTGCATTACACAGGCTTTTTTGATAACAGCATTCACCGCAGCTCAGTGCCAGATGGTGGAAATTTACCTCTTTTCCGAAACGTTCAAGGAAACACCACCAGACCTATCTGCTCCAGCAAACCCTGTTGCTGCTCTTCATTGATCTGTACGCCGTCCAGGTTGATCCGGCGCAGATCCAGCCCGGGCAGATCGCACTGACGCAGATCACAGCCCTGCAGGTTGAAGCTGGCCCAGTCTATCTGGCCAAACTCGGAGCCACTCAGATCGGATCCCGCCAACGAGGTCCCCAGCAAGCTGGCCCCCTGCCAACGGTTGCCACTGAGCTCGCATCGCTCCAGCAGGCAGCCATCGAAATTGGCGTAGCTGAAGTTGTTGCCCGTAAGATGGGCCTCGCAGAAGTAGCTCTTGACGGTGATCTGGTTGGCGAAGCTGGCGTGGGCGAAATTGATGCCCATGGCCTGGCAGTCGCGCATCTCCAGCCCCAGGCACTGGCTGCGGCTGAGATCTGCCAGAGTCAGATCGCAGCGCAGAAAGCTCGCCTCCCGCAGGTCGCAACCCTGCAACTGGCAGCCCAGCTCGCGCTCCCGCTCATAGAAGGTGCAGTCAACGAAGCGGCTCTCGCTCAAGTCCAGCCAGGAGAAGTTGCAGTCGACAAAGCGGCAACCATCAAACTGTTCCTCTTCCACATCCTGCTGTTCGAAACGCTTCCCCTCGAAGCACTTGCCCTTGATCATCCGAGTCATCCTCTACTGATGGCGTCATATGCTGACTTTGTTAAACAAAAACGGTAATGTTACGTGTAACATTCCTGCCGGATCCCCAGATGAACGACACCCGCAAACGCCGCCCTACCCTGCAGGACATAGCCGACCTGACCGGGGTCACCAAGATGACCGTCAGCCGCTATCTGCGCGATCCTCACGCCGTGGCCGAGGGCACCCGTGAGCGGATCGCCGCCGCAGTGGAAGAGCTGGGCTATATCCCCAATCGGGCACCTGACATTCTCTCCAACGCCACCAGCAAGGCGATCGGCATCCTGATCCCCTCTCTCTCCAACCAGGTGTTTTCCGCCGTGGTACATGGCATAGAGTCGGTGACCCGGCCCGCCGGCTACCAGACACTGCTCGCTCACTACGGCTACAGCCCGGAGCGGGAAGAGGAGCAGGTGGCCTCCCTGCTCTCCTATCACGTGGACGGCCTGATCCTCTCCGACAGCCAGCACACGGAGCGCACCCGCAAGATGATTGCTACCGCCGGCATTCCCGTGGTGGAAACCATGGATCTGCCGCAAGCCCCCATAGACATGGTAGTGGGGATGGATCACAGGGCTGCCGCCCGGGCCATGGTAACAGAGATGCTGCGCCGGGGCCGACGCAAGCTGGTTTACCTGGGGGCGCGGCTCGACGTGCGCACCCAGCTGCGGATGGAGGGTTACTACCAGGCGATGGCCGATTTCAGCCTGACAGGTCAGCACCTGCTGACCGAGCAATCCTCCAGCTTCACCCTGGGTGGTCAACTGCTGGATCAGGCGCTGGTGCGCTATCCCGACCTCGATGGCCTCTTCTGTACCAATGACGACTTGGCGGTTGGCGCCCTGCTGCAGTGTCAGGCAAAGTGGATACCCGTGCCCCAGCAGATCGCCATCGCCGGCAGCAACGCCCTCGACATAGGCCATGCCATGACCCCCAAGCTGGCCAGTATCGTCACACCACGCAAGGAGATAGGCCGTGAGGCGGCAACCATGCTGCTGGCCCGACTCAGCGGCCAGCCACTGCCCGACACCCGCAAGGATATGGGCTTCTCCCTCTATGTCGGGGAGAGCCTGGGCTGACGCTTGCGCAAAGGGAGGGTCAAAGCCTGACGGTACGCACGCGAAGCAGTCTGATCCGAAACGCCAGCCGATTTATCCTCCTGATTCAAATGCAAAAAAAGAGCAGGTCACCCCGGGGTGGCCTGCTCTTTTTTATAAAGAACGCGCGCTTAGCGTTTAACTAGCTCGACCGCTTCGCGAGAGAGGCGAGTCACCTCCTCCCAGTTACCGCTCTTGACCGCATCGGCCGGCAGCATCCAGGAACCGCCGACGGTGGCGACGCATTTCAGCGCCAGATAGTCGGCCACGTTCTTCGGGCCTATGCCGCCGGTGGGGCAGAACTTGATCTGGGGAAGCGGTGCTGCGATGGCAGCCAGCGCCTTGGTGCCGCCGTTCGCTTCGGCCGGGAAGAACTTCAGATGGTCGTAGCCTGCTTCCAGCGCCTGCATCACTTCGGAGGCGGTGGCAACACCCGGTATCAAGGGCGCCGTGCTGTTGGCGGCGTGGGCCAGCAGCGCCGGTGTCATCCCAGGGGAGATGACGAAGCGGGCACCGGCAGCCACGGCTGCGTCAAACTGCGCGCAGTTGAGCACTGTGCCTGCACCGACCATGGCATCCGGCATCGCCTTGGCGATGAGGGCGATGGCATCGAGCGCCACCGGGGTGCGCAGTGTGATCTCGAATACCGAGATGCCGCCATCGAGAAGCGCCTTGGCCATCGGCAGGGCCTGTTCCAAGTCGCTTATGACCATCACGGGTACCAGCGGAGAGGCGGCAAACACCTCGGCAGGGGTCACTTTCCAGTTTTGCATAACGCTTCCTTAATCAAAGATGGTGGCGCCACACTCGGCGCTCGATACCGCGCGACGCATCACGCTGAACAGTTCACGGCCCCACCCCTCTTGTTCCAGAGTGAGGTCAATCTCGGCCTGGGTACGGCCACTCAAATCGGTCAGGCAATCGAGGCGGCCTGTCACTGCGTCCACCCGCAGCAGATCGCCATCGGCAAGCAGGCCAATGGCCCCGCCGTGCAGCGCTTCCGGGGTGACATGGATGGCCGCCGGGATCTTGCCGGAGGCGCCTGAGAGGCGGCCATCGGTAACCAGCGCCACCTTGTGGCCCGCCTTCTGCAGGTTGCCGAGCACAGGCATCAACTTGTGCAGCTCAGGCATGCCATTGGCCGCCGGGCCGTTGTGGCGCACCACGATAACGGCGTCCTGATTGAGGCTGCCAGCCTTGTAGGCCGCCTCCACAGCGTGCTGGGAGGAGAAAACTCGGGCGGGCGCTTCGATAACGCGATACTCGGGGGCCACGGCGGAGACCTTGACCACGGCGCGGCCCAGATTGCCCGCCAGCAGCTTGGTACCGCCGGTCGCCTGGAATACGGAACCGGTCGGCGACAATAC
This sequence comes from Aeromonas sp. TS_SC_11, assembly GCF_057318915.1. Taxonomy (NCBI): domain Bacteria; kingdom Pseudomonadati; phylum Pseudomonadota; class Gammaproteobacteria; order Aeromonadales; family Aeromonadaceae; genus Aeromonas; species Aeromonas sp. TS_SC_11. The sequence goes on from NZ_CM170470.1 coordinate 804,617, forward strand.
GCTCCCGTCGCTGCTTTCACCCACCGGCTGCCACACCAGCTCGCCATCCACCAGCGCCGGACGGCTCAGGTAATCCTGCATCTCGCCAAACACAGGGGTGGCATCCATGTGGATCAGCCCCTCTTGCGCCAGACGGCGCATCAGGCCGGGCACGCCGCCCGCCTGTTCGAAGGCATTCACATCGGCCGGGCCGTTCGGGTACATGCGCACCAGCAGCGGCACCACATCCGAGAGATCGCTGATGTCATCCCAGGTCAGGTGCAGACCGGCGGCGCGGGCCAGCGCCACCATGTGGATACTGTGGTTGGTGCTGCCGCCGGAGGCGAGCAGGGCCACCAGCCCGTTGACCAGCGAACGCTCGTCCAGCACCTCGCTCAAGGGGCGGTAGGCAGGAGAGCCAGGGATCATGGCGCTGATGCGGCGGGCAGCCTCTTCGGTGAGCGCGTGGCGCAACTTGCTGTGAGGATGGACGAAGGCGGAGCCCGGCAGCATCAGGCCCATGGCCTCGAACACCAGCTGGTTGGTGTTGGCTGTGCCGTAGAAGGTGCAGGTGCCCGGTGCATGATAGGCGCCGCACTCCATCTCCAGCAGGGCATCGCGGCCCAGCTCACCGGCGGCGTACTGCTGGCGCACCTTCACCTTGTCATCGTTGCTGATGCCGCTGGCCATGGGGCCGGCCGGCACGAAGGCGGTGGGCAGGTGCGCGTGGGAGAGCGCCCCCATAATCTGGCCCGGGGCTATCTTGTCGCAGATGCCGAGCAGCAGGGTGGCGTCGAAGGTGTTGTGGGAGAGTGACAGTGCGGTCGCCTGGGCGATCAGATCGCGGGAAAACAGGGACATGTCCATCCCGGGCTGGCCCTGGGTCACGCCATCGCACATGGCCGGTACGCCACCCGCCACCTGGGCGCTGTGGCCCAGTTCGGCCAGCGCGGCCTTGATGATGTCCGGGTAGCCCTGATAGGGCTGATGGGCGCTCAGCATGTCGTTGTACGCAGTGACTATGCCGACGTTGGCTCGGGTCATGTCGAGAATGCGACCCTTCTCGTCACTGCTGCAGGCGGCTACGGCGTGGGCCAGGTTGCCGCAGGCCAGGGCAGCGCGGGTCTTGCCCTGTTCGGCCTGGCGCTGAATACGGGCCAGGAAAGCCTGGCGACGGGCGACACTGCGCTCACGAATGCGCGCAGTAACCTCGGAAATAACAATGTGTGTCATACGGCTTGCTCCAACGCTGAGACGGCGCGGTCGACCACCTGTTCGAAGGTGCCATCTATATCGATATGGAATACCCCGGCCTCGCCATCCGGACGTTCCAGCGTATCGAACTGACTTTGTACCATGCTTTCCCGCATGAAATGGCCCTTGCGTGCCCGCATCCGTTCGAGGATCAGCGGCTGATCACCGTCCAGAAACAGGAAATGCACTGACTCATTGCCCTCGCGGATCTGGTCGCGGTACTGCTTCTTGAGGGCCGAGCAGACGATCACGCCCACCTCGTTCTTCTGCTCCAGGCTGTAAGCCGCATCACGGATCCGCTCCAGCCAGGGGGCTCGATCCTCATCGTTGAGGGGGTTGCCACCCGCCATCTTCTGAATATTGGCTCTGGGGTGCAGGTCATCACCATCAATGAACTTGGCACCCAGCGCATGGGCCACCTTGAGGCCGACGCTGGACTTGCCGCTACCACACACACCCATCACGATAATGCTCTTGCCCGCCATTGTTTGACCTCTATCCCATTTTTCAAAAATCGTGCTGCTGATGGGTTCTAACTTAGCACGTTACCGGTAACATGTTACCGGTAACAACAAGAAATGTGAAGTCTGCCACAGACTGAGCGAACTCACAGTCACCTGGGCAATCGACCTTGAGCCCTGGCCATAAATCTAAATAAATCATAAAGATATGGTCTGCTGACGGATCGGCAGGGTGTCGATACTGAACTTGGAACAAGGAACGCACAACAATGTCTGACCTCTCCCTGATCATGACGGCCGCGGGCTCCATAGTGCTGCTGCTCTTTCTGGTGATGAAGGCCCGCCTGCACGCGGTCGTCTCCCTCATCCTGGTCTCCATGGTGGCCGGCCTCGCCGCCGGCATGAACCCGGCGGAGATCGCCACTACCATCCAGAAAGGGATGGGTGGCACCCTGGGCTTCGTCGCCGTGGTGGTGGCACTGGGCGCCATGTTTGGCAAGGTGATGGAAGTCACCGGCGCCCTCGACCGGGTAGCCCATACCCTGCTCGGCACCTTCGGCGTCAAGCGCGCCAACTGGGCCATGTCACTGACTGGCTTCGTCTGCGCTCTGCCGCTCTTCTTCGACGTCGCCGTAGTGCTGCTGATCGGGGTGGCCTTTGCCATTGTCCGCCGTGGCGGTGGCAGCGTGGTGAAGATAGGCATAGCGCTGCTGGCGGGCATCGCCACCTGCCAGGCCTTCCTCATCCCCGCGCCAGGCCCCATTCTGGTGGCGTCCCAGCTGGGGGCCGATTTTGGCTACATGATACTGTTCGGTCTGATCGCCGCCGTGCCAGCACTGATCCTGGCGGGCCCCCTGTTCGGCAACCTGATCAGCAAGGTGGTGGATGTGCCGCTCCCTGCCGATGCCCAGAGCAGCGCCCATGACGATAGCAAGACTCTCCCCTCCTTCGGACTGGCCATGGGCCTGATCGGTCTGCCGCTGCTGATGATTGGCCTCAAGACCATAGTCGGCCGCTTCGTCGAGGCAGGATCCACCCTGCATAACTGGCTGGAGTTCGTCGGCCACCCCTTCACCGCCATCATGGTCGCCTGTTTGGCCGCCTTCTATCTGCTGGGGGTGCGCCGCGGCATGTCCCGTGACGAGGTGATGAACGTCTGCAACAGCGCCATCCAGCCTGCCGGCGTCATCATACTGGTGACCGGTGCCGGTGGCGTCTTCAAGCAGGTACTGGTGGATTCCGGTGTGGGCGCAGCCCTTGGCAACATGCTGGCAGACTCCGGCCTGCCCATAGTCGCGCTGGCCTTTATCCTGGCGGCGGCCGTGCGGGTCATTCAGGGTTCTGCCACCGTCGCCATGCTGACCGCCTGCGGCCTGCTGCTGCCCATGCTGGAACCGCTCGGTCTGAACGGAGCCCAGCTGGCAGCCGTGACCATCGCCATCGGTGGCGGGGCCATAGTGCTCTCCCACGTCAACGACTCGGGTTTCTGGCTGGCCAATCGCTACCTCGGCCTCTCCGAGAAGCAGACCCTGCAAACCTGGACAGTGATGGAGACCATCATAGGCACCACGGGTGGCGTCATGGCGATGATCATCTACAGCTTCCTTTGAACATAACCTCTGTCAAAAAGGCCTCCGATGTGAGGCCTTTTTCATCTTTATGACGATTCTTTCTTTGGCTAACAGGTTGAGGTTGCTAGAATCGCCTATCCATCGCTCCGAGTGGAACGCTTAACGCAGTGATTTCAGGTTTCTCTATGCATTCATCGGCACATTATCGACAACTGTTGGCTCGTCTGCCCCAGATCGCTGTCGCCGCAGATCAGTTTCAGGTGCTCAACAGCGCCAAGGACTTCAAGAGCCGGATCCTTTCGCTTATCGCCAGCGCGACTCGGCGCATCTATCTGGTGGCGCTCTATCTGCAAGATGACGAGGCGGGACGGGAAATTCTGTCTGCCCTCTACGCCGCCAAGCAGCGCAACCCGGCCCTCGACATCAAGTTGTTCGTGGATTTTCACCGTGCCCAACGCGGCCTGATCGGCAAAGGCAAGCAGGGGGGCAACCACCTGATGTATCAGGAAATGGCCGCCCGCCATGAACACCAGATCGCCATCTACGGCGTGCCGGTCAAGGGACGAGAGCTGCTCGGGGTGCTGCACCTCAAGGGCTTCATCTTCGATGACACCTTGCTTTACTCCGGTGCCAGCCTCAACGATATCTACCTGCATCAGCAGGATCGCTACCGTTTCGACCGTTATCACCAGATCACCAGCCCCGAGCTGACCCGCTGCATGGTCAACTATGTGGACGATCTCTTCCTCAAGAGCGAAGCGGTGCAGCGACTCGATCGCAGCGACATTCCCACCGCCAAGCAACTGAAGGGGCCGATCCGCCGCTTCAAGCACAGCCTGCGCCTGGGCCAGTACCGCTTCGAGAGCATGCCGGTCAACAGCCAGGAGATCGCCATCACTCCGATGACGGGGCTGGGCAAGCGGGGCAATCAGCTCAACAAGATGATCCGTACCCTGGTGCGTGCCACCGAGCGGGAGATCTTCATCTGCACCCCCTATTTCAACCCGCCCAAGGAGTTGAACAAGGACATCGAAGCCCTGCTCAAGCGCGGCTGCAAGGTGACCATAGTGGTGGGCGACAAGACGGCCAACGACTTCTTCATCCCGCCGGAAGAGAAGTTCACCACCATAGGTGGCCTGCCTTATCTGTACGAGACCAATCTGCGCAAGTTTGCCGAGCGCAATCAGCATCACATCGATGCCGGCCGTCTCAACCTGATGTTGTGGTGCTGCGAGCGCAACTCCTACCACCTCAAGGGGATCTTCGTGGATGACGAGTGGGCACTGCTCACCGGCAACAACCTGAACCCCCGCGCCTGGGCGCTGGATCTGGAGAACGGCCTGCTGGTGTACGATCGTCGCCATCACCTGCGCGCCCAGTTCAACGGGGAGCGGGAGAACATACTCGCCAACACCAAGCGGATCAGCCACTTCGATCAGATAGAGCAGATCAAGGACTACCCGGAACAGGTACGCAAGCTGCTGGCCCGGATCCACAGGGTCAGGGCCCATATCCTGCTCAAGCGCATCATCTGACCCGGGGTACACGCTGCCCGTCCTCACTCGTTGATACCTGTGCAAAGGCCTGCCGTTTTCGGCAGGCCTTTTTGTCAGGATCTGCCATGGTCTGCATCCCGCCCCTGACCTGGCGCCGGGTGTCACTGCAACGCGGCTTGCACCGAGACGTCAATAACCCCTATCATCTGGACATATTTACAGTGTTTTCGGGCATCTAATTGATGAAATTGGATAAAATCTCCCTCGACAGCCTCAAGGGCGTCGGCAGCAAGATGCAGGAGAAACTCGAGCGACTGGGGCTGGCCACGGTACAGGACCTGCTGTTCCACCTCCCCCTTCGCTACGAGGATCGTACCCAGGTGTGGCCCATCGGCGATCTGCCGCCCGGGCTGCACGGCGCCGTCGAGGGCGAAATCCAGGACACTCAATTGGTGATGGGGCGCCGCCGCATGCTGGTCTGCCGCATCAGTGACGGCACCGGTACTCTGACCCTTCGCTTCTTCAACTTCACCGCCGCCCAGAAGAACAGCCTGGGTCAGGGCAGGTTGATCCGCTGCTTCGGCGAAGTGCGCCCCGGCAAATACGGGCTCGAGATGGCCCACCCCGAGTACAAGCTGCTCGGTGAAGAACAAGCCGGTCAGACCGAAGAGGCACTCACCCCCGTCTACCCCACCACGGAAGGGCTGCGTCAGCTCACCCTGCGTAGCCTCACCGATCAGGCGCTGGCTCAACTCGACCTGTACGGGGTGGAGGAGCTGCTGCCTGCAGGCCTCTATCCCCAGCAGATCGATCTGGCCGCCGCCCTGCGCCTGCTCCATCGCCCGCCCCCCTCGGTGGCGCTGGCCTTGCTGGAGAGCGGCCAGCACCCGGCCCAGCAACGACTGGTGCTGGAAGAGCTGCTGGCTCATAACCTGTCGGTGCTCAAAGTGCGTGCCCAGGCGCAAACCCAGCTGGCGCGCGCCCTCAAGCCGGCACCTGCCCTCGTCAAGCAATTGCTGGAAGCGCTGCCGTTCAAACCGACCGGTGCCCAGAATCGGGTAGTAGCCGAGATCAACCAGGACCTGCAACGCAGCTACCCCATGATGCGCCTGGTGCAGGGGGACGTGGGCTCAGGCAAGACTTTGGTTGCGGCGCTGGCAGCCCTCCAGGCCATCGGCAACGGCTGCCAGGTGGGGCTGATGGCACCGACCGAGTTGCTGGCCGAACAACATGCCATCAACTTCGCCAACTGGCTGGAGCCGCTCGGTATCGGGGTCGGCTGGCTGGCGGGCAAGCAGAAAGGGAAGGCGCGGGAAACCCAGCTCGCCGCCATCGCCGATGGCAGCGTCAAGATGGTGGTGGGCACCCACGCCATCTTCCAGGAGCAGGTGGTGTTCCAACGCCTCGCGCTGGTCATCATCGATGAACAGCACAGATTCGGGGTGCATCAGCGCCTCGCTCTGCGGGAAAAAGGGGAGCGGGAGGGAGTCCATCCCCATCAGCTCATCATGACTGCCACTCCCATACCCCGCACCCTGGCGATGACCGCCTATGCCGATCTCGACACCTCCGTCATCGACGAGCTGCCACCGGGCCGCACCCCCATCACCACGGTGGCGCTGCCGGACAGCCGTCGCCCGGATGTGATCGAGCGGGTCAAGCTGGCCTGTGAAGAGGGCAAACAGGCCTACTGGGTCTGTACCCTGATCGAAGAGTCCGAGGTGCTGGAGTGCCAGGCCGCCGAGGATACCGCCGCCGAACTGCAAAACCAGCTGCCCGGCCTGCATATCGGGCTGGTACACGGCCGGATGCGGCCGGTCGAAAAGCAGCGGGTGATGGAGGAGTTCAAGGCGGGCATACTGCAGCTGCTGGTCGCCACCACCGTCATAGAGGTGGGGGTGGATGTACCCAACGCCAGCCTGATGATCATCGAAAACCCGGAGCGGCTCGGGCTGGCCCAGTTGCACCAGCTGCGCGGCCGGGTCGGTCGCGGTTCTGTGGCCTCTCATTGCGTGCTGCTCTATCATGCTCCCTTGTCCAAGACGGCCCAGAGCCGACTCGGGGTATTGCGGGAGACCAACGACGGCTTCCTGATCGCCCAGCGCGATCTCGAGCTGCGCGGCCCGGGGGAACTGCTCGGTACCCGCCAGACGGGGCTGGCCGATCTCAAAATTGCCGATCTGGTGCGCGACCAGCCACTCATCCCTCAGGTACAGAAGATGGCGCGCTTCCTGATGGACAGGCATCCCGCCCATGTCGAACCGCTCATCCGGCGCTGGCTGGGTCTGCGGGATCACTACTCCAACGCCTGAGTAGAACAGCACAAGAAAGAACGCACGTGACACTCAGGCTCCCAATAGATGTGTTGCCACAACACTCAGACCCTGGAGGAAAGCACCGATGAATTCCTGGCTTCGCGCCCTGCTCTACACATTTGCCTTCCTGCTGCTGTTTGTCTGGGTCGCGCTCGGTCTGTTCGACGCCGAACGGGCCAGGGGGCCCATCGCCAGCTGGATCAGCCAGCAAACCGGCGTGCCGGTCACCATAGGGCGGCTGGTGTTCAACCCGCTCCATCCCTATACCCTGCTGGCCGAGCAGGTGAGCTATGGCGACGCCATCGCCCTCGACAAGCTCTATCTGGAGATAGAGAGCATCGACTGGCTGAACCGGGACGTGCGCATCGCCCACCTCGACCTCATTCGCCCCGTCATCAAGCTGCCGCTGCCCAACACCTTGCCGACCCTGCCGGTTCACTCCCTCACCATCAGCGACAGCACTATCGATCGCCTCAGCCTGCACAGTGACGAGCTGACCCTAAGCGGCCTCAACGTCACCCTCAACGACTGGCAGCTGCTCAATCCGGTGCGGCCACCCCAGGCCAACCTGAGCCTCAACATCAATGAGCTGGAAACCCCGGCCTTTGCCCTCTCCCGCCTCAATCTGAAGGGACGACTGGAAGGCCAGGTGCTAAGTACGGATCGGCTGGTTGCCAACCTGTTCGATGGCCTGCTGGAAACCGGCATGACCCTGGACTGGCCCGCCCGCAGCCTGCGACTGCACAATCTGAAGGCACAAGGCATGCGGGTCGAGTGGGGAGCCATGGGCCAGCCTGAGCTGCCCTTGCGCCACATCAGCCTGGACACAGGACAGGTGCGCGATGTGAGCATCAACGCCATCACTCAGGAGATCTCTCTCAACAACTTCAACGGCCAGCTCACCACCTTCAGCTGGCAGGCTGGCAGTACGCCGACCGGTTACTTTACGGGTAGCCTCGGTGATCTAGGCCGCGGCCTGTTCCAGTTGGAAGATCTCAAAGGGCGAGTCTCTTTCTCGCCACAGCAGATCGATGCCGAGGTGCAGGGCAAAGCCTATGAAGGTGAATTCAATCTGGATCTGGCCCTCGATACCCAGCAGCAGAAGCTGACCCTCAAAGACATGACGCTGAGCGGCATGGACATCAGCCTGCCAGAGGGGTGGTGGCAGGATTGGCAAAGCTGGCGGCCACAACAGATCGATATCCGCAAGCTGACGTTCGACAAACTCAAGGTACTCTCCTTCGACGATACCCTGCCCCTGTCGCTGACGGGCTGGCAGTTCTATCTAAGCGATCTCTCCCTGCGAGGCGAGCAGCCAATCCCCTTGCTCGGCCGGGCAAAAGTCGAGAGCAAGTGGTTCGAGCTGGTGTGGGACGGCCTCAGTGCCCGCAACGGCGAACTGGATGGTGAGCTGACCCCCAGCTCCTGGCAGCTCAACAAGCTGACCAGCTCGCTGCCGGATGAAGGCTCACTCAGCCTGAGCGGCCAGTGGGGCAAGGAGCCAGGCCAAAGCAGCCGCCTGCAGGTGAAGGGGGAAAAGCTGGATCTGGTGCAGTGGAGCAAGATACTGCACTCCCCCATTTCCTTCGCCGGCAAGGCCGACCTGAGTGCCGATCTGCAAGCCGTGCATGGCAAGACAGCAGGAGAGTGGCGCAGTACCCTGCAGGGCAGCTTCGCCCTCGATGCGGTTGATCCATTCTGGGACAAGGTGAAGATAGACCCCCTGCTGGATGAATGGTTCAAAGGCGCCACGCCACCTGATCTGACGCCGGAAAGCCTGTGGCAGGCGATGCAGGAAGGAGATACACCCTTCTACCGCATCAAGTTGCAAGGCAAGGTCGAGCATGGCCAGCTGCAGGTGGAACAGGCTGGTGCCTCTACCATCACTCACCTGCTCGCCCTGCAAGGGGGCATGGATCTGGTCAAGGAGCAGTGGCAGCTGGATCTCGGTGTCCTGAATGGCCAGCGCTGTGCCGAGCTGCTGAGCCACTGGCGCGGCCCGCTTGATGCACCCGTCTTGAGCTGGGAGTTTCCGGCCAGGCAGGCCTCCTGTGGCTGGGAGGTGGGGGTGCCTTATCCTGCCCAGGGGCGCAACAGCCCGCTCTGGCGGCCAGCACCACAGCCAAAAGCACCCGCGTTGACCAACGTTCAGTAAAACAAACAAGGCCTCATCACGAGGCCTTGTTTGTTTCAGGTAGCTTTTACAGAACGGGGGACTGGCCTCGCCGTTTGACCGGTTGCACCACATACTGGCCGATGAATTCCACCGCCAGCTTGTCGCCGCTGAACAACTTGACCATGAGGCTGAATTTGGCCGACTCCCCCGCCTTGAGCGGAGCCAGCACGGCCGGCATCCCCTCCCTGGCAACCCGCGCCTCGGGCTCCTCGTTGACCGGGCGGTAATACTTGATGTTGCCCTCCGCCAGTACCGTATCCCCCACCAGACCCGCCTCTTTCAGCTGCAACCAGATGAGACCCCAGCCCGCCAGCACGCACTGACTGTAGATGCTGCCGGCAAACATGGTGTCATGCACGTTGAGGTTGGCCGCCAGATTGGCCTTGAGATGAAAAGTCTGGCCGTCATAGTGGGTGATGTGTACCCCCATCTTCTCGCTGATGGGGATGCCTTGCGACCAGCGAGTGGTGAGATCCTGGCACCACTCGGGGCGATACTGGATGGTCTGCAAGGGGCTTAAGGATTTGATCATCTGACGATGGGGAATGCGGCCAAAGCTGACCGGCCCTTCCCCCACTTCGAGGAAGCCGCACTTGCGATAGAACTCCACCGCTTCCTGGCGGGCATTCATCACCAGCCGTTTCACCTTCTCGCTGCGGGCCAGCTGTTCGAGATCTTCCACCATGCGGGCACCCAGCCCCTGTCCCCGGAATTCAGTGCGCAGCGCCATAAAGCGGATCTGGGCCTCGTCACCACCGATAAACAATCGGCCAATGGCAATGGGAGTACCGTCCGGCGCCAGCATCATGCGATGAATGGCGACGGTATCGTATTCATCTCGCTCGGAACCAACGGGCAGATTGAAGGGTTTACGCAGCAGTTCCCAGCGCAGCTGGTAGTAAGCGTCCAGCTCGGCTGCCGTTTGAGGAGTGACTACCCGGTACATAAAGCGCTCCTTGAGTTAGTGCCGACGGACAGATTGAAGGGCTTGCGCCCCCATGCCTCCCAGCGCAGCTGGTAGTAAGCCTCCAGCTCGGCTGCCGTTTGAGGAGTGACTACCCGGTACATAAAGCGATCCTTGAGTTAGCGCCGACGAACAGATTGAAGGGCTTGCGTACCAATGCCTCCCAGCGCAACTGATAATAGGCATCCAGTTCGGCTGCCGTTTGAGGAGTGACCACCCGGTACATAGTTCTATCCTTGAGTTACACTGGCCGGAAACCATCTTGCCGTGCAAATTCATGGACTTCAATCTGCAAGCGTACCAAGCCGACCACTTATTGCACCTGAGTGCCAAACCGGAACGACGCCTCTTTATCCTGGAAAATGCCCATCACCGCTGGCTGGAGATAGACGGTGTGGTGCAATCGGCCATGTCCCTTGCCGAACCTGCCGCCCTCTGCCTGCCCCATCAGCAGTGCATCGCAGACCTGCTGCCCGCCACCGCAAGCCGGGTGCTGGAACTGGGATTGGGCGGTGGCGATCTCACCCGTCATCTGGGAGTGCGCTGGCCAGAGGCACGGCACGACTGCGTCGATCTGGATGAAGAGGTACTGACCCTGTTTCAGACATTCTTCCGCCACCCGGCGGAACCCGCTGACCGGGCGTTGCACCTGCACCACGCCGATGCCCTCACCTTCCTGCTGGCCCACGACGGCACCTATGACTTCGTGCTGCTCGACCTGTTCAGTCAGGATGGCAATCCCCTGCTGCTGTTTCAGGCTCCGCTCTATCAGGCACTGGCCAAATGCCTCCGCGGTACCCTCATCGTCAACCTGCTGCCACGGACACATCTCGAACTGGCGCAGGCCAGGCGGCTGGCGGAGGAGTGGATTGGCCTCACCAGCACCCACGGGGTGCCCGGCTATCGCAACGTCATACTGCACACCACCAATCTGACCCCCTAACGCCACGGCTGGCCCTGTCTGCACGTCCGCAGATGAAGGCCTTTAGCCAGGAGCGGGCTCGCGGCCATGGCGCCTACACCTGCAGCCAGAAGGTCACCGGGCCATCGTTGAGCAGCGCCACCTTCATGTCGGCAGCAAAACGGCCTGTCTCGGTCGGTATGCCGCTGGCCTTTGCCTGCACTACAAAATAGTCGTAGAGCCGCTCGGCATCGGTCGGATGGGCGCCGCCAGAGAAGCTGGGTCTCATGCCTTTTTTGGTATCCGCCGCCAGGGTGAACTGGGAGACGACCAGCAGACTGCCACCGGCCTGACTCACATTGAGGTTCATTTTGCCCTCTTCATCGGAGAAGATGCGGTAGCAGCTCACCTTGTGCAGCAACTTGTCCGCCCTGGTCTCGTCATCCCCCTGCTCCACCCCGAGCAACACCAGCAAGCCATTGGCAATGGCACCCGTTACTTCGCCTTCCACTGTCACGCTGGCCTCGGAGACCCGCTGGATCAATGCAATCACATCCCTCTCCTCTCAAAACAGAACGACCGCCCTCACAGGGGCGGTCGTCGATGCTACCAAGAAAACGAAGGGTAAAGCGATGGCTCAGGCCAACTCCTCGCTCACCGGTTTTTCATATTCACCGAGACAAGCCGTGGTCTCGGCGCCAAGCAATACCACCAACCAGCTGAGATAAACCCAGACAAACAGGATCGGAATGGTCGCCAGAGCGCCATAGATGGCCTGATAGGAGGGGAAGTTGGTGATGTAGATGGCAAATCCGCGCTTGGCCAGCTCGAACAGGGTCGCCGCCACCAGGGCGCCGATGAAGGCGTGCACCAGTCTCACCTTGCAGTTGGGCACGACCGTATAGACCAGCAGGAAGGTGAGTACCGAGAAGAGGAACGGCAAGCTGCGCAGCAACAGATAGCCGATGCCGAACAGACTCTCGGCCCCGAACAGCCGCAGCGAGAAGATGTAAGAGGAGATGGCAATGCTGCCACCGATAAGCACAGGACCCAGTGTCAGTATCATCCAGTACATGGCAAACGCCTGAGCCAGCGGCCGGCCCTGGGTCGAGCGCCAGATGTAGTTGAGGTTCTTGTCGATGGCCGAGATCAGCATCAACGCCACCACTATCAGGGCACCGATACCCACCGCCGTGGTGTTGGTGGCATTCGCCACGAAGCCATCTATGTACTCCTTGAGCATCTCACCCGCGGTCGGCACGAAGTTGTGATAGACAAACTGCTCCATCGCCTGTTTCAGGGTCTGGAACACAGGGAAGGCGGACATCATGCCAAATACCACGGCAATCATGGGGACCAGAGAGAGCAAGGTAACATAGGCCAGATAACCGGCGGTGACGGTCAACCTGTCGTGCTGGAAACGGCTCCAGACAAACTGGGCGAAATGGCCGCCATCGTGGCGTAAAAAGGAGAGAGCATGGCCAAGACGGCCACCAAATTTCTGCTGCATTGTGATTCTCAACGTCTTCATCATGCAGACATTGTGTCAGATAGCATGGTCATTTGACCACCCATGGACCAGATCGGTACGACCAGCCCGAGCATACTGGCTGGTGATCCACCGTCAAATGGGCATAAAAAAAGAGGCCCGAAGGCCTCTCTCTGTCTGTCGATAAACAGATATCAAGCACGACCGGCGCGCTTGCGATCCATTTCAGTCAGCAGTTTCTTGCGCACACGGATGGCCTTGGGAGTGATCTCTACCAACTCATCGTTGTCGATGAACTCGAGAGCCTGTTCCAGGGTCATGCGGATCGGCGGAGTCAGCACCTGGGCTTCGTCGGTACCAGAGGCACGCATGTTGGTCAGCTGCTTGCCCTTCAGGCAGTTTACAGTCAGGTCATTGGAGCGGGAGTGAATACCGATCACCTGGCCTTCGTACACTTCGGTAGCGTGACCGATAAACAGACGACCGCGGTCTTGCAGACCGAACAGGGCAAAGGTCAGCGCCTTGCCGGTAGCGTTGGAGATCAGCACGCCATTCTGACGCTCGCCGATGCTGCCACCCTTGTGCGGACCGTAATGGTCAAAGGTGTGGTACAGCAGACCGGTACCGGAAGTCATGGTCAGGAACTCGGTCTGGAAGCCGATCAGGCCACGACTCGGGATCATGAAGTCAAGACGGACACGGCCCTTGCCATCCGGGGTCATGTTGGTCATCTCGCCCTTACGCAGGCCAAGTTGCTCCATCACGGAACCCTGGTGGATCTCTTCCACGTCAACAGTCACGGTTTCAAACGGTTCGTGCAGAACGCCGTCCACGGTGCGCAGGATAACTTCCGGACGGGATACCGCCAGCTCGTAACCTTCACGACGCATGTTTTCGATCAGGATGGAGAGGTGCAGTTCACCACGACCGGATACGCGGAATTTATCCGGATCTTCGGTCTCTTCCACACGCAGGGCCACGTTGTGGACCAGCTCCTGGTTCAGACGCTCCATGATGTTGCGGGAGGTCACGAACTTGCCTTCTTTACCGGCGAACGGTGAGGTGTTGACCTGGAAGGTCATGTTCACGGTCGGTTCGTCAACGGAGAGCGGCGGCAGGGCTTGAACAGCACTGTTGTCACAGATGGTGTCGGAGATTTTCAGCTCGCCCAGACCTGTGATGGCGATGATGTCACCCGCTTGCGCGTCGACAACTTCGGTACGGGACAGACCCAGGTAGCCAAGCACCTGACCGACTTTGCCGGTACGGGTCTTGCCATCGGCACCGATGACGGTGACTTGCTGGTTGGTCTTGACGCGACCACGGCTGATACGGCCGATGCCGATAACACCCACGTAGGAGTTGTAGTCCAGCTGGGAGATCTGCATCTGGAAAGCACCGGCAGGGTCACCCTTCGGCTGCTCGACGTTGTCAACGATCGCCTGGAACAGGGGTTCCATGTTGTCGGATTCAACGCCCTGGTCCATGGTGGCCCAGCCGTTCAGTGCTGAAGCGTAAACAACTTTGAAGTCCAGTTGCTCATCGGTCGCACCCAGGTTGTCAAACAAGTCGAATACCTGATCCATAACCCAGTCAGGACGAGCACCCGGACGGTCGATCTTGTTGATGACCACGATCGGCTTCAGACCCTGGGCGAATGCCTTCTGGGTCACGAAACGAGTCTGCGGCATAGGGCCGTCAACAGCATCAACCAGCAGCAGCACTGAGTCGACCATGGACATAACGCGCTCTACTTCACCACCGAAGTCGGCGTGACCCGGAGTATCAACGATGTTGATACGGTAGTCTTTCCAACGGATCGCGGTGTTCTTGGCGAGAATGGTAATACCACGTTCCTTTTCCAGGTCGTTGGAATCCATCAGACGCTCTTGACCATCAGTGGTACGGTCCAGGGTTCCAGACTGCTGCAGCAGCTTATCAACCAGGGTAGTTTTGCCGTGGTCTACGTGCGCAATAATCGCAATATTGCGTAAATTCTCTAACATTCTCGCCTCAATCACCGGGTAAAATTGGGCGCTAATTGTACTCTCGCCTTTGTGATCTGCCTAGCATAATTGCAGTGCATTCACGCATAACAGGGGATCAGGATCATAGACCTTCCGATCAAAGCCTGTTTAGATGGGGGCTGACCGTATACTGCGCACCATTTTAGTGCACCAAAACGATCCACAGTTGCACTACTTTGAGGCGTGACGCGCTGAGATGGCAGGTCTTGGGGCGGCCTTATAGCCGCAAACGCCCTGAAATCAAGCTATCACAAACTTGGCACGATACTGGCTTATGTGAATGTGATGACGCATTCACCCTAAGAGTTTTAACACCGGAGGTTACTTAGCATGTCAGCCCAGAACGTTTTGGCCCTGATCCAGGAACACGAAGTCAAGTTTGTTGACCTGCGCTTTACCGACACCAAGGGTAAAGAGCAGCACGTATCTATCCCTTCCCACCAGGTCAACGAAGATTTCTTCGAAGACGGCAAGATGTTCGATGGCTCTTCCATCGGCGGCTGGAAAGGTATCAACGAGTCTGACATGGTGCTGATGCCGGATGCGGCCTCCGCCAAGCTGGACCCGTTTACCGAAGAGACCACCCTGAACATCGTTTGTGATGTGCTGGAACCGGCCACCATGCAAGGTTATGACCGCGACCCGCGCTCCATCTCCAAGCGTGCCGAAGATTTCCTCAAAGCCAGCGGCATCGCTGACACAGTGCTGTTCGGGCCTGAGCCGGAATTCTTCATGTTCGACAACATCACCTTCTCGAACACCATGGGCCACAGCTTCGTGAAAATCGAATCTGAAGAAGCCGCCTGGAACTCGGGTACCGAGTATGAGCACGGCAACAAGGGCCACCGCCCGTTCGTGAAAGGCGGTTACTTCCCGGTTGCACCGGTTGACTCTTCCCAGGACATCCGCGCTGCCATGTGTCTGGTGCTGGAAGAGATGGGCCAGGTCGTTGAAGCGCACCACCATGAAGTGGCGACCGCCGGTCAGAACGAGATCGCGACCCGTTTCAACACTCTCACCCTGAAAGCGGACGAAGTACAGGTTCTGAAGTACGTGATCCATAACGTGGCCCACGCTTACAACAAGACTGTCACCTTCATGCCGAAACCCATGTTCGGTGACAACGGCTCCGGCATGCACTGCCACCAGTCCCTGGCCAAGAACGGTGTCAACCTGTTCGCTGGCGACCTGTATGGCGGTCTGTCCGAGATGGCACTACACTACATCGGCGGTATCATCAAACACGCCAAGGCCATCAACGCCTTCGCCAACCCGACCACCAACTCCTACAAGCGTCTGGTTCCGGGTTATGAAGCACCTGTCATGCTGGCTTACTCCGCCCGCAACCGCTCTGCTTCCATCCGTATCCCGGTAGTACCGAGCCCGAAAGCTCGTCGTATCGAAGTACGTTTCCCGGATCCGGCAGCCAACCCGTACCTGGCTTTTGCAGCTCAGCTGATGGCCGGTCTGGACGGTATCATCAACAAGATCCATCCGGGCGATGCCATGGACAAGAACTTGTATGACCTGCCGCCGGAAGAAGCCGCAGAAGTGCCAACCGTTGCCGGCTCTCTGGACGAAGCACTGGCCGCACTGGACAGCGATCGCGAGTTCCTGACCCGCGGCGGCGTGTTCAGCGATGACTTCATCAATTCCTACCTGGAACTGAAACAGCACGATGTTGACCGTGTGCGCATGACCCCGCACCCGCTGGAGTTTGAACTGTACTACTCCGTTTAATCCGGACCACAGCTCGGAACTTGACCAAACCCGCCAACAGGCGGGTTTTTTCTCTGATAGGATTAAGCAAAATCCCGTCAAGGAGAGATGGATGAAAAACGCATGCCCCCTATGGGTTCTGGGACTTTTGCTGTTGACGAGCACCGCCGCCCAGGCCACCAAGATCTACTTCTGGACAGACAGCAAGGGCGTCGTTCACTACACGGATGCCCCCCCTCCCGGCCAGCAGGCCAAAGAAGTGGATCTGCGTGTTGCCCCTCTCATTGGTGGTGCCCCCCGCTCGGTGCAGGTGGACAACTTCAACAGCCTGACCGGCGTTGATGCCAAAAAAGAGGAGGAAGCCGCCAAGCTGGTAATCGAAATGCTCTCCCCGGAACAGGGCAGCACACTGCGCGACAACACGGGCAATGTGGTGTTCCAGGGGCAGATAAGCCCCAAACCGCCGACCCAGTACGACGTGCGCCTGACCCTGGATGGCAAGGCGGCCCCCATCGTCAGCAACGGCCTGGCTATTCGGGTCGAAAACCTTGATCGCGGCGCACACGAGGCACAACTCGAACTACTCGCTAAAGACGGTACGATCCTTGCTAAATCAAGGGTAGTCACCTTCTACCTGCACCGAGCCAGTATCAATCCGGCACCTAAAGTGACCCCGCTCCCCAACAAGGGGTGATCCTGTGCATCGATACGGGTAGACTAAATGCACCACGTTGGTGCATTACTGGTGTATAGCACCGTTTTAGGGAGAAACCTGTGCCAACCCGCCCGGATCAAGCCAAGATACTGCTCGATAACTTGCTGACCGCCGTCATCCTGATGGATGAGCGGCTCTGCATCCAGTTCGTCAACCCGGCGGCCGAACAACTGCTCTCCCTCAGCCAGCGTCGGCTGATCGGGATCGAGCTGCCCCACCTGCTGGAACATATCTCTCTCGATTTGCAGCGCCTCAAGCAGTGCCTCACCTCGGGGCAGGGTTTCACCGACAGCGAAGTGACCCTGGTGGTGGAAGGTGAACCCAGACTGGTGGAGATGAGCGTAAGCCCGCTCGCCGACCATGAACAACGGCTGATGGTGGTGGAGCTGCGCAAAATTGATCAGCAGAAGAAGATCAGCCAGGAGCTGCAACAACATGCCCAGCAACAGGCGGCCAAGGAATTGGTGCGCGGGCTGGCCCACGAGATCAAGAACCCGCTGGGTGGCCTGCGCGGCGCGGCCCAATTGCTGCAAAAAGAGCTGCCGGACCCGGCGCTGCGCGAATACACGGGCATCATCATAGAGCAGGCCGACCGACTGAGGGTGCTGGTCGATCGCCTGCTCGGCCCTCAGCGTCCGGGTCGCCACCAGATGCACAATGTTCACTCCGTGCTGGAGCAGGTGCGCCGTCTGGTGGAGCTGGAGCTGCCACCCACTGTGCGCATAGAGCGGGATTACGATCCCAGCATTCCCGAGTTCGAGATGGAGCCGGACCAGCTGCAGCAAGCCTTTCTCAACATGGTGCGCAACGCCGCCGAGGCCATAGGTGAACAGACGGGGCTGATTCGCATCAAGACCCGCACCGCCTTCCAGATCACCATCCACGGTCAGCGCTACCGGCTGGCGGCCGAGATCAAGATCATCGACAACGGCCCCGGCATTCCCGATGCCATCCGCGACACCCTCTTCTACCCCATGATCACCGGCAAGGAGGGGGGAACCGGCCTCGGCCTCTCCATCGCCCAGAACCTGATTGATCAGCACAAGGGGCGCATCGACTGCATCAGCTGGCCTGGCCACACCGAATTCACCATTTTTCTACCGCTTCGCAAATAAGGGAACGTCATGACAGCAAAAGTGTGGATCGTCGATGACGACAGTTCTATCCGCTGGGTACTGGAACGCACCCTCGGCAGTGAAGGCTTCGAGTGCGAGAGTTTTGCCGATGGCGAGGCTCTGCTGAGCTCGCTGGAGATACGTTCGCCCGATGTGATCCTCTCCGATATCCGCATGCCCGGCATCGATGGTCTCAGCCTGCTGGAGCAGATCCACCGCCGCCAGGCCGATCTGCCCATCATCATAATGACGGCCCACTCGGATCTGGACAGCGCGGTCAACGCCTATCAGAGGGGCGCCTTCGAGTACCTGCCCAAGCCGTTCGACATCGACGAGGCGGTCACCCTGGTGCGCCGTGCCGAGAATCACCTGAAAGAACAGCGCACCAAGCGCAAGGCACGCCAGCAGGAGACGGCCACCACACCTGAAATCATCGGCGAAGCGCCTGCCATGCAGGAAGTGTTTCGCGCCATCGGCCGGCTGTCGCGCTCCAGCATCTCCGTGCTGATCAACGGCCAGAGCGGTACCGGCAAGGAGCTGGTCGCCCACGCGCTGCACAAGCACAGCCCGCGCGCCCACAAGAACTTCATCGCCCTCAACATGGCCGCCATCCCCAAAGATCTCATCGAATCCGAGCTGTTCGGTCATGAAAAAGGGGCCTTTACCGGTGCCAACAACATTCGCCACGGTCGCTTCGAGCAGGCCGATGGCGGTACCCTGTTTCTCGATGAAATCGGCGACATGCCGCTGGATGTGCAGACCCGCCTGCTGCGGGTGCTGGCCGATGGCCAGTTCTACCGGGTCGGCGGTCATCAGCCGGTGCAGGTAGATGTGCGGATCATCGCCGCTACCCACCAGAATCTGGAGAAACGGGTGGCAGACGGTGAATTCCGGGAAGATCTGTTCCACCGCCTCAACGTAATCCGCATTCATATTCCGGCCCTCAAGGAGCGCCGCGAGGATATACCTCAACTGGCCCAGCACTTCCTGCTGCGCGCCGCCAAGGAGCTGAACGTGGAGGCCAAGAGCCTGCACCCGGATACCCAGGCCTACATCAGCCGTCTCGCCTGGCCGGGCAACGTGCGCCAGCTGGAGAACGTCTGCCGCTGGCTGACGGTCATGGCCTCGGGTCAGGAGGTGCTGGTAGGGGATCTGCCCGCCGAACTGCTGACCCCCATCACCAACACGGCCGAGCCCGGCCAACCTGCCCTGCCCGGCTGCTGGCAGCAGCAGTTGCAAGACTGGGTCGCCAGTAAGCTGGCACTGGGGGAGACCGACATCCTGGCCGATGCCCTGCCCCAATTTGAGCGGATCATGCTGGAGACGGCACTGGATCACACCCATGGCCACAAACAGGAGGCTGCCCGCCTGCTTGGCTGGGGTCGCAACACCCTGACTCGCAAGCTCAAGGAGCTCGACCTCTCCTGAGCCCTCTGGAAAAACGATTCCCATCACGCCTTGGCAAATCCCTGACCAATAAGACCCCGTTTGATTTCAAACGGGGTATCTTTTTTGAGAGCCCTGCCTAGAATGGCAGGCTTTCAAACCCGACTCGAAGAAGGCGCCATCATGATTGACAGATCTCTCCCCCTGACCGACCTGCACCGCCATCTGGACGGTAATATCCGCGCGCAGACCATCCTCGAGCTGGGCCGTCAGCACAATATCCAGTTGCCAGCCTTTGAGCTGGAAGCACTTCGCCCCCACGTGCAGATCGTCGAGAATGAGCCGAGTCTGGTCGCCTTCCTGAAGAAACTGGACTGGGGCGTGGCCGTGCTGGCCGATTACGATGCCTGCCGCCGTGTTGCTTACGAGAACGTGGAGGATCTGCTGCGTGCCGGTATCGACTATGCCGAGCTGCGCTTCAGTCCCGCCTACATGGCCATGACCCACAAACTGCATCCACAAGGTGTGGTGGAAGCCATCATTGACGGCGTTGCAGCTGGCAGCCGCGACTTTGGCATCAAGACCAACCTCATCGGCATCATGAGCCGCACCTTCGGCACCGAACAGTGCCGCAAGGAGCTGGACGCCTGTCTGGCCCATCGCGACAAACTGGTTGCCGTCGATCTGGCCGGTGACGAACTGGGCTTCCCGGGCGAGCTGTTCACCGAGCATTTTCGCAAGGTCCGTGATGCGGGCATGCGCGTCACAGTACACGCAGGCGAAGCGGCGGGCCCCGAAAGCATGTGGCAAGCCATTCGCGATCTCGGCGCCGAGCGCATCGGCCACGGCGTCAAGGCGATTGCGGATCCTGCCCTGATGGCCTATCTGGCGGAGCACCGCATCGGCATCGAATCCTGCCTCACCTCCAACATACAGACCACCACGGTCGCGAACCTGACCGAGCACCCAATCCGCCAGTTCCTGGCTGCCGGTGTGCTGGCCTGTCTCAACACCGACGATCCTGCGGTCGAAGGGATAGACCTGCCCCACGAATATGACGTGGCTGCCCCGGCCGCCGGCATGACCGCCAGCGAGATCCGCACCGCCCAGCAAAACGGTTTGACCCTCGCCTTCCTGAGCGATGGCGAGAAAGCCGAGCTGAGCGCCCGCGCCGCCCGCCGCTAAACCTTGAACCGTTTGCTTACCCCATAAAAAAACCGCCGAAAGGCGGTTTTTTTATCTTCAGTGCAGGGCTGCCTGTTCAGATCACCCGGGAGAACTGCTGCTGGCGCGCCTTGTTGCGCAGGTAGACATCGAAACACATGCAGATATTGCGAATGAGCAGCTGACCGGTGGAGACCACTTCCAGCCCATCGTCGGTCATGCGCACCAGACCGTCGTCGATAAAGGTCTGCAACAGCTTGAGATCATCGGCAAAATACGCCTTGAAGACCAGACCATAAGCCTGCTCGACGGCGGCGAAGTTCAGGCTGAAATCGCAGATGAGACGTTTGATCACCTCGCGGCGGATCAAGTCGTCCTGATTGAGGGAGCACCCCTTCCACTGGGCATGCCCCAGCTCTTCAACCTGGGCGTAGTAAGCTTTGAGCTCTTTTTGGTTCTGGGAATAGGCATCGCCAATCATGCTGATGGAGGAGACCCCCAATCCAAGCAGATCACAATCTCCCTGGGTGGTGTAGCCCTGGAAGTTGCGGTGCAACTTGCCTTCACGCTGCGCCACCGCCAGCTCGTCATCAGGTTTGGCGAAGTGATCCATGCCGATGAACTGGTAGCCCTGACCGGTGAGGAAGGCGATGGTGTCTTGCAACATGGCCAGCTTCTCCCTGGGGGCCGGCATGTCTTCCTCTTTCAGCTTGTGCTGGGCGGCAAAGCGGCTCGGCAGATGAGCGTAGTTGAATATGGAGAGGCGGGCCGGATCCGTCTTGAGCACTTCCTCCAGGGTGTGGTGGAAGCTCTCCCTGTTCTGGTGCGGCAGGCCGTAAATAAGATCGAGATTGGTTGAGCGAAAACCCAGTGCGCGGGCGCGCTCCAGCATGGCGCGAATGAAGTCGTTATCCTGCTCGCGGTTGACCGCAACCTGGACTGCCTTGTTGAAGTCCTGTACACCGAGACTGATGCGGTTGAACCCCACCTCTCGCAGCACATCCAGCATGGTGAGTTCGATTTCACGCGGGTCCACCTCTATGCTGATCTCCCCTTCCTCCGCGAACTGGAAGTGCTCGCGCAACATGGCCATCAGGCGACGGGTCTGGGCTTCGTTCAGATAGGTAGGCGTACCACCACCCCAATGCAGCTGGGTCACCAGCCGATGCTTGAACAGGGGCGCCTGCGCCTTGATCTCCTGTTCGAGGTAGTCGAGGTATTGATCGGCCTTGTGCTGGTGACGTGTGATCACCTTGTTGCAGCCGCAGTAATAGCAGAGCTTGTGACAGAAGGGGATGTGTACGTAAAGCGACAGGTTGCGCGCCGGGTACTGGCCTGCGGCGCGGACCAGGTCCGGATAGCCGAAGCTTTCGTTGAACTCCAGCGCGGTGGGATAGGAGGTGTAGCGCGGGCCGCTGTAGTTATATTTTTCGATCAGGGCCTGATCCCACACAATCTGTTCTGCTTGCACGCTTGCTTCCTCTTTTTTGTTATCCAGGGCTCAGCGGCTTAACTGAAAATCCTTCAGTTGGGCCACATCCTTGAGGATCTGTGCCTCCAGCTCGGCCTCATAGCCACTGCGTTCGAGATCCATCTTCATTACTTCATTGCGCTTGAGGGCACGTCTCGCCTCATGAGTCGGCATCTCTTTCACCTTCTCATAGAGACTGTACAGACCCGGAAATTCGCTGGCAAAAACGCGCCCTTCCTTGATCTGCAAGGCATCCAGCAAATTGGTCAGCCGAATGGCACCTTCGGAATAGTCGCACTGACCATCCCGCACCGCATGGGCGATCACCCGTACGCTGTCGAGAATGCGTTCATTGCGCGCAGCTATGGCCTGCTGCTGCATATCGCGCTGGCGCTTGAGACGAGCCAGCAGGGTACCGGCATACACCGCCAGTCCCAGCAAAATCAGGCCGCCCAACGAGGCGGCCAGCATCCATCCACTCATCACTTTTTCTTCGGCTCTGGCTTGGGCTCAGGCTGATAGTCGACCTGAGTGAAACGATCCCACAGCTCCTCTTCGGAGGCGGGCTGGGTCGGCGCCTCATAACTGGCATCGTCGAATGAGCCGTCGTCTTCTTCGTCATCATCGTTGTCTATGATGCCAAGCTCATCCATCAATTCCTGATAACGATCGACACGCTGGTCAACCCAGGCCTGCTCGGTCGCTTCCAGGGTCTCGCCAGCATCGAGGCGATCCAGCAGGTCATTCAGGCGATCATCATTCTCGATGGCAGCCAGCTCCTGCTCCGGCGTCATCACCAGCTTCTTCTCTTTCGCAGGCTTGGGCGCAACTGGCTTTGCACCTTTCTCGTCTACGATCAAGGCGACCGGCTTGCGGGAACCGATACGTGGATCCTTGGCCTGCTTGCCATTGTTGTTCTTGCTGGATTGCTCTGCCTGCTGGCGGGAACCCGCCTTCAAGCCCTTACGCTTGGCAGCGCGTTTGCGCTCACGGCCGTCCAGGGCACTGGCATCTGATTCTTTGCGCTTACCGGTTGGCTTGCGATTGGGTTGTTTAGCCGACATGAATGACTGACTCCGACAAATAACTGGATTGAAGCCCGCACCCGGGATGAGAATCATCCGGGGAAGATACAGACACGGGAACAGTGGATTAGAAACAAGAGTGGGATCCCGCACCAATCCGGCCATTGCTGGCCTCTGAACACCGCAGGATCGGTATCCTCTGGGCATGTTGCTGGTATTTTGACACAGAATGGCTAATCGGGTTAATGACCCAAAAGAAAAAAGGCAGCCGAAGCTGCCTTGATATGTTTATGCGAGTCCCATCCCTGGCTGCAAATCACCCTGTCCGTGGTGATACCTCTGCGCATCATATCTTTGTATGTGGTCATCCTGACCTTAATTGGTCGATCCTGAATGTGCGTGTGCTTGCTTTGACCCATGGGGACGACATCCGGTCATCACTCTGGGGTGGTTGCATCCCGCAGCCCGGCTCTTCCTGAGCAGTCACCATCCTGGTATTTCAATCCTTTGCCTGTCATTTGCGTGGTTCTGTGGCATCCCGCCAAATCGACATCCTGTCTTCACAACATCCCGGTCGTGAATGGCCCTGTGGGCCGCTCCATATATCCACTGTATCAACTTAATAAAGCGGCTCAATCCACCGATAACGTTTTCAAACGGAGATAAACCTATCACTCTTATTTAACATATTGAAATTAATGAATTATTAAAAATAATTTTAAAAATGTTTAAGCCTTGACCAGGCCGATGAATGGGGAATCTCTTACAGCAATGCGAGAAAAACTGGCCAAATGGAGTTAAAGGTCAAAAAGAAACGAGGAGCCAGTGGCTCCTCGTTCATATCAATGGGGTACATCATCAGACATGATCAGTGCAAACCGGCCACATATTTGGAAAGCGCTTCGATGTCCTGATCAGTCAGCTTCTTGGCAACATCCTGCATCATGCCATTCGGATCATTATCACGGGCAGCCGCACGAAAGGCGGTGAGCTGAGCCTTGATATACGCAGGATGTTGGCCGGACAGACTTGGATATTTAGCCTGTTCTATACCTGATCCACGCGGACCATGACAGGCAGTGCAGGCAGCCAGACCACGGCTCATGTCTCCACCCATATAGAGCGCTTTACCCGCTGCTACAGCATCATCAGGCACCGCTATCGGTGTTACCTTCTGGCTGGAGAAGTAGGCAGCAAGGTCTTCCATGTCCTGTTCAGACAAGGGGAGAGCCATAGGCCCCATGATAGGTGCGACTCGACCAATTTGGCCAGAAGCTGCAGCCTTCAGTTCAACTAATTGCTTTTTGATATATGATGCGTGCTGACCAGCAATCTTGGGATACATATCAACAAGGCTGTTTCCGTCCGGTCCATGACAAGCCGCACACACGGCAGCCTTGGATTGTCCCGCAGCGGCATCGCCCTTGGCTTGTGCCATCCCCGTTACGCCAACCATCAGAGCAAGAGTAATGACTAGGTTCTTCATGGCGTTCCAACTTCTCGTTATTAGGCTTCCAGATCCCATGCCGCTGAAGGCATGTTAAAATAAACGCGTTTAAGCGACGTCATTTTACACGATTTCACAAAAAAGTAACTCTATAACCCTCTATCTCTATGGGGAATTTACGTTGGATACACAAACTCTGAATTTCAATAAGGTGCATTTTGTGACCAGCGCACCCGACATCCGCCACCTGCCAAATGATGGGGGTGTCGAGATTGCGTTTGCCGGCCGTTCCAATGCCGGTAAGTCATCTGCATTGAACACCTTAACGAAACACAAGAACCTGGCTCGCACCAGTAAAACACCGGGTCGCACCCAGTTGATCAACCTGTTTGAACTGGAGCCGGGCAAGCGTCTGGTCGATTTGCCGGGCTATGGTTATGCGCAAGTTCCGCTGGAAATGAAGCTCAAGTGGCAAAAGTCACTGGCAGAGTACCTGCAGCGCCGCGAGTCATTGAAAGGCCTGGTGATCCTGATGGACATCCGCCACCCGCTCAAAGATACCGACATGAACATGCTGGAGTGGAGCTCACACCGTGAATTGCCGGTCATGCTGCTGCTGACCAAGGCTGACAAGCTGAGCCCTGGTCCCCGCAACAATCAGGTCATCAAGGTACGTCAGGCCATTGCCGACCTGGGCCCACAGATCCAGGTGGAAGCCTTCTCCTCCCTTAACAACATAGGGGTGGAAAAATTGGCCCAGACTCTGTCTGGCTGGTACTTGGCGGGTGCTGATGAAATTGCCGATAACGATGAGCAAGAGCAGGTTGAGGAATAATACATTCCTCCATCTTCCTGCTGCTTCTCTCTTGCAATTAGCGGAGCTGACCCTCCGCTGATTGAAAGACTTTCAGTTCAACTGCTTCCTGCCAACGCTCAATCCCCACCGATATGTCCTTCTAGCAATCCAAGTAAAAACATTATTAATCAATAGGATGTGAGGTTAATTTCAATTAATAATTAACTTCACATCCACATGATAACGGTTTCATATTTTTGCTATCAAACGGCAAGCACATCACGCAAGAAGTACCAAAATGAAATTTAATTACACTTCGAGGTATGGAAGGGATAAAAATGAAGCCAGTACCACTGGTGCAGTACCGGCCTGAAACAATCAGTTCAAAAATTGGGAAGAAGCTAAATCTTGAGAACAAAGACGACTGGTTTTCCTCAAGAAGCCCTTTCATTCTAGCAAATACTTGCCAAAACTAAAGCATTTACTCTAAATTTGGTGCATAAAAAAACACCCCGACGAATACTCATCGGGGCAGCTATTCAGCCACATTCAATTACGTGAAATAAAAGGTCTGAAAGATAGAACATCTTACCTCTGTACCCTACGTCGCTAACTGTATAGCAAAGCAGCAAAAAGTGAAAGTAATTTATGTAATTAAGTTTCACGAAAGAAGAATTGGTAAAAACCACTTACTTTTCATGCAGATAAAAAAATCCCCAGTACGAATACCGGGGAGTTATAAAGGTGACTAGCTAGCACTTCCTCAACTATCTAGTTAGTCAGCGGTATTTCTCACAAGTTCCGCCGCTTTGAGAAAAAACTTGGAACACTCAGAGGTAGATGGATCCATCCTCTGCAAACTCTTGTTCTTCAATGAGTTTCTCAGCAATATCTTCAATGTCAAAACGAACGCTCTCGAAAGCACGCAGTATGTCCTCCTCCTTGACGAGGGAGAGTCCGGTCATTTTTTCCAGGCGCCGACGACTGATGTAGCAATTGATCAATGCCCCCATCTGCTGGGCTGGAAAATGTATCCTCTGTTCATCCGGCTGCCAGGCAGCCAGTTCGGGAAACAGGATGCCTTGATTCATAGAGTCCCCAGATTTCGTTTCAGCTCTCTCAATACCTGTTTAGTTCCTGGGCGGATTCCTCGCCACACGGTGAATGCTTCAGCCGCCTGTTCAACCAGCATACCCAGCCCATCCATGGCCTGACGGGCACCGTACTGTTTGGCCCAGCTGATGAAAGGGGTATCCATGGATCCATACATCATGTCGTAGATGGCAATATCCGCGTGGATCAGTGCAGGGGAGAGGGGCGGCAGCTCCCCTTGCAGGCTGGCGGAGGTGGAGTTGATGATGAGATCAAACGCCCCCCCCAGTTGCTCGTAGGTCAGAGCCGTCACCACCCCCAGATCATGAAACTCGGCCGCCAGTTGCTGCGCTTTTGCGTGCGTTCGGTTGGCAATCACCAGTTCTGTCGGATGCTCGGCCAGCAGCGGAGCCAAAGCACCACGGGCGGCTCCCCCGGCCCCCAGCAGCAAGATCCGGCTTCCGGCCAGAGTCACACCATGAGACTTCAGGTCCGCCACCAGACCAGCACCATCGGTATTGTCTCCCAGCAGTACGCCGTCATCGGTCAGCTTGATTGTGTTGACGGCGCCCGCCCGTTTGGCTCGGGGGCTCAAGCTGTCAACCAACGCAAACGCCTGCTCCTTGAACGGCACTGTGACATTGCACCCCTTGCCCCCTTGGGCAAAGAAGGCTAGCAGGGTCGTAGCAAACTCGTCGACGGCAGGTTCAGCCAGACCATACTCCAGCTCTTGCTGAGTTTGTCTGGCAAACAGGGTATGAATGAAGGGGGACTTGCTGTGGCGCACCGGGTGGCCAAAAACCAGATAACGATCCATCAAAGAGTTCCATCAGAAGGCAATATTCCGATTTAACGGGTTTTCGCACTCGGGAACAAGCCGAATATCGGTCAATAAAAAGGGGCCGTCATGGCCCCTCGGGTCACAGCCACTCTCGCGGCGTGAGGTAGTCTGTGTAGAGCAAGGCCTCCGGGCTGCCCGCTTCCGGCTGCCAGTCATACTCCCAACGTGCCAGTGGCGGCATCGACATCAGAATCGACTCGGTACGTCCACCGGTCTGCAACCCGAACAGGGTGCCCCGGTCGTACACCAGATTGAACTCGACATAACGACCGCGGCGATAGAGCTGGAACTCCCGCTCCCGCTCGCCATAGGGCTGCGCCTTGCGTCGCTCGATGATCGGCAGATAGGCATCGAGATAACCCCGGCCTACCGCCTGCATAAAGGCGAAGCAGTCAGCAAAGGGCCAACGATTCAGGTCGTCGAAGAAGAGGCCACCCACCCCCCGCGTCTCGTTGCGATGCTTGAGGAAGAAGTAGCGATCGCACCAGGATTTGAACTCGGGGTAAATATCTTCGCCAAAGGGTTGGCAGAGATCGCGTGACACTCGATGCCAGTGCTGCACATCCTCGGCAAAGGGATAAAACGGCGTCAAATCGAAACCACCACCAAACCACCAGATAGGCTCCTCGCCCTCTTTCTCGGCAATGAAAAAACGGACATTGGCATGGCTGGTCGGCACATAGGGATTGTGAGGATGGATCACCAGCGACACCCCCATGGCCTCAAACTTGCGACCGGCCAGCTCGGGCCTATGAGCCGTCGCCGAGGCTGGCATGGCATCACCATAGACATGGGAAAAGTTGACCCCACCCTGCTCAATCATGTCGCCGTGGCGCATTACGCGGGTTCGACCACCGCCACCGCCCTCACGGGCCCAGGCATCCTCAACAAAGCGCCCAACGCCGTCGGCCTGCTCCAGGCTTCGGCAGATCTCGTCCTGCAACTGCAACAGGAAGGCCTTGACCTGGGCCACATCCGGTTTGCTCATCTTGTCTCCAGTCAGGCAGGATCTTGAACGCCCTGTCCATTTTATTGTGATGTCACGCCATGAGCTCCACGCCCATCGGCATTACTGCAAAAAAGAGTCTGTCCGCTCAGGAGGGACGAATGACGGCGCCGGTACGGGCGTCCTTGATCTCGGATGGGTTAGCTTGCCCACCCACTTCACCGGGCAGGATATAGGCAAGCTTGCTTGCCAGCAGCTCACCGATATCGGCGACCCGACGGGCGGGCTCTTCACCGGTCAGGTTGGCGCTGGTAGAAACCAGGGGCTTGCCGAAGGCGCGGCACAAGGCCTGCACCTGTGGGTGTGCGGTGACTCGCACAGCCAGCGTATCAAACTGGCCGGTTAGCCAGGTGGGTGTCGTGGCGCGAGCGGGCATGATCCAGGTAAAAGGACCGGGCCAACTGGCTTCAACCCGAGCCAGTTGTTCACCGCTAAGTTGGCTCAGATCGATGTAATCCTGCAATTGCGCCACGTCGGCAGCAATCAGGATCAACCCCTTCTCTACCGGACGCTGTTTGATGGCCAACAATCGCTGCACCGCCACTTCGGAGTCGGGATCACAACCCAGACCAAACACGGCCTCGGTTGCATACGCGATCACCCCTTTGCCGTGAAGGGCGGCAACCGCTTGTTCAAATTCAGTAGACATAGGAAAAATGCGGCAGCCTGGCTGCCACCTCATTACTTGGTTGAGTTAAGCCTGCAAGGCGACAACCGCACCATATACAGCGGGCTGTCACCTCATCACTTACTTGAGTTGGGCCTGCAGGGCGGCATCCTTGGCCATCACCTCTTCGGCATTCTTCTGGCGTTCGGCACGTACTTTGGCTGCCAGTTCATCATCAGCCACCGCCAGCATCTGGGCTGCTAGGTAACCTGCGTTCTT
Organism: Aeromonas sp. TS_SC_11; assembly: GCF_057318915.1. Classification (NCBI taxonomy): domain Bacteria; kingdom Pseudomonadati; phylum Pseudomonadota; class Gammaproteobacteria; order Aeromonadales; family Aeromonadaceae; genus Aeromonas; species Aeromonas sp. TS_SC_11. Next base: position 833,913 of record NZ_CM170470.1, read on the forward strand.
GGCACCGGCCTTGCCGATCGCTACGGTTGCCACTGGCACGCCACCCGGCATCTGCACGGTGGAGAGCAGTGCATCCAGCCCCTTGAGCGGACCACCGTCGATGGGCACCCCGATCACGGGACGGGTGGTGATGCCGGCAACGGCACCCGCCAGGTGAGCCGCCAAACCGGCAGCACAGATAAAGACCTTGCAACCACGGGACTCGGCATCGGTCACATACTGATGGGTCGCAGCCGGAGTACGGTGCGCAGAGGTTACTTTCACTTCCACTGCGATATCAAACGACTTGAGGATCTCAAGGGTGGATTGCATCACGGGAAAATCAGAGTCAGAGCCCATCAATACGGCAACAAAAGGTTTATTCATGGTGGGAATTTCCTTACTCCAAGTGGGGGGTTGAAGTGCGCCGAAAACGTTTCAATTTGGTTACGGCGGCGGGATTATACCTGCTCACTTTGATGGCCGCATTTCTTTTGCGGACAGATCCACTTCAGATTTCCCCTCACTTTTTTCTCCACCATGATGCCCCAGCCACATTCGGGACAAGGCATAGGGATCGGCTTGTCATTCACCACATATTTACAATGGGGATACCCATCACAGGAGTAAAACTGCTTGCCGTAACGGGAGGTGCGGCTCACCAGATGACCCTTGCCACACTCGGGGCAGAGGATCTGGGTATCATCGCTCTCCTGCAGGGACTCGATATGCTGACAGGCCGGATACTGGGTACACCCCACAAACAAACCGTAACGACCCTTCTTGATTGCCAACGGCTGGCCACAATCCGGGCAAGCTGACCCCTCAAGCACTTTCTCGATGTCACGACCGGACGGTGTCAGAGAACGGATGTAATCACAGGAGGGGTAGGCGGAGCAGCCAAGAAAAGGGCCATGCTTGCCCTGGCGGATCACCAGCTCGGCACCACACTGCGGGCACGGCTCTCGCTCGAACCCATGCTCGTGAGCGGAAAAGAGATGATGATCGATTTTTGACATGTGCCGCGCCTTGAAATTCAGATGGCCTGAATTCTACCAGCGCGACACCAGACTGTCAGTGAATGACGCCGTCGGACTCATCAAACACCAGCTCTTCCATCTGCTGGTAGGCATTTTCACTGCCCGGCACATTGAACAGCACCATCATGACAACCCACTTCAGGTCATCCAGCTCGATATCCGGTTTATCCAGCTCGAGCAGTCGCTCGATACAGATTTCGCGGGTTTCGGCATTCAGCACCTGGGCTTGTTCCAGAAAGAGCAGGAAACCGCGGCACTCGGTACCAAGGCGGGCCAGCTCCTGCGGGGCATAGATACGCATCGAGCCTTGCGCGCTGGCGGCGACATACACCTCCCGCTCGCTATCATGCAGATTGGCCAGCCTTTCCAGCCAGTTGAGCGCCTTCTCGATCTCGTCCTTGTCGAAACCGGCCCGGCTCAGTTCGTCGGTGAGTTCATTTTGTTCGACCATCACATCTGCATCGCTGTGGATGTAGGTCTCGAAAAGGTACATCAGTACATCAAACATGATTCGCCCTCCTCGCTCTGACGTATCCACCGGCTACCGCTATCACTGCGCCTGCCAGTTCCAGCTCTACCAACCTGCCCAATACCACTTCGACAGGAAGCTGGGACCGTTCGGCGACGGTATCCACGCTCGTGGTCTCATAATCTACGTTATCCAACAAATCGGCATAAGGCAATTCGCTATTATGCTCTTGCTCAAGCAATCCAGCCTCTTTGCGCACCAGACTGACCAATCCGGGAAGCTCTTCCACTATATCGGCCGCACTCAACACAAGTTTGGCCCCCTGCTGGATTAATTTATTGCAACCCAGCGCCTGCCCATTTTGTGGCGCTCCCGGCACGGCAAACACTTCGCGCCCCTGTTCCAGTGCGTAACGCGCCGTGATGAGTGACCCGCTCTGCTCGGCAGCCTCCACCACCAGGGTACCCAGCGACAGGCCACTGATGATGCGGTTGCGACGGGGAAAATGTTCGGCCAGCGGCCCCTTGTCCGGCGCCAACTCTGAGATGAGCAAGCCGCCGCTCTCCAGGATCTGGCCAGCCAGCCCCTGATGACGCTTGGGATAGAGACAATCCAGGCCGGAGCCCAACACCGCAAGCGTGATACCGCCCGCCGCCAGCGCCTGCTGATGGCAGACACCATCTATGCCGAGCGCCAGCCCCGAGGTAATCGCCAGTCCACACCCTACCAGCTCGCTACACAAACGCGCGGCATTGTCCTTGCCGGCATAAGTGGGATGCCGCGTCCCTACCATAGCCAATTGCGGCAACGACAAGGCTGCGACATTTCCGCGACAATAGAGCAGCAAGGGGGCGGCAGGGATCTCTTTCAGCAGGTCGGGATAGGCGGGATCATCGGGACAAATCAGGTGATTGCCGGGCATGGCAGCCCAGTTCAGCCCCAGCTCTACCACCGGCAGCGGCCATCTGAGCTGCCGTATCTGGGACGAGTGCAGACCCAGCGCCCGCAAACTGCCATCATCGCACTCAAACAGGGCTTTTATGTCACCATCGAAGGAGGCAAGTAGGCGGGAGGCAGTGACCGGGCCTATACCAGTAACGGCATCCAGCATCAGCCACAGTGAAAGCCGCCAGGATGGAAATGGCACGTTAGAAGTTACTGACCTGATAGCCGGAGCTGACCATGCCCTGGCTCTGCATGATGAGGCCGTAGCTCAGCTTGTCGTACACCTTGAACAGCATGACGCGCGCCACCGCCTCCGACGGCAGGGAAGGCTTGCCGGCAGAATAGAACGCCTTGTCATAGACGGAAGAGTACTCTTTGTAAGAGACCTTGCCGTTCTTGCTCACCAACTGGGCGCCAGGTCGCCGCACCTCCAGCACATCCCCGGGGGAAACCTGATCGCGCAGCCCCTTATTGATGAGCACAACGTCAAACTTGCCGCCACCACGAGCCTTGCTCGGCAGATCTATGATGTAACCCGGCGAAATAACGGGCGCGGCTTTAGGAGTGAATACGGCAAAGAGACTCTCTTGCGGCGGGAAGGGCATCACCTTGTCTCCCTGATATACCTCCCGCTGGCTGTGGCTGAGCGTGACTCGGGTACGATCATCCGCCAGCCGCTCCTCGGCTCTGGCCGTGCCGACAAACACCGCTTCCTGCCCCAGCAACTCACCTGTCTCCTTGTCCTTGTACAAGCTCCCCGGGTGGTAGATGCCGTAGTCCTGACCCGGGGTCAGCGATCCCTGCACATACAGTGTGTCTCCCTCCAGCATGCCGATATGCGCCTCATCGTTGCCGAGCACATAAGGCAGCTGTTTCGCCTGCTGGCTATCGGCCAGGATATGGTCGGTACGCAGGAAGGGACCTATCTCGCTGAGCGGCAATGTCGGGATCGGATTGGCCTTGTTCTCGTAACGGCTCTTGGGAGAAAGGTGAACCACTGGCTTGCCCCCCTGCATCGCTTTGCCGAGGCGAGGCTCGCCATTGACCCAGCTCAGATGCAGCACGTCACCGGGATAGATCCAGTGCGGGTTGGCAATCTGGGGATTGATGTTCCAGAGACGGGGCCAGAGCCAGGGTTGTGCCAGATATCGGCCTGAAATATCCCAGAGGGTGTCACCCCTTTGCACGACATAGCGCTCGGGATAACCCGCTTTCAGTGTCAACTGGTCGGCCATGGCAGCCTGGCTCAGAGTGGCCAGCAGGCAAGCGAGGATGGTTTGCTTCAGATACATAACACTCCCTGTTACTTCTGCGCGCAAAGTGTTGCTGTTTTTTGTCGGCGTAAATGACTAGAATTACGCCAATATTGACTGCATTTATACGAAACTAAAGAAAAAACTATGGCCATTCTAGATGTATTGCGTTTTCCCGATGAACGTCTGCGCACAGTTGCAGCCCCTGTCGAGACCTTTACACCCGAGTTACAACACATTGTAGATGATATGTTCGAAACCATGTACGCGGAGGAAGGCATAGGCCTGGCCGCCACTCAGGTCGACATTCATCAGCGCATCATAGTGATCGATGTCTCCGAGAACCGTGAAGATCCTCTGGTATTGATCAACCCCGAGATCCTCGAGCAAGCGGGCAGCACAGGCATCGAAGAGGGCTGCCTCTCGGTGCCCGACCACAGAGCTCTGGTGCCACGCGCCGAGTGGGTCAAGGTACGTGCGCTGGATCGCAACGGCCAGCCGTTCGAGCTGGAAGCGGACGATCTGCTCGCTATCTGCATACAGCATGAGATGGATCATCTGATCGGCAAGCTGTTTGTGGATTACTTGTCCCCGCTCAAGCGCCAGCGCATTCGCCAAAAGCTGGAAAAGATGGCCCGTGAAGATCGCAAAGCCCTCTGAGGATCTGCCCCATTGAATAAGCTGAAACTGATTTTTGCCGGTACGCCCGACTTCGCCGCCCGTCACTTGGCGGCGTTGTTGTCTTCCGACCACGAGGTCGTTGCCGTTTATACCCAGCCGGACAAGCCTGCTGGCCGTGGTCAGAAGCTCACCGCCAGCCCGGTCAAGGAGCTGGCTCTGACCCACAATCTGCCGGTTTACCAACCAGCTTCCCTGCGCAAGGAAGAGGCGCAAGCCGAGCTGGCGTCTCTGGGCGCCGACTTGATGGTGGTAGTGGCCTACGGCTTGATCCTGCCCAAGGTGGTGCTCGATACCCCGCGTCTGGGCTGTATAAACGTGCATGGATCTTTGCTGCCGCGCTGGCGCGGTGCAGCCCCGATCCAGCGCTCCATCTGGGCGGGTGATACCGAAACCGGCGTGACCATAATGCAGATGGATGTAGGGCTGGATACTGGCGCCATGATCAGAAAAGTGACCTGCCCCATCGCCGCCGACGAAACCTCCACCAGCCTGTATGACAAGCTGGCCGAGCTGGGCCCGCAGGCACTGGTCGAGACTCTCAATGCCATGGCCGCCGGTGAAACCGCAGCCGAGGCGCAAGACGATGCGCTGGCCAACTATGCCGAGAAGCTCTCCAAAGAGGAGGCCCGCATCGACTGGTCGATGGAAGCCGTCGCCATAGAGCGCTGCATCCGCGCCTTCAATCCCTGGCCCATCAGCTGGTTTGAGGTGGCGGGACAGACTATCAAGGTGTGGCAGGCCGAGGTCATCAACAGCGACCATGGCCAACCTACCGGCACCCTGCTCAAGGCCGACAAGCAGGGGATCGATATCGCTACCGGCCTGGGTGTCCTGCGCCTGCTGACCCTGCAACCACCCGGCAAGAAGGCCATGTCCGTTTCGGATCTGCTCAACTCTCGCCGCGACTGGTTTGAACCCGGCACGCAATTGAATTGAAACAAGCGGGGCCCAGGCCCCGACTTGCGCATCTAAGGTAACACTATGAAAACACGTGCACAGGCCGCTCTCGTTATTCAACAGGTGCTGGATCAGGGTCAATCCCTCTCCGCTGTTCTGCCTGCTGCCCAGGAGAAGGTTGCGCCCCGCGATCGCGCCCTCCTGCAAGAACTCTGCTATGGCACCCTGCGCTGGCTGCCCCGCCTCGACGCGGCGGTGGGCGAGATGATGGACAAGCCGCTCAAGAACAAGAGCCGCATCTTCCACTATCTGATCCTGGTCGGTCTCTATCAGCTCATCTATACCCGCATTCCGGCTCACGCCGCTGTGGCCGAGACAGTCAACGCCGTCAAGCTGCTCAAGGGTACCTCCTTGCGCGGCCTCATCAACGGTGTGCTGCGCAACTTCCAGCGCAGCGCCGAAGTCATATTGCTGCGCATCGACCGAGTCCCCAGTATTCGCCTCGGTCACCCGGAGTGGCTAACCAAGCGCCTGCGTCAGGCCTATCCCGAAGATTGGGAATTCATCATGGAGGCCAACAATCAGCGCCCCCCCATGTGGATCCGCAACAATAGCCAGCGTCAGGGCCGCGAGCAGATGCTGGCTCGCATGGCCGAAGTTGGCATCAATGCGGTTGCCGGTCAGGAGGGCGAAGATTGCATTCTGCTGGAACGTCCCTGCGACGTGACCAAGCTGCCCGGTTTCGAGACAGGTGACTGCTCGGTGCAAGACGGTGCTGCCCAACAGGCCGCCCGACTGCTCGATCCGCAGCCGGGTGAGTGGGTGCTGGATGCCTGTGCCGCTCCCGGTGGCAAGACGGCCCACCTGCTTGAGCATCAACCCGCACTGGCTGGCGTAGTGGCCGTGGATGCCGACGAGAACCGCCTCAAGCGTGTGCAGGAGAACCTGGATCGTATCGGCCTCCAGGCCCGGGTGATCCATGGTGATGCCAGCACCCCTGAGCTGTGGTGGCCACAAGGCCAGTTCGATCGCATCCTGCTGGACGCCCCCTGCTCCGCCACCGGTGTCATCCGTCGTCACCCCGACATCAAGTGGTTGCGCCGGGATCAGGACATCCGCGAGCTGGCCGAGTTGCAGCGCCGTATTCTGATCGCCCTCTGGTCGAAACTGAAAAGCGGCGGTACTCTGCTCTACGCTACCTGCTCAGTGCTGCCGGAAGAGAACCGCGAACAGATCCGCGCCTTCCTGGCCGCTACGCCAGATGCAACCCTGGTGCCGCTGCACGCGCAGGACACACCAGATTGCCCGGGCCGCCAGTTCCTGCCAGGCGAAGCCGAGATGGATGGCTTCTACTACGCCAAGCTGATCAAGCGATAGGCAGAGCAGTGACCATGATCATGAGGGGTGCTGGCTGACAGCCCCCATTACTGCGCAACATCGAGCACGTTTTCCCTATGAAGATCACCATGTTGATGACTGATCCCTGCCATATTGTCAGCGGTAACAACCCATCCTCGTCCCATGAGGGGTCCCTATGAAGATCATCATTCTGGGCGCAGGTCAGGTCGGTGGCACCCTGGCCGAGAACCTGGCCGGAGAGAACAACGACATCACCATAGTCGATACCGACAGCGACCGTCTGCGGGAGCTGCAGGACAAGTTCGACCTGCGGGTGGTGAATGGTCACGGCGCCCACCCCAGGGTACTGCGCGAGGCGGGTGCACAGGATGCGGACATGCTGGTGGCGGTCACCAACAGCGACGAAACCAACATGATCGCCTGCCAGGTGGCCTACTCCCTGTTCAATACCCCGAACAAAGTGGCGCGCATTCGCTCCCCGGCTTATCTGACCGAGCGGGACCGGCTGTTTTTACCGGAATCCGTGCCGGTGGATCACCTGATAGCGCCAGAACAGCTGGTCACCGACTATGTTCGCCGACTGATCGAATATCCCGGCGCCTTGCAAGTTGTGGACTTTGCCGGTGGCAAGGTGGGTCTGGTGGCAGTCAAGGCCTACTATGGTGGCCCCCTGGTGGGCAATGCTCTCTCCACTCTGCGGGATCACATGCCCAACATAGAGACCCGGGTAGCGGCCATCTTCCGCCAGGGCCGCTCCATCCGTCCGCAAGGCACCACCATCATAGAAGCGGATGACGAAGTGTTCTTCGTCGCTGCCGCCGGTCATATTCGGGCCGTCATGTCGGAGCTCCAGCGGCTCGAGAGCCCTTATCGCCGCATCATGATAGTCGGGGGTGGCAACATAGGGGCCGGTCTCGCCCGTCAGCTGGAGAAGCGCTACAGCGTCAAGCTCATAGAGCGCAACCAGAAGCGGGCCGAGCAACTCTCGGAACAGTTGGAGAACACCATCGTCTTCTGTGGTGATGCAGCGGATCAGGAGTTGCTGGCCGAGGAGCACATCGATCAGATCGATGTCTTCATCGCGGTCACCAACGAGGATGAGGCCAACATAATGTCGGCCCTGCTTGCCAAGAAGATGGGTGCCAAGAAGACAATGGTGCTTATCCAGCGCAGCGCCTACGTGGACCTGGTGCAGGGCGGCTCCATCGACATCGCCATCTCGCCACAGCAGGCCACCATTTCGGCCCTGCTGACCCACGTGCGCCGGGCCGATATTGCCAACGTCTACAGCCTGCGACGCGGGGCGGCCGAAGCCATAGAGGCCATAGCCCACGGTGACGAGAACACCTCCAAGGTGGTGGGCAAGACGGTGGGCGAGCTCAAGCTGCCGCCCGGCACCACCATAGGCGCCGTTGTCCGTGGTGATGAGGTGCTGATCGCCCACGATCGCACCCAGATCCAGCAGGATGACCATGTGGTGATGTTCCTGGTGGACAAGAAGTACATACCGGAAGTGGAACGGCTGTTCCAGCCAAGTCCCTTCTTCCTGTAATCTGCCATGCATCCAGCCAGCACAACCCAGACCCGGCACTGCCTCCCAATCGAGGTATCCGGGTCTCTTGTCACTCAACGACCAGGTTATCCTGCATGATCAAGCTGCGTCCTATCATCTTCACTCTGGGGCTGGTGCTCTCCAAGCTGGCCCTGTTTATGTGGTTGCCCACCCTGCTTGCCCTGTTCACCGGCTCGGAGGGATTTGTCGAGTTCCTCAAATCCGTGCTGATCACCCATGGTGCTGCTTTGCTCTGCCTCCACTACGGCCGCAAGGCGGCGTTTCACCTCGGCGTGCGTGAGATGTTCCTGCTCACCACCTCTGTCTGGGTCGTTGCCTGCATCTTCGGGGCATTGCCCTTCGTCTTCATCACCCACATCGGCTTTGCCGATGCCTATTTCGAGACAATGTCAGGGGTCACCACCACGGGATCCACAGTGCTCTCGGGGCTGGACGGCATGGCACACAGCATACTGCTGTGGCGTTCTACCCTGCAGTGGCTGGGGGGCGTGGGCTTTATCGTGATGGCGGTGGCGGTACTACCCTACCTCAACGTGGGCGGCATGAAATTGTTCCAGACCGAGAGCTCGGATTGGTCTGACAAGAGTGCCCCCCGCGCCAAGACGGTGGCCAACAACATAGTGGTGGTCTATCTGGTGCTCTCCATGTGTTGCTTCCTCGCCTACTGGGTGAGCGGCATGACGCTGTTCGAGGCGGTCAACCACGCCATGACCACGCTCAGTACCGGGGGGTATTCCACCTCGGACCAATCCATGTCCCACTTTTCCCATTCGGCGCACTGGATAGGTACCCTCTTCATGTTTCTGGGCGGTCTGCCCTTCCTGCTCTATGTGCAGAGTTTGAGTCGCCGTGACAACAGCTTGCTCAAGGATGCTCAGGTGCAGGGCTTCTTCTGGCTGGTAGTCTGGGTCACAGTCGTCGTCACATTTTATCTGTGGGTCAGAGATATCTACGGCTTTATGGATGCCCTGCGCATCAGCAGCTTCAATATCGTCTCCGTGCTCACCACTACGGGGTATGGCCTCGGCGACTTCGGTACCTGGGGACCCCTCACCAGCATCATCTTCATCATCTTGCTGGCACTGGGCGCCTGTTCCGGCTCCACTGCCGGCGGTCTCAAGATTTTCCGGGTGCAGGTAGCATTCGCCCTGTTCAAAAAGCAGATGCGCCAGCTGATGCATCCCTCCGCTGTCTTCCCGCAGAAGTACAACGGCCGCCCAGTCAGCGATGCCATCATTCGATCCATGATCTCCTTCGTGCTGGCCTACTTCGCCATCATATTGCTGATCGCCGCCCTGCTCGCCGCCATCGGCCTGGACCCCCTGACCGCCATCTCGGGTTCCATCACTGCGGTTGCAAACGTGGGCCCCGGCATGGGCCCCGTCATAGGACCCAGCACCAACTTCGCCACCCTGCCGGACTCTGCCAAGTGGATATTGTCGTTCGGCATGCTGCTGGGGCGCCTCGAGATCCTGACCGTGGCCGTGATCTTCTTCCCCTCGTTCTGGAAGCAGTAATTCCTGCCAGGATAGCGAGAACACAGAAAACAGAAGGGCAGCCCTGCGGCTGCCCTTCTCCATCTCATGATGCTGACAAGACTCGGTGCTATTCGGCCGGGTCTTCCCGTTCCAGCGCGCGATTGACCAGCGTCTCTGGCAGGGGCTTGGCTACCTCCACCCCCAGCTCGCGGAAACGCTCGACCTGGGCGATCAGGTTGCCACGGCCGTTGACCAGCCGCCCCATCGCCTTGTCATAGCTCTCCTGCGCCTTGTGAAGGCTGCCCCCCATCTGCTGCATCTCTTCCACAAACAGCCGCAGCTTCTCGTAGAGGCGCCCGGCACGCTCGGCAATCTGGCGGGCATTCTGGTTCTGCCGCTCGTAGCGCCACAGGTTCTCTATGGTCCGCAGCGCCACCATCAGGTTGGTGGGACTTACCAGCAAGATGTTGTTGTCGAGGCCGTAGCGTACCAGGGAAGGGTCCGCCTCCAGTGCGGTAAGGAAGGCGGGCTCCACCGCCACAAACATCAACACGTAGTCGAGGGTACGCACCCCGGGCAGCTGCTGGTAATCCTTGCGGCCCAGCTCGCGGATATGGTTGCGCACCGAGGCGACGTGCTCCTTGAGCGCTACCGCTTTTTCCAGCGCGTCATCGGCGTTGTACCAGCGCTCGTAGGCGGTCAGCGACACCTTGGCGTCTATGATGATGTCTTTCTCTTGCGGCAGATGGACGATCACGTCGGGCTGATAGCGCTTGCCCTTGTCCAGCTCGATATTGACCTGGGTGTGGTACTCGTGGCCCTCACGCAGACCGCATTCACTGAGGATGCGGGCCAGCACCACCTCCCCCCAGTTACCCTGCTGCTTGCTGTCCCCCTTGAGGGCGCGGGTCAGGGCTGCCGCCTCTTCGGTCATGCGGGCGTTGAGCTCGGCCAGACGCTCCAGTTCGAACTTGAGGCTGTGGCGCTGGGCCGTCTCCTGAGCGTGGGTTTCTCCCACCTGGCGACGGAAGCCTTCCAGCTGCTCTTTCAGCGGTGTCAGCAGCAGATCCAGACTGTTCTGGTTCAGGTCGCGAAAGTTACCCGAGTTCTGCTCGAAAATACGATTGGCGAGGTTTTCAAACTGCTGGCTGAGACGCTGTTCCCCATCCCGCTGCAGTTGCAGCTTCTCGGCGGCAGCCAGTCGCTCGCTGCGCAGGGTAGCTTCGGCATCCTTGAGGCGGGCAGTGAGCTTGATGAGCAGGGTCTGCTGCTGATCCAGCTTCTGCTGACCCTGCATCCGCTCATCCTGCAATTCGTCGAAGCGATCCTGCAGCGCCTGATGGCGCTCCTGGGTCAGCAGCAACTCCTGCTCCTGGGCGCTTGCAAAGCGGCGCCCTGCCAACCAGCCGACACAGAGGGCGAGCAGGGCTGCCAGCAGCGCCGGCCCCCAGGTCGCCAGCTCGATCATTTGCGGCTCCGCTGACGCAGGAAGAGCTCAAGGTAACGGTTGAGCAGCAGCCAGAGCAGCACGTAGAAGAGGTAGGCGGCCAGCACCACCCACTTGTGACTGTTAACCCCGGTATCGAGCTCGGCGAATTCGATACCCTTGATGCGACAGTAAGCCCACATCAGCAGAGGGAAGATATACAACAGAGAAGCACGCCACAAAAATAACCACATGAGTTCATTCAATCCCGCAAAAAGACCCGCCTAGCTTACACAAGGGCAACCCGGCTTGCGATCCTGACCGCCGCTATTCTCTGGCTTGCCAGCAGAAACTTGGATAAAATTAACCCCTAATAGGTATCAGGGGTGAGCATGACTCATTTTTTCTGTCGATGGCTGACGCACGCACTGGGGGGCACCCGCAAACCGGACGTGGTCTGTCACGAGGCTCGCCCGCCATGGGCGATCGAAGAGTCCCAGTACCTCTCCCTCTGCACCCGTTGCGGTGAGTGCTTCAAGGCCTGCCCCAACGGCCTGCTCAAACCGGCCAGTCAACCCGAATACGAAGGTACCGCCATCGCCGGCACCCCTGTGCTGGATCTCGCCTGCGGCCAGTGCAGCTATTGTGGCAGCTGTGCCAGAGCCTGCCCGACCGGCGCTCTCGATCTGCAATGGGGGCGCCAGGTGCAGACCCGGGTTCAGATTGAAGCGAGCTGTCAGGCACGGCAGGGCTTCTACTGCCTGCTGTGTGAAGATGCCTGTCCCCAGCAGGCGATCAAGGCTACCAGCGATGGAGTGAGCGTCAACATGGCGGCGTGTGATGGCTGCGGTGCCTGCGGTCTCGCCTGCTTGCACGGCGCCATCACCCTGATCCCACAGCTTTGACCCCCCAGAACCCCGTCTTCAGCACTGAAGCCATATTCCACTGCTACCAGACGCCAGAAAACACAAAGGGGCCCGTGGGCCCCTCATGGTCTGACGCTGGCTCTATGCCATGGCCAGAATGGAGTCGTGCTCAATGCCGAGCAGGTGGCAGAGGCGAGTGGGATCCCGCACCGCATCGGCCAATGTGTATTCCCCCAGCACCTCGAGGAAGGCGTTCATGGCGCGGCGCAGAATACCCTGAATGCGACAGCCACCGGAGAGGCGGCAGTTCTCGCGCTTGCAATCCACAGGGCAGAGCACGTGTTCCATGTCCATCACCACATCACGCAGGTTGATGGAGACGGCGGAGCGACCGAGGCGGATGCCGCCATGCTTGCCGCGTACCGTCTCTATGTACCCCTTGATGCCAAGCTGATGCACTATCTTGACCACGTGGTTGCGGGAGATGGCAAAGGTATCGGCCACCTCAGTGATGGTCGACAGGCGATCTCCCGGCTGAACCGCCAAAAAAGTCAGGGTACGCAGGGCATAGTCGGTAAATCGTGTCAGTTGCATGGTCGCACTTGCCTCTTACTACAAGCTGGAAATCAGGACGACAACCTAAAGCTAAGAGGCGGGACAGCTCTTGCGCCCGCGCAGAGTCCGCATCTTAATCCGAGTCGTGGAGTGACAAGGTTAAGAGCAGCTCAGGCGGGTGTCGATGAAGATGCACATAAATCGACACTTTCTTTGATTGATCGCAAACTTGCAGGCTGGCTCCCGGGTTTGAGGGGTTTTGGGCGGCTAACTTCGCCACGCCATCCCCAAGGCCGGCGCGGATCGGCGTGCACCACACGACTCCTGCTGTGTGGATTCAATGGGGCTGCTTGAGCCAGTTTTTCAGAGCTGTGGAGGGAATTGAGCTCTCGGAGGCAACCGCGAAGGCGCCCCAGTCCACCGCGCACTGCAAGGCATCCTGGATCGCCATGCCTCGCGCCAGTCCGTGGATCAGGCCACCGGCGAACGCATCCCCCGCTCCCGTGGTATCCACAACTGACACGGGCCGCGCCGCGACCCGGATCTGCTCCTCACCATGGATGGCCACGGCCCCCGCCTTGCCTTCGGTCAGCACCAGCCACTCCAGCTGATCCCCGGCCAGTTGACGAGCATGCAGCCAGGGGTCGCTCACCTCGCCGAGATCGGAGCGGGAGGCCACCAGCACGTGACAGGGACGGCGAGCCTGCCCGCCCTTGGGATACTGGGCAACCACGAAACTCTTGCCGAGCATCTGGCGCATATAGCCTGTGATGGCGGTGCCGGGATAGTTCACGTAGAGACAGTCCACCCCCTCCACCGGCAAGTCGCCAGGCAGGTCGGGGCGACGCGGCCGCCTGAGGATGGTGCGCTCGCCGGTGGAGTCCACCAGGATCAGCAGTTCCCCTGTTTCGCCCCCGAAGCGCTCCACATGAGAGCAGTCCAGCCCGTATCCCGCCGCCTGCTCCAGCAGCCAGTCGCCGGCCTCATCCAGCCCGATGCGGGAGGCGATGGTCACCTCGTGGCCCGCCCATACCAGCCCTATGCCGGTGTTGGCGGCACCGCCCCCCAGCCTGCGGCCCTGATCCACGTATTGCAGACGGGCACCGGCCACCAGGGGTTCGGAGAGGGAGAGCACATGATCACAGTTGAGATTGGCAAGCAGCAGAATGCGGGACATGGAGAAGCCTCACTGACAAGGGACCCCAGTATATGAGAAAGGGCCCTGACGGCCCTCCCTGAAATCACGGGGTTTGTGAACCAGCTCGACGTTTGCCAGCCGGATCCACACCGACTGCGTCACGCCAGCACGGATTCGGCGCTGACGTACTCGTAGCCAAGCGCCTGGGCCACTGCCGCCTGGGTGACCTTGCCCTTGAACACGTTCAGGCCGGCCCGCAGATGTTTGTCATCCTTGAGCGCCTGGGCGTAGCCCTTGTCTGCCAGCGCCAGCACGAACGGCAAGGTGGCATTGGTCAGCGCGAAGGTGGAGGTGCGTGCGACACCGCCCGGCATGTTGGCCACGCAGTAGTGAATGATGCCATCCACCACATAGGTGGGCTCCTCGTGGGTGGTGGGGTGGGAGGTTTCAAAGCAGCCGCCCTGATCAATGGCCACGTCCACCAGCACTGAGCCCTTGCGCATCAGCTTGAGCATGTCGCGGGTCAGTAGCCTGGGCGCCGCCGCTCCCGGGATCAGCACGGCGCCGATCACCAGATCCGCCTGGGCGATGCAGGCTTCGATATTGGTGCGGGTGGAGTAAAGCGTCTTGAGGGCCGGGCCATAGAGGCTGTCCAGCTCCCGTAGGCGCGGCAGGGAACGGTCCAGAATGGTGACATCAGCCCCCAATCCCAGCGCCATGCGCGCCGAGTTGACGCCCACCACGCCGCCCCCTAGCACCACTACCTTGGCAGGGGCCACTGCAGGCACGCCACCGAGCAGGGTGCCATTGCCCCCCTGCGCCTTCTCCAGACTGTGTGCGCCGGCCTGGATCGCCATCCGTCCCGCCACCTCGGACATGGGTGCCAGCAGCGGCAGACCGCCACGCTCGTCGGTCACCGTCTCGTAGGCGATGGCCACCGCCCCCGAGTGGACCAGCAGCTGGGTCTGCACCGGATCCGGCGCCAGGTGCAGATAGGTAAAGAGCAGCTGACCGGGGCGCAGCAGTTCACACTCCTCCGGCTGGGGCTCCTTCACCTTCACTATCATCTCGGCCCGGGCGAATATCTCAGCCGCACTCGCCACCAGCTCAGCACCGGCAGCCTGGTACTCGGCATCGGACAGCCCGATCGCCTCGCCTCCCTGCTGTTGCACCAGTACCTTGTGTCCCCGGGCCGCCAGCTCCTGCACTCCGGCGGGAGTCATGCCGACCCGGTATTCATGGTTTTTGATTTCCTTGGGTACGCCAATAATCATGCTCGCTCTCCTGCTGTGATCCCGCCGGTCGCCCTTTCGCTACCGGGCAGGATGCCCAAAAATTGTAACAACCACTGCATCATGGTGGCCGAATCCACCTCCCCCTCCAGCGAGGAGAGGCTGCTCTGATAACGATCATCGGACAAGAAGTCCCGCCGCCGCTCGATCAGCGCCCGGTTGTACTCCACCGAAAACTCCGGATGCCCCTGAATGGCGACTATGTGGTCCCCCTGCAAGAACATGAAGTTGGGGCAAAAATCGTTGCCCGCCAGACGAGTCGCACCGGGTGGCAACAGGGCCACCTGATCCTGATGGCTGGCCAGGATCCGGATCTGATCCAGCCCGGGCTGCATCCAGGATCCAGTCGCCAGCATGGGGTGAACCGAGACCCCCAGCCCCCACCCCTTGGTGGATTTCACCACCTCGCCCCCCAACGCCTGCGCAATCACCTGATGGCCGAAGCAGACCCCGGCCAGCTTGACGTCGGCATCGTGGGCCAGCCGGATCCAGGCGCGCAGTGCCTGGATCCAGGGCAGATCGCTGTAGGCATCGTGCCGCGAACCCGTGATGAGCCAGGCATCACACTCTTGCAGATCGTCCGGCAGCTCGCCATCGAGCGCCGACCAGATCCTGAACTCCAGCTCGGGGGCCAACGCCCGAAAGCCCTTGATAAACATCTCGGAGTAAACGGGGCCAAAATGATCCGCCAAATCGGGATCCAGCCGGTCACAATCGAGAATTCCCAGTCGCATCTGTTACTCCTTCAACAGGGATAGCGGGGCACTCCGGCAGCGTTTCACCACCGGGCCATGCCTGGACTAGCTGCTGCATGGTTGCTTACTTCATGGTCGGCATGGAGAACTCGGCACCGGCCCGCAGGCTCTGTGGCCAGCGCGCCGTTACCGTCTTCATCCGGGTATAGAAGCGCACCCCATCCGGCCCGTGCATGTTGAGCGGCCCGAAGATGGACCGTTTCCAACCCCCAAAGCTGTGAAACGCCATGGGCACGGGAATGGGGACGTTCACCCCTACCATACCGACCTGAACCCTGGCAGTGAAGTCCCGCGCAGTATCGCCGTCGCAAGTAAAGATGGCAGTGCCATTGCCATACTCGTGCTGGTTGATGAGCCCGAGCGCCGTCTCGTAATCCGGGGCCCGCACTATGACGAGCACGGGGCCGAAAATCTCCTCCCGATAGATACGCATCTCGGGGGTTACCTCGTCAAACAAGCTGCCACCGATAAAGTAGCCTTCCCCGTGACTCACGCCGCGACCATCCACTCGCAGCAGGGCGCCCTCGGCCACCCCCTGAACCACATAACTCCGCACCTTGGCCAGATGCTCACGGCTGATGAGAGGCCCCATCTCGTTCTCCGGTACCTGACCCAGGCCAGGCCCGATCCGTAGCGCTTCCACCAGCGGCGCCAGCTTGGCAACCAGTGCATCGGCGGTCTCATCCCCCACCACCACAGCGACCGAAATGGCCATACAGCGCTCGCCCGCCGCCCCATAAGCCGCCCCCATCAGGGCGGAGACCGCCTGATCGAGATCCGCATCCGGCATCACCAGCATGTGGTTCTTGGCGCCGCCCAACGCCTGCACCCGCTTGCCGTGGGCCGAGGCGGTGGCATAGATATATTCGGCGATGGGAGTGGAGCCCACGAAAGAGACGGCGCCGACCCGCGGGTCGGTCAGCAGCACATCCACCACCTCCTTGTCGCCGTTGACCACGTTGAGCACACCATCTGGCAAACCGGCCTGCTTGAGCAGCTCGGCCATGCGCAGGGAGAGGGAGGGATCCTTCTCGGAGGGCTTGAGAATAAAGGTATTGCCGCAGGCAATGGCCACCGGGAACATCCAGAGCGGCACCATGGCCGGAAAGTTGAACGGCGTGATACCGGCGCACACCCCCACCGGCTGCATCATGGAATGGCTGTCTACCCCCCGGCCCACATTGAGGGAGTGCTCCCCCTTGAGCAGATGGGGAATGCCGCAGGCAAACTCCACCACTTCCAGCCCCCGGGTCAGCTCACCCTGGGCATCGGAGAAGACCTTGCCATGCTCGCGGCTGATGAGCTCCGCCAGCTCATCCCTGTGCCGCTCCATCAGCTCTTTGAAGCGAAACAGCACTCGCGCACGCACCAGCGGCGGTGTCTGGGACCAGTCGGTGAAAGCACGCTCCGCCACGGCGATGGCCTCGCCACATTCGGCGGCGGTGGCGAGTGCCACACTCCCCTGCTGCTGGCCGGTGGCCGGGTTGAAGATTGCACCAAACCGCTCGCTGTGACTCTGTTGCAGCTGGCCGTCGATAAAGTTGCTGACCCTGTATGTCATATATCCTCCATGATGAGTAATCCGCATTCCCCTGCGGGCCTACGGGCCGGGCACAGGGAGATGGCGCCCGACAAGCCGCGGGCGCCATGAAACAAGGTGAAAAAGGTCAGTCCTGGGTCTGCAACACATCCTGCAACAGGGTGAAGAGGTCGTCGATCTGGCTGCGCTCGATAATGAGCGGCGGCGACAGGGCTATGATGTCCCCTGTCACGCGAACCAGGGCCCCCTTTTCGAAACAGCGCACGAACACCTCATAGGCACGCTTGCCAGGGGCATCGGGCATGGATTCCAGCTCGATACCCGCCACCAGACCGTAGTTGCGCACATCCTTCACATGCTTGCAGCCCTTGAGGGAGTGGGCCGCCTCCTCCCAGTAGCCCGCCAGATCGGCGGCGCGGGTGAGCAGGTTCTCGTTGCGATAGATGTCGAGGGTCGCCAGCGCGGCGGCGGCGGCCACCGGATGACCTGAGTAGGTGTAGCCGTGGAACAGCTCGATGGCGCCCTTGCCGGCGGCCATCATGTCGTCATAGATGCCATTGCGCACCAGCACGGCGCCCATGGGGATGGCGCCATTGGTGAGCCCCTTGGCACAGGTGATCATGTCGGGGATGACATCGAACTCCTGTGCCGCGAAGGGGGAACCGAGGCGACCGAAGCCAGTGATCACCTCGTCGAAGATCAGCAGAATGCCGTGTTTGGTGCAGATCTCCCGCAACCGCTTGAGGTAACCCTTGGGTGGCATGATGACACCGGTGCTGCCGGCTATGGGTTCGACGATGACAGCCGCTATGTTGCTGGCATCGTGCAGGAAGACGATCTTCTCCAGCTCGTCGGCCAGGGTCAGGTCTTCGTCGGGCAATCCCCTGGTGAAGGCATGCTTGGCAATATTGAGGGTGTGGGGCAGATGATCCACTCCGGTCAGCAGGGAGCCGAACCACTTGCGGTTGCCGGGGATCCCCCCCACAGAGATGCCGCCAAAGCCGACTCCATGATAGCCACGCTCGCGGCCAATCAGCCGGGTACGGGTGCCCTGCCCCCGCGCCCGCTGCCAAGCCAGCGCTATTTTCAGCGCCGTATCCACAGATTCAGAACCCGAGTTGGTATAGAAGACGTGACCGAACCCTTTGGGGGCTATCTCCACCAGCTGGTTGGCCAGCTCGAACGGCAAGGGGTGCCCCATCTGGAAGGTAGGAGCAAAATCGAGGTGGGAAATCTGCTGGGAAACCGCCTCGGCGATCTCGCGGCGACCATGGCCCGCGTTGCAACACCAGAGCCCGGCAGTGCCATCCAGTATCTTGCGGCCATCCTCTGAGTGATAATACATCCCCTCTGCCGACTTCAGGATGCGCGGCGCCGCCTTGAATTGCTGATTGGCGGTGAACGGCATCCAGAAGGCGGACATGTCGGAGGGCGTATTGATGTCGCTGATCGGTTTCATGGTCACCTCATCCTTAAGGTGTTTAGTAACTATCGGCTTATGCCTATTAAATTAAACACCTGAATCCATAAAAAAGGGCTCAATGTTGCCCTGCTTGGTGTCACCCCGACCGGGGTGGTATAAGATATTTAACACAATTTTAATAATAGTAAACAGTCAAGGAGTGTCTATTGATGGATATCGGTCACCGCCTCAAGGCGGTTCGCACCAAGGCGGCCCTCTCCCAGCGCGAGCTGGCCAAACGCTCCGGTGTGACCAACGGTTTTATCTCCCAGATCGAGAAAAATCAGGTGAGCCCCTCAGTGTCCTCACTGCGCAAGGTACTCGAAGGCATTCCCATGTCCCTGGCCAGCTTCTTCACCGAAGAGACAGAGATGGGGACAGAGGTGATCTTCCGCGCCAGCGACATGCCGGATCTTGGCACCCATCCCATCAGCTACCGACTGGTGGGCCACAGCCGCGCCAACCGTGCCATCGGCATGATGCAGGAGATACTCCCGCCAGGCGCAGACACGGGTGACGACATGCTGAGCCACGAAGGGGAAGAGTGCGGCATTGTCATTCAGGGGACGGTCGAGGTGACCATTGGCGAGCAGATCCACCAGCTGGCACCGGGTGATGGCTACTACTTCGACAGCCGCACGCCGCACCGTTTTCGCAACGTGGGCGAGCAGGAGTGCGTGCTGATCTCTGCCAACACGCCGGCCAGTTTCTAAGTCGCCATTTGACAGGGTTCGGGCTGATCTCGAAGGCCACACAGAGTCGCAAGGCAGCATCATTGAACAGTGTTCGAGCTGCTCTCAGGCAAAGCATCCCGGCCAGTTTCTGACGGGAGCAGCCTCAACTGTTTAACAAAATGTTACAGGATGGATTTACAAGCGGCAGTATGTTTAGCATATTGATACGCGGATACCAATTCTTTGCCGGTTCAAGGAGTGAACATGAGTGACCTGACCCTGGCCCAGTGGCAACACAAGGCCGCCCATCTGACCCTGCCCTCCCAAGCCTTCATCGACGGCAGCTACCGGGATGCCATCAATGGCGCCACCTTCGACTGCATCAACCCGGCCAACGGCAAGCTGCTGACCAAGGTCGCCGCCTGCGATGCCGCCGATGCCGAGCTGGCGGTGCAGGCCGCCCGCGCCGCCTTCAATGACAAACGCTGGAGCGGGTTGGCCCCGAAACAGCGCAAGCTGATCATGCAGCGCTTCGCCGACCTGATGCGTCTCAACAAGGTGGAGCTGGCACTGCTTGAGTCGCTGGACATGGGCAAGCCCATCGGTGATGCCATGGGGTATGACGCCCCCGCCGCTGCCAACTGCATCGCCTGGAACGCCGAGGCCATCGACAAGATCTACGATCAGGTCGCGCCGGTGGAAGAGTCCGCTCTGGCGCTGGTGACCCGAGAGGCCCTCGGCGTGGTCGCCGCCATAGTCCCCTGGAACTTCCCGCTGGTGATGGCCTGCTGGAAGCTGGGCCCGGCGCTGGCCACCGGCAACTCCGTCATCCTCAAGCCCTCCGAGAAATCTCCCCTCACCGCCCTGCGCATCGCCGGGATCGCGAAAGAGGCGGGCATTCCTGACGGTGTTTTCAACGTGTTGCCGGGCTTTGGCCATACGGTGGGCGAGGCGCTGGCCATGCACATGGATGTGGACTGCATCACCTTCACCGGCTCCACCAAGATCGGCAAACATCTGGTGGAGTGCTCCGGCAAGTCCAACCTCAAGCGCGCCTTTATGGAGTGTGGTGGCAAGAGCCCCAACATCATACTGGCGGATGCGCCGGATCTGGACGCCGCCGCCAAGAGTGCCGCCGGCGCCATCTTCTACAACCAGGGTGAGGTGTGTACCGCCGCCTCCCGCCTGCTGGTGCAAAACAGCATCAAGCCGCAATTTATGGAACGGCTGCTGGCCCATGCGCGTGAGTGGATTGCGGCCAACCCCCTCGATCCCGCCACCCGCATCGGCGCCATGGTCGATGGCATCCAGATGGAGCAGGTGCTGCGCTACATCGATATCGGTCAGCAGGAAGGAGCCAAGCTGTTGCTGGGGGGCAAACGCACCAATATGGAGAGCGGTGGCTTCTACATCGAGCCCACCATCTTCGACGAGGTGACGCCCGAGATGCGTATCTTCCGCGAGGAGATCTTCGGCCCTGTGCTGGCGGTAACCGGCTTCGATACCTTGGAAGAGGCGATAGCACTCGGCAACGACACCGACTACGGCCTGGCGGCGGCTATCTGGACGGCGGATCTCAACAAGGCGATCAAGGGCTCCCGCGCCCTGCGTGCCGGCACCGTCTTCGTCAACAACTGGGATGGCGGCGACATGACGATGCCGTTTGGCGGCTTCAAGCAATCCGGCAACGGCCGCGACAAGTCACTGCACGCCCTGGAGAAGTACACCGAGCTGAAAAGCACCTGGATCCAGCTCGAATAGCATCAGAAATGACGCTCATTCGTGAAATAGGGGGAGAAATCCTCCTTTTTCATTTTTGCCCTTTCATCGCCCGCCTCAATCGATATAATCGTCAACTAGACAAGCCCTTAAATATAAAGATAAAAATGCTATTTTTTCTGGGAAGTGTACTGTTTCTGGTGATAGGACTGCCCCTGCTGTTCTACCTCTTGGGGCAGGGTGAGGCCTATGTGACCTGGGGTCCGTGGATCTCCGCCATCGCACTCATGCTGTGGTTGCTGCTGGACGTCGAGAAGATCCGTCGTGGCGGGGGCCGCTGAGCAGAGAAATGTACCGCTAAAATCCGCCGATCACCATTTATTCACTTCTTTCCCTCCAAAAGGATCGCTACACTGATTTTTTGCGATGTTTTCCAACGTCCGACTCTCCAGTGAAGGTTATCCGCATGCAGCAACAAGCTCAGCGTCAGGGCATCATCTATGCCTTGTGCGCCTATACCCTTTGGGGTCTCGCCCCCATCTATTTCAAAACCCTCTCCGCCGTACCGGCTGCCGAAATCCTGACCCACCGCATGATCTGGTCCTGCGTTCTGCTGATGGTGCTGACCCTGCTCGGGCGCCAGTGGCACAAGGTGCAGGCCGTGCTGCGCCAGCCAAAAGTGCTGCTGACCCTGGCCTTCACTTCGGTCACCGTCGGCGGCAACTGGCTGCTCTTTATCTGGGCCATCAACAACGGCCACATGCTGGATGCGAGCCTCGGCTACTACATCAATCCGCTGTTCAACGTGCTGCTCGGCATGCTGTTCCTGAGCGAACAGCTGCGTCGCCTGCAGTGGTGGGCCGTGGGACTGGCGGTGATCGGTGTCGCCGTCCAGCTCATCGCCTTCGGCTCCCTGCCCTGGATAGCCCTGGTACTGGCCTCGAGCTTTGCCATCTACGGCCTCATTCGCAAGAAGCTGGCCCTCGATGCCCTCACCGGCCTGCTGATCGAAACCATGATCATGCTGCCGCCGGCCGCCATCTATCTGTGGGGATTTGCCGACAGCCCCACCAGCCATATGACAGAGAACGACTGGCACCTCAATCTGTTGCTGATCGCCGCCGGTGCGGTCACCACGGCGCCCCTGCTCTGCTTCACCGCAGCCGCCACCCGTCTCAAGCTCTCCACCCTGGGTTTCTTCCAGTACATAGGCCCCAGCCTGATGTTCATACTGGCGGTGACCTTGTACGGGGAAGCGCTGACACCGGACAAGCTGATCACCTTCGGCTGCATCTGGAGTGCGCTTGTGCTGTTCAGCCTGGACGGACTGCGCAGCGGCAAGCGGCGCCGGGCTGCCCGTCAGGGTTGACGGCATGGCCGCGTCGACACTGCAATAATCTACAAGCCAATATTCGGGTTTCAGGTTATCAATAGCCGATGAGCGCTCCCCAATCCCGCATCCACTACTGGCAATCCCGGCTGCTGCCGGGGGTTGAACTCTCCCACTCCCACCACAGGGAGTTCAGCTATGGCCGCCACGTTCACCTGGACTATCACATAGGTCTGGTGCAGCAGGGCGGCCAGAAATTCATCCACAAGGGCAGCAGCCACAATCTGGTGCGCGGCGAGCTCTCCACCGTCAACCCGGACGAGATGCACGACGGCCTCAGCCTGCTGCCGGAAGGGTACGAGGTGCGGGTGTTTGCCATTGCCCCCGAACAGCTGGCGCGCTGGCTGCCGGACAGCCCCGAACCTTTCTTCGACAAGGGCTTGCAGAGCCGTCCCGACCTCTATCAGGGCTTCGCCCGGCTGCACATGTACCTGGACACGCCCCAGGCGGACGGCCTGCTGGCGGAAAGCCAGCTGCTGGGCCTGCTCGGCGAGCTGCTGCACATAGCGCCGGAGCGCCACGCCCTGGCGGATCCCCAGCTCAGATACCTGCGCGACTATCTGCTGGCCCGACTGGATGAGCGCCACAGCCTGGAGGATCTGGCCGCCCTGTTCGGGCTGGATCGCTTCGCCTTCCTGCGTCAGTTCAAGAAAAAGACTGGCATGACCCCCTATGCCTGGCTCAAGCGACTGAGACTGGAGCAGGGCAAACGCCTGCTCGGCAGCGGCCTGCCGGTGAGCGAGGTGGCGCTGGCGGTCGGCTTCTTCGATCAGAGCCACTTCCACCACGGTTTCCGGCAGGCATTCGGGCTGACCCCCGCCGATTACCGCCAGCAGATGCAGTCTTTTACGGGCCAGCCCGGCTAGCCAGGGCCATGACAGCCCAGCCCGGTCGATGACCGGCAGCAGATGCAATCTTTTACAATCGCCTCCCCGCCCTGATCCTCCATGCTGTCACCTCATACCGTCATCGAGGTTTCACCATGTTCACCAGCCTGTTTCTGACCATAGGTCTCATCCATCTGATCGCCCTAGCGAGCCCTGGGCCGGACTTCGCGCTGATCTTGCGTACCAGCCTGCACAGGCCAACGGCACTGGGGGCGGCGCTCGGCATAGCACTCGCCATCTTGCTGCACGCCACCCTCAGCCTGACCGGCATCAGCCTGCTGATCGCCGAACATCCCTGGCTCTTCATGGCGGTGAAGGTGGTCGGCGCCCTCTATCTGGGCTGGCTCGGCTGGGGGGCGCTCAAGGCCGCCTGGCACAGCTCGGCAACACTGGCCCTAAAGGCTGGCGGAGAGCAGCAGGGCTGGCGCAAGGGGATAGGGAGCGGGCTTGCCACCAATCTGCTCAATCCCAAGGCACTGCTGTTCTTCATGGGACTGCTGGCGGCCATGGTGACGCCGCAGGTGGACGGCCTGACGCGCGGCCTGCTGGTGCTGGAGCTGTTCCTGCTCTCTCTGGTCTGGTTCGGCGTGCTGGCCTGGAGCCTCTCCACCCCGCGGGCCCAACGCCTGCTTGGCCGGATCCAGCGCCCGCTCAATCTGGTCACGGGCCTGCTGTTCGGCGCCGTCAGCCTCTCCATCCTGACCGGCATGGCTGGCGAGGCCTATGCCCTGGTCCCGCACTGATCTCCTCCCGCCCCCCATGAAAAAGAGGGATGGCCTGAGCCATCCCTCTTTGCATTCACTCGGATAAAGACCCGCGTGGCAATCTGTTTCACACCGGGCACCACCGACTGTGGTGCTCGATGACCAGGCTTATCCCGTCAGAACCACTGACCGTGGCGCTTGATGTAGATGGTCTTGATCGCCTGGGTCAGCCCCATGTAGGCCAGCATGGTGATCACCAGCCACATGAAGTACCTGGGCGCTTCCAGGGTAATGAAGCCGAAGTGCTCCGCCACTGGCGAGAACGGCAGGTAGCAGCCGATGGCGATGGCGATGGAGGTCGACAACAGCACCGGCAAAGTGGCCGTGCTCTGCAGGAAGGGGATCTTGCGGGTCCGCAGCATGTGGACCACCAGGGTCTGGGAGACCAGCCCCTCGATGAACCAGCCCGAGTTCATGATAGCCTGACCGTTGACCAGGGGATCCATGCTGCCGTTGGCGGTGGCATACATGGCGCCGGCACCGAACACGAACCACATCAGGCAGAAGGTGCTGATGTCGAACACCGAGGAGGTCGGGCCGAGCCACAGCATGAAGCGCTTGATGTTGCTCGCCTCCCACTTGCGCGGTCGCTTGAGGAACTCGGGATCCATCTTGTCCCAGGGCAGCAGCATCTGGGAGACGTCATACACCAGGTTCTGGATCAGCATCTGCATCGCCAGCATGGGCGCCCAGGGCAGCCAGGCGGAGGCGACCAGCACAGAGAAGACATTGCCGAAGTTGGAACTGGCAGTCATGTTGAGGTACTTGAGGATGTTGCCGAAGGTCTCGCGTCCCTTTATCACCCCCTCTTCCAGCACCATCAGGCTTTTCTCCAGCAAGATGATGTCGGCCGTCTCCTTGGCGATGTCGGCGCCGCTGTCCACCGAGATCCCCACGTCCGCATCCCGCAGCGCCGGGGCGTCGTTGATGCCGTCACCGAGGAAACCGACCGTGTTGCCGTTGGCCTGCAACGCCTTCACCACCCGCGACTTCTGCAGCGGGGTGAGCTTGGCGAAGATGGTGGTGTGCTTGACGACTGTGCACAGGGCCACGTCGTCCATCACCTCTATGTCCTTGCCGAGCAGCGGCACCCCCGGGTTCAGCCCCACATCGCGACACACCTTGCTGGTGATGATGGGGTTGTCGCCGGTCAGCACCTTGACCGCCACACCGTAGTCATTCAGCGCACGGATGGCCGGGGCGGCCGAATCCTTGGGCGGATCGAAGAAAGTGAGGAAGCCGCGCACCACCAGTCCGGCCTCGTCACTGTTCCGGTAGCTCTGCTTGCACTCGGCAGCCGGGATATCGCGGGTCGCCACTATCAACACCCGATAACCGTCGGCGTTGTACTCCTCACTGCGGCGCAGCAGGGCACGGCGCTCAATCTCATCCAGCTCGCGGATCTGCTTGCCGTCGTCGATGTGGCTGGAGACGGAGAGCATCTCCTCGACCGCCCCCTTGGAAACCATCAGCTGCTGGCCCAGATCGTCCTGCACTATTACCGACAGGCGACGACGCACGAAGTCGAACGGCAGCTCATCCACCTTGCTGTAGTTGCCCGGCTTGCAGCTGTCACCCAGCACATCGGCGTGCTCGATCACGGCTATGTCCATCAGGTTCTTCATGCCGCTCTGATGATGACTGTTGAGCCAGGCCAGCTGCAGGATCCGGTCGTCACGGCTGCCGCACACGTCGTAGTGGTGCTCCAGGATGATCTTGTCCTGAGTCAGGGTGCCTGTCTTGTCGGTGCAGAGCACGTCCATGGCACCAAAGTTCTGCACCGAGTTGAGCCGCTTGACCACCACTTTGCGTTTGGCCATGGCCACGGCGCCCCGCGCCAGGTTGGCGGAGACTATCATGGGCAGCATCTCCGGGGTCAGCCCCACCGCCACCGCCAGCGCGAAGGTCAGCGCCGACATCCAGTCACCGCTGCTGACGCCGCTCAGCATGAAGACCACGGGCACCATCACCAGCATGAAGCGGATCAGCAGCCGGGTGACACTGTTCACACCCCGATCGAAGCTGGTTTCGATGCGCTTGTGGCTCACCACGTTGCGGGCCAGCGAACCGAAGTAGGTGTCGCAGCCGGTCGCCACCACCACCGCCTTGGCGGTGCCGCTCACCACGTTGGTGCCCATGAAGCAGATGTTGGGCAGGTCGAGCAGACCCACCTCCCCCGTGCTGCTGCCGTCCGCCGACTTCTCGGCCACGGCTCCCAGGGTGTCGTACTTCTCCACCGGCAGGGCCTCGCCGGTCAGCACCGCCTGGCTGATGAAGAGATCACGGGATTCGATCAGCTTGATGTCGGCCGGGATCATGTCCCCCGCCTGCAGGTGCACTATGTCACCGGCCACCAGCTCGACCATCGCCACC
The DNA here is from genome assembly GCF_057318915.1 of Aeromonas sp. TS_SC_11. Lineage (NCBI taxonomy): Bacteria > Pseudomonadati > Pseudomonadota > Gammaproteobacteria > Aeromonadales > Aeromonadaceae > Aeromonas > Aeromonas sp. TS_SC_11. The sequence continues at coordinate 860,428 of NZ_CM170470.1, forward strand.
TCCTTGCGCAGGGAGGGGGCTCCCGGCGAAGGGCGACGCTGCACGGTGGCGGTGTTGCGCACCAGCGACTTGAGGGTTTCGGCCGCCTTGGCCGAGCGGTACTCCTGCCAGAAGCGGAGCAGGCCGCTCAGGCTGACCATGACGCCGAGGATGATCACCTTGACCCAATCCTCGTCACCCGGCTCGGCCATCAGCACGTCCATCACGTAGCTGACCAGCCCGAGCACGATCAGCACCATCACGAAGGGGTTTTTGAACGCCTGCATCAGCTGGATCAGCGGATGGGGCGGCTTGTCGTGGGTCACCTCGTTGGGGCCGAACTGGACCAGACGGTTGGCCGCCTCGGTCGAGGTCAGGCCGTCGATATTGCCGCGCACGGCGGTGAGGGTGTATTCGAGGGACTTGTCGGCTTCGTCGAGCACCCGTGAGGAGAGCTTCTCATTGGCACGGCCCGGGGAGACGAATCCCTTTTGCTTGTGCCGGCTGGCGGTATGTTGTTGCTTCATAACTCTTTATCCTGATTTTCGCTTGCAGCAAGGCCCTGTCGCGGGCCAGGCCAGGCGTCAGTTCTAATGTGAGACAGGCAATGGGCCCCCGGTTGGCGCAGGCGCAGCATGGCGCCGCCAGACGGTATGTCTGTCGGGCAAGCTTGCCAGCAGGTAGGGGGCTATCAGGGATCAGGACTCCGCATCCTGTTACCCGCAGGGGATCAGGCGTGGGGAGGCGTGGACCCCGAGGGTCGAGGCTTGGGCTCTTCGGTCATACGATATCCTCCGAGTGGGGTGGAGAGAGGGCCGGGCGCGGCCACTGACAGCCAGATACACTGTCGTTGGCGAGCATGACCCACGGGTCTGTATTATCGGCGGACGAGTCCGGTGATCCCGCCACCAGAGCGGCATACACCCATAAAGGAAATAAGGATAACGACAGTTTGAAATAACTGGATGCCGGGCAGGTAATAATGTCAGCGATGCCGGGCGGGTGAAGATAACGGAGAAAACCACACCCCATGGAAATATTACGGCGCAACCTTTGCCACGACCGAAATATATTGAGCAATCACGTCAATTATTTTATTTCGCAACCTGTCCTATCGAAAACGAATCTGTTTTCAATATGGTATTGTCCATCTTGTTATTTTACGCTCGATCACTTCACGGCCACGGAACGGATGCACGGTTCCGACGCTGTGGCGGCCCTGACGGGCAGCACCCGGGGCGCATGATGAAGCGTTCAATTGCAGGGTCGCGAGGCGGCATGGCTCGCAGGTGAGCGGAACAATCCAGATTTACAACGACAATCCCTGATGAAGGCCGGGATGAAGCGGTTGTGAGAGTCGAAGGTGACTCATATAGATGCTGCACTCTATGCTGCACTCTGAGCAATCAGAGTGAGGGGGAAGAAAGGATATCAACCTCAGCTCTGGCAAGCCCACATCGCGATTTGCAATCGGCTACAACTGTCGCTTTCCATAATATCCTTCCATCTGTTGATAACACGCCGAGATTCTACCCAAAAGCATTCGAGGGCGCAAAATTTAAATTCATCTTTTTCCATTTAATTAGTTTCACACTCGTCACACCATTATTTCCCGCCCCTGAAATAGATTCATACTCATTTCGCCATGTGCCCTTGCCAGGAATTGATCTGGATGGGGTTTTGCTTTCATTTTCCGCCACAGGCACGGATCCGCGCTGGAATCGGACTCAATGTGGGAATAGGATGCACGGCTTCCACTCACACATGACGCACAGGAAACAACAAGATGAATCGAAAATGGTCGCTCCCCATCGTGGTACTCGCGGGGGGAGCGTTACTCTGGCTCGGCAACACCTTTGGTATGAAATGGGCCCTGATGGCCCTGTTAGGATTCGGCTTCGGCTTCACCCTCTCCTTCAGCCGCTTCGGCATCGTCTTCGGTTGGCGCGAAATGCTGACCAAGCGCAACAGCTACTATGTGCGGGTTCACCTGCTCACCATCGCCATCGAAATTCTGCTGTTCACCTGCTTCCTCTCCTTTAGCCACGCCCTGTTTGGCGACGCCATGGTGGGCAACGTGATGGCCATCGGCATTCCCTTCATCGTCGGCGCCTTCCTGTTCGGCATCGGCATGCAGCTGGCGGGCGTCTGCGCCACCGGCACCCTCTACTGCTGCGGCGAGGGGCAACCCCGCTTCTGGCTGGTGTTGATTTGCTACGGCATCGGCACCCTGATCAGCAACCAGTTCCGCCCCGAGCTGGAGGCTACCTTCTCCAGTCATGTGGTGCTGGCCAAGGATCTGACCGGCAATCTCTGGAGCGGCATGCTGCTCAACCTGGCGCTGGTCGCCGTGCTCTTCCTGCTGTTTCGCAACAGCGAACTCAAACGCACCGGCGAGCTCAAGCCCCTCTTCAGCGGTGGCAACCTGTTCTGGCGCGACGGCCGCTTCACCGTGCTGACCGGCGGCATCCTCATCGCCCTGCTCAACTCCTCCGTGGTCGCCCTGCACGGCTCGGCCTGGACCATCACGGGCGCCGTCTATGACATGGCGCTGCGCGGCGCCTCCCTGTTCGGCCTGTTCGAGGGGAACCCGAAACTGGCCCAGCCGCTCTTTATCAACCCCATGGTCGGCATGTTCTGGCTGGGGATCCTGGGGGCCATGCTGGCGCGCTGCATCAGCGGTGGCGGCAACTTCGCCCCGATGCGGCTCGGCAACAGCCTGGCATCCATCTTGGGCGGCCTGCTGATGGGAATGGGCGCTATGTACAGCGCCTGCAACCTGGGTGGCTTCTTCGACGGTACGGCGTCGGGCAGCCTGCACGGCTGGGTCTGGATGCTGATGGCCCTGGCCGGCAGCCTGATCGGCATTCGCCTGCGGCCGCTGTTCAAGCTCTGATCTACTTTCCATCCATATCAACAACAACGGGGGCCAAGCCCCCGTTGTTGTTTTGGCAAACGCCCCATTCAAGGCAACTCTGGCATGGGGCGTCAGGCCGGCGCCATGCTCTCGATACGGTGGCAATGCAATCGCACCGAGGGATCACCAAAGTCCAGGTGATAGACAGAGTGACCAGCGTGCAAGGTTACCTCGGTTGCCCGAGTGGCGTGAAAGTACGGCGAGCGTTCGGCGAGCAGGGCCAGCCCCTGCTCGAAAAATTGCAGCATGGAGAGCCCCATGCCGTGATCCATGTTGCGAATGAAGTTGCCATCAATGCTGGACTCATCGAACAGGACCAACTCGGCGTTGAAGCCCCGAGCCAGCATGGCTCGCGCCATGGCCAGTTTGGCCTCGGTGGGGGCGATGGGATCATGGATGGCGTGCACCATAAGACAGAAGGTGGCCGTCCCTCCTTGCGCCGCCATCTGATCGAGCTGGGAGGCACTGAAGGAGCGGATGATGAAGGCATCCACGTCAAACTCATGAGGGTGCCCGGCCACCATCCGCCAGGGAGAACACACGCACAACGCCAGCTCCACACCTCCTTGCAAAGTACACTGGTACTCCACCGCCCCTATATCCCGCCCTACCACATACGCCAGATTGGGCTCGGCCCAGGAGGAGTTGTCGAACAGGGCACGGGCATAGCCGGGGCGAAACTTGTTGACCATTTGCGCCAGATAGCCGCCATAGGAGGATCCCACCAATATCAGGTTGTCGCGATTGCCATTGTAACGGCACATGGCATCTTCAATGGCGTTGAGGATATCGAGCGCCGCCATCACACCGAAGTTCTGGTAGGCACCGTCGGGGGGCGTGAGCAAACCATGAAAACGCAGCGACTCGCGCGGCCGGAAACAGTCCAGCGCCCGCAGCAGGTCACTGTCTACCGTCTCTGGTGACAATCCCAGCAAGGTGAGGGCTCGTGCCCGCTCGTCCGGCAGCAACGAGATACTTGCTCCTACTGACGGTCGCGACCGCATGCAAAAATAGTCGACGCAGATGGCAGCCATGCCGTGGTGTCCGGCCACCTTCTCGCAAAATACCTCGCTATAAGCACCCAAATCACCGCCAAATCCCGGTATATAGACCACGATCCCCGCGCTGGCCATATCGGAGCCATGGATCCGGTAGCGCACCTTGCGCTCGCCGCAGAGCCCCAGCTCGGCATCGGGGTGACCAGCCACGCTGTGTTCGTAATAGGACACTATGTCTACCTCATAGACGGCGATGCAACCCGCATCGCCTCGACCATTCCAGACTGGGTCTTGGCTATCGCCATGCAATTCCCCTAAAAGAACGGAGCATGCTGCATTACAAGCGTCAATGGAATCTGATTTTCACTATTCCTACGTCTGGGAGGATAGAAGGGAACCCAGGCTAGCCCAGCCGTTCTTTATCAACTCCATGTCGGCATATTCTGGCTGGGGAGCCTGTGGGCTAGGCTGGCATCGGCAGCCGCCTGCGGCCGCTGTTCAAGCTCTAATGAAGTAACGGGATGGCGCACAAGTGCGCCATCCCGTTGAAATACCTTTACTTCAGCCCAGCGCCCTCATCAGTAGCAGGATTGCGAAGCCGGTGAACATCACGGCCGACAACCGGTTGATACCTCTGGCGAAACGCTCGCCATACCCCTGCATGCCTACCCAGCGAAACACCAGACAGTAGCCGCCGTGTACCACCAGCACAACGGCGCTGAAGGTCAGCGCCAGCAGCATGCACTGGCCCAGCGCCCCCTGACGAAAATCGATGAACTGGGGAAACAGGCTGGTGAAGAAGATGATCGCCTTGGGATTGAGCAGGCTGATGAGCGCTCCCTTGGCGAAACTGTGGCCGCAATCCCGATCGGTCGAGGCCCCGACGACCGGGCCGACCGCGCGCTGACGCCAGGAGTTCACTCCCAGATAGAGCAGATAGAGGGCGCCCCCCAGGGTCAGGATCTGCTGTCCCTCGGCCAGCCAGCCGGTAAACCAGAGCACCGCCAGCGAGGCCAGGGTCGCCACCAGCAGGATCCCCACTGCCACCCCGACAAAACCGGCGATGGCGTGGCGGGTCCCCCGGGTCAGGGTGTTGCCGATGGTGTAGATCACCGCAGGCCCGGGGCTGAGCACAGTCCCCACGGCGAGCAGCAGGTAGAGGGCGTAATATTCGAGACTCATCACAGGGCATTCCATGGTCGGTGTGGTGCCGCCCAGTATATTGACAGCCGCTTCGCCAGCCAGACATAGTGGCGCTCGGCTTTATAAACCAGGAGTTTAGAGTGGACCGTCTGACCGCCATCGAGATCTTCGTCGAGGTCGCCCGCGCGGGCAGCTTCAGTGCCGTCGCGGAGAGATTCGAGATGACGCCGGCCATGATAGGCAAGTACATCAAGTGGCTGGAGGCCAGGGTCGGATCCCGTCTGCTCAATCGCAACACCCGCCGCCAGAGCCTGACCGAGGCGGGCAGAGAGTACCTCGGCGGTTGCCAGAACCTGTTGCAGCACTATCGGGAACTGGAGCAGAACACCCGGGCCCACACAGGTCAGGCTGCGGGCAAGATCCGCATCAATGCCCCCATCACCTTCGGCAGCTATCGGCTGACCCCCTTGCTGTGCCGCTTCATGGCGCAGTATCCACAGATCCGCATCGAGCTGGATCTCTGCGATCGGCTGGTCGATGTGATTGGCGACGGTTTTGACCTCATCTTTCGGGTCGGCACCCCCAAGGATGCCGCCTATATCGCTCGCCCACTGACCAGCTCAACCTCTGTGTTCTGCGCCTCGCCGCGCTATTTGCAACGCCACGGCACCCCCATGGCACTGGCTGACCTGGCCCGCCATCAGTGCCTGGGTTTCACCCCCTGGCTGACACAATCGAGCCTGGCCGAGGAGTTTCCCCTCGAACACCTGCACCTGTGGGACAGCCAGTTCATCAGCAACCATGGCAGCGCCCTCAAGGTAGCCGCGATCAACCATGCGGGCATAGTGCTGCAACCCAGGGCCCTGCTGACTCAGGAGCTGGAAAGCGGCGTCCTGCTGGAAATACTGCCGGATGCTCTGCCTGCCCCTCGCCCTGTCAACATGCTCTATCCCGCCCGAGAACCCATGCCGCTGCGGCTTCGGCTGCTGATCGACTACCTCAGCGAACAGCGTCATGAACTGGATCAACCCGCTCAAGAGGGAGACCAGGCCGGCTACTCCCCGCGCTGCTTCACCTTGCGCAGATAGACATAACCCTCCCCCGGGCTGCCCCAGCGCTGATGGGCCTCGTTGTCGTAGGCGCGATCCAGCAATCTGACGCTGTCGGGACCGACCCAGAGATATTGCACCAGTGTGCTGGCCCCGCCGAAGTTGGTGGCGCAGCTGCCGACCTTGCTGTGGCCTGCATACTCCCCCGAGGGTTGACGGCTCAGCCAGACCTCGCAGCCCTGGCGCAGGGAGAGCTGTTGCGGGGTAAGGGAGTCAAGCAGTCCGGGGTCGCGCCAGGCACCGGCAAAGTCGACGGCTCTGGGCATGGTCAGTTCGGCCATCAGGATGCGGCCGTCGGGCACGGGAGAAAAACGGTAGATACGCTGACGGAACGGGCGCACCGAGCGCTCGGTCAGGAACTGCTCGGCATAGACCCAGCGAAAGCCTTGATAACCGGGCCAAATCTCCACCAGCCGCAGCTCGGCGCTGGTGAAACGAGTGTCATAGCCGGCCTGCTCGCGACTGGAAAACTCACCGGTAAACCAGGAGAGCAGCGGCTCCATGCCGGCCCGGGTCGTTGTCGCACTGGCCGCTGACGGGCCGGTCGGAATGGCGACAAAAGGTGTGGGTGCCGCCCATACCAGACTGGTGCAGAGCAGCCCGCACAGGGCCGCCATCAGCGTGACCATCGAATCCATCCGAATCATTTTCATGGCGGCGATTATATGAGCGAATGGCCGCAATAACCTCAACCTTGATCAAATCCTTACTAATCCACTGAAAAATCACAGTGTTAGCGAAAGAAGCTGACGGCGGATACGCAACAAGGATGAGAGCGGCAACCAGTGAGCAGGATCGAGGAATAGACGATCTCCTGCATCTGCCGGGTCGAGGTAGTCGCCGCCAGAAAAGCAGAGTCACAGGTTTGCCATAACCAGAGCGCAGCAAAGCTGCGACAGCAGCAGGCGAGGCGTCAGCAGAAACAGTGGCCAGAGGACGCAAACAAGTCAGATACCCCCCGGCATGGGCAGGGCCAGCTCGGCAAAGGTGTGTCCCTGAAGCAAACCTCCCCAGACCAGGAGATCATTCTCTGTGAGCATTGACCACCAGGAGGCGTACGGGAACAGAGGAAAGGAGATCGTAAACAACAGGCCGCTGAGCAACGCCAGTAATATCCGCAACCATAGCCATCGCAGTATGAACGTCCATCACGACATCAGTTACTCCCCTCAAGTGATGGAGCAGCATGCGAAGAGAGTGGCCACTTTTGAAACCCTTTGGCCCCACCTGATTTGAACGATTTCCAGCAAAATGCTTATACGAGGCCACTCATTTGGTTTATCCAAGAAAAACAAACGCCACGCTCAGGAAGTATCTTGCCACTCCCCTACGGCCTGACGTCGGTGACGGAAGCAGGAAAGGCGTACTGGATCGCGGGTCAAACAAGGGGGAGCTCTTTTCCACAGACCCGGACTGATTTACTGCTGTGTATTGGTGTGGTGTGTATCTATTCGGCCTGTCGCTGAACCGCGCCGGCCTTGATGGGATATGTCAGTGAAGCGCGCAGTCACCGGGGGGTGCGGCCAGATGAGAGAATCATCATCCCAGCTTTCGCGGGAATGATGATTTTATGCCTGATTTTCGCAACTGGACCAGATCGGCCCAAAGGCCTAAAACGCAGTGCTTACTTGAATTTCGACTGGGCTTCGGCCAGACCAGTCTTCAGGTCGCTCCACATCTTGTCAGCGGTCAACTTGACCTGCTCCCAGGATTCACCGCTTGCCTTGCCGAGCTCATCCATCTTGTCGGAGGCAGCGTGCTGTTTGGCACGCAAAGCCTGGATCTCTTTCGCCCGTTTGACTTTCAGGTCGGCCGAGATGTTTTCCATTTTGGCTTCCAGCAGATTGATCTGACTGCTCCACTCATTGAGCTGAGCATTCAACTTTTCCTTGTATGCCTTTTGCACTTCCATGGTGTTCTCCTTGGGTGCTGATGAGCGATGGCGTTATTGGACAGCCGTGACAACGAGCTGGTTAACGACACCCTTGACGCCGCTGATGGCCATCGCACGGGCACTGGCCTTGTCGCTGTTGATTCGCGAATCGACGGTACCGGTCAGAGTGACCATACCCTGGACAGTGTTGACACTGATGTCCATTGACTTCAAACCTGGCTCGCTGAGGAACTCGGCTTTGACCTTGGCCGTCACTTCGGTGTCATTCCAGGACTGGGCACTTTTGGCAGTTTGCTCAGTCATCTTGTCTTCATACTTGTCGACGGTTGCATCGACTTTCTCGCCAGTCTCGCTGGCAGCGTCATCAATTTTCTTGCCGGCCTGTTCGGCCGACCCTGGCTGGTCGCATCCGCTCACCCCGAGTGTGAGGAGCAGCGAGAAGGCGATGAGGATAGCTTTGCTTTGTATCATGTGGTGGTTTCTCCGGTGCTAGGTTGCCTAGATCTTGCCGAGCAAGACCAGGATGAGCAGTATGGTCAGCACCAGTCCAATGGCGCCGCTTGGGCCGTAACCCCAGCCTCGGCTGTGCGGCCAGCTTGGAATGACGCCGATCAACAACAAGACAAGAACGATCAGCAGAATGGTTCCCATGGTCATTTCTTTCTCCTAAATGTTGCATATTGGATGACATAAACGACCCATGCCGTGGTGATGGTGCTCCGGATACGGGGTCTGGTCTGTTCTCCAACGCACAGACAACCCCTTCGATATGGCGGAGCGAGAGCGGTTCGCTGATGAAATCGGCCGCCTGGATGCTGCAAAGCCAGCCCGACATCTGACGTTCGTCGGCCACGATCCTGCGGGCTCAGCTGACAATCCGTCTTCTTGGTCAGTGCATTGGCACCCCTGCAGCCCGCGTCGCGGCTGCATCAGCAAGGTTATTGACCCGGTGCAACACCAAGCGACCGGAGGCGACGGGCTCATTCTGCAAGGGGGTCTGCAAACGCATTTCCTTGATGGACCATCCCGCTTCTGTCACCCACAACATCTTCTGCATCCGCCCACACTCACAGCGTCAAACCATGACACTGCACCGGACAGGGATCCGGGCTGGGTGATGGATGCCCGCGAAAGCCCTGACAGCACCCACAAGGATGAGCCCATCACCGCCGAGGAGATGGAGAAGATGATCGACCAGTGGGCTCCCAGCCGCGCCAAACAGCTGGCGGACAATATCGGAAAATAACAGCGGCAAATAAGCATCCGCACCGCTGCCTTTGACATGGCTGCACAGCCCTTGCTGGACGGGCGCGCGACACGTAGCCGAGTCCGCCGTCTCGCCATCGGTAGTGAAACCGGCTGCCGATTTCTGCTTTTCTCCCCCGCATTCTGGCAGTTAGGATGACCCTCCCGTGACTGCATCCTCATAGAAAAGGAACCACTATGAATCGCCACCCCTGCATCAAACACTGGCGCGAGCTGCAAGAGCAGACCCCGCGCTACTACTCCGGCAGCCAGGAGCCCCTTTCTCGCGGCTGCGCCCTCGGCAAACACTTCGGCTTTAGCCGGATTGGCATTCACCACGAGATCGTCGAGCCCGGCCATCGCACCAGCTGGCCCCATGCCGAAAAGACCGAGGACGAGTTTGTTCACGTGCTGGAAGGGACGCCGGATGTCTGGCTCGACGGCGTACTCTATCGGCTGCAACCGGGCGACTCGGTTGGCTTCAAGGCCGGTGACGGGCTGTCCCACGCCTTTATCAACAACACCGGAGAGACTGTTCGGCTGCTCTGTATCGGTGACACGGATCGGGAGGACAACCGTATCCACTACGCCGTGCATCCCGAGCGCAATATCACCCTCGGCAAGCTGCACTGGGACGATGTCCCCGAGCGCGAGCTGGGTGATCATGACGGCCTGCCCGACAAGCTGCGCGAAAGTAACGGTCCTTTCTGATCCGGCGCTCATACCGGAATGACCCAGTGCTGGCGACTATCCTTGATGCGGATCTCAATCAGGAGGAGTTGATCATGACGACGGGAACAGTACGACTGCACAGGGTGCTCAAGGCTCCGCCGATGCGGGTCTATCGGGCCTTTATCGAGGCAGATGCGCTGGCCAAGTGGCTGCCGCCCCACGGCTTTACCTGCCAGGTAGCGCAGCTGGAGGCCAGGGTTGGCGGCTCGTTTCGGATGTCATTCTGCAATTTTGCCAGCGGGCATGCCCACGCCTTTGGCGGCGAGTACCTCGAACTGGAGCCGGGCAAGCGCATCCGCTACACCGACAGCTTCGACGACCCCAACCTGCCAGGGGTGATGCACGTGACCATCAGCCTGACCGGAGTGCTTTGCGGTACCGAACTTGCCATCGAGCAGGCCGGGATCCCCGAGGTCATACCGGTGGAGATGTGCTATCTCGGCTGGCAGGAGTCCCTGACCCAGCTGGCCGCCCTGGTCGAACCCGAGATCTCGGGGGAGTAACCGGGCACAGGCCCGAGCGGGTTGCGCGCGTCAGCCCGCCCAAAAAAGAGAGCCTGCCACATGGCAGGCTCTCTGCATTCCGGCAACCCTGAGACTTATTGCAGGTTCAACCCACCTAGGTAGTCCCGCTTGCCGAGATCGACCCCGGCCCGGCGCAACAGGGCATAGGTCATGGTGAGGTGGAAATAGAAGTTGGGGATGGCGTACTCGTGCACGCAGGTATGGCCATCCATCCCCTTGCCGCCCGCCCAGTGGGGGACGTAGCGACCGCTCTCGAACTGGCTGAAATCGGCATCCAGCTTGCTCTGCAAAAAGGCGATGGTCTTGGCGATATGGGCGCGCAGATCCGCCATCGTCTTCGGCTCATCCCCCATCACGGGCTGCTCGCCATGGCTGGCGGTGGCGACACAGGTACGGGCCGAATCGCAGCAGATCAGCACCTGTTTGCTGAGGGGCAGCATGTCGACGATCAGCCGATCGCCGAAGAAGTTCTCCACATTGAACTGCTTCGCCTCGGCATGGGCGGCGGCCTTGGCCAGGCACAGGTCGAGGTTGGTCAGCATCTTGATAAACTGGGCAGTAATATCACGGTTCATGGTGCGTTCTCGGTTGGTTGAAGGCAGTTAAACGAGCGGCACCACTATAGCGCATCCCCCTGCAGTATCACCCCCACCCCACGACCGCCGCGACAAGGTATGCCTATCGACAGGAAGCTGCATATTGGGACACCCATCTTTTACCTCTCACCAACCTGGCTACGGCTTGCTTAGAAAGATGGGTGTCCCAGATTTAGCCCTCGAGGTTGCCGACACCCTGAGTCCTTCTTTGGCTCTTTTTTGATCTGTAACATGCATCACGCTTTTTCAGGGGCGTAGGCTGATCCCGCAGCCTGGGCATCCAACCGGGTACAACACAAGAAAAGGAGAGTGCCATGAAAATCTATGACCGAAACCGCAATGCGCTGAAGCTGGGTCAGCGCGTCATGATTGCCGCCACCGGCGCAGTCGACGTTCTGAAAGAGGCCCACACCGACCACATGACCCCTTACCAAGCGGAGCATGAGAAGTGCGTGCTGCTGGCAAACACTCAAGAGCGTTACGCGCCCATCGAGTTGATTAGACTAGGCTGATCCCTTTCCCTGTCACCCTACTCTTTACAATTCACCCGGCTGCCGCCCCCCATCTGGCGGCCGGGTTTCTGATTTCCCCTCACTGTTTTACCCACCTCTTTTGCGTTGAGTCGTCGAGTCGGTTCGATTGGCGAAGCGTCATCAAGTGATCCTGTTGGTCACGGCTTGTCTGCAAGAAGGCGTATCTCCGAGTGTGCTGTTGGTGTCGTGGCAAATAGCCGTTTACCGAGATGGCGAATCAGCAGCAGAGACGGCAGCAGCGTGAGCAGCAACCAGTGGGTATAGGGCAGGATAAATGACCAGATGATTTCGTGAGGCAGCCAGGTCGAAGCGGTCGCCGTCATAAAGGCGAGGTCATAGGTTTGCCACAACCAGAGACCGACAAAGAGCGGTGGCAGCAGCAGGCGCGGGGTCAGCAGAAACAGCGGCCAGAAGGCAGCCCCCAGCAAGGCACCGAACTCCAGCATGGGCAGAGCCAGCCTGGCAAAGGTGTGCCCCTGAAAGATGCCACCCCATACCAGAGAGGGATCCTCGGTCAGTGCAGGCCACCAGGATGCGTATTGAAACAGGGTGAACGAGATCATAAACAGCAGGCTGGTCAGCAGCGCCAGCGCCGTTTTTCGCAAAAACCACCGCCCCGACCTACGCAGTATCGGCATCCACTTAGACATTAATGACTCCCATCAAGCGACGGGACAGTATGCCGGTGCCTGGGCCGCCTTGAAAGCATGCGGCCCGGGGTGGGGCCTCCTTTCTCTCATGCCCCCTCCCGCTGTCTGCCTAAGCCGTGGGCACAGTGCCCCCGTCAATCACATATTCAGCACCGCTGATCGAGGCGGCCAGAGGCGACGCCAGAAACGCGATGAGATTCGCGACTTCCTGCGGCCTGGCGGGGCGGCCGAGGGGGATCCCCCCCAGGGAATCCATGATGATCTGCTTGCCTCCCTCGTAATCCGTGCCGGCCTGGGTCGCAAGCCGCTCAGCCAGCGCAACGGATGCCTCTGTCTCTATCCAGCCGGGAGAGACCCGCACCACCCGCACGCCTTTTGGCGTCACCTCTTTCGACAGACTCTTGCTGTAGGTTGACAGCGCGGCCTTGGCGGCGGCATAGGCCGTGGTCGACTCCGGCAAAGGCAGCTCACGCTGGATGGAGGTGACATGGATGATCACCCCCTCCCCCTGTGCCAGCATGGCGGGCAACAGCGCCCTGTCCAGACGCACCGCAGGCATCAGGTTCAGGTTCAGCTCCCGCTGCCACTCATCCTCCCCCAGTGCCGCGAAGCCGCCACCCGGCGCCGATGAGCCGCCCAGCACGTGGACTATGATGTCCACGCCGCCCAGCCTGGCGTTGACGGCATCCACCACCGTATTGCAGCCTTGCACAGTGGTCAGATCGGCGGCGACAAACAGCGCCTCGGGCAAGTCCGCCGGGCGGCTGCGCGCCGTGGTCAGCACCCGGGCGCCATTGTCACGAAACAGGGCGAGCACGGCTTTCCCCACCCCCTTGGTGCCTGCGGTGATCAGTACACGCCGGCCTTGCAGTGCCAAATCCATCGCCATCACAGTATCTCCAGAGATTGAATATCATTGCCCGACATCAGAAACCGGTGTTCAAGCATCACCGGGCTGCCGGGGAAGTTGCCCGCCACCTCGGCAACCACTGTCACCCGCGCCCCTGCCTGCGTCACCGTCACCGGCTCCACCCTGTACTCGACGGCTTTTCGGGTCCCTGCCATCCAGGCCTGGATGGCGCTATGCCCCTGATGGGTATGGCTTTCGTCCCGCACGAGCGCATCTGCGGTGAAGCACCCGGCAAGGCGGGCTGGATCCGCCCCATTGCTGACCTCGAAATAGGTGGCAATGGATGGAAAGTGTAGAGAGGTCATCGTCATCCTCGCTGAGAGACAGTTGCTGTACATCCACTTTCCACATAGGCTTACGTTTAATCAAGAACGCACAAAAAAGTAAGTGACTCACCCATGACCAGGATCTATACCCCTTCGACTGCGGCGATCGGTGTCGAAGACGTGCTCAAATTGCTGGAAGGCCGCTGGAAACTGGTCATCCTGTTTCACCTGTTCGATGGCAAAGTGCAGCGTTATTCGGACTTTGAACGGCTGATCCCGGCCATTTCCCAGAAGATGCTGGCCCAGCAGCTGCGACAGCTGGAAGCGGACGGCATAGTAGTGCGCAAGGTCTACCCGCAGGTGCCGCCCAAGGTGGAATATCGCCTGACCGACTGGGGACAGGCCCTGTGCCCGGCATTGGATGCCTTGTTGAAATGGGCGGAGCAGAAAGAGGCGCTCCAGCCCCAGAACCCAGCCGAGCAGGAAACCTCCGACTGACCCTCAGTCAATACAGGAGCCGCAGGCCCGCTCCGTCACGGGGCCCATGACCGGTCGGGGGCTCCCGGCTCAGACATCGGCTCCCGGATGCCCCTCTTCCTCGTGATTCATTACCATGAGTGAATTTTGATATCAGTCGAGTGCCATTTCAGTGAACACTTCACCGCCCTAGACTGCTTCTCGAACCTTAACGAGGAGTCTCACATGAAATTCACCAACGTCGCTCTCCTAGCCGGCGCCATCGCCTCTGCCATGTCTTTCAACACCTTCGCCGGTGACCTTGTCTCGGTGCAGTTCAGCGATGGCCGCCCCGCCGTGACCGGAGTCGAGGCGGTCAACAAAGCGCTCAACCCCATCGGCGTCAACGTGGTCACTGTCGACATCCCCGAGGCCGCCAGACCCCTGCTCGAAGCCTCCCACCGCCGCGCGTTGACCAAAGCTGAGCACGGCGCCCTGATTGCGGCCTTCAACCTGAGTCAGGGGGAGCTGCTGGAGCAGGCCAGGCTCGCAGGACGCGAGCCTGCGGTGAAAGGGGGCGGCGTGGCGACCGAAGAGACCGGCGTCGGCCCCTACCCCAAGGTCTATGACCTGATGGCGCTGGACGATCGCACCCGCAGCGCCGTGCTGGGCAAATATGGCCGCATGCACGTCAACTCAGCAGAAGATGGCACCGACATCGACGAGGTGATGACGGTGGTCAGCGGCGGCCCCTTCCGCTGGGGCTTTACCCTGAAAGACGGCAGCATCGCCCGCTTCCAGATCGACAAGGTGGGCCTTGAAGACAAGGCCGTGCGAATCAGCTATCACGGGCTCGGCATGCACGCCGGGCTGATGGACGCCAGACAGGGGCTGCTGGTGGCCTTCGCCCATGGCCCCGAGGCATTCACCATGCGCTACCAGGCCGAGGTGCCCCACGCGCAGTTGCTCGGCACCAACCCCTGGGCGGATGTCGGCATCAGCCTGCCCCCCGCGCCAGGCAAGACGCAATAAGCATCCTCCATGCTCCGGACGGTCGGGCTGCAGCCCGGCCGCCCTTGTCATGCCTCTCTTTTCCATCACGGCTGGCCGGGGATGGGGGATGGACAGCCCCGGGATCCGCACTATTGTGATAAAAGTGCGCAATGATGGCGCCATCATTTACCAGTAGTGAATTAACGGGGGCAGGATGAACAAGATCACGGCGCTGAACGTCTTTCGCCGGGTGGTGGAGATGGGTACCTTCAGGGCGGCGGCGGACGACCTGCACCTCTCTCAGGCGGCGGTCAGCAAGAACATCAACGAGCTGGAAGCCTTTCTCGGCATCGCCCTCATCAACCGCACCACCAGGCGGCTGAGCGTCACCGAATCCGGCATGGCCTATTACGGCCAGATATGCGCCGTGCTGGACAGCCTGGAGGCCGCCGACCAGTCCATCATGGCCGCCTCCTTCACCCCCAGGGGCAGGCTGAGGATCGGCATGCCCATGTCCTACGGGCTGATCCGCCTCAACCCCCTCGTCTGCGAGTTCCAGCGCCGCTACCCGGAGATCGGCATCGAGGTGATCCTGAGCGACGCCTACATGGATCTGGTGGATCAGGGGCTGGATCTGGTGATCCGGGGGGCAGGCACCCTGGAGGATTCCACCCTGCGCGCCAAACCCCTGTGCGAGGTGCAGCGGGTGCTCTGCGCCGCCCCCGACTACCTTGAGGAGGCGGGCCAGCCCGCCCACCCGGCGGATCTCAAGGCCCACAACTGCCTGCGCTACAGCTTCTCCTCCTCCCCCAACAAGTGGTTCTTTAGCCGGGACGCGGAGAGCCTGGCGGTGGAGCTGCCCCCCGCCAGCTTCTGCGCCAACAACGGCATCGCCCTGAAACAGGCTGCGGTGCAGGGGCTTGGGGTGATCCTGGTACCGGATGAGTTCGTGTCGAACGAACTGGCGGACGGCACCCTGGTGACCCTGCTCCCCGACTGGCAACCCGACCCCCACGCCCTGTTCGCCGTCTACCCCTTCCACAAGGAGCAGTCCCGCAACGTGCGGCTCTTTATCGAATTTATCGTCAAGGCGTTTCAGCTGCGGTGAGCCAGACAGGCGGGATCTTGGAGTTTGTGCCTCTCGGGCGAAACGCCGATAACCCACCTCTATGCGACGTGTAGGTTCGATTAGCGAAGCGTAATCGGACGATCGCGTCATCGATCGATCCCTCTGGCTACCGCCCATCGTCCAGGATGACGGCACCCGCCGGTGTTGCCGATGTATCAGCAAATAGTTGCCTGCCGAGCTGGCGGATCAGCAGCAACGCCGCCAGCAGGGTGAGCAGCAGCCAGTGGGTGTGAGGCAGGATAAAGGTCAGGATGATTTCGTGGGGCAGCCAGGTAGAGGCAGTTGCCGTCATAAAGGCAAGGTCATAGATCTGCCACAACCAGAGCCCGGCAAAGAGCGGCAGCAACAGCGGCCGGGGCGTCAGCAAAAACAGGGGCCAGAAGAGTGTGCCCAGAAGGGTACCCAGCTTCAGCATGGGCAGAGCCAGCTCGGCAAAGGTATTTCCTTGATAGGAGCCGCCCCACACAAGGAATGCATTGTCTGTTAGCGTTGGCCACCAGGAAGCGTACTGGAACAGAGTGAACGAGAGGGCAAACAGCAGGCTGGTCAGCAGCGCCAGCGCCGCTTTTCGCAACAACCACAACCCCAGCCGTCGCAGTGTCGGCATCCACTTAGACATCAATGACTCCCATCTTGTGACGGGGCGGTATGCCGTGGCATGGGCCGCCTTTAAAGTGTGCAGCCCAGAAAGGTGGGTGCCTCAGTATTCATACTCTAACGCTCTATTCCAAATTGCCGAATCATCCGCTCAAAAAAAAGGTAGTCAGTCGACACCACTAAATGACATAATCATCCACTATATAGAGGGTGATTTATGAAATTTGTTATCAAGTTAACAGCCATAGCACTACTACTTTATCTCCCCAACACGTCATTTGCCGAGGACAGCCTGCAGCAAGCCAGGCAATTGGCTAATGCAGGTATAGATAAACAAGATACCGAGCTAATAATAAGAGCCATAGATATATATAAGCATTATGCTGATGGCGGCAATGTAAAAGCAAAGCACCTACTTGGCTTATTGTATCTAAACTGGTTTAACCCACTACAGGATAAGAATAAAGGAGTCTCATACCTTGTAGATGCAGGTAATCAAGGAAGTATAGATGCACAGTATACATTGGGCATAGTTTATTCCGGATCAGAAGAAGGGTCCAAATTCATATCTATCCAGAGTAATAACAGCGAAGCCGAAAAATGGTTTCTACTCGCAGCCAAACAAGGACACTCTTCTGCTCAATATTATCTTGGAACAAGATATGAAAATGGCTATTCGAATGATAAAGATACCGTAAAAGCCTTAATGTGGTACCGCCACTCAGCAGAAGGTGGCAACGTATACTCGCAAGAGAGAATCGGTGCAGCCTATCTTGACGCAACATTGGACTTACAACGTAGCTTACCAGAATCGAAAAAATGGTTCCTGCAAGCACAAGAAAAAGGTTCAATGGTAGCGCCAAAAGCATTGAAAACCATCTCCTGCATGGAGCAACTCTCTGTAAGTAAAGAGCTTGAACCAGACGCATATTTTCTCTGTAAACGGGCGAGTGAAAAAGAAGATTTATTTGAGTTATGGTTTGGTATGCGCTGCCCAGGGATGCCATATCAAACTAAAAAAGAGCAGGACATCTGCTTTGACAAACACACAGCTCCTGAGCCAGAAATGCTATTCATCAAGGGACTTACTTATGCATTTGGCTATGGTAGGGGGCGTGATTTGCATCAAGCCTATAGCCTACTATCACTTGCCGAAAGATACGGTAGAGAGAGTGACATGATCAATGATTACAAAAAAATAATTCAGCCATTAATCTCTACCAACAAGTCAGATGAAATAACAAAATGAACACTATAAAAAACCATTATTCCAATACTAGGAGAATGGAATGATATCAACAAAAAACGTCCTATTTGTCACCACATTGTTTATCCCATTTACTACGGTGAGTGATGAGTATCATGGATCACTAGGTAATCTTAATATATCCATGTCGTTCACCAACGTAGAGGAGCCTGCTATTTATATGTATGATAAACACAGGACTCCTATTCCATTGCATTTCGCATCAAAAGATGACAATGGCGTTATTAAGTACATTGAGAAAAACAATGACATATCTGTAGCTGAACTTCGTTTAACACAAAAAAATAACACTTTCTATGGTTACTGGAAAAATATAAAAACAGGCCAGCGCCACCCTATATCATTAACCTTGAGTGATGATTTGAGAGGTAATATACAATCAGCCTCATTTGACGATACCTATGTCAGAATACGCTGTGATGATACAGGGAAAAAGACTCATATTATCAACAAGCAGACAGATAAAACAGTGTTTACTCTAACATCAGAGGGCACGTGCAACAATGATGAATTAGAGATAGATGACTATAACTTCGATGACTATCCAGACTTTTCAGTCTTCGAAAGCTATTATGCTGGACCAAACACATCTCGAACATATTATTTATATGACTCAACGACTCGG
The DNA here is from genome assembly GCF_057318915.1 of Aeromonas sp. TS_SC_11. NCBI lineage: Bacteria > Pseudomonadati > Pseudomonadota > Gammaproteobacteria > Aeromonadales > Aeromonadaceae > Aeromonas > Aeromonas sp. TS_SC_11. Next base: position 878,991 of record NZ_CM170470.1, read on the forward strand.
CGCTATAATGAAACAGATCAACTATCACTAACCTCTCTCTATTTTGATAAAAAAACGAAAACTGTTACATCAACTAACCAATGCTGTGCAGGGGCTCAAATTATTATTGAGAACTACAAGTGGATTGGTAAGAAATTGAAAATGATTGATGGTGTGTGCTTGGTACGTGATGACAGCGGTGAGCAAATAGAAAAACCCAGAAAATATTGTAACTGACCTAGTACTGATACATTCACAACGATCACCATTAAGTTGCTAACGTCCCACTACCACTTTAACAGCCCGGAACAATGATGATCCGGGCTGGTTGATGAAGGGAAGTTACAGCGCTTCCAATCTGGCATACGCCGTCACCAGCCACTTGGCGCCGACGTCGTCGAACTGGATCTGTACCCGGCTCTGCTGGCCGACCCCTTCGAAGTTGAGCACTATACCCTCCCCGAATTTCGGATGGAGCACCCGCTGGCCGAGCTTGATGCCGCTGGCATCGAAGCTCTGCTGCACCTCGTTCTGGCTGAAGCGGCCGTACTGGGTGGGGCGGCTCACCTGGGTGCGCAGCCGGATCTCTTCCAGACACTCGGCGGGCATTTCGCGGATAAAGCGGCTCGGTTTGTGGAACATCTCGCGGCCATAGATACGGCGGCTCTCGGCATAACAGATGTAGAGCTTTTCCATGGCGCGGGTCATGCCGACATAACAGAGGCGGCGCTCCTCCTCCAGGCGGCCCGACTCCTCGGTCGATTGCTGGCTGGGGAACATGCCCTCTTCCACGCCCACCAGCAGCACCAGCGGGAATTCCAGCCCCTTGGCGCTGTGCAGTGTCATCAGCTGCACAGCGTCGGCGTATTCGTCCGCCTGATTTTCGCCGGATTCCAGCGCCGCGTGGGCGAGGAAAGCGGAGAGATCGCTCATCTCTTCCAGCTCGTCCGGGCGCTGGTATTGACGGCAGGCAGTGACCAGTTCCTCCAGGTTCTCTACCCGTGCCTGGGATTTCTCGCCCTTTTCCGCCAGATACATGGCCTTGAGGCCGGAATTCTGGATGGCGATATCCGCCTGCTGGTGCAGCGGCAGCATGCCGACCTGTTCCTCCAGCGCATCGATCAGATCGACAAAGCCGCGCACAGCATTGCCGGCGCGACCGGTCAGCACCTTGTCGTTGAGCAGTCCCTTGGCCGATTGCCAGAGGTTCTGCCCCTGATCCCGGGCGTTGGTGCGCAGTATCTCGAGAGTGCGATCACCGATGCCACGGGTCGGGGTGTTGACCACCCGCTCGAAGCTGGCGTCGTCGCCGCGGTTGTTGAGCAGCCGCAGGTAGGCCATGGCGTCCTTGATCTCTTGCCGTTCGAAGAAGCGCAGGCCACCGTAGATGCGGTAGGGCATGGCGTCCTGCATCAGCGCCTCTTCCAGCACCCGCGACTGGGCGTTGGAGCGATACAGAATGGCGCAGTCGGCCAAGAGGCCGCCCTTCTCTTTCCAATCCTTGAGGCGGCCGACCACGAAGCGGGCTTCGTCCACCTCGTTGAAGGCGGCATAGAGGGAAATAGGGTCGCCCTCGGCCCCCTCGGTCCACAGCTCCTTGCCAAGCCGCTCAGAGTTGTTGGCAATGACGCAGTTGGCGGCTTTGAGGATATTGGCGGTGGAGCGGTAGTTCTGCTCGAGGCGAATGGTTTCGGCCCCCTGATAGTCGGTCAGGAAGCGCTGGATGTTCTCTATCTTGGCGCCGCGCCAGCCGTAGATGGACTGGTCATCGTCGCCGACGATCATCACCTTGCCGGTGTCCCCTGCCAGCATCCGCAGCCAGGCGTACTGGATGCCGTTGGTATCCTGAAACTCGTCCACCAGTATGTTCTGGAAGCGATCCCGGTAGTGCTCGAGGATGTGGGGCTTGTTGAGCCATAGCTCGTGGGCGCGCAGCAAGAGTTCTGCGAAATCCACCAGCCCGGAACGATCACAGGTCTCCTGATAGGTCTTGTAGATCTGCTGATAGGTGCGGGTGACGGGGTCGCCGTAGAGGTCGATGTCGCCGGGGCGCAAGCCCTCGTCCTTCTTGCCGTTGATGTAGCTCATCACGGCGCGGGGGGCCCAGTGCTTCTCGTCTAGGTTGAGCGCCTTGATGACGCGGCGGATCAACCGGTACTGGTCGTCGGAGTCGAGGATCTGGAAATCCTGCGGCAGGCCCGCGTCCAGATGATGGGCCCGCAGCAAGCGGTGAGCGATGCCGTGGAAGGTGCCGATCCACATGCCACGCTGCATGCTGCCCAACACCTTCTCGACCCGGCCGCGCATTTCGGCCGCTGCCTTGTTGGTAAAGGTCACGGCTATGATGGAGAAGGGTGAGCAACGCTCCACCTGCATCAGCCAGGCAATACGGTGCACCAGCACCCGGGTCTTGCCCGAGCCGGCGCCCGCCAGCACCAGCAGATTGCTGCGAGTGGCCGCCACCGCGTCTCTTTGCTTGTCGTTGAGCCCGTCGAGCAGGGTTGAAACGTCCATCACCACTCCTGTTTATTTATACAGGCGGGGATTATACGACCTGTGGCGCCACAGACCAAATCCGAGTGAATGACGAGCCGCTGCGCTTGTATAAGGGCGGCTTGGTGGCGGGCCGGGACCGGGAAAATCATGAACCGGCACCAATAGAAACCGCTTCTCCGCCGTCCAGACGAAAACGCTTGCTTATAACCATATGAATGTAAACGCAAATGTCGTTTGAAGCCTGTATTTCACAGAATTTAAATCTAAAAAAAGACATTAAAACAAACACTTATAAATTGATCTGCTTATATTTCAAACCGTTACCGCAAACGTTTTTCCTTTATGATCTGCTTGACCCGCTCCATGGCTCACTTACAGTTAGCCAGCGTGCTTTATGCCTGCTCCGGCAGGCTGTGGACCCTCACATAACAATCAAGGATACGATCGTGACTAAAGTGCTCAAGCTGGCCACCGTGGCCGCCCTCACTCTCGCTGCCCTCTCTGCCCAGGCAGCCACCCAACCTGCCGTCATCTATGACACTGCCGGCAAATTCGACAAGTCGTTCAACGAAGCCGTGTTCCGCAACGGCGTCGAAGTCTACAACAAGGACAAGGGGGTCAAGGTCAAGGAGTTCGAACCCCAGAACGAAGCCCAGCGCGAGCAGGGTCTGCGTCGTCTGGCCAGCCGTGGCAACGGCCCCATCGTGGCCGTCGGCTTCAACATGGGCTCGGCCGTCGAGAAAGTGGCGACCGAATTCCCGAAAACCCAGTTCACCATCATCGACATGGTGGTCGACAAGCCGAACGTGCAATCCATCATCTTCAAGGAGCATGAAGGCTCCTTCCTGGTGGGTGCGCTGGCTGCCATCGCCTCCAAGAGCGGCAAGGTCGGCTTCGTGGGCGGCATGGACATACCGCTGATCCGCAAGTTCCAGTGCGGCTACGAGCAGGGTGCCAAGTACGTCAATCCGAAGATCGAAGTGTTCCAGAACATGACAGGCTCCACACCGGCGGCGTTTGCTGACCCGGCCAAGGGGGCCGAGCTGGCCAAGTCCCAGTTCGCCAAGGGTGCTGATGTGGTCTATGCCGCCGCTGGCGGTACCGGCATCGGTGTTTATCAGGCCGCCAAGGACGAAGGCAAGTTTGCCATCGGCGTTGACTCCAACCAGAACCACCTGCAACCGGGCACCATGCTGACCTCCATGGTCAAGTCGGTCGGTCTGGCCGCCTACCAGACCTGGGATGATGCCGCCAAAGGCACCTGGAAACCGGGTATCAAGAACCTGGGCCTGGCAGAGGGCGGTGTGGATTGGGCACTCGACAAGGACAACGAGAAGCTGATCACCCCCGAGATGAAAGCCAAGGTGGAAGCCATCAAGGCCGACATCATTGCCGGCAAGGTCAAGGTGCATGACTACATGAGCGACAGCACCTGCAAATACTGAGTTACCGCTACGACTCTCAACCCGATGACCGGCCCGCACGGGCCGGTTTTTAGTCTCTTTTCATGACTCGCAAGGACTGCATCATGGACCAGACAGATCGCTATGCCATCGAATTAAGGGGTATCGATAAGCGGTTCGGCGACGTTTACGCCAACAAGCAGATCGACCTCAAGGTTCAAAAAGGCAGTATTCACGGCATCGTCGGCGAAAATGGCGCCGGCAAGTCGACCCTGATGAGCATCATCTACGGTTTCTACCACGCCGACAGAGGCGAGATGTTCATCGACGGCAACCCCTTCAACCCCCATGGCTCACAAGATGCGATCACCGCAGGCGTGGGCATGGTGCACCAGCACTTCATGCTGGTGAACAATTTTTCCGTGCTGGAGAACGTCATCCTGGGCGCGGAGAACGGCTGGCACCTGGGCCAGAGTCTGGCGGCGGCCGAGAAGCTGCTCGGCGAGCTGGCGCGGGACTATGGTCTCGACGTGCCGCTGCACGAGAAAATCGAAGATCTGCCGGTGGGCCTGCAACAGCGGGTCGAGATCCTCAAGGCGCTCTATCGCGGCGCCCGCATCCTGATCCTCGACGAGCCGACCGGCGTGCTGACCCCGCAAGAGGCCGACCACCTGTTCGAGGTGCTGAAAAAGCTGCGGGATCAGGGCGCAACCATCATCCTCATCACCCACAAGTTGCGGGAGATCCTGGCCATCACGGATCAGGTCTCCATCATGCGCCGGGGCGAGATGGTGGCCCACGTGGCGACCAAGGATACCGACAAGGAGCAGCTGGCCGAGCTGATGGTGGGCCGCAAGGTGCGCCTCAAGGTCGACAAGGGCCCGAATCTGCCGGGGGCAGCCAAGCTCAAGGTCAACGGCCTCAGTTATATCGATGACGCCAGGGTGGAGCGGGTCAAATCCGTCAGCTTCGAGGTGCGAGCCGGTGAAGTGGTCGGCATCGCCGGCGTATCCGGCAACGGCCAGTCCGAGCTGCTCAGCCTGCTCGGCGGCATCCTCAAGCCCAGCAAGGGCAGTTTCACCATCACTAACGACGGCAAGACCCACGAGGTGAGCTTGGCTCATCCAGCTGACCCGGAGCGGGTGCGCAACTATGGCCTCGGCCATGTGCCGGAAGACAGGCACAAGATGGGACTCATCAACCGCTTCGAGGCGAAAGAGGCCTTCATCCTCGGCTATCACCGCCGCCCCCAGTACAACAAGGGCTGGCTGCAGAACAAGGAGGCGATCCAGCAGGATTGTCAGGCCAAGATGGAGAAGTGGGATGTGCGTCCGCCCCACCCCGATCACAAGACGGCCAACTTCTCCGGTGGCAACCAGCAGAAGCTGGTGATCGCCCGGGAGGTGGAGCAGGACCCGGATGTGCTGTTGATAGGTCAGCCGACCCGCGGGGTCGACATAGGCGCCATTGAGTACATCCACCAGCAGATCATCGCCATGCGCGACAAGGGCAAGGCTGTGCTGCTGGTGTCGGTGGAGCTGGACGAGATCATGAGCCTGTCTGACCGGATCCTGGTCATCGCCGACGGTCGCATCGTCGGCGAGCTGGATGCCGCCAAGGCAGATGAGCGCACAATCGGCTTGATGATGGCGAACATAGTTCCCGATGAGGTGGCAGCAAGCCAGCCCCAAGGAGCCACAACATGAATGTTCTCTCTAGCTGCATCGTATCTGGTTGGATAATGGCACAGCGGGTGCCTGACGAGATTGCCAAGGAGGCCCACTGATGAGCCAAGCACGTATTCCTGCCTGGATCTCCGTGGGCGTGCTGCCCGCGGTCAATATCCTGCTGGCCTTCCTGGTGTCGGCCATCCTGTTCTACTACCTCGACATCAATCCGGTCGATGCCGCCCAGATCATGTGGTACGGCGCCTTCGGTACCGGTGAAGGGGTCGGTTTCACCCTCTACTACGCGACCGGCTTCATCTTCACCGGCCTGTCGGTGGCAGTGGCCTTTCACGCCGGTCTGTTCAACATCGGCGGTGAAGGTCAGGCCTATATCGGCGGCCTCGGGGTTGGCATGGTCTGTCTGCTGCTCGGCGACACCTTGCCGTTTGTACTCTTGCTGCCACTCTCCATCATAGCCGGTGGTCTGTTCGGTGCGGCCTGGGCTTTTATCCCGGCCTGGCTGCAAGCCAAGCGTGGCAGCCACATCGTCATCACCACCATCATGTTCAACTTCATCGCCGCCTCCCTGATGGCCTATCTGCTGGTCGAGGTGTTCAAACCGCCCGGATCCATGGCCACCGAGAGCAAGGTGTTTGCCGTCACGAGCTGGCTGCCCAAGATGAGCGAGCTGGCGAGCGGTGTTGGCATGGAGATGCCGAACAGCCCGCTCAACATCAGCTTTTTCTGGGCGCTGATCTGTGCGGCCCTGGTGTGGGTCTTCATCTGGCATACCCGCTGGGGGTACGAGATCCGGGCAGTCGGCGCGAGCCAGAGTGCCTCCGCCTACGCGGGCATCTCCTATCCCAAGGTGGTGATCCTGGCCATGGTGATCTCCGGCATGCTGTCGGGCTTCTTCGCCCTCAACGTGCTGCAGGGAGAACTGCACCAGATCAAGCTCAACTTCGTGGAAGGGTTCGGCTTCACCGGTATCGCGGTAGCGCTGATGGGGCGCAACCATCCGGTCGGCGTCATCATCGCCAGCCTGCTGTTTGGCTTCCTCTATCAGGGGGGCGCCGAGCTCAGCTTCGAGTTCGGGGTCGACCGCAACATAGTGGTGGTGCTGCAAGGCCTGGTGATCCTGTTCTGTGGCGCCCTTGAGCACATGATGCGTCCGCGCATCGAACAGCTCTATCTGGCGTTTGCCAATCGCTCAACCGCGCAAGCCAAGGGAGTGTGATCATGTTTGAACTGCTGATCCTGATGCTGGACGCGACCATTCGTACCGCACCGCCGCTCATTCTGGCTGCCATGGCTGGCATGTTTTGCGAACGCTCCGGTGTGGTCAACATAGCGCTGGAGGGCAAGCTGCTGGCCTCCGCCTTCGCCGGGGGAGCGGCCGCGGCTGTTTCCGGCTCTGCCTGGGTAGGTCTGGGCGCCGGCGTGGGTGTCTCCATCCTGTTCGCCCTGATGCACGGTTTTGCCACCATCACCCACAGAGGCGATCAGGTGGTGAGCGGCATGGCCATCAATATACTGGCGGCAGGTCTGACCGTGACCCTGGGCCGTTACTGGTTCGATCAGGGTGGCCAGACTCCGGCGCTGTCCGGTGCAGCCCGCTTCGCCCCCATAGATCTGCCCTATGCCAGGGAGCTGTATGACGTGCCCGTGATAGGCCAGCTCTACAGCGAACTGCTGAGCGGTCACTCCCTGCTGGAGTACGTGGCATTTGCCTGCGTGCCGCTGGCCTGGTGGGTGCTGTTTCGTACCCGCTTCGGTCTGCGGCTGCGGGCGGTGGGCGAGGCACCGGCGGCGGTCGACACCGCAGGTATCTCTGTGGTGCGGATGCGCTACACGGCGCTCATTATCGGCGGCCTGCTGGCCGGCATCGGCGGTACCTATCTGGCAGTAGCCCAGACAGCCCAGTTCATCCCCAACATGAGCGCGGGCAAGGGCTTCATGGCACTGGCGGCACTGGTGTTCGGCAAGTGGAAACCCTGGAGTGCCATGGCGGCCTGCCTGCTGTTCGGCTTCCTCGATGCGGTCGCCATCCGGCTGCAAGGGGTCAGCATAGGTGACTTCGCCATTCCGGTGCAGGCCATAGAGGCGTTGCCCTACATACTGACGGTGTTCCTGCTGGCCGGTTTCATCGGCAAGGCAGTGGCCCCCAAGGCGCTCGGTACCCCTTACGTCAAGGAGCGGGAGTAACCTGCCGCTCTCAACAAGAGGCCCACGGAAGTGGGCCTTTTTTATCTCCTCTCCATGCCGCCCGCACACTCAGCCAACCGGGCGAACCAGGGCGGGTTGGTTAGGATCGCTCAGCCGCTCGGCCAGATAGTCCACCAGCAGCCGTACCTTGGGGGATAAGTGGCGGTTGTGGGGATAGAGTGCCCAGATCCCCTCCTCCGGTGCCCGCAGCTCGGGCAGCAGTTCGATAAGCTCCCCCCGGGCCAGGTGGTCACTCACGTAGTAGTCCGGCAGCTGGATGATGCCGATCCCCTTGAGCGCCGCATCCAGCAGGGCGTGGCCGCTGTTGCACTGCAACAGACCGTGCACCCGGACGCTGTGAGGGCGGCCATCCAGGGTGAAGTACCACTCGTCGCCATTGCCCACCAGACAGGTATGGCGGGTCAGCTCGGAGAGGCTGTTGGGCATGCCGTGGCGGGCTGTGTAGGCTGGCGAGGCGCACACATAGGGCACCCGTTGCGCCAGCTTGCGCGCCACCAGACTCGAATCCTTGAGGTGGCCAAGCCGGATCGCGAGATCGTAACCTTCGTGCACCAGATCCAGCAGCTGGTTGGTGAGGTTGAGCGTGACCTCCAGCTGGGGGAAACGCACCATGAAGTCGTTTACCAGCGGGGCAATGCGGCTTTCACCGTAAGAGACGGGCGCCGTGATGCGCAGAGAACCCTGCGGCACCGCCTGATGGCGTCCCACCGCCAGCTCTGCCTCGTAGAGGTTGTCCAGCAGCTGGCGGCAGTGACGATAGTAGATCTCGCCTAGCTCGGTAAGCCGCACCTGACGGGTGGTGCGCAGCAACAGCTTGGCCTGCAACCTGTCTTCCAGTTGTGCCACCTGCCGGCTGACTTGCGCCACCGATACCCCCAGTTTGCGCGCAGCCGGGGTAAAGCCCCCCTGCTCCGCCACACTGACAAATTCACAGATCCCTTCCCAGCCGAGCATTATTACCTGTGTGTAAAAGTGATTTGATATTTAGCCTTATTATCACCAAATCGAAGGGAAACTACACTGCATACCTGAGTTCATCTCTGTTCACCTACCGCAACAAGAAGGATGTCATTCATGGCACAGGTTCAAAGCATCAAGTGTAAAGCCGCCATCGCCTGGGGACCGGGCCAGCCCCTCTCCATCGAAGAGGTGGAGGTCATGCCACCCCAGGCCGGTGAAGTGCGGGTGCGGATCGTCGCCACCGGCGTCTGCCACACAGATGCCTTCACGCTATCCGGCGAAGATCCGGAAGGGGTCTTCCCCTGTATTCTGGGCCATGAAGGCGGCGGCATCGTCGAGTCCATCGGGGAAGGCGTCACCAGCGTCAAGGTGGGTGATCACGTGATCCCGCTCTACACCCCCGAGTGCGGCGAGTGCAAGTTCTGCAAATCCGGCAAGACCAACCTGTGCCAGAAGATCCGCGCCACCCAGGGCAAGGGACTGATGCCGGACGGCACCACCCGCTTCTCCAAGGATGGTCAGCCCATCTATCACTACATGGGCACCTCCACCTTCAGTGAGTACACAGTCCTGCCCGAGATCTCCATCGCCAAGGTGGACCCGGCTGCTCCGCTGGAAGAGGTGTGCCTGCTCGGTTGCGGCGTCACTACCGGCATAGGCGCCGTGATGAACACCGCCAAGGTGAAGGAAGGTGAGAGCGTCGCCATCTTCGGGCTGGGTGGCATTGGCCTCTCCGCCGTGATCGGCGCCCGCCTCGCCAAGGCCGGTCGCATCATCGCCATCGACATCAACGAGAGCAAATTCGAGCTGGCCCGCAAGCTGGGCGCCACCGACTGCATCAACCCGAACGATTACGACAAGCCCATCCAGGAGGTCATCGTCGAGATGACCGACGGCGGCGTCGACTTCTCGTTCGAGTGCATCGGCAACGTCAAGGTCATGCGTGCAGCGCTGGAGTGCTGCCACAAGGGCTGGGGCGAGTCGGTCATTATCGGCGTCGCAGGAGCGGGCCAGGAGATAAGCACACGTCCGTTCCAGCTGGTCACCGGCCGGGTCTGGCGCGGCAGCGCCTTCGGTGGCGTACGCGGTCGCAGCGAGCTGCCGAGCTATGTGCAGCGCTACATGCAGGGGGAGTTCAAGCTGGACGACTTCATCACCCATACCATGGGGCTTGAGCAAATCAACGAGGCGTTCGAGCTGATGCACGAAGGCAAGAGCATCCGCACCGTCATTCACTACTGAGCATGATCACCCCGCCCGTCCCTCGACGGGCGGGGTGCAGGAGTTCCTTGATGAATCTGGACATTATCAGCAGCAACAAGAGCTTCGATGGCTGGCACAAGCGCTACAGCCACAGCTCCAGCGTGCTCGGCTGCGAGATGCGCTTCGCCATCTATCTGCCGCCCCAGGCCCTCACCGGCCAGAAGGTGCCCGTGCTCTACTGGCTCTCTGGCCTCACCTGCACCGATGAAAACTTCATGCAGAAGGCGGGGGCACACCGCATCGCCGCCGAGCTCGGCATCGCCCTGGTAGCACCGGACACCAGCCCCCGCGGCGAAGGAGTGGCGGACGATCCCGCTTACGATCTCGGCATGGGCGCCGGTTTTTATGTCAACGCCAGCCAGAGCCCCTGGCGTGATCACTACCAGATGTATGATTACGTCACCCGTGAGCTGCCTGACCTGATAGAGACCCACTTCCCGGTCTCGACCCGCCGCGCCATCAGCGGCCACTCCATGGGGGGACATGGGGCTCTGATCGCCGCCCTGCGCGAGCCCGGTCGCTACCGATCCGTGTCGGCCTTCAGCCCCATCAGCCACCCGAGCCGCTGCCCCTGGGGGCAGAAGGCGCTCGGCGCCTATCTCGGCAACAATCCCCTGCTGTGGCAGGAGTGGGATGCCTGCCAGCTGCTGCGCCACCACCCGGTAACACCGCTGCCGACCATGGTAGACGTGGGGCTGGACGATCCCTTCCTCGCCGAGCAACTGCACATCGATGCCCTGGCGGATATTGCCGCCAGCAAGGCCTGGCCGCTGGAGCTCAATCGCCACCCCGGCTATGACCACAGCTACTACTTTGTGGCGAGCTTTATCGAGGCCCACCTGCGCTTCCACGCCCGCCATCTCTGATCAAAACAGGCCCATGAAGGGCCTGTTTATTTTCTACTTTCGATTATCTGCTTGCGGTCAGGCTTCAACTGCCCTGGCGGGTCACGTCTCCCGAGCCTGCGATCTCGCTCTGCAGCTTGGGATCTCCCCAGTAACTGACCGAGCCGGATCCGGCGATGCCGACCTTGAGCCGCGCCTGCGCCCGTACCTCCACATCCCCGCTGCCTGCTATGTTGACCTCGACCTCCTCGCTGGCGAGCCCGGACCCCAGCACATCGCCGGAACCGGCGATGTTCAGCTCCATGGCTTTGGCTGATCCCTCACCCAGATCCAGGCTGCCCGAACCGGCTATGTTGCCCTCCAGACGGTTCAAATCCAGCTTGCTGGCGACTATGTCGCCCGTTCCGGCCACAGACAGCACCAGCCTGTCCCCCTTGAAGCCGTGCAGATCGCCACGGCCCGTGCCCGCCAGCGCCAGTTCATGGAGCTCGGGCAGAGTGATGGTCAGATCCAGCGGCTCTGTGGGGTCGAGCCGGTAGCCATCCTTCACCTCTATCTCCAGCTTGCTGCCACTCTCGGTCAACTCCAGATAGGGCAAGAGGTTCTCCTGTCCCTTGATATGAATGCTGCTCGCCTCACCCGCCACCAGATGAATGTTGGCGGGCACACCGGCCAACACCCGGGTCACCTGTTTGCCCATGGGTTGATGCTGCTCGATGACAGCCCCCGCCCCGGTCACCCGTGTCTCATCCAGCCAGCTGCAGCCACTGAGCCCCATGGCCAGCATCATTCCCATTATCAGTTTCATCGTCACTATCCTCGTTGTGTTCTGGCCGTGTCCGGACCCATTCGGTCTCAAAGATGGCAAACATCGTGCCATATCACCAACTATATGATTCTTATGGATATATCTATTATTCATGGCATCGTCATCAAAATGTAGAGAGCCATTCAGACCATAAGTTGGTAAAACTGACCATGCCCGAATGGGGGCAAGTCCCGGTAAGCTTGCAACCACCCGCCGGGCCACCCTGCTGACGGGCCAGGGAAGTTTTTGGTTGTCGCACCTGTCTGTTGAGCCAATAGTGATACCTTGTGCGTATAAAGCTCTCCATTGCGGTAATCCATTTGCTACTGCCAACAAGGAGTCAGAGTGTGACCCAAGTCAGCACCCAGTTTTCCACCGCCGTCGGCCTGCCCGCGCCGACCCGTACCCCGCTGCTGACCGGCAGCGATCCCGAGCAGAAGCGCCGCGAACTGCTCGGCTACTTCTGCCAGACTTTCGATCTCTACGAGAGTCTGTTCGATTGCCTGGCCGATGAGCACGCCTGGTTCAACAAGGCGATCCCGCTACGCCATCCACTCATTTTCTACTACGGCCACACTGCTGCCTTCTTCATCAACAAGCTGCTGGCAGCCCGGCTCATCGATAGCCGCATCGACGCCCGCATCGAGGCCATGGTCGCCATCGGTGTGGATGAGATGAGCTGGGACGATCTGGATGAAACCCACTACGACTGGCCCAGAGTGGCCGAGCTGCGCAGCTACCGCGCCAAGGTACGCACCCGCGTGATTGACTTCATCCGCCACATGCCACTGACCCTGCCCATCGACTGGCAGAGCCCGGCCTGGGTCATATTGATGGGGATAGAGCACGAGCGTATCCACCTCGAGACCTCCAGCGTATTGATCCGCCAGCTGCCCCTGGCCTGGGTGCAACCACAGCCTTATTGGTCCGCCTGCACAGAAGCTCGCCACCGGATTGCCGAAGTGCCTGCCAACAGCCTGCTGCCAGTGGCCGGTGGTCAGGTGCGCCTCGGCAAACGGGACGCTACTTATGGCTGGGACAACGAATATGGCGAGCGCCACATCGAGATCCCCCCCTTCCAGGCCAGCCGTATGCTGGTGAGCAATGCCGAATACCTCGACTTCGTTCAGGCCGGCGGCTATCAACAGCAAGAGTGGTGGGATCAAGAGGGCTGGGGTTGGTGCCAGTATGCCAGGGCGCGCATGCCCACCTTCTGGGTCGGTGACCCTGCCGAGCCTGAGCAGTTACAGCTGAGGTTGATGACGGAGCGGGTAAGCATGCCCTGGGATTGGCCCGCCGAGGTGAACCAGCTGGAAGCTGCCGCCTTCTGTCGCTGGAAGTCGGCCCAGACCGGACTACCCATCCAGCTGCCGAGCGAAGGGGAGTGGATGCTGCTGCGGGAACAGCTGACAGGGGATCAGCCGGACTGGATCGACGCGCCCGGCAACATCAATCTTGCCCGCTTCGCCTCCTCCTGCCCGGTGGATGTCTGCCCCCAGGGCAGCTTCTTCGATCTGGTGGGCAATGTCTGGCAGTGGACCAGCACCGCCATTGATGGCTTCAACGGCTTTCGGGTTCACCCGCTCTACGATGACTTCTCTACACCCACTTTTGATGGCAAGCATACCCTCATCAAGGGCGGCAGCTGGATAAGCACAGGCAACGAGGCGCTCAAGTCGTCCCGTTACGCCTTTCGTCGCCACTTCTTCCAGCATGCGGGCTTCCGCTATCTGGTCTCACGTTATCAGGAACCCGTCATAGTGAATCCTTACGAAACCGATACCCTGGTCGCCCAGTACCTCGACTTCCAGTACGGCCCGACCCACTTCGGTGTCGCCAACTACGCCAAGACCCTGGCAGATCTTGCCAGCGAGCTATGCAGCAATCACCAACGGGCGCTGGATATCGGCTGCGCCACCGGTCGAGCCAGCTTTGAACTGGCTCGCCACTTTCAGCATGTGGACGGGGTGGACTACTCGGCCCGCTTCATCGACGTGGCACTCTCCCTCGCCAGTCAGGACAGCTTCCGCTATGCCATCCCGCTGGAGGGAGATCTGGTGGAGTATTGCGAGGCGCGTCTGTCGAGCCATCAGCTTGGCACCGAGCAGGCCGAGCGCATCCACTTCAGTCAGGGGGATGCCTGCAACCTCAAGCCCAAGTACGACCACTACGATCTGGTGCTCGCCGCCAACCTGATCGACCGACTGCGTGAACCGGCCCGCTTCCTGCGGGACATTGCCCCTCGTCTGCGCAGCGGCGGCCTGCTGGTGCTCACCAGCCCTTACACCTGGCTGACGGAGTACACACCAAAGGCCAACTGGCTCGGTGGCATCCGTGAAAATGGCGAAGCCCTCAGCACCTATCAGGCGTTGCAACGTCTGCTGGCGGAGGAGTTCGAGGAACACTGCCCGCCCCGGGATGTGCCCTTCGTCATCCGCGAGACCGCCCGCAAGTATCAACATACTGTGGCGCAACTGACCGTCTGGCGTAAGCGTTGAACTGACGTTGCGGGTGACACAAGCCGGAGAAACAAGAGAGGGAGGCCAGCTGGCCTCCCTCTCTTTTCAACTCGGGTGACGTCACCCCTCCCGGCTTGGAACAAGGGGGCTGGTCTCCTGCTCATGATAACGGCGCGCCAGCACGGCGCAGACCATCAGCTGGATCTGATGGAAGATCATCAGCGGCAGCACCATGACCCCGACGCTGGCTGCCGGGAACATGACGTTGGCCATGGGCACCCCGTTGGCCAGGCTCTTCTTGGAGCCGCAGAAGACGATGGTGATCTCGTCCGCCTTGTCGAAACCGAGGCGGCGGCTGATCCAGACGTTCCAACCCAGCACCAGCGCCAGCAGTACGCAACTCAACAGCACTATACTGGCCAGATCATACCAGCCTACTTGATGCCATATCCCCTGCACCACGGCCTCACTGAAGGCCACATAGACCACCAGAAGAATGGAGCTCTGATCCAGTTTGCCGATGAGCGGGCGATGGCTGTCGACCCAGCTGCCGATGAGCGGCCGGGAAAGGTGGCCTACCACGAACGGCAGCATCAGCTGCACCATGATGGCCTGGATGGAGTGCCAGGTATCGATCCCCTCTCCCTGCACATGGATCATCATCCCCACCAGTACGGGGGAGAGAAAGATGCCGAGGATACTGGAGGCCGAGGCACTGCACACCGCCGCCGACACATTGCCCCCCGCCATGGAGGTAAACGCGATGGCCGACTGTACAGTCGCGGGCAGAGCGCACAGATAGAGGAAGCCGAGGTAGATGGCCGGGCTCAGCCAGAGCGGCACCAGCGGAGTGAGCAGCAACCCCAGCAGCGGGAACAGCACGAAAGTGCTGGCCATCACCACCAGATGCAGTCGCCAGTGGCCGAGGCCCGCCAGCAGGTTCTGGCGCGACAGCTTGGCACCGTGCATGAAGAACAGCAGTGCCACCGCCAGCTTGGTCAGCAGACCGAACCAGACGGCCACCTGCCCCTCGCAGGGGAAGAAGGAGGCCAGGGCCACCACGGCAATCAACACAGAAGTAAAGGGATCCAGACGCACAAGGAGTCTCCATCAGAAGCGCATCCCGCCTCCACGACGGGAGTCAGGATCGGGGAGGCCAATAAACACAACGGCAGGTGTCGGACACCTCCCATTGAGATGAACCTCCAGCTTACCGTGATAACCAGGAGGCGCAAGGTTGAGCAACGACCAGTGGATAGAGGGAAATTAAACATGCCTGGATCACCCCAGTCCTGACAGATACCGGACCAGAAGGTGATCGCCTGGCACCTCCAGCTGAATATCCCCGCTCAGGGTTGCGCCAAGGGCGGCATCAACCAGCACACCTGACCAATCATGGATAACAAGCAGCTCCGTATCGGGATCAGGCAGCCAAAAGTAAGCAAGTTTTACTAAAACTACCGGGTGGTACCACGCAAGATTAGCCGGCTGGGCACCAATACTCGCAGTGGTACAGAGCGCTGATCGCGCAGCCGTTCGACCAGCAGATTGATCCCCTGGGAGCCCATCAACTCGGAGTGGATCCGCACTGTGGAGAGGGGCGGGAAGGTGAACTTGGCGGTGGGGATGTCATTGACGCTGATAAGCTCAATCTGCTGGGGGATGGCCAATCCCTTCTCGTGGATGGCCCTCAATACCCCGATGGCGATGGAGTCGGAAGCAACGAACAACGCCTTGGGCCAATCCCCCTCCAGCATCTCTTTTGCCAACCGATAGCCAGAAGCGCTGGAGAAATCCCCGCAGTAGAGGTCCTTCTCCTGCACGACTCCCAACCGTTGGCCGTAATCGAAAAAAGCCAGCTCACGCAGGTCCGGTGCCTCATTCTGACCACCGATATAACCGATACGCCGGTGCGCTTGTTCGATAAAGTAATCGACCACCTGCTGGCTGATCAGTGCCAGATCCACATCTACAGAATCGAACTCTTTCTGGGAGCGGCAATCCACAAACACCAGGTGGTTTGAGAGGCCGCACAGCATGGCAAGACGCTCTGGTGGCAAATGGCCGACGACCAGAATACCGTCAACGGCGGAGAGTTCACGACCTTCCCCACCGTTGTAGAAATGGGTCAGCTCGATATTGAGGCGGGCACACTGGGTCTCGATGCCATATCGGATGGCGAGATAGTAGGGATCATTGACCTCGGTACTCTGCGGGTAGGCATAGACAACCAGAAAGTGCAGCTTGCTCTTGTGAACCCCTTTGCGGGCGCTGCTGGTCTTGTACTCCAGACGCTCGGCAATCTCGAATATCTTCTGTCGGGTATCTTCCTTGACGCTCAGCGTAGGGTCTTCATTGAGCACTCGCGATACAGTAGCCTGGGACACCCCGGCCTCCTGCGCAATTTCCTTCAACGTGGCCATGCATACTCCTTTGGCGATGGCTCCCGACAACATCAGACAAGACTATCGGGCAACGTATTGGCGTCCCAGCTTTTTTACTAAAAAATGACTTCGCGGAAGGAAAAATTCCAAAGCAAAAAGGCCTCCCGAATGGGAGGCCTCTTCTAAATAGGTGCCTGACAGTGTCCTACTCTCGCATGGCGAATGCCACACTACCATCGGCGCTACTGCGTTTCACTTCTGAGTTCGGCATGGGATCAGGTGGTTCCACAGCGCTATTGCCGTCAGGCAAAAGCTTTAAAACTGGTGCTGATACCCAGAGTCGAACTGGGGACCTCATCCTTACCAAGGATGCGCTCTACCAACTGAGCCATATCAGCACACTAACCGGTAAAGACCGCACTGCGTGCGTTATCTAAATCTCTCGTCCGCAACAACCTTACGTTGTCACACGACCAACCACATCGCTGTGATTGCTTAATTGAAGCCTGGCAGTGTCCTACTCTCGCATGGCGAATGCCACACTACCATCGGCGCTACCGCGTTTCACTTCTGAGTTCGGCATGGGATCAGGTGGTTCCACGGCGCTATGGCCGCCAGGCAAATTCTTCAATCCAGAAAGCTGACGTGAATAACGATTTGCCTATTGGCTTCGCTATCACTGAATTAGGTAGTAGTTCTTCAATTTGCTACAAGCCTTAGAACACTTCTTGGGTGTTGTATGGTTAAGCCTCACGGGTAATTAGTATGGGTTAGCTCAACACGTCGCCGCGCTTACACACCCCACCTATCAACGTTGTGGTCTCCAACGGCCCTTTAGGACCCTCAAGGGGTCAGGGATGACTCATCTCAGGGCTCGCTTCCCGCTTAGATGCTTTCAGCGGTTATCGATTCCGAACTTAGCTACCGGGCAGTGCCACTGGCGTGACAACCCGAACACCAGAGGTTCGTTCACTCCGGTCCTCTCGTACTAGGAGCAACTCCCTTCAATCATCCAACGCCCACGGCAGATAGGGACCGAACTGTCTCACGACGTTCTGAACCCAGCTCGCGTACCACTTTAAATGGCGAACAGCCATACCCTTGGGACCGACTTCAGCCCCAGGATGTGATGAGCCGACATCGAGGTGCCAAACACCGCCGTCGATATGAACTCTTGGGCGGTATCAGCCTGTTATCCCCGGAGTACCTTTTATCCGTTGAGCGATGGCCCTTCCATTCAGAACCACCGGATCACTATGACCTACTTTCGTACCTGCTCGACCTGTCCGTCTCGCAGTTAAGCTGGCTTATGCCATTGCACTAACCTCCTGATGTCCGACCAGGATTAGCCAACCTTCGTGCTCCTCCGTTACTCTTTGGGAGGAGACCGCCCCAGTCAAACTACCCACCAGGCACTGTCCGCGAGCCCGATTCAGGGCCCTGCGTTAGAACATCAAACATACAAGGGTGGTATTTCAAGGACGGCTCCAGCGCAACTGGCGTCACGCCTTCAAAGCCTCCCACCTATCCTACACATGTAGGTTCAATGTTCAGTGCCAAGCTGTAGTAAAGGTTCACGGGGTCTTTCCGTCTAGCCGCGGGTACACCGCATCTTCACGGCGAATTCGATTTCACTGAGTCTCGGGTGGAGACAGCATGGCCATGGTTACACCATTCGTGCAGGTCGGAACTTACCCGACAAGGAATTTCGCTACCTTAGGACCGTTATAGTTACGGCCGCCGTTTACCGGGGCTTCGATCAAGAGCTTCGCTTGCGCTAACCCCATCAATTAACCTTCCGGCACCGGGCAGGTGTCACACCCTATACGTCCACTTTCGTGTTTGCAGAGTGCTGTGTTTTTGATAAACAGTCCCAGCCATCTGGTCACTGCGACTCCCAACTGCTCCATCCGCAAGGGACTTCACTGTCAAGAGCGAACCTTCTCCCGAAGTTACGGTTCTATTTTGCCTAGTTCCTTCACCCGAGTTCTCTCAAGCGCCTTGGTATTCTCTACCCGAC
>NZ_CM170470.1:902500-950000 GCF_057318915.1 Aeromonas sp. TS_SC_11
GCTTGATGATGTCGGCGGCCGTCCCCTGCATGGGGGCGTTGATCGCCGCCCGCTCGGCGCCCTTGCGCAGACCGGCGTTGCGGGACTTGATATCCGGCAGATAGAGACGACGGCCGAACAGGGTTTCGACATAGCCCTGCGCTTCCGCCTGCTGGCGGGTACGCTCCATATACTCCAGCACACCCGGGTAGCGTTCGAAGTAGAGGTCCATGTACTTCTGCGCCTCGGCGCGACCGATCCCCAGCTGTTTGGCCAGGCCAAAGGCGCTCATGCCATAAATGAGGCCGAAGTTGATCGCCTTGGCGCTGCGACGCATGTCGGTGGTAACCGCATCGAGCGCGACCCCGAACACCTCGGCGGCCGTTGCCTTGTGGATGTCCTTGCCCTCGGCAAACGCGGTCAGCAGCCCCTTGTCACCGGAGAGGTGTGCCATGATGCGCAGCTCGATCTGGGAGTAGTCTGCCGCCACCAGCTTGTAGCCGGCGCTCGGGATGAAGGCCTGCCGGATCCGGCGACCCTGTTCGTTGCGCACCGGAATGTTCTGCAGGTTGGGGTCAGAGGAGGACAAACGGCCGGTGGCCGCCACCGCCTGATGATAGGAGGTGTGTACCCGCCCGGTCTGGGGCTTGATCATCAGCGGCAGCTTGTCGGTATAGGTGGACTTGAGCTTGGCCAGAGTGCGGTGCTCCATCAGCAGGCGCGGGAGCTCGTAGGTCTCGGCCAGCTCGGCCAGCACCTCTTCCGCGGTGGATGGTGCACCCTTTGGGGTCTTCTTGATGATCGGCAGACCCAGCTTGGTGAAGAGGATCTCCCCCAATTGCTTGGGCGAGGAGAGGTTGAACTCCTGCCCGGCCAGCTCATGGGCCTGACGCTCCAGTTCGGCCAGCCGCAGCTCTATCTCCTGGCTCTGCTGGTGCAGTAGCTTGGGATCGATAGTGGTCCCGAGCAACTCCATCCGCGCCAGTACCGGCAGCAACGGCAGCTCGATTTCGCTGAATACCTGGCACAGGCCAGGCACGGCTTCCAGTTGGCCCCACAGGGTCTGGTGCAGACGCAAGGTGATATCCGCATCTTCCGCCGCATAGGGGGCTGCCTGCTCCAGCTCAATCTGGTTGAAGGTGAGCTGTTTGACCCCTTTGCCCGCTATATCTTCAAAAGAGGTGGTTTCGACCCCGAGATAGCGTTTGGCCAGCGAATCCATGTCGTGACGACTGGCGGTAGAGTTGAGCACGTAGGACTCGAGCATGGTGTCGTAGGCGATACCCTGCAGGTCGATGTTGTGGTTGAGCAACACGTTGCGATCGTACTTGAGGTTCTGACCCACCTTGAGACGGGTCGGATCTTCCAGCAACGGCTTGAGCTTGCCCAGCACTACGGCCTCGGTCAGCTGCACCGGCGCCCCGAGATAGTCGTGACCGAACGGCACATAGGCCGCCTTGCCCGCTTCGACTGCGAAAGAAACGCCGACGATGCGCGCCTCCATGTAGTCGAGACTGGTGGTTTCGGTATCGAAGGCAAACAGCGGTGCCACTTTCAGCTGTTCCAGCCAGCCGTCAAACTCGGCTTCGTCCAGAATACAGCGGTAGTCGGTTTCGATGGCGGCAACCGGTGCAGCGCTGTCATCGCCAGCCTCTTCCTGTCCAGCCCCCTCTTCGCCACCGGACTCAAGCTCCTTGATCAGGTTGCGAAGCTCGTATTCGCGGTAGACTGCCAGCAGTGACTCCTTGTCGATGGGGCCAAGCTGCAGCTCTTCCAGACTTTGTTCCAGCTCGACATCGGTCTTGATGGTCGCCAGTACATAGGAAAGGCGAACCTGCTCCTCCTGCTCACGGAACTTGTCGGCGAACGCCTTGGAGCCGCGGAAGCCGAGGGCCGCCACCTTGTCGAGGTTGGCTGCAATCTCGTCTATGCTGCCGATCCCCTGCAGCAGGGCCAGCGCTGTCTTCTCGCCGACACCCGTCATGCCGGGGATGTTGTCCACCTTGTCCCCCATCAGGGCCAGATAGTCGATGATGAGCTCGGGCGGCACGCCAAACTTTTCAATCACCCCTTCCCTGTCTGTCTTCACATCTTTCATGGTGTCGATCAGGGTGACATGGTCGGAGACCAGCTGCGCCATGTCCTTGTCGCCGGTACTGATCAGCACAGGCAGCTGCTTCTCGGTGGCCTGGCGAGCCAGGGTACCGATCACATCGTCAGCCTCGACTCCTTCGACCATCAAAAAGGGGAAACCCATCGCCTTGATCATCTGATGGATGGGGGCGACCTGGCTGCGCAGATCGTCCGGCATGCTGGCACGGGTAGCCTTGTACTCGGGATAGATGTCGTCACGGAAAGTCTTGCCCTTGGCGTCGAACACCACGGCCACATGGCAGTCAGGGTATTGCTTGCGCAGGCTGCGCATCATGTTGGCCATGACACGGACGGCACCGCTCGGCAAACCGGTCGATGTGCGCAGATCGGCCTGCTGGGAGGCGAAGAAGGCGCGGTAGAGATAAGAAGAGCCGTCGACCAGAATAAGGGGATTGCTAGGGGCCATGAAATCGTCCTGCCAGAGATAAACAGCCGCTAGGATGCCACAGGGCCCCCTTCACACCAAGGGGGCTAGCGCCACCATCAACAGGCCATTGAAAAGGGGCGCGCTGTGGATAACTCTGTGTTCAAAAATGGGGCTCACTACGGACCACAGTGACAAAGCTGTGTATAACAACATAAAAGTACATATAAAACAATACGATGAGATCGTAAAAACTGATCTTGAGACGGTTGAGATGATCTCGATCAATGTGGAAAAAGATTTAAGGGAGTAGATACGGCAGGATCGAAAACGAAACAATCCTAGCACAGCGGGATGACTTGACCAGCGGATGGCGAACGATAACCATACAAAAGTACAACAATCTATCCTGGCTCACATTTTCAACAACGAGGGGTTTACCATGAAAAAAGTGGCCGTGATTTTGAGTGGCTGTGGCGTCTTTGATGGTGCCGAAATCCATGAGGCCGTCATCAGTTTGCTGGCGCTGGCCCGCCAGGGTGCGACTACCCAATGCTTCGCTCCGAACGTGGCGCAGCTCCATGTTATCAACCACCTGACCGGTGACGTGAGCGAGGGGGAAAACCGCAACGTGCTGGTTGAAGCCGCTCGCATCTGTCGCGGCCAGATCAGGGATGTGGCAGAGCTGGATGCGGCCGATTACGACGCGTTGCTGGTGCCCGGCGGCTTTGGTGCCGCCAAGAACCTGTGCGACTTCGCCATCAAGGGAGCCGAGTGCCAAATTCAGCCGGATGTCCTCAAAGCCTGCCAGAGCTTTGCCAATGCCAACAAGCCGGCAGCCTATATCTGCATCGCGCCCGCCATGATACCGCTCATCTATGGCGCCGGCACTCTGGCGACCATAGGTCATGACGAAGGCACCGCCAATGCCATGGAGGCCATGGGGGGCAGCCATCTCAACTGCCCGGTCAACGAGTTCGTGGTTGATCAGGAGCGCAAGGTGATCTCCACTCCCGCCTACATGCTGGCCAACAACATTGTGGAAGCGGCAGATGGCATAGAGAAGACGGTCAAGCAGCTGCTGGCGCTGTAATCCCCACCCCGCCAAAAACAAACGGGCCGCTCATGGAGCGGCCCGTTTTCAATCTTGCAGCTGGCTGCCGGTTAGATGGATTCGCCCATCTGCTCCATCTTGCCCAGCAGGGCACGCAGGCGCTCCTGCCATGCAACGTGCTCGTTGCGCAGCAGATGGTTCTCGTCTTGCAGCTTGCTGTTTTGCTCTTTCAGTTCGTCCAGCTCCATCTTCAGCAGGGAGATGTTGTCGACGGCGGATTGTACTTTGGATTCGAGTTGCTCAAGGACTTCTAGTGACATATGCATACCTGTATGTTCAATTGCGATGCCCCACAGAGGGCGATTCAAGCGCGTAAAGCCAGCATACCCCGAGCACATCGGCACAAACAAGCCAGCGCGCTGTAAAATGCGCCTTCCATAGATGTATTGTCTAAATATGCGTCTATTTTTCTCGCATCCTGCGCCAAGGCCGATACAAGAGCCTCATAACCAGCAGGCAACGCCCTGCCAATCCAGTCACCACGGGCATGTTGCCGGGCACTTCCCCCCAGTTATGCCTTCATCCGTGCAGCGCCACATAAGCCCCCAACAGCAAGCAGGCGACCCCGTACATCAGCAGGCCATAGAGCAGGTTCCAGCGCAGGATCATCCCCGCACTCAGGTTGTAGCGCGATGCCAATGCCAGGTTGGAGCCGGAGAGCGGGCTGGTCCCGGTCGCAAGTCCCCATCCCAGCAAAAAACACATGCCGAGCAGGCTGGGATCCGGTGACAAGGGCCACAGCAGCGGCGCCAGCCCGGAGATGCTGATGAGCGGATGCACACCGACGATGGCCACCAGCAGGATCAGCAGCAACGTCAGGGATGACTCGAGCCAGCCGAAGTGGTTGAAGAGTGGTAGCCCGTGCTCACCGCCGAGTTCGAGCACAGACAGAGCGCTGTTGATACCGGCTGCCAGCAAACCGGCCCCCAGAAACAGCACCAGCTGGCCACCGATGGCAGGGAAACGCTCCACCACCTGCCGCTTGAGGGCGGCGCCTCGCCCGGCTCTGGGCATGAACAGCAGCGCCAGCAGCGGTGCCACCAGGGCGATCACAGCCAGAATGCCAAGCGCTGGCCAAATCTGTTTGATGAGCAGCACCAGCAGCGCCAAGGCCACCGGCAGCCCCAGGGTCTGCAGTCGCAGCGGATAGCCGGCAAAATCCTGTACGCCGAGTCGCTCCACCTGCCAGGCGGTCAGTCCCATGGCCAGCAGAGCAGCAATCACGCCAAACGGCATTATGCTGGAGAGTTGCAGACCCGGCGCGTACGTGAGCGCCACTGCCATGGCGACGAAGAAGGGGGACCAGAAAGCCGCCGCACAGAAGATCCGGCTCAGCACCATTACCTGGCGCCGCTCCAGGGTGCCGTTACGTTCCAGCCGATCGCCGATGATGAACAACACAGAGAGGTTGATGACGGATCCCAGCAGATTGAGGCTGGCCATGGTGCTCCACAGCCCCTTGCGCCCGGTCCAGGAGGCAGTACCGGTCAGCAGGCCGGACGTTGCAAGATTGAGGGTGCTCACGGCGGCAAACATGGTGAGCATATTGATGTTGGGCAACAGCCAGTCGCCCGGGTTGAGACTGGCCCCCCGCCACCATGAGAAGATCAGCAGCAAGAGGGCTGCGCCATACAGGGCAAGAGCCTGTCGTCTGGCAGCCCCCACCAGCCAGGGCCAGGTGAGGAGCGATGCCCCCCAGGCGGCGATGGCCGCCGGCCAGGGGGAGAATCCCAGATAGAGGTGCAGCAGGTTGAGCAGCCACATCCCCAGGATCAGGTAACCTGACCAGCGCTTGGCCATCGAATCGTCTCGGTCAGGGGATCAGAGACACTGATCCATATCCAGCGAAGGCTTGTCGCACTCCGGGCGGCCCACTATCTTGGCCGGTACGCCGGCGACAGTGGTGTGCGGGGGCACAGGGTTGATCACCACGCTGCCGGCTCCTATCTTGGCACCTATCCCCACTTCGATATTGCCGAGCACCTTGGCGCCCGCCCCTATCATGACCCCTTCGCGGATCTTGGGATGGCGATCGCCACTCTCCTTGCCGGTCCCTCCCAGGGTCACGCTCTGCAGGATGGAGACATCGTCTTCAATCACAGCGGTTTCACCGACCACTATGCCGGTGGCATGGTCAAACATGATGCCCTTGCCGATCCGTGCAGCCGGGTGCACGTCGACCCCGAATACCACCGAAATCTGGTTTTGCAGGTAGAGCGCCAGCGAGCGACGACCCTGGCGCCACAGCCAGTTGGCAACCCTATACCCCTGCAGGGCATGGAAACCCTTGAGGTAGAGCAGCGGGGTGGAGAAGAGATCGACCGCCGGGTCGCGCTCCTGCACGGCGCAGATATCTGCCGCCACCATTGCCAGCAACTCGGGCTCGCTGCGCAGGGCCAGCTCGATCACCTCACGCAGGGCGATGGCGGGCATGGTGGCGCTGTCGAGCTTGTTGGCCAGCTGGAAGCTGAGAGCCGAACGCAGGTTCTTGTGATTGAGAATCGTGGAGTGAAAGAAGCTGGCCAGCATGGGCTCTTCGGTCGCCATGCATGCCGCTTCTCGCTCAATTTTTTGCCAGGTTCTGGCAACCAGATCATCCATGTTGCAGCCTACTGTTGTTCTGATGGAGTGCCTTGCTGTTCCTTGTGCACCACAGAGATGGGGTCCATATGAATAATGACATCCATGCGTTCAAATTCCTGACGCACCGCCAGTTCGGCTTCATCGGCAATCTGATGGGCCTTGACCAGAGGGAGCTGATCGTCCAGTTCCAGATGCAACTGAACGAAACGGGTCGGACCGGATTGGCGGGTACGCAGATCATGCACCCCGTGGACACCTTCGACTTCACAGCAGAGGGCCATTATTCTCGCTTGTTCTTCGGCTGGCAACTGACGATCGAGCAGCGCCTGCACAGACTCATAGCCGATATGGATGGCGCCCCACAGCAGGAACAGACCGATCAGGATGGCAAACAGACCATCGGCCCAGAACCAGCCCCGCCCCGCCAGCACCAGCGCCAGCAAGACGCCGGCATTGAGTAGCAGGTCGGAGCGGTAGTGCATCATGTCGGCCTTGATGGCCACGCTGTTGGTCTTGCGGATGACAAAACCCTGGAAGCTGACCAGCAGCAAGGTCAGCACTATGGAGCCGCCGCTGACCCAGATACCCGCTTCGAGTCGCAGAATGGGGGCCTGATTGAGCAAGGAGGAGATGCCGTGCATCACCAGCAGCAGGGCTGACCCCGAGATGAAGGCAGACTGGATGAGACCCGCCAGCGATTCCGCCTTGCCGTGGCCAAAACGGTGCTCATCATCGGCCGGTGCCAGCGCATAGCGAATGGCCAGCAGGTTGATGATGGAGGCACTGACATCCATGAAGGAGTCGGTGAGCGACGCCAGCAGACTTGAGGAGTCGGTCATGAGCCAGGCGATCAGCTTGCCGGTGATCAGCAGGGTGGCGGTGGTAACGGCGGCCATGCTGGCCAGCGTCACCCAGCGGGAATATTGTTGATGGCTCAAAACCGGCTTTCCTCTTGCGGTTAAAAATCTATTATACCCTGACCCCTGCGTCACTTTGGCGCGAAAAATCAGCGGAATGACCCTAGATGCACAAAATACTCCTGGTCGACGACGATCTCGAGCTGACTCAGCTGCTCACCGAAATTCTGACCCTGGAAGGCTTCCAGGTGACTGTCGCCGAGGATGGCGAAGAGGGGTTGCTGCGGCTGGCAGAGCAGGACTTCAACCTGGTGCTGCTTGACGTGATGATGCCCAGGCTCAACGGCTTCGCCATGCTGGCAAAGCTGCGTGAGACCCACGACACACCGGTGCTGATGCTGACTGCGCGGGGCGACAGCCAAGACAGGGTCAACGGGCTGGAGGCGGGCGCCGATGATTACCTTGCCAAGCCCTTTGATGACAGAGAATTGCTGGCCCGGATCCGCGCCATACTGCGCCGGACCCAGAGTGCGCAACCCCAGCGTGGCGGCACTTCCGAAGAGATCCGCTTCATGGATCTGGTGCTGCAGCCGGGCTTGCAGCAAGCCAGCTGCGGCGAACAGCTGCTGGAGCTCACCGCCACCGAATTCGGGCTGCTGGAGTGTCTGCTGCGCAATCCCGGCCAGATCGTCAGCAAGAGCCAGCTCTCGGAGCTGGTGCTCGGCAAGAAGCTGGAACCCTTCGATCGCGCCATCGACATGCACCTGAGCAACCTGCGCAAGAAGCTGCCGGAACGCACCGATGGCCAGCCCCGCTTCAAGACGGTGCGCGGACGCGGCTATCTGTGGCTGGAACAGGCATGAACACGGCCCGCACCTTCAATGGCCTCTCCACCCAGATCTTCCTCTGGTTCTGGTTCATGCTGCTGGTCGTGGTCGCCGCTGTCGTGATACTGCCGACCCTGGATCCCCGCAACATAATTCCGTTACCCGCCCACGAGATGGTGCGGATGAACAACAACCTGAAAGCTCTGCAGCGGGGTGCCGACCCCAATCAGGATTTCGATCTGGCCAAGGCCATAGAGGCGGCGGGTCTGTTGCCGGTGGACAATATCTACCTGCGCGACGAGAAGGGCCAGATGCAATCCAGCACGCGGCTCAGCAAGTTCGTCGTCCGCTTCATGGTCGACTCGGACAACCCGGCCAAACCCATGCTGGGCAGCGAGCACCAGAGAGCCATCGCAGGTCCCTTCGAGATGGAGCACCACGGTCAGACCTATCACGTCTACTTCGGCCTCAATGTCGAAAACTCCTATCTGTTCCTGTTTATCCAGATCCTGGATCACCCGATCCAGATCCTGGGGATCGCCATGCTGGTCAGCACACCACTCTGCCTGTTGCTGGCCTGGCGACTGACCCGTCCCATACTGCAGTTGCAGCGTTCAGTCTCCCAGTTGGCGGAGGGCAACCTGGAAGTACAGATCCCCAATCTGGGGCGGCGTGACGAGATCGGCCAGCTGGCGGATCACGTCAGCCACATGGTCGACACGCTCAAGAGCATGATCCAAAAGCAGAAACAGCTGCTGTCCGATATATCCCACGAGCTGCGCAGCCCCCTCACCCGCATCCAGCTGGCGCAGGCGCTGATCCGCCGCAAGCAGGGCGACAGCAACGAGCTGGCACGGATAGAGTCGGAGATTGGGCGGCTGGACAAGCTGATCGGCGACCTGCTCGACCTGTCACGGGTACAGCAGCATGTGGAGGCACCTGTGGTGATGCCGTTGGCCGAACTGCTGGAGCCCATGCTGGATGACGCCATGTTCGAGGCCAACCAGAGCGGCAAGCAACTCCGGCTGCCGCCACTGCCGACCGAGTCGATCAGGATGTGGCCCGAGCTGCTGGCACGGGCGCTGGAAAATCCCCTGCGCAACGCACTCAAGTACGCTCACAAGTTCATCAAACTGGATTGGTATAGGGAAGGAAGGGAGTGGGTCATCACCATCCGTGATGACGGCCCGGGTGTGCCGGTGGCGCAACAGGAGCAGCTGTTCCTGCCCTTCTTTCGGGTGGATGATGCCCGCAACGCCAAGACCGGCGGCACCGGGCTGGGGTTGGCCATCGCCTCGGAGGCAATCCAGCGCCATGGTGGCACCATTCGCGCCAGTTGCAATCAGCCCACCGGGCTGACTATCACCATACGTCTGCCTATTGGCTGAGCCATCTCTTTTCATCCAGGCGGGCGCTGGGTATGCTGGCGCCCTTTTCAGCCCCATCTCGGCCCGCATCAGGATCCCGCCATGCTCGATATCGTGCTCTACCAACCGGAAATCCCGCCCAACACCGGCAACATCATCCGCCTCTGCGCCAACACAGGCTACCGGCTGCATCTGATAGAACCGCTGGGGTTCGAGTGGGATGACAAGCGGGTGAAGCGGGCCGGGCTCGATTATCACGAGTTTGCCGAGGTGAAACGCTGGCCGAGCTATGAGGCATTTCTGGCTGCCGTTGCTCCCGAGCGGGTGTTTGCCTGCACCACCAAGGGCAGTACCGCCCATTCTGCAGCGCAGTTCGCGCCCGGTGATGCCCTGCTGTTCGGCCCGGAGAGCCGAGGTCTTCCACTGGAGATCATAGAGAGCCTGCCGTTCGAACAGCGGCTGCGCATCCCCATGTTGCCCCAGAGCCGCAGCATGAATCTCTCCAATGCGGTCGCGGTATTCGTGTACGAGAGCTGGCGCCAGCTGGGTTATGAGGGTTCGCTCTGAACCTGGCTCACCCCATGGGGTGAATGCAACAGGCGGCCATCACGTTCCAATTGCCAGCACAGATACCCCAGCGTCAGACCTCGGCCCGCCATCAGGGCGCCCATGGCGGCCCACAAGGCGGCAACGCCCCAGCCCTGACAGAGCCACCAGACCGGGAAGAAGCCGCAAAACGCCGCTACCAACATGCTGTTACGCATCTCCCGGGCACGGGTAGCGCCAATGAAGACCCCATCCAGCAGGAAGCACCAGACCGCCAGTAACGGCATCAGGATCAGCCAGGGCAACTGGCGGTTTGCCTCGGCGATCACCGCCGGTATGTCGGTAATATGGGCGATGAGCTGGCTGCCGCCCGCCGCAAACAGCAGGCTGAAACCAATCGCTATGATCAGCGCCCAGCCAAGGTTCAAGACAATGGCTTCGCGCAGCGCCTGCCGATCCCGCCGGCCGATGGCGCGGCCCACCATGGCCTCCACCGCATAGGCAAAGCCATCCATCCCGTAGGAGATGAGCATCAGAAAGTTGAGCAGCACCGCATTGGCGGCCACTGCCACATCCCCCAAACGCGCACCCTGCAAGGTCATGAAGGCAAAGCAGAGCTGCAGGCAGAGGGAGCGGATGAAGATATCCCGATTCAGGCTGAGCAATCTCAACAGCGCGGGCCACTGACGCCAGCGTTGCCAGGCCCCCTGCCACACCTCGGGCGAGAGGCGGCGCAGATGGCGGCTCACCAGCCAGAGTCCGACCCCCAGGGCGCTGTAATCTGCCAGCAGAGAGGCGGCGGCCACTCCCTTCACCTGCCAGCCCAGCCCCAGTACGAACAAGGTATCCAGCGCCATGTTGATCAGGTTGGTGAAGATCAGCAACAGCATGGGGCTGCGGGCATCCTGCATGCCCAGCAACCAGCCCATGATCACCAGATTGCAGAGCGCCGCAGGCGCACTCCAGATCCGTACCGACACATACTCGCTGGCATAAATCTGCACCTCGGCTGACCCGCCACTGAGTGCAATCAGCACGGGCAGCAGGGGCAGCAGCAAGAGCAAGAGCAGCACGCCCAGCCCGACGGCGAGACCGAGCGCCCGCGCCAGGGTGTCGAGCTGGCCACCTGGACTACCGGCGCCATGAGCCTGGGCGGTCAGCCCTGTGGTGGACATGCGCAGGAAGCCGAGCAGCCAGAAGATGAGATTGATGAGGGTAGCCCCGACCGAGACGCCTCCCAAAAACCAGGCCTGACCGAGCTGGCCTATCACCCAGGTATCCACCAGCCCCAGCAATGGGGTAGTGATATTGGAGAGCACCATGGGCAATGCCAGGGCAAACACGGCCCCATGGCGCCGCCTGTCTGTCAACCAGGGCGGGATCAGCATGAGAGCAGCCACTCATCCGGCATCATTCGCCCTCCAGTCGCACTATTTTGGCGAAATCGGAGACCAGGGTTTCCATGACCACGTGGGGTACTCGCCCCTCGCTCATCTGGGGGCGGAACACGGCTTCCAGCTTGCCTTCCGGATTGATCAGCACTATGGAGGCGGAGTGGTCGATCAGGTAATCCTTCTCTCCCTGTTCGGCAATGGAGTAGATGAGGCCCAGGTTGCGCACAAACGGGAACAACTTCTCGTGGGGGCCGGTTGCCGCCTTGAACTCGGGATGGAAGAAAGCGGTATAGGTCTTGAGGCGAGTGATGTCATCGCGCTGCGGATCCGCCGAAATGAACACTACCTGGCTGTCCGGTGCAATCTTCTTCAGCGCCGGATAGACGGAGCGCAGATCCGCCAGCGTGGTCGGGCAGATATCCGGGCAGAAGGTATAGCCGACAAACAGAAAGGTCCAGTGCCCCACCAGACTGGCTGGAACGAAGGGCTGCCCATCCTCGTCGGTAAAGGCAAACGGATTGATGTCCCGCCCCGCCGGATAATAGTCGGCCTGCTCGGGCAGGGAGGGTCGGCTCCAGTGGAATGCAGCCATCATGCCCCCGACCAGCAGCAGGAACAGCAAGGGATAACGCGGTTTAACCATAACAACAGACCTTTTCACTGCGACATGCCCGCAGAGTGGGCACGAATGGATGGCCCATTGTAACCCAGCCCATCGCGCTCCGGGTTATCCCTTGCACCGGATGCCGCTTGGGTCAAAAGAGGCTCCCATAATCACTGGTCAGCCGGGCTGGGCCATAAAACAACAGCCCCACCATCAAGGTGGGGCTGTGAGACAAGGGCCAGGAAACATCAGGGTTGTTGTCTGCGGCGCTCATGGGCGCGCTTTGTCAGGGCACGCAGCGGTATGACGGGAGCGGTCCAGGGAAGATCCGTTTGTCCCGTGTCGCTATGACGGTGAAACAGCCGCACCAGGCGGACTATCTTGTCTTTGGGGCAGCCAAGCCAGACAGTCCAGCAGGCACCCTTGTGATGTACCCAGAGAGCATAGAAACGGGTCATCCGGTTACCCTTGATGAAACGGGTGATGGAAGAAGCGGGCGATGCCAGACCCGGATCCCATGGCGAGCTTGAAGCCATACCTGTCCTCCTTGACCAACAGGTCACGCCGGTCGGCATCGACAGCCCCCTTGGGTGGCCAGATCGATGACTGCCGCGTGTCGACTGCGCAGGTGTGCCTTTATTCTCCAGACGGCAGATGCCGCCGGTGCAATGCTGGCCACCCTCCCTTCTATCCCGCGAACGCCTCCATCTAACTGGGCTGGTAGCGCCCTTGCTGTCCGGCGCGCCGCCTGAGGCTGTTGTTATGCATCCCTGCTGACCTTGATTCCTGCCACCTGCCAAGTGGGAGAGGATCGTCTTGTCGAGCATTCGGGGCAGATCAAGCAAGTGACTGCCTTAGCCAAGGATATATCTGAAATGAGCCGGATGCGGACGGGCGAGACAGACAAAAATCACGGGTATCAGGATCTGATTGAAATCATGGGGAAAGGGGTACAGAAGCGAGACGGCCTCCCGAGGGAGGCCGTGCTGTTACATCCAGTCGGCGTT
This sequence comes from Aeromonas sp. TS_SC_11, assembly GCF_057318915.1. Classification (NCBI taxonomy): domain Bacteria; kingdom Pseudomonadati; phylum Pseudomonadota; class Gammaproteobacteria; order Aeromonadales; family Aeromonadaceae; genus Aeromonas; species Aeromonas sp. TS_SC_11. Next base: position 915,297 of record NZ_CM170470.1, read on the forward strand.
GCGGATTACGCCGACGGCCAGTCCCTCTATGGTGAGTTGCTGGCAGGAGAGATCAACGGCGATGGGTTCAAGCTCTTCATTTTCAGGCAGCAGCCACACCTGGCTGCCCTTGCGCTGGAAGCGCTTGACGGTGACGTCTTCGTCGAGACGTGCCACCACCACCTGGCCGTTGCGCACTTCCTGGGTCTTGTGGACGGCCAGCAGGTCGCCATCCAGGATGCCGATGTTCTTCATGCTCATGCCTTGCACCCGCAGCAGGAAGTCTGCCCGCGGATGGAACAGGGCGGGATCCACCTGATAGTGGCTCTCGATATGCTCCTGAGCCAGTATGGGTTCACCGGCCGCGACCTTGCCGATCAGAGGCAGGCCTGTCTCTTCCAGCACAGCTTCCTCTTCAATCAGCAGGCGGATGCCACGAGAGGTCCCCGGCATGATCTCGATGACCCCTTTTTTGGCCAGGGCCTTCAGATGTTCTTCGGCCGCGTTGGCCGACTTGAAACCAAGCTTCTGGGCAATCTCGGCACGAGTCGGCGGCATGCCGGTCTCGCTCATATTCACCTTGATCAGTTCCAGCACTTCGGCCTGGCGTGGGGTAAGGGGTTTCATAACATTGGCACCTGTTTTTTTATACAGCACACTGGCAGTATATACAGTGCAGTGGCCAAGGCAAGGCGCGGCTGACATTTGTCGCGGCCAACCCCTTATTTGCCATGGTTTTACGGCTGCGCAGCCGACTCATCGTACCTCTCGGCGACAAGCCGCCGGTGATTTGTTATGCTCACGCCGCATTTTTTTGGAGAGCAGACGCACATGTCCCTTGGACAGAAGATTTCCAGAGCCATCTTGCAATGGCCGGTCAGTGGCTTGGTCAATCACAAGAGCCTGCCGGAAAATCCCATCACAGAGCTCAAGCTGGATCCAGCCAGACCCATAGTCTATGCCCTGAAAACCAGCTCGATCACCGACCTGATGACACTGCAACAGTGCTGCGAGGATCTCGGCCTGCCCGGTCCCTTCACCCCGCTGGAGCTGAACGGTCAGTTGCTGCCGCGCTATGTCTGTCTGGACCGCCCGCCTCCCCTGTTCGGCAAGCGCAGCAAACCGCTGCCTTTCTTGCAGGAGTTCCACCAGCTGCTGGATCTGCACAAGCAGGATCCGGCACTGGATATCCAGGTGGTGCCCGTCACCCTGTTCTGGGGTCGCGCCCCCGGCCGGGAAGGGGAAGAGGCCTCCGGCTGGAACATCATCAGCAGCCTGGCACCGAACCGCCTCAAGAAGGCGCTGATCGTGATCCTCAAGGGCCGCGAGAACCTGGTGCGCTTCTCTCCGCCGCTCTCCCTGCGTCAAATGGCCGACAAGCACGGCACCGACGAGGCTATCGCCCACAAGCTGGCGCGGGTGGCCCGCACCCACTTCAGCCGCCAGCAGCTGGCGGCCACCGGCCCCAAGCTGCCTAACCGCAGCCTGCTGTTCAGGCAGTTGCTGGATTCCAGCGTGATCCAGCAGGCCATAGAAGAGGAGGCGCAGCGCGAGGGCATCAGCCTGGAGAAAGCGCAAAAGCGCGCCCACGGTTACATGGACGAGATCGCCTCCGATTTTTCCTACCGGCTGATCCGCCTCAGTGAAAGCTTCCTCGGCTGGCTGTGGAACAAGCTCTATCGCGGCCTTTCGGTCAACGGCGCCGAGAAGGTACGCCAGCTGGCGCAAGAAGGGCACGAGATCGTCTATATGCCCTGCCATCGCAGCCACATGGACTACCTGCTGCTCTCCTACGTCATCTACCACCAGGGGATGGTGCCGCCCCACATAGCGGCGGGCATCAACCTCAACTTCTGGCCGGCGGGCCCCATCTTCCGCCACGGCGGCGCCTTCTTCATCCGCCGCACCTTCAAGGGCAACCCGCTCTACAGCACTGTATTTCGCGAATACCTGAACCTGCTGTTTGCCAAGGGTTATTCGGTGGAGTTCTTTACCGAGGGTGGGCGCTCCCGCACCGGTCGTCTGCTGCCACCCAAAACCGGCATGCTGGCGATGACACTGCAGGCCATGATGCGCGGGCTGGACAGACCCGTGACCCTGGTGCCCGTCTATCTGGGCTACGAGCACGTGATGGAGGTGAACACCTATCACAACGAGCTCAAGGGTAGCCGCAAGGAGAAAGAGAGCTTCCTGCAGGTGCTCGGCATACTGCGCAAGCTGCGCAACTATGGCCGCGGCTTCGTCAACTTCGGCGAACCCCTGACCCTCAACAGCTACCTCAATGAACATGTGCCCGAGTGGAAGGACCACATAGGTCAGGAGGAGCGCCCAGAGTGGATGGCACCCACAGTCACCCGGCTGGGCGAGCTGCTGATGACCCGCATCAACGCTGCCGCCGCCGTCAATGGCCTGACCCTGAGCGCGCTGGCACTGCTAGCCGCCGAACGCCACGCCCTGACTCGCGATGAACTGCAGGCACAGCTCAACACCTATCTGGACCTGCTCAAGCAGGTGCCCTACAGCCCCCAGAGCACAATCCCGGCTGAGGATGCCAAGACACTGCTGGATCAGGCGATGGAGCTCAACAAGTTCGAGGTGAGCGAGGACAAGCTGGGCCAGATCATCAGCCTGGACCGCTATCAGGCGATCCTGCTGACCTACTACCGCAACAACATACTGCACCTGTTTGCATTGCCATCCCTGGTGGCCGCGCTGATCGAACGTTGCGAAGGGATATCCCGCGGCGAGATCGTCGCCCGCTGCATCGACATCTATCCGCTGCTCAAGACGGAGCTGTTCCTCCACTACGAAGAGGATGAGCTGCCGGAGCTGGTCGATGCCCTGCTGGCCGAACTGCAACGCCAGCAACTGGTCGAGGCACGGGATGGCGGCTTCTGGGTCAATCCTGGCAACCAGATGCGCCTGCTGCTGCTGGCCGAGAGCATCCAAGAGACGCTGCAACGCTACGCCATCGTGTTGACCCGGGTGCTGGCCCAGCCCTATGTCGAGGCGGAGCAGCTGGAGGCGGACGGCCTGATGATGGCGGAGCGCCTCGGCACCCTGCACGGCATCAATGCCCCCGAGTTCTTCGACCAGAAGCTGTTCAGCACCCTGATCCACACCCTGCGCAAGGAGGGCTACCTCTCTCCCGAGTGCAAACCGGATCTGGGCCGCTTCCAGGCGCTGGCCGACAACATAGTGCCGCTGCTGAGCAACAAGATCCGCCGCACCATACAGGCGGGCAACCGGCTCTGACAGAGACCGGAAACAAAGAAGGCCGCATCATGCGGCCTTCTTTTTATCCTGACATGCGTCACGGCAACAGGTAGTTGAGCACCAGACCGATGAATACCAGCGCCCCCGCATAGTTGTTGTTGAGAAACGCCTGGAAGCAGGCCTCCCGCTGCCGCTCCCGGATCAGCCGCTGCTGGTAGACAAACAGGGCCGCAGCCCCCAACAGCCCCCAGTAATACCAAGCCCCCAGCCCCATCAACTGGCCTACCGCCAGCAGGATCAGCAGGGTGGCCAGCTGCAACACGCCGATGATCCGCTTGTCGTGGCGACCAAACAGAATCGCGCTCGATTTCAAGCCGAGCTTGAGGTCATCATCCCTGTCCACCATGGCGTACTGGGTGTCGTAGGCGATGGTCCACAGCAGATTGGCGAGGAATACCAGCCAGGCCACCAGCGGCAAGGCGTTGGCCTGAGCCGCATAGGCCATGGGGATAGACCAGGAGAAGGCCATGCCGAGCACCAGTTGCGGGATCGGAATATAGCGCTTCATGAAGGGGTAGCAGACTGCCAGCAGCAAGGCCGCGAACGACAACGCTATGGTGAGGGAGTTCATGGTCAGCACCAGCGCGAACGAGATGAGCGCCAGTACGGCAAACAGCGCCAGCACCTCCCGCGGCTTGACCTTGCCCATGGGCAGTGGCCGACCGGCGGTACGTTTCACATGGCCATCGAAGTTGCGATCCGCATAGTCGTTGATGACACAACCGGCCGAGCGCATCAGAAACACGCCCACCACAAACACCAGCAGGGTCCAGAGATCCGGCAGGCCGCCGGCCGCCAGCCAGAGCGCCCACAGGGTCGGCCACAGCAGCAGCAGGGTCCCGATAGGCTTGTCGATGCGGGCCAGCTGCACATAGGCCAGTCCCCGCTCCTTGGTTAACAGATTCACTCCAGCTCCTTGTTGCATGACAGAGAGGGCAAGAAGAGTTCATGGACCAACAGTGGCCATTGCCCCAGAAACAGACGGGAACGACGTCCCCAGACGGTGGCGGCCGGGCACCAGGGATTGCTCGCAATCTCGAAACAGGCCAGTTGCAGGTGATCGCGGCGGGCAGGCTCGTCACCGAAAATACGCTCGCCCAAGGGCTGCTCACCCAGCTCGCGCAGCCCGCTCTCTTGCAGGGCGGCTTCGGCAAACAGGGTCCAGCCCAGCACAGCCGGCCCCCCATCGCCGTGCAGTATCACCTCGCGGCACAAGCCCATGGGTTGCTCGGCGGCCACTAGCTGCTGTTCATCGGCGCAGAGGGTGACACTGCGATTGCCCAGCAGCTGCACCGAGAAGTGGCGATTGTGGTGACGCAGACGCCGGGTCATGGAATCGGCCTCCAGCAACCAGGGCCGCAATGCCTCGGGCAGCTCGCACTCTGCGGGAACCCGCCACGGCGCTAGCTGGATAAGGGGAACAGTCAACTCGGACTTCACGGCTTCACCATCCGGAGATTTACGTTATCAGGTTAAAATCCGGTTTATTATCCGTAAATCATTCGAGAATTGTAAGAACATCCGTGCTTGACGGCCCCGATGGCAACATCAAAAATGGGGTACCTGCCGCTGATGAGCCATCTATATGAAGATCTTCAAAATTCTGCTGCTGTTGTTACTGAGCTGTGGCTCCCTGCATGTGCAGGCCTCGTCCGAAGAGGAGCCCCCGGCAGACGCCGAAGCGGCTGCCAAGCCCGGCTTTTCCTACCATGCTCTCGATCCCGACATCATCACCAACTACCTGAGCGATGGTAAAACCCTCGGCTATATCCGGGTCACGGTCGAGCTGATGGCTGAAAACGAGGGCGACCTCAAGCTGCTGGAGCAGCACGACCCCCTGATCCGCGACGCCATCATACGTCTGATGGGCAGCAAGACCGCCGATCAGATAAAGTCCCTGGTGAACCGCGAGGAGCTGCGCAAGGAGTGCCTGACCCAGGTCAACGAGCTGCTGGTGAAAGAAACCGGCAAGAAGGCAGTACGCGAGCTCATCTTCACCAAGTTCCTCTACCAGTAACAGATACAAGCCTTAAGCGAGGGCCACGCCAAGGTGGCCCAGTCGCTGTTTTCGAAATGAAAATTGATTACACTAGGCCCCCACCGAGTTGTCGAGGTAGTCGTTATGGGCAACAAAACCCTGTGTGAATGGCGCCGCAGCGAGATCCCCACCGATCTCAAGACACTGCGCAAAATCGTGCGCAAACCCAAGTTTGTCTGTGGCAAGTGTGCTCGTAGCGCCAATGACAAAAGCTATCTGTGTCAGCCGCTGCGGTTGAAAGAGGAGTAAGACTGCACATCCCCACCACGTGACCGGCTATTGATCGGTCCAGCCCTGGCGCCCCTGCTCGAACAATCTGCGCGCCTGCCCGTCATTGGGGCAAACCCCACGGTATTCACTGCCGGAACGCCCGGCCAGATAGAGGTGTTCAGGCCGGCAATACCAGGCCAGTCCCTTCTGGCGCCCCTGCTTCCATAGCTCGACATCCACCTTCTTGCCACACAGGTCCTGGTGAAACGCGACCCGTTCCGTGGTGAAGCCCAGCTTGCCATCGGCCTCCCCCACATCGCTCCATACCTTCTCGCACGGATCATCGTTGGAGGCACAGCCTCCCAGCAGGGCAGCAAACAGTATGATGGTGAGTCTCATAGTCATCCTTGAGTGTCGTTTGGGCAGTTCATTCTAGTCAGCCTGATGTCGGCGACCAAGGGATCATCCCCATTCCTGTGAGCCGCACAAAAAAATCAGGCGGGCCCCAAGGCCCGCCTGTTCTCTCAATGCGTGGATTACTGATCGTCGAGAGGGTCATCATCCAGCCAGCTCTCGTCTTCCCATTCATCCAGCTCTTCTTCCCAGGATTCCGGTTCCCATTCATCATCGAGATCGTAATCCGGCTTGTGTCCACCCATGCTCATTCTCCTTGGATAGTGCACCCGCCCTCAAAGTCTATCCAGAAAAATGGGGCTCGCCAGTCAAGGCTGGATCAAAGTTTGACCAGAGTGCGACCCGCGATCCGGCCTTGCGTGATGGCCTCGGCAGCCGCCACCACCTGCTCCAGTGCTATCTCGGTCACCGCCTGTTCGAAGAAGCTGGCGGGCAGATCCCGCGCCAGTCGCTGCCACGCCAACTGGCGGCGCGCCAGCGGGCACATCACAGAGTCGACACCTTGCAACCGCACGTTGCGCAGGATGAAAGGCATGACAGTGGTTGGCAGATCGAAACCGCCAGCCAGCCCGCAGGCGGCCACGGCACCACCATAGTTCATCTGGGCCAGCAGCTTGGCCAGCACCTGACTGCCGACGGTATCGACCGCCCCGGCCCACAGCTGCTTCTCCAGCGGCTTGGCAGGCTCCAGCAGCTCGCCGCGCGGCACTATGCGGCTGGCACCAAGCGCCATCAGCATCTCCCCCTGCTCCTCGGGGCGACCGGTCAGGGCCGCGACTTGATAACCCAGTGCGGCCAGCAGGGCCACTGCGGTGGAACCCACGCCACCCGCGGCGCCCGTCACCAGAATTTCGCCGCTGTCGGGGGTGATGCCCGCCTCCTCCAGTCCCAGTACGCAGAGCATGGCGGTGAGACCGGCGGTACCGATGCACATGGCCTGGCGCTCATCCAGCCCGGCGGGCAGCGGCACCAGCCAGTCGGCCTTGACCCTTGCCTGCTCGGCCATGCCGCCCCAGTGTCCTTCCCCCACGCCCCAACCGGTCAACACGACTTTGTCGCCGACCTGATAGCGGCTATCGGCCGATTCCAGCACTGTACCGGCAAAATCGATGCCGGGCACCAGCGGCCACTGACGCACTATCTTGCCCTTGCCTGTGATGGCCAACCCATCCTTGTAGTTGAGGGAGCTGTAGCTCACCGCCACCCGCACCTCCCCTGCCGGCAACTGGCTCTCTGCCAGCCGGGTCAGGGTCGCAGCAGTCTTGCCGTCTTGATTTTCCAGTAACAGAGCCTTGAACATGGTTGCCTCTTTGATGAAATGTGAAACGGGGATCAACTGCTTTGACGCTTCTGCAGTTGAAAATCCAGGGTCAGGGCCGTGCCCATGACAGGTTCGCCAGCCAGCTGGCGCAAGATAAGCTCGGCCGCCTCCTGCCCCATTTTGCGATAAGGGATCCGGACCGACGTGAGCGCCGGATAGCAGGCGCGCGCCACATCCAGATCGTCGAATCCGGCGATGGCGAGCTTGCCAGGCACGCTCAGGTGACGACGCTGGCACTCGAACAGCACCCCCGCCGCCAGCTCGTCGTTGACGCACACCAGTGCATCCAGCTCGGGCCAGCGCAACAAAAACTCCCCCAGCATGGCGGCCCCTGTGCTGAAACTCGGCAGCTCAGAGGTGTTGATGATGGCATCGGGAGAGAGGTAGTTGTCCAGCAGTGCCTTCTGCCAGCCCTGCATGCGCTGTTGCAGCATCCACTGTTCCTGGCGGGCACAAAGAAAGCCGATGTTGCGATAGCCGCGCTCGATGAGATGACGGGTCAGCTGATAACCGGCATCGAAGTTGGAGACCCCCACGTTCATGTCGACAGGGTTGCGCGCCATGGCGCCCACCTCCACTACCGGCAGGCGGGATGCTTTCAGGCGGGTACGTATGGTCTCGCCGGGATCGCCACCAAACAGCACAACAGCAGCCGGGTTATGCTGCAAAAAGCTGGTCAGCAGGCTCTCTTCCTGCTGCTTCAGGTGCTGGGCATCCCCCAGCATTATCTGGTAGCCCTCATCGAGCAGGGTCTGCTGCAGCCCGGCGATCACGTCGCCGCAACCGCGCTCGGTCAGGCTGGGCACTATCACCACTATGGTCTGGGACGTAGCGGAGGCGAGCGCACCCGCCGCCCGGTTGGGAATGTAGCCGAGTTCATCCACGGCGGCATCGATGCGCTCGCGCATCTTGTCTGACACCAGCTCGGGGGTGCGCAGGGCACGGGACACCGTCATGGCACCCACTCCGGCCAGCTGGGCCACATCGTTGAGGGTCACCCGACCCGTGCTACGGCGCTTCTTCGCTTCTGACATCCCTTCCCTTCCTCGACATACGGGTGCTCACTTTAAGGCAAAAGTGCGGCACTGACTATTTGCTCAAACCGGATTTTACCCCCTTTGAGCGAGTGACGGGGCAATATGAATCCCACTCATGGCATAAATGATAGCGCTATCACAATTCCATGTTAGCGCTATCTGGTAGCGCTAACTTTCGCGATCAGGCTCACAGTTATCACGGGGCAAGATCGCTAGATTGGCGCCATCTCATCCAGCCGGATCATTGCCATGCTGACTCAACTGCTGACCGAAGAGGTCATTTCCATCGAAACGGGAGCCCGCGACTGGCGTCATGCCATCGAGCTCGCCACCGCTCCCCTGCTGGCCAACGGCACCATAGAGCCTTCCTATGTGGCGGCGCTGTTTCGCTCCCACGAGGAGCTCGGTCCCTACTATGTGCTGGGCCCGGGCCTGGCCATGCCCCACGCCCGCCCGGAAGATGGCGTCAATCGTCTCGGCCTTGGGCTGACAGTGCTGAAAACCGGAGTCAATTTCGGCTCCGAGGGCAATGACCCGATCCGGCTGCTCGTCACCCTGGCCGCCAGCGACAGCAATTCCCACGTGGAGACCATCGCCCAGCTGGCCGAGCTGTTCATGAACGAAGAGGACGTGGCGGCCATCATGGCGGCCAACACCAAAGACGACATATTGCGCATTCTGGCGCGTTACTGAGCGGCGCCCTGCGCCCGACAAAGGAAGAGACGATGAAAATTCTGGTTGTATGCGGACACGGCCTGGGCACCAGCCTGATGATGGAGATGAGCATCAAGAGCATCCTCAAGGAGCTGGCAGTCACTGCCGAAGTGGATCACAGGGATCTCGCCTCCGCCGGCAGCGAAACCGCCGAGATGTTCGTGGCTACCCGCGACATCGCCGAGCAGCTCATCAGCATGGGGGTCAACGGTCGGCTGGTGTCCCTGGACAACATGGTCGACAAGGCCGCCATGAAAGAGAAACTCTCCATCGCCCTGCGCGAACTGGGCGCTCTCTGACCACCTGACTTCGCGGCCTGCGGGCCGCCTCTTCCATCTGATTGGAGCTGACCATGGAATTTTTCAATTTTCTGATGTTTGACGTGCTGTCCGAACCGGCCGTGCTGGTCGGCCTGATCGCGCTCATCGGCCTGATTGCCCAGAAGAAACCCGTGACCGAGTGCATCAAGGGCACGGTCAAGACCATAATGGGTTTCGTCATCCTGGGGGCCGGTGCCACTCTGGTGGTGAACTCGCTGGGCGATTTTGCCACCATCTTCCAGCACGCCTTCGGCATCAAGGGCGTGGTTCCCAACAATGAAGCCATCGTCTCCATCGCCCAGCAGTCGTTCGGCAAGGAGATGGCGATGATCATGTTCTTCGCCATGCTGGTGAACATACTGATCGCCCGCCTCACCCCGTGGAAATTCATATTCCTGACCGGTCACCACACCCTCTTCATGTCCATGATGGTGGCGGCGATCCTCTCCGCTGGCGGCATGAGCGGCATTCCGCTGATCGCGGTCGGCAGCCTGGTGGTCGGCGTGACCATGGTACTGTTCCCGGCCCTCGCTCACCCCTACATGAAGCAGATCACCGGCTCGGACGAGGTGGCACTCGGCCACTTCTCCACCATCTCCTATGTGCTGGCCGGCTGGATCGGCGCCAAGTTCGGCAACAAGGCCCACAGCAGTGAAGAGGTGCAGGTGCCCAAGAGCCTGCTGTTCCTGCGCGATACCCCGGTGGCCATCTCCTTCACCATGGGCATAATCTTCCTCATCACCTCCGCCTTTGCCGGGCCCGAGTTCGTCACCAGCGTTGCCAAGGGCAAGCACTGGTTCATGTTCTCCCTGATGCAGTCCATCACCTTCGCCGCCGGTGTCTACGTCATCCTGCAGGGTGTGCGCATGGTCATCGCCGAAATCGTGCCGGCCTTCAAGGGGATCTCCGACAAGCTGGTCCCGAACGCCAAACCGGCGCTCGACTGTCCCATCGTCTTCCCTTACGCCCCCAACGCCGTGTTGATCGGCTTCCTGTCGAGCTTCACCGCCGGTCTGGTGGGCATGGTGCTGCTCTACCTGCTGGGGCTCACCGTCATCATCCCTGGCGTGGTACCGCACTTCTTCGTCGGCGCGGCGGCCGGGGTATTCGGCAACGCCACAGGTGGTCGCCGCGGTGCCCTGCTTGGTGCCTTCGCCAACGGCCTGCTGATCACCTTCCTGCCAGTGTTTCTGCTGCCTGTGCTGGGGGATCTCGGCTTTGCCAACACCACCTTCAGCGATGCCGACTTCGGCGTGGTGGGCATACTGCTCGGCCTGATAATGCGTTGACCGACGCCTGCACGAAAAACAAAAACGGAGCGCCTGACGCTCCGTTTTTTATGGCCACTCTGGGCTCAGTCGCTTTCCAGACTGGCAAGACAGTGAGAGAGGGTGCGCGCCAGCGCGCCCTGATTGCGCAACACAACGGCACGGGCCTGTTCGCCCATCTGGCGACGCTCGCCCTCGTCGGCCAGCAGCTCGCTCACCTTCTCCCCCAGCGCGGCGGCATCGGCCACCAGGGCCGCGCCACCCTGAGCCACCAGCTGGCGGGTGATGTCGCTGAAGTTGAAGTAGGCAGGGCCGCTCAGACAAGGCTTGCCCAGCGCCGCCGGTTCCAGCAAGTTGTGACCGCCGACCTTCACCAGACTGCCGCCGACAAAGGCCACATCGGCCGCCGCCAGCATCAGCGGCAACTCGCCCATGGTATCGCCGAGATAGACCTTGTCCGTCTCGCGGATCGGGGCGCCGCCGGTGCGCCGCACACAGCCGTAAGGGGCGCACAGCTCGGCCACCCGAACGAAGCGCTCCGGATGGCGCGGCACCAGGATCAGCAATGCCTGGGGATGGCGTTGCAGCACCAGGTCAAACGCCGCCAATACCTGTTCATCCTCACCCTGATGGGTACTGGCGGCGATCCAGACCGGCCTGCTCTGCCCCAGCTGCTGACGCAGGGCCTGCCCCCTGGCCTGCACTTCGTCACCCAGCTGGATATCGAACTTGATGGAACCGGTCACCGCCAGCCGCTCACGACCGACGCCGAGCCGTGCAAAGCGCTCGGCATCGTCCTGATGCTGGCAAAGCAGATGGGTCAGTGGCCGGCTGAGGGTATCGAACGCCCCTTGAAAACGGGCATAACGCTGGCAGGAGCGTTCGGAGAGACGGGCATTGATGATGGTCACCGGCAGATGGCGCGCCTCGCAGGCCGCCAGCCAGTTCGGCCACAGCTCTGTCTCCATCACCCAGAGGGCGCGAGGCTTGATGCACTTGAGAAACGCGGCAACCGCCCAGGGGTAATCGAGGGGGGCGTAGCGATGCACCACCAGATCGCCGAGCTTGGCCGCCTGCTCGGCGCCGGTGCGGGTGGTGGTGGTGAGCAGGATCGGCAAATCCGGCCGCTCGGCCTTGAGTGCACGGATGAAGGGACTGATGGCCAGGGTTTCACCCACGCTGACCGCATGGATCCAGAGCGGCGCCTCCTGCCCGCTGGCCGGCGTCCGTCCCAGATGTTCGGCCCAGCGCGCACCAAAGCCAGGCTTGCCCTTCTTCGGCTTGTAGAGTGCCAAAAGCGCCAGCGGCAACCCCAGGTGGATCAGCAGGTTGTAGAGCAGCCGATAGCCCATGTTATGTCGGCTCCGATCGCTTGCTCGCATCGGAGACAAACCGTGGCGGCTCACCCACTTGCAGCACGATCGGTTGATCTGGCGACTCGGCGCACTCCAGCCGTCGGCCTGCCTCTATGACCTGTTCCGGCATCAGCTCGATCAGGCACTTGAGGTGGCCGAACTTGCAAGTGCGCTTGAAACAGGGGCGGCACTCTATGTCGGTGTGCACTATCTCGACCCTGTCCGCCAGCGGCGGCGTGTAGAGCGGCGAGGTAGAGCCATAGACGCCGATCAACGGCCGGTTGAGGGCGGCGGCTATGTGCATCAGGCCGGAGTCATTGGAGATGACCCGCCCGGCCAGCGCCATCAGATCGATCGCCTCATACAGGTTGGTCTTGCCCGCCAGCACGTGGCAGTTGGGGCGCGACAGCGGATTGATCCGCTCGCGAATGGTGTTGGCCACAGGCACATCCTTGCCGGAGCCGAAGATCCACACCTGCCAGCCCTCATCCAGATACTTCTGCGCCACCACGGCGTAGTGCCCTTCCGGCCAGCGCTTGGACGGGCCGAACTCGGCACCCGGACAGAGCACCAGCACGGGACGAACACGATCCAGACCGAGTCGCTCCAGCGCCTTGCCCTGATTGATGAGATCCACATTGAGCGAGGGGTGGGGAATGGCGGGAATATCGGTCCGGCTCTTCATCTGTGCCTTGGGATAGGCCAGCGCCAGATAGGCTTCCACCATCAACGGGAAGGCGGACTTGTTGCTGCGCATGTCGTTGAGCAGGCCGAAGCGGTGCTCCCCCTTCCAGCCGGTGCGCACCGGGATCCTGGCGAACCAGGGGATCAGCGCCGACTTCATGGAGTTGGGCTGGATGATCGCCTGATCGTACTTCTCGGCCGCCAGCTGTTTGCCGAGCCGACGGCGGGCTCCCAGCTTGAAGTCACCGTGGCCGAGCGGCATGGGGACAGCCTTGTCCACTTCGGGCATCCGCTCCAGCAGGGCACCGCACCAGGCTGGCGCCATCACATGCAACTCGCTGTCAGGGTGATTGGTCTTGATCGCCTTGTAGAGGCTCTGGGACATCACCATGTCGCCGACCCAGGAGGGGCCGATCACCAATATTTTCATCTCACGCTTCTCTTGGGGCCAAGCCCTGCGGTTAATCATTACTGGCCGAGATTATGCCCCAAGAATGGCCCGAGAAATAACAGAAGATCCCCGTACCACCCGCTCTCACACCAAAAAAGAAGCCATTTGAAACTGATGCACCATAGGCGCCGGAACCATGCTCCGCCAGCCGTTTTAGGCTAGAATGGGCGCCAATTTGAGCATGCCCCGCCAGCCGGGCGCCAACAAGAGCCTTCAACCCGTGAAAAAACCGACTCTGGCGGCCGTCCTGATCGTCAAGAACGAAGCCGACAACCTGAAAGCCTGCCTCGCCTCACTCGACGGTCTGGTGGACGAGATCGTCATTCTGGACTCCGGCAGCCAGGACGAGACCCCCGCCATCGCCGCCGAATTCGGCGCCCGTTTCTTCGTCAATACGGTGTGGCCCGGTTTCGGCCGCCAGCGCCGCCTCGCCCAGTCCCATGTCCAGTCAGAGTGGGTACTGTGGCTGGATGCGGACGAGCGGCTCACTCCCGAGCTGAAAGCGGCCATCGCCACCGTCATGGCCAATCCGGCCAGCGACACCATCTACTCCATCCCACGCCTCTCCTGGGTGTTTGGTCGTTTCATCCGCCACAGCGGCTGGTATCCGGATCGGGTGCTGCGCCTCTATCCCAAGGCGCTCACCCGTTACAACGAGGTACTGGTACACGAGAAGGTGGAAGTGCGGGCCAATATGCAGATAGTCAACCTGCATGGCGACCTGCTCCACTACACCTACCGGGATCTGGAGCACTATCTGGTGAAGTCCGCCGGCTATGCCAGAGCCTGGGCCGATCAGCGCACCGCCCGTGGCAAGAAGGGCTCCCTCGGCCAGGGACTGGTCCATGCCGTGGGCTGTTTCCTCAAGATGTACCTGCTCAAAGCCGGCTTCCTCGATGGCAAGCAGGGGCTCTTGCTCGCGATCCTCTCGGCCCACTCCACTTTCGCGAAGTACGCAGACCTCTGGATCCGCCAGCAGCCGCAAGCACCGGACCAGACCGGCAGCTAATTGCGCAGCCGCTCAAGCCAGCATGACGAAACAGGGCCCGAAAGGGCCCTGTTTGCATCTGTCAGCTCTCTGTTCGCCAGAAGGGCAGTGCCCAGCGAGCTATCGCCGCCGCCATTGTCTTGGGATCGAGCTGGCTCATGTCTTCCGGATGATCGCTGTCTTCCGGCGGGCTGAACGCCAGGTGACGCCCCTCGCTGTTGAGCGGACGCCAGCGCAGCGGGGTGGCCGAGCGGTGCGCCGGGAAGAAACCTATGGTCGGCACGTCCAGCGCCGCCGCTATGTGCAGCGGCCCGGTACTGCCCGCCACAAACAGGGCCGCGTTGGCCATCACCTGACAGAACTTGGGCAGCCCCTCGTCGGAGCGATAGATCCAGCCATTGCCACCGTGGGCCAGCAATTCTGCCGCCAGCTGCTCGGCGATCTTCTCCTCCCCCGGCCCCGCCGTCAGGATGCACTGCAATTCCGGGCATGCCTGATTGAGCTTGATGATGAGGCGCGAGTACTGCTCGATGGAGAGGTTGTTGGCCGAACCACCGCTGCCGGCGTGTACCATCAGCCAGGGGCGACTGGCATCCAGCTTCAGTCTGGTTGCAACCTGTTCGCGCACCAGCTGCAGGCTCTGGGGGTCAAAGCTGAGGTAGGGGCCCTGTGGCTCGACCACGCTCACCTGCTGGTCGGCGAGAAAGCGGCGCACCAGATCCAGGTTGTACTCGTACTCCGGCTTCTGGGAGCGGGAGCGGCGCTGGATCAGGCGCTGGTTGTAGAGTACCTGGGCCAGCTTGGTCGCAGGAGCCAACCGGTAAGGGATGTGCGCCTTCCACACCAGCATGGCATTGCGGGAATTGGAAAAAAGGCAGATGGAGGCATCGAAGGCCGCCGCCTTGATACGCGCCTGCAAGGCACGTTGCTGTTCCTTGTCGGCTCCTGAACCCGGATCCAGGATAATTTCGTCGATCCAGGGGCAGAGACGGGCCAACGGCGCCGTGTAGGCAGGAACCAGGGCAGTCACATGACAATCCATGGAGCGCTTGAGCATGGCAAAACTCGGCCATGCCAGCATGAAGTCACCAATCTTGTCGTTGCGTACTACCAGAATACGTTTCATAAAAAATCCCTTTGCTCCCTGTCACCAATGCAAGGAGGCTTGATGCGCGGTGCGGGTATTCTTGCCTGATGCACAGCTATTCTCAAGCGAAGACACCAGACGATACTGATTTGGACGATCAAACCGGGCCGCTCGCGCCAGGTCCCGCACAAAACGGACATCGTCCCGGTCGCGACAAAACATCAACAGACCCTATAATGCGACCAAATTTCCAGGTTGCAGGAATCAAGAGCATGACCAACAAGGTAATTTATCCCGGCACCTTCGACCCCATCACCAACGGCCATACCGACCTGATAGGTCGTGCCGCCAGGCTGTTTGATGAAGTGGTCGTCGGGGTAGCCAACAGCCCGAGCAAGCGCCCCTTGTTCGATCTTGCAGAACGTGTCCTGCTTGCCCGGCAAGTGACAGCCCACCTGCCCAACGTCAAGGTGGTGGGCTTCTCCGGCCTGTTGGTGGACTTTGCCAAAGAGCAGCAAGCCAACGTGCTGATCCGCGGCTTGCGGGCCGTCTCCGACTTCGAATACGAATTTCAGCTGGCCAACATGAACCGCCGCCTGATGCCGGAGCTGGAGAGCGTCTTCCTCACCCCGGCGGAGGAGAACTCCTTCATCTCCTCGACCCTGGTGAAAGAGGTCGCCCTGCACGGGGGAGACATACGCCAGTTTGTCGACCCGATCGTCGCCAAGGCGATTGCCGCCAAGCAAGGCAAGTAACAAGCAAACAGGCTACCCGAGGGTAGCCTGTTTAGTGCGGCGCACATGGGCCGCGCTCGCCATTGTTCGCACTGGCAGTCAGCCCGCCGCGCGACCCAGCACCTGCTGGCAGGAGAGCGCCAGCTCGTCGAGCCATTCGTAGCGGCGCCGGTACATGGCCCGCTTCTTGGAGGCAATCTCCTCCAGCGGCTTGCGCACCGCAGGCAACAGCTGCACGAAGTTGTCATCCTGATCGATGGCGCCAAATTCCTCCCACAGCTCGTCATAATCCGCCTGCAGACAGGCTTTTTTCTTCTTGCTGTAACGCTTGGCCTGGTAGATGTGTGCCTTCATCCGCACCGCCGAGATATGCTCGGCCCCCATCGCCTCGGCCAGCTGCATCACCAGCATCACCACCAGCGACTTGGGCCGCAAGCCATTGCCCTCCTTGGTCAGGGCTCGAACCTTGTCCTGTGCCTGTTCGACGCAGGGTTCCGGCCCCTGTACCGAGCCGATCACCAGCGACAGCTTGCCGGGGGTACCCGCCAGCGAGAAGGCACAACTATAGAGGCGCTTGCCCTGTTGATCGACGATGGAGAGCGCCAGCTCGGCCTCACGACGGAAGGTACCATCGTGGCGCAGCACTATGCGACATCCACTCTGGGGATACTGGCCAAGCTCAATGCCCTCGTCCAGATAGAGCGGGTCTATCAGCTCGGGATAACGGGCCAGCAGCAGTCGATAGTGGTTTTCCAGCATCTCGGCCCGCTGGGTCGCGGTGGAGCCGGCAAACCGATAGGGTCGCATCGGCTTGTCGAGCAGCTCGGGATAGTGTGCAGGCAGGGCCTTGAGCGGTTCGGCCTGAAACAGCTCGAACACCCGGCTCATCTGCTGCCGATAGAGCAGGCTGCGCAGCACGAACTTGGCGCGATTGAAGGTCTTGCGGGCGCTGTCATCGGGATAGAGGAAGCGGGCCATTTTTTGGGCGCAATAGTGCCCCTGCCGGGATAAATGATCCCAGTCCATTGATTTAGCTGTCATTTTATTTTCTCAAACCGCCTGAACGGTCGAGATACTAGTGACAGGCGCCCAAATATTCAACAGACCGGAAATACTCTCTTACAACTTGGCCATGTTTGGCCAAAATAACTGCGATTCAGCGCTGGCAGTGGGAGCAAAACACGGTTGTACGCTGCCCCAGCCGTATTTCACTGAGCAGGGTATGACAATGGAAACAGGCTTGACCACCGCGACCATAAACCTGCAACTGCTGCACGAAATAGCCCGGCTTGCCATCGGCGCTGGTGAAATCCTTGAGGGTGGTTCCCCCCTGCTGGATGGCAGAAGCCAGCACCCGCTTGATCTCGGCCACCAGGGTTTCCAGTCGCTCGGCACTGATGTTGCCCGCCGCCCGTTTGGGATGAATACCGGCAGCGTACAGCGCCTCATTGGCGTAGATGTTACCCACACCGACCACCACATGGTTGTCCATCAGGAAGGTCTTGATGGCAGTGCTGCGCCCCTTGGCACGCCCTTGCAGATACTCGGCGTTGAAGGCATCGGTCAGCGGCTCCGGGCCCAGTTTGGCCAGCAGGGCGTGTGCCTCGGCGGGTTCACGGGTCCACAGCAGGGCCCCAAAGCGGCGCGGGTCATTGAGTCGCAGCAGCTTGCCGTTGGCGAGCTCTATATCCACGTGATCGTGTTTCTCGGCCGCCGTACCGATGTTCAGCACCCGCAGACTGCCGGACATGCCCAGATGCAGGATGGCGGTGCCAAAGTCGGTCTCCAGCAGCAAATACTTGGCACGACGGCTGACCCTGTGGATGGTGAGATCCACCAGCTCCTGGATTTCGCCAGGTACCGGCCAGCGCAGCCGGCCATCCCGTACCACGACGCGGGTCACCTTGATGCCGGTGAGCCAGGGAGATATTCCCTGGCGGCTGACTTCAACTTCCGGTAATTCAGGCATGGGGCCTCCAACAAATTAAGGTGGATTACGGAGAGGGGCGCAACAGGCTGCGATACTGCTCCTGACTCAGGGTGAGCCAGGTCGAGGGCGGCAACAGGGCGGCAAACTTGCCGTTGTCCTGATAGATCCCCACTTCAATCGGGTCGCTCTGACCGGCGATCCACACCTTGAGGGTAACCGGCGCGCCACGCACCGCATCGCCAGGGGGCAGCAACCAAGCCTGCCACGCCTCGATATGGGCCGCCAGCTGGGCACTGGTGAGCCCCAGATCCGGTCCACTGCGCCAGCCCTGGCCGATGCGTTCTATCTGCCAGCTCGGCCCCTGCCAGGTGAGAACGACTGCACTGTCCGGCAACAGGGTACGAGGCCGCTGGGCGCTGTTCTCCTGCTGGGCCATCTCCAGCCGGTGCAGCAGAGTGATCACCGCCAGCACGGCCACTATGATCACGTTATTCCAGCCTTTACGGCTCAATTTCAACATGGCAAGCCTCCGTTTGAACCGGCAGTGTACTGAATTCCAGCCATAAAAAAACCCGGCACTGGGCCGGGCTTTTGGGAATGCAGCATCAAGTAATTACTTGATTTTGCCTTCCTTGTAGATCACATGCTGACGAACAACGGGATCAAACTTTTTGATCTCCATTTTTTCGGGCATGGTGCGCTTGTTCTTGGTAGTGGTATAGAAGTGACCAGTACCGGCGCTGGAGTTCAGGCGAATTTTCTCGCGAATACCTTTAGCCATGATCTAATTCCTTATACCTTAACACCGCTGGCGCGCAGTTCAGCCAGAACCACTTCAACGCCACGCTTGTCGATAATACGCATGCCTTTTGCGGATACGCGCAGGCTTACGAAGCGTTTTTCACCCTCAACCCAAAAACGGTGAGTGTGCAGGTTCGGCAGGAAACGACGCTTGGTAGCGTTGTTAGCGTGCGAACGGTTGTTACCAACTGCCGGGCGCTTGCCGGTTACTTGGCATACTCTAGACATGTCAGTCTCTCCAAATCTTACTTCATTGCTCGAGCAAATATCTGCCCCGCTGGCCTTCGATTGCGGGGCAAACAGAAGGCGGCATTTTATACAGCATCCGTGATCAAAGATCAACTAATACAGTGCCAGAGCCCAGTTACAACCAACCACGCTCTGCAAAAGAAACCGTGATGCCGTCACCGATCACCAAGTGATCCAGCACTCTGATATCGATCAGGGCCAAAGCGGCCAAGATCCGATCCGTGATCTGGCGGTCGGCCCGACTGGGCTCGGCCACGCCGGACGGGTGATTATGCGCCAGAATCACTGCGGCTGCATTATGTTTGAGCGCGATCTGCACGATTTCTCTGGGCCAGACGCTTGCAGAATCGAGGGTGCCGTAAAAAAGTTCAACGAATTGAATGACTCTGTGCTGGTTATCCAGCAACAGCAGGGCGAACACCTCCCGCGGCCGATCCCGCAGCTGGGCTTGCAGGTAATCCCGGGTCAGCTGGGGCGAGGTCAGGGCATCGCCCCGTTGCAACTGCTCGGCCAGATGGCGCTTGCCCATCTCCAGCACCGCCTGCAATTGAGCATACTTGGCAGGCCCCAGTCCATGGGCATGACAGAAGGCGCCTTGATCGGCCCCGAGCAGTGCCCGCAGCGAACCAAACTGCTGCAATAGCTGACGGGAGAGATCCACCGCACTTAGACCGTTGACGCCGGTTCGCAGGAAGATGGCCAGCAATTCGGCATCGGATAACGTTGCTGGCCCCTGCCGCAGCAGTTTCTCTCTGGGTCTCTCATCCTCAGGCCACTCCTTGATGCTCATTTGTCTCTCCCTCATGCCTATTGAGAGAAAACATAGCAAAAAATCGCGGGAGGCCGGCCACAAGTCCCCCATGTCAGCCTCTGTCGTCGTCCGTTGCCTGTGGTATCTTAGCCGACCAGTCAGAGTGAGCCGGAAGAGAAGCAGCAGATGAGATTGGCCGATAAACGCATCCTGTTGGGTGTCAGTGGCGGGATCGCCGCCTACAAGAGTGCCGAACTGGTACGCCGCCTGAAAGATCAGGGGGCCGAGGTACGGGTAGTGATGACGCGCTCCGCCAAGGAGTTCATCACCCCGCTGACCCTGCAGGCGGTTTCCGGTCATCCGGTGGCTGACAGCTTGCTGGATCCGGCTGCCGAAGCGGGCATGGGCCATATCGAGCTGGCCAAATGGGCGGATCTGGTGCTGATCGCCCCGGCGAGCGCCAATCTGATGGCCCGCATGGCCGCCGGCATGGCCGACGAACTGCTCACCACCCTCTGTCTGGCGACTCCGGCTCCGGTGGCACTGGCTCCCGCCATGAATCAGCAGATGTATCTCAACGCCGCCACCCAGGCCAATCTCAAGACCCTGGCCAGTCGCGGCATACTGCTGTGGGGGCCGGATTCCGGCAGCCAGGCCTGTGGCGACGTAGGCCCGGGACGGATGCTGGATCCCTTGGAACTGGTTGAGCGCTGCTGCCAGCAACTGGCCGCCGAGCCGCTGCTGGCGGGCGTCAGACTGCTGCTCACCGCCGGACCGACCCGCGAGGCACTGGATCCGGTGCGCTACATCAGCAACCACAGCTCGGGCAAGATGGGTTACGCCATCGCCCGCGCCGCCCGTGAGGCAGGGGCCGAAGTGACGCTGGTGAGCGGGCCGGTCGCCCTGCCTGCACCGAGCGGGGTGGAGCGTGTCGATGTGGAGAGCGCCGAGCAGATGCATCAGGCGGTGATGAGCCGGGTCGGCGAGTGCGACCTCTTTATCGGTTGCGCGGCGGTGGCCGACTATAGGCCCGAGCAAGTCGCCAGCCAGAAGATCAAAAAGACCGGCGACAACGATCAGATGGTGCTGACCCTGGTCAAGAATCCCGACATCATAGCTGCCGTGGGGGCGTTATCAGACAAGCCCTTCACCGTCGGATTTGCCGCCGAAACCGTGGATGTGGAACAATACGCCCTCGATAAATTGCAGCGAAAACGGCTGGACATGATCGCCGCCAACGATGTGTCTCGTGCGGGCCAGGGCTTCAATGCCGATGACAATGCTCTGACCGTGTTCTGGCAAGGGGGTCAAGCCCCGCTACCACTGGCCGATAAGCTGACGCTGGCTCGCCACCTCATCGCCCTGATTGCGCGCCACTACCGGCGCTGAGTGCAGACACATGGCACCCCGCTGGCATTGCCCATGCAGGACGCCCACACCAGCACTCGCTGAGCAACGATCAATTCATGACTGCCCGGACTGTACCGAATATTCCGGGTGTCCACACAAGAACCCATTGAAAAACGAACGATTCATGACAACACAAATTGAGCTGAAAATTCTGGATGCCCGCATCGGCACCGAGTACCCGCTGCCCGCTTACGCCACACCGGGCTCTGCCGGTATGGACCTCCGTGCGCTGCTGGATGCGCCCATCACGCTGGCACCAGGCGACACCATTCTGGTACCGACCGGTCTGGCCATCCACATTCAGGATCCCGGCTTGTGCGCCACCATTTTGCCCCGCTCCGGCCTCGGCCATAAGCACGGCATAGTGCTGGGCAACCTGGTGGGCCTCATCGATTCCGATTACCAAGGCCAGCTGATGGTTTCGGTCTGGAATCGTGGCAACGACAGTTTCACCATGCAACCCGGTGAACGCATCGCCCAACTGGTGATAATGCCGGTGGTGCAGGCCAGCTTCCAACTGGTCGATGAGTTCAATCAAAGTGAACGGGGTGAAGGCGGTTTTGGTTCTTCTGGTCGCCAATAACAGACCACACAAGCCCCCGGGCCTGTGCCTAATAACAGAATCAAGCCATTGTTTTTTTAGGGGAATCCATGGCAAGCAGTAATCAGAAACAGAGTCGGCGCGATCAGATCCTGCAAGCACTCGCCCATATGCTGGAGACCAGTCCTGGCCAGCGTATCACCACGGCACGTCTGGCGGCCGAGGTGGGTGTCTCTGAGGCCGCCCTCTATCGACATTTTCCCAGCAAGGCGCGGATGTTCGAGGGACTGATCGACTTTATCGAGGATTCCCTGCTGTCACGGGTCAACCTGATCATGGCCGAAGAGAAGGACACCATGGCCCGCTGCCATCATATCCTTCAGCTGCTGCTGGTGTTCGCCGAGCGCAATCCCGGCATCACCCGCATCCTCAACGGCGACGCCCTGCTGGGTGAGCACGATCGACTGCGGGATCGCATCAGCATCCTGTTCGACAAGCTGGAAACCCAGATCAAGCAGGTGTTGCGGGAAAAACGGCTGCGGGAAGGTCAGGGCTTCCAGCTCGACGAGACCATGCTCGCCAATCTGCTGCTGGCCTATACCGAGGGACGCATCAGTCAGTTTGTCCGCTCCGAGTTCAAACTCAAGCCCACCGCCGGCTTCGAAGATCAGTGGCTCTTCATCCGCAGCCAACTGCTGCAAAGCTGACGCCATTCGGGTGGATACACAAAGGGAGGCCTTGGCCTCCCTTGTTTTTTATGGCAAAAAATGGAAGGGAGCACCAGATGCGACCCAAACTGTCGCATGCCAGTGTTAGATTCATGTGTCATAAACCTTTACTGCCTGACAGGACATCCTATGGAACCCGAAATCATCACAGAAGCGCAGACCTGGCTGGTCAATAATCAGGGCCTGCTGATCGAGTATGCCGTCAATATTGCGGCCGCCCTGATCACCCTGCTGGTCGGTTACATCGCCGCCAACCTTCTCAGCAATGGCGTGATCAAGGTGATGCATGCTCGCAAGCTGGATGCCACAGTGACGCATTTCGTTGGCAGCATCCTCAAGTACACCATTCTGGTGTTCGTGGTGATTGCAGCCATGGGTCGAGTCGGGGTGCAAACCGCCTCCTTCGTCGCCATTATCGGTGCCGCCGGTCTGGCCATAGGTCTGGCACTGCAAGGCTCGCTCTCCAACTTCGCCGCCGGTTTCCTGCTGATCATCTTCCGCCCCATCAAGGCCGGTGAGTTTATCGAAGTGGCGGGCACTGCGGGTGTGGTGCAGTCCGTTCAGCTGTTTACCACTACCCTCACCTCGGGTGACAACAAGATGGTAGTGGTACCCAACTCCGCCATCCTCAACGGCACCATAGTCAACTACTCGCGCATGGACACCCGCCGCGTCGACATGACCTTCGGTATCGGCTACGGTTCTGACCTACGCAAGGCCAAACAGCTCCTCGAGCGCCTGGTGAGTGAAGAGCCGCGCATTCTGAAGGAACAGGCAGCCACCATAGCCGTTGCCGCCCTGGCCGACTCCTCGGTCAATATCGTAGTGCGTCCCTGGGTCAAGACTGCCGATTACTGGGGCGTCTGGTTCGACTTCCACGAAAAGGTGAAGCTGACCTTTGATGCCGAAGGCATCGAGATCCCCTTCCCGCAGATGGTCATGCACATGCAAAAGCCCCAGGCCTGATACCTGCGCAGACGATCACGACAATGCCAGCCCTGAGGCTGGCATTGTCGTTTCTGAAACCCAGGTCGTGCCGCAAGGCATAAAGACTCGACCCGCAGCTCACCTTGCATCATGGGGTCGAAAAACTGTCAATCCGGGCAGCTAGGTTGGCTTGCCCATCTTCATACCAGTCGACGAGCGACCCGGTTAAGCAGTGGCTGCACCAGCGCATAGCCCCCCAGCACGGCCCCGATCACGGCCAACACCCGAATCTCGAGAGTCGGCGCGGCGGCGGTCAGCGCCAGGGTCAGCAGGCCGATGAGGCCGGTGGCGATCAGGCTCAGGGCAAACAGGGATAAAACATGTTTCATATCGATCTCCTCATTCCAGACAGTGGCCATCCCTGGGAGATCTCGTCCATTCGGTGCACATACTAGCCAACGCCCAACCCCGACAAGTTGCGTTTGCTCATAAAACGAGCCGAAAAACGGCTGTCAGATACCTCTTTAGCTGTAATACAAACTTGCCAGGCAGGCAGCCATAGATGAAAGCCCTTTCAACCCGGGCAAGCCGAGTGAAGTATGAGCAAACTCAAGATCCCCTGGTCATGAGTGACTCATAATCGCAGCGTTTTGGTTGTAAACTCCTTCGATGGCAGACAATTGGTAAAGCTCTGTTACACGGGCCGCGCCATGGCCTCGGTATAATGGGCCCGGTATAGTGCTCGAATAATAAGGTTTGGCGGGAGCCTTGCCTGCAAGGTTCAAACACAACTTGGAAGATCGGTAATCCTATGAAAAATATCAATCCAACCCAGACCCAGGCCTGGCAGGCGCTGGAAGCCCATTTTGCAGCTAACAAAGAGACTCGACTCAAGGATCTGTTCGCGCAGGACCCGAAGCGCTTCGACAAGTTCTCCCTCACCTTTGGCGGCGACATTCTGGTCGACTACTCCAAGAACCTGATCACCGAGGAAACCCTCAAATTGCTGGTTGATCTGGCCAAAGAGACCGATCTTCGCAGCGCGATCGATGCCATGTTCAATGGCGACAAGATCAACATGACCGAAGGGCGCTCCGTACTGCACGTGGCCCTGCGCAACCGCTCCGACCGCCCCATCGAGTGCGACGGCAAGGATGTGATGCCGGAAGTGAACGCCGTGCTGGCCAAGATGAAGGGCTTCTGCGAGAAAATCATCTCAGGCGAGTGGAAAGGCTACACCGGCAAGGCGATCCAGCACGTGGTCAACATAGGTATCGGTGGCTCTGATCTGGGCCCTGTGATGATCACAGAGGCACTGCGCCCCTACAAAAACCACCTGCAGATGCACTTCGTCTCCAACGTCGATGGCACCCACATCGCCGAGACGCTCAAAGAGATTGATGCGGAAACCACCCTGTTCCTGGTGGCCTCCAAGACCTTCACCACTCAGGAGACCATGACCAACGCCCTGACCGCCCGCGACTGGTTCATCAAGATCGCCGGTGACAAGGCCCACGTGGCCAAGCACTTCGCCGCGCTCTCAACCAACGGCAAGGCCGTGGCTGAGTTCGGTATCGACACTGACAACATGTTCGAGTTCTGGGACTGGGTTGGCGGCCGCTACTCCTCCTGGTCTGCCATCGGCATGCCTATCGCCCTGTCCGTCGGTTTCGAAAACTTCGAAGCCCTGCTGCAAGGCGCCTTCGAGATGGACATGCACTTCGCCACTGCCTCCTATGAGCAGAACGTGCCTGTGCTGCTGGCGATGATTGGCCTGTGGTACAACAACTTCCATGGTGCCGAGTCCGAAGCCATTCTGCCGTACGATCAGTACATGCACCGCTTCCCTGCTTACTTCCAGCAGGGCAACATGGAGTCCAACGGCAAATACGTGGATCGCAACGGCAAGCCGGTTGACTACCAGACTGGCCCCATCATCTGGGGTGAGCCGGGCACCAACGGCCAGCACGCCTTCTACCAGCTGATCCACCAGGGCACCAAGCTGATCCCCTGTGACTTCCTGGCACCGGCCATCAGCCACAACCCGATCGGTGACCACCATCCGAAACTGCTGGCCAACTTCTTTGCCCAGACCGAAGCACTGGCTTTCGGCAAGAGCAAAGAACAGGTTGAAGCCGAGTTCCTGGCTGCTGGCAAAACCCTGGAGCAGGTCAAGGATCTGGTACCGTTCAAGGTGTTCGAAGGCAACCGCCCGACCAACAGCATACTGTTCAAGAGCCTGACCCCGAAAACTCTGGGTGCTCTGATCGCTATGTACGAGCACAAGATCTTCGTACAGGGCGCAATCTGGAACATCTTCAGCTTCGACCAGTGGGGCGTGGAGCTGGGCAAACAGCTGGCCAACAAGATCCTGCCGGAGCTCAACACCGATGCGGCTGTCACCAGCCACGACTGCTCCACCAACGGTCTGATCAACACCTGGAAAGCGTGGAAAGCCTGATTTAGCCGGCCTTTCTGAATGCAAAAGCCCCGCTCGATGAGCGGGGCTTTTTTATGGCGGGTCGGGCTGGTTTTTCTGGCTGACCGTTCGGGTGTCCAGTCCGACCGGCGACGGGGATCGTCATCCCCGCCCCTTCATCACATCCTGCCTGATGCAGGCTTAACCGCCGACGGCGATGCGCTTCATGTCTTTCATATAACCACGCAGTACCTGACCGATCTTCTCGATCGGGTGGTTGCGGGTCGCCTCGTTGGCTGCCAGCAGCGCCAGGTTGTCGACGTTCTGCCCTTCGGCCTTGCTGGCACCCAAGTCGCCAGCCTTCAGGGTCGGCATGAAGTGCTCGCGCAGCAAGGGCACAGCAGCGTTGGCGAAAAGATAGTTGCCGTACTCGGCGGTGTCTGAGATGACCACGTTCATCTCGTACAGACGCTTGCGAGCAACTGTGTTGGCGATCAGCGGCAACTCGTGCAGGGATTCGTAGTAGGCAGACTCCTCGTAGATACCGGAAGCTACCATGGTCTCGAACGCCAGCTCGACACCCGCCTTGACCATGGCCACCATCACCACGCCATTGTCGAAATACTCCTGCTCGGCAATTTTGCCAGTGAACGCAGGAGCGTTCTCGAAGGCAGATTTGCCGGTCTCTTCACGCCAGGTGAAAAGTTTGACGTCATCTTCAGCCCAGTCGGCCATCATGCCACGGGAGAACTCACCGGCGATGATGTCGTCCATGTGCTTCTCGAACAGCGGGCGCATCAGGGTGCGCAGTTGCTCGGAGAGCTCGAAGGCACGCAGTTTGGCCGGATTGGAGAGGCGGTCCATCATCAGGCTGATGCCACCCTGCTTCAGGGCTTCGGTGATGGTTTCCCAGCCGAACTGGATCAGCTTGCCGGCGTAGGCCGGGTCTGTCCCTTCGGCAACCAGCTTGTCGTAGCAGAGCAGGGAACCGGCCTGCAGCATGCCGCAGAGGATGGTCTGCTCGCCCATCAGGTCGGATTTCACTTCCGCGACGAAGGAGGATTCCAGTACGCCGGCACGGTCGCCGCCGGTAGCTGAAGCCCACGCCTTGGCGATGGCCATGCCTTCACCCTTGGGATCGTTCTCCGGGTGGACGGCGAGCAGGGTCGGCACACCGAAACCGCGCTTGTACTCTTCACGCACTTCGGTTCCCGGGCACTTGGGCGCAACCATGACAACAGTGATGTCGGCGCGGATCTGCTGACCCTCTTCCACCACGTTGAAGCCGTGGGAGTAGCCCAGCGCGGCGCCCTGTTTCATCAGCGGCATCACGGTTTTCACCACGTCGGAGTGCTGCTTGTCCGGAGTCAGGTTCAACACCAGATCTGCGGTCGGGATCAGCTCTTCATAGGTGCCAACCGCGAAGCCGTTGTCGGTAGCCTTCAGCCAGGAGGCGCGCTTCTCGGTGATGGCGGCCTTGCGCAGGGCGTAGGAGATATCCAGCCCGGAGTCGCGCATGTTCAGACCCTGGTTCAGACCCTGGGCACCACAGCCCACAATCACCACCTTCTTGCCCTTCAGCACGTCGCAACCGTCGGCAAATTCCGCCCGCTGCATGAAACGACATTTGCCCAGCTGGGCCAACTGCTGACGCAGGTTCAAGGTGTTGAAATAGTTA
The DNA here is from genome assembly GCF_057318915.1 of Aeromonas sp. TS_SC_11. Classification (NCBI taxonomy): domain Bacteria; kingdom Pseudomonadati; phylum Pseudomonadota; class Gammaproteobacteria; order Aeromonadales; family Aeromonadaceae; genus Aeromonas; species Aeromonas sp. TS_SC_11. The sequence goes on from NZ_CM170470.1 coordinate 942,607, forward strand.
GCCATGGTGATTGCTCCGTTCGATTGATTCCATGCCGGATAACGGCGTTGTCTGAACCACTATAGCGCGGGACACTCATTGCCTGAACTGATATATTCGAAACAGTATGTTGCAGGAATTGAAAGATGATTCTGCGCAATCTCAAGCTGTTTCTCCCCCACGTCAGCAAACCCGCCGCCGCAGGAATTAAACGATGGACCTTCGCAATCTCGAGCTGTTTCTCCACCTCGCCGACTCCCTTCACTTCGGCAAGAGTGCCGATGCCATGGCGGTCAGCCCCTCCACCCTGAGCCGCGCCATTCAGCGACTGGAGCAGGAGACCGGCTGCGTGCTGTTCGAGCGGGACAACCGCAGCGTGCGACTCACCTCGGCGGGTGAGAAACTGCGGGAGTTTGGCGGCAGCCTGTTGCAGGAGTGGCGCCAGCTCAAGCAGGAGCTCAAACGCAGCGACGAACCGCTGCAGGGGCGGCTGCGGGTGTTCTGCTCGGTCACCGCCAGCTACTTTCTGCTGCCCGAAGTGCTGGAGCGCTTCCGCCGCCGCTACCCCCAACTGGAGATCAAGCTGGAGACCGGCGACCCGGCGCTGGCGGTGGACAAGATCCTGGCCGACGAGGCCGATCTCGCCATCGCCGCGCGGCCGGATGCGCTCTCCGCCAAGCTGGAATTTGCCAGCCTGCAGCAGGTGCCACTGGTATTCATTGCCCCCCGTACCGCACCGCAACAGAGCCAGTGGTTCTTGCAGGGTGAGCCGGACTGGGAGCGACTGCCGCTGATACTCTCCGAACAGGGTCTGGCACGAAAGCGCTGTGACCAGTGGTTTCGCAACAAGGGAATTGCCCCCAACATCTATGCCGAGGTTGCAGGCAACGAGGGCATAGTCGCCATGGTGGCGCTCGGTTTTGGCGTCGGGCTGGTGCCTGCCGCCGTGATCGATCACAGCCCCATGGGGGAGAAGGTGCGCATCGTCGAGCCCAGACCGGCGCTCAAGCCATTCGACGTCGGTATCGCAGTGCTCAAGAAGCGGCTGGAAGAGCCTCTTATCCGCGCCTTCTGGGATACGGCGCGCGGCCAAGGTTCACTGCGCTGACGGGGTGGCCGTGACCGGCGCATAGATTAGCGAGGGGTCAGCCATCATGATGCGGCTCCTGGCGGGCAGATCCGGGTTATGCAGCTCAAGCATGACCCGCTCGTCCAGCTTCAACCGACGAATCGTGCTGCCAAACTCCTTTTCAAAGATCTGATCAAAGGCACCGGACTGGCGAGCCCGCTGCAGCCCGAGCTCGATGCGCTGTGCCAGTTCGGGATATTGGGGGGAAACAAAGAACAGCAGCGCCAGCGGATAACGGAACACCAGATGGGGCTCGATTGCGAGCTCCGGATGCTGCTTTAGTTCATCCTCTATCTCGATGACGGAACGCAGAAAGCAGTCAAAACGCCGCTTGCTCAGCATGTTGAACAGCGCCTCGTAGAGATTGCCCACCGTTACCTTGAGGCCGTTGGCCTTGAGCAGGCGGGTATCGGGCCAGGATCTGTGCTGACCGATGGTAAGTCCGGCGCTATGCCAGTCCGCCAGCGACCCTATGCCGCTAAAGCGCCCCTCATCCCCCGGCCGGATGAGGCAGACCCGCCAGCCCAGCAACCCCTTCGCCAACGGAATATGGACCGCCAGCAGGGAACGCTCCCGCTCTTCATCAGGGGCAAAGACTCCTATCTGTACCAGGGCACCCTCCTGTAACGCCTTGACCGCCCGCCCCTGCTCCATTGGCGGACTCGCAATCAGCTGATAGGGACCATATTCAGGCACTGTGAGATCGAGCGACAACCGCAGCAAGCCCGCCACAGCCGGATTGGGGTGCTCCAACAACAGGTTCCAGGCCCGAATGTACGACTCGGCAGCCAGGGCACTCCCCGCAAACAGTGTTATGCACCACAGCCAAATCCTGATCATTGCGCCTCGTACCTCTGATCTTGATGCACTCACTATAACGCGTGAGCGCCCAGTTCTGATGCATGGACCCGCAGATGTGTGAGCGACTTGGTGTCAAATCTGACAATGGTCAGAGCAAGACCCAGGTCACAGACTAGGCTCGGTGTTCAACCTGAATGGAAAAAGCCTCGCCATGATGCGTCACCTGATCGAAATCAACAGCTCACAGCTGTTTGAAGAGTACCTGCAGAGTCTGGGAGTGCCACAAACCTTGCTGGATCACGAACAGGATATCTATCTGCAAGAGCGCCCGCTGGCGGCAGTGCGCCAAATTCAGGGCAAGATGAAGTTTTATCTGCGAGCCAGCGCCCTGGCCAAACAGTGATCCGCAACCGGTCACAGAATAGGCAATCAAAGCGTATTACACTGGCACCATCCGTCACCCTCGCCTCCGGGGGTCGCCATGAGGAGTGCCCATGAAACCAAACGGCCTGGATCGGCTCTTCAAACCCCACTCAATCGCCGTCATCGGTGCCTCGACCGACCCGCAGAAAGCGGGTCACGTGGTGATCAGGCACCTGCTGGCGGGCCAGTTCAAGGGCCCCATACTGCCGGTCAGCACCCATAACAAAGCCATCGCCGGAGTGCTGGCTTATCCCGACATTGCCAGCCTGCCACTCTCCCCCGATCTCGCCATCATCTGCACCAAACGCGAACGGGTACTGTCGCTCATCGAAGCGCTCGGCAAAAAAGGGGCCGGGGCCGCCATCATACTGGCCGCCGATTTTTCCCAGGAAGAGAGAGAACAGTTGCAGCGCCTGAGCAGCCAATATGGCATTCGCCTGCTTGGCCCCAACAGCATGGGCATGTTACTGCCAGCACAGGGCATCAACGCCAGTTTCTCCCCCATCGCCGCCAAACCTGGGCAGGTTGCCTTTGTCTCCCAGTCGGCGGCCGTCAGCACGACCATACTGGATTGGGCCAAACAGCATGAGCTGGGCTTTTCCGCCTTTATCTCCCTCGGCGATCACTGTGACATCGACTTCGGCCAGCTGCTGGATCAGCTCTCTCGCGACGGCACCACTCGCGCCATCCTGCTCTATATGGACAAGTTGCACGACGCCCGCCACTTCCTCTCGGCAGCGCGGGCGGCTTCGCGCAACAAGCCAATACTGGTGCTCAAGAGCGGTCGCCACGATCCGGCCAAGGGGCTGGACAACGTCTACGATGCCGCCATCCGGCGAGCAGGTATGCTGCGGGTACGAGATACCCACGAGCTGTTTGCCGCGGTCGAAACCCTGAGCCATTCGCTGACCCTCAAGGGAGAACGGCTGGCCATCATCTCCAACGGCCGTGGACTGGCCAACATGGCGGTCGATGTGCTGCTTGAGCGGGGCGGAAAACTGGCTATGCCGCCAAAAGACATCGGCAGTGATGCCGATATCACCGCCTATCAGCAGGCACTCGATACCTTGCTGCAAGGGAATGAAGCAGATGCCATCCTGCTCATTCATGCGCCTTCCCTCACAGCACGCGGGGCCGAATTGGCGCGCAGTCTGATCGATTACCTCAGGCAGCATCCCAGAGCCAGGCGCTTCAATATCCTGACCAACTGGGCCGGGGAATACTCGGCACAGGAAGGACGCAAGCTCTTCATCGAGGCGGGCATTCCGACCTATCGCACTCCCGAAAGTGCAGTGGCCGCCTTCATGCATATGGTGGAATACCGTCGCAACCAGAAGCAGCTGATGGAAACACCCGCATCCCTGCAGGGGGACAAGCTCAATGTCGAACTCTGCCAACAACTGATCCGGCAGGCTCTGGAACGCAAGCAACTCACCCTCGATACCCATCTGGTGCAACCCATACTGCAAGCTGCCGGGCTCTCGACCCTGCCGACCTGGATTGTCTCCGACGCCATCGAAGCCACCCTGACGGCTGAACAGATCGGCTATCCGGTAGCAGTAAAATTGCGCTCGCCGGACATTGCCCACAAGTCTGCGGTACACGGCGTCATGCTGAACCTGCGCACTTCTGCCGAGGTCGCGCAGGCGGCAGATGCCATTCTGGATCGGGTCAGACAGCACGATGCCGGGGCCCGCATCGAAGGCTTGCTGGTGCAGCGCATGGCACGCCGCAGCGGAGGGCTGGAACTGAGGATCCGCCTGCAACAGGATCCCGTCTTCGGTCCTGTCATCCTGCTCGGCGAGTCGGGAGCAGAACCCCCGGAGATGGTCGCCGCACTCCCGCCACTGAACCAGGCTCTCGCGCGCTACCAGGTCATCGGCGCCCTCAAGAGCCGCAAGATCCGCGAGCAGGCCACCCCCGAAAGACTCGATATCGATGCGCTTGGTCAGGTGTTGTGCCAGCTATCGGAACTGCTGCTGGCGTTTCCCGAGATCCAGGAGCTGGACCTGCATCCATTGCAAGCATGCGGGGCCGAGATGGTGATTCTGGATGCCAGCCTGACACTGATGCCGATGACACAGCAGCGTTGCCCCTTGGCGATACGCCCCTATCCCACCGAGCTGGAAGAAGGGGCCTGGCTCAAGGACCAGAGCCATGTGCTACTCCGACCGATCCGGCCGGAGGATGAACCCGCTCACAAAGAGTTTGTGCTCAAGGTCTCCGATGAAGATAGGTACAAACGCTTCTTTGCTGACGTGGGAGAACTGGGCCACGAAGAGCTCGCTCGTATGACCCAGATTGACTACGATAGGGAGATGGCCTTCGTCGCGGTAGGACAGGACGGGGCCTTCAGTCAGCAAATTCTGGGGGTGGTGCGAGCCATTTCAAACCCGGATCAGTCCGATGCGGAGTTTGCCATTCTGGTGCGATCCGACCTAAAGGGGCTGGGGCTCGGCAAGTTGATGATGGAGAAAATCGTACGTTACGCCAGAGAGAGAGGGATTGGCCAGCTATCCGGCATGACCATGCCCAGCAATCGCGGCATGATCAATCTGGCCAAACGTCTTGGTTTCAAGATCGATATCCAGCTGGAAGATGGGGTGGTCAATATGGAGTTGCCCTGTGCGGAGAGAGCCTAAGGGGCATAGCGCAGAGGACACCGCAGGAATGATAAATTTCAGGCAATAAAAAACCCCGCTCGATGAGCGGGGTTTTTCGTGTTGGGTGCCTGGCAGTGTCCTACTCTCGCATGGCGAATGCCACACTACCATCGGCGCTACCGCGTTTCACTTCTGAGTTCGGCATGGGATCAGGTGGTTCCACGGCGCTATGGCCGCCAGGCAAATTCTTCAATCCAGAAAGCTGACGTGAATAACGATTTGCCTATTGGCTGGTCGCTATCACTGAATTAGGTAGTAGTTCTTCGATTTGCTACAAGCCTTAGAACACTTCTTGGGTGTTGTATGGTTAAGCCTCACGGGTAATTAGTATGGGTTAGCTCAACACGTCGCCGCGCTTACACACCCCACCTATCAACGTTGTGGTCTCCAACGGCCCTTTAGGACCCTCAAGGGGTCAGGGATGACTCATCTCAGGGCTCGCTTCCCGCTTAGATGCTTTCAGCGGTTATCGATTCCGAACTTAGCTACCGGGCAGTGCCACTGGCGTGACAACCCGAACACCAGAGGTTCGTTCACTCCGGTCCTCTCGTACTAGGAGCAACTCCCTTCAATCATCCAACGCCCACGGCAGATAGGGACCGAACTGTCTCACGACGTTCTGAACCCAGCTCGCGTACCACTTTAAATGGCGAACAGCCATACCCTTGGGACCGACTTCAGCCCCAGGATGTGATGAGCCGACATCGAGGTGCCAAACACCGCCGTCGATATGAACTCTTGGGCGGTATCAGCCTGTTATCCCCGGAGTACCTTTTATCCGTTGAGCGATGGCCCTTCCATTCAGAACCACCGGATCACTATGACCTACTTTCGTACCTGCTCGACCTGTCCGTCTCGCAGTTAAGCTGGCTTATGCCATTGCACTAACCTCCTGATGTCCGACCAGGATTAGCCAACCTTCGTGCTCCTCCGTTACTCTTTGGGAGGAGACCGCCCCAGTCAAACTACCCACCAGGCACTGTCCGCGAGCCCGATTCAGGGCCCTGCGTTAGAACATCAAACATACAAGGGTGGTATTTCAAGGACGGCTCCAGCGCAACTGGCGTCACGCCTTCAAAGCCTCCCACCTATCCTACACATGTAGGTTCAATGTTCAGTGCCAAGCTGTAGTAAAGGTTCACGGGGTCTTTCCGTCTAGCCGCGGGTACACCGCATCTTCACGGCGAATTCGATTTCACTGAGTCTCGGGTGGAGACAGCATGGCCATGGTTACACCATTCGTGCAGGTCGGAACTTACCCGACAAGGAATTTCGCTACCTTAGGACCGTTATAGTTACGGCCGCCGTTTACCGGGGCTTCGATCAAGAGCTTCGCTTGCGCTAACCCCATCAATTAACCTTCCGGCACCGGGCAGGTGTCACACCCTATACGTCCACTTTCGTGTTTGCAGAGTGCTGTGTTTTTGATAAACAGTCCCAGCCATCTGGTCACTGCGACTCCCAACTGCTCCATCCGCAAGGGACTTCACTGTCAAGAGCGAACCTTCTCCCGAAGTTACGGTTCTATTTTGCCTAGTTCCTTCACCCGAGTTCTCTCAAGCGCCTTGGTATTCTCTACCCGACCACCTGTGTCGGTTTGGGGTACGATGACTTGTAATCTGAAGCTTAGAGGCTTTTCCTGGAAGCAGGGCATCAATGGCTTCACCACCGTAGTGGCTTCGTCTCGTGTCTCAGTGTTGTGTCTCCGGATTTGCCTAGAAACACCACCTACGCACTTTCACCAGGACAACCGTCGCCTGGCCCACCTAGCCTTCTCCGTCCCCCCATCGCAATTACAAGTCGTGCAGGAATATTAACCTGCTTCCCATCGATTACGCCTTTCGGCCTCACCTTAGGGGTCGACTCACCCTGCCCCGATTAACGTTGGACAGGAACCCTTGGTCTTCCGGCGAGGAGGCTTTTCACCCCCTTTATCGTTACTTACGTCAGCATTCGCACTTCTGATATCTCCAGCATACCTCTCGATACACCTTCGCAGACTTACAGAACGCTCCCCTACCACTCATACATAAGTATGAATCCGCGGCTTCGGTGCCTGGTTTGAGCCCCGTTACATCTTCCGCGCAGGCCGACTCGACTAGTGAGCTATTACGCTTTCTTTAAATGATGGCTGCTTCTAAGCCAACATCCTAGCTGTCTGAGCCTTCCCACATCGTTTCCCACTTAACCAGAACTTTGGGACCTTAGCCGGCGGTCTGGGTTGTTTCCCTCTTCACGACGGACGTTAGCACCCGCCGTGTGTCTCCCGGATATTACTTACTGGTATTCGGAGTTTGCATGGAGTTGGTAAGTCGGGATGACCCCCTAGTCCAAACAGTGCTCTACCCCCAGTAGTATTCGTCCGAGGCGCTACCTAAATAGCTTTCGGGGAGAACCAG
>NZ_CM170470.1:955000-1092500 GCF_057318915.1 Aeromonas sp. TS_SC_11
TACGGCCACCCAGCGTGAGCTGAGGCGTCACCCCATAGCTGGCCCCCAGATTGATCAGGGTGTAGGAACTTAGTTCCACCCGCTCTGCAGGGAAGCTGCTGAAGTTCTTGTCATCCCGCTTGCCCACATAGAGCAGCTCGGTGGAGAGATCGACCGGGCCCAGCTGCACCTGGGTAAGCCAGCTGGCTTTCTGCTTGGCGCGGCGCAGCAGTTGCTGATCTCCATCGTTCTTGTCTTCGGCCCGGGTGTAATCGAAGCTCAGGTCATGATGGAGCGGACCGGTTTCCAGACCCAGCGCCACTTCCACGCCACGGATCTCGGCATCCGTGTTGTCCGGCTTGCAGGTGGAGAACGCACTCTGACAGGCAATCAGGTTCTTGATCTTGTTGCGATAGAGGTTGAGCGACCAGTCCCAACCGGTATAACGACCCGCAAAGCCCAGCTCCAGGTTCTTGCTCTCTTCCGGCTTCAGATCCGGATTCTCATAACCGGGATAGTAGAGGTCGAGGAAGGTCGGCGCCTTGAAGCCGGTGCCATAACTGAGCCGTACATTGTGGTTGTCATCTATGTCCAGCCCGCTGGCGGCAGACCAGGTGTTGTGACGGCCATACTGCTCATTGTCATCGGTACGGCCAGAGAGCTCCCACAGCAGGGCCTGCCAGCGGTAGCTGCCCACCGCAAACAACCCTGTATTGTCGCGATCGGGGGCATTGAACGCCAGGCCAGAACTGCGCGAGTCGGATTTCAACTGCTCCTGCTGCCAGTCGGCGCCGCCGGTCAGGTTGAGCCCCTCAACGCCGCTCCAGCTGTTGATCCAGGAGAAACGGGTCAAGCCGGTGTGGATCGGCTGGGCGCTGGATTCCCCCTTGCTCTCCAGCCAGCTCTTCAGCTTGTTCTCGCCATAGCTGGCCTCAAGCCGGCTGGTCAGCGTCTCGCTCTGGAACTTGAGACCGCCATCATACTGGAAGGCCTGTACCCGGCTCTGGTCAGCCGACTGATAGGCATCATCCATCTCGGTCTGGTTGTCATAACCCTGGGCGTTGAAGTCCGCACTCCAGGCATCATTGAAGGCATGGTTCAGCCCGATCTGGCCGTTCAGACTGTCGAAGCCATCCCGATCCGGCTGCTGGGCATTGGCCACCACATCGAAACCATCGGTACGCTCGTAGCCGATCATCATATTCATGTCGGTCTGCTGACCCAGGGCCTGCACGGTACGCACCTGACCCTGGCCGTAACCATTGCTGCCCACACCACCCTTAAGATGGGTCTCGCTGCCATTCTTGGCGGAAGTTTTGGTGATGAGGTTGATGACGCCACCGATGGCATCTGCGCCATAGACAGCAGCCCGCGGGCCACGGATGTACTCGATGCGCTCGATATTGCCCAGCGGGATCTGGCTGAGGTCTGGTGTGCCGGCCACCATGGCGGCGATGGGGCGTCCATTCATCAGCACCAGCGAATGGTTGGAGTTGGTACCGCGGATGAACAGGCTGCTCATGTGCCCTCGCCCACCTAGGGTGGTGATCTGAACACCCGGCAACGTCTTCAACAGCGCTGGCAGGCTCTGCACCTGACGGGATTCGATCTCGGCGCGATCGATCACCACAACGGGTGCCAGTACCGAGCTGATGGGTTGTTCCACCCGATTGGCGGTGATCACCAGGGTAGGATTGACGGGGATGGTCGTCTGGGCGAAGGCCGCCGTTGGCAACAGGGCAGCCACCAATAATTTCTTGGACATGAGAGATCCTTAAGTTCGCGTAAGCATCTACTTCGTGGCCGGTTTCTCTCGGCCCGAAATACGAACTTTGGCAGGTCTTCGGGCTGGGGGGCTGATGGCCTACGGCGACGGCTTCCCACCTGACGGCAGTGCCCTGATGTCGCTTCGTTCCCCCTTACCGCTGCGCGCCAGCTCCGGATTTTCACCGGATTCCCTATTAAGCATGATGCGCCAAAGCGGAGGGGATTATAGGCAGAGCCAGATTGGATGTATAGCCATCCAGATTTCTATTTCTGCTTTTCCAGCTCCACCAGCCGCTGCCTGGCTCCCTCCATCACCGCCTGTACACCGGGATGGGAGAGGTGACGGCCAGCAGAGACCAGATAATAGGAGAGCGTGACCTCGGGCAAGGTGGCAATCCGCTCGACACCATAGAGGCGCTCAATCTCGTCACGCATCGCAAGGGGGGCGGGAAAGATCCCCATGCCCGCCTTGCCGAACGACTTCATCAGGGTCGAGTCGTCAAACTGGCCGACCAGATGGGGATGTATTCCCTGCTGGCGATACCAGGCCAGCAGCCGATCATGGGTCGCCGACTTCTCGCCGGGGATAAGCAGCGGCAGCCCTTCCAAAGAGGCGGGAAACCCCGAACGGGCACGAGCCGCCAGCGCCGGGCTCGCAAACAGTGCCAGCGGGCTGCGTCCCAGTTCATGGTTGTAGCCACGTACGCCACTATCTGGTGGCAGTGGGCGATCGATCAGCACCATATCCAGCTTGTGTCTGGCCAGCTCGCTGAATAGCTGCTCGGCCCGCTCTTCATGGCAGATCAGCCGCACCGGCGTCGCCAGCGCCATGGCCGGTGCCAGCAGCTCAAACGCCAGAGTGCGGGGCACCGAGTCGGCAATCCCCACCTGCATGGTCAGCTCCTGGCTGGCATGGCGCAGTGTGTGTTCCAGCTCTGCCCCCAGCGAAAAGATGGCGCCGGCCTGCTCAAGTGCCTGGCGCCCCGCAGCCGTCAAGACGAGCCGCCTCCCCTCCCGGCTGAACAGCGCCACCCCGAGAGACAGCTCCAGCTCCGCGACCTGACCACTGATGGTTTGCGGAGTGAGATGAAGCTGTTCGGCAGCCCGTGTCACGCTGCCGCTGCGCGCCACATGCCAGAAGTAATAGAGTTGTTTGTAGTTGAGCATCCGGATTCCTATCAGTTTTTGCCGAACAATCATCAATCAAAATCTGATTTTATCGAAGCATCATGCACTCTAGCATGCAAGCACCCTGTGAATTGCCTCCTGCGACCCCTCATGCTGGATGTTGTTGTACTCTTTTTCCTGTTTGGCCTGCTGGCCGGTCTGGTGCGATCCGAGCTCAAGTTGCCCCCCGCACTCTATGACACCCTCTCCCTCTTCCTGCTGCTGGCCATCGGCCTCAAAGGCGGTGTGGGCCTGGCCCAGCAATCCTTGTTGCCACTGCTGCCACAACTCGCCCTGGTGATACTGCTCGGTGTGGTGCAAACCCTGGCAGGCTTTGCCCTGTTGCGCATCAAGATGAACCGGATCGATGCCGCCGCCACCGCAGCCCACTACGGCTCGGTCAGCGTGGCGACCTTCGCAGTCGGGGTAAACTGGCTCACCGAGCGCGGCATCAGCTTCGAATCCCAGCTATCCATCTTCCTGGCTGTGATGGAGATCCCGGCCATCCTGGTGGGCATAATGCTGGCGCGCGGGGTGAGCCGCCAGACCCGCTGGCGCATGCTGGCGCATGAAACTTTCCTCGGCAAGGGGGTGACCCTGCTGCTCGGTGGCATGGCCATCGGCTATCTGGCCGGGCCGCAAGGCATAGCCCCCCTCAAACCCCTTTTTGTGGATCTGTTCAAAGGAGCGCTCGCCCTGTTCCTGCTTGAGATGGGTTTGATAGTGGCACGCCAGTGCCAGGATCTGCGCCGCCATGGCCTGTTTCTGCTCGGCTTCGCCCTGCTGATGCCGCTCGCCTCGGCAGGACTGGGGTTGACGGTCGGCAAGCTGATGGGGCTCTCCCTTGGCGGACTCACCCTGCTGGCCACCCTGGCGGCCAGCGCCTCCTATATTGCCGTGCCAGCGACCTTGCGCATCGCCGTGCCCCAGGCCAACCCGGGGTTGTCCCTCAGCGCCGTGCTGGGCGTCACCTTCCCCTTCAACATCATGCTGGGGATCCCGCTCTACCACAGCTGGGCCCGCCACTTCACGGAGTAGCCATCATGCAGACCGAGACCCGTACCCTGCTGACCGTCATCACGGAAGCAAATCTGGAACCCACCCTGCTGCGCACCCTGACCCGGGAAGGGCTGCGGGGCTACACCATCACGGATGCACGCGGACGAGGCGATCACGGCGAGCGCAATGCCAGCTGGAGCGAGAGCGGCAACATCAGGCTGGAGGCGATTTGCAGCCGCGAGCAGGCGGAACGACTACTCGCCCACCTGCAGAGTCGCTACTACCCCGACTACGCCATGATCGCCTTTCTGCAACCGGTCGAAATCGTGCGACCCGAAAAATTCTGAGCCGGCTTGCCGGCTCTTTTTGTTTACCGAAAGCAAACGTTTAACAGCAAGGAATCAGAAAAAATGAACACCCCTCCCCTGATCGGCCTGGTAATGGGCTCCGACTCCGACTGGCCCGTGCTGCAGGCTGCCGCCCGCATCCTCAAGGAGCACGGCGTGCCCTACGAAGCGCGGGTGGTCTCGGCCCACCGCACCCCGGACCTGCTGTTCGAGTATGCCGCCAGCGCCCGCGACCGCGGCCTGCGCGCCATCATCGCCGGGGCCGGTGGCGCCGCCCATCTGCCGGGCATGGTCGCCGCCAAGACCACTGTGCCCGTGCTGGGAGTGCCCATCCCCTCGCGCCACCTCAAGGGGATGGACTCCCTGCTCTCCATAGTGCAGATGCCCAAGGGGGTGCCGGTCGCCACCTTCGCCATCGGCGAGGCGGGGGCCGCCAACGCCGCCCTGTTCGCGGTCTCATTACTGTCGGTCACCCAAGATGGCGATGCCCCCCGCTACCAGCAACAGCTCGACGACTTCCGCGCCAACGAGCGTGACCGGGTGCTGGCTCTGCAACTGGAGGACCCGGCATGATACTGCCACCCGCCACCCTGGGCATGCTCGGCGGCGGCCAGCTTGGCCGCTACTTCGTGATGGCCGCCCACCGCCTCGGCTACAAGGTGGTGGTGCTGGATCCGGATCCCGCCAGCATCGCCGGAGCAGCCGCCGATCATCATATTGTCGCTCCCTATGACGACCAGGCCGCTCTGCACGATCTGGCCAGCCGCTGCGCCGCCATCAGCTGCGAATTCGAGAACGTGCCCGCCGCCACTCTCGCCCTGCTGGAAAAACAAAAACCGGTGCGGCCAGCCGCCAGCGCGGTGCGCATCTGTCAGGATCGACGGGAGGAAAAAGCCTTTCTGACCCGTGCCTGTGTGCCTGTGGCCCCCCACCTGACCCTGCTGCCGGATGAGCCACTGCCCCCTCTGGATGCGGAGCTGTTCCCCGCCATCCTCAAGACCGCCCGCGAGGGATACGACGGCAAGGGCCAGTGGCAGGTCGGCAATCTGGATGAGCTGGCAAGCGCGCTGACCGCCAGCGGCGTGCCCTGCGTGCTGGAGAAACGACTGCCGCTGGAGGGGGAGTTTGCCCTCACCCTGGCACGCAGCCCGAGCGGCGCCATCAGCGCCCTGCCCCTGGTGCAGAACTGGCACAGCGGCGGCATTCTCGATCAAACCCGCTCCCCGGCCAATGTCCCTGCGCTGGAGGCTGAGGCGAAAGATATCGCCGAGCGGCTGATCGCGGTGCTCGACTACGTCGGCGTGCTGACGGTGGAGTTTTTTCTGGTGGAAGGGCGGCTGTTGGTCAACGAGATGGCGCCCCGCCCCCACAACTCGGGTCACCCCAGCCTCGACAATGCCGAGTGCAGCCAGTTCGAGTTGCAGGTGCGCGCCCTGTGCGATCTCCCCTTGCCCGAGAAAGCCGAGGTGCGGCCCGCCATCCTGCTCAATCTGCTCGGGGATCTCTGGCACGGGGGCACACCAGACTGGGCAGGGGTGCTGGCCCTGCCCGGAGTGCACCTGCATCTCTATGGCAAGGGCGAGGCTCGCCCCGGCCGCAAGATGGGTCATGTCACCATCACAGGCCGTGACTGGCCCACGGTGGAAGATACTAGCCGCCATGTGCGCAGCCTGCTGGGGCTGCCCCCACGCTGAGCTGCACTCCCTTGAATGCAAAGACCCGGGCCAAGCCCGGGTCTTCTTTTTCATGCTGTCATCACAATGGAATGAGGGATCAGGCCCTGTCGACGGATACCGCGACAGGCGCCGGCAAGCGGATGGTCAGGGAGAGCACCAGGGCCACCACCATCAGCACCAGGATCAGGTTGAAGGTCGCCATGAAGCCGCCGAACAAGGAGGCCACGATGGAGCCTATGATGCTGCCCAGACCAAAGCCCAGATAGATGACGCCATAGTTCTTGGTCAGGTTGTTGAGACCGAAGAAGTCGCTCACCAGGGAGGGGTAGACTGTGATGGTGCCGCCGAAGCTGAACGCCACGCAGGCCACCGCCACGAAGAAGAGGTTGGCATTGAGGGGCACGAACAGCAGCAATCCCATGCCACCGAGGGTGATCAGCTGGGCTATGGTGATAACCCGGATGCGGGACATCTTGTCAGACAGAATGCCCAGCACCAGTCGACCACCCAGGTTGGCCATGGCGATCACCGCGACCGCATTGGCAGCCACCGCAGTCGACAGACCCACCATGTTCTCGCCGATATCCTTGGCCACGCCGATGACGTAGAGGCCGCTCATGCAGGCGGTGAGGAACATCAGCGCCAGCATCCAGTACTGCGGTTTGCGCATCGCCTCGGCCAGGGTGAAATCACGGCTCTCGGTCTGCTGCGCCGAAGCGGCCTGCTTGGGTGCATCCTTCATCAGCATGCCACCCACCAGCACCATGGACATGGCGATCAATCCCCACAGCTGGAAGGTCGCTTCCAGGCCGTTGTTGGAGAGCAGCAGCAGGTTGATGTACTTGAAGCCGAGGCTGCCCAGGCCATAGGCACCGATGGAGCAGGCGGAGATGAGCCCCTTTCGCTCCGGGAACCACTTCACGCAGTTGGAGAGGGTCATCAGGTAGCCGGTACCGTCGGCAAACCCCACCAGAATACCGGCGCAGAGGTAGAGCATGGCCAGATTGCTGGCGTGGGCGGTGAGGAAGAAGCCGATGCCGAGCAGCACGCCGGCGCCCAGGGTGACATTGCGCACCCCGAACCGCTCCTGCAGCTTGCCCGCCATGGAAGAGGCGACCGCCAGCGACAGGCTGAGCAGACCGAAGGCAAACGCCACCTGGCTGACCGGCTCGTCCAGCTTGTCGGAGAGCTGGGCGTTGAACAGGCTCCAGGTGTAGACGGAACCCAGCGCAAACTGGGTAATGATGGTACCGATCAGGGTGAGGTACCGGGTGCGGTTCATCTCTTTGGTCATGATGCGTCTCGGTCGATGGCCTTAAGGAAATTGAGGCCACTATAGGCAAGACGCAACTCGTGCCAGCCGATTAAGGCATGAAATGCAGATCGGCAGGAATGAATGACAATCAGAGCCGCATCAGCTGACGAAACGCCTTGATGTTGCTGCGACTGACCGGCACCTCGAACGGCAGGTCATGGAGCCGGATGAGATAGGTGCTGTTGAACCAGGGCACTATCTCGCGGATCTTGTTGATGTTGACGCAATAGGATCTGTGGCAACGGAAGAAGCCCTCCGCCGGCAGCCGGCTGACAAACTCGCTGATGGTCATGGTCATCACGTAGCGATCGGTGCGGGTGTAAACATAGGTCAGCTTCTCGTCCGCTTCCGCGTAGTAAATCTGCTCGCAGGGGGTGACTATGATGCGCTCCCCCTTCACCAGATTGACGGTGCGATTCTGCGGGCTGCTCCCCTCGACACCCTGCATCGGCTGAGACTTGCCCGCCAGCTCGAGCTTTTGCAGCAGATTGATGATGCGCGGCTCGTTGTAGGGCTTGAGGATATAGTCGAACGCCTCCAGCTCGAACGCTTCCACCGCAAACTCCTTGTAGGCGGTGACGAAGACGATGTGGGGCGGATGGCTCGACTTGTGCAGGTTCTTGGCCAGCAGCAGGCCATCGATGGAGGGGATCTGGATATCCAGAAACACCACGTCCACCTCGTGATCCTGCAAGTATTTGAACGCCTCCAGTCCGTCCTCGAAACTCGCCACTATCTCGATCTGGCTATGCTGGCCCACCAGATAGGCCAACTCCTCCCGGGCCAGATATTCATCTTCGACAATAATGGCTTTCAACATGGCATCGCCTCCTGATCCGGCAGATAGAAACAGACTTCAGTACCCGGTTCCAGCCGCCTTAGCTGCAGGCCGTCACCGTACAACAGCTTGACCCGCTGATGAACGTTCATCAGGCCTATGCTGCGGCTCTCCACCCGACCGGCGGCCACGCCGTCGATCACCGCCTGACTGATGCCGTAGCCGGTATCGCGCACAGCCACCCGAATCCCCCCCGCCAGCTGTTTCACCTCGATGGTGACCCGGCCCGGGGCGCTGCGGGGCTGGATGCCGTGCAGAATGGCGTTTTCCACCAGCGGCTGCAACAGCAGGCTCGGCACCTGGATGTGGACGTCATCCACCTCGAACACCACCTCCAGTTTGTCGCCGAAGCGGGCCTGCTCTATGGCGATGTAATCGCGCACCTGCTGCAGCTCCTCCTGAATGTCGATGAGCTCGTCCCCCTTGTTGAGGTTGTAGCGCAGATAGTCCGCCAGATTGGCAATGAGCTGGCGCGCCTGCTGGGGACGAATGCGGATCAAGGATGAGATGGCGTTGAGGGCATTGAACAGGAAGTGCGGGTTGATCTTGCTCTGCAATGCAGTGAACTCCGCCTTACGGGTCATCTCTTTCAACTGCTCGATGCGCGATACCTCCATCTGGGTGGAGATGAGCTGGGAGAGGCCCACCGCCATCTCTCGCAGCGAGCTGGTAATGCTGTGGGTGCGGCGATAGTAGATCTTGAGGGTGCCGCTGACGGCGCCGTTTTCCCGCAGCGGAATGATGATGACAGAGTGAAAATCGGAGAGGTGATACTGGCGCAGATCGTTGTTGATGATGATCTGGTCCAGCAACACGGCCCGCTGGGTCATGTCGCTGATGGCGTGGTGCTCGTCCAGCTCGTAGTAATCCTTGCCCACCCCCACGTAGGCCAGCACGTCGCGGGTATCTGTGATGGCTACCGCATCGGCATGGATCTCGTTGCAGATGACGCCGCACACCTGGCCGAGGGAATGGCGATCGACCTTCTGGAAGAAGGGCAACGTCTTGTTGGCGATATCCAGCGCCAGCTTGGCCTGCTTGGCGGCAATCAGCTCCTTCTCGTCATCCAGATCCTGCACCAGCTTGATGATGAGGCCGATACAGAGCGCCCCGGCGATCATCGGATAGGCGATGTGGCTGACGATCTCCACCCCCACCTCATGGGGTTCGGTCAACAGCCAGATCAGCAACATGGTCAGCCCCTCGCACAACATGCCCGCCAGTATGCCGTAGAGCCAGAGTCGCGACTTGCGGCAGCGCAGGTGCAACCAGGTGGCGAGCAGACCGGCGATGATGCTGGCGATGAGACAGGGGATCGAGGTGTGGCCATCCATGTCGATGAGGTAGCGGTGCAGGCCCGAGATAACCCCGGCCGGGATGCCGACCCAGGGGCCGAACAGTATGCCGCCCGAGATGATGGCGATGATCCGCACGTTGATCAGCGCCCCCTCCACCGGAATGCCGGTATAGGTACTGAACACGGCGAACAGGCCGAAGATGGAGGCGACCAGCACCAGCTCGGCCGGGGTGTGATCACGCTTCTGGAACAACCGCTGGAACGGCCTTGTACGGGTCAGAAAGAACAGGGTCATCAGCATCAGCGCCGCCCGTTCAAACACCGCCAACAACATCATCTGATTTTCGAGCAAAACAGGGATCCCGTATCAATGAAGAAGATATGCACCAAGGCGCGGGATCATACCCCGTATCCAGTGTCAGCTCATTTCGAATAACTGGATCCATACTAAGCTTCTCGGTTGGAGGGCCGATAAACAAGCACTCCTGCCAACGGGAGTAACTTCTATATCCAGGAGAGGATCATATGTCTCAGAAAGGAATTCTGGTGGCGTTACTGCTTGGGTGCTGTGGTTCAGCCGCACAGGCCGATACCCAAACCCGTCAGCTCAACTTGCCGGCCATTGCCAGTAAAGATACCAGGATGGAAATAGCGCTCACCCATCCAGGCCTTCAACCCGTCAATTCAAATCAGGCGCGGCATCCCACCCATACCCTGGCTGCCAATATCAGCAGCCCGGATTTCAATACCACCTATCAGCTGCAAGCCCGCAAGCTATATGGCCGCCTGCCACAAGAGGCCGGCACTGATATACAGCTGACAATCAATGGGCAGCTGTTGCCAGCCAATCACCCGCTGATACTGGAACAAGCCACACACTACTATCTTGGCTATGAGGCTGCCTCAGTCCGGCCAAACCAGATCGGTGAGGCCGCCTATGAATTGATGGTGTATTGGCATGGCTGAAAATTGTAAAGGCATGCTTGTCATGCCTTTATCCTTACTCAGCCTCCTGAAGCTGCACAATTGCCAACCTGACCACCTCATAGCTTCGTTGCAAACGTTCCAACGCCAAGGGTAAAGCCAATGAATCCAGCTCATCGGACTCAGCCTCGCCGCAGGCCTTAACCAGTTGTGAGGCCCCCATGATTCTGGCGCCACCTTTCAAGCGATGAACATAATCCAGAAACTGTGGCACATCTTGCACATCAGCGGCTTGTTCTAATCCCAGGAGATCGTCATCGCTGGCACTGATAAATGCTGTCAGTAGAGGCATTATCAATGCAGGTTGATTGCCAGTCAGAGGCCCGAGACAATGTTTGATTTCCTGCATGCAAGTTGCAATGTCTGCTTGCTCTTCACGCTGCATGTATCTATGTAAGCAATGACCGAGTTCTTCCAACCCAACTGGTTTGAACAAGCAGTCATCCATACCAGCAAGATAGCCCTCACTCACCTGCTCCTGACGAGCATCAGCCGTCAAACCTAGAATCACACAACGCCGTATCCCATTGTGGTGTTCCCGCGCCCGATACTGACGAGTCAACTCAAACCCGTTCATACCTGGCATGTTGAAGTCGGTGATGATGACATCAAACGGATATTCAGCAGAAAGTCTCAATGCCTGATCACCTGACTCGACCGCTTGGGCTTCATGCCCCAAATAGGCCAGTTGCTGGCTGATCAGCAACCGATTGGTGGGGTGATCATCCACAACCATTACCTGCAACCGCCGATCGCTTCTTGTTGTGTTGCCAAGTTCAGCTGACGGAACTAGCTCCACAGCATCTGTCAGAGGGAGTTTCATTTCTATCAAGACACGAGTACCACGACCCGGCTCGCTCTCAAGCAACAGTGACCCACCCATCAATTCACAGAGAGAACGGCTGATCATCAGCCCCAGACCAGTACCTGACTGCTCGATATGTTTGGGCTGACTGGCCTGATAGAAGGGATGGAACAACTTTTCTTGCTCCATCGGATCTATTCCTATCCCGGTATCTCTGACAGCCAGTTGCAAGGTGCACCAACCGTCACTAATCCGTGACAATAATTCCACCCGAACCGATCCTTTGTCCGTGTACTTGATGGCATTGCTGATCAAATTGGAGACAACCTGCTTGTAGCAGAGTCCATCTATCTGAACCCAGTGTGACGCACCCACAACCAGCTCCAGTTGCAGGTTCTTCTGTCTGGCCAAGGCATTGAAGACGGTAACAACCGATTCGGTCAAGGCCACAATATCATGAGGTTCTGGTACCAGCTCGAGCCGACCCGACTCTATTTTGGAGATGTCGAGAATGTCGCCGATCAGGGATAGCAGATCTGCTGCCGAACCATGTGCGATAGAGAGCGAGGCCTTATCCTCCTCATGTAGACGATCTCGCCTCAGGGTCAGTTCCAGCAAGCCGATGATGGCATTCATGGGGGTACGAATTTCATGGCTCATGGTGGCCAAAAATGTCGACTTGGCACGATTGGCCTCTTGCGCCTCCTGGCTTGCCACGGCCAGATCGTCAAGTAGACGCAAACGCTCGCTTACATCGATCCAGCCGCCAATTCCACCCTGTACCTTGCCATCCCGATCGTAATAAGGCTGAACCCAGTGATAGACATCCACCCCCCCTCTTGCCATAACCAGACGATGATCACCCTCTTGCACCCTCCGCTCTTCGCAAGCAACAACAAGATCGGTAAACAAGGGAGCAAGAAAAGGCCATCGTTCACGATCCGAATCCAAGTTGCCCCCCAACAGATTGGCTTTTGGTTCACCAAAGAAACTCGCATAACTGCTATTGCAAAGGATCAGTTGCCCAGACTGATCCCTGGCATAAATAGGATGAGGTGTACCATCCACCAGGTCTTCAATAAACTTGAGTTGAGCATTCAACGCCTCCTCCGCGAGTCGGCGTTCACGCATCTGTTTGCGCAGGGATAGGCCCCACAAGCTGACCCAGATAGTCAGCAACAGGATCAGCGAGATGAAGATCCCAAACTCCCGAACAAACTCCTGCCAAGTGATGGCCTCTTTCTGAGGACTGACACGCCAGCGGTTGGAGAGCCCTTCCAACTCATCTGGGGGTATGGTTGCCACCACCTTGTCGAGAATATTGCGCAGCATTTGGTTTTCATAAGAAACAACAAATGAAGCACCAATAGGAACTGACTCAAACAATTCGCCTGTAACAAGCAAGCTATCGGGAAACTTGCTATTGATGTAATACTTGGCAACCCGTAGAGGTAATACGGCTACATCGCATACCTCCGTTGCGACACAGCGCAACGCATCTTCGATGCGATCAAAGGAGTGAGTTGTCATTTTGCCATATGCCTTGTCTATGGCTTGTGTAGCGATAAAACCTTTGACGATGGCCACAGTCCCAAACTTGATTAGACTCTCAGGCTCTGTCACCTCATGCTTCACGCCAACAACATAAGACAGAGGATCAAGCGCAAAAGCCCTGCTGAATAGATAGCGCTGCTTACGTTCTGCAGATGGACTCATTACCGCTGCATCCACGTTCCCATCATCCAGTAGCTGTAACATGTGTTTGGCCGTCTTGACCGGTACAGCTTCTATTTCGACGTCTAGTTTTGCTCTCAGAACCTGAATGAGATCAGCAACCACACCATGCAAGGTACCATTGACATCAAGAAAACTCAGCGGTGGTACGCCGCTGTTAACAGCGATCCGGATTGTCCTCTTCTGCCCCAGCCATACCCACTGACTACTGGTCAGCCCGATCCTCTTGGCATCGATAGAGAGTCCTCCCCCGCTCCAGCGCTTGGCAATTTCGTCACGCTTGCCATCCAATATCCTATGTAGAGCAACATCAATGATTTTCTTGAGACGCCGATTCTGTTTCTCCAGCGCGAATGAAAAACCATGAGTATCCACATACAATGGCCTTAGTAATTGAATGCTGTCTTGGTAAAATTTATTGACGATAAAGTTCCCGGAAATCATATCCACCATGACGGCATCAACTTGGCCATATGATACGGCTGATATTGCACTGTATCGAGAAGGATATGTTTTTATTTTAACATTTGGCAGATAGCGTTTCACTGCAATAGCGGGCAAGTAATAACTCGGAACAGCTACCGTTTTTACATCCTTCTCTGGAACATGAATGCTTTTATATATAGCAGGATCATCGGCGATATATCTATTGGTTAATAATAGTTGCTGCTCCTCCTCATAGGAGTTTGATGAGCTTAAGAGATCTATTTCTCCCCGCTTTAGCGCATCAATGGCTTCTGCCCGTGATGGAAGAGTTTTCACTACTATATCGATATTAAGTAGATGGCTCAGCATACCAATCATGTCAGCAGTAACACCTTCATAGGCATCAGAGCGCAAGGTTATATCCAGAGGGGGATCATCTGGCTTTGGAACCCCAAGAATCAACTGGTCACGATTACGTAACCACAACCAGTCATCGGCATGCAAGGGAAGTGTCTGTTGCCCGAGAGACTCACTGTCGTTCCGTGCATAGACATGTAATAAATCATCTCCCAGCTCATGAGCAGAAGTGAAGAATGAGCAGAGGCAGACGAGCAATACCGGGAGTAGTTTCATTTTGCTCACATCAATTCTTGCCGCTTGGCGAGGCTGATCAGATCGATCATGTTGGTTACATTGAGCTTCTGCATCAAACGAGTTTTGTAAGTACTTACCGTCTTCTCACTCAGTAGCATGTGTTCCGCAATTTTCTTATTTGTATGGCCTTGGCATATATGCATGAGTACACTCATCTCACGATTTGAGAGGGAAGACAGCAGCCCCTCCTTATCAAGGATATAAGCATCTCTGGCACCAGTAATAACATCTCTAGGAAAACAAACCTGACCATTTTCTATCTGTGAAAGCATGCTTTTTAATAGTGAAAGATCATCAAGTTTAGACATAAATCCATCAGCGTCGGCCTGCAGGCAACGTACCATGACATGATGAGTCGCCTGTGCAGAAAGAATTACAACCTTGATCCCCATATTCAAGGTCTTTATTCTTTTTATCACCTCTATGCCATCCAGCTTTGGGATGCCAATATCCAGAACAATAATATCAGGTTGATGCTTTTTAGCAGCAACGATGGCATCGACACCATTATCTACCTCAGCAACAATATGATGACCATCCTGTTCTAGCAAAATATTAACTGCCATTCGTATCGCAGGGTGATCATCAACTATTAATATTTTTGCCATATGCAACCTATCATTGAATAATTTTATTTGGCGTATGATAACTATAATGTCACAACATCACCATACGATAGCCTTACATTAATAATACGTTAATCAATTAAAAAATCATTAACAGCAAAGTCCCTTGCTGATTATGTAAAAATTAATATTTTACATAACTATCAACAAGTTAATAAATCCTCTTTTCGACCTGGCCACCCATTCTGCCGCTTACTCAAGCTCACCCAAACTCGGTGTCAACACCTTGACAAGGTAAGCAGTAAAACACCTAAAAAACAAATATTTAAATTAAAAAATTGATGCGGATAGTATTTAAATTTTTATCTACCCGGAGTTGTACGTAACAAGCACCTTTTAGGATTTTTCCTACGCATGATTAAATCGATTCAAACAGGTCAAGCAGTTATCTTTGTTGGCGAAAAGATAGGCAGGCCAGATGGGCATTTCGTTCCGGTGTTCTGCCTCCCCCCTTGACGAAAGGTGATTCGAGGGCGGGATAAACGAATACACCTCGGTGTAGGTAATAAAACAAGTGGTCTAAAGCCGCTTTCATTAAAATACATATGGAATACATTAATATGAAAAAGACTCTGCTTGCACTGACCGTTGTTGGCCTCGGCTTTACTGCCTCCTCTTATGCTGCCGTAGAAGCCTCAGCCGTGGCGACTTGGAAAGCCACAGCGAAAAAAGATACCACCTCTGAACTGGTTGTCACCCCGCTCACCAGCCTCTCCTTCCAATACGCCGAAGGGATCCAGGGTTTCAATACCGTCGATGGCCTGTTCGACGTCGCCATCAAGGGTGATGCCAGTGCGACCGACTTTACCCTGAAGGCCAAGAAGCTGAATGGCACCCTGAATCACCTGGGTGGCGACTCCACAGTCGATGTCGGCGTGCTGTGGGCCGGTGTACCTGTCACCACCACTGCCTACTCGACTCTGATCGATACGGCAGCCGGCATTAACGGCGGCAACCTCTCCCCCATCGCCCAAGGCTACACCGGAGATGTGACTGCACAAGGTGCCTTCACCTTCATCATCGAGAGTGCAACCAGCGCAGGTGCAGATGCAGCCTTTGATACCCTGCCAGACGGTCTGTGGAGCGGTGAAGTCAACGTCGAGTTCGTTGCCAACTGGTCCTAATTGCTTCGGCACAGGTAATCAGGGGCCCGAGTGGGCCCCTTATAGTCATTGGAGGTCGCATGAACCTGAAAATACTAGTGGCATGGATGCTGTTTATTCCCGGAATCAGCCAGGCAATCAACGTCGGCTCGGTTACCACTTTTATTGATGCTGGCAGCCAGGACGTTTCCAAGGAGATCGCGAACGAAAGCGATCAGGCAAGGCTGATCACCATATCTGTGTCTCGCATTTCCTCACCTGAAGAGGGCGGACAGGAGATGCCGATGGAGGTAGACGGTGAACTCATGCTGTCGCCGAGCCGGCTGATGCTCCCCGCCAATGCCAAGAACAACGTGCGCTTCTTTTACAAGGGTCCACAGGATGGCAAGGAGCGTTACTACCGCATTCGCTGGCTGGA
Source organism: Aeromonas sp. TS_SC_11 (assembly GCF_057318915.1). Classification (NCBI taxonomy): domain Bacteria; kingdom Pseudomonadati; phylum Pseudomonadota; class Gammaproteobacteria; order Aeromonadales; family Aeromonadaceae; genus Aeromonas; species Aeromonas sp. TS_SC_11. Next base: position 971,136 of record NZ_CM170470.1, read on the forward strand.
CACCGCCTTGTCGATGGACGATCAGCGCAATGAGCGCCGTCAGGCAGTCGCCACCACCTCTGCCCAGATAGGCACCATCCTGGTGGTTACCCCCCGCAAGCAGCAATTCGATTACACCCTGCAAGATGGCATCCTGACCAATAAAGGAAATGCCTCATACAGAACCATTGCTTATGGCACTTGCCTGAAACAAAGCCAGGAGCAATGCAAAGAAACCTATTACGACCTGCCGGGCAAAAAACGCCACTTTAAAAAGGTCAATATCCAGCATGACAAGAGTCACATCGGTCTCTGGCTGGGTCAGGAATTCGTCGTCGTCAAATAACGCTGCTGTTCTCTTACTGCCTCTACCACCTTGTCGAGTGGCGGTGTTGTTTTGCCGAAATTTGGAACCATGGTGCGTGATATGTTGAAAAAAGCCTGCCTGTTGCCAGCCGCACTGCTGATCATGATGTCAGCCTCGGCCAACGCCTCGGCACCACTCAAAATCGCCAATGTCATCATTCCTGCCAGCTTTGCCAGCGCACTGGCAGAAGGCATTGCCGTACCAGTCAGGCTGCAATATCAGGATCAGGCACTGGCGCTCGACACCACCACCGAAGAATCCATCGGCAACGCCACGCTGATCCTGCGGGATGGCACACTGCACCTGCTCAATCTGGACTTCAATCAGGGCCATAGCGATGTGGCCCTGCGCAAGGAGCTGGTGGATCTGTTGCAACAGAATCAGCTGCGCACCTTCTCCAGCGACGGGCGGCTGGTCATCAACGACAGCGCCACCATGCAGCTGGATCTGATCGCCATGCTGCTGACCATAAAGGTCACCAAGGCTGCCTTTGGCGAGAAGAAAGCCAACACCACAAAAGCTAGCCTGACTCCCTCCGTTGAAGCACTGACCAGCGTCAATCGCTACAACCTGGGATACTCCTTTGCCAATAGTCGCCAGGCAAACAGCACCAGTACCAACTTCGCCCAGCTGAACACTCTGGTGGGGTACAGTGAACACCATCTGGACCTTGATGGTTCTCTCTACAATCTGGGGGAAACGAACCAGAACGGCGCCATTTATCGCGCCATGTATGAGCGGGATATCGAGGATCGCCGCTTTGCGGCCGGCATGGTATCAACCTGGGATCTCCAGACGCTAGGAGGGGTGTCCGCCCTGAATACAGGCAGGATCTACGGGCTTTCTTACGGCAATCAGGCCCTCTCACGTACCGTCAATGAGAGCGAATCCACCACCCCGATCCAGGTCTTCATGCCCTCTGCGGGTGAGGTTCGGGTCTATCGGGATGGCAAACTGATCAGCCTGCAGAACTTCTCGATAGGCAACCATCGCATCGATACCAGCCGCTTCCCCCACGGCTCCTACAGCGTCACGGTCGAGATCCATATCGATGGCCGTCTAACGGAATCTAGCAACCAGCGTGTCACCAAGCTCGGCAACAGCCTGGGCTTCGATCAGGAGTGGGGTTGGCAATCCTGGGGTGGCATGATGGAAACGAGCCAGGATGGTTCCCGCTCACCCCTGCTGGGGTTGTCGCTGGCACGTACCTTCGAGACCACCAACCTGACCCTGACCGGCTATGGCTTCAAGGATGCCCTGGTCAGCGAGAGCCAGGCCAGCTGGCAGCTGACCGACAGGGTCAGCACCCAGCTGCAGGGCATGTTGGCCTCTGATGCCTCCTGGCGGATCTCGTCCAGCGTGACGGCACAGGTCCATGACAACGTCTCGCTCTGGCTCAGTCAGGAAAAACTCGACACAGGCAGCAAGCTGACCACAGCCACCATGGAACTCTATACCGCCGGCATCAGCATCAACCTGGGGGGCTGGAATGACAAGCTCGGGAGTCTCTCGTTCAACACCACACATGACCGTGAGCAGGAGAGCGACCGCAGTTATATAGACTATTATCAGAGCCTCTACACCGGTCGTTATGGTCAGCTGGGGTTGCGTACCAGCCTGCAGAGCAACAGCGCGACCCTGAGCGGGTTCAACAACAAGAGCATAACGCTGGACTATTCGATCCCGTTCGACAACCTGTTCAATCTGGGCATGAGCAGCAATGAACAGGGCCACACCACAGCCAACCTCAGTTATCAGAAACGCATGGAGGGCTTCATCAATACGGCGTCCTTCAACAGTGCGAAAGTCATCAACGGCATGGAAAACAGTAACCCATCCCTCTCCGGTACCCTGGGTTTTGAAAACAGCATGACGGGTGGCACCCTGACCCTGGGTCGCAGCTCGGGTGGCGATGTAAATGGCAACCTGATGGCCCGCGGCTCGATTATCACCACAGGGGATGAGGTCCTGGTCTCCAGCCAGAACCGATCCGGTTCAGGCTTGCTGATCGACACCGGCATGGGCAAGGAGGGCAAGATGCTCGCCAGAATCAATGGCCAGGAGCACTCGCTAGAAGGCAGCAAGACCTTTGTCGCCCTATCTCCCTTTCAGGAGTACGAAGTGGAGCTGCTCAACAGCAAGACCACCAAAGACAGCTATGACATCAGCACCGGCAAGCAGCGCTATACACTGTTCCCCGGCAACGTGGCCAGACTGGATGCCACCCACTCGGTCAAGGAGATGGTCACCGTCTTTGGCGTCATACGCGCCGAAGATGGCAGCGTGATCGCCAATGCCAGGATCGACAACCATATCGGCACCACAGTCACCAATGAGGCCGGTGAGTTTTCGCTGGATGTGGACAAGGCCAATCCGGTACTGAGCTTCAAGCATGGCAACGAATTCTGCGAAGCCGAACTGGATCTGGCACAGCAGAGTGGCGCCGTCTGGATGGGCGATGTCATCTGCCGCGGTCTGCAAACCTATGCAATGGCAAGAGGATATCAGTGATGAATACTAACACAGCGGCACTCATGCTTTTGCTATTGGGAATCGGCTGGAGTCAACCCAGTGAATCGGCTGTATCCAAAACAGTCTGGCCTGATGCACCACTGAAGAACTTCCTGTTTATCGAAAATCAGGAGGACAACAACCTGTTTGTAGCTCCGACTGACGGCTTGGACCCACGCTTGACGGGGAGCAATGCCTGGACATCCCTCAAAGGCAATGGCCAAGTGAGCTTGGCATATGTGGACAATGGCTATAACACAGACATTAATAACTGGAATGTAGATATGTGGGAAACGGGCCCAATTCATCGTCCCTATCTCAACCAACGCTGCATCATGACCTATACCCGCTGCGACCCTGAAACAGCAGAAGCCGTCAATAAACCAGCTGTGGTGGATGATCAGGGTTTCTATGGACTGATCGGTGCATCTGCCGGTTGGGGACATGGCAAACTCAGTTCCAGCTTTTTTGATTACCTGCGCACCATGCCAACTGGTGCCACCCTCAACCGCGAGATGAACCTGTGTGCCACTACCATAAAATATGACGCAACAAGAGGCGCTCGCTGCAAGGACCAAACCGGCGGCTACTGGTACGTAAGAAAGATGCAACACAAAAAGGCGGGGCATCTACGTTTCGTACAAACCAATGCCATCAGTGAAGTGATCGTAGACAGCAATGGTAGTCCATATGTCCTGCCCGGTTCGCAAGGGTGTGAAAACTATCGTTTGGGTACACGAGACGGAATTTTGTGTCGTTTCCTGGATTACAACTTCAATGATGATGGAAGCCAGAGTTATTCAGAACCCTATATGTACACGCACGTCAAGGATAGTGCTCTCAATGCCGCCATCGGTGCCGCCGACCTGCAGATGAGCTCTAACCTCACAAACTGGGCAAATAAAGAGGGGCGTTATAATGTTAGCTATTTACGGGGGCACACTTCCGTCTACCTATTTTTATCAAGCAATTTTTTCAAACAGGTCGTACGGCTGGGGTTGCAGGATAAACTGACACGCAATCTTATCAACTTCAACATGAAGAACGGATATGCACCGGAGAGCGGCTATTACGAATTCAGTGGCACAACTGAAATTGTCATCAAGCCCCGTGACTTTAGCGTGTCAATTATCTCTTCCGAAGGTGTGACGAATCCCTACCGGGAGGGGGAAGTTGGCAAGGATATTCTCCGCTTTCCCTACAATATTTCGGACAGTGGTCCAACTAGTGCCGATACGCTGAATATCTCGGTAAAACAAGATAGCGGTAGTCCCTACCAGGGTCACTGCACCTTCTACCCCACCGATCAGATAACAGCGGGAAAAGCCGTACCAGTGCCAACCCGGTTGGTGTTCGACTCAGCCCAGAAAGGGAAGAATTATAAACACCCGATCCGTTGTGACAGCACCCCTGTCGATATCCGCTCACTGGGAATTCAGGATAGCCAACCGCCCCTGGAATGGACTGATCCCAATGGTGACAAAGGAATTACCCGTTTCCGTACACTGGCACTCGAATTCGATCTCACGGATCCCATGACACAGCACACCACGACTGGCGATATGTGGGAAGGAAATGTCCAGCAAAGCGGTACCATTACCATCAATGGGATCTGGCGTTAGGGTGAGGAGTTGAGGATGCGTTATAGAGCTCTGCTGACACTGACGTGTTTACTGGCGTTGCCAGTGAGTGCCATCGATATAGGTCCCATGACTGCCGTGCTTGAATCCACAGACGAGTTCATGGCTCGTACCGTAACCAACAATGGCACCACGCCCAAAATCTATGAGGTTCGCGCGGCCAAGATCAGCAACCCTACGGCCAGTGGGCAACTGCTGGCTATGCCTCCGGGAGAGCTGCTTTATGCGCCCAAGCGCTTCGTACTGCATTCAAAACAGCAGCAAAACGTCAAATTCTACTATAAGGGGGTTGCCGACGATCAGGAGCGTTACTACCGGGTGACCTTCATCGAGTCGCCAGCAGCCCAAGCCGGTGGCCATGAAGATAAGAGCCGTAAAAGCAAGCTGGACATTAAGATAGAGCTGCAATCCATTCTGGTGGCGCGTCCCCGGCAGGAGCGGTTCGAATACCGGCTCGATCAGGCGGCGGGCAGCATCACCAATACCGGCAACAGCTTCTTTGAATTCATGGTGAAACAGGGCTGTGATCAGCCCGACAGCGTGGCAGACAACAAATACCTGCTGCCCGGCGAGACCTATCGCAACACCAAGATCAGCCAGTCTGGCAACCAGAAGCTGATCGTCTATCAGTCACGCTTCATCGCAGTTGGCAAGGACTGCTGGCCAGATTAACCCTTGCTCTCGACTAAAGAACTGCGGTCAAGAGAACACCTTCTCCCGTACCTACCTGACCGTCTCTTTGAACATCCGGCTGGCATGCTCTGGCTCTATATGGGCAACAAGTGCGGGATCGGGGCAATAGAGTCTGCGACTGCGCAAGCGGTGGATATCCTCGCCGGCAAAAGCCCGTTTATTGGTAACAAAAATGGCGTAAACGTTCTGGTAGATACTGACTCGATTGCGTTTGGCAAGCTCGGTTGCCACTCGCCACAGGGTATTCCCACCTGTATCGATCAGACATTTACCCTGCTTTTCATATATCAGGACAGGGGGGAGTGGTGGTGGTGCCGAAGGTGCAGTGACGCAGGACTGGGCAGGAATGGTTGCACTGAGCAGCGGTCGCCCCGGTAAAGACCAATAGAGAATACTGTCGTCTGTCAGCCATTGGCAGGGTAGCGCCACCCGCAAAGTGAAAAGCCGTTCCAGTACTATGTTGTTCAGAGGCTCAAACTGTTCACCACGGCGCAGCAGCAATTCCCCATCCAGACTCGGACTTATCAATGTCATGCGCAGTACGCCCTGCTGGTAACTCTGGAACGAGAAGGTTTCAGTTGCCGCTGAAAAGGGAGTCGTGATCAACATGACCAGCAGCAGTAGAGATTGGCGCACCATGGGTGAAACGGGATCCAAAAAACCCTATTGGATCAGGTCGTCAGCCCCCTAACAAGGGGGACCAGCCAGTTTCAGAATGGTCTTACGCGGCGGGTCCCCGGCATCATCAGGTAGAGCTATCGAAAAAGCTCAGGACGACAGGGTCGCCAGCCTCGCGGCGAAGCCCATGAAGAAGAGGCCGATAAGGCCATTGCCCAACCGGGCAAGCCCCTGTTTACGGCGAAAGAAGCTAGCCACCAGAGTGCCGCCGAAGATCAGCAGGGTCAGATAGACGAAGCTCATGGCCTCCAGCATGCCGGCCAGCACCAGATAGGAGAGCCAGATGTGGGCATAGTTGAAATCGATGAACTGCACGAAGAAGGAGACGTAAAACAGGATCGCCTTGGGATTGGTGAGGCTCAGGGTCAGCGCCTTGGAGAAGTAACGCTCGCCCGGGTCCACCACCGACTCCTGCCCTTCCCGCTTGGCGATAAAATTGGCGTGCAGTATCTTCACCCCCAGATAGAGCAGGTAGATGGCGCCGAGGTAGCGCACCAGAGTAAACAGCAGGGGCGTGGTACGGATGAGAGAGGCCACCCCCAGGTAGGCGCAGAAGATCAGGATGGCATCACCGACGAAGACGCCGAGCGCCGCCCGATAACCGGGACCTACGCCACGGCTCGCGCCGGTGCGCAGCACATAAAGGGAGTTGGGGCCCGGCGCTATGATGATGAAGAAGAGACCGACCAGATAGGTCCAGACATTGACGACACCCAGGCTCTCAAACATCTTCCACCTCGCCAGCAAACAAGAACAGGCAGGCAGCCCCGCCGGATAAAATAGTGAACTGCCACTCTATACCAATTTTCCTGCCGCCGGGAACAGGGCCGTCGCAGATCAGCAGTACTGGCCAGCCACCCAGCCGGAAGACCAGGCCCACTGGAAGTTATAGCCCCCGAGCCAGCCGGTCACGTCCACCACCTCGCCGATGAAGTAGAGACCGGGCACCTTGCGCACCTCCATGGTCTTGGAGGAGAGCTCGTTGGTATCCACGCCGCCCAGGGTCACCTCGGCGGTGCGATAGCCTTCGGTGCCGTTCGGCAGTATCTGCCAATCCCCCAGCAGGGTGGCGATGGCCTCCAGCTCTCGCTCGTTGTACTGGCGCATCGGTTTGCTATTGAGCTGACCCAGCTCCACCAGCTTGTCGACGAAACGCTTGGGCAGCTCGCGACCCAGCACGGTTTTCAACTCCTGGGCAGGATGAGCCTGCGCCCATGCCTTGAGGGCCATAGGAATATCCAGCTCGGGCAGCAAGTTGATATGGATCTTCTCCCCCGCCAGCCAGAAGGAGGAGATCTGCAGTATGACGGGGCCGGAGAGACCGCGATGGGTAAACAGCATGGCCTCTTTGAAGCAGGTGCCATCTTCGGCGGTCACCGCCACCGGCAGGCTGATACCCGCCAGATCGGTAAAGGCCTCTTTCTCGGCTTGATGCAGGGTAAACGGCACCAGACCGGCGCGGGTCGGCAGCACATTGAGGCCAAACTGCTCCGCCAGCTTGAAACCATAGGGAGTCGCGCCCAGCTTGGGCATGGAGAGGCCGCCAGTGGCTACCACCAGAGAGTGGCAGCTCACCTCCCCCTTGCTGGTACCGAGCACAAAACCGGCCTCGGTCCTGGTGACCGACAGGATCTCGGTCTGGAACTGCAGGGTGACGCCAGCCCAGTCGCACTCGGTAAGCAGCACATCGACTATCTCCTTGGCACTCTCGTCACAGAACAGCTGGCCCAGGGTCTTCTCGTGGTAGTTGACCCCGTGCCTGTCCACCAGATCGATGAAGTCCTGCTGGGTGTAACGTGCCAGCGCAGATTTGCAGAAATGGGGATTGCCCGAGAGGAAGGCGTGGGGCCCGGCCTGATGGTTGGTGAAGTTGCAACGACCACCACCGCTGATGAGGATCTTGCGACCCGGCTTCTTGGCGTTGTCGAGCACCAGCACGGAGCGCCCGCGATAACCCGCCTGCTGGGCACACATCAAACCGGCCGCACCGGCCCCGATCACCACCACATCCACTTGCATCATCACTGCCCTACTCATCAGACGGCCAAACACGCGACCAAAAAACCACCGCAACGGCAACTCATAAAAAACAAAAAACGGCCCATAAAAAGAACCGTTTTTGTGCCCGGCAAGAACCACCGCAACGGCAACTCGTAAAAAACAAAAAACGGCCCATAAAGGGGCCGTTATTGTACTGGGTGAACACTAAGTGTCCACGACTATCAGGCGTTGCCATCCATGACGCTGGCGGGGGCACCCTTGGCCAGCTCGGCCAGCTCCTTGTCGATGAAGTAGAGACCCTTGCCATCTTCGCCCACCAGCGACAGACGGTCGACGATGCTCTTGAACAGCTTCTCCTCTTCATGCTGCTCGGCCACGTACCATTGCAGGAAGTTGAAGGTGGAGTAGTCCTGAGTGGTGAATGCCACGTGAGCCAAGCCATTGATGCACTGGGTGATGTGATATTCGTGTTCGAGGGTGTTACGGAAAATGTCGCCCAGGGATTTGAATTCGTGGGGAGGCGCATCGATGGCGCCCAGCATCGGCATAGCGCCGGTCTCGCTCACGTAGGTGAACAGACGCTCCATGTGCTGGCGCTCCTCAACGGCGTGCTGACGCAGGAAGGTGGCGGCACCTTCGAAACCCTTGTCCTCACACCATGCGCTCATCTGCAGGTAGAGATTGGAGGAATAGAATTCAAGATTAATCTGCTCGTTCAACTTCTCGATCATGGCTTTTGCCAACATGCTGATTCTCCACTGTGATTTGATCACGATTGTCGCCACTGTTTTAACACGAATCAACCAGATACGGCGGTCAAACTGCTCAGTTGTGACCGTTTTTCGCCTCATCCTATCCCCCATACAGGTATAGAGAAGCAAAGAAACATGGTGTACGTGGATTCAGCCATTATGATGGCGCCAGTGGTCAGGGAAAGGATTCAATGAGATTCATAACGGCACTGGCACTGCTCTGGATAACCCAGTTGCAGGCCGCTCCCTCCTTGCTGGAAGAGGCTGAATTGCAGGCGGCGCGCGATCCCGCCGGCTATCTGCAACGCCTCGATGCCAACCCGCAGCAGGATATGGAGCTGTTTTATGCCAGAGCCCTGGCCCAGGCAGCCCTAGGTCACTATCCGCAGGCCCTGCTCGACAATGCCAGAGCCCGCGAGCTGGCCAGTGCCCAGCAGCAACCCCTGCGCCTGCTGGATTTTCAGCTGCAAGAGGTTGCCCTGATCCTGGATACAGAGGCACCTGATGAAGCCCTCCGTCTGCTGGCCCGGCTCAAACCCGCCGTTATCGACCACCCAATGCAAGCATCTGAATGGCATGCCCTGAACGGGTTGGCACTCTATCGCACCCAGCAGTTGAAAGAGGCGATCGCCGAACTCAAGACGGCCTTTCGCTTCAAGCAATCCACACGAGACAAACCGGTTGCCAGTCTGGACTCAGCCCGCCTCTTGATGACCCTGGGCAACCTCTATGCCGACCTGAGTCTGCCCAGAGAGGCGGAAACCTATTATCGGGAAGCCCTGCAGCAGATGGTGCAGCTGGACGAGCCAAACAGCCAGACCATCATCAAAGCCAACATGGCACGGCTTTACATAGACACGGATCGCCCCATCCAGGCCAGACAACTGCTCGACAGCCTGCTGGCTACGCCCCATCTGGCGCCGGATTACCGCGCCATCATCCTCGGCTATCAGGCCATGGCGCTCAACGCCCAGGGTGACTGGACGGCAGCCCTGCGCAGTCTGGACGAAGCGCAGACACTCTATCAACAGTTGGGATATCAGGATGCGGGGGAACGCCTGCTCGAGACCCGGGTCAAGGCATTGCAGGGCCGGGGAGAGATACAGCTGGCGTTGCAACTGCTGACGTCCCAGGGCCACCCCAGCGCCGGCAGCAAGGCATTGCAAGCCAGCCTGCTGGCCCAGCAGGGCCGCTATCCGGAGGCTTATGAGGCCTTGTCCGCCTACATGAACGATTACAAGCAGCACTTCAATCAGGCGCTGAGCCAGCATGCCGCCACCTTTCAGGCCGAGATGGATCTGGCCCGCAGCGAGGCCAGCAACCGGGTGCTGCAAGAGGAGAACGAGCGCAAGCGCCAGCAGCTGCTGCACCAACAGAGCGCCCGCAACTACCAGCTGATGCTGGTCGGCCTGCTGGCGGGCGCCCTGCTCCTGCTCGGCATCACCACCCACAGGCTGCACCGCAGCTCACGCCACCTCTACAAGCTTGCCACCTTCGATCAGCTGACCGAGCTGCCAAACCGCCGCGCCCTGCTGGAACGGCTTGCCATCCAGTGGCAACTGGAAGACCCGCTCACCCTGCTCATCATCGATATCGATCACTTCAAGCAGATCAATGACAGACACGGCCATCAGGCGGGTGATCGGGCCATCCAGCGGCTGGCGCGGGAGCTGAGCGACTGGGCCCCGGACGCACAGCTGATAGGGCGCTGGGGAGGCGAGGAGTTTCTGGTGGCGGTACCACTGGCGGCAGAGGATTGCTGGCACCTGGCAGAGCAGTTACGCCTGAGGATTTCCCAGCTGGACACACCGCACATGACCATCAGCATCGGCATAGCGGGGCGTTCAGAGGCTGATGAGGGGCTTGGCCCGCTGATCCACCGCGCCGACATGGCTATGTATCAAGCCAAGCGCCAGGGCCGCAACCAGACCATATTGGCGACAACCCCTTCGGCGCAGGATGAATTGACCAGCAGCGTGGCCTGACGGTCAGTGAGCACGGCCACCCGCGCAGAATGAAACCGGGATAACTTGACCAGCCGGGCGGGATCAGGGCACCAGCTCGGTCAGGGAAGCCACATCCACCGGCGCCCCATAGTCGACACCGGGCAGCTCAAAACCGTTGAGCTGCATGAAATCCTGCCGCAAGCCGGCAAAATCCCCCAGGGTATGGAAGTTATCCGGCGTCACCTTGGACCAGAGTGTCGAGACGGCGGCCTGAATGGCCGGGTCCAGCTCGTGGTCATCCATCCGGATCAGCCGGTTGCCATCGGCCACCACGCCCTGCGGCCCGTACATCTTGCTGGCAAACAGCCGCTGCATCTGCTCGATGCAGCCCTCGTGCACGCCGCGCTCCTTCATCACCCCCATCAGCAAGCCGAGGTAAACCGGCAGCACAGGGATATAGGCGCTCGCCTTGGTCACCAGCGCCTTGCAGACCGACACCCAGGCGTGGCCGCCCAGTTCTGCCAGTTGCAGGTTGATGGCCTCGGCGGTGGCATGCAGGTGCTCCTTGGCGTAGCCGATAGTGCCGTCCCGGTAGAGGGGATAGGTGGATTCCGGGCCTATGTAGGAGTAGGCCACGGTCCGGGCGCCGGGGGCGAGGCAATCGGCCTGCTGCAACGCCAGCATCCAGAGCTGCCAGTCCTCGCCGCCCATGACGGTGACGGTGTCGCGGATCTCCTCCGGGGTGGCGGGCGCCAGGGATTGTTGCACCAGCCTGTCCTGCTCCAGATCCAGCCCCCAGCCGCTGAAAGGCTGGCCCGTGGTCTTGAGTGCGGAGCGCACCTGACGGCCATCCGGCAATACCCGGATACCGCTGGCCAGCGAGTAGATCACCAGATCCACCTGCCCCAGCTGCTGGCGAATGGTGTCGATGGCCTGCTGACGCATGGCATCGGAAAAGGCATCGCCTATCAGATTGACGGCGACGCGCCCCTCCTGCTCCGCCGCCTGCCGAAACCAGATATTGTTGTACCAGCCTGCGCTGCCGAGCCCCTTGTCGGACGGGCCTCGCTCGAACGAGACGCCGACGGAATCGGCACCGGCCCCGAAGGTCAGCGCTATGCGGGAAGCCAGCCCGAAGCCAGAGGAGGCACCGAGAACCAGCACCCGCCTGGGCCCGTTGAAACTGCCCGCAGCCTTGACGCTGGATATCTGCTGCAACACGGCGGCCCGACAGCCGATGGGATGACAGTTGCGGGCAACGCAACCCTGGATCTGGGGATGAATGATCATGACGGGATCTCCAAAGGAACTGGCTACAGCATAACCAAGAAGTTGCGGATTACCTTGATGTCGGGCGGGATATGGGCAGTAAGGGGGCAGAAAAACAAGAGGGAGCGCGAGGCTCCCCAAAGCGGTATTCAGATGCTTTTTATTGTTTTGTGTTCATTGCGAAGCACGGGCACATCCTATGCCTGCCACCCTCGCCGGGCAAGTCGAGGGGTGTGACTCAGGTCAAACTCCTGTTCGATTTATAGACAATTTATGACGCATGACATAGAAGAAGCCCCATAAGAAACTCATTTAAATCCCAAAACTGTGTCGAGAACGCCATTTTAGTTTCATCAGACATTGGTATAGTGAACTCAGGATCAGTGAGGAGAATTCCCATGAATGGAACCTATTACCAACACATACTGGCCGCTATCGACCTGTCGGAAGATAACCGCAAGGTGATCGAGAAGGCGGTTGATCGGGCCCGTTCCAACGGCGCCAAGCTGTCCGTGATCCATGTTGATGTGGACCTCAAGGATCTCTACACCGAGATGATCGATATCGACATCGACAACGTGCAGGATCAGGTGATCGCCGAAGCGAAAGAGAAGCTGGAGACCTTCCTGGCCTCGGTGGACTACCCCATCGAGAAGAAGCTGGTGATCTGCGGTGATCTGAGCGAACGGGTCAACCAGGCGGTCAAGGATTACCAGATAGACCTGCTGGTGTGCGGCCATCGTCAAAGCTTCTGGAGCCTGCTTACCTCCAGTGCCCGTCAGCTGATGAATACAGTACCCTGCGACCTGCTGGTCGTTCCCTTGCAGAAGTGATCAAACTGGCGTAGTTTTATTTGCCATGAATATGACCATCTTCAATCACAACTACTGGTGGTGCTGCTTCTAAACAGGCGGCACTGCTTTTCTATGTAAAATATCCCAAAGAAAACACCGTGACCGCCGAGAGGCGGTCATTGTTTTTAGTCCTTTGTCGCCTCCCGGCCCACCCCACTGGAGAGAGTGACATGCACAACCCCATCATACTGACCGGCGACCGTCCCACCGGCAAACTGCACATAGGCCACTATGTCGGCTCATTGCGTCAGCGCGTCGAGGCCCAGCACCATTACCGCCAATTCGTGATGATCGCCGATCTGCAGGCACTGACCGACAACGGCCACAATCCGGCCAAGGTAACCGACAACGTGCTGGAGGTGATGGCCGACTACCTGGCAGCCGGCCTGGATCCTGCCAAGACCACCTTCTGCCTGCAAAGCGCCCTGCCCGCCCTCGCCGAGCTCACCACCTATTACCTCAATCTGGTCAGCGTAGCCCGACTGGAACGCAACCCCACCGTCAAGGCGGAGATCCAGCAGAAAGGGTTCGAGCGCAGCCTGCCGGCCGGTTTTCTCATCTATCCAGTCAGTCAGGCCGCCGACATCACCGCCTTTCGCGCCACCCATGTGCCTGTGGGTGAAGATCAGTTGCCCATGCTGGAGCAGACCAATGAGATAGTCCGCCGCTTCAACGTTCTGGTGGGTAAAGAGGTGCTGACAGAGTGCCAGCCGATCCTGAGCGACACAGGGCGTCTGCCCGGCATAGACGGCAAGGCCAAGATGTCCAAGTCCCTCGGCAACACCATAGAGCTCGGCATGTCAGCGGAAGAGGTCAAGCAAGCGGTGTTCGCCATGTATACCGATCCCAATCACCTCAAGGTGAGCGACCCGGGTCAAGTGGAGGGCAATACGGTATTCGCCTATCTGGATGCCTTCCATCCCGACAAGATGCTGGTGGCGGAGATGAAGGCCCATTACCAGCGCGGCGGGCTCGGCGACATGCGCTGCAAACAGGTGCTGAACGACTGCCTGCAAACCCTGCTCGCCCCCATGCGGGCGCGGCGCCAGGCGGCGATTGCCGACAAGCGGCAGCTACTGGCCCTGTTGCAGCAAGGTACCCAGCAGGCCCGTTTACTTACCGACGAGGTACTGGCGGAGGTAAAAAGCGCCATGGGGCTGGATTACTTCGCCGGGCTGGGTTGATCCGCACTGCGCTGGGCCACACTGCCCAGCGCATCCGCGCCATAGCGCTCGAAGGCAAGTCGGTGCAGCAACCCCTTGAACCAGCCAATGGCCTGGTCATGGGCGGTGAGCGGGTGGCCCGCCATCAGGTAGACGATGGGGATATCCGGGTTCAGCTGATGCAGGCGCAGCGGGTAGTAGCGGCAGAAGTGGCGCCCTATCATCTCGGGTACCACCACCAGATAGCGGCCGGTCGCCATCAGCGGCGGTACCGCCATAAAACTCGGCAGCCGCACCCCCAGCTCACGCTCAACCCCGAAACGGGCCAGCCAGAGATCCACCATGGCCTGGCTGTGGCCCCAGCTGGAGGTATGGATGTGAGGGCGGCTGACCAGTTCGGCCGGCCCCAGCACCTCGGGCAACTCACTGCCCAGCGGTGACAAACAGACCAGCGGGTTGTTGAACCAGGGCTCGCGCCACAGCCGGGGCGAGAAGTGATTGGCATCGGCGAACCCGATCACCAGATCCAGCTCCCCCTTCTCCAGCTCCCGCTCGTAGTCGCTGTCTGCCAGTTCACACACCTCCAGCCGGCAGTGTGGTGCCTGCCGGTGCAGCTGTTCCACCAGCGCCGGTACCAGACCGTGCTCCACCGAACCCGGGGTGGCGATGCGAAAGATCCGCCGCGCGCTGGCGGGATCGAACCCCTCCGCCTGCCGCAATCCCTGTTCCAGCATGGCCAGCGCCTGACGCACGGGTCCCGCCAGGGTCTTGGCTCGCTCGGTCGGCATCATTTCGCGCCGACTCATGACGAACAAGGGGTCATCCAGCGCCTGCCGCAACCGCCCCAGGGCGTGACTGACGGTGGACTGGGAAAGGTGCAGACGCTCGGCGGCGCGGGTGACGTTTCGCTCCTGCATCAGCATGTCGAACACGGTCAGCAAGTTGAGGTCGAGGCGGGAGAGAGGGAGTTCCATCGATATATGCCATAGTTGAATGACGACAATTCATTTTTGGCATAGTAGCAGATTGCATAGAATGCGCTGGCGAATTACATCGGAGATTAACATGCGTAGCTATCTGTTGTTGCTGGCGATTGGCCTGTTGTGGGGCTCCCAGTTTATTTTCATGCATCAGGCGGTGACCGAGTTGCCCCCCATCATGGTGGCGGCCGGACGAGCCTTGTGCGGCAGCCTGACCCTGGGTCTGCTCTGCCTGTTCATGCGTCTCAAGAGCGAGCACACACCATGGCGCACTTACATGCTGATCGCCCTGCTCGATGCCACCCTGCCCT
This sequence comes from Aeromonas sp. TS_SC_11, assembly GCF_057318915.1. NCBI lineage: Bacteria > Pseudomonadati > Pseudomonadota > Gammaproteobacteria > Aeromonadales > Aeromonadaceae > Aeromonas > Aeromonas sp. TS_SC_11. Next base: position 986,280 of record NZ_CM170470.1, read on the forward strand.
TCATCATGGTGGCCTGGGGTCAACAGTATGTGGATAGCGCCATCGCCGCCGTGGTAATGGGTTGTATCCCCTTTGTCACCATCTTGATGGCCCCCCTGTTGCTTTCCGGTGAAAAAATCACCAAGGGCGGTCTGGTCTCGGTGATCATCGGCTTCATCGGTGTGCTGGTGCTGTTCTGGCCGAAACTGGCCAACGGCATGAACGCCGGCCTGCTCGGCGCCGTGGCCATACTGTTCGGGGCCAGCTGCTTTGCCATCGGCCTGCTGATGATCAAGCGCTTCGCCAAGGACCACCCTGTGGTGGTGGCGCGCAACATACTGATCTCTTCGGCTATCCAGCTGATGCTGGCGGCCCCCTTCCTGACCGATCTGAGTGCGCTCACCATGCCGAGCCAGCATGCCATCAGCGCCGTTGTCGTGCTGGGTGTCTTCTGTACCGGTCTGGTCTACTTCCTCTACATGGCACTGATCCAGAAGGCGGGCCCGACCTTTGCCTCCTTCAGCAACTATCTGGTGCCGCTGTTCGGCGTCATGCTGGGTGCCATGTTCCTCGGCGAGCAGATCCAGTCCACCACGGGTGTGGCACTGGCCCTGATCCTGGGCTCGGTCGCGCTGAACCAGTGGGCACAGCAACGCCGCGCACAGCGGGAGGCTGCCCTATGTCAGGCATCCTGACCACCTTGTGTGGGGGCCTGGTACTGATTGCCGGCTGGCAATATCGCCACCGGCTGGCCGGCCTGCTCGGCCTGCTGATGGTGCTGCTGCCCTGGTTCTTCGACAGCAAGCTGCAAGCCATGCTGAGCTATGCGTTGCATGCCTGAATACCGATGCTGAATGTGTGACGAGAGTGTATCTCTCCTGTTTTTGGGACCGTTTTAAAAAAACCTCCGATTTGTCCCCTCTACCGGCGCTCTGCGCCGGTTTTTTTATTTCTGCATTTTCATGCTCTTGCATTGGACAGGTGCCCGACTTGAGGGTCATCTCAGGTAGCGATAACTGAGCCGCTCATTCTTGCGCGGGCCTGTGATCTCCCAGCTCAGCAGAAAACCACTGTCGCTCTCGGTCAGCTCGGCACTGTAGTGATCCTGGCCACACAGATGCGGCTCAGCGGTCAGCCAGCGGCCATCCCCTTGCGGCAACAGCTCGAACAATTCCACCGGCTGGGCATAACGCAGGTGGGATAGACGGATCCCCTGATCGCCGCGCTGCCACCAGAAGCGGTTGTGCATGGTCAGTACACGGCCATGGGGCGTGGTGTAACGGCCCGTCTCGGCGAACAGCCAGCCCCCCTGATGATCGGTCACCTCCACATCTCCCTCACCACGACCACACCAGTCAGTCGCGGAACCCGCACCATTGCTTGCCTCGAAGGCAAAGGCGCGGATCTGTGGCAACTGGTGCCATAAACGCTGGATCACAGCTTCCATCTCGGCCATCATAGCGCCCTCAAAATTGACAACTGACGATAAATCAAACACATGAACTATTTGATAGGAGTTACCCTGCTCTGGTCATTCTCCTTCAGCCTGATCGGGGTCTATCTCGCCGGCCAGGTGGATGCCTACTTCTCCGTGCTGACGCGCATCGTCCTTGCCAGTCTGGTGTTTCTGCCATTCCTCAGACGCCGCTGGCTGCGGCCTGATTTCGCACTCAAGCTGATGGGACTCGGCGCCATCCAGCTCGGCATCATGTATCTGTTCTACTACCAGTCCTTCCTGCTGCTGACGGTGCCGGAAGTGCTGGTATTCACCATCTTCACCCCCCTCTACGTCACCCTGCTCCACGACCTGCTGGAGCGCCGCTTCAAACCTGTTTATCTGTGGGGCGCCCTGCTGGCGGTGCTGGGGGCAGCCGTCATCCGCTTCGACGGGCTGACCGAAAGCTATGTACTGGGATTCCTGGTGGTGCAGGGTGCCAACCTCAGCTTCGCCATGGGACAAGTGGGCTACAAGGTACTGCTGGCACGAGAAGCACAGCAACCGCCACAGCAGGCGGTATTCGGCTGCTTCTATCTGGGAGCACTGGCTGTCGCCCTGCCCGCCTGGTGGCTGCTGGGCAAGCCGCAGTATCCGACTTCCGGTTTACAGTGGGGCATTTTGCTCTGGCTGGGGGTGGGAGCCTCCGGCCTCGGCTACTTCCTGTGGAACAAGGGCGCGACCAGGGTCAGCAGCGGTGTGCTGGCCATCATGAACAACGCCCTGATCCCGGCGGGCCTGCTGGTCAATCTGTTGATCTGGGGCAAGGATACCAATCTCGCCAGGCTGGCCATTGGCGGCCTGCTGATGCTGGCCTCCCTCTGGATCTGTCAGCGCGCCAGCGTGAGCAAGCATTAACCAACAACGGCATTGTGCTCCCGTCTGGCCTGACCGTGGCAGGTCGCCAGCCGGGCCAGCAAGTGATCGATATGCTCGCCGGCCTGGCTCTGCACCAGCCCGACACTGACGGTCACAGGCCGCTGCGGCAGCAGGCTGGCATCGGCGATCTCGAGGCGCAATCGCTCGGCAATCTCGAGGCCACTCAAGCGATCGGTCTGGGAGAGCATCAGGATGAAACCATCCTGATCCCAACGGGCGAAGGGATCTTCCCGCCGCAGCTCGTGGCGTACCATGCGCGCCAGCTTGGCCAGCATGGCATCGCAGGCCGCTTCGCCAAACAGTTGCTGGATCTTGGCACTGTGGTCGACGGTAAACTGCAACAGGCTGAAGCTGCCGCTCTCGGTCGCCAGCCGCTCGTCGAGCAGCTGTTCGAAGTGGCTTCGGCTCTCCAGCCCGGTAAGGGGATCCGTGCCATGCCGCTCTTCCGCCACCGGCTGTGACTCGAGCAGGCGCACCACCCCCAACACCTGACCGTGAACATCGCGCCGGGCCCGCTCTTCCAGCCGAACGTAATGACCGTCGTGATGCAGGATGCGGTACTCGAGCCGGATCTGGGGCACTCGCCCGCTCTGACAGGCAGCGAGAGCCTCCTGCAGCACAGCCACATCGTCGGGATGCACCCGTTCCAGCCAGCCGAGATCGTCCAGACCGGTTTCATTCAATCCCAGCAGACGCAGACAGGAGAGATCCCGCTGCACACCCTGTTGCGGGCTCCAGCTCCAGAGTCCCGCCTCCAGCAGAGCCATGACATCCGCCATCAGCGTCGGATCAAACCGGGTGACCACTTCCCTCAGGGGAGCCTTGAGCATGTCCATCGAATGCCTCGAAACCGAATCTGAATACCTGCTCAATAAGTAACATTGGCTCTCGCGCCGAGCAACAGGGTCAGCTCGCTTTTCCCTGATAACCGCTCATCAGCGCCTGCCAGTTTTCCGGCACGAAGTGAAAACTGGTGTGCAATTGGGACTCTTTACTGAAGGAGCGTTGCAGCCGCTCCAGATTGGCCTGCTGCCAGCTGCCCGGGGAACGGATCGCCCCCTTGTCGAAGTCGATCACCCACACCTTGCCCTCCTTGTCGAGCAGCAGATTGTGGCTGTTGAGATCCGCATGATAGACACCCGCATCGTGCAGCTGACGCACAGTCTGACCTACCTTGTGCCATACCTGATCGGCGATCGGCCCCTGCTTGAGCAGGGCCACCAGGTCCTTGGCACCGCGAATGCGTTCGATAAGGATGTCGGCGCGATAGAAGGGGCCCTGCTTGGCCATACGGGCCGCAAACGGGCGCGGCACCGGCAGGCCCTGTTCGCTCAACTTGGCCAGCAGAGTGTATTCGGCCATGGCCCGGCTGGATTCCACCCCCTCGAACCAGAAGCGATCCCGCACCACCTTGCCCACCATGCCGCCACGATAGTAATGACGCAGCACCAGATGACGGGATTCATCCTTCACGAACCAGGTCACACCACGCCCTATGGCAGAACCCACCACCTGGCGATGTGTCTGCCACCAGGCCGGATCAAACAGCTCGGGAGAAGGGTCACGAAAAACCCCTTCGGCGTACCAGCAGATCTGGTTGTGTTCGGTCTGTATTCGCATCTTGGTGATTCCGGTCGGTCAGTAATCGCAATGGTTCGATTCACGATAAGGCGGCTTGCCAGCACGGACCCGTGCACCTTGTGAGGAGCAGGGCCGGTACCGGCTGCCAGTTGCGCGCAATTTTACAATCCACAGGGGAGTTTGCATAATGCCATCCATCCATTTTTCCACCATTGCACCACATCATGCCGCTGTTCCAAACGCCGCCTTCTTCTATCTGCATACTGCGGCTCTCCGCCATCGGGGATTGCTGCCACGCGCTGGCGCTGGTGCGCGTCATCCAGCGGGCCTGGCCCCAGACTCGCATCACCTGGATCACCGGCAAAATCGAAGCGACCCTGTTTGCCGACTTGCCCGGGGTCGAGGTGATCGCCTTTGACAAGAGCAAGGGTTGGCGCGGTTATCTCGACCTGTGGCGCACCCTCAAGGGACGCAAGTTCGATGCGCTGCTCCACCTGCAGGCGGCCATGCGCGCCAGCATAGCGACGCTCGGTATCAAGGCCAGGGTCAAACTCGGTTTCGACAAGGCGCGCGCCAACGACGGTCAGTGGTTGTTCACCAACCACAGGGTTCCCTCCCCCACGTCTCCCCATGTGCTGGACGGTTTCCTTGCCTTTGCCAAAGAACTCGGCATCAAGGATCTGACGCCGGACTGGCAATTGCCTATCAGCACCGAACATAAAACCTGGGCCAGGGAGAAAATCGGCGGCAAACTGACTCTGCTCATCTGTGCCGCCGCCAGCAAGGCATTCAAGAACTGGACTGCCGAAGGCTATGCTGCACTGGCGGATCACGCGACCAACAAGGGCTTTCAGGTCTACCTGTGCGGCGGCCCGGCCAAACTGGAGCGGGATCTGGCGGCCGACATACAGCGGCTAAGCCAGAGCAAACCGGTGGACCTGGTGGGGCAGACCAACCTCAAACAGCTGCTGGCCCTGATTGGTGAAGCGAGCCTGGTGCTGGCCCCCGATACCGGCCCCACCCACATGGCAACCCTGGTAGGCACGCCGGTGATTGGCCTCTACGCCCACCACAATCCGGCTCGCACCGGCCCCTATTTGTGCCGTGACTACGTGGTCAGCGTCTATCAGGAGCTGATCGAACAGGAAACCGGCAAGCCGCTGGCCGAGCTCGGCTGGCGCACCCGCCTCAAGGATCCGGATGCCATGGGCAAGATAGGGATTGAGAGGGTCATTGCTACCTTTGACCGGCTCTGCGCCGATCGTCACCTGCCCGGCTGAGGGCGATTCGGAAATTCCGAGCCATGAGGCAGGGATAACCTGATGGCCCCTGTCCCGCCTGCAGGGCAGAATGGCAGCCGATGTGGGTTACGCTCCCGCAGCAAGCAACGAATACTTTGATCGGCTGGAATATGATTCCAGCCGTTTTTTTATCCGCCGCCTTCTGATAAAATTCGCCGCCTTTACATCCTCCCGACTCAAGAATTTCCTGCGTTTTGCGTTTGGCTGTCTCCCTTTCGGGCACAAGACGGCGGCCTCTGCTACAACCAAAACGCAGCTCTAGATAATAAGGTAATGACATGGCGCAACAAGGCACTCTCTATATCATCTCCTCCCCGAGCGGGGCGGGTAAATCCAGCCTGCTCAATGCCTTGCTGACCCAACACAACCCGGCTGGCAAGATGCAACTGTCGGTTTCCCACACCACCCGCGCCACTCGTCCCGGCGAAGAGAATGGGGTGCACTACCATTTTGTGCAGGTGGAAGAGTTCAAGGAACTGATCGAACGCGGTGACTTTCTGGAGTGGGCAGAGGTATTTGGCAACTATTACGGCACCTCTCGCGCCGCCATTGAAGCCTGCCTGGCTCAGGGGATCGACGTCTTCCTCGACATCGACTGGCAAGGCGCCCGCCAGATCCGTGAGCAGATGCCGACCAAATCCATCTTTATTCTGCCCCCCAGCCGCGCCGAGCTGGAACAGCGCCTGATCGGGCGCGGTCAGGACAGCGCCGAGGTGATTGCCGGCCGGATGGCGAAAGCCATTGCCGAAATGGTGCACTACGACGAGTATGACTATGTCATTATCAACAAGGACTTTGAGCTGGCACTGTTCCAACTCAGGGCCATTATTGAGTGCCAACGGCTGGAAATGCGTCAGCAACAGCAGGCACAACAAAACTTGCTGCAACAGCTACTGGCAGAATAGGCCAAAAACAAGTAAACTTTTGCGTCATTTTTAAACACTGCTTTTTTAAACACAGAAAGCCCAAACACTGGAGTCCTGCATGGCACGCGTTACTGTAGAAGATGCTGTAAAACAGGTAGGTAACCGTTTTGACCTGGTGCTGGTCGCCGCCCGCCGCGCCCGCCAAATCGCGGTTCAAGGCAAAGATCCCCTGGTCGACGAAGAGAACGACAAGCCGACCGTGATCGCCCTGCGCGAGATCGAACTGGGTCTGGTGAACAATCAAGTGATGGATACCCAGGACCGTTACGAGCAGCAAGAACAGGAAGCCGCCGAACTGGCAGCCGTTGCTGCCATCGCCGAAGGCCGCGGTTAAGTAAGTAATTTCCCATGGTCGGCGCCCGCCCGGGTGCCGACTGTTCTTCCCATTTACAACCGCTCGAAAACCTCGCAAACTCAGGACTATTCCTCAATTCCACGGATTGCCGTTTCACCGCTGCGGGGACTGTCTTGTATTTATTTGAAAATCTTAAAGAAATAGCCAGTTCCTACCTGCCTCCAGAGCAGGTTGAGAAGCTCAGGCAAGCCTATGTGGTGGCCCGTGATGCCCACCAGGGACAGATGCGTTCCAGTGGCGAACCCTATATCACCCACCCGGTTGCCGTTGCCCGCATTCTCGGCGACATGCGACTCGATCACGAAACCCTGATGGCAGCCGTGCTGCACGACGTCATCGAAGATACCCCCGTGACCAAGGCCGATCTGGCCGCACTGTTTGGCGATGCCGTCGCCGAACTGGTGGCCGGTGTCTCCAAGCTCGACAAGCTGAAGTTTCGCGATCGCAAAGAAGCTCAGGCCGAAAACTTCCGCAAGATGGTGATGGCCATGACCCAGGATATCCGGGTCATCCTGATCAAGCTGGCCGACCGCACCCACAATATGCGTACTTTGGGTTCGCTACGGCCGGACAAGCGCCGCCGCATTGCCCGCGAAACCCTCGAGATCTTCGCCCCCATCGCCAACCGCCTCGGCATTCATACCATGAAGAACGAGCTGGAAGAGCTGGGTTTCGAGGCTCTCTACCCCATGCGCTCACGGGTATTGCGAGAGTCGGTACGCCGCGCTCGCGGCAATCGCCGTGAAATCATCGACTCCATCCAGAGCGAGATCGAGGGCCGCCTGCATGAGGCCGGCATCGACTCCCAGGTGAGCGGCCGCGAGAAGAACCTGTTTTCCATCTACAACAAGATGGAGAAAAAAGAGCTGCAATTTCATGAGGTAATGGATATCTACGCCTTTCGCGTCAGAGTGAAGGACATAGATACCTGTTACCGGGTGCTGGGGCAGATGCACAGCCTCTACAAGCCGCGCCCCGGTCGCTTCAAGGATTACATCGCCATCCCCAAGACCAACGGCTACCAGTCGCTGCACACCTCGCTGGTGGGGCCCCACGGGGTGCCGGTGGAGGTACAGATCCGTACCGAGTTCATGGATCAGATGGCCGATAAAGGGGTTGCTGCTCACTGGGCCTACAAGCAGGATGGCGACAGCTCGGGCACCACGGCCCAGATCCGCGCCCAGCGTTGGATGCAGAGCCTGCTGGAGCTGCAGCAGAGTGCCGGCAGCTCGTTTGAGTTCATCGAAGGGGTCAAGACAGACCTGTTCCCTGACGAGATCTACGTGTTCACTCCCGAAGGTCGCATCATGGAGCTGCCCACGGGTGCCACGCCGGTGGACTTCGCCTATACGGTACACACAGATATCGGCCATGCCTGTGTGGGGTCACGGGTTGACAGACATCCCTACCCCCTTAGCAGCCCGCTCTATTCGGGGCAGACGGTAGAGATCATCACGGCACCGGGCGCCCGTCCCAATGCGGCTTGGCTCAATTTCGTGGTGACCACCAAGGCCAGATCCAAAATCCGCCAGTTCCTCAAGAACCTGCGCACCGAAGAGTCTGTGGTGCTGGGCCGCCGCCTGCTCAACCATGCGCTTGGCGCCAAGAACATCGAAGACATTCCGGAACCCCGCATCAAGCAGGTGCTGGCCGATACCAAGCACGAAAACCTGCAGGGTCTGCTGGCCGATGTGGGCCTGGGCAACGCCATGAGCGTCATGGTGGCGCGCCGCATGCTGGGCGAACTGCCGCCGGAAGAGCAGCCCAAATCCAGCAGCAAGAAGATGCCGATCAAGGGTGCCGACGGCATGCTGGTCACCTTCGCCAACTGTTGCCGCCCGATCCCGGGGGATGCCATCATTGCCCACATCAGCCCGGGCAAGGGGCTGGTGATCCACCAGGAAGCCTGCCGCAATATCAAGGGCTACAGCCGCGAGCCGGACAAGTATCTGCCGGTACAGTGGGAGGTGGACAAGGATCAGGAGCAGGAATTCCGCACCGGCATCAGCGTAGAGATAGTCAACCATCAGGGTGCGCTGGCCGAGCTGGCCAACGTGATTGCCGCCACCGGCGCCAACATTCACGCCATCAGCACCGAAGAGAAGGATGGCCGTGTCTATCTGGTCACCCTGCTCATCACCACCAAGAGCCGCATCCACCTGGCCAACATCATGCGCAAGATCCGCGTGATGCCCAATGTGCTCAAGGTGAGCCGACAAAAGAACTGAAAACAGGCGGCGCAAGCCGCCTGCTGCTTTTATAGAGACAAGCCATGATCCCCGAATGCATCAAGCAAATCAGTATCATACTGACCCAGCCTCAACCCGGCTCAACCCGCTTGCTGCGCACTCTTGGCACACCCGCCTCACCCTATAGAAACTGATATGACTCCTGAACGATTTAAACGGATTTCCGACATGCTGGCCCAGCGTCAGCTCGACTTGACCGTCTGCATGGAAGAGGTTCATAAGCCTCACAACCTGGCCGCCATAGTGCGTACCGCCGATGCGATTGGCATCCACAGGGTGCATGCCGTCTGGCCCAAGACCTGGATCCACAAGCGCAAGGGCACGGCCCGCGGCAGCCAGAACTGGGTGGATGTGAAGCTGCACCCGGATATCGGCAGCGCCGTGGCCGAGCTGAAAGCCTCCGGCATGCAGATAGTGGCGACCCACCTCTCGGAAAGCTCTGTGGACTTTCGCACCATCGACTACACCAGACCCACCGCCATTCTGGTGGGTCAGGAGAAACACGGCATCGGTGAAGAGGCGCTGGCCCTGGCCGATCACCATATCGTCATCCCCATGGTGGGCATGGTGCAGTCCCTCAACGTTTCGGTGGCCGCCGCCGCCATCCTCTACGAGGCCCAGCGCCAGCGCGAGCTGGCGGGCTGTTATCAGCGCGGCTGCCCCCTCACGCTTGAAGAGCAGAACACTATCTTGTTCGAGGGGGGCTACCCCATCTATGTCCAGCTCTGCAAAGAGAAAGAGATGCCCTATCCCCAGCTCGGCCCGGCCGGTGAAATTCTGGCGGACGAGGCCTGGTGGCAACGGATGCAGCTGACCCGCAAGGGCTGGGCTGCACAACAGGAAGATCCCCAGGATATGGAGTATCCAACCGATGAAATTTAACTGTCTGCCCCTGCTGGCACTGACCCTGTTTTCTGCCGGAGCCCTTGCCGTGACCAATCCCTATCCGCTGACCTCCGAAGCCGAGGTCCCCGCGCTTTACCAGCAAACGCTGCCCGACTTCTGGCGTACACATGCTATCGAGGGGGAGTTCAAGGCCAGAGACGGCGTCACCATCCGCTATGCCGCCCTGCGCCAGGCCAAGGTGGATCGCGCCATCGTTATCGTCAATGGTCGGGTCGAGAGCTATCTCAAGTATCAGGAACTGGCTTGGGATCTGTGGCGCCAGGGCTACAGCCTCTACCTCATCGATCACCGGGGACAGGGCTTGTCCGACCGTATGCTGGCCGACAAGCAGAAAGGCTATGTTGCTGATTTCGAAGATTATGTGGTGGATCTCAAACAGTTCCACGACCAGGTCATCATGGCAGATCAGCCCACCAAGCTGTTCCTGCTGGCTCACTCCATGGGCGGTGCCATCTCGGCGCTTTACCTGGAACGCTGGCCGGATGATATCAAGGCGGCCGTGCTCTCCTCCCCCATGATGGGCATCAACCTCGGCGGTCTGCCCAAATGGCTGGCACAGGGGCTCGCGGCCAGCATAGACACGGTCGGCAGCTGGCTGGGCGAACCACCCTATGGTCCCGGCCAGGGCAGCTACCAGTCACACGAATTTGCCGATAATGGCCTGAGCCACAGCGCGCCGCGCTATCAGGCGTTTCGCGATCTCTACGAACAGCACCCGCAAATCAAGCTGGGGGGGGTGACCGCCCACTGGATCCGCGAAGGGATAGCCGCTGGAGATACCGCCATTGCCGCCGCTGATCGGATCAAGACGCCACTGTTGCTGCTGCAGGCGGGGGAAGACAGCGTGGTGGACAATGCCGCCCAGGATGCTTTCTGTGCCAAGGCCAGATGTGAAGGGGGCAAGCCGCTGCGGATAGAGGGCGCCTGGCATGAGCTGTTTATCGAAGCAGACCCCCAGCGTCAGGCCGCACTGAGCGCGACCCTAGCGTTCTTCGAGCGCTTCTAGCGCTGGTTATTTTTTGGATCCCTAAATAAATGGGGTGACGCAAAACGCTGGGGTACACTGCCCCGGCGTTCAATTGATGCCGAGGTAATGATGTTCAAGGTAGTTGTATCCGATCTCGATGGCACCCTGCTCAACAAGCAGCACCAGATCTCCCCCCGCACCCGTGACACCCTGCACCGTCTGGTGGAACAGGGGATCAAGTTCGTGGTGGCCACTGGCCGGCACCATGTGGATGTGCGCAGCATTCGCGACACGCTCGGGCTGGACATCTACCTCATCACCTCCAACGGTGCCGTGGTGCACGACAAGCAGGATCAACTCATTTTCAATCAGGCGCTGCCAGCTGCCGTGGCCGCCGAGCTGATCGCACTGGATCGCGACCCTTCCATTCACCTCAATGTCTACTATGGCGACGAGTGGCTGGTAGAAGAGGAATTGCCCTGGTTGCTGCAATTCCATGACGAGTCCGGCTTCACCTACCGCCTCACCGACCTCGCCACCCACCCGATGGACAAGGTCAACAAGGTCTTCTACATCGGCGAGCACGAAAAACTGCTGCGGATCGAGGCTCACCTCAACCAGCATTATGGTGATCGACTCAACGTCACCTTCTCCCTGCCGGACTGCCTCGAAGTGATGCACGCCGGGGTGCACAAGGGCAATGCCGTGCGCGCCGTGCTGGCACAGCATGGACTGGATATGTCTCAGGCCGTCGCGTTCGGGGATGGCATGAACGACTTCGAGATGCTGGACATGGTGGGTCGTGGCGTTGTGATGGGCAATGCCCACGACCGCCTCAAGCTCGCCTTGCCAGCACATGAGCAGACCCTGAGCTCGGACGAAGATGGGGTTGCCGTCTATCTGGAGCAGCTGTTCGCCCTCAGTACTGCTGGCGCAGCCTGACCCGTGACAGCATGGATACCACGACTGTGGTATCCATGCTGTTTGGCAGATATTTCAAATCGAGACACGGGCGAAATCTCCCCCAGCCTGAAACCTGTCCCACATCCCCTATCGCCTCACCAGATGAGGCTTTTCAGATTCAACTGCTCCAGCATGCTAGCGCTACTCTTCCACTCGAAACTCTGGTTGGCACCCCCGTAGCACTCCGCCAGCCGAAGCGGTGTGCCGGGCTTGTGGCGACGACCGGCGACATCCAGACACCGATCAACCTTGTGATTGAGCAGACGATCCGCCTGCCACTGCCATTGGCGGCTATCATCCTGACACTCAGCCAGCACGAGTTCGCTCACCCCCTTGGCCACCAGACAGCGCTGATCAAGCTGCAGGGCGCCAGCATCCCAGTTAAACTGCTGTCGGGTTATCTTTTCACAAGGTTGAGTGATCAGTTGATCCTGGGCATTCAATGCCACACAAAAACCACCGCTGGTCATCAGGGCAGAGGGAGCATCGATGGCCTGCCTGGGGGCGGCGCCCATCAGGATTTCATCCGGCTTGGGTTTGTACGAGCAGCCGCTGAGGGCCACGACAACCAGCGCCAACATGCTGGCGCGAACTGTATTATGGTGCATATGACATTTTGGCCTGAAAAGTGTTCAATAATGCCCACTTTGCTATGGGTCTGCGGCCCAGCATACCCGAAGCGGTGACAGGAAAGTGCCAACAGAAGTGTAAACAGACGTAACAGACGCAGAGATGGGGAGATGGGGAGATGGGGAGATGGGGAGATGGGGAGATGATAAACGCCAGAAAGCGAAAAACCCCGCCTAAGCGAGGTTTTTCTGAATATGGTCGGTGATAAAGGATTCGAACCTTTGACCCTCTGGTCCCAAACCAGATGCGCTACCGGGCTGCGCTAATCACCGAGACAATTTTTTCACTGCAACACTCTTTCAAAACACCAAGACAACCACTTTCGGTCATCTTCATCATACAGCAAGTATGGTGCGAAGAGAGGGACTCGAACCCTCACACCCGGGGGGCACTAACACCTGAAGCTAGCGCGTCTACCAATTCCGCCACCTTCGCATACCTGACAAGCTGTAAAATGGGGTGGCTGATGGGGCTCGAACCCACGACAACCGGAATCACAATCCGGGACTCTACCAACTGAGCTACAGCCACCACAGCTGTTTTCGTTCCACAACACGCCCGTTTAACCGGCGCACTTTAAATGGTGCGCCCGACAGGATTCGAACCTGTGACCTCTGCCTCCGGAGGGCAGCGCTCTATCCAGCTGAGCTACGGGCGCTACGCTGTCGAACGGGGCGCATTATTGATGATGGGGGCAGGCTTGTCTACACTTTTTTGCTCCCGCCAAATCAACCGCTTGTTTTTCCATCGTTTATGGCGCTTTTTCACCATTTTTGTTTCATTCAGGCTGGATCCAGCTCTGCAACGCTAATTTGTTTCCCCCCTAATGGTGATGCATCCAGTAGTGGAACTTGACTTGCTTCAATGCCCCCCTAAAATGAATGAACGTTCATTCAGCCGTTGTGATAATCGAGTCATGAACAAGAAAGAACGCATTTTCAATGCGGCTCATGAAATACTCGGCGAGCAGGGTTTCCACGGTCTGTCCATTGCCGTGGTAGCCAAGAAAGCCAAGGTGGCGGCGGGCACCATCTACCGTTACTTCAGTGACAAAGATGATCTGATCCGCCAGCTCTATCAACACAGTATCCTCCAGTGTCATCCCCTGGTCATGGAAGGTGTGCAGATAGATGAGGTGTCATTTCAGCAATTTCGGCGTCTGTGGCTCAACATCCACGCCTTTTTTGCCGACGACCCCAACGCACTCAAATGCAAGTTGCAATATGAGTGTTCCCCACTGGGAGCCGAACTGGAGAAAGACCCGGTCATCATGGCCGCCTGGGCGCCTCTGGATCGTTTCTTCGAGCAGGGACGTGAACAAGGTCTGTTTATCGATCTACCCGTCCGGGCACTGCAGGTGCTGAGCCTGGACTGTGTGGGGACTCTGGCGCTACAACGCCAGGTTCATCACTTTGAGCTGACGCAAGAACAGCTGGAAGCCGCGATCCGGGCCAGCTGGAATGCCATATTAACCCCCAACTTTTCCACCTCAGGAGCCTGTTCATGAAAAAGTGGATGGCCATCATGTTGCTGATAGCGCTCGCCCTGTTTGGTAGCGTCATCGGCTTCAATATGTTCAAGCAGAAGAAGATTGCAGAGTTCATGGCCAACCGGCCAGAGCCCGAGTTCCCGGTCACCGCCATGGTCACCAAGGCCCAGGACTGGGTTCCAACCATAGAGGCAATCGGCTTCATCGAGCCGAATCAGGGGGTAACGCTCTCCACTGAACTGGCAGGCACAATCGATGCCATCACCTTCGAATCGGGCAAGCCGGTCAAGGCAGAGCAACTGCTGCTGAGCCTGGACTCCAGCGTGGAGAAGGCCAATCTGCAAGCCTCCCTGGCCAAGCTGCCAGCGGCGCGAGCCAAGTTCGAGCGTTTCCAGAACCTCTACAAGAAGAGCTCCATCTCCAAGGATCAACTGGATGATGCCGAAGCCAGCTACCGTTCACTGGAAGCGGATATCGACAGCCTGAAGGCAACCATTGCCCGTCGCCAGGTACGTGCCCCCTTCGGTGGCGTGGTCGGTCTGCGTAACGTCTTCCTCGGCCAGTACCTGCAACCGGGTACCGACATAGTGCGGCTGGAAGATACCAGTGTGATGCGCCTGCGCTTCACCGTGCCCCAGACCGATATCTCCAAAATCACTCTGGGCCAGACCGTCAAGATCAATGTGGACTCCTATCCACAAGTACAATTTGACGGGCATATCACCGCCATTGAACCCGCAGTCAACTACCAGAGCGGCCTGATCCAGGTACAGGCAGACATCCCGAACAACGGCGGTCAGCTTCGTTCCGGCATGTTCGCCCGCGCCAGCATCATTCTGCCCACGGTGAAAGACCAGGTTGTGATCCCGCAATCCGCCATCTCCTTCACCCTGTATGGCGAGAACGTCTATGTCATCCATGAGACGGACGGCGTGAAACGGGCCAAGCAGGTAGTGGTCAAAGCGGGTGAGCGTCGCGGCAATGACGTGCATGTGCTGTCCGGCATCAAGGCTGGAGACCAGATAGTGCTGTCGGGTCAGGTTCGCCTGAGCAACGACACCAAGGTGCGCGTGGTCGAAAACGATGCCCTGGCCGTTCCGGCACAAACCCCGATGCTGTAAGCGCGGAGATCTGCAATGCGATTTACTGACATATTTATAAAACGGCCTGTGCTGGCGATCTCGCTCAGCTTCCTGATCGCCCTGCTGGGCTTTCAGGCCATCTTCAAGATGCAGGTGCGGGAATACCCCGAGGTGACCAATACGGTGATCACGGTCAGCACCAGCTACTATGGCGCCAGTGCAGACCTGATCCAGGGATTCATCACCCAGCCGCTGGAACAGGCGGTGGCACAAGCCGACAACATCGACTTCATGACCTCCTCCAGTCAGCTGGGCAGCTCCACTGTCACGGCCTTCATGAAGCTGAACACGGACCCCAACGCCGCGCTCTCCGACATACTGGCCAAGGTCAACTCGGTACGCTCCCAGTTGCCGAAAGAGGCGGAAGACCCTTCGGTCACCTCCTCCACCGGCTCGACCACGGCAGTGCTGTATCTTGGCTTCACCAGCCCGGAGCTCAACTCCAGCCAGATCACCGACTATCTGGAACGGGTCATCAAGCCGCAGCTGTTCACCGTGGGCGGTGTGTCCAAGGTTGACCTCTACGGTGGGGTCGAATTTGCCCTGCGGGTATGGCTGGATCCGGCCAAGATGGCAGCCTTCAACCTGACCGCCAGCGACGTGATGACTGTGCTCAACAGCAACAACTATCAGTCAGCCACCGGTCAGGCGACGGGTTACTTCACCCTGTTCAACGGCAATGCCGAAACCCAGGTCAGCGATACCGACGAGCTCAAACGGCTGGTCGTCGCCACCCGTGACGGCAAGGTGATCCGCCTCTCCGACATCGCCAAGGTGACGCTGGAGAAGAGCCACGACATCTATCGCGCCAGTGCCAATGGTCGCGAAGCCGTGGTCATGGCGGTCAACGCAGCACCGACTGCCAACCCCATCAACATCGCCCACGATGTACTGGAGTTGATGCCAAGCCTGAAGAGCAACATGCCGAGCACCATGCAGACCAATGTGCTGTATGACTCAACCATCGCCATCAACGAGTCCATCCACGAGGTTATCAAAACCATACTGGAAGCAGCTGCCATAGTGCTGGTGGTGATCACCTTGTTCCTTGGCTCCTTCCGCGCGGTCATCATCCCGATCATCACAATACCGCTCAGTCTGATCGGCGTAGTGATGATGATGGATCTGTTCGGTTTCTCCATAAACCTGATGACCTTGCTGGCCATGGTACTGGCCATCGGTCTGGTGGTGGATGACGCCATAGTGGTGCTGGAGAACGTCGATCGGCATATCAAACAGGGGGAGGAACCCTTCCGGGCCGCCATCATAGGGACCCGCGAGATAGCCGTGCCGGTTATCGCCATGACGGTCACCCTGGCGGCTGTGTACGCGCCGATCGCCCTGATGGGAGGCATCACGGGTTCCCTGTTCAAGGAGTTTGCCCTGACCCTGGCGGGGGCGGTATTTGTCTCCGGCATCATAGCCCTGACCCTGTCGCCCATGATGTGCGCCAAGATGCTCAAGGCCAACGAAAAGCCGGGCAAGTTCGAGAGCACGGTTCATCACCTGCTGGAACGGATGACAGACCGCTACGACAGCATGCTGCACGCCGTGATGCAAAAGCGCATCGTGGTCCTGGTGTTTGCCGTCATAGTGTTCGGCAGCCTGCCGCTGCTGTTCAAGTTCATCCCCAGTGAACTGGCTCCGTCAGAGGACAAGGGGGTTATGGCCGTGCTGGGTACGGCACCGTCCAACGCCAACCTGGACTACATCGAAAACACCATGGCGGACGTGAACAAGATCCTGGATGAGCAGCCGGAAATCGCCTACTCCCAGGTCTTCTCCGGTGTGTTCAATGCCAACCAGGCCTTTGGTATCGCCTCCATGGTGCCCTGGAGCCAGCGTGAAGCGAGCCAGAAAGAGGTACTGGACCGGGTTGCCAATCTGGTGAAAGACATCCCCGGCATGGCCATCACCACCTTCCAGTTCCCGGAACTGCCAGGGGCGTCGAGCGGTCTGCCGATCCAGTTCGTCATCACGACGCCGAAGAGCTTCGAAAGCCTGTTCCTGATCGCCGGTGAAATGCTGGCGGCCACCCAGGCCAACGGCCAATTCGTTTATTCGGATCTCGATCTGAACTACGACTCCGCCACCATGAAGATCAAGATCGACAAGGACAAGGCGGGTGCTTACGGCATCACCATGCAGGACATAGGTATCACCATGGGCACCATGATGGCGGACGGTTACGTCAACCGTATCGATCTAGATGGCCGCTCCTATGAGGTGATCCCGCAGGTCGAGCGCAAGTACCGCATGAACCCGGAATCCATCAAGGGTTACTACGTGCGGGCGGCTGACGGTAAATCCATTCCGCTGGGGAGCCTCATCAGTATCGAAGTGGTCGGTGAGCCCCGAGCCCTGCCCCACTTCAACCAGCTGAACTCGGCCACCATAGGCGCAGTGCCGGCACCGGGCGTGGCCATGGGAGATGCAATCAACTGGTTCAAGGCCACAGCCGAAGAGAAGCTGCCGCAAGGCTATCGCTACGACTTCATGGGTGAAGCCCGCCAGTTCGTGACCGAGGGCAATGCGCTCTACGCCACGTTCGCACTGGCCCTCGCCATCATCTTCCTGGTGCTGGCGATCCAGTTCGAATCCGTGCGTGACCCCCTTGTCATCATGGTATCTGTCCCTCTTGCCATCAGTGGCGCCTTGATTGCGCTGGCATGGGGCATGGCCACCATGAACATCTACTCCCAGGTGGGCCTTATCACGCTAGTGGGTCTGATTACCAAGCACGGTATTCTGATCTGCGAAGTGGCGAAGGAAGAGCAGTTGCTGCATGGCATGAACCGGATGGAAGCCGTGATGCAGGCAGCCAAGGTGCGTCTGCGCCCCATACTGATGACAACGGCCGCCATGATTGCGGGTCTGATCCCGCTGCTGTATGCCGCGGGTGCCGGTGCGGCCCAGCGCTTCAGTATCGGTATCGTGATCGTGGCCGGTCTGGCGATCGGCACCATCTTCACCCTGTTCGTGCTGCCGGTTATCTATACCTACCTGGCCTCCGAACACAAACCCCTGCCGGTGTTTGATGAATCCATTCCGCCCAAGGCGAAAGGGAGTCACTGATACCCAAATTGACTGCTCAAGGCCCCGTTTCGGGGCCTTATTTTTATCACGCTAACGAAACACGACATAAGTGCATGAAGCAGTTAAACTAAATGGCAATATATCCAGACCGCAAGGACGCCATGTCAGGACTCTTCTCCAAGACCGCGCAGGCCGTCGGCCGCAACGGACTCTCATACCGACTGCTCTCCTATATTCTGGTGTGCAGTACCGTATTGGCGATGATCATTACGGTGCTTCAGCTTGGCTGGGATTACCGCAAGGATGTTGCCGTCATCGAAGACAGCATCGGCCAGATCGAAGCCTCCTTCCTGCAGCCCATCGCCGCCAGTTTGTGGAACCTGGATGAAGAGCAGGTCAAGGTGCAGATCGAAGGCATCATGAACCTGCCCAACATGCAATTCGTGATGGTCAAGGAGATGCTCGGCAACTCGGAAGTCCCGCTGTTGACCCAGGGGGTCGAACGGGAAAGCTACGACATCTCCCGCGAGTTCAACCTCACCTATCAGGGTGAAGTGGTTGGCAAGCTTTTCGTCGCCGCCTCCCTCGAGCAGATCTATCAGCGCCTTATCGAAAAATCCGTGCTGATCATGGTCAGTCAGACCATCAAGACGCTGGTGGTCTCATTCTGCATCCTGATCATCATTTACTATCTGGTGGTTCGTCATCTCAACCGCATCGCCAACTACGCCCAAAAATTCAATCTGGACAGACTGGCAGTCGAGCTGACGCTGGAAGGCCGCCCCCTGCCCCGCAAGAAACCCGACGAACTGGATACCCTGGTCGCCACCCTCAACCAGATGCGAGCACGGCTGAACGATGAGTTTGCGGCGCGCCATCAGGCGGCAGAACAGCTGCAACAGGAGCGGGACTTCTCGGCAACGCTGATCAACTCGGCCAACATGGTCATCTGTTGCATGGAGCCGGATCTCAACATCGCCAGCATCAACCCGGCGGCCATACTGCTGACCGGCTATCACCAGCAGGAAATATTGCAGCACAACTGGCTGGATCTGTTTGTCAGCCAGGAGCAGCGGGAAGACCTGACTCTGACCCTGGCCGATCATGGCGCCATTGAGGACAAAGAGGTCATCATGCATGACCAGCAGGGCCATGAGCTGGTGCTGCAGTGGACCTTCGCCCCCTTTTACGAAGGCCCCAATCTCAAGTATCTGATCGGATTCGGTTATGACATCACCCGCCTGAAGAAGGTTGAGCGAGAGATCATTCAGCTCAACGAACTGCTGGAAGGCAAGGTGGTGGAACGGACACGTAGCCTGAGCGATGCCAACAACCAACTGGGCAAGGCGTACGACGACCTGAAACAGGCGCAGCAAACCCTGGTAGAGTCGGAAAAAATGGCCTCACTCGGTTCCCTTGTCGCAGGGGTCGCCCACGAGATCAACACCCCTATCGGCATCAGCGTCACCGCCTCCTCCTATTTGCAGGAGCGAGTGGCTGACTTCAAGCTGCACATCGACTCCAAACAGCTGTCGCGCTCTTACCTCAATGAGTTCACCGTCAACCTCGATGAATCCATGCAGTTGCTGCAGAGCAACCTGAGACGCGCCTCGGAGCTTATCGCCAGCTTCAAGCAGGTGGCAGTCGATCAGTCATCGGAAGCACGCTACAACTTCAGCCTCGCTGACAACCTGCATCAGGTAGTGGTTTCCCTCGGTCACAAGCTGAAAAAAGCCCAGTGCGAAGTGGATATCCAGTGCGATCCCAAGCTGTCCATCTTCTCTTTCCCCGGCAGCTTTACCCAGATCTATTCCAACCTGATCCTCAACTCCATCAACCATGGTTTTGATAACTGGGACAAGCCCAAGAAGATCACCATCAAGGTGGAACAAGAGGGTGAAGAGCTGCTGATCAACTACAGCGACAACGGCCGCGGCATACCGCCGGAGATATTGCCGCGCATCTTCGACCCCTTTGTCACCTCCAAGCGAGGCCAGGGCGGCAGCGGGCTCGGCACCCACATCATCTACAACCTGGTGGTGCAGTTGCTGAAAGGCCGCATCAGCTGTGCCAGCGAACCGGGCAATGGCGCCCAGTTCCATATTCGCCTGCCAATCCAACATAACTGAGTGCTGGCTCTTGTGAGCCAGCCGCTTTATCCCCATCATGCTGTGATTGCCTTCTTAATGAGCGGAGAATCTCGCAATGGCACAGCATTTTGACTATATCGCCATCGGCGGCGGCAGTGGCGGTATTGCCTCGGCGAACCGGGCTGCCATGTACGGCAAAAAAGTTGCCCTGATTGAAGCCAAAGAGTTGGGGGGAACCTGCGTCAACGTCGGTTGTGTACCTAAGAAAGCCATGTGGTATGCAGGCCAGATCGCCGATGCCCTGAAATATGGCGCCGATTACGGCTTCGATACCACACTCAATCAATTCAGCTGGGCCAAGCTGGTCGAGTCCCGCCAGGCCTATATAGGCCGCATCCATCAGTCCTACCAGAATGTGCTGGGCAAAAACCAGATCACCGTCGTCAAAGGCTTCGCCCGCTTCGTCAATAGCAACACGATCGAGGTCAATGGTGAACAATACACGGCCGATCACATACTGATCGCCACCGGTGGCCGCCCTGAAGTACCCACTATTCCCGGTGCCGAACTGGGTATCGATTCTGATGGTTTCTTCGATCTGCAGGCGCAGCCCAAGCGAGTTGCCGTGGTCGGTGCTGGCTATATCGCCGTCGAAATTGCTGGCGTGATGCAGGCCCTCGGCAGCGAAACCCATCTGGTGGTCCGCAAACACGCGCCGCTGCGTAACTTCGATCCCATGATCCACGAGACTCTGGTGGAGATCATGGCGCAAGAAGGGCCCAAACTGCACACCCATGCCACTCCCAAAGCGGTAATCAAGAACGCCGATGACAGTCTGACACTGCAGCTGGAAGATGGTCGCCACCTCACGGTCGACTGCCTGATCTGGGCCATTGGCCGCACGCCAGCCACCGACAATCTCGACCTGACAGCAGCCGGCATCGAACTGGACGACAAGGGTTTTATCCCGACCGACAAGTTCCAGAACACCGACGTCGCCAACGTCTATGCGGTGGGTGACAACACGGGTCGCATCCAGCTGACCCCGGTGGCCGTCGCCGCAGGTCGCCGCCTCTCGGAGCGGTTGTTCAACAACAAGCCGAACGAGCACCTTGACTACAATCTGGTGCCGACAGTGGTGTTCAGCCACCCCCCCATTGGCACCATAGGCCTGACCGAGCCGGAGGCCATCGCCGAGTATGGCGAGAGTCAGGTAAAGGTGTACCGCAGCCAGTTCACCGCCATGTATTCGGCACTGACACAGCATCGCCAACCCACCCGCATGAAACTGGTCTGTGTCGGGCCGGAAGAAAAAGTGGTCGGTCTGCACGGCATCGGCTTTGCCATGGACGAGATCCTGCAAGGCTTCGGTGTCGCCATGAAGATGGGCGCTACCAAGGCTGATTTCGATAACTGCGTGGCCATTCATCCCACCAGCGCGGAAGAGTTTGTGACCATGCGTTAAGTGTTCGTGAAGCCCGCCTCATCACCATCAGGCTGGCTTCGATAATTGCGTTGCTATCCTCATCCCACCAGCACGGAAGAGTTTGTCACCATGCGTTAGCCATATGCGAAGCTGGCCCATCAGATCAGCTTCGACAATTGCGTAACCCTTCCCATCCCACCAGCGCGGAAGAGTTCGTGACGATGCGCTAAGCCTCTCGCCCTTTTCCTATCAACCCGGTCCAGGCCGGGTTTTTTCATATCTGCCCTTCGCCAGCCCGACAAACCCTCGCTTTTTACGCCGATTTTACGCCCGCCCCATGCTGCTTTATGGCGCCTTTACGCCTGTTTTACATACCCTTTCAGCGTCAACTACACCAACGGAGTCGATGCTGTCTTACATCGACTCTTGCAGCTAATTATTTCAATGGAGTCGATATGAATTGGCTATATCTGCTGCTGGTCCTCGCCCTTATGGGTTATCTGTTGCGCGCTTTAACGCGCAGCCACGAGTGAGGGATCTGATATGTGGCAAGAAGTGATCTATCCGGTAGCCTTTGTGCTGCTGGTCCTGCTGCCAGCACCCCTGCTTGGCAGCTATATGTATCGGGTGTTTGAAGGCAAGAGCCGCTGGCTGTCGCCGATCGAGCGCGCCACCCTGGCCTGCTGCGGCACGGACGGACGGGAGCAGGATTGGAAGTCCTACGCCCTCAGCCTGCTGGCCTTCAACGGTGCCGGTTTCGGTCTGCTGTTCCTGATCCTGATGGCACAAGGCCTGCTTCCCCTCAACCCGCAGCAATTGCCAGGGCTGAACTGGGAACTGGCCTTCAACACAGCGGTCAGCTTCATGACCAATACCAACTGGCAAGCCTATTCCGGTGAGGCCAGCCTCTCCTACTTCAGCCAGATGGTGGGGCTTACCACCCAGAACTTCGTCTCCGCCGGTACTGGTGCAGCCGTTGCCGTCGCCCTGTTTCGTGGTATCTCCCGCCAGCAGACCATTCATCTAGGCAACTTCTGGCAAGATCTGGTGCGCTTCTGCCTCTATGTGCTGCTGCCACTGGCGCTGATCATGGCACTGCTGCTGGTGTGGCAGGGTGTGCCCCAGAGCCTGTCTGCTTACCTGCCGTTCCACAGTCTGGAAGGTCAGGAGCAACTGCTGCCACTGGGCCCCGCTGCCTCGCAAATCGCCATCAAGCAGCTCGGTTCCAACGGTGGTGGCTTCTTCGGTGTCAACTCGGCGCATCCGTTCGAGAACCCGACAGCCCTCTCCAACTGGCTGGAGATGGTCACCCTGCTGACCATTCCCGCCGCGCTGGTCTGCACTCTGGGTCGCTATGTGAAGGACACGGGCCACGGCCGTGCCATTCTCACCGCCATGGCCTTGCTGTTCGTGCTGGGGCTCTGCCTCTCCCTTTCCCAGGAGATGAAGCTGGATCCCAATCTGGCCCATATCACCAGCCAGGCGGGCAACTGGGAAGGCAAGGAGAGCCGCTTCGGCCCCGTGCTTTCCAGCATTTGGGAAGTCGCTACCACTGCTGCCTCCAACGGTGCAGTCAACTCCATGCATGACAGCTTCACCCCCCTCGGCGGCATGGTCGGCATGATCAACATGCTGCTCGGCGAGGTCATCTTCGGCGGCGTGGGCTCGGGTATCTACGGCATGATGCTGTTCGTGCTGCTGACCGTGTTCCTCTGCGGCTTGATGGTGGGACGCACCCCAACCTATCTGGGCAAGCGCCTCGGTATCACGGAGATGAAATGGGTTGTCGCCAGCATGCTGGTAATGCCAGTCGGGGTATTGGTGTTAGGCGGGGTCACTCTGCTGATGCCGGATGCCAGCACCATCATTGGTCATGAAGGGCCCCACGGGCTGTCACGGCTGATCTATGCCTATGCCTCGGCAGCGGGTAACAACGGCTCTGCCTTTGCTGGTCTCGCAGCCGCCGATAGCTGGCAATGCATCGCCATCGGCCTGGCCATGCTGCTCGGTCGCTTCGGTTACATCATACCTGTGCTTGCCATCGCTGGTCAGCTTGCCCGAGCCCCGCGCCAGGAGACGGGTGAGGGTGACTTCCCGATCCGCGGCCCTCTGTTCATTACCTTGCTGATTATCACAGTGTTGCTGATAGGTGGGCTTTCCTTCCTGCCGGTACTGGCACTGGGCCCGGTAGCCGAGCATCTGAGCCTGATGCAGGGAGCGTTCTGATGAACGACGCCAGCGCGATCACATCACAGATGCCAATGGTCAACTATTTGATACTGGGAGCTTTTCAATGAGCAAGTCCATATCCATCACAACCCATGCCGACAAGGTGAAGGGTAAAAAGCAACGCTCGCAAATCGTGCAGGCCATGGCCGAAGCGCTTTACCGCTTCAATCCCAAGGCACTGTTTGGCAGCCCTATTCTGTTCACACTCTGGCTGGCTGCCGTCATGGCAACCGTAGAGTCCCTGCTGGGGCAGCCCTTGTCTGGGGTCGCCCCCAGTCTGGCCTGGCAGCTGACCGCCTGGCTGTGGCTGACCCTCTGGTTTGCCAACTTCGCAGAAACTCTGGCCGAAGGTCGTGGCAAGGCGAGAGCCGACAGTCTGAAGGCGGGCATGAGCCAGCTCAAGGCTCGTCGGGTGACCGATGCCAAAGATGGTCAGGGCGAATGGGTGCCTGCCACCAGCCTGCTGAAAGGCGATCTGGTGCTGGTACGCAGCGGCGAGATGATCCCGGCCGATGGTGAAGTGGTCGCCGGTATCGCCTCGGTCAACGAAGCCGCCATCACGGGGGAATCTGCCCCCGTCATCCGCGAATCCGGCACCGACCGCAGTGGTGTGACTGGCAACACCACAGTTGTCTCCGACGAGATCTGGGTACGCGTCAGCAACAATCCGGGTGAAAGCACACTGGATCGGATGATAGCCCTGGTCGAAGGAGCCAAGCGCCAGAAGACCCCGAACGAGATGGCTCTCGACGCCCTGCTGGTGGGTCTGACCCTGATCTTCCTGCTGGTGGTGGCGACCCTGCCCTGGTTCCTCAACTACAACGGCACCCAGGTACCCAGGCTCTATCTGATAGCCCTCTTCATCACCCTGATACCGACCACCATAGGCGGTCTGCTCTCCGCCATCGGGATCGCCGGTATGGACCGGCTGGTGAAGCTGAACGTGATAGCCAAATCAGGCCGTGCCGTGGAGGCCGCCGGTGACGTGCGCACCCTGTTGCTGGACAAGACAGGCACCATCACCTTCGGTAACCGCATGGCAGACGAGCTGATCCCGGCACCTGGGGTGGATCCCTCACTGCTTGCCCAGGCGGCCATGCTGGCCTCCCTTGGCGACAATACGCCGGAGGGCAAGTCCATCCTGACCCTGGCGGGCAAGAGCATGGCCAAGCCGAGCCAGCTGGAGAGCGACAAGGTGATCCCCTTCAGTGCCGAGACCCGCCTGAGCGGCCTGGATCGCAACGGTCACCAATATCGCAAGGGGGCTGTGGATGCGGTGCTCAACTACCTCTCTCTCGACCGCAAGGCAGTACCAGAGGTAATCCTCAAGTCGGTGGATCACATAGCTCGCCAGGGCGGCACGCCGCTGCTGGTCTGCACCCATGAGAAGCTGCTGGGAGTCGTGTTCCTCAAGGACATCATCAAGCCAGGCATCAAGGCCCGCTTCCAGATCCTGCGTCACATGGGGATCCGCACCGTGATGATCACAGGTGACAACCCGCTGACCGCCGCCGCCATCGCTGCCGAAGCCGGGGTGGATGACTTTATCGCAGAAGCAACGCCGGAGAAGAAGCTGGCTTATATACGCCAGGAGCAGGCGGACGGACGTCTGGTGGCAATGTGTGGTGACGGTGCCAACGATGCGCCCGCGCTGGCCCAGGCTGACGTGGGTCTGGCCATGAACGAGGGCACCCAGGCCGCCAAGGAGGCGGGCAACCTGGTGGATCTCGACTCCAACCCCACCAAGCTGCTGGACGTGGTACTGGTCGGCAAGCAGTTGCTGGTGACCCGCGGTGCGTTGACCACCTTCTCCATCGCCAACGACGTGGCCAAGTACTTTGCCATACTGCCGGCCCTGTTCATCGCTGCCTATCCGCAACTGGGTGCGCTGAACCTGATGCAGCTGGGTAGCCCCGAAAGCGCCATCTTGTCGGCCATCATCTTCAACGCCCTGATCATTGTGGCGCTGGTACCGCTGGCCCTGCGCGGTGTCAGTCTGAAGGGAACGGCTGCCAGCCTGCTGCGCCGCAACCTGATGATCTACGGTGTCGGTGGTCTGCTGGTGCCCTTTATCGGCATCAAGTTGATCGATCTGGTCATTACCGGCCTGGGTCTGGTGTAGGAACAAGGGCGCAACGCGCTGAATCCATGGTGCCCATGGCCTGCTGGTGCACCCGATTAATCGGCACCAAGTTGATCGATCTGGTCATTACCGGCCTGGGCTTGGTGTAGGAACAAGGGCGCAACGCGCTGAATACATGGCGTCCATGGCCTGCTGGTGCACCCGATTAATCGGCATCAAGCTGATCGATCTGGTCATTACCGGCCTGGGCTTGGTGTAGAAACAAGAACGCAGCACGCTGAATCCATGGCGTCCATGGCCTGCTGGTGCACCCGATTAATCGGCATCAAGCTGATCGACCTGGTCATCACAGGCCTGGGTCTGGTGTAACGACATAGCGGGGTGCAAGCCAGGCTTGCATCCCATCAACCTGTTTGGAGCAAGAAAATCATGATCGCAATCAGAACCCTGCTGACCCTGACCCTGTTGCTGGGCGTCGGCTACCCCCTGGCAGTGACAGGTGTGGCCCAGTTGCTGTTTCCCTGGCAGGCCAATGGCAGCCAGTTGACCAACAAGAAGCAAGAGTTTGTCGGTAGCGCCCTGCTGGCGCAGAAATTCGAGCGGGCTGAGTACTTTCATTCCCGTCCTTCCGCCAGTGACTTCGCCACCATTGGCAGCGGCGCCAGCAACCTGGGCGTCAGCTCACCATTGCGTAGCGAGTTCGCCAAGGCACAGGGTGATGTCCAGTCTCCCGCCATGCTGACCCGCTCCGGCTCGGGCCTCGACCCCCATTTGCCGGTGGATGCCGTGCTGGCTCAGGTGGACAGAGTGGCCAAGCAGCGAGGGCTGGATCCCGCCTTGCTGACGGAGCAGGTCAAGTCGGCGACACAAGCTGGTATCCTTGGCCCGCAAGTGGTCAATATCCTTCAGCTGAATCTGTTGCTCGATCAGGGCAAGGATGCCTGATGGAGGCAAAGTCCGGCACATACGGGCTGGCGATGACCCACATTTTCGAACTGAGCCAGCGGTTGCTCGATAAGGACAATAATGCGTAATGAGGTAAAGGCGGCAAGTCTGGAGCGGGAGCACCGGGATGCGTGATGAGGCAAGGGCCGACGCCTTGCTGGCGAGCCTGGAGCAAGAACACAAGGGCAAGCTGAAGGTATTCCTCGGTGCCGCACCCGGCGTAGGCAAGACCTACGCCATGCTGCAGGCAGTGCGTGAGCAGGCAAGAGAGGGGGTCGATATCCTGATCGGCGTGGTGGAAACCCACGGCCGTCAGGAGACTCTTGCCCTGCTCGACAAGCTTGCCATCCAGCCACGCAAACTCCATCTCCACCGCCAGCAACGTCTGGAGGAGATGGATCTGGATGCGCTGCTTGCACGCAAACCCACCATAGTGGTGGTGGATGAGCTGGCCCACAGCAACGCCCCCGGCAGCCGCCACGAGAAACGCTGGCAGGATGTGGAGGAACTGCTCGGTGCCGGCATCGACGTCTACTCCACCCTCAACGTGCAACACCTCGAGAGCCTCAACGATCTGGTGTGGCAACTGACCGGTGTCAGGGTCAAGGAGACCCTGCCCGATCAGGTGCTGCTGGAGGCCGACAGCATAGTGCTGATCGACCTGCCCCCCAAGGAGTTGCTCGGCCGGCTCAAGGAGGGCAAGGTCTATGTGCCCCATCAGGCCAAGGCCGCCCTGCAATCCTTCTTCTCCCTCAACAACCTGACCGCCCTGCGCGAGCTGGCGATGCAGACCGCCGCCAGCCACGTGGAGGGGGATCTGCAACTGCAGTGGCAAGCCGCAGGCAAGACAACGCTGCCGTTGCGAGGCAAGCTGATGGTTTGCCTCGGCGATCAGCACGGCTCTGCACTGGTGCGTTACGGCCACCGTTTCGCCCAGCGCCGCCAGCTGCCCTGGCTGGTGGTCCACATCGACAGCAAGGGGCAACGCTCCGCCGAACTGGAGCAAGCACTGGCGCTGGCTTCCCACCTCGGTGCCAAGGTGCTGACTCTCTCCAGCCCGGCGGTAGCCAGTACCCTGCTGGAAACGGCCGAGCAGCAACAGGTATCGCAACTGCTGCTCGGCAAACCCCACAAGGCCCCCTGGCGCCGCTCCCTAGTGCAACACCTGCTCAAGCAGGCACAAGGGCTCGAAATCACGCTGGTGGATACCGAGAAGCGCAAACCCGGCATAGGATTGCAACCGCTTCACCCCAAGGACATTCGCCAGAGTCTGCTGGCAGTGACCATAATGGGGCTGACATCGGCTGCCGCCTGGGGACTCTCTCACTGGCTGCCCCCTGCCTCCCTGCCGCTGCTGTTCGTATTGGGGGTGCTGGCGACGGCACTCACCACCAGCCTGGTGCCCGCCATTCTGGCGGCCGTGCTGGGGTTCGTCGGCCACAATCTGCTGTTCACCGCTCCCTACTTCTCCCTCAGCGTGGCCAGTCACAGTGATCTGCTCACCCTGTTTGTGCTGCTCATCGTCGGCATGACGGCGGGGCGGCTCGCCTCCCGCCAGCGCCAACAGCTGGTGGGCTTGCGCGAAACCCAGCAGCTCGGCAACGCCCTGCTGTCGCTGAGCCAGGGGCTGGCCACCGCCAGCAGCCCGGAAGAGGTGCTCAGGCAAGGCACCCAGGCCATCTCGCTGGCCCTGGCCCAACCCGTCTTTGCCCTCGATCAGGACTATCAGCACAGGGCGGGCTCGGCCCAACACAATCCGGGCCAGACCGACAAGGCGGCCATCGACTGGTGTCTGGCCCAGAAGCAGAGCGCCGGTGCCCACACCGCCACCCTCAATGCAGCCGAAGCCCAATATCACCATCTCACCGATGAGCTGATCCTCGGCATTCGACTGTCCAACCCGCTCGCCTCGTCGGCCGAGCATCAGCTGCAAGCCCTGCTCACCGACATCCGCGCGGCCCTGGCACGGATCGATCTCAACGAACGGTTGGCCGACAGCCAGTTGCAGGCAGAGACGGATCGGATGCGCGCCGCCCTGCTCTCGTCTGTCTCTCACGACCTGAAAACCCCGCTCGCCACCATAATGGGGGCTGGCAGCACCCTGCTGGAGTACGGTGACAGGATCAGCCCGGAGGATCGCAGCGAACTGCTCCATTCGGTGCAGGACGAGGCCCGTCGCCTGCACAGCTATGTGCAGAACCTGCTGGACATGACCCGCATCGGTTCACCCGACTTCCAGCTGAAACGCGACTGGGTCGACCTGGCCGATCTGGTGGAGAGTGCCCGCAAGAGGCTGGAGTCTTCCTGGCGTCAGCACAAGCTGCTGGTGCACTTCGATCAGCAGATCCCCCAGCTTTATGTGCACGGCGCCCTTATCGAGCAGGTGCTGGTCAATATCCTCGACAATGCCTCCCGCTACTCACCGGCCGGCACCCCCATAGAGTTCAAGGTGATGCTGGCGGATCCGGACCTCATCCTCGACATCATAGATATCGGGGTCGGCATCGCCGAGTCGGACCGGGACAAGATCTTCAATCTGTTCTACACCCAGCCTGTCGGCGATTGCGGCAGTCGAGGCACCGGGCTTGGCCTCGCCATTTCTCGCGCTATGATAGAGGCCCATGGCGGCCGTATCTGGGCATTCTCCGGTCCCAATGGCAACGGCACCTGCATGCGCATCTCGCTGCCGCTTGCCCTCAACGCACCTGAGGTATAATGGTCCGCATATGGCTCACAGCGATGGCAGAGAGTGCTATTTCCCCTCGCCTCAGCCCTCCCCCAATGTTCGCCTCAGGAGACTAGATGGCTCACATATTGGTCATAGATGATGAAGCGGCGATTCGCCGCTTTCTGCGTATCAGCCTGATTGCCGAAGGGCATCAGGTCAGCGAGGCGGTAGGGGTCAACGAAGGGCTGGAGCTGTATCGCCATCTCAATCCTGATCTGGTGATCCTGGATCTCGGTCTGCCGGATGGGGATGGCATTCAGATACTGCAAGCCATTCGCGAGCACCACCAGAATCCGGTACTGGTACTGTCGGCGCGGGATTCGGAACAGGAGAAGGTGCGACTGCTGGATGCCGGCGCCAACGACTATATGAGCAAGCCGTTCGGCATTGGTGAGATGATGGCCCGCATCCGGGTATTGCTGCGCCAGCGGGCCGGAGTCAGCAGCGGCGAACGCCGCCACTTTCCGCAATGTGGCCTGACCCTGGACGCCAGCAGCCACAAGGTGAGCCTGCATGATGAGGAAATTCCCTTGTCTCGCAAGGAGTTTGCCCTGCTGCAGGCGCTGGTGTGCCATCCCGGCAAGCTGGTGATGCAGACCCAGCTGCTCAACGACATCTGGGGGCCAAGCCACAAGGAAGATACCCACTACCTGCGCATCGTCATCGCCAGTCTGCGCAAGAAGCTGGGGGATAATCCCCAGCAACCCAGCCTGATTGAAACCGAATCCGGCATCGGCTACCGCTTTGTCGGCAGCTGATGTTTCAGCAAAAAGCTGGGCGGCAACATTCCCAGCAACCCCACCTGATCGAGACCGAGTCCGGCATCGGCTACCGCTTTGTCGGCAGCTGATGTTTCACGTGGAACGCCGTCCGCTGCACAGTACGGCCAAGAGGCCACAGCCAAAGAGCAGCATGCCCAGATCCTGCAAACCGGCCGCCAGTGCCAACCCCAGACTGAGCAACAGGTAGTAGGCCAGCCCGAACAGAGCACCCGCACTGCCTGCCACCTCCCGATAAGTCAGCAAGGCCTGACTGAGCACATTGGGAATGGCGATACCAAAGGCCACGACCACCCCCATCATGGGCAACAGGAACCAGAGCGAATCCTGACTCGCCCACACAGCCCCCCCCGCCCCCAGCGCCAGCGACGTGGCCAACCTGATGAGCGACATCGACTGCCAGCCCTTGCCCAGCAAGCGCTTGTTCAGCAGGCTGCCGATCAGAGTCCCTAGCGCCAACACCAGGCCGGAATAGCCGAACTCGCTGGCATTCAATCCCAATCCGGCAAACAGAAACGGTGCCAGGCTGTAGTAGCCAAACAGCATGGTATTGAACAGAGCGACCAGCAGGGCGCTACGCCAGAGCCCGCCATCCCTTGCCATCCGGTACGCCAGTGGCCAGAGAGCCACCCGGGTAGTGATGGCAGGACGGGTTTCCGGCAGACGCCAGCTGGCGATCACCATCAATCCCAGGGCCAGCACCAGCAAGCCGCTGAAGACACCGAGATAGCCTAAATGCTCGGCCAACAGACCGCCGCTCACCAGCCCCAACACAGGGCTGATGGACAGAGCCACCCCCATCACGGAGAAGACACGGGCCAGATCGCTGCCCTGATAGCTGTCACGCAGCATGGTCTGGGTCACGACAGATCCCACGGCTGCGCCAAAGGCCGAGATGATCCGGGCCAGCAGCAGGGTTTCAAACTGGTTGGCCAGCAATGCCAGCAGACTGCCTGCCCCGTAGGTAAGCAGACCGGCCAGCATGGCCGGACGCCGACCGATCAGATCGCAGAGGCGACCCCAACAGACAACCCCTACCGCAAACGCCAGAAAATAGACTGACAGTGTCTGGGACGCCTGCCCGTCACTCACCCTGAACTGACTGGCAATATGCGTCAGCACAGGGCTGTAGATGGTCTCCACTATCTGGGGAAACATCATCAATCCGACCACCAGCCAGAGCGGTGGCAACTTGTTGTTCATGACAAACCTCCTTGACGAGAGGTTGCCAGTCTAGAGAGATACGAAATGTCTGATTACAATAAGCAAGACTATAAACATCAATAATCAGACATATGGCCTTTATTCTTCCCGATCACCCTTTTGATCCCGACCGCCTGACTGGCAGCGTGATCGGCATAGCCTCTGCACTGGGTTGGCACGACTCAGGCCTGCATCAGCATCAACGCCATCAGCTGTTGTTCGCCCAGGCTGGCTGCATGAGCATAGAGCTGGCCAATCGGGTATGCCTGCTGCCACCCAGTCGGGCAGCCTGGCTGCCGGCGGGTACGCCCCACAGGGTCTTGATGCGCGGCGTGGTGGCCTACCGATCCCTCTACTTCATGCCACAACCAGAGCTGCCAGCCAGTGTGCAGGTGATCGCTGTCAACCCGCTGCTGCGGGAGATCATAGAACGAATGGCACTCTGGCCATGGGAGAAACCGGAAGTGGAGCAGAGCCGGACGCTGGCCTTGTTCATGGAGGAGCTGGCGCAAGCGCCGCGACAATCCTGGCAGCTGCCGTTGCCGGCAGACCCTCGCCTGGCAGTCTGGTTACAGGAGGTAAAACGGGGGGACACCCTGCCCGATCGGCTCAACCGGCTGGCCGGACGGGTGGGTGCCAGTGACAAGACCATAGGCCGCATCTTCATGCGAGACACAGGCATGAGCTATCAAGCATGGCGCCAGCAGTGGCGTCTGCTGCGCGCCATGGAGCTGCTGGCAGAGGCTGTGCCCATCAGTCGGGTAGCGGCTTCGCTGGAGTTCTCCAGCGACAGCGCCTTCATCAGCTTCTTCAAGCAGCATACGGGGCAGACTCCCCTGCGTCATCTCAACTCTCGGGGTGAGTCGCATCGGCCGAGCTAGCTTCCACCACCAGGGTATCCAGCGCCAGTGGCTTCAAGTTGCTGAGGGCATCCAGCACCACAGCCCGGGATGCTTCCTGCTGCTGGGCCAGCATCTCCTGTCCTAGTTTGGCGGTATCCAGTTCGGGTCTGGGGTTTTCAGTTGCCATGACATTCAGGCTGAGGGTGCTCATTATCAGGGTGGCGATCAGGGTTTTCATCTGGCTTGCTCCGGTATGGTTGAGATGACCAGATAGCTATTCCAATAGTCGTGCCAATCCTCAAAAAATACATAAGATTATGAATTTGTTTAAATTTATCTTCTTATGACACCAAGGTACGTCGCACAAAACATCATGCGTGGTCATTTTTAAACCCATTAATGGTATTTTTTACCATGCTCGATTATTGAGTCATGTTCCACGTGGAACGTCCCGTTATTTTGATCGACACCCGCTTTTAAACTGAGCTATGGTGCTACATCCCCGTAACTGACTCTGGATCCGTCACCGAATGGAATTTTCCTTGTTCGGCGAGAAGTTCACTCGCCACGCCGGCATTACCCAACTCATGGATGACCTTAATCAGGGGCTGACCAATCCGGACGCCATCATGCTGGGTGGCGGCAATCCGGCTCCGATCCCCGCCATGCTGGAGCGCTTTCAAACCGAAGCCAGAAACCTGCTCGACAATGGCGAACTGGTCAAAGCCATGGCCAACTACGACGGCCCCCAAGGCAAAGACAGGTTCACCAAGGCACTGGCCACCCTGCTCAGCAAGGAGCTCGGCTGGGATATCACGTCCCGCAATATCGCCCTGACCAACGGCAGCCAGAATGCCTTCTTCTACCTGTTCAACCTGCTGGCCGGTGAGTTCGCAGATGGCCGCAAGAAGAAGGTGCTCTTCCCCCTGGCGCCCGAATACATTGGCTATGCCGACTCGGCACTGGCCGATGACTATTTCGTGGCGTACAAACCCACCATAGAGAAACTGCCCGATGGCCAGTTCAAATACCATGTGGATTTCGAAAGTCTGCAGGTGGGTGACGATATCGGCGTGATCTGCGTCTCTCGGCCGACCAACCCGACCGGCAACGTGTTGACCGACGAGGAGATTGAACACCTCGATCAAATCGCCCGCGACAAGGGAATTCCACTGCTGATCGACAATGCCTACGGTGTGCCCTTTCCCGGCATCATCTTCAGCGAGGCCAAGCCGTTCTGGAACGCCAACACCATCCTCTGCATGAGCCTCTCCAAGCTGGGACTGCCAGGCACCCGCTGTGGCATCGTCATCGCTGATGAGAAGATCATCCAGGCCATCACCAACCTGAGCGGCATCATCAACCTGGCGCCGGGCAGCCTGGGGCCCGCCATCACAATCCCCATGATCGAGAGCGGCGAGATCATTGCCCTTAGCGAACAAGTGGTAAAACCCTTCTACAAGCAGAAGGCCGACTTCGCCGTGCAACTGCTGCGAGACGCCATCCCGGACCCGCGCTTCCATATCCACAAGCCGGAAGGCGCCCTCTTCCTCTGGCTCTGGTTCGAAGGCTTGCCGATCCACAGCCAGGAGCTGTATGAACGGTTGAAGGCCAAAAATCTGCTGATCGTGCCTGGTCACTACTTCTTCCCCGGCATTGATGACCCAGAGTGGCGCCACAGCCAGGAGTGCATCCGCCTCAACTACTCCCAGAGCGAGGAGCTGGTGCGCCGTGGCATTGCCATCCTTGCGGACGAAATCAATACTCTCTACGCTCGCTGATCAAGCCTGCCAAAAACAAAAAGGCCTGCAATCGCAGGCCTTTTTCATCTCTTGTCACTTAGTTGGGCAGCGCCAGCTGATCGGGTTTGCCGATCTCGATGGCACGAGGCTTGAGCGCCTCGGGCAGCTCGCGAGCCAGATCTATGGTCAAGAGGCCATGTTCCAGTTTGGCGCCCTGCACCTCAACGTGCTGACTCAGCTTGAAGGCGAGCTCGAAGTCACGCTCTGCGATACCCTGATGGAGGAACTGACGCTCACCGGCAGCTGCCTTGCGCCCCTTCACCTTGAGGGTGCCGTTTTCGGTTTCCAGCTCCAGCTCTTCGCGCTCAAAGCCTGCCACCGCTAGCGTGATGCGGTAGCTGTCGTGCTCCCGCTTTTCGATGTTGTAAGGGGGATAGGCTGCTGCTTTTTGTTCAAACAGGCCCTCCAGCTCACGGGCCATCCGCTCAAAGCCGACGGCATTGGAATAGAGATGAGAAAAATCGAGGTTACGCATAATCCTATCCTTCTAATAAGCAACAGGTTTTTATTTCCACAGGCCCGTCATCGGCACCGGGAAGCTTGGTAAAAATGGATGCAAATCAGG
The DNA here is from genome assembly GCF_057318915.1 of Aeromonas sp. TS_SC_11. NCBI lineage: Bacteria > Pseudomonadati > Pseudomonadota > Gammaproteobacteria > Aeromonadales > Aeromonadaceae > Aeromonas > Aeromonas sp. TS_SC_11. The sequence continues at coordinate 1,020,870 of NZ_CM170470.1, forward strand.
CGTTAGCCGTTGATCTCAATCTTGCGCGGCTTCATCGCCTCAGGTACTTCTCGCATCAGCTCGATGTGCAGCAGGCCATTTTTCAGATCAGCCCCTTTCACCCGCACATAGTCGGCCAGTTGGAAACGACGCTCGAAGCCTCGCTCGGCTATGCCCTGATACAAATAGTTGCGATCGGACTCTGCCTGCTTGTTGCCCTTCACCGTCAGCAGATTTTCCTGGAAGCTCAGCTCCAGCTCTTCCTGGGTAAAGCCAGCCACCGCCATGCTGATACGGTAGTCGTTGTCACTCAGCTGCTCGATGTTGTAGGGGGGATAACCGGCATTGCCATTGCTGGCCGCAGATTCGATGAGATTGGCCAGACGATCGAAACCGATGGCAGAACGATAGAGCGGGGAAAAATCGATAGAACGCATAGTATTACCCTCTTGTGAGCGATAACGGATTATTTGCCCTCCTGTCGGACGGGCTCCTGGTCGAAACCTCTGTCGAGCGTTCCGGCCTTGTTACCTATATAGGGGCCAGCTTTTTGCTTTCAAGGGCGAAAATCAAAGAAATTTTTAGAATTTGCCCGGCACACAGTCGTCTCGTTCACCTGGCCCGATAGGATCGATAATCGACCCGCGGGCCACTCATGGCTGCCCGCATCCCCCGTCATACTGATTGCACATCTCGCCATTATCACGGAGCTACACAATGCAGATTACCCAGGTTCGCAACGCCACCTTGCTGATCGACTATGCCGGTACCCGCTTTCTGATCGACCCCATGCTGGCAGCGAAGGGGACACTGCCCGCCTTCGCCGGAACAGCCAACAGCCACCTGCACAACCCCCTGGTCGAGCTGCCCCTGCCCCTGGCGGAGATTCTCGATGTAGATGCGGTGATCGTCACCCACGATCACCTGGACCACTGGGACCCGGTCGCTCAGCAACAGATCCCCAAGCATCTGCCGCTGTTTGTGCAACATCAGAAAGATGCCGACACCATACGTGCCAGTGGCTTCAAAGATGTGCGCCTGCTGAGCGAGCAGGTCGAATTTGCCGGTATCCGCCTGCAACAGACAGAGGGGCAACACGGCAACGATCAGGTCATGGCTGCGTTGGCCGAGCGGCTGGGTGAAGTGTGTGGTGTGGTCTTCTCCCACCCGCAAGAGAAAACCCTCTATCTGGCAGGTGATACCGTCTGGAACGAGATGGTCGCACAGAGCCTGCGACAGCATGAACCTGATGTGATCATCCTCAACTGTGGCGATGCCCAGGTGCCGGGGCTGGGCTCCATCATCATGGGAAAGGAGGATGTGCGGGCCGTCTATCAGGCCGCACCACAGGCCACCCTGATTGCCAGCCACATGGAGGCGGTCAATCATGCCGTGCTGTCACGCAAGGAGTTGCGCGACTATCTGGCCGAGCACGGCATGGCGGATCGGGTGCGGGTACCGGAAGATGGCGACACGCTCTCGCTGTGATGGCTGGGGCCGAGCATCCGCATGGCCCTTCGGCTTTCAGCTGCCAGCGCATATCATGGTTGTTCATCGCGCAAAGAGGAGGCCAGCGTCATGCCCATACCGATAGTTGCCGTCGTGGCCTTTGACCACTTCAGCCCCTTTCACTGCTCAGTGCCCTGCCTCATCTTCGGCGACATACTGCCGGGTCAGCCCCTGTTCGAGCTCAGGCTCTGTGCCGGGGATGGCAAGGCCAGCTCGCATTCGTCACAGGGGTTCAGCATCCAGGCACCTCATGGGCTGGAGGCCCTGGCCGAGGCGGACATCATAATCATTCCCTTCTGGCGCGACCCGGCAGAACGCCCGGCCCAGCCACTGCTGGATGCCCTGGTGGCGGCTCATGCCAGAGGAGCTGAGGTGGTGGGACTCTGCCTCGGCACCTATGTGCTCGCCTATGCCGGCTTGCTCAATGGACGCAAGGCCTCGACCCATTGGGAGTACGAGCAGGATTTCCTCCGCCGCTTTCCCTGCGTGCGGCTCGATACCAACGCCCTTTATGTGGATGACGAGGGGCTGGTCACCTCGGCGGGCACAGCTGCCGGACTGGATTGTTGCCTCTATCTGGTACGCCAGCACTACGGCAGCGCCATTGCCAACCAGGTGGCACGACGGCTGGTGATCCCGCCCCACCGGGAAGGTGGCCAAGCCCAGTTCATCCAGCAGCCGGTCTCCGCCTCTACCCGGGATACCAGGATGAACCAGCTGCTCGATCACCTGCGAGCCCACCTGACGGAGCCGCATACCCTCGACAGCCTGGCGGCCCACGGCCTGATGAGTCGTCGCACCTTTACACGCCGCTTTCATCAGGCCACCGGCCTCTCCGTCGGAGAGTGGCTGCTGATCGAGCGCCTCAGGCGCTGCCAGGAGCTGCTGGAAGCCAGCACCCATCCCATAGAACGCATCGCCGAACTGGTAGGTTTCAAGACAGCCACCTCCCTGCGCCAACATTTTCGGGCCCGCTTCGCGGTTTCGCCGAGCGAATGGCGGCGATCTTTTCGTGGCAACAAGGAGTGAGTCGCTCTTCTCACCCTGTTCCGGCTCGCCCAAACATGGCACCCTAACCGCAGATCCCAAGGAGCCATGCTATGTCCCGTTCCGAACGCCTGCTGGCCCTGCTCCAGCTGTTGCGCGGTCACCGTTACGCCATCACAGGCACAGAGCTGGCCAGCCAGCTTGGCATCAGTCTGCGCACCCTCTATCGGGATATCGCCACCCTGCAGGCTCAAGGTGCCCATATCGAAGGTGAGCCCGGTATCGGCTATGTGCTGCGCCCTGGCTTCATGCTGCCACCGCTGATGTTCAGCGAAGAGGAGCTGGAAGCCCTGGTGCTGGGTTCACGCTGGGTCGTCGCGCACTGTGATGAAGCCTTGAGTGCATCTGCCAGCAGTGCACTGGCCAAGATAGAGGCCGTGCTGCCCGCCGAATACCGCCAACAGCTCCAGGCCAATGCCCTGCTGATCGGCACCTCCCGCAGCGACAGCCCTGTCGATGAGGCTCCCCTGCGCAGCGCCATCCGCCAGCAGCGCAAGGTGACCCTGAGCTATCGCGATCTGAAAGAGGAGCTATCTGAGCGCACCGTCTGGCCATTTGCTCTCGGCTACTTCGAGCAGGTGCGGGTACTGGTCACCTGGTGCGAACTGCGGCAGGGCTTTCGTCATTTTCGGGTAGATCGCATCGCCCGGATGCAGCTGGAAGATAACCCCTATCCCAAGAGCAGAGAGAGCCTGCTGAAAGAGTGGCGTGCTACCCAGCAGATCCCGCAACCAAAATTCATTGCTGACAGAAACTGACAGCAGGTAGCGCCATGCTGACGGGGTCGGCGCAAATGCGCCCTCCACCGAATCAAGGAGCGTTACCATGTTGTTAGTCCCACAGTTCACCATTCTCTATGTCGCGAATCCGGCTCGCAGCGCCCTCTTCTATCGCGAGCTGTTTGGCCATCCGCCAGTTGAAGAGTCTCCCACCTTTGCCATGTTCGTGTTCGAGTCGGGCGCCAGGCTGGCGCTCTGGTCCAGTGCCACAGTAGAACCCGCCGTTACCCAGAGTGCAGGCGCCATGGAGCTGGCCTTCCCTCTGCCTGATGAAGCCAGTGTCGATACCGAGTTTGCGAAATGGCAGGCTCGCGGCCTGGCCATAATCCAGCAGCCAACCAAGATGGAGTTTGGCTACACCGGCATGGCGCTCGATCCGGATGGCCATCGCCTGCGCCTCTACTGCCCGGGTGCCGAGCCAACCTAGATCTTCAGGTATCCACATCTGTACATCAGGAAAAATGCCGAACGCTAATCAGGCGTTCGGCATTTTCGTTATTTCAACCCGGCCGACAGTGACACTATCATCCTTTCAACTGCCAGTGTTTCACGTGGAACATCGGGAGGTGCCTCGCTAACCAGCTGCATTGCCTGTGTTATCATTCTCAAGCCTGATTATCTGGAAAAACAATGACCTCTCGACATAACTCCCTCAGACTTTACCAGCCGACCAACAGCACCCCGGATGAACTGACAGAGCAACAACTGGCACTGTTCACCCTGCTCCAACTGCGTGAGCAGGAGTTTGGCTTCAACCCGAATGTGATCGTCCATTATCCGGAAGCAGGCTTTCTCGGCTCGCCGATCGGTTATCTGAATCAGCTGATTGGCGAACAGTTGCAACAGGGCTACTTCATCAATCAGGTGGTTATCCTCACCACCTATCAGGTATTGAGCTCCCCACTCATGCAAGCCGGTTATCAGCATGAAGCCGTTCACATGCCAGCAGGCCCCGACCATACCGCTATCTTCAGATGGCAGTGTGGCACTCACCCGGCTGGCAAGACCCTCTATATCGAAGTCGTCAATGAGCAGGACCCAAAGATCCGGCCAACGTTTGTGCTGATGTTGCGCGATGAGCATGGCAAGCTGCAGGGTGGCATGTCCGGGTCAATCTGGACTAAAGAAGAGCGTCGTTATGCCTATATTGGCACTGTCGTTGTGCAACCGGGGCAACCCGCGGGAACCGGCACAATGCTGGCCAATACAGTGCTGGAGTACCTAAAGCTGCAAAGGGTTTGCGAAATCAATCTGGGCACCCAGACCGCCGAGCCTTTTTATACCAGGTTAGGATTCAGGGCCATTCGCAACATAGTGCCTGCGTTACGTCACCGCACGACAAAGGATGGCACCGAGCTTCCCCATAATCTGGTCATCATGAGCAAACTGCTCTGATCCCGCTGACTGCAGATGTAAAAAAGCCGCTCACAAGGAGCGGCTTTTTGCTGTCTGACTGCGTCGGTTAGACGTCGAGGTTGGCCACGCGCAGGGCGTTGGTCTCGATAAAGTCACGACGGGGCTCAACGGCATCACCCATCAGGGTGGAGAAGAGCTGGTCAGCACCGACGGCATCGTCGATGGTGACACGCAGCATGCGACGGGCTTCCGGATCCATGGTGGTTTCCCACAGCTGATCCGGGTTCATTTCGCCCAGCCCTTTATAGCGCTGGATGTAGATGCCACGCTTGCCTTCGCCCATCAGCCAGTCGACCGCTTCCACGAAGTTGGCGATCGGCTTGACCTTCTCGCCACGCTTGATGAAACCACCGTCCTCGATCAGGTTCGCAATCTCCTTGCCCAGCGAGACCAGTTGACGGTACTCGGAGGACTGCAGGAAGTCGTAGCTGATCGCATATTCACGGTCAACCCCGTGCTGACGCACGACGGCGTGCGGCACGAACAGGCTGCGCTCTTCGTCACGACGCACCTGGATCTGGTACTGAATACCGTGGTTGCTCTCGTTGAGCACGGCTTCCATGCCTTGGCACCAGGCCAGCAGCTCGCTTTCACTGGCCAGCAGGGTTTCGTTCAACTCAGGCTGATAGATCAGCTGGGTCAGCACGGCATCCGGTGCCCGGCGGGACATGCGGGTGATCAGGTGAGACACGGCACGGTGCTGGTTGACCAGACGCTCCAGTGCCTCGCCGCCGATAGGTGGCGCCGACTCGTTGACATGCAGGGTAGCACCATCCAGCGCCATGGCAGTCTGGTACTGCAACAGCGCATCTTCGTCTTTCAGATACTGCTCCTGCTTGCCCTTCTTGACCTTGTACAACGGCGGCTGGGCTATGTAGATGTAGCCACGCTCGATGATTTCCGGCATCTGACGATAGAAGAAGGTCAGCAGCAGGGTACGGATGTGCGCACCATCGACGTCCGCATCCGTCATGATGATGATGTTGTGGTAACGCAGCTTGTCCGGGTTGTACTCGTCACGACCGATACCACAGCCCAGGGCTGTGATCAGGGTGCCCACCTCTTGCGAGGAGATCATCTTGTCGAAACGGGCCTTCTCTACGTTCAGGATCTTGCCCTTGAGCGGCAGTATGGCCTGATTCTTCCGGTTGCGACCCTGCTTGGCGGAACCGCCAGCAGAGTCCCCTTCCACTATGTAGAGTTCGGAGAGGGCCGGGTCTTTCTCCTGGCAGTCTGCCAGCTTGCCGGGCAGACCGGCGATATCCAGCGCACCCTTGCGGCGAGTCAGCTCGCGGGCCTTGCGGGCCGCTTCACGGGCACGGGCCGCATCGATGATCTTGTTGACCACTATCTTGGCATCGCCCGGGTTTTCCAGCAGGAACTCGCCGAGCTTCTCACCCATCGCCTGTTCAACGGCGGTCTTCACTTCGGAAGAGACCAGTTTGTCCTTGGTCTGGGAGGAGAACTTGGGATCCGGTACCTTGACCGAGATGACCGCAATCAGACCTTCACGCACATCGTCGCCGCTGGCGGCCGACTTGGCCTTCTTGCTGTAATCCTCTTTGTCCATATAGGTGTTGAGGGTACGGGTCAGCGCAGTACGGAAACCCACCAGGTGAGTACCGCCATCCCGCTGCGGGATATTGTTGGTGAAGCAGTAAACCCCTTCCTGATAGGCATCGTTCCACTGCATGGCGACTTCGACACCGATACCGTCCTGCTCTGTGGAGAAGTGGAACACCTTGGGGTGGATCGGGGTCTTGTTCTGGTTCAGGTATTCAACGAACGCCTTGATACCGCCCTCATAGCAGAAATGCACCTCGCGGCCATCACGCTCGTCCTGCAGACGGATGGAGACACCGGAGTTGAGGAAGGAGAGCTCGCGCAGACGCTTGGCCAGGATCTCGTAGTGATACAGGGTATCGGTAAAGATGGTCGGGCTCGGCCAGAAGCGTACTTCGGTACCCGTGCCGCTGCTGCTGTCGCCAATCTGCTTGAGTGGCGCCTGCGGCTCACCCAGGTGATAGGTCTGCTCGTAGACATGGCCGTTGCGACGTATGGTCAGCAACAGCTTGTCAGAGAGGGCGTTAACAACTGAGACGCCCACGCCGTGCAGGCCGCCTGACACCTTGTAGGAGTTGTCATCGAATTTACCGCCGGCGTGCAGCACAGTCATGATGACTTCTGCGGCGGAGCGGCCCTCCTCCTCGTGCATGTCTACCGGGATACCCCGGCCATTGTCACGCACGGATACGGAACCGTCGGAATGGATCTTGACCAGAATATCGGAGCAGTAGCCAGCAAGAGCCTCGTCAATGGAGTTATCGACGACCTCAAACACCATGTGGTGCAGACCTGAGCCATCATCCGTATCGCCGATGTACATCCCCGGGCGCTTCCGGACCGCATCCAGGCCCTTCAGTACTTTGATATTCGAGGAGTCGTAAGTATTTTCACTCATAGCTTACTCTCTGCCTTCTCTAACGTTTCGGAGATCTTGCCTTGTTCCACGTGGAACAACTTGCAGTCATTCGCATCCATCATGTCTGCGAGCTGACCGGTGTCGATGGCGGTGATAAACACCTGAGAACCGCACTGCTTCAGCCTTGTGGCCAGCAAACGGCGCTTGTCGACATCCAGTTCAGAGGCAAAATCGTCAATTAAAAAAATACAGCCACGGCTGCTATGTTGATTCAAATAGAGCCCTTGGGCCAGTCGCATGGCACAGACCAACAACTTCAGCTGACCCCTGGACAAAATATCCTGAGCAGGCACACCGTTCGCCTTGAGTCGCACATCGGCCTTCTGTGGGCCTACCCCTGTGTAACCCAGCGTACGATCCCGCTCAAACCCCGCCTCCAGCAAGTCGCCGAGGGGGGTATCTTTCTCCCAGCCCCGATAGAAACCGAGACTGATGTCGAATTCGGGCAGAAAATCTGCCGTCATCTCCTTGATCAGGGGCGTAATGGCCTGACAATAACTGGCGCGAAACTCGGCCAGTTCACTCCCGAGCCGCACCAGCTCCTGATCCCAGAACGCCAACTGACGATACTGGGTGCTCTGGCGCAACAGCGCATTGCGCTGTTTCAACAGACGCCGCACTCGTCCCCACAGGGAGAAAAAGGTCGGTTCCTGATGGAAAACACCCCAATCCAGCCAGGCCCGGCGAGCCTGGGGCCCGCCCGTCAGCAGGTTGAAGCCATCGGGATGGATCAACTGCACCGGCAACAGCTCGGCCAGATCGGCCAGTCGCTGGGCCTGGGCCCCGGCGATCTTGAGCTGGGTCTCGCCACTCTTGTCCTTGGCGAGCCCGATGGGCACCTGACGCCCCTCCAGTTCACACTGGGCAAACAGGGTAAAGGCCCGCTCCCCCTGGCGGATAACCCGCCCGGTCAGGTGAGTACGAAAGGAGCGACCGAGACCAAGATAGTGAATGGCTTCCAGCACGCTGGTCTTGCCACTGCCATTGCACCCGACCAGGATATTGAGACCGGGGGACAGCTTGAGACTGGCCTGCTGGATATTGCGAAAGTCGCTGAGCTGGAGTTTGACCAGGGACACGACTAGATCCGCATCGGCATCACCACGTACTGAGCATCCTGATGATCAAAATCCTCAATAATGGCACTGCTGATGGAATCGCTCAGGCTAATCCGAATTTGGTCACATTTTAACGTATTCAGCACGTCCAGCACATAAGAGACGTTGAAACCTATCTCCATCTCGCTGGCTTCGTATTGTACGTCAAGCAGCTCTTCGGCTTCTTCCTGTTCCGGGTTGTTGGCGGTAATGCGCAGCAGGTTTTCCTGCAGATTGAGACGCACCCCACGGAATTTCTCGTTGGAGAGGATGGCGGCGCGGGCAAATGCCTGACGCAGATCCTCACGACCGGCAATCAGGGCCTTGTCGCTGTTGCGCGGAATAACCCGACGCCAATCAGGGAAGCGGCCATCCACAAGCTTGGAGGTGAAGATGAAGCCGTCCAGCGCGGCGCGCAGGTTGCTGCGACCAATCTGCAGCCTTACCGGCTTGTCTTCCGCTTCCAGCAAGCGCACCAGCTCAAGCACACCTTTACGGGGCAGGATAACCTGATGATCGGGCAGCGATTCTTCCACTACCTCGCGACGGCAGGTGGCCAAACGGTGGCCATCGGTCGCCACCGTACGCAGGCCGTGGCCCTCGCTCTCGAACAGCATGCCGTTCAGGTAGTAACGCACGTCCTGGCTCGCCATGGAGAACTGGGTCGCATCGATCAGCTTCTTCAACTCCAGCTGGCCAATGTCGAATTCGAGCACGGATTCCCAATCCTCGATATTCGGGTATTCACTGGCAGGCAGGGTCGATAGGTTGAAACGGGAACGACCGGAACGGATGATCAGGCGCTCGCCTTCGGTGTTGAGGCGAATGTCCGCGCCTTCCGGCAGGCCACGGCAGATATCCAGCAGCTTGCGCGCCGGCACAGTGGTGCGGCCATCCTGGCTCTCATTATTGAGATAGACCTGACCTATCATCTCGACTTCCAGGTCAGTCCCGGTCAGCGACAGCAGACCCTGGCTGACATCAAGCAGGACATTGCCGAGGATCGGCAGGGTCGGCCGGCCACCCAGGGCACCGGACACCAGTTGCAGAGGACGTAACAGGGCCTCACGGCTAATTTCGAGCTGCATCTGTGCTCTCCGTTGTTATCAGGACGAAAGGTTTCGGATCAGGTTGGAATATTCGCGCTGCATCTGTCCACTCACCGTCATATCAGGAAGAGAGGGTTCGGATCAGGTTGGAATAGTCCTCCTTGATGTCGTGACTCTCCTCCTTCAGCTGCTCTATCTTGCGGCAGGCATGAAGAACGGTAGTGTGGTCACGGCCACCAAAGGCATCACCTATCTCCGGCAAACTGTGGTTGGTCAGCTCCTTGGCCAGTGCCATCGCCAGCTGACGCGGACGGGCAACGGAGCGTGAGCGGCGTTTGGATAGCAGATCCGCCAGCTTGATCTTGTAATATTCAGCCACCGTCTTCTGGATGTTGTCGATGGTGACCAGCTTCTCCTGCAATGCCAAGAGGTCGCGCAGCGCTTCGCGCACGAAATCGATATTGATGGCACGGCCGGTAAAGTTGGCGTTGGCGATCACCCGGTTGAGGGCGCCTTCCAGTTCACGAACGTTGGATCGCAGACGCTTGGCGATGAAGAAGGCCACTTCGTCCGGCAGGTGGATCTGGTTCTCATCCGCCTTGCGCATCAGGATGGCGACGCGGGTCTCCAGCTCCGGCGGCTCGATCGCTACCGTCAGGCCCCAGCCGAAGCGGGACTTGAGACGATCCTCGACACCGTTGATCTCCTTCGGATAGCGATCCGAGGTCAGGATGATCTGCTGGTTACCTTCAAGCAGCGCATTGAAGGTATGGAAGAACTCCTCCTGGGAGCGCTCCTTGTTGGCGAAGAACTGGATGTCATCGATGAGCAGGGCATCGACGCTACGGTAATAACGCTTGAACTCTTCAATGGCGTTATTCTGCAGCGCCTTCACCATATCCTGCACAAACCGCTCGGAGTGCATATAGATGACTTTGGCGTCCTTCTTGCGCTCCTTGATGGCGTTGCCAACGGCATGCAGCAGGTGGGTTTTGCCCAGACCGGTGCCGCCATAGAGGAACAGAGGATTGTAAGCGCCACCCGGGTTGTCGGCTACCTGACGGGCAGCCGCACGGGCCAACTGGTTGGACTTACCCTCGACGAAGTTCTCGAAGGTATAGTTCACGTTGGTGTTGCTCTTGTGGTTCGGCTCAGGCTTGGCGTCAGCCTTGCTTTCCCAGCTCTTCTGCAAGTTATTCACAGGCGCAGCACCCCGCGCCGGCGCTCTTGCGATCGCAACGGGATGGGGACGATTACCTATATCAAAACGCAGGGTGGGGCCATCGACCCCACAGAGTTCATTGATGATGCCATTAACCCGGATGAGATACTTGTCTCGTACCCAGTCCAGAACAAAGCGATTCGGTGCATACAGGGTCAGAGTATTGTCACTCAACTCCGCTTGAAGCGGCCGGATCCACATGCTGAATTCTGCCGAGGGCAACTCATCTTGCAGCCGGTTAAGGCACTGCTGCCATAGCGAAGCAGTCACTCTAAACTCCCGTCAATTGATTAACTAAAGACCGGCTATTCTACGTTTTTAGCGGCTGGATCTCTAGCCGCCACCTCGTGGATCCGGCAAATAAGATCCTTGACTTTCAAGGATCCAGCACCGATGAATCTGATTTCATCCCCAAAGTTACCCACAGCCTGATCCCACCCGGACGGCCCCGGGGATCCTGACCTTAACCGGTTATTTTATATAACCAAATATCATTTATTCTTTGGGTTTTATTCCAATAACATCAACGCAAATCCAGTCATTACAACTAAAAATACAGAACAACAGAGAGAGGAATCCCCATGACATCATCCATCAAGCTGGTCTCCGGTGCCGCCATTCTGCTGGCCGCCCTGTCCGGTCAAGCCATCGCCCAGGAAACCATCAAGGTCGGCATGTCCGGCAAATACTTCCCGTTCACCTTCGTCAAGCAGGACAAGCTGCAGGGCTTCGAGGTGGATATGTGGAACCAGATCGGTGAGCGCACCGGCTACAAGGTCGAGTTCGTGACCGCCAGCTTCTCCGGCCTGTTCGGCATGCTGGAAACCGGCCGCGTCGATACCATCTCCAACCAGATCACCATCACCGACGAGCGCAAGGCCAAGTACGCCTTCTCCCAACCCTACGTCTATGACGGTGCCCAGATAGTGGTCCGCAAGGGCAACAGCACCATCCACGGCATCAAGGATCTGGAAGGCAAGACGGTTGCTGTTAACTTGGGTTCCAACTTCGAAGAACTGCTGCGCAAGAACGACCCGAACAAGAAGATCGATATCCGCACCTATGACTCCAGCTTCGAGCAGGATGTCGCCCTGGGTCGCATCGATGCTTTCGTGATGGACCGCGTCTCCACCGCCCAGCTGATCAAGGAATCCAAGCTGCCGCTGCAACAGGCTGGCGCACCGTTCGAGACCATTGAGAACGCCCTGCCCTTCCTGAAGACGCCTGAAAAGCAGGCTCTGCTGAAGAAGGTCGACGACGCCCTGACCGCCATGCGCAAAGATGGTGCCCTGCGTCAAATCTCCGAGAAATGGTTCGCAGCTGACATCACCGACAAATAAATGATGGAATTTGACCTCGAGTACACACTAGGGCTGTTCCCCATCCTGCTCAAATACCTGGGCACCACGATGGAAATGGCCCTGTGGGGATTCGTCTTGGCACTCGTGCTGTCGCTGACCCTGGCGATAGTACGGGTGTTTCGCATCCCCGTGATCCACTGGCTGGCGATGCTCTATATCTCGTTCTTTCGAGGTACACCCCTGCTCGTCCAGCTGTTTCTGCTCTACTACGGACTGCCGCAACTGTTCCCCGTCTTCGTGGGAATGGATGCCTTTACCGCCGCCATCGTCGGTCTGACACTGCACTTCGCCGCCTACATGGCCGAGTCGATCCGTGCCGCCATCCTGGGTATTCACAAGAGTCAGATGGAAGCGGCGCTCAGTATCGGCATGAGCCGCTATCAGGCTATGCGGCGGATCATATTGCCGCAGGCGGCACGCATAGCGACCCCGTCGCTGATGAACTACTTCATCGACATGATCAAGAGCACCTCGCTGGCGTTCACCCTGGGAGTGGCCGAGATCATGGGCAAGGCGCAGATGGAAGCCTCCTCCTCCTTCAAGTTCTTCGAGAGCTTCATGGCGGTGGCCCTGGTCTACTGGGTGGTGGTCATCATCTTCACCCGCTTGCAGCACCTGCTGGAAGTGCGCCTGAACCGTGCCTATTAAAGGAAGTCTGCGATGATCAAATTAACAGGCCTCTCCAAGGCATTTCACGGCAACAAGGTGCTCAACAGCATAGATCTGGAGGTCAGGAAGGGGGAGATAGTGGTTATTATCGGCCCCTCCGGTACCGGCAAGTCGACGCTGCTGCGCTGCCTGAATCTGCTTGAGACACCGGATGCAGGCACCCTTGCCATCGATGATCTGCAACTGGATCTGGCCAACGCCAGCGAGCAGCAGGCAATAGAACTGCGCAAGCGCGCCTCCTTCGTGTTCCAGAACTACGCCCTGTTCGCCAACAAGACGGCGCTCGACAACATAGCCGAAGGGCTGATCACCGTCTGGAAGCAGCCGAAGGCTGAGGCCCGCGCCACAGCCCTCGGCATCCTCAAGGACATAGGGCTTGCCGACAAGCAGGATGCCTACCCGGCGTCCCTCTCCGGCGGCCAGCAACAACGGGTCGGCATCGGCCGCGCCATGGCGGCTCACTCCAAGGTCATTCTGTTCGATGAGCCCACCTCGGCCCTCGACCCCGAGTGGGTCGACGAGGTACTTGGCCTGATGAAGGAGCTGGCACGCCAGCACCAGACCATGGTGGTGGTGACCCATGAGATTGAATTTGCTCGTGATGTTGCCGATCGGGTGATCTTCATGGAGGGGGGCCGGATCGTGGAACAAGGCCCGCCGGATCAGATATTGGTCGATCCCAAGGATCCCCGCACCCGGGAGTTCTTGCGAAAAGTCCTTAAATAGCTCTCTCTTTGGCGGCCTGGCCGCCTTTTTTATTGGAGGATCCTTGTTTAACCCCGGGTTGCCAGTATAATCCTGAGCCCTTGATCCTCCGGATCCTGTCAGCTTCTCCTGCTTATTGATGAGTCAGGGCAAGATGAGAGGGAACGGCGGATTGACTAAAAGCCGAACTCTGTTTAGAATTCGGCCTCTTTTGCTAGTCGTCACACGCTATAGCTGGCGCGTCGGCTAAGTGTGACAATCAAAACTGTACAGAAATACGGAATCGAATCATGAAACGTACTTTTCAACCGTCCAACCTGAAGCGCAAGCGCTCTCACGGTTTCCGCGCCCGCATGGCAACTGCCAACGGTCGTAAAGTTCTGGCCGCTCGTCGTGCCAAGGGTCGTGCCCGTCTGGTAGTTTAATGCCAACGCCGCACACCTTCTCTCGGGAGTTACGTCTGTTAACTCCCGAACACTTCAAACGCGTTTTCGCCGAGCCTGTCCGGGCCGCTTCTCCGCAAATTACTCTTCTCGCCTGTCCCAATACTCTCGAACATCCCCGTCTTGGCCTCGCTGTGCCCAAAAAAGCACTCAAGCGTGCCGTCTGGCGTAATCGTGTCAAACGAGTGGTCCGGGAAAGCTTCCGTCTCAATCAAGCCAGCCTGCCCGCTATCGACATCGTCGTGATCGCCAAGGGCGGCGTCAAAGAGATGGATAACGAGGAGCTGTTCAAGTTACTGGAAAAGCTATGGCGCACTCTGTCACGCCGTTGCAATGGGTAGCTGTCAAACTGATACGCCTGTATCAGCTAATCATTAGTCCCCTGCTGGGGCCGCGCTGCCGTTTCACGCCAACTTGTTCCCAATTTGCGATAGAAGCCATCCGACTTCACGGTTTCATAAAAGGCGTTTGGTTAGCCAGCAAACGTCTATTAAAATGCCATCCCTTATCCGAGGGTGGTTATGACCCGGTTCCGCAACCAAAGCGAAGAAACTGAAGACTATGGAATCACAACGCAATCTTATCCTGATCGGTTTGCTGTTCGTGAGCTTTCTGCTCTGGCAACAGTGGGAGTCCGACAAGGCTCCGAAGCCGGCCCCGACTACCGTGGCCCAAACCGAACATTTCGTACCTGAAGCCGGTCAGACCGGTGATATTCCTCAGGTTTCCGAGCAAGCCAACGCAAACGCCGCACGCAAGCTGATCACCGTCTCCTCCGACGTGCTCAAGCTGACCCTGGATACCCAGGGCGGTGACATTGTTTCTGCCGAGCTGCTGGCTCACAAACTGGAAGAGGGCAAGGATCAATCCTTCGTCCTGCTGACCAGTCAGCCTGACCGCCTCTATGTCGCCCAAAGCGGCCTGGTGGGTCGCGATGGTCCTGACAGCCAGGCCCAGGGTCGTCCCACCTATGAAGCCGCCCAGACCAGCTACCAGCTGGCCGATGGTCAGGATCAAGTCGTCGTTCCGATGACCTGGACCGACAGCAAGGGTGTGGTCTTCACCAAAGAGTTCGTGCTCAAGCGCGGTGACTATGCGATTGGCGTCGATTACAAGATCGACAACAAATCTGCCGAGCCGGTCCAGGTGCAGTTCTACGGTCAACTGAAGCAGACCGTGACCACACCCAAGGATCAGGAAGGTCACGCCATGGTAGCCAGTGCTTACCGTGGTGGCGCCTTCTCCAGTGAAGAGAGCCGCTACAAGAAGTACACCTTCGACGAGATGAAGGATGCCGACCTGAACAAGACCACCAAGGGTGGTTGGGTCGCCATGCTGCAACACTACTTCGTCTCTGCCTGGGCACCGAATGCCGACGATACCAACAGCTTCTACAGCCGCGTGATCCCTGGTAAAGACCAGGCCATCATTGGCTACAAGGCGCCGCTGGTAGACGTGGCTGCCGGCCAGCAGGCCGAAGTGACCAGCAAGCTGTGGGTGGGTCCCAAGCTGCAAGACCAGATGGCCAAGGTGGCAAACCACCTCGACCTGACCGTCGACTACGGCTGGCTGTGGTTCATCGCCCAACCGCTGCACTGGTTGCTGACCGTGTTCCAGGGCTTTGTGCATAACTGGGGTGTGGCCATCATAATGCTGACCCTGCTGGTGCGCGGTATCATGTTCCCGCTGACCAAGGCCCAGTACACCTCCATGGCCAAGATGCGCATGCTCCAGCCCAAGCTGGCCGCGCTCAAGGAACGCTTCGGTGACGATCGCCAGAAGATGTCCCAGGGCATGATGGAGCTGTACAAGAAGGAGAAGGTCAACCCGCTGGGTGGCTGTCTGCCTATCCTGGTCCAGATGCCTATCTTCATCGCTCTGTACTGGGCACTGATGGAATCCGTTGAGCTGCGTCACGCACCGTTCGCGCTGTGGATCACCGACCTGTCAGTGAAGGACCCCTTCTTCGTACTGCCAATCCTCATGGGTGCTTCCATGTGGTATCTGCAGAAGATGAGTCCGACCACCATTACCGACCCGATGCAGCAGAAAGTGATGCAGTTCATGCCGATCATCTTCACTTTCATGTTCCTCTGGTTCCCGGCTGGCCTGACCCTGTACTGGTTGGTGAGCAACGTCATCTCCATTACCCAGCAGACCATCATCTATCGTCAGCTGGAGAAGAAAGGGCTGCATACCCGCACCTGATCTTCCCCCTGATGACAAAAGAGGCGGCCTTAGGGCCGCCTTTTTTATTACAATGTCCCCAATTACCGAACATACGAGCCAAGCAAGATGACAACAGATACGATCGTGGCCCAGGCCACCGCGCCCGGCCGTGGCGGCGTTGGCATAGTCCGGGTCTCAGGCCCCGCCGCCGAACAGGTCGCCGAGATAGTGCTCGGCAAGCTTCCCCGGGTCCGTTATGCCGAATATCTGCCGTTCAAGGATGAGCAAGGCCAACCGCTGGATCAGGGCATAGCACTGCTGTTCAAGGCCCCCAACAGCTTCACCGGCGAAGATGTGCTGGAGCTGCAAGGTCACGGTGGCCCCGTCATCATGGACATGCTGGTGCGCCGTATCCTGCAGATAAAGGGGCTGCGCCCTGCCCGTCCCGGCGAGTTCAGCGAGCGCGCCTTCATGAACGACAAACTGGATCTGGCCCAGGCCGAAGCCATCGCCGATCTGATTGAAGCGTCCAGCGAGCAGGCCGCCCGCAGCGCCATGCACTCCCTGCAGGGGCAGTTCTCCAGCAAAATCCAGCAACTGGTGGAGAGCCTGATCCGGCTGCGCATTTATGTAGAAGCCGCCATCGACTTCCCGGACGAGGAGATCGACTTTCTCTCCGACGGCAAGGTGGCAGGCGATCTCTACGCCATCATGGCTGAGCTGGACGGTGTGCGCAGTGAAGCCAAACAGGGGGCCCTGCTGCGGGAAGGGATGAAGGTGGTGATCGCCGGTCGTCCCAACGCAGGCAAATCGAGCCTGCTCAACGCCCTGGCCGGACGCGAGTCAGCCATCGTCACCGAGATTGCCGGCACCACCCGCGACGTGCTGCGCGAGCACATCCACCTGGATGGCATGCCGCTGCACATCATAGATACCGCCGGCCTGCGCGATACCCTGGACAAGGTAGAGCAGATCGGCATCGAACGGGCCTGGGCCGAGATAGAGCAAGCCGACCGTGTGCTCTTTATGGTGGATGGCACAACGACCGATGCGATCGACCCGCGGGAGATCTGGCCGGAATTTGTTGATCGGTTGCCAAAAAACATCGGTCTCACCGTCGTACGCAACAAGGCAGACCTGACTGGCGAGGATCTGGCTCCAAGCCAGGAACTGGGCCACGCCGTCTACCGCATCTCCGCCAAGACAGAGCTGGGGCTGCCCGCCCTGCGCGAGCACCTGAAAGCCTGCATGGGCTTCCAGGGCAACACTGAGGGGGGCTTCATGGCTCGCCGCCGCCACCTGGATGCGCTGGAGCGCGCCGCCGAGCGGTTGCTGGTGGCCAAAGATCAGCTGGAAATCTATGTCGCCGGTGAACTGGTGGCCGAAGAGCTGCGTCTGGCGCAAGAGTCTCTGTCCGAGATCACCGGCGAGTTCAGCTCCGACGATCTGCTCGGTCGCATCTTCTCCAGCTTCTGCATCGGCAAGTAATCTAGCGAGAAGCAGCCAGAGTAACGCAAGCAAACAGGGCGAGAGCTGGCTCTCGCCCTGCAACCACGTCCACCATGGCAAAGCCGTCGACTCTGGTGCTATCAGACAGTCAACGCATGCGCCAAACCGCGACCAGGTTCTCCATCCAGAGCAATGTCATTGATCACCCTGTCCAGGGTTTCCTTCCCGGTGTGATGAGGCATGGTGATGATATGTGATATTTTTCCTGATGTGGCCAGACAGTGCTTTTTCCATATATGGTCAGCAGGCTTTGGGAAAACCACAGTGATCGAATTTGGATTGCGCCAGGCATGAATCCCTTTGGCGTGAAAACGCTCGATGACATATTGGGCCATATCAAGACAGTGCTGCGTTCGCTGACGCCAGTCTGAAAATGATCGGCTTTTTATTGCCATCCATAGCAGTAGCGGGGTGTAGCCATTGCGCGAGCCACTGATTGTCTGATCACATGCCGAGATATAATCTATTTCAACCGAGACATGCTCGACATGCTTGCGTCTGGCCAGGACAATCCCGCAGGGAATGGGAGAGCCGATCATTTTATGACCCGATACACTTATCGAGTCGATGCCATCTGCAAAAGAGAAAGGTTGAGGGTTGTCGATGAAGGGCAAGATCATGCCACTCAATGCCGCATCGGCATGCAGGTAATAGTCCCCCCTGGTGATTCCTATTTTTTTCAAGCGTCCTTGAATGGTGGCAATATTGTCTGTCGCCCCTGTCATCGTCGTCCCTATGTTGGCAAATATAATAGGGTGACGCTCTCCATCCAGTCGGATTCGATTGATCAGGTCATCATAATCCATCTCGCCATTAGGCAGTGAATCGACCATACATGACTTTACTCTCAATAGTCGAATGATCTTTGCAACCGAATAATGCGTATCTTTTGAGTAATATAATGTTGCCTCAGGAAATAACTCGCGGGCCAGATAGCATCCGAACATATTCCCCTCAGTACCACCGTTGGTCACATAACCCCAACTTTGCTCAAAAGGAATGCAGAACAGGGTTGTAAAGAATTGCATCACCTCTCTTTCAAAATCAAAGGAGTTGAGAAGGTAGTTGCTCTGCTGGCTCCAATCACCACAGTTGTTGATAGAGAAGTTTAGAAAACGGTTCAAAGCGGAGTAGTCGAAGTCAGCCGCCTCTGGATAACCAATATTGAAATATTGATGCTGAACACAATACCGCCAAAACGACTCTATTTTCCCGGCATCTTCTGATGACAAACCCATTATCATACCCATGGCTAGCGCTATGCAGGCATGCCTGCACATTTGGTGGTGTAGTTTGGCAATCCGCATCTTGATTTATCAAGTTGCCGATTATTAATCGTAAGGGATGGAGGTGAAACAACCATTAATAAAAGTAAAAAGCCATCACTCGGACTCTTGCTGTCAATACTATAATTTACGTTTATCTTGCAATGGCTTGTCGATTGGCAATCAACTCCCGCCAGCTAGCCAATGTTGGTGATTTTATCAGATCTTCAAAACTGACATGGATGTTGCGTTCTTTAAGTTCAGCAGCAAATCGCATCACTCGCAAAGAGTCTAGTCCATATAAAATAAGGCTCTCTTCCAGATCCAGCTCTGTGTCATTATCTTCAATAAGTTGCTGTACGCGCTCTTGTAGCCATTGATGGCTAATCATTTCTGGATTGGTCATGTGAAACCAGCCTCATATTGTTGATGTCATTGTAAATAACAGCAGACACAAATACCCACATCATAACTATGGACCTAACGCCTCCACACATTGAGCAGGGATATAAGCCTGCCATTTGTCATGACAATTTTTCGCCCAGGATAATAGAGTTGGAAAATACTTGTCCCGCATTTCAGCGCACACCTTAAACCATTCCGCAGTAGATCCGTTGCAGACTATCTTGCTTCCCCCCCATACAGGTTGACTCAATAAAATAAACTTGAAATGAAAACCATTCTCATCCGTAAATATATAAAGAACCAAATGAATGGCCTTGTCAACATTACGAGCGAGATATGAGAGAACTGACTTCCATGCAGGCGGCTTGCTGGATTGGCCGAGGCAATCACTCATCACTGGGTGAGGTTTCTGCGCATCTTTACGCCGAGTTCGATTGCCATACCCTCGACCTGCAACGCTTGGGCCGCGCCCTTGAACATGTGTATCGATCACACCCCATGCTGCGACTTCAGATAACCCATGACGGCATGCAGACAGTGGCTGAGATGGCGCCATCACAACGCCTTGAGGTTGATGACTTCAAGGCGCTGGGTGATGCAGAACGGGCGGAGGCACTGAGGCGCAAACGCCAGGAGTGGACACATCAACGCCTTGACCTGGCCCGGGGGCAAGCTGCGCGTTTCTCGTTATCAATTCTGGGGGAGGATGCATGCAGGCTGCATATCGATACCGACATGATAGCGGTCGATCCCTCCAGCTTCCGCGTGCTGATGGAAGACCTGGCGCTGTTCTATGAATGCCCGGACTCGCCACGGCAAACCCCTCCTGCCTTCTTCGACTGGTGCGATGCAATCAATCGGGATCCCGTGCAGCAAGCAGCCAGAATGGAAGACAGAGCCTGGTGGCGCAGCAAGCTGTCACAGATAGCACCGGCCCCCTCGCTGCCAGCGCCAGCACATGCTGCTTCATCCCCCGATAGCCACCGCCTCAGTGCATGGATCTCCCCCGAAGAGCGTCAAACCCTGATCCAGTTGGCCCGACACAGACGAATGACGCCTTCCAGCCTGATGTTGGGGCTGTTTGCCCATCAGCTCGGCATGGCCACGGGCCACACGACATTTCGTCTCAATCTGCCCTTCTTCTGGCGCCAGCCCGTGATTGAGGGGACAGAACAAATCGTCGGGGAGTTCGCCAATCTCACCATCCTTGATGTCGACATGACCTCTGCCAATACCCTGGCAGGGCTCTGCCATCAACTGGCAAGCCAGATGGCCGAACGACTCAGTCATGGCAGCTACTCAGGTGTCAACCTGATGCGCGATCTCTCCCGCCACCATGGTGCAGCCCAGCTAGCCCCAGTGGTGTTCACGGCAGCGCTGGATCTGGATGGCGGCGAGCTGTTTTCCGAACGGGTTCACAGTGTGTTTGGCTCCATGAACTGGGTCATCTCCCAGGGACCTCAGGTCGCACTGGATGCACAAGTTGTCCGTATTGATGGCGGCATATTGATCAACTGGGACATTCGCCTGGATGCACTGCCGCAAGCCTGGATCACCCGTCTGTTCAACGATTTCGTCACTCAGGTTGGCACAGTGGCCACCAATCCAGCCACCCTTGACCAAGCGCTGACACCACAAAAGCCTCTGATGGAAACACCTCTGACACCATTGCAGCGAGCCTATCTGCTGGGTCGCACCACCCAGTTCCCACTCGGGGGGGTCGCCATGCAGGAGTTTCGGGAATACTGCGGGCGACTGGATCCGGCCACGCTGCGGCAGCGACTGCACGCCATGGTCAAACGCCACGAGAGTTTGCGCACCCTTGTCGATCCCGAGAGAGTAATCCAGTACGTCAGTGACGAGGAGAGGATCAACCTTGAGGAGATCGACCTGCGCCACCTCTCTGCCAGCACGGCGCAAGAACGGCTCAAGCTGCATCGCAACCACTATACCCACGCACTCTTCAGTCTCGAGCATGCCCCCTGGAACTTGACCCTGTTCCATTTGCCGGATGACCAGCATGTTGTTTTCACTCGCTTCGATGCGCTCATCCTCGACGGGCGCTCGATCGCGGCACTGATGCTGGAGTTGTTCGAGGGTCATCAGCCCGACATGCCCTCCATCACTGCGGCACAGGACGCCCCCGTGAGCCCTGAGCTGCGCAAGGCTGATGCCCAGTATTGGACGCATAAACTCGCCGGGCTGGACGGCCCCCCCCGGCTGCCATGGAAGCAGCCACTGGATCAGATCCCTACCGCCCGTTACGAGCGACAGAGCCTGATCATCCCCCCTGACCTCTTCACCCCGCTTTGCAAACTGGGCTCCCGACAGCACTTTTTCAAAAACACCACCATCATGGCCCTGATCCTGGATGTGCTGTCCCGCTGGCTCGACGAGGGAGATCTGTGTGTCGCCATTCCGGTCGCCCCCCTGCCCTCAGGCCCGCTTGCCAACCGATCCAGCTTCATCGCCGTCGAGTGGTGTGGCGCCAGGGACACCTTGGTAGACAGGGCAAACCAGCTGCAAAACGACGTGATGGAAGGGTTGCAGCATCTGGCCTTCTCCGGGGTGGATATTGCCCGTCAGCTGTTTGAAACCCGGGGTACAGGCCCGGTGCTGCCCATTGTCATCACCAATGGACTCTCCTGGCCAACAGCCACCGGCAGCAGCACCATGACCCTGTGCGCCGGACTGACCCAGACGCCGCAGGTGGCGATGGACATTCGCTTTTCGAGCCGCGCGGATGGCGCCCTGGTACTGGATATCGACTATGCCCGGGAGGCAATAGAGAGCGACCTGGTGTGCGATATCCTCACGGCACTGGACAAGGCAAGCCGCCATATCGTCACCTCCGGCCTGTTTGATATTGATGCCAGCGCCATCATTGATACGGGCCACTATCGCCATAACAGTGACGAGACAGGGGCAGACACGGACCCCTTCCTCGAGCGCATCGCGGCGCATCTTTTCGATGCCGGCAATGACAAAATTGCCCTGATACAGGGGGATCGCCGCATCAGCTATCGCACTCTCGGCGACAGCGTCTTGCGGATCATGGGGGCGTTCGAAAGAGAGGGGATCACGGCAGGCAAGGTCGTCGCCATCTGTCTGCCCCGCAGCCCGGAGCACACCATGGCTACCCTGGCCTGCGCCCTGAGCGGCGTGGTCTGGGTACCGATAGACAGCTGCTCCCCCACCGAGAGGCTGTACTACTTGCTGGAGAACTGTCAACCTGACCTGATCATCTGTGCAGACGGGCTCGAGTCTGACTACCCCACTGTCACACCAGCGGCGCTGCTGGCGTCTCCCCACGACAATGTCAGCGGCCCCCCTTGGGTCGGGCGCTCCCAACACCTGGCGCCAGCCTACTACCTCTACACCTCGGGGACGACCGGCAAGCCCAAATGCGTGGTGCTCAACAACAGGGCCACGGCCAATGTCATCGGCAGCACGCTCAAGGCATGGCAGGTCACCCCTGACGATGTATTCATCTCGGTCACTCCGCTGCACCACGACATGTCGGTCTTCGATGTGTTCGGTTGCCTGAGCGCTGGCGCCACTCTGGTACAGCCGGAAACGGGGGCGGAAAAAGATGCGGTGCGCTGGAATCAGCTGGTGGAGCAGCATGGCGTCACCCTCTGGTGCTCTGTGCCGGCCATGCTCGAGATGTTGCTCTCCTGCAGTCAGGCAACGGGGCTGGCGAGCCTGCGGCTGATCGCGCAAGGGGGGGATTACATCAAACCCGGCATCATAGCCGAACTTCGCAAGCGGCTGCCGTCAGCCCGCCTGACGTCACTGGGAGGGCCGACTGAAACCACCATCTGGAGTATCTGGCACCAGATCGACGCCAGGGATCAGGACAAGATACCGTACGGTACGCCCTTGCCGGGCAACGGCTACTGGTTGCTCAATGAAAGGGGAGAACACTGCCCGACCGGGGTTGCCGGTCGCATCCATACCACAGGGGTGAACCTGGCGCTCGGCTACCTGGAAGATGGCGAGCTGACACAGCAGGACTTTGTCACCCTTGCGTCAGGCTCCGGTGAGGAGACAAGGGCGTTTCGTACCGGCGATCGGGGCCGTTATCGGGCTGACGGCACCCTGATGTTCGACAGCCGCGTGAACGGCTACATCAAGGTGCGTGGCGTGCGCGTCTCATTGCCTGATATCGAAATCGAGCTCATCAAGCACCCTGCCATTGCCCATGTACTGGTGGTGGACTACGGCGCAGAGCAGCAGGGGGAACTCTGTATCGGGGCCCTGTATGTGGGCAAGCATGGGGAAACTGTCTCCATCACCTCGTTACGCGAGCATGCAAAGCAACACCTGCCAGCCTCCCATGTGCCGACGCGCTTTATCCAGGTCGACAGCCTGCCGCTGACACAAAATGGCAAGCCGGATCGGCGCGCAGCACGCAGCAGGTTGACCTCATCAGACAAGGGGGGATCGGCACCACAAGCCACAGCGGATGCTGGTGCGACGGATGGCGGCGCCGTGCTCGATATCTATCTGGAGGTGCTGGGACAGGTCCGGAATGAAGGGATGAGCAGTCAGCTCGACTTCACCAGCCTGGGGCTGCGTCCCCAACACCTCAAGATCATCTCGGCACGCCTGGGTGAGCACTTCTCCAGAACCCTGTCACCGGGACAACTGCTGCGCTGCCGCAATGCAGCGGATGTTGAAGTCCTGCTCAGGTCCCCCGGTTCCTGACCTATCAAGCCTCGGGGGAGAGCGCACTCCCCTGGGGTTCATTGTCATTCCCTCGGAGTTTTTTATGGATATCACAAGCGTTGACCTGACCGGTATTGGCATCGGGCCCTTCAATCTTGGGCTGGCAGCCCTGCTCTCCCGTCACAATGAGGTGACGGGGGTATTTCTCGAGCGCAAACCCGCGTTTCGCTGGCATGAGGGATTGCTGCTGCCGGGCACCACACTGCAAGTGCCCTTCCTGGCCGATCTGGTGACACTGGCCGACCCGACCCACCCCCTGAGTTATCTCAACTACCTGCACCAGCAGGATCGGCTTTACCCCTTCTATTACTACGATCACTTCCTGATCCCGAGACGGGAATATGACCACTACTGCCGCTGGGCCGCGCAGCAGCTAACGAGCTGTCACTTTGGCGAAGAGGTCATCGATGTCCGCTATGACGACACCAGGGAGAGGTTTCTCATCGACAGCACATCAGCAACCGGAGCCGTACAGCGCTACAGCAGCCGCGATCTGGTGATCGGCATAGGCACCACCCCCTGGCTGCCCGACTGGGCTCGAGAATGCCAACATCCTCTGGTCATGCATTCAGCCCGGTTCATGCATGCCAGGGAGCAGCTCTTGCAATGCAAGCGGGTGACCGTCGTTGGCTCGGGACAGAGTGCCGCCGAATGCGTATTGGCGCTCTTTAGCGCCTTGACCCCGGAACAGGTCCGGGCCGGTGCCTCCATTCAGTGGATCACCCGGGCGGCCGGTTTTCACCCCATGGAATATTCGAAGCTGGGGCAGGAGTGCTTCACCCCCGCCTACATGCACTACTTCCACTCTCTTCCCAGAGAGCGGCGCAGGGAGATAGTGGCGGAGCAAGGATTGCTCTACAAAGGCATCAGCTTCTCGACCATTGGCGAGATTTTTGATCTGCTCTATGAGAGATCCATCGGTGGAGAGACGCCAGGCCTGGTGCTCTACTCACATTGCACCATCGAAGGAGTGGAAGAACTGGATGGCCAGGGTGCCCTGCGCATGAGCTGCCATCACACCCAGCTGGATCAGCACTGCACACTGGAGACCGACGCCATCGTTGCCGCAACCGGTTATGCCCATGCGTGGCCTGCGTGGTTTGAACGGCTCAAAGGCACAGTCCTGGCCATTGATGAGCAGGGGGATTGCATAGTCCAGCCAGATTTCACGGCCCGTCGTTGCGACAGAGGACAGGGGCGGATCTTTGTTCAGAATGCCGAAATATTTCAGCATGGGGTGGGCTCACCGGATCTGGGCATAGGCCCCAACCGCAATGCACATATCATCAATCAGTTGCTTGGTCGGGAGCAGTATCGCCTGCCCCGAACCTCCACCTTCCAGCACTACGGGCTGCCAACCTCAACCTCCTAGCCTTGTGTTCTGCCCCCTGTCGGCTGACAGGGGGCAGAACACTGTTTATGCCTCCTTTTGCAGTGCCAGATCAGCCAGTCGACATGCACTCGTACCGGTACTTGTCATCAGTCCGAACAGCCGGTTCAGCACAACGCAAAGGGCCTCGACCCAATCCCTGTTGTAGCGTTCGGCGCTATAAGTGATCACCAGCCGCAATCTGCGCTCCCCTTCCAGCACATCCTCCATGATCTCGAACTGCAACCCGAACATGGACTCCGTTTTGTCAGGATCAATCTGTCGGTAGCGGATCCCCTCACCGGCAGGGGTTGGCAAGCGCCCGTTCAAGGCATTATTGGCGTGAATCTGGACATAGACATCGAACAGGAGACCCTCTGCCGCCGTCATGCCAAGCCCTTGCTGGATCTGCTCCAGCGGGATGTCTGCGTAGGACATGGAGTCATTGATGGTATGCGTAACCGCCCTCAACAGACTGCCGAAAGACTCCTGCTCATCGAACTCGACCCTGTGCGCCACCATGGTGGTGAAGTAACCCACTGTATCAAAGAATGCCGGATCGGTACGTCCGGATGCCGAGGTCCCTATGACGATCTCGTTCAGGCCATCCAGCTTGTGCAGGGATACTGCAATCGCCGTGTACACCAGATTGAAGAGCGAAGAGTCATGGCCTCTGGCGAAGGCATACAAACTGTCGAGACTCCCCTGCTCGAGCTTGAGCTCCAGCCACTGCGCCGCGATAGAACCCAGGCCCTCGGACGGAGCACATAGCCGCTGTTTTCGCCGCTCGTCGGCAGCACCTTGCAACATCCGGGTCCAGTACGCCAGGTGCCGGGGATTGATGCCCTGCTCTGCCTGCTGCCGTGCAAATCCGTGAAAATCGAGCGCTGGCGTGGCCCATACCGGCGCCTGATCTGCCGCACGGGCAAGATAAGCGCTGGCGAGATCCTCCATCATGAGATTGATGGACCACTCATCCACCACCATGTGATGAACCAGGAATGAGAGGTGCTGACGGCCAGTCGCCACATCCCGAATGAAACGGATACGGATCGGCAGCTCACGGGAGAGATCGAATTGATAGGTCGCCTCATTGGCCAGGGAGACACCTCCGCTTTCAGCGCTGTGCCAGAACCACCGATATTGACCCAGATGTTCAACGGGAATAATACGCTGGAATACCTGACCGTCTTGCACATGGAAAGTCGTTCGCAAACTGGGGTGGCGTTTTATCAGGTCTGTAAATGCCTGCAAAAAAACCGTTTCATCAACTTCATCAATAAAATCCAGCGCAAAGGGCAGATTGAAGATGGTGCCAAAATCATGGGCAGCATAGGCTCGCCACAATGACGCTTGTGCCAGCGCGAGTGGCGCCTGCTGGCAGGTATTTTCAACAACAAGTGAAGGTATTTGCTGAGGCGGGCTATTCAATATTGCTTTT
Source organism: Aeromonas sp. TS_SC_11 (assembly GCF_057318915.1). Classification (NCBI taxonomy): domain Bacteria; kingdom Pseudomonadati; phylum Pseudomonadota; class Gammaproteobacteria; order Aeromonadales; family Aeromonadaceae; genus Aeromonas; species Aeromonas sp. TS_SC_11. The sequence continues at coordinate 1,047,517 of NZ_CM170470.1, forward strand.
TTAGCGAGGGCAGCCGCAGAAGGCGACTCAAAAAAATCATTGAAACGGCACTCAATACCATGACGATTCTGCAACTTGCCAATAATGCGCGTAGCCAGCAATGAGTGGCCGCCAAAATCAAAGAAGTCATCATTAAGCGTCATTTCAGGGCTGGATAAAGCAATACGAAACTCATCAAGTAAAATAAGCGCCAGCTTGTCCCTTTCCGTATGTTCCGTCTGGTTATTGGTAATTTCAGGTACTAACACGCCTGAGTTTATCGATAGCTTTGTCATTTCCAGAGAAGGCAGATGCGGAGCAAGGGCGCCGTACTCATCACGCAACCTGGCCACCAGCTCGCCCAGACAACACGCCTCCCCCAGTATGGGATGAGACATCAATGCGAACATAACATACTGTTCTACATAGATAATGAATGCTTTGAACGGCGGCTGGCTGGCAGAATCCCAGGGCGACGTATGAAGGGCGCCAAGGTTGTCATCGAGGTCCCCCGAAGACAACCGGATAAATTCCAGACAGGGATACCAGCCATCAACCCTGTATTTATAAAGGTCTCCTTCATCACTGAAGAGATAGCGGGAATTCAAATCCGGCAAGGCCGTTATTAATGACTGAATTGTCAGAGTGAGCAATGAAATATCGACATTGTCATCCAGCCGCCAGACTTCCACGTGCTTGATGACTTGCTCCGGATGCTGTTGTTGCAACAACCAGATATTTTCTTCATGAGTGCTCACAGGTATTTCGGGCAATACCTCGGAGTAACATAGTGGCAAGAGTGGCCTCCTTGCTGAATTGTGAATAATGACCATTGGGTTATGCCGGTTTTTCTGTCAAAAACCACTGAGATAGCTCCCCTGCTGTCAGAGTCAGTGAAGAGCATTGCTTGATATCTACGAACAGGATATCTTGTAAATGATTATCATATAGATTTTCATTATCAAAAAGAAAAACACTGTATTCGGGAGAAAAGAGCCGTGGAGAGGGAAGCTTGCTCCTTGCAGGAACAGTGGCAGACGTTATATCGGGACAATCATGGATGGCTCTGTCGCCTGCTCCGCCGCAAGCTGGGAAATTCGTACGATGCAGCGGATTTGGCTCACGATATTTACCTCCACCTCATCAATAAGGGCCATATTCCCGCGGCCAGCGAATCGCGCCGTTATTTGATGCAAATAGCCAAAGGCAAACTGATCGATCTCTATCGCCGGCGCAGTCTGGAAGCCCGCTATCTCGAACGCCAAACCCAGCAACCTGCACTCAGGGAACCTTCCGAAGAGACCCGTGCACTGATGCGCGAAGCCCTGGGCGCGGTCGATATGGCGTTGCAGCGCAAGCCACCCAAGATCCGCCAGGCACTGCTGCTGTCGAGACTCAATGGTATGGGCTACCAGGACATAGCAACCGAACTGCAGGTCTCGGTCTCTTCCGTTGAGAAGTACATAGCCCTTGGCCTGCAGACCTGTCACCAGTGCGAATCAGACGCGGGACGCTGAACTTTCTTTGGTCTTAAAAAGATTCATTTGAGGTTTTTATCCGCCCGTTCGGAAAACCACAAGAGACGTGTCAGCCCAATGCAAACGAGACGGTGGGACATGGCCGCCATCACCCCACAGTGGAGAAGTATTCATGAAGGTAGACGACGAGTTCATCCTTGATTCCAAAGCCGCGGGTCCGATTGCCCGAGTCCTTTCACCTATCCGAGGCCGGTTGCTGGCTGCCGCCCTGCTCGCCGCCGTTGGTTCCATGCTGACACTGGTTCCCCTGGCGGGTATCACCCGGATTGCACAGCTGGTGCTCGACCAGAAGGGTGCTGGGTGGGAGCTTGAAGAACTCTGGCTGATTGTCGGTGCCAGCCTGGCGAGTCTGTTTCTGGGCATGACGCTCATTTCCGCGGGCGATCTGGTCGCTCACCTCGCCGACAACCGCATCACTGGCTATCTGCGCCAGGCGCTGACCCGCCGCCTGGCCAGAGTGCCGCTGGGCTGGTTCACGGCCCGGGCATCGGGTGAAGTGAAACAGGCGATGCAAGATGACATAGGCACACTGCACAGCCTGACGGCCCATTTCTTCACGACCATGGGACGTAGCGCCGGTGCCGTTGCCATCTCGATTGCCTACCTGTTCTTCATGGACTGGCGCATGGCCATCATCTCGCTGCTGCCCTTTCCCCTCTTCTTCCTGTTCTCAGCCAGGGCGCACAGCGCCAGCGCCGCCAACATGCAGCAGTTCGGTGCCGGCATGGCGCGGATCAACAACGCCGTGGTCGAGTTTGTCAGCGGCATTCCGGTAGTGAAGGCATTCGGTGTTCAGGGCAAGCTCCACAGCAGCTACCGCGAAGCCATCGATGCCTTTGCCTATGCCTTCAAGGCGTTTACCCGTCCCCTGGTCAGCGCCATGGCCAATGCCAACGCCATCATGGCGCCAGCCTCCGTGCTCGGTGTCGTGCTGGCCGGGGGCGTCGTGCTGGTCAGTGCCGGCTGGATCGCACCAGCCGATGTGCTGCCATTCGTGCTGGTGGCCCCAGGGCTTTGCGCCCCCCTGCTGCTATTGAGCTACCTCACCCATGACCTGAACAATGCGACCGGCGCTGCCCAGCGGGTGCATGCCTTGCTGCAGACTCCCGTGCTGGACACCACTGCTGCGGCCGACTCCCAGCAGCCTGCAAACGGGGAGATCCGGGTCGAGCAACTGAGCTACGGCTATGACGATCAGGTACAGGTGCTGACCGACATCAATTTCACCCTGCAGCCTGGCACCGTCACCGCCATTGTCGGGGCATCCGGTTCGGGGAAATCCACGCTGGCACGCCTGCTGCTGCGCTTCTTCGATCCGGATGCAGGGAGGATCACCCTTGGCGGGGTCGATCTCAGACAAATGGACAGCGCCCGGCTCTATCGACACATCGGCTTTGTCTTGCAGGATGTGCGCCTCATTCACGCCAGTCTGCACGACAACATAGCGCTGGGTCGTCCGAACGCCACCCGGGCAGAGGTTGAAGCCGTCGCACGGCTCGCCAATATCCACGATCGCATTCTGGCGCTGCCGCATGGATACGACTCAGTGGTCGGAGAGGATGCGCAGCTCTCCGGTGGGGAACTGCAACGGGTGAGCATAGCCCGAGCCCTGCTGCTCGACCCGCCGGTGCTGGTGCTTGACGAAGCCACGGCGGCGGCCGATGCCGACAACGAGGTAAAGCTGCAACAGGCACTCTCGGCCTTTGCCCATGGCCGTACCCTGGTCGTCATCGCACACAGACTCGACACCGTCATGAACGCCGATCAAATCCTGGTGATCGACAACGGTACCCTCTGCGAACAGGGCAGGCACGACGAACTGCTGGCACTCAATGGCCGTTATGCCCGCTTGTGGGCCCAGGGCCGCTATGACAAGGCCATTCCCGTAGAGAAAAGACAATCCCCTGAGCATGAAGAGGCGATCCCCCAATGCTGAAGACCTTTGTTCGTCTGCTGGACGATGACACTGCAATATTGCGTCGCTATGGCTGGCTGGCAGTGATCTACAGCCTCTGTTGCGGCCTCACCATAGTCACCCTGATCCCTGTGCTCAGGCACTTGTTGCAGGGAGAGGTGAACAGCGCAGCCAGCTGGCTGTTCGTCCAGCTGCTGGGGGTGGTGCTCTGCTGGTACCTCAGGCGCAAGGTGGAAAAGGCGGGGATAGCGGTCGGCATTGCCGTTCTCCAGACGGGTCGCCATCAGCTGGGCGAGCACGTCGGCAGCCTGCCCATCGGCTGGTTTACCCCTGCCAACACAGCCCGGCTCAATCACGCGGCATCACAGGGGATGATGGAAATCGCCCAGCTCCCGGCCCATGTGTTTACCCCGCTGCTGACCGGCTCCCTCATACCCCTGGTAGTGCTGGCGGCCCTGTTTGCCATCAACCTGACCCTGGGGCTGGTGGCGCTGGTCGCCCTGCCGCTCATGGTGGGGGTGTTCTGGTTCACTGGCCGCCTCAATCAAGCGGCTGACCTGAAGTTCCACCACAATGCCGCCTCCACCAGCCAGCGCATGGTCGAATTCGCGCAGGCACAATCCGTGCTGCGAGCCTTCAATGGCGAGCGCGGCGGTACCCGCTTCCTCAAGCAGGCCATCTCGCAGCAACAGCAATCCGCCAAAAAGCTTATCCAGCTCACCGCACTCTCATCCGGACTCAATCTCTGGGCGGTGCAAGCCGGCTTTGCCGCCCTGCTGATCGCCGCGACCCTGTGGTTGCAGGGAAATGCAGGTGCTGGCGTGGACAAAGAGGGGCTGATTGCCGCCCTGGTGGCTCTGGTGCTGATAAACCGTTTCATCGATCCCTTGCTCGATGTGGCCAGTTACAGCGATATCCTGCGCAGCGTCCGTGGACAGCTGGATGCCTTGCGAGACATCTTTGCGCAAGCTCCCCAGTCGGCCCCGCATTCACCACGCATCCCGACCGATGCCTCGGTCGAGCTGTGCAACGTCAGTTTCCGGTATGCCGCAAATCAATCCTCCGTGCTCAGTGACGTCAGCTTGAGAGTCGAACCAGGCAGCATGACGGCACTGGTCGGGGCATCCGGCTCGGGGAAAACCACCTTGCTGAGGCTGATTGCACGCTTTTTCGATGTCAGCCAGGGAGAGGTCAAGGTGGGTGGCGTGGATGTCAGGGAGATAACCAGCGACGTACTGGCCAGCCAGATCAGCCAGATTTTCCAGGATGCCTATCTGTTCCAGGGATCGATTGCCGACAACATCCGCATCGGCAAACCGAACGCCAGCGATGAAGAGGTGTTGATCGCGGCAAGGCAAGCCGGGGTGAGCGAGATCCTGGAGCGCCTGCCCCAGGGTCTGGCAACTCAGGTGGGTGAAGGGGGTGCCCGCCTCTCTGGCGGTGAGCGGCAACGTATATCCATCGCCCGGGCCCTGATCAAGGATGCCCCCATACTGCTGGTCGACGAGGCCACGGCAGCCCTGGATGCGGAGAACCAGGCCGCCATCGCCGAAGCGCTGGCGCGTCTGCGAGGGAAACGAACCCTGATTGTCATCGCCCACCAGCTGTCGACGGTCGAGATGGCAGACCAGATACTGGTACTGGAAGAGGGCAAGGTACGCGAACAGGGTACCCATGCCGAACTCAGCCGCCAGTCCGGCCCCTATGCCAATTTCCTGGCACAACGGCAAGCCGCCAAGGGATGGCGCATCACCCGCGCCGTCCGTGACGAGGCCACCTCTTGAGACCAGCGGTACTGCCCACCCTCTTGATCCTGCTCAGTGGCCTCTCCCTGCTGGTCGGGGTCAAACAGATATCCCTGGCGGCGCTCTGGTCCTTCTCGGGCGACAGCTGGCTGACCCTCACCGCCAGCCGGTTGCCCCGACTGGCGGCACTCCTGCTCACCGGGGCCGGCTTGTCGGTGTCCGGGGTCATATTGCAGCAGATAGTGCAAAACAAGTTTGTGGAACCGGCCACCTCGGGTGGGCTGGATGCCGCCAAACTCGGCATCCTGATTGCACTGACCCAGCTCCCCTCAACCGGCACCACGGGGCGGATGCTGGTGGCGCTGGCGTTCTGCTTTCTGTCCAGCCTGCTGTTCATCGCCATCATACGACGCATTCAGTTCAAAAATACTGTGCTGATCCCCGTGATTGGCCTCATGTATGGCAGCGTGCTCAGCGCCATCGCCGAGTTCTATGCCTATCGGCACAACATATTGCAAAGCATACAGGGCTGGCTGCTGGGGGATTTCTCCAAGGTGGTCGAGGGCAATTACGAGATCATCTACCTGATCCTGCCCATTACCGTGCTCACTTATCTCTATGCCCATCGCTTCACAGTGCTGGGCATGGGGGAAGAGGCGGCCACCAGCCTGGGACTGCGTTATTCGGCAACGGCGGCATTGGGATTGGTGCTGGTGGCGGTCACGGTAGCCGCCACCGTCATCACGGTGGGGGCCATCCCCTTCGTCGGTCTGGTCATCCCCAACCTGGTGGCCATGCATTATGGTGAGCACCTGAAGAAAACCCTGCCCATCGTCGCCATGAGCGGCGCCCTGCTGCTACTGGCGTGCGACATTCTCGGCCGTCTGCTGATCTACCCCTTCGAGGTGCCGATAGGCTTGACCGCAGGCAGCGTGGGGGGCGTGCTGTTCCTGTCGATGATCCTGTGGAGACGCGCATGAAGCACCTGTTGATCCCTTATGGCATCTGGGCGCTGGTGATAGTGCTGGCCTTGCTGTTTCTGCTGGTGGGGTCGGATCTGGACTTCGACTATGTGATCCCCCAAAGGTTGATGCGTCTTGCCGCCATCGGACTGGCGGGCATCTGTATCGCGCTATCGGCTGTGACGTTCCAGACGCTGGCGGGCAACCGGCTCCTGACTCCCGCCATCATGGGCTACGAGGCTGTCTATCTGCTGCTGCAAGCCTTACTGGTACTGACGCTGGGCAGCCAGAGCCTGATCCTGCTGGACCGTCAGGAAAACGTGCTGCTGTCACTGCTGTTCATGCTGGGCTACTCCTGGATAGTCCATCGCTGGCTGTTCAGGGAGGGGCAGACCAACCTCTATCAGCTGCTGCTGGCGGGCCTGGTACTGACCATGGTGCTCGGCACCTTTACCCAGTTCATCCAGCTCAAGACCAGCCCGGGTGAGTTCTCCATCCTGCAGGGCTTCAGCTACGCCACCTTCAACCGGGTACAGCCCGGACAACTGCTGTTCGGCGCCGCCTTGATCACCCTGGTCAGCATCATGACCCGCCGACGGCTGGCGGTGCTGGATGTGCTCTCCTTGGGCCGTGACCAGGCAATCTCGCTGGGGGTGGATTACCGGCACACAGTGCGGCTGCAACTGGCCTTGATCGCCGTGCTGGTGGCCGTCTCCACCAGCCTGGTAGGCCCAACGGCCTTCATGGGGGTATTCGTGGCCAATATCACCTATGCGCTGGCACGCACCTTCCGCCACAGGGTCACCCTGCCGCTGGGCTGCGCCATTGCCATCGCCATTTTTATCGTCGCCCAGTTTCTGGTGGAGCAGCTGTTCAACTACCGCACCACGGTCAGCATCCTCATCAACCTGGTGTGTGGCACCTACTTTCTCGCCCTCATGGTCAAAACGAAAGGCACCCCATGATCACCCTGGAGCATGTTCACAAGACTTACGGTGACAAGCCAGTGCTGCGCGATGTCACCCTGACCTTTCCCGCCGGTCAGGTCACCTCGCTGATCGGGCCCAATGGCGCAGGCAAGAGCACGCTGCTGATGTCGATTGCCCGGCTGCTCACCGTCAGCCGGGGCAGAATTCTGATGGACGGGATCAATATCGAGCAGATCCCCACCCGCGACTATGCCAGACGGGTCGCGACCCTGCGCCAGTCACCGGACGTCGGGCTGCGCCTGACCGTTGACGAGCTGGTCTCTTTCGGGCGCTTCCCCTACAGCCAGGGTGCTCTCACCCGCCAGGACCGGCTGGCAATCGATGACGCCATTGATTTTCTGGCCCTTGCGCCGCTGCGCAAGGCCTATCTGGATGAGCTCAGCGGCGGCCAGCGACAGATGGCGTTTCTGGCCATGACCATTGCCCAGCAGACCGACTGCCTGTTGCTGGATGAACCCCTCAACAATCTGGACATGAAGCATGCGGTCAACATCATGCAGGCCATACGGCGCCTCTGTGATGAACAGGGCCGCACCGTCATTCTGGTGGTACACGACATCAACTTTGCCGCCAACTATTCCGACCACATAGTCGCGATGAAAGCAGGCGCCATCGCCCACAGCGGCCCGGTCGGCCAGGTGGTCACCCGTGCCTGTCTGCAAGACCTCTATGAACTGGACTTCGAGATACTGCCGAGTCAAAACGGCTTCGTCTGCAACTACTTCAACCCATCCCTGTCAGGAGAATCGCTATGAGGATGAACAAGGCACATGCAGTGCACGGAATATTGCTGGTGGCGGCCGCTGGCCTGATGGGGTGTGATGACGCCTCATCAGGATCGGCGGCACAGACACCCTCGGCAAACGATCCCATTGTCACTGTCGAACACCAGCTGGGTACGACTCGGATAACCCACCGCCCGGAGCGGGTGGTGGCCTTCGACATGAGTGAACTGGACTCCCTGGATCAGCTTGGCGCCCCCGTGGCGGGCATCGCCAAAGACTATGTGGCTCACTTCCTCAGCAAATACAAAGACGATCCCAACGTCATGGATGTGGGCACCACCATACAACCCAACCTGGAGCGACTGCACAAACTCAAGCCGGATCTCATCCTGATCTCCCCCCTGCAAGCCCAGAGTTATCAGGAGCTGAGCCGGATAGCGCCGACCCTGCACTACGACATCGACATGACCAATCACCAGGGGCATGTACTGGAAACCGCCAAGGCTCACCTGCTCACCCTCGGAAAGATACTGGGTAAAGAGGATCTCGCGCGCGAAAAGGTTCAGCAGATAGACGACAAAATAGCCCAGGTGCGTGAAGTGACCCGGAACCGACCGGAAAAGGCCTTGATAGTGCTGCACAATAACGGTGCCTTTACCTCCTTCGGCACACACTCACGGTATGGCTTCATCTTCGATACCCTTGGGGTTCAGCCGGCGGGTCCTGACAGGGAAACAGGCACCCATGGGCAGCCCATCTCCAACGAGTTCATCCAGCAGGCGGATCCGGACATCCTCTATGTGATCGACAGGACAGCCGTGATGGAGCGGCGGGCGGCACTCAATGCCCAGAGCCTGGATAACCCCCTGCTGCGCCAGACCAAGGCGTGGAAAAGTGGCAAGGTCATCTTTGTCGACCCGGAAACCTGGTATCTCTGCACGGCCAGCGTGACCTGTCTGACCCGCATTGCCGATGAAGTGATGACGGGCTACCGCAGCTGACAGGATCACGTTGTTTGCCCGGCTGTCGCGGCTGAATCACTGGCCGTTATGCTGCCGGGCCACAAAGATACAAATGATATTCATTTTTATTTGAGGGTTGTGAAGTCTCGTTCGGAAAACTGAAGGAGACAATCAATCACCTCCTCGAATAGAAAGGAATCCTGAATGTTAAAGCCCCATCTGTTGCATCCTGCTGCGCTCGCCCATCCCCCTCTGGCACAAACCGTTTCCCGCTTTTCCTTGAACAAGCTGGGCGTGGCCGCACGTCTGGCCATTCTGGCCGGTGTCAGTGGCACACTGCTGCTCGGCCTGGCCCCATCCGCACAGGCACAATCCCCGGAGCAGTCGGTCACGACCACAAAAAGCCTCAGTATCCCGGCTGGCTCTCTGGCCCAGGCGCTCAAGACCTTCTCGTCCGAGACAGGTATCAGCCTGGAGCTCGATGATAAAACCCTGCAAGGGATGACCAGCCCCGGGCTGGCAGGCCAATACAGTCCCCCCCAGGGTCTGGCCCTCTTGCTGAGTGGTCACGATCTGGTGGCCGAGCCTGCGGGAGAAGGACGCTACAAGGTTCGCCGGCAAGCCGGGGTCAGTGCCGATGAGGTCATGGTGGTGCAAGGGCGTCAGACCTATGCCGGTGGCCAGGTGGCCTCTGACAGTCGGGTCGGATTGCTTGGCAACAAGCACTTCATGGATACCCCGTTCAACACCGTCAGCTACACAGAAGAGTACATAGAGAACGAGCAGGCACAGGATATCGGCTCCCTCGCCGGTGCCACCAATGCATCCATCTATGTGCCGAGCAAACGCAGCGTCTTCGAGACCTTCTACATGCGTGGCTTCAGCACCACGGCCAGTGACATGACCTTCAACGGTTTGATCGGCATGGCGCCCAACATGCGCAGTTCGACCGAGATGGCCGAGCGGGTCGACGTGCTCAAGGGCCCGTCCGTGCTGCTCAACGGCATGCCGCCAGACGGCAGCGTGGGGGGCAGCATCAACATAGTGCCCAAACGCGCCGGCAAGGATCCTCTGGCCAAGGTGACCGCCACCTATGAATCAGACGGGCTCGGCGGCGTGCATCTGGATCTGGGTCGCCGCTTTGGTGAAGAAAAACAGTGGGGGGTGCGCTTCAATGGCGTCTACCGCGATGGTGACACCCCGGTCAATGACCAGCAGCACAAGATGGAGCTGACTTCCATTGGCTTTGACTGGCGCAACGAGCGGGCCCGCGCCTCCCTCGATCTCTATCGGCAACATGAAGAGGTGGATGGGGTCAACTACTTCAGCATCTTCTCCATCGCCAGCACTGTCACCCAGCTGCCCACAGCCAAAAAGGGCGACTATTCACTGGCTCCGGCCTGGGCCTACACCATCAATGACACCAGGGCAGCCGTATTGCGGGGGGAGTACGACCTGACCGACTCGCTGACGGCCTTTGCCGCATGGGGCCAGCGAGAGGGGGGATACAGAGCCCTGATCACCCGCAATACCCTGCTCAACAATGCGGGGGACATCAACGCCATGGCCATTCGCTCCGAACGGGACGGCACCCAACGCTCGGGCGAAGCCGGTCTGCGGGGCAACCTCGGCACGGGCCCTGTCGATCACGCCTGGTCACTGGCTGCCACGCACTACACCTCGGAGCTCAGCTTCAAGGATCGCATGTATCCCAACCACACAATCACCAACTATGACCACCTCGATTTTGGCTCGGCCCCCGATCAGAGCGGTTTTGGCGCAGTGACGTCCAGCAGCGACGCCAAGCTGGAAAGTGTCGCCCTGGTGGACACCCTCTCCTTCCTGGACGGGGACCTGCAGTGGACAGTCGGCGCCAGACACCAGATGGTGGAGAGCACCAACTATGGCGCCAGCGGCGCGCAGACCTCCCACTATGACGAGAGCCGGCTCTCGCCAGCCACCGCCATTCTGGTCAAGGTACGGGATGACCTCTCCCTCTACACCAACTACATAGAGGGACTGGGCCAGGGGGGCACGGCGCCCACCACGGCCAGCAATGCGGGTGAAATCATGAAGCCCTACCAGACCAAGCAGTATGAGGTCGGCGCCAAGCTGGATCTGGGTCAGTTCGCCCATACAGTGAGCCTGTTCCAGATAGCCAAACCAAGTGCCTACACGGATCCGGTCAGCAATGTCTATGGGGTCTACGGTGAACAGCGCAACCGGGGGATTGAGTGGGATCTGTTTGGCGAGCTGACTCCGGAACTGCGCCTGCTGGGGGGAGCCTCCTATACCCAGGCCGAACTGACCAAGGCCCTCAACAAGGCCAATGAAGGCAACCAGGCGACCGGGGTGCCCAAAGTGATGGCCAAGCTGGGGCTGGAATACGACCTCGCCGCCCTGCCCGGGCTCACGCTGACCGGCAATACCCAGTTTGTCGGCAAGCGCTATGTCACCGATGACAACCGCATGTCGCTCTCCCCCTACACCACCTTCGACCTGGGGGCCCGCTACACCACCAACATTGCCACCAAGGAGGTGACGGTGCGAGCCTCGGTGCAAAACCTCACCAATCATGCCTACTGGCTCGGCTCCTGGAGCGGTGGCGATGGCAGCGGGCTGTCCGGCGGACTGGGTTCTCCACGTACCTTCCTTTTGTCCACCTCACTGGCATTCTGAGTTGGCTGTCTGCCTCGGCACATGAGTCGGCGCTAGCCTTGAAAAAAAGAGCCCGGGATTATCCCGGGCTCTTTTTTTGTGCATGTGTCATCCACACACCTAGAGGCGGCGCAGGCACCACATGAAGTAAGCGCCCCCTAACAGGGTGGAGACCAGCCCGACCGGCACGTCCTGCGGGAACAGGATCTGCTGGCCGATCCAGTCCGCCGACACCATCAGCAGGGCGCCGGAAGCGGCGGCACCGAGCAGATGCCAGCGCGCCCGTACCAGTCCCATCAGCTTGGCCATGTGCGGGGCCAGCAGACCAACGAAGGAGAGCGGCCCCACCACCAGGGTGGCGCTGGCGGTGAGCACGGCCACCAGCAGCAGTATGGCGAGCTGGGCACGGTTGAGGCGAATCCCCAATGCGGTCGCCAGTGCCGGTCCCATGGGCAACAGATCGAGCCAGCGGCTGATGAGCAGGCAGGCTGCCAGCATCAATACCGCCAGTACCACCAGTCCATAAGCCACCGGCAGGGTGACGTAATAGGTGGAGCCGGACATCCAGGAGAGCAGTTGCTGCACTCGCATGTCGCCGTTGGCCAGCGCTATGGCCTGCAATGGTTCGAACAGCGCCGTGATGGCGATGCCGGACAGCAGGATCCGCTCCGGCTGGAAACCATGCTTGCGGTTGACCAGCACCAGCAGCAAGAGGCAACCGAAAGCCCCGACCAAGCCCCCAAGCAGCATCATGGGCAATGGCAAGGCAGGCAACAGCAGTGCCGTCGCTATCACTCCCATGAAGGTGCCGCCACTCACCCCCAGCAGTTCCGGACTCGCCATGGGGTTGTTGCTGACCCGCTGCAGCAGGGTGCCCGCCAGCGCCAGCAAGATCCCGGCAGCCCCCGCCGCCAGAGTGCGCGGCAGCCGCCACTCCAGCTGGGCCTGCCACCTGAGCCAGCTTGGCCAGCTCCAGCCGTGCATTCCCTGACCGAACAGCAGAGAGCCTATGATGGCAAGCCCCAAGCCGAGCAGCAGCAAGGTGATCAGGCGAGTCGGGGCAGGATGTCGTGCTACCAGCAAACCGGTACTCGCTTTGGGTGTGCCCGACTTCAAGGAAAGTCGCGGGATCAGCCAGAGCAAGAGCGGCGCCCCCAACAGAGCCGTCATGGCACCGGTCGGGATCAGCATGGGCCAGAATCGACTGACGGATTGCAGCAACAGATCGGTGGCCGCCAACAGCAGAGCCCCCAGAACAGGCGCCCACAGCAGCCGCAGACCGAGCTGGCGGATCCCCAGCAGCCGCACCATGGCCGGTGCGGCCAACCCGATAAAACCGATCAGCCCCACCACGCTCACTACGCAGGCGGTGACAAATACCGCCAAGCCAAGCCCCGCCAGTCGCAAGTGTTGGAGGGAGACCCCCAGACTGCGGGCACTGGCATCATCCAGTTCAAGCACAGCCAGCGGGCGCACCAGCGCAGCCGCCAGCCCCCCCGCCACCAGCAGCCGTGGCAGCAGGTAGCTCACACCGTTCCAGCTGTTCTGAGCCAGAGAACCGCTGCCCCACACCAGCAAGCCTTTCAACTCCTCCTGAAAAAACAGCAACAGCCCCATGCTGATGGCCGCCAGATAGAGGTTGATCACCAGCCCCGCGAAGACGATGACAACGGGATTGAGCTGACGGCGCCAGGCCAGGGCAAACACCAGCGCCATGGCGAGGCTGCCACCGGTCATGGCGATCCACTCACGCCCCAGCAGCAACCAGGAGGGGGCAAACAGGGTCACCATCATCAATGCCAGCTGGGCGCCGGAGGCCACCCCCAAGGTGGTCGGCGAGGCGAGCGGGTTGCGCAGCACCTGCTGCATCAGGGTGCCAGCCAGACCGAGGGCGGCCCCGGCCAGCAGGGTCACCGTCAAGCGGGGCAACCAGCTGAAATGGACCACGGCTTGACGGGCATCATCCAGATTGGGCGCAAAGAGGGTCTGCCACCAGAGCGCGCCCGGCAACTGGCGGGCCAGCTCCCAGCAAGCGAGCGAAAGGGTCAGCCCCAGCAGGATCAAAGTCGGTCGCTGCAACGGGGATGGAAATATATGTTTCATTGGCGATCTCCCCTGGCATCCTTCTGCAATGCCTCGCTGAGCAAGGTGGCGAAGCGACGGGCGGCGAGCACGCCACCGAAGCTCCAGACTGCGGGCAGATGCAATACCGGAGCCTGTTGCACCAGCGGCAAATGCTGCCAGAGACCGGGCTCCTGCAGCCGTTCGCTCACCCCGACCGGAATGGGATCCACTACCACCAACCTGGCCTCCGGTATGGATAAAAACTGCTCTAGACTGGCCACCGAGAAACCCCAGGCATTGGTCTCCCCCTGCCAGGCGTTGCGCAGGCCGAGTCGCAGCATCACGGCCTCGAACAGGCTGTGGCGGCCGAACACCCGCACATGGCGCTCATCGATGAACTGCACCACCAGCAGGGGCGGCAGCTCCGCCGGCAGGGTCTGTTTCATCTGCTCGAGATCCCGATTCAAATCTGTCAGCAGCACGTTCGCCTCGGCCGTTTTGTTCACCAGCGCCGCTATGGTCAGGGTCGCCTCATGGAGCCGCTGCCACAGATCAGTTTGTGGATCATAGAGGGCGATGGACTGCACGGGGGCGATGCGGGACAGGGTCGGTGCCAGCGGCGCCGCCAGCGGGGAGATGAGGATGCGATCGGGTTTCAACTCGGCCAGCAGCTCGCGATTGGGCTGAGCCCGCAGGCCTATATCCACCACATCGGCCGGCAGCAGCGGCTCGCCGACCCAGGCGCGGTAGGCGCTGACATCCCCCACCGCCAGCGGGGTCACCCCCAGCGCCAGCAGGGTTTCGGCTATGGTCCAGTCGACGGTGGCAATCCGTGGTACCTGTGTGTGCTCACTCGGCCGAGCGGTATCGGTGGCGGCACTCTGGCTCGCCGGACTGGCCTGCAATCCCAATGGCGCCAGCAGGCAGAGCAGCCAGCCGGCCCTTTTCAATGAAGATATCAAGATAGCTGTCCCGGCTAGATGATGGCGATGGCATGGGCATGGGCCGGGTGGCGCATGACCTCCATCGGAATGCCATGGTAAATGGAGTGCAGAGTCTCGCCAGTCTGCAGTGATATGGGTACAAATAAACTCATCGGGATAACAAGCCTTATCTAAACGATGGCGATGGCGTGGTCATGGGCCGGGTGACGAATGACCTCCATAGATATGCCATAGATGGCGTGCAGGGTCTCGCTGGTCATGATCCGCTCTGGCTCGCCATGGGTAAGCAGACGACCCGAGTGCAGCGCCACCAGCCGATCGCAGAAGCGGGAGGCCATGTTGATGTCGTGAATGACTATGATGACGCCGAGGTTGAGCTGACGGCTGAGCTGCCTGACCAAAGTCAGCACCTCCACCTGATGGGCCACGTCCAGCGCGGCCAACGGCTCGTCGAGCAGGATGAAGCGGCTCTCCTGGGCCAGCAGCATGGCCAGCCAGACCCTGCCCCGCTCACCACCGGAAAGAGTATCCACCAGCCGATCGGCAAAACCTTCGGTATGGGTGAGAGCAATGGCCCTGTCGACCTGACGCTGATCCTCTGCTCCCATCCGGCCCAGCAGGCCGCGCCAGGGATAGCGCCCCATCTCCACCAGTTCCCGGCCGAGCAGGTTCTCGGCGCTCGGCAGATGCTGGGGCAGATAGGCCACCTGACGGGCGAACTCCCGGTTGCCCCAATCGGTCAGCGGTTTGCCATCGAACAGGATCTCGCCCTCACTCAGGAGCTGCTGGCGCGCCAGCAGCTTGAGCAGGGTGGATTTGCCCGAGCCGTTGTGGCCTATGAGGCCATAGACCTGGCCCTGCTCGAAACGCAGGTCCGTTGGGTGCAGCAGCTTGCGGTCGTTTACCGCGAAGCTGGCGGCTTTCATCTCAAACATAAGCTGTTCCTGTGCTGGCCTGATGCCAGTCTCATTGGCGCCGGTATCAAGCCGGCACCTCGCAATCCAGATGGGCGACGGCATCCCGGCTGACCTGCTCGCGCCGTTCACCGGTCAGTTCGGTGAGCTGGCCCTGACGCATCTCCAGCAAGCGGTCGGCCAGGGAGAAGTAGTGATCGTCGTGACTGATGGCAATCACCGTCTTGCCCATCGCCTTGAGGCGCGGCAGCAGCAGCTGATAGAAGATGCGGCGGAACTGGGGATCCTGATCCGCGGCCCATTCATCAAACAGCATCACCTCGCGCTGCTCAGCCAGTGCCAGCAGCAGGGCGACCCGCTTGCGCTGCCCCTGGGAGAGATCGATATCGGCGATAAAGTTGTCCTCTATGGCGAGCTTGCTGCCCATCTGCAACCGATCCAGCCACTCGGTGACCAGCTCGGCCTTGGGCTCAGGCCCCAGCAGATGCTGGAACAGGTGATAGTCGGTGAAGATGGCGGAGAAGAGCGCCAGATAGGCGTTGCGATCCGTTATGGGTTCACCATCCAGCAGGATCCGGCCCGACACAGGCTGATAGAGACCGGTCAGCAGCATGGCCAGGGTCGACTTGCCGGAGCCGTTGCCACCTATGATGAAGACCTGCTCCCCCTTCTCTATGGTGAGGTTGATGGGGCCCACCGCGAAGCCACCCTCCCCCTGATAGTGAAAGCTCACCTGCTCCAGCTGGATGCGTTGCCAGGTGTGGGGTGCCGGTGGCAGCGGGAAGTCGGGATCCGGCTCGGCCAGCGCCAGTGCGGCTATCTTGTCGAACGCCACCTGGGCGGAAAGCAGGGTCGGCAAGGCGCCAATCCCCTGCAACAGCGGAGTGCGCAGGAACAGCAGGGTCAGGGCAAAGGTGGCGGCCACATTGGTGTTGGCCCAGCCGAGGCCATTGGCCAGGAAGAAGACCAGGCCTATGGCTCCCAGCATCATGATATTCGACCAGTTCACCGCGCTCAGGTGATAGGTGTCGGCACGGATGATCTGCTGGCGATAGTCACGGGCGTTCTGCTCATAGAGCTGGTGGTAGACGAAATGGGCCCGCTCGCGATTGAGCGCCAGCTCTTTGCTGCCGGCTATGATGGCCTGATAGTTCTGATAAAGGCGATCCTCCGCCTGACGCATGTGGGATAGATGGCGATAAACACGGTTCACCAGCAGCCAGCCCACCACCATGGTGACGGTGACCCAGAGTGCTGTGACGCCGAGCAGGGCCGGTGACAGCCAGCCGAGATAGAGGGCCGAACCAACAGTGAGCACCAGCCCCTGCACCAGCTCGGGCAGGCGCACGAAGGCGATGGTGATCTGGCCTATGTCGCTGGAGAGGGATGCCAAGAGCGGCCCCTGGCCAAGCTGGCGAATGCGGGCGACATCGGTATCCAACAGTTGCTTGAGCAGACGGCCCCGCAACCGGTAGACGAAATGATGACCGAGTGTGGTCAGGGCCAATTGAGATCCTAGTGTGATCACCAGCAGCAACAGGATCAGGCCAAGCAGTTGGCCAAGTACCGGCAGCGGATCGCCGACGGATTCGACAAGAGATTGATTGATAAAGGCAATGACGCCGATCCCGCTCACTGCGCTAAGCAGGCTGAGCAGAGTAATGGCGATGAAGGGCCAACGATATTGGCGGTAAACCAGAGACAAGAGTTCCATGACGGGCCTGTATGCGGGGGAAAAAGGGCGGGAGTCACAACTCCCGCCCGACCTCTGTTACCAGCGGTAGTTGATGCTGCCCACCACGCTGCGCGGCTCGCCGTAGTAGCAGTAGTAGTCACAGCTGGCCACGTAGGTTTCACCCAGCAGGTTGTTGACGTTGAGCTGGGCTCGCCAGTTCTTGGCAAAGTCATACCCGATCATCGCATCCCATACGGTATGGGCCGGTACCTGGGCCGAACCATAGATGGGGTTGTAGCTGGCATCCACGGCGCCTATGCCGACACTGGAGCCGACATAACGTACGCCGGTGCCCAGTTCCAGACCGGAAGCAACTCCCTGCTGCACCTTGTAGTTGCCCCAGAAGGAGGCGATATGGCGCGGGATCAGGCTGGCACGGCGATCACCCTTGCCGGTGTCGTTGGTCTTGGCATCCGTGTAGGTATAAGCAGCGGTGAGACGCAGCGCCTCTGTGGCCTGCACGCTGCCTTCCAGCTCGACACCCTGGGAGGTCACTTCGCCGGCCTGGGTCTGCTGACCGGATCCTGTAGAGACGAGCGAGTTGGTCTGCTCCAGATCGAACAGGGCCAGATTGATGTAACCGTCTAGGAAGCTGGGGGCGTACTTGACGCCAGTCTCATACAGGGTGCCCTTGAGCGGCTTGTAGGAGTTCTGGGTATTGGGATCTATCCCGGGCAACACCTCGAACGACTCGGCGTAGGCAATATAAGGAGAGAGACCGTTGTCGGCCAGATACATCAGGCTGCCGGAGAGGGATAGCTCGTGATCGTACTGTTTCTCCTCCTTGCTCTTGGCTTCGCTGATGTTGTGGGTCTCCACATAGTCGAAGCGGCCACCACCGGTCAGCAACCAGCGATCGTCCCAGCGGATCTGGTGCTGGGCATAGAGGCCGCTCTGGCCCTTGGTGCTCTTCTGGTGGGTGGTGGTGGATTCGTCAAAACCGGGGAAGCCACTGTAATCCGGGTTCATGGTATTGATGGAACCCATGCCGAAGTTGTCGGCTTCCTGACCTTCGTTGACATGACGCTGCAGATCCAGCCCCAGCAGCAAGGTCTGCTCCGTGCTGTCCGTGTTCCAGTAACCCACCATCTGGTTATCCATGGTGGCGCTCTTGGTATCGCCATCCCGGTAGACAAGCCCACGGTAGGCGGTCGTGCCTTCATAGGTCGGGAAAATATAGGTCTGGCGCAGCAGCAGATCGTTGTAGTTGAAGCGGACGTTCTGCTTGAACTCCCAGGTCTGGTTGAGCTGGTGGGCCAGCTCGTAACCGGCGGAGATCTGGGTGTTGCGATTGCGATCGTAATCCGGCTGGCTCAGGTTGGTGGAGGGATCGATCTGGCCACCGCTGGTATTGAGAGTGCCATAGACAGGGAAGAAGCCGTTGGTCGGCACACCTTCGTCATGCTTGAAACTGGCCAGCAGGGTCAGGCTGGTACGATCCGATATATCCAGGGTGACGCTTGGCGCCAGATAAACCCTATCGTTATAAGTATCGTTCAGCACGCCGTCACGCTCGCTATAGAGGGCGACCAGACGGTAGCGACTGTTGTCGGTCAATGCATCCGAGACATCCACCCCGATCTGGCGAAGATCCCGGCTGCCCATCTGCAGATCCAGCTGCCCCTGCGGGGTGGCGGTCGGCCGCTTGCTGATGGCATTGATCACGCCGCCGGGAGGCGCCTCGCCGTAGAGGATAGAGGCGGGCCCTTTCAGCACTTCCACGCTTTCCAGACCGAACGGCTCTGGCGTCCACACATAGTAGCCGGTGCTGAACAGGCGATTGCCATCCAGATAGGAGGCGGCATCGAAGCCACGCACCTTGAACCAGTCGGCATCGTTGTCGGATCCATAGGATTGGGAGAGCACACCGGAGCGGTAGCGCAGCGCTTCGTCCAGTTTCAGCACGGCGTGCTGATCCAGCTCCTCACGATTGACCACTGAGACGGCCCGTGGCGTCTCGGCCATCGGCACTTCCACCTTCATGGCGGTACCTGTCACCACCATGGTTTCGCTGGCTTTTGGTAATTCTTTCGGTTGTTCGGCCAGTACTGGCAGGCTTGCCAGCAGGCAGGAGAGCGGCAGCAGTTGCTGTGCCCCTCTCTTTCGCATCGCTGCGGTCAGGGTGTTTTTTTGCGCAATCATATAAGTGTCTCAAATATCAATGAGTTGTTTCTGGTTTCTTATTATTGGTGACCGATCAAGCTGGTCTGCCCGGTTCCTCAGGCGAATAAAGCAGCGCAATGCTACTACAGGAGCAATGATCGAATCGATTCAATAATTGCTAATCATTTGCATCTGCATTGTTACCTAACGTATCAAAGCAGTAGCTGTCGGGCAGAAAAAGGAGGGATCAGACTGGGGCATTTCTGGGAAAAAGATCCGGGGCAGACGAAAAACGGGGGATCCTGCCTTATATAGGAAAAGAAAAGAGGATCCATTATCCCCAAGCTTTATCCATATTTATCCACACCCTTTGGCGGTAGAATTCGGCTTTCCGTTTCTTTGTCTGAACTCAGGATCCATTCCATGGCCAAACTCAATCTCGTCGTCGGCTCCATGCTGGGCGCCGCCGAATATGTCGCAGACCACGTCGCCAACCTGCTGGAACAGGCGGGCCATCAGGCCGAGATCCACAATCCAGCCAGCCTGGCCGAGGTGCTGGCCGAGCCGGACGCCATACTGCTGGTGGTCACCTCCACCCACGGTGCCGGTGATGTGCCCGACAATCTGCAACCCTTCGCCAAGGATCTTGCCGAGCAGCATCCGGATCTTAATGCCTTGAAATATGGCGTGATCGCCCTCGGCGACAGCAGTTATGACACCTTCTGCCAGGGCGGCAAGACGCTGGATCTGCTGCTGAGCGAATGTGGCGCCAGCCGGATCGGGGATCGTCTCGACATA
The DNA here is from genome assembly GCF_057318915.1 of Aeromonas sp. TS_SC_11. Classification (NCBI taxonomy): domain Bacteria; kingdom Pseudomonadati; phylum Pseudomonadota; class Gammaproteobacteria; order Aeromonadales; family Aeromonadaceae; genus Aeromonas; species Aeromonas sp. TS_SC_11. The sequence goes on from NZ_CM170470.1 coordinate 1,067,548, forward strand.
GATGTGACCCAGCATGAGATCCCTGAAGATGCCGCTGAGGCCTGGATCCAGGGCTGGATGCAGATGATCGCCTGATCAGGAGGTGGGAGATCCGGTAAAAAAGCCTTGATCTCCCCGTTTATCCCCAGATCGCTATCCACCAAGTTATTAACAGATTGATCCTGACGACTTGTTCTACACGGTTACCCACAATGCCCAGGGGTAATGTGCATAACTACCGTGTAAACCTCTGCAAAACCTATAGTTATCCATGTATGAGATCCAACCCGCTAGCCACCTGTGTATAAAAGCACTGGTTATACCCTGGTTCACGGCCCCAGGATCCAAGCTTTTCCACAAGCTAGGATCGTCTTTAACACGATGATCTTTATGATCAAAAAGTGCTTATCAACAGAAAAGGCGGATCCTAATAAAAGATCCAATAAAAGATCGATCTAAAGATCCTTAAGATCTATTAAGTAGATCCTCCCTTCATTCTGAACGTTAAGTAGACGTTCCCCTCAGGGCGCGAAACAGATAGAATGTTCAGCCCCTCAGCCCAGGCAATCAACGATCTTCAGACGTGCAGATCAAGGTGATCCCCAATGCAATACCATGAACAATTTGATGTGATCGTCGTTGGTGGCGGTCATGCAGGAACCGAAGCAGCAACAGCGGCAGCCCGTATGGGCCTGAATACCCTGTTACTGACCCACAACATAGATACGCTGGGACACATGTCCTGTAATCCGGCGATCGGCGGGATCGGCAAGGGACACCTGGTCAAGGAAGTTGACGCCCTCGGTGGGATCATGGCGCGAGCCACAGATCTTGCCGGGATCCAGTTCCGTACCCTCAACTCCTCCAAGGGGCCAGCGGTACGAGCCACCCGTGCTCAGGCGGATCGACTGCTCTACAAAGCCGTTGTTCGCCAGATGCTGGAGAACTATCCCAACCTGAAGATCTTCCAGCAGGCCTGTGATGATCTGATCATGGACGGGGATCGTGTTGCCGGTGTCGTCACCCAGAGCGGGATCCGCATCAGTGGCAAGACCGTCGTGCTGACGGTCGGGACCTTCCTGAACGGCTTGATCCACATCGGGATGGAAAACTACAAGGGCGGCCGCGCCGGGGATCCTCCCTCGATCGCCCTGGCTCAGCGGCTGCGCGAGATGCCGCTGCGCATCGATCGTCTCAAAACCGGGACGCCGCCACGGATCGACGCCCGCAGCGTCGATCTCTCCGTGATGCAGGCGCAGTACGGCGATGATCCGCGCCCTGTCTTCTCGTTTATCGGCGATGCCAGCCAGCACCCACGCCAGGTGCCCTGCTACGTCACCCATACCAACGAGCGTACCCACGATGTGATCCGCAACAACCTGGATCGCAGCCCCATGTACGCCGGGGTGATCGAAGGGATTGGCCCCCGTTACTGCCCGTCGATCGAGGACAAGATCACTCGCTTCGCGGACAAGACGGCCCACCAGATTTTTGTCGAGCCGGAAGGCCTGACTACCCACGAACTCTATCCGAACGGGATCTCCACCAGCCTGCCATTCGATGTGCAGGTGCAGATAGTGCGTTCCATTCGTGGTTTCGAAAATGCCCACATCACCCGCCCCGGCTATGCCATCGAATATGACTTCTTCGATCCCCGGGATCTCAAGGCCAACATGGAGAGCAAGTGCATCGGCAACCTGTTCTTCGCCGGCCAGATCAACGGTACTACTGGCTACGAAGAAGCCGCGGCCCAGGGCCTGATGGCCGGTTTGAATGCCGGTCTGCGTGCCCAGGACAAGGATCCCTGGCATCCCCGCCGGGATCAGGCCTACATGGGCGTGATGATGGACGATCTCTCCACTCTGGGGACCCGCGAGCCTTACCGCATGTTCACCAGCCGCGCCGAATATCGCCTGCTGCTGCGGGAAGACAACGCCGACCTGCGCCTGACCGCCATTGGCCGCGAGCTGGGTCTGGTGGATGACGAGCGCTGGGGCAAGTTCAATATCAAGATGGAACAGGTGGAGCTGGAGCGTCAGCGCATGCGTTCGACCTGGATCCACCCGCAACATCCGTCACTGGAAGCGGTCAACGCCCTGGTCAACACGCCGCTGACCCGTGAGCAGAATCTGGAAGAGCTGCTGCGTCGCCCCGAAGTGACCTACGATGCGCTGATGGCCATCGAAGGGGTTGGCCCGGCGCTGAGCGATCACGCCGCCGCCGATCAGGTGGAGATCCAGATCAAGTACGCCGGTTATATCGAGCGTCAGTACGACGAGGTGGAGAAGCAGTTGCGCAATGAGAACACGCTCTTGCCGCTGGACATGAACTACCGCGACGTCAACGGTCTCTCCAACGAGGTGATCGCCAAGCTCAACGATGCCAAGCCCGAGACCATTGGTCAGGCTTCCCGCATCTCCGGTATCACACCGGCGGCCATCTCCATCCTGCTGGTTCACCTGAAAAAACACGGCCTGCTGCGTAAAACCGCCTGAGGATCTCCATGCTGCAAAGATTGAACGGCCTGCTCATGCAGGCCGGTATTGTTATCACCGACACCCAAAAGACCCAGTTGGTTCAGCTTGTCGAGTTGCTGCACAAGTGGAACAAGGCTTACAATCTCACCTCGGTGCGTGATCCCGACGCCATGCTGGTCAAGCATATCCTCGACAGCCTGGTGGTGAGCCCTCACCTGCACGGTGAGCGCTTCATCGATGTGGGGACAGGTCCTGGGCTGCCTGGCTTGCCACTGGCCATCATCAATCCTGACAAGCAGTTTGTGCTGCTCGACAGTCTGGGCAAGCGGATCAACTTTATCCGCCAGGTGATCCAGGAGCTGGGCCTGACCAATGTGACGCCAGTCAAATCCCGGGTGGAAGAGTATCAGCCTGACGTGGGGTTTGATTGTGTGCTCAGTCGGGCCTTTGCCTCGCTGGAGGACATGCTGAGCTGGTGTCACCATCTGCCGTCCGAACAGGGCAGCTTCCTGGCGCTCAAGGGGCAATATCCCGAGCAGGAGCTGGCCCAGTTGCCTGCCAATATCCGTCTGGTAGCCTGTCATGAATTGCGGGTACCGGAATTGGAAGGCGAACGTCATCTGCTGGAATTCAAACATATCCAGCCCGAATAGGGTCGCAGTTTCATTTAGGGGATAGTGTGGGAAAAGTCATCGCCATAGCCAACCAGAAGGGTGGAGTGGGTAAAACCACCACCTGTGTGAATCTGGCCGCCTCCCTGGCCGCTACCCGGCGCAAGGTGCTGGTGATCGATCTGGATCCCCAGGGCAATGCCACCATGGGCAGCGGCGTCGACAAATACGAAGTCGAGCGCACCGCCTACGAGCTGCTGATCGAAGATGCCCCCATCGCCGAAGTGATCATCCCCGAAACCTCGGGGGGCTATCACCTGATTGCCGCCAATGCCGACGTGACCGCGGCCGAAATCCGTCTGATGGAATTCTTCGCCCGCGAGATCCGACTGCGCAACGCCATTGCCTCGGTACGGGACAAATACGACTACATCTTCATCGACTGCCCGCCTTCTCTCAACATGCTGACCGTGAACGCCATGGCCGCCGCCGATTCCGTACTGGTGCCCATGCAGTGCGAATATTATGCACTGGAAGGGCTCACCGCTCTGGTGGACACCATCAGCAAGCTGGCAGCCGTGGTCAATCCGGAGCTGAAGATCGAAGGGGTGCTGCGTACCATGTTCGATCACCGCAACCGGCTGGCCAATGATGTGTCCGATCAGCTGAAACAGCATTTCGGGGACAAGGTCTATCGCACCATCATCCCCCGCAACGTAAGACTGGCGGAGGCCCCGAGTTTCGGAGCCCCGGCCATGCACTATGACAAATCATCGGTGGGCGCCAAGGCCTATCTGGCGCTGGCGGGCGAAATGCTGCGCCGCCAGGAGCAGGAACGTCCGGTGACCATCGCAGACCGAGAGAGCATATGACGCCGAAAAAACGTGGGCTGGGCAAGGGGCTGGACGCCCTGCTCAGCACCAGCACGGCCGCGCGCCAGAAACAGGTGATGAGCGACCAGCGTACCGAAGAGGCCATGGCCCCCACCAATCAGGGTGAGCTGCGCAGGCTGCCGGTGGAGTGGTTGCAGTCCGGCAAGTACCAGCCGCGCAAGGATATGTCGCAGGATGCGCTGGAGGATCTGGCCAATTCCATTCGCGCCCAGGGCGTGATCCAGCCGATCGTGGTGCGCCCCCTCGGCGAGCAATCCTTCGAAATCATTGCCGGTGAGCGGCGCTGGCGAGCTTCCCAACTGGCCCGCCTCGACGTTGTGCCCTGCATCGTCAAGGATGTGCCTGACGAGGCCGCCGTCGCCATCGCCCTGATCGAGAACATCCAGCGCGAAGATCTCAATGCCATTGAGGAGGCGGTTGCCCTGCAGCGGCTGTTGACCGAGTTCGAACTGACCCACCAGCAGGTGGCCGAGGCGGTGGGCAAGTCCCGCACCACAGTCACCAACCTGTTGCGCCTCAACCAGCTCAACGATGACGTGAAGCGCTTCGTCGAGCACGGCGATCTCGACATGGGCCACGCCCGTGCCCTGCTGGCCCTGAGTGGTCAGGCCCAGTCCGAACTGGCCAAGCTGGTCGCGCAGAAGGGGCTGACAGTGCGAGATACCGAGAAACTGGTGCAAAAAGCGCTGGAACCGGCAAAAGCCAAGGTTGAACCCGTGCGCGATCCACAGTTTGGTTATCTCGAGCGCCAGCTGTCGGAAAAAATTGGCAACCAGGTTCAGTTACAGGTTGGCAAGCAAGATAGCGGAAAGTTAGTAATAAGTTACGGGGATTTAACCGACTTGGACCGTATTTTGGGCTATTTTGGCCTGTCGGAATCGTGATTTTTACGCTTTTTGTAGTAATAAAACATCCATTCCTTTTGATATGAACATAACCTTAATTCTGTGCGGAAAGCCGCAAAAATTAAGGGTTTTTGTCATATTGCAATCACCGCCTTCAAGGGTATAATTTGACCGGCTTTTGGGGCTGTAAATTCGTGCGTGTCAACATGTCGATTTTTACAGTTCTGTAATGTTCAGGGGGCATTTGGTGGAGCAGAAATTAGCCTGGAAAGGTTTGACACTGGCCTTGGCTATACTTGCTTGCCAACTTACCCTGATCCTGGCTGTGAGTGCCACTTGGGCTCATCTAAGAGGTGTTCCGGCCGGATACGCGTCCCTCTATGGGGGAGGCGTATATCTGATTCCACAACTCCTGTTCAGTCTGTTTACGTTGAGCCGGAAGCTTGGCCCCGGGAGTGCGGGCTGGGTGTTGTGGGATTTTTGTGTTGGAGCAGGGATCAAGCTGGTAAGTACTGTCGCACTCTTCGTGACAGTGCTCCTGTACGTCGAGGTGGAACATCTCCCCCTTTATGTCACTTATGCGCTCTCCCTGTTTTTCCAATGGGTCATCACGATCGTTCTCAATAACCGCTACTAGGAAAACTCATGGCTGCAACCGGAGAAGCCCTGACTACTCAGGGATACATCTCCCACCACCTGCACCATCTGCAAGTGGGTTCGGGGTTCTGGACGGTAAATATCGACTCCATGATATTTTCCGTTATCCTCGGCGCTCTGTTTATCTGGATATTCCGCAAGGTGGCCGCGACTGCGACCAGCGGTGTTCCGGGCAAGCTTCAGTGTTTTGTAGAAATGGTTGTCGAGTTTGTGGATGACACCGTCAAGGGTATCTTCCACGGTAAGAGCAAGCTGATCGCTCCGCTGGCGCTGACCGTGTTCATCTGGGTTTTCCTGATGAACCTGATGGACCTCATCCCGGTTGACTACCTGCCCTACACGGCACAAGTGCTGGGCATCCCCTACTTGCGAGTAGTTCCTTCCGCCGATGTTAACATCACCATGTCCATGGCTCTGGGAGTCTTCGCCTTAATCATCATTTACAGTATCAAGATGAAAGGTGTCTCGGGCTTTGTGAAAGAGTTGACCCTCAACCCTTTCAATCACTGGGCATTGATCCCTGTTAACCTCGCGTTGGAGTTGGTTACCTTGCTGTCCAAACCCATCTCTCTGGGTCTGCGTCTGTTCGGTAACATGTATGCCGGTGAACTGGTATTTATCCTGATCGCCGGTCTGCTACCGTGGTGGTCCCAATGGCTGCTTAGCGTGCCTTGGGCGCTGTTCCACATTCTGGTAATTACTCTGCAAGCCTTTATCTTCATGGTGTTGACCATTGTCTATTTGTCGATGGCCAGTGAAGACCATTAATCCTGTTACGTTTACTAGCTCTGTTTGGAGAATATAAAGATGGAAATGATTTACTTCGCCGCTGCAATCATGCTGGGTATGGCCGCTGTCGGTGCCGCTATCGGTATCTCTCTGCTGGGTGGCAAGTTCCTGGAAGGTGCTGCTCGTCAGCCTGACCTGATGCCTATCCTGCGTACCAACTTCTTCATCGTAATGGGTCTGGTCGACGCAATCCCGATGATCGTGGTCGGTATGGCTCTGTACCTGATTTTCGGGGTTGCAGCCTGATAAGTGATGCTGTTGTTATCACTTTCTTTTTAAATTTCATATAGAGAGGTCTTGGTTGTGAGTATCAATGCCACCCTCCTCGGTCAGACACTTGCTTTCATCATTTTTGTCTGGTGCTGCATGAAGTTTGTATGGCCGCCCCTGATGGCAGCCATCGAGGCTCGTCAGAAAGCTATCGCTGATGGTCTCTCTTCCGCAGAACGCGCCAAGAAAGATCTGGATTTGGCCAAGGCCAACGCCACCGATCAGCTGAAAGAAGCCAAGCTCCAGGCCGCACAAATCATTGAACAGGCTAACAAACGTAAAGCCCAGATCATTGATGAGGCGGCTGTTGGAGCACACACTGAGCGGGAAAAAATCCTGGCTCAGGGCCGTGCCGAGATCGACGCTGAACGTCATCGCGCCAAAGAAGAACTGCGCAAGCAGGTTGCTGCTCTTGCCATTGCGGGCGCAGAGAAGATCCTGGCGCGCCACATCGACCAGGCTGCCAACAGCGACATCGTCGACAAACTGGTAGCAGAACTGTAACGGGAACGGGGCTATGTCTGAACTGACTACAATCGCTCGCCCCTACGCCAAGGCTGCTTTCGAGTTTGCCGTTGAGCACAAGGCGGTTGACCAGTGGCTGGGGATGCTCGGCTTCGCTGCACAAGTAGCGGAGAACGAGACCATTCACAACCTGGTACACGGCTCTGTGGCTGCCGAAGAGCTCGCAAACCTGTTTGTGGGCGTCTGCGGTGAGCAACTCGACGAGCATGGCCAGAACCTGATCCGGGTAATGGCTGAGAATGGTCGCTTGGGTGTGCTGCCGGCGGTCCTTGCTGAATTTGTCGCGTTCAAGGCTGAACTGGATAAAGAAGTTCAGGCTGACGTGATTTCGGCGATCGAACTGACCGACCAGCAGAAAGCCAATATTCAGGCTTCTCTGGAAAAACGTCTCGCGCGCAAAGTGAAGCTGAATTGCAGCATGGATGCGTCCTTGATGGCCGGGGTGCTCATCAAGGCCGGTGATCTGGTTATCGATGGCTCTGTCCGCGGTAAGCTGGATCGCATGGCCGACGCGCTGCAATCTTGATTGGGGTATTAGAGCATGCAACTGAATTCCACTGAAATCGCCGAGCTTATCAAGCAGCGCATCGCGCAGTTTGATGTCAAAAGTGAAGCGCGTAACGAAGGTACCATCGTCTCTGTGAGCGACGGTATCATTCGTATTCACGGCCTGGCCGATGCCATGCAAGGTGAGATGATCGAGCTGCCGGGCAACCGCTTCGCTCTGGCATTGAACCTGGAGCGTGACTCCGTCGGTGCTGTGATCATGGGTTCCTATGACGGTCTGTCAGAAGGAATGAAAGTAAAAGGCACTGGCCGTATTCTGGAAGTGCCGGTAGGTCGTGGTCTGTTGGGCCGGGTGCTGAACACCCTGGGTCAGCCGATCGACGGTAAAGGCCCGGTCGAAAACGACGGCTTCTCGCCGATCGAAGTGATCGCCCCGGGCGTTATCGAGCGCAAGTCCGTTGACCAGCCGGTTCAGACCGGTCTGAAAGCCATCGATGCCATGATCCCTATCGGTCGTGGCCAGCGTGAGCTGATCATCGGTGACCGTCAGGTAGGCAAGACCGCCATCGCGATCGATACCATCATCAACCAGAAAGACTCCGGTATTAAGTGTGTCTACGTTGCGATTGGCCAGAAGGCCTCCACCATCGCCAACGTGGTACGCAAGCTGGAAGAGCACGGCGCCCTGGCCAACACCATAGTGGTGGTTGCCTCTGCGTCCGAAGCTGCCGCCCTGCAATACCTGGCTCCGTATGCCGGTTGCTCCATGGGTGAGTACTTCCGTGACCGCGGTGAAGACGCGCTGATCATCTATGATGACCTGTCCAAGCAGGCCGTAGCTTATCGCCAGATCTCCCTGCTGCTGCGCCGTCCGCCAGGACGTGAAGCCTACCCGGGTGACGTTTTCTATCTGCACTCCCGTCTGCTGGAGCGTGCTGCTCGCGTCAACGCCGAGTACGTAGAGAAGTTCACCAATGGTGCCGTGAAAGGACAGACCGGTTCTCTGACCGCGCTGCCGATCATCGAAACCCAGGCCGGTGACGTGTCTGCATTCGTACCGACCAACGTGATTTCCATCACCGATGGTCAGATCTTCCTGACTTCACAGCTGTTCAACTCCGGTATTCGTCCGGCGGTTGACCCGGGTATCTCCGTATCCCGTGTGGGCGGTGCTGCTCAGACCAAGATCGTCAAGAAGCTGTCCGGTGGTATCCGTACCGCGCTGGCCCAGTATCGCGAGCTGGCGGCATTCGCCCAGTTCTCTTCTGATCTGGATGAGGCAACTCGCAAGCAGCTGGATCACGGTGTGAAAGTGACCGAGCTGATGAAGCAGAAGCAATACTCTCCGATGAGCGTGGCCCAGCAGTCGCTGGTGCTGTTCGCCGCCGAGAAAGGCTATCTCTCCGATGTCGAACTGAACAAGATTGTCGACTTCGAAGCCGCTCTGCTCTCTTACGCCAATACCCAGCATGCTGAGCTGATGGCTGAAATCAATGCCAAAGCAGATTACAACGACGCGATCGTTGGCAAGCTGACTGCGTTGCTGGATGACTTCAAGGCAACCCAGACCTGGTAAGCGTGTGTGGCAGCGCGAGCTGCCACCTGATGGAGAGTAAGAGATGGCCGGCGCAAAAGAGATACGTAACAAGATCGGGAGTGTGAAAAACACTCAGAAGATCACCGGCGCTATGGAAATGGTGGCAGCAAGCAAAATGCGCCGTGCGCAGGAACGCATGTCTGCCAGCCGTCCGTACGCTGAAACCATGCGCAAGGTGATCGGCCATATCGCCCAGGGGAACTTGGAATACAAGCACCCCTACCTCATGGAACGTGAGGTCAAGCGAGTGGGTTACATAGTCGTCTCCACCGACCGTGGCCTGTGTGGCGGTTTGAACATCAACCTGTTCAAGGCTGCCCTCAATGATATGAAGCAATGGAGCGCGAAAGGTGCCAAGGTTGACTTGGCTCTGATCGGCAACAAGGCCTCCAGCTTCTTTGAACGGCACGGCGCCAAGGTGCAAGCTCATGTCGCAGGACTGGGTGACAACCCGAGCGTCAATGACCTGATTGGTTCAGTCAAGGTCATGCTGAAGGCTTACGACAACGGTGAGATTGACAGGCTGTATCTGGTGTACAACAAGTTCGTGAACACCATGGTGCAGCAACCACGGGTCGATCAACTGCTGCCTTTGCCCGTAACTGAAGACAGCAAGCTCGCCAAGAAACACCACTGGGATTACATCTATGAGCCGGATCCCAAGCAACTGCTGGACACCCTGCTGATTCGCTATGTCGAATCCCAGGTATACCAGGGGGTGGTAGAAAACTTGGCAAGTGAACAGGCAGCCCGAATGGTTGCCATGCAAGCCGCGACTGACAACGCCGGCAACCTGATTAACGACCTGCAACTGGTGTACAACAAGGCCCGTCAGGCCAGTATTACCCAGGAACTGACAGAGATCGTATCCGGTGCTGCTGCGGTGTAAGGCAAGGGTTATCAAAGGTTTAGAGGATTTGACATGAGTAACGGTTTCATCGTCCAAATCATCGGCGCTGTGGTGGACATCGAGTTCCCGCAGGATGCCGTGCCCCAGGTGTACGACGCAGTCAAGGTCGTCAGCGAAGGTCAAGGTCAGGGTCTGGTGCTGGAAGTTCAGCAACAGATCGGTGGCGGCGTCGTTCGTTGCATCACCATGGGCTCCTCCGACGGTCTGCGTCGTGGGTTGGAAGTAATGAATAGCGGTAAATCCATCCAGGTGCCAGTCGGTGTATCGACTCTGGGTCGGATCATGAACGTACTGGGTGAGCCGATCGACGAAAAAGGTCCGATCGGTGAGGAAGAGCGTTGGTCCATCCACCGCGCGGCCCCCAGCTACGAAGATCAGTCCAACAGCAACGACCTGCTGGAGACCGGCATCAAGGTTATCGACCTGGTATGTCCGTTCGCCAAGGGCGGTAAAGTCGGTCTGTTCGGTGGTGCCGGTGTCGGCAAAACCGTCAACATGATGGAGCTGATCCGTAACATCGCCATCGAGCACAGCGGTTATTCCGTGTTCGCCGGTGTGGGTGAGCGTACCCGTGAGGGTAACGACTTCTACCACGAGATGATGGAGTCCAACGTACTGGACAAAGTATCTCTGGTTTACGGTCAGATGAACGAGCCGCCCGGAAACCGTCTGCGCGTAGCGCTGACCGGCCTGACCATGGCCGAGAAGTTCCGTGACGAAGGTCGTGACGTGCTGTTCTTCGTGGACAACATCTACCGTTACACGCTCGCGGGCACAGAGGTATCCGCACTGCTGGGCCGTATGCCGTCTGCAGTAGGTTACCAGCCGACCCTGGCCGAGGAGATGGGTGTTCTGCAAGAGCGCATCACCTCCACCCGGACCGGTTCCATCACGTCAGTCCAGGCCGTTTACGTGCCTGCGGATGACTTGACCGACCCGTCTCCGGCGACCACCTTCGCCCACCTGGACGCCACTGTCGTTCTGTCCCGTCAGATCGCGGCACTGGGTATCTACCCGGCCGTTGACCCGCTGGACTCCACCTCCCGTCAGCTGGATCCGCTGGTCGTTGGCAAAGAGCACTACGAGACTGCTCGTGGCGTTCAGACAGTGCTGCAGCGTTACAAAGAGCTGAAGGACATCATCGCCATCCTGGGTATGGATGAACTGTCAGAAGAAGACAAACTGACCGTAGCCCGTGCCCGTAAGATAGAGCGTTTCTTGTCCCAGCCGTTCTTCGTGGCAGAAGTGTTTACCGGTTCTCCGGGCAAATACGTGCCGCTGAAAGAGACCATCCGTGGTTTCCAGGGCATCCTGAAAGGCGAGTATGACGATCTGCCTGAGCAGGCGTTTTACATGGTTGGCAGCATCGACGAAGTCGTCGAGAAATCCAAGAAACTGTAAGCCTCGATAGGAGGGCCCATGGCTGAGATGATCTCCTTTCACCTGGATGTGGTGAGCGCCGAAGGGAAACTGTTTTCCGGTCGCGTGCAATCTGCTCAGGTATCAGGCCTCGAGGGTGAGCTGGGTCTCCGTCACGGTCATGCTCCGTTGTTGACTGCCATCAAGCCGGGCCTGGTCCGTCTGGTGAAGCAGAATGGAGCGGAAGAGGTGCTGTACATCTCCGGCGGTATGCTGGAAGTACAACCCGAATCTGTGACCGTACTGGCGGACACTGCGATTCGTGCCAAGGATTTGGATGAGGCGAAAGCCCTTGAAGCCAAACGTGCGGCCGAAGCGCGGATCCACAGCTCCCATGGTGATATCGACTACGCCCAGGCCGCCACCGAGCTGGCCAAGGCGATGGCCCAACTGCGGGTTATCGATATCGTCAAAAAGAATTACCGTTAATTGCGGTGATGTAAAAAGCGACCTTCTGGTCGCTTTTTTTTTGCTCGTTGGATAGACTCCGCCGAGTATTTTTTCATGTTCCAAAGGTCGAATTATGTCCCTCAACGTCGTGATCCTGGCTGCGGGTAAAGGTACTCGCATGCGCTCAGTCCTGCCCAAAGTGCTGCATCCGGTAGCCAATAAACCCATGGTTTCCCATGTGATCGACACCGCCCGCCAGGTCGGTGCCGAGCAGTTGCATCTGGTGTATGGCCACGGTGCCGAGCTGTTGAAGGAGCGGATCCTGGCACCCGACCTGAACTGGGTGCTGCAGGCGCAGCAACTGGGTACCGGCCATGCCGTCGCCCAGGCGAGCCCGTTCTGGAAAGATGAAGATGACGTGCTGGTGCTCTACGGCGATACCCCGCTGATCCAGCCCGAGACACTGCAACGGCTGCTGGCCGCCAAGGCCGACAAGGGCATGGCGCTGCTGACAGTGGTACTGGACAACCCCACAGGCTACGGCCGTATCGTGCGGGAAAACGGCCAGGTGGTCGGTATCGTCGAGCAGAAGGATGCCAATGCCGAGCAGCTGACCATCCGTGAAGTGAATACGGGTGTACTGGTGGCCAACGGCGCCGACTTGCGTGGCTGGTTGTCGCGCCTGGACAACAATAATGCCCAGGGCGAACTCTACCTGACCGACGTGATCGCCATGGCCCATGCCGATGGTTGCCCCATCGCCGCCGTCCATCCTGACAGCGCCATGGAAGTGGAAGGGGCCAATAATCGGGTTCAACTGGCTCAGTTGGAGCGCAGTTATCAGCAAATGCAGGCCGAGAAGCTGATGATCGCCGGTGCGACCCTGCTCGACCCCGCTCGTTTCGATCTGCGTGGAACGCTGGAGATCGGCGAAGAGGTGGTGATCGATGTGAACGTCATCATCGAAGGCAAGGTGACGCTCGGCAACCACGTGCGCATCGGGGCCGGCAGCGTGCTGAAGGATTGCGTCATCGGCGATCATACAGAGGTGAAACCTTACTCCATCATTGAAGGGGCTCAGGTGGCAGATCTGTGTTCCGTCGGCCCGTTTGCCCGTCTGCGTCCTGGCGCCGTGCTGGAGCAGGATGCCCACGTCGGCAACTTCGTCGAGATGAAGAAATCCCGTCTCGGGGTCGGTTCCAAGTGTGGTCACCTCACTTATCTGGGGGATGCCGAGGTGGGTGCCAAGGTGAATATCGGTGCCGGCACCATCACCTGCAACTACGACGGTGTGAACAAGTTCCAGACCATCATAGAGGACGATGTGTTTGTCGGCTCCGATACCCAGCTGGTAGCGCCGGTGCGCATCGGCAAGGGCGCTACCCTGGGGGCCGGTTCAACCATCACCAAGGATGTGGCTGAGAACGAGCTGGTCATCACCCGTGTGCCCCAGCGCCACATCAAGAATTGGGCCCGTCCGGTCAAGAAGAAGTGATACCCGATCAATAAAATGCAACCGGCGCCTGATGGCGCCGGTTTTGTTTCTGGCAGATCCCTTATGGTTCGCGGGTTGGTGAGTTGTTGCCCATCACGCGATACCAGTCCAGCTTGCGGGTCAGCATCATGACCAGCGCCAGTATGGCGAACAGCAGCAGGGCGCCGAGCAGCAGGGCTATCTCTTCTGCCTGCAACAGGCCGAACAGTATGGCGTAAACCAGCCCCAGCAAGGCCGCGAAGCCGAGCCCCTGTTTAGGCCCGCCCAGCACATGGCTAAGGTAAAAACCGTTGAGCAGCACGCTGGCGAGACTGGCGATGAGATACGCCCAGCCAAAGCCCAGGTGCTCGGTCAGTGCCAGCAGCACCAGATAGAATATTGCCAGCCCCATGCCCACCAGAGCGTACTGGATCGGGTGTACCCGCAACCCCTTGAGCAGTTCGAACATGAAGAAGCTGATGAAGGTGAGGCCGATAAACAGCAGTGCATACTTGGCCGCCCGCTCGTTCAGCTGATAGTGATCCACCGTCTGCACCAGGCTGACGCTGAAGGCGGGCAGATCGCCGCTGACTCCCTTCATCATGCGATTGAAGCGGGTCTCCATGTCGGTGGCAAACCAGCTAGTCTGCCAGCTGGCCTCGAAGCCTTGCTGATTCAAGGTCCGGTTGCCGGGGAGAAAGTCGCCGATGAAGTTGGGGTGAGGCCAGTTGCTACTGAGGTGAAGCTTGCTGTCCTGGCCGAGCGGCACCACTTCGAGGGTGTTCATGCCCTGCAGATTCAGTTCGATATGAAAGACGCCATTGTCGTCCGGCAAGGTATCGAGGGGGGCATGGATACCGGCCAGACCGTCACCCAGCCGGGCACCAGGGGCAAACGGAATGCGCGCTTCCCCCAATTGCAGTTCGGGGACGCTGTTGATACCGCGGGCATCGGACAGCACCAGGCTCAGATAGGGTTTGCCCGCCACCAATGCCGGATCGGCGCCATCGACGCTCAGATCGGGATCACCGGATACCAGCGTCTTGCCTTCCAGCCGGGTTGGCAGATGCCCGGAGAGGGAGATCCGGGTCTGGTAGACCTGGGCCTGATAGATGCCGAGCTTGCGGGGGGTCACTTCCATGCTGGCCCGCACATCCAGCTGTTCCGGCAGCAGGTAGCGGTAGAGCTGCAGCTTGCGTTCGAAGCGCTTGCCATCCTGCTCCATGATGACGGTGCGGGTGTAAGGCTGCACCACGACCGGCCCGAGCAGCCGCTGCGGTCCGCTGCTGCTGGCCATGATGCTGTGGATGGCCTGACTGCGATAGGCCTGACGCTCCCGGTTCAGCTCCATGATGGATTGCACCGGCACCATCAGCAGCAGGCTGAGCAACAGCAGCAGAAAGATCTTGTGGGTGAATATCTGTTTGACCATGACACGTCTCCTTGTTGACGGGAACAAGTGTGCCGGGCTTGGGTGAAGAGGAGATGGGGCCGAGTGAAGCGGGAGTGAAGGGTGATAAAAAAACCGGCGCCTTGCGCCGGTTCTGGGATCACAGCTTCTTCAGCTGGTCAGGCAGGGCGGCAAACACCTCTTCCTTCGCCTTGATCGAGGCGAATTGCTTGCCGGGCTTTTGCACGACAGTGTGGACAAAGATGAGCTGCTTGCCCGGTTTGCTGGCCCAGCCGACAAACCAGCCGATCTGCTGATCCCGATTGAGGGTGCCATCCAGCAGCTTGGGGTAGCCCATGCCGGTCTTGCCGTGGATCTGCCAGCCATCGATGTCGGGCTGGCGCAGGATATTGGCTGTGTGCTGCAGTGTCTGTGCGGAGACCGGCAGCTTGCCGCTCACCATCTTGCCGAGGAAGCGGGCCTGCTCCTGAGGGCTGATGGCGAGGCTCGAACTGAGCCAGGCCTGGGTCAGACCATCGTGCTTGCCGGGATTGCCCGCAAGATCACGGTTGCCGTAGTCGAAGCGGTCGACATACTGCTGGAAGCGCTCCATCCCCAGCCACTCCGTGAGACGCTGGGAGTACCAGACCACAGAGTAGGTGAGCCAGCGGCTCGGGGTAGTGGTCTCGCGCCAGGCGGGCAACCAGTCATCGTCGCCGGGTTTGAATGGCAGAGCGGGCAGATTTTCATCCACCAGGAAGCCGCTGTCATAGCCCATCAGCGCCAGTGGTATCTTGAAGGTGGAGGCGGGTGGCAACTGGCTGGAGCAATCCCCCTGGCTGCTGATGGGCTTGCCTGTGCCATCGGCAAACAGCATGCAGCCGGAGGCCGCGCTGGCGGGCAGTGAGAATATCAGGCCTGCTGCGAGCAGGCCGGGTAACAGGATCCGGGACATGGGGTCTCCTTGGAGAATGGGACAAAGGGCCGGGAGGCGGCAGCATAGCGCCACTTTATGTGCCCAATGTGAAGTGTCAGCCGGCTGGCAGCCAGAGTTCGGCCAGCACGCCACCTTCTGGCTGGTTGCAGAGGTGCAGCCGACCGCCATGCTGGCGTGCCACTTCTGTGGCAAAGCTGAGCCCCAGACCGCTGCTCTTGCCCTTGTCGGGTCTGGGCAGGGAGTAGAAACGCTCGAAGATGCGTGGCAGGGCATAGTCCGGAATGCCGGGGCCCTGATCCCGTACCTGAAAGCGATAGCCGTCTGCATGCATCTCGCCGGTCAATCTGACAGTGCTGCCGGCAGGGGAGAAGTCGAGGGCGTTGTCCAGCAGGTTGCCGAGGGCCTGCTCTACCAGCAGGGGATCCCACTTCTGCTTTGAGGCGTCGGCCAGTTCGGCCACCAGGGTTACCTGACGACGCTGGGCTATGATCTGGCGGGCATCAAGTACCCGCTTGCCCAGTCTGGCTGGTTCGGTTGCCTGGCGATCCAGCCCCTGCCCCGATTCCAGCTTGGCCAGTTGCAGCATGCGTTCTATCAACTGCTGCATGCGGGCTGTTTCCAGATTGATGTTGCCGATGAAACGTCGAGCCACCTCGGGGGGGGGCGCTTCGGCCAGCAGCTCTCCAGCCCCGCGAATGGCGGCCAGCGGGCTTTTGAGCTCGTGGGTCAGGCTGTGTACATAGGATTCGATATAGGCCTTTCCATCGAGCTGACGGCGCATGGTCTCGAGGGAACGACCGAGTCGCTCCAGCTCCGGGCTGTGGAGTCCCGGCAGAGTGGCAGGCTGGTTGTGACTGACCGCATCGGCGTAGTGCACCAGCTTGCCGATGGCGCGGTTGAGCCACCATGCCAGCAGGGCGCCGATCAGCAGCGAGATGAGCAACAGCATGGCTGCCGCCTGCAATAGCTGGTGTTCGCTGCGCTCTATCATTGGCATCAGAGTGCGGTTGGGTTTGGCGACCGTGAGGGAGCCCAGTATGTCCCCCCCCTCACGCAGCGGCGCGGCCACGTGCATGACGGAGCTGGCGGGATCATCCGGATCGCTGCGGGTACTGCGAGCCCCGTACTGGCCGCGCAGGGTACGGTAGACGTCGTTCCAGCGCGAATAGTCCTTGCCCAGATCCACCCCGTCCGAGTCATAGACCACCTTGCCCCAGCGATCAGTCACATAGATGCGATATTCAGCCTGTTGCTTGAGGTGCCCGTCGATCAGGGCATTGATGGGGCTCTGGTTGAGGCGGGCGAAGGCGCTGGCCAGCCTGCCATCGGCCATTTTTCCTTCCTGCAGATCGTCAAGTGCCAGCGGTGCCAGCATCTGGGCCATATCAACCAGGGTATCTTCGGTGGCGCTGCGCACCCCGGGTTTTATCTCCTCGACGAAGATCTCCAGCACAAACCAGGCCGCCAGCGCGAAGATCAGCACCAGTCCGCACAGCAGTTGCAGTCCTATTCTCATACCAGTTCTATCCGTTTGTATCCGGGCGCCAGACCATATGCTTGCTGCAGGCCGATCCTCATGCCAGTTCCAGACTGTAGCCCAGCCCGCGATGGGTCAGGATCAGGTTGGCGTCAGCGTCACGTTCCCGCAGCTTGGCGCGAATGGTCTTGATGTGGGTGTCGACGGTGCGATCCAGGCTCTCTTCTGCCCCACTCCACACCAGATCCATCAACTGCTGACGAGAGTAGACCCGTCCAGGTGCCTGCATCAGCGTCTTGAGCAGCAGGTACTCGTAACGGGTGAGGGCCAGCGGTTGGCCGTGAAAGCTGATGCGTGCCCGCTCCTCATCCAGTGCCAGCAAGTGGCTCGGTTGGGTGGCGGCCGGCTGGCTGCGGCGCAGTATCACTCGTACCCGGGCACACACCTCCCGTGGCGAGAACGGCTTGGCCACATAATCGTCGGCGCCAATTTCCAGCCCTATCAGCCTGTCTATCTCCTCGCTGCGGGCGGTGAGAAACATCAGGGGGGTGTCGCAGTGGCCCCGTACCTGCTTGCACAACTCGAAGCCGCTGATGTCCGGCAGCCCCACATCCAGGATCAGGAAATCGGGTCGCGTCTGTTCCAGTCGCGTCAATAGCGTCTGGCCAAGGGGAAACCACTCCACCTCGAAACCATCGGTTTGCAGCGCATAGATCAGGGTGTCGGCGATGCTGGCCTCATCTTCCACCAGCCAGATGACTTTTTTTTGCATGGCGTCCTCGTTGCAAATCAGCTGCCCCATTCTGGCATCGAACCAAATCGGATCCTATTTGCTGTTTTATTTTTCCGAAAAAGGCGCTAACATTTCGACATTCTTTCGAATCGAAACTTAATGATGACCAAACGTAATACTCAGCAGCGCCGTCACACCATAGTGAATCTGGTGCAGGAGCAGGGGGAAGTGAGTGTCGATACCCTCGCCAAGCACTTCTCCACCTCGGAAGTGACCATCCGAAAAGATCTCGCTGTGCTGGAAACCGGTGGCCTGCTGTTGCGTCGTTATGGTGGTGCCGTGCCTCTGCCGAGCGAGATGGTGGTGGACAGCAATCCGGAGCAAGTTTCGAAACGAAAGCTATCAATTGCCCGTGCCGCCGCCGAACGGATCCGCGATCACAATCGCGTCATCATCGACAGCGGCAGCACCACCAGCGCCATGATCCCCATGCTGGGCAACAAGCGCGGCCTCATCGTCATGACCAACTCCCTCAATGTGGCCGGTGCCCTGCGCGAGCTGGAGAACGAACCCACCCTGCTGATGACCGGCGGTACCTGGGATCCCCACTCTGAATCCTTTCAGGGTCAGGTGGCGGAGCAGGTGCTGCGCTCCTATGACTTTGACCAGCTTTTCATCGGTGCCGATGGCATAGATCCGGAGCGGGGCACCACCACCTTCAACGAGCTGGTGGGCCTGTCCCGGGTGATGGCCGAGGTATCGCGGGAGGTCATCGTCATGGTCGAGTCGGAGAAGATTGGCCGCAAGATCCCCAATCTGGAGCTGCCCTGGTCGAGCATCCATACCCTGGTGACCGATGAAGGGCTGGCCACCTCGGCCAGAGAACAAATTCAAGCCAGGGGGATCACGCTGATCTGCGCCCCGGTTGCTGGCTGACAGGACTGGCTGACATTTTTATCTGAACCATCCAAATCAATTTCCGTTTATTACGTCTTGAGGAGAAGTGTATGTGTGGCATCGTCGGGGCCGTCGCCCAACGTGATGTGGCTGAAATCCTGGTAGAAGGCCTGCGCCGTCTGGAATATCGCGGCTACGACTCGGCCGGTGTGGCTGTGTTCAGCGCCAACCAGCCGCTGCAGCGGGTACGCCGCCTCGGCAAGGTGGCCGAGCTGGCCAAGGCGCTGGAGGAGCAGTCCGTCCACGGCGGTACCGGCATAGCCCACACCCGCTGGGCCACCCATGGCGAGCCGTCCGAGCGCAATGCCCACCCTCACGTCTCCGAGCATATCGTTGTTGTGCACAACGGCATCATAGAGAACCACGAAGAGCTGCGGGCCGAGCTGCAAGGGCTGGGTTATGTGTTCAGCTCAGACACCGATACCGAAGTGATCGCTCATCTGGTGCACCACGAACTGAAATCTGCCGACAGCCTGCTGGCTGCCATGCAGATTGCGGTGAAACAGCTGCGCGGTGCTTATGGCACTGTGGTGATGGACAGCCGTGATGACAGCCGCGTGGTCGTGGCTCGCTCCGGCTCCCCGCTGGTGATTGGCCGTGGCATAGGCGAGAACTTCATCGCCTCCGACCAGATGGCATTGCTGCCGGTGACCCGTCGCTTCATCTTCCTGGAAGAGGGCGATGTGGCCGAGGTGACCCGTCGCGACGTGCATATCTTTGATACTCACGGTGATGCCGTGGTGCGTGAAGAGCTGGAGTCCGAACTCTCTCACGATGCCGGTGACAAGGGTGAATACCGTCACTACATGCTCAAGGAGATCTACGAGCAGCCCAAAGCGATTACCAATACCCTGGAAGGTCGTCTGGGTTCGGATCACGTTGTGGTCGAGTCGTTCGGCAACGGCGCCCGCGCCATTTTTGACAAGGTCGAGCACGTCCAGATTGTCGCCTGCGGCACTTCCTACAACTCGGGCATGGTCGCTCGCTACTGGTTCGAAGAGATAGCCGGCGTCTCCTGCGACGTGGAGATCGCCTCCGAGTTCCGCTATCGCAAATCCGTGGTGCGTCCCAACAGCCTGCTGGTGACTCTGTCCCAGAGTGGCGAGACCGCCGATACCCTGGCCGCCCTGCGACTGGCCAAGCAGTCCGGCTACATGAGCTCGCTGGCCATCTGCAACGTGCCGGGCTCCTCTCTGGTGCGTGAATCGGATCTGGCCTTCATGACCCGTGCTGGCGCCGAAATCGGCGTGGCTTCCACCAAGGCATTCACCACCCAGTTGGCCGGTCTGCTGATGCTGGTGGCTTCCGTTGGTCACTGCCGTGGCAACCTGAGCGCCGAAGCCGAGGCCGAGCTGGTCAAGGCGCTGCAAGCCCTGCCGCTGCGCATCAAGGAGAGCCTGGCGCTGGCCAAGGACATAGAAGCCCTGGCCGAAGAGTTCGCCGACAAGCACCACAGCCTGTTCCTCGGCCGTGGCAGTCAGTACCCCATCGCCATGGAGGGGGCGCTCAAGCTCAAAGAGATCTCCTACATCCATGCCGAAGCCTATGCCGCCGGTGAACTGAAGCACGGCCCGCTGGCGCTGATCGATGCCGAAATGCCCATCATAGTGGTGGCGCCGAACAACGATCTGCTGGAGAAGCTCAAGTCCAACGTGGAAGAGGTGCGGGCTCGTGGCGGTATTCTTTACGTGTTCGCCGATGCGAACGCCGGCTTCAAGAGCGATGCCACCATGCGGGTGATGAGCCTGAACCACGTGGAAGAGATGATAGCCCCCATCGTCTACACAGTGCCGTTACAGCTGCTCTCCTACCATGTTGCCCTCATCAAGGGCACGGACGTGGATCAGCCGCGCAACCTGGCGAAATCCGTGACCGTGGAATAAGCCGTTGTCTGAAATGAAAAAAGAGCCGCATTGCGGCTCTTTTTTTGGGGCTATCTGGCGGGGGGCCGCTATGACAGCCGCAGGTTGGTGATGGTCACGTCGTCCAGCGAAGGCACTATGATGCCGCTGGAGATGCTCTTGGCGATCGCCTGGTTGCGGTTCTTCGAGTCGGTCTTGTTGGTGACCTGGTTGAGGTGGAAGTTCACGGTCCGCTCGCTGATGCCGAGTATGGTGGCGATCTCCCAGGAGGTCTTGCCCTCACTGGCCCAGAACAGGCACTCCTTCTCCCGATCCGACAGCTCAGTGAGGTGCTTCATCAAATCCGGTCTGCTCTTTATCAGCTGCAACGCCGAATTGAAGATGTAGCTGGCGCAGAACGACAGCAAGGGAACGTTTTCAAACATCAGATCAGAATTGGATTTTTCCTTGCTGATGAAAGAGAGGATGCCGTGTTCCCCCTGCGGCGTATGCAGCGGGAAGGAGACGCCGTTTCTCACTCCGAAGTCGGCTGCCAGATTCATGACTTCCCGGCTGGCGCTGGGTAGCCAGGGAGAGTCGCAGTCGAGCTTGTTCCAAAAGATGGGCTGGGTCTGCTTCAGGCCCAAGAACACCACTGGATCCTGGGTTAGGTAGTGCCGTTCGCTGTAGGCTTCGAACCAGCTGGTGGGGCAGTTGTTGAACAGTGCCACATGGGATTTCTGCATGCTGATGGGGAAAATAATCAGCAGACGGAAGTAATCAAAGCCCATTTGATGACTGAAGCGCTCAAGTTGCTGCTGGATCTCGCTGGTCTTCTTGGCCTTGGTGAATCGATCGATGTGTTCCCAGATCGCATCGTTAAACATGTACATCTCCTTTTTCGATCCCTATCACATTGATCGAAAAGATATTTTTTATTTATTGATTTGGTGTTGTGACTACCAACGCCAGTGACTCCCGTGCTTGCTTAAAAATTATCCTGTTTTTTCCACCGAAGGCCAAGAAAATCATCTGATTGCCACTGACCCCACTCTTTGAGACAATGAGAATAGTTATCATTGTTAAGATTTATATCATGAACAAGTTTTGGGGTTTGGCCTTGTTGCCATTGTCAGTCCACTTCGCTGCCAGCGCCGATGATCTGGTCGCGCCTGCACTGAAGAACAGCATAGCCGCCGGGAAAGTCTCCCAGCAGCGTGTGGAAAAAGCCGCCGATGCGGCCGTTGCCGCCAGACTGGAGCTGCAAAATGCGCAGCTGCAACTGCGTGATCTGGAAGCCTACAACCGCTACATGCAGTCTTTGGTGGCCACTCAGCAGAATGAACTGGGCAAGTTGAGCCAGCAGCTGGAGGCGGTGCAAGAGACCCGGCAGGGCCTGATCCCGCTGATGCTGCAGATGCAAGCCGATCTGGAACAGCTGGTGCAAGATGATCTGCCGCTGCGCAAAGAAGATCGCCTGGCACGGGTTGAACAGCTGAAAGCGACGCTGGCCAGAGCCGATGTGAGCGAAGCGGAGAAATTCCGTCAGCTGCTGCAGGCCTATCAGATTGAAGCCGAATACGGCAGCCGGATGGACAGTTATTCCGCCGAGCTGGCGCTGGATGGTGCGCAGCGCCGGGTCGACGTGCTGGCGCTGGGCCGTGTCTCCCTGCTGGCCATGACAGCCGATCGCAGTCAGGCATGGCGTTGGTCTGCGGAAGCAAAGCAGTGGCAAGCCCTCGACAGTCAGTGGCTCTCCCCCATCGCCGATGCACTGGAGATGGCCACCGACAAGAAAGTCCCGCAATTGCTCCATGTGCCCCTGTCGGTCAGCCGTAGCCAGGAGGCTCAGTCATGAAATGGTTCCCTCTCGTTATCGCCCTCTCCCTGGGTGCCAATGCGGCCATCGCCGATGAGGCCTGGCAGCAGCAGGAGCAGGCTCGCGAACAGCAGGCCCAGCAGGATCTGGCGACCGTCTCCAAAGAGCTCAACAGTGCCCGCGCCAAACTGGCCGAGGCGCAGCGTCTGAGCAAGGAGCTGGCCAGCCAGTTCGCCAGCAATGAAAAGCAGCTGGTCGAGCTCAACGGTCAGTGGGAGCAGGCCTCCGGCGACATGAATGACATTTTTGCCGTGACCCGTCAGGGTGCCAGCGATGCGGTCAAGCTGCTGGCCGAGTCTGCGGTAGAAGGTCAATATCCCGATCGCCTCGCCCCGTTGAAAGCCATGGCGCAGGAGAAGCAGGTACCGGATCGCGCCGCCCTCGCCCTGTTGCCTGCGACTCTGCTGCAAGAGATCCGCGAGTCTGGCCGGATTGCCCAGTTCGACGGCAAGGTGCTAGATGCCCAGGGCGCTGCCAGCGAGCAGCCGCTGACCCGGGTCGGCAGCTTTGCCCTGTTTGGTGGTGACGGTTTCCTGCAGCCCACAGCCGAGGGGTTGAGCCCTGTGCTGGGTCTGCCAGGTGGTGTGCTCTCCGAGGTCGCGGCCTATCAGGGTCAGGAGGGAGAAACTCTGCCGCTGGATCCTTCCCACGGCACCCTGCTGGAGATGCTGGCACAGGCGCCTACTTTCTGGCAGCAAGTTCAACAGGGTGGCCAGGTTGGCGCCATCATAGTGCTGCTGGCCGCCATCGGTTTGGGGATCGCAGCAGTGCGGTTGTGGAGCCTCTCCCGCGAGCTGACTCTGGTGCGTCGCCAGCTCAAGAGCGGCGAATATCACGCCGACAATGCCCTTGGTCGGGTGCTGACGGTCGCGGAGCAGCATCCCGAGCTGAGCATGGAAACCCTCGAGCTGAGGCTGGATGAGGCCATCCTGCAGGAGACGCCCCGCATGGAGCGCGGTATAGGAATGGTCAAGGTGATCGCGGCCATCGCCCCCATGCTGGGTCTGCTCGGTACTGTGACCGGCATGATCGGTACCTTCCAGGCCATCACCCAGTTCGGTACCGGCGATCCCAAGATCATGGCGGGCGGCATCTCAATGGCGCTGATCACCACGGTTCAGGGGCTGGTGGCTGCCATTCCGCTGATCCTGGCTCACAGCCTGCTGCAGTCCCGCTTCACCGAGCTCTCCAATGTGCTGGAGCAGCAAGTCGCCGGCATCCTGGCCGAGCGCGCCGAGAGCAATAACAACGGGATGGAGCGGGCAGCATGATGCTCGACATCTGGCAACAGTTGCAGAGCTTCATGGGGCGTGGCGGCCCCGTGCTCTGGGTCATTCTGGCCCTGCTGGTGCTGATGTGGATTCTGATGATCGAGCGGCTGCTCTACCTCAATCTGGGCTTTGGTCCCTTGCAGCAACAGCTGCTTGGCCGCTGGCAGGCGCGCAGTGAGCGCCACAGCTGGCATGCCAGGGCCATTCGTGGTCGCTGGCTGGCTCAGGCCGAGCTTGAGCTCAACCGTCATCTGATCTTCATCCGCACCCTGGTGGTGCTCTGCCCCATGCTGGGCCTGCTCGGTACAGTAACCGGCATGATAGGCGTATTCGATGCGTTGGCCGCGGCCAACCGCTTTAACCCGGAGAGCATGGCGGGCGGTATTTCTCGCGCCACCATCCCCACCATGGCAGGCATGGTGGTGGCCCTCTCCGGCGTCTTGTTACTCAGCCGACTCGAGAGCCAGGCCAAGCGTGCGCTGGCCAAGACTCGGGACGGCCTGCGAGAAGAGAAGGTAATGCAATGAGACGGCAATCCAAACGTCAGCGTGACGAAGTGCAGATCGACATGACTCCCATGCTGGATATCGTGTTCATCATGCTGATCTTCTTTATTGTCACCACCTCCTTTGTGCGTGAAGCCGGGCTCGAGGTGCACAGACCCCAGGCCAGTCAGGCCAAGGCGCAGAAATCCTCCAGCATCATGCTGGCGATAGGTGCCCAGGGTCAGATCTTCCTCGACCGCAAGCAGATAGACGTGGAGCGGGTACAGGCCAGTATTGCCCGCCTGTTGGCGGAACAGCCCGATGCCAGCCTGGTGATCCAGGCCGACGAGCGGGTACCGCACGGCAAGGTAGTGCGGGTGATGGATGAGGCCAAGGCGGCGGGCATTGCCAATATTGCCGTGGCGGTGGCACCGAAATGAAATACAAGTTGATGAGTCTGGGACTGGGAATTGCCCTCAGTCTGGGGATCCTGCTGTTCATGGCCACGCTGGTTGAACCGCCCCGAGGCGAGAAGGTGGCGAGTGAGCAAAAATCCATCGTCATCAACATGCAGAATGAAGTGACAGAGGTGCAGGTGCGTGAGCGCCCGGTGCCGCAAGAGCCGGAACCCCTGCCGGAA
>NZ_CM170470.1:1097500-1172500 GCF_057318915.1 Aeromonas sp. TS_SC_11
TCCATGCAAACTCCGAATACCAGTAAGTAATATCCGGGAGACACACGGCGGGTGCTAACGTCCGTCGTGAAGAGGGAAACAACCCAGACCGCCGGCTAAGGTCCCAAAGTTCTGGTTAAGTGGGAAACGATGTGGGAAGGCTCAGACAGCTAGGATGTTGGCTTAGAAGCAGCCATCATTTAAAGAAAGCGTAATAGCTCACTAGTCGAGTCGGCCTGCGCGGAAGATGTAACGGGGCTCAAACCAGGCACCGAAGCCGCGGATTCATACTTATGTATGAGTGGTAGGGGAGCGTTCTGTAAGTCTGCGAAGGTGTATCGAGAGGTATGCTGGAGATATCAGAAGTGCGAATGCTGACGTAAGTAACGATAAAGGGGGTGAAAAGCCTCCTCGCCGGAAGACCAAGGGTTCCTGTCCAACGTTAATCGGGGCAGGGTGAGTCGACCCCTAAGGTGAGGCCGAAAGGCGTAATCGATGGGAAGCAGGTTAATATTCCTGCACGACTTGTAATTGCGATGGGGGGACGGAGAAGGCTAGGTGGGCCAGGCGACGGTTGTCCTGGTGAAAGTGCGTAGGTGGTGTTTCTAGGCAAATCCGGAGACACAACACTGAGACACGAGACGAAGCCACTACGGTGGTGAAGCCATTGATGCCCTGCTTCCAGGAAAAGCCTCTAAGCTTCAGATTACAAGTCATCGTACCCCAAACCGACACAGGTGGTCGGGTAGAGAATACCAAGGCGCTTGAGAGAACTCGGGTGAAGGAACTAGGCAAAATAGAACCGTAACTTCGGGAGAAGGTTCGCTCTTGACAGTGAAGTCCCTTGCGGATGGAGCAGTTGGGAGTCGCAGTGACCAGATGGCTGGGACTGTTTATCAAAAACACAGCACTCTGCAAACACGAAAGTGGACGTATAGGGTGTGACACCTGCCCGGTGCCGGAAGGTTAATTGATGGGGTTAGCGCAAGCGAAGCTCTTGATCGAAGCCCCGGTAAACGGCGGCCGTAACTATAACGGTCCTAAGGTAGCGAAATTCCTTGTCGGGTAAGTTCCGACCTGCACGAATGGTGTAACCATGGCCATGCTGTCTCCACCCGAGACTCAGTGAAATCGAATTCGCCGTGAAGATGCGGTGTACCCGCGGCTAGACGGAAAGACCCCGTGAACCTTTACTACAGCTTGGCACTGAACATTGAACCTACATGTGTAGGATAGGTGGGAGGCTTTGAAGGCGTGACGCCAGTTGCGCTGGAGCCGTCCTTGAAATACCACCCTTGTATGTTTGATGTTCTAACGCAGGGCCCTGAATCGGGCTCGCGGACAGTGCCTGGTGGGTAGTTTGACTGGGGCGGTCTCCTCCCAAAGAGTAACGGAGGAGCACGAAGGTTGGCTAATCCTGGTCGGACATCAGGAGGTTAGTGCAATGGCATAAGCCAGCTTAACTGCGAGACGGACAGGTCGAGCAGGTACGAAAGTAGGTCATAGTGATCCGGTGGTTCTGAATGGAAGGGCCATCGCTCAACGGATAAAAGGTACTCCGGGGATAACAGGCTGATACCGCCCAAGAGTTCATATCGACGGCGGTGTTTGGCACCTCGATGTCGGCTCATCACATCCTGGGGCTGAAGTCGGTCCCAAGGGTATGGCTGTTCGCCATTTAAAGTGGTACGCGAGCTGGGTTCAGAACGTCGTGAGACAGTTCGGTCCCTATCTGCCGTGGGCGTTGGATGATTGAAGGGAGTTGCTCCTAGTACGAGAGGACCGGAGTGAACGAACCTCTGGTGTTCGGGTTGTCACGCCAGTGGCACTGCCCGGTAGCTAAGTTCGGAATCGATAACCGCTGAAAGCATCTAAGCGGGAAGCGAGCCCTGAGATGAGTCATCCCTGACCCCTTGAGGGTCCTAAAGGGCCGTTGGAGACCACAACGTTGATAGGTGGGGTGTGTAAGCGCGGCGACGTGTTGAGCTAACCCATACTAATTACCCGTGAGGCTTAACCATACAACACCCAAGAAGTGTTCTAAGGCTTGTAGCAAATTGAAGAACTACTACCTAATTCAGTGATAGCGAAGCCAATAGGCAAATCGTTATTCACGTCAGCTTTCTGGATTGAAGAATTTGCCTGGCGGCCATAGCGCCGTGGAACCACCTGATCCCATGCCGAACTCAGAAGTGAAACGCGGTAGCGCCGATGGTAGTGTGGCATTCGCCATGCGAGAGTAGGACACTGCCAGGCTTCAATTAAGCAATCACAGCGATGTGGTTGGTCGTGTGACAACGTAAGGTTGTTGCGGACGAGAGATTTAGATAACGCACGCAGTGCGGTCTTTACCGGTTAGTGTGCTGATATGGCTCAGTTGGTAGAGCGCATCCTTGGTAAGGATGAGGTCCCCAGTTCGACTCTGGGTATCAGCACCAGTAAATATTAAAGCCTCCCAATCGGGAGGCTTTTTTGCATCTGCGTTTCTCAGTTTACTGAGATTTTTCTGGCATCCAGATAGAGACGGGTCTGATCCGAGGCCCCTATTTCGGTCAATCCTGCCTTCATTCCGGTCAATTCCTTTTATTGTTGCCGTTTGCCAATAGTGTCAGCTTCATATGTATTCAACGTGAATGCTGTTCTATTAAATTGATCCGAGCTAAGTTGTCGATTGGAAAGGTAATAGGTGTCAGAAAAAGGATGAAAAACATGCTGATAAAGAATGTGTGTCTGACTGACAGGGAGGGGTTGTGGCAAATCCTCTGTCAGGATGGGTTGATCCGGGCCATCGAGCCCATGAGCACTCATATTCTGTCTGCCCGGGAGCTGGATGGGGAAGCAGGCCTGGCTATTGCACCTTTTATCGAGCCTCATATTCACCTCGACACTACCCAGACTGCTGGGGAGCCGAGCTGGAATCTGTCCGGTACCCTGTTCGAGGGGATAGAGCGCTGGGCCGAGCGCAAGGCGCTGCTGACTCATGAAGATGTGAAGCAGCGGACCATCCAGACCCTGAAATGGCAGATCGCCAACGGCATCCAGTTTGTCCGCACCCATGTGGATGTCTCCGACCCCAATCTGGTGGCCCTGAAAGCCATACTGGAGGTGCGGGAGGAGATGAAGGAGTGGGTCGAGCTGCAGATCGTCGCCTTCCCGCAGGAGGGGATCCTCTCTTATCCCAACGGTAAGGCCTTGCTGGAAGAGGCGCTCAGGCTGGGAGCCGATGTGATTGGCGCCATACCCCATTTCGAGTTCACCCGGGAATACGGGGTCGAAAGTCTGCATTACATCTTCGATCTCGCCGAGAAGTATCAGGTTCTGGTGGATGTTCATTGTGACGAGATCGATGACGAGCAGTCCCGCTTTATCGAGACCCTGGCGACCCTGGCTTACGAGCGCGGCATGGGCCATAGGGTGACCGCCAGCCATACCACAGCCATGCACTCCTACAACGGGGCCTATGCTTCCCGCCTGTTCCGGCTGCTCAAGATGGCGGACATCAACTTCGTCGCGAATCCGTTGGTGAACATCCACCTGCAGGGACGGTTCGATACCTATCCCAAGCGTCGTGGCATTACCCGGGTGAAGGAGATGCTGGAGGCCAACATCAATGTCTGCTTCGGCCACGATGATGTGTTCGATCCCTGGTATCCCATGGGCACCGCCAACATGCTGCAGGTGCTGCACATGGGGCTGCATGTGTGCCAGATCATGGGTTATGAGCAGATCAACGACAGTTTGAAACTGATCAGCAGCCATAGCGCCCGTACCCTGAATGTGCAGGATCGCTACGGCATCGAGGTGGGCAAGCCGGCCAATCTGCTGATCCTGCCCGCCGAGAATGGCTTTGATGCAGTGCGCCGTCAGGTGCCGGTGCGCTACTCCATTCGCCATGGTCGGGTGATTGCCGAGACCAGGCCAGCCCAGACCTCACTCCATCTGGATCGGGTCGAGCCGGTCGATTTTCGCCGCTAAGACGGCACTGCTGTGTCGATTAATTGCCTGTCTGTCCTCTGCTGTGGATATTTTGCATAATGTCGGCCTGATATTACGGAGTCTGCCCCATGCAAACCTGGTTATTTGTTGCAGCCGGTGGTGCCATCGGTGCCTGCCTGCGCTTTGGTATATCCGAGCTGATGGCGTTATTGCTGGGTCGCCATTTCCCCTACGGCACCCTGGTGGTCAATGTGGTGGGCTCTTTCATCATGGGTATCGCCTTTGCCCTCATCAGTCACGGTCATGTGGTGGAACACCCTATGAAGCCATTGTTGATGGTGGGGATCCTCGGGGCCCTGACTACCTTCTCTTCCTTTGCCCTCGATACGGTGGTGCTGGCCCAACATGGGGCCTATCTGAAAGCGCTGCTCAATATCGGTCTCAATCTCTTCCTCTGTCTGGCCATGGTGTTGCTGGGGATGCAGTTGGTCGCCAGCCGGGTTTAAGGTGTCCGCACGCCATTGGCTCTGGTAAACTGGCGACCATTCTTTGCTCTATGGGTGTTTAAGGGATGTCAGAACAGACTACGACAACGCATTTTGGCTTTAAAACCGTGGCCGCGACCGAGAAGGAAACTCTGGTTGCCGGCGTCTTCCATTCGGTGGCAGCCAAGTATGATCTGATGAACGATCTGATGTCTTTCGGCATCCACCGCCTGTGGAAGCGCTTCACCATCGATTGTTCCGGTGTGCGCAAGGGCCAGAAGGTGCTGGATCTGGCCGGTGGTACCGGTGATCTGACCGCCAAGTTCTCCCGCATCGTCGGCGAGACAGGTCAGGTGGTGCTGGCAGATATCAATGACTCCATGCTCAAGGTTGGCCGCGACAAGCTGCGCAACTTGGGGGTGGCGAACAACGTCTCTTACGTGCAGGCCAACGCCGAGGCGCTGCCCTTCCCGGACAATCACTTCGATGTCATCACCATCGGCTTCGGCCTTCGCAATGTGACCGACAAGGACAAGGCGCTGGCCTCCATGCTCCGTGTGCTCAAGCCGGGTGGCCGTCTGCTGGTGCTGGAGTTTTCCAAGCCGGCCAGCGAGGTGATCGCCAAGCTCTACGATCTCTACTCCTTCAAGTTGTTGCCAAAAATGGGCGAACTTGTCGCGAATGACGGTGAAAGCTACAAGTATCTGGCGGAATCCATCCGCATGCACCCGGACCAGCAGACCCTGAAGGGGATGATGGAAAATGTCGGTTTCGAGCAGGTTGAGTTCTACAACCTGACCCAGGGTGTGGTTGCCCTGCACCGCGGTTACAAGTTTTAAGGTTGCCTATGCCGATGGATGCCATGGTCACTGCCGTGATCGAAACCAGCCTCAATCAGCTGCTGACGTTCGACAAGCAGAGCCTGGAGCGGTTGCGCAAGCTGACGGGCAAGGTGCTCAAGCTGGAATTGCGTGAGCTCAAACCGCTCTGGTTCGTCTTCTCCGATCGCCGGCTCGATGTGCTGGCTCAGCATGAGGGTGAGGCCGATGCCGTGCTCAGCCTGTCGCTGACCGCCCTCGGTCTGCTGAAAGACCCGTCCGCTCTTACCCGTTATATCCGCGAGGAGAAGCTCGACCTGAGCGGCGATCCCCAGCTGGTGCAGGCGTTCAGCGTCTTGCTTGGCGAGCTGGATATCGACTGGGAAGAGGAGCTGTCGCGCTATACCGGCGACGTGCTGGCTCACACCCTGTTCAGCGGTGCCCGTCAGGCGCGCCGCGTGCTGGGGCGCGAGCTGTGCCGCTCCCAGCGTCAGTTGGCCGAATACCTGACCGAAGAGATCCGCCTCGCTCCCGGTCCGCTGGAGGTGGCGAGCTTCAACGATGACGTCGAGGTCCTGGCCCAGCAGCTCAAGGCCGTCGAGCTGCGACTGGCACGCTTCGAACAGCAGGTGGCCTGATGACCCCGAAGGAGTTCAAGCGCCTCTATCGCATCATCACCATACTGCTGGAGCAGGGCATAGATGAACTTGTACCTGCCCGCTATCAACCCTGGCCGGGTCGTCTGGCTCGTCGCAGCCTGTTCTGGCTCAAGAAAAAGCAGCCCGATCTTAGCCGGGGCGCCCGCATTCGCCTCGCCTTCGAGGCTCTCGGCCCCATCTTCATCAAGTTCGGTCAGATGCTGTCGACCCGGCGCGATCTTCTGCCGCCGGATATCGCCGAAGAGCTGGCCATGTTGCAGGACAGGGTTCCCCCCTTCTGCGGTCAGGCGGCCCGTCTCAAGATCGAGGAGAGCCTGGGTTGCCCCGTCGAAACGCTGTTCGACGATTTCGACGAGACACCGCTGGCCTCGGCCTCCATCGCCCAGGTCCATACCGGTCGATTGAAGGAGAATGGCCGCGAGATCGTCATCAAGGTGATCCGCCCGGATATAGAGCCGGTCATCGAGGCCGACCTGCGTCTGATGCAGACCCTGGCTCGTCTGGTGGCCCGTTTCGTACCCCAGAGCACGCGCCTGCGCCCCATCGAGGTGGTGGAAGAGTATCGCAAGACCATACTCGACGAATTGAACCTGATGCGAGAAGCGGCCAATGCCATCCAGCTGCGCCGCAACTTCACCGGTTCCGATGCGCTCTACGTGCCCGAGGTGTTCACCGAACACTGCCGTGAGCATGTGCTGGTGATGGAGCGCATCTACGGTATACCGGTTTCCGACATTCCTGCATTGGAAGCCAACGGCACCAACATGAAGCTGTTGGCCGAGCGGGGTGTGGAAGTCTTCTTCACCCAGGTGTTCCGTGACAGTTTCTTCCACGCCGACATGCACCCGGGCAACATTTTCGTCTCCTATGAGCATCCCGACAATCCGCTCTGGATCGGCATAGACTGCGGCATCGTCGGCACCCTGAATCGGGAAGACAAGCGCTACCTGGCCGAGAACTTCCTCGCCTTCTTCAACCGTGACTATCGCCGGGTGGCGGAGCTGCATGTGGAGTCTGGCTGGGTACCACCCGATACCAAGGTGGATGAATTCGAATTTGCCATTCGCACCGTGCTGGAACCCATTTTCGAGAAGCCGCTGTCCGAGATTTCGTTCGGCCACGTGCTGCTCAACCTGTTCAATACAGCCCGTCGCTTCAACATGGCGGTGCAGCCGCAACTGGTGCTGCTGCAAAAGACCCTGCTTTATGTGGAGGGGCTGGGTCGTCAACTCTATCCCCAGCTGGACCTGTGGCAGACTGCCAAGCCTTATCTGGAAAACTGGATGCAGGAGCAGGTCGGGCCGAAAGCAGTGTGGAATGCCATCAAGGAGAAGGCGCCGTTTTGGGCGGAGAAGCTGCCGGAGCTGCCCGAGCTGGTCTACGAGACACTGCGCCAGACCCGTCACCAGCAGCGCCACTTCGACCAGATGTTTGCCGATTTTCGCCGCCACAGCCGGCGGCAGGGGCAAGCACGCTACCTCTTAGGGGTTGGAGCCAGCCTGCTGTTGGTGGGTGTATTCTTGCTGACCCAAAAACAACACATTGAATGGGGACAAATCAGCCTGGCTGGTGCCGGATTATGCTGGTTGCTGGGGTGGTTCAAGGCCCGTTCACACTAATTGCCTGCTTGCACACCTCAAGTGCCAGTTTGGAAAGATTGCGTGCTGGTATCAGTATCGTGCTCGTCAATAACACACTCGCGCCCCTTGGCGCCAATTTTGGAGAAATATCATGGGTGGTATCAGTATTTGGCAATTGTTGATCATCGCGGCCATCGTAGTCTTGCTGTTCGGCACCAAGAAATTGCGCGGGATCGGTGGTGATCTGGGCGCGGCCGTCAAAGGCTTTAAGAAAGCCATGTCTGATGAACCCGAGGCCAAGCCGGCCGAGAAGGATGCAGATTTCGATCCGAAACAGCTGAACGATGCGGCCACCAGAGCCGAGGCCGCCAAGCAGAAAGACAAAGATCAGGCTTAAGCCATGTTCGATATCGGTTTCTGGGAGCTGGTTGTCATCGGCATCGTCGCCCTAGTGGTGCTCGGTCCCGAGCGGCTGCCCGTGGCGATCCGTACCGCCAGCCACTGGATCAGACTGATCCGCAGCACTGCCAACTCGGTCAAGTCCGAGCTGGAGCAGGAGCTGAGGTTGCAAGAGCTGCACAACGACCTGAAGAAGGCCGAACAGTTGCAGATGAGCAACCTGAGCCCCGAGTTGCAGGAGTCTATCGAGCAGTTGAAGGCGGCGGCACAATCGGTGACCCGTCCCTATGAACAGCAAAATACCATCCATCCTGCCCCGGCTGCTGCCGAGGTGAAGGCTGAACCTGCACAACCTGCACAACCTGCCGCGGCCATGACTCATGATGAGGCGCCCATGGTGACAACCGTTCAGAGCACGGATGTCCTTGCTGACAAAAAAGAGGAGGTGAAGCCATGAGTCAGGCCGAACAACCTCTGATCAGTCATCTGATCGAACTGAGAACCCGGTTGCTGCATGCCATTTCGGCCATCCTGCTGGTGTTTGTCTGTCTGGTTTACTTTTCCAACAATATCTACGACTTCGTAGCCCAGCCGCTGCTCAGCCAGTTGCCGGCAGGCACCAGCATGATTGCGACGGATGTGGCGACCCCCTTCCTGACACCCATCAAGCTGACTCTGGTGGTCTCCTTCTTTGTGGCGATCCCCTATCTGCTTTACCAGGCCTGGGCCTTCATCGCCCCTGGTTTGTACAAGCATGAGCGGCGTCTCATCATGCCGCTGGTCGTCTCCACCGCAGTGCTGTTTTACAGCGGAATGGCGTTTGCCTACTACGTGGTGTTCCCGCTGGTGTTCGGCTTCTTCACCAGTACGGCGCCCGCCGGAGTGACGGTGGCGACCGACATCGCCAGCTATCTGGACTTCGTGCTGACCCTGTTCTTCGCGTTCGGGGTGGCGTTCGAGATACCTGTGGCTACCATACTGCTGTGCTGGACAGGAGTGACCACTCCCAAGAGCCTGCGGGAGAAGCGTCCTTACGTCATCGTCGGGGTATTTGTGGTCGGCATGTTGTTGACGCCACCCGATGTCTTCTCCCAGACCCTGCTCGCCATTCCCATGTGGGCCTTGTGGGAGATAGGTCTATTCTTCGCCCGTTTCTATGTGAAGAAAGAGGATGAGGAGCAACAGGAACAAACGGAAGAGGGGAGCTGAGGCTCCCTTCCTCTTTTCATGCCCCCGTTCGAGGCGTATGGTGATGCCCCATCGAGTAGATGGTTTTCAAATACCTGATATGTCTTCCTTTTGTTCGGAACATCTCATCCCATGATCGACATTGGTCTCAACCTCACCAGCAGCCAGTTTGCCGGTGAACAGCCTGAACTGGTGGAACGCGCCCGTGCCGCCGGGGTGGAGGCACTGATCCTGACCGGTACCGATCTGGCCGGTAGCCGCGAAAGCGCTGACCTGGCTGCGCTGTGGCCGGGTTACTGTTTCTCCACCGCCGGTGTGCATCCTCACGATGCCAAAAGCGTCGATAATGCGACCCTCCCCACCTTGCGCGAGCTGGCGACACTGCCGCAGGTGGTCGCCATCGGCGAGTGTGGCCTCGACTACAACCGCGATTTCTCCCCCCGTCCGGTGCAGGATGCGGTATTCGACGCCCAGCTGGCACTGGCGGCCGAGCTCGGGATGCCGGTGTTTCTGCACTGTCGCGATGCGCACACCCGTTTTATCGAGATCCTGCGTCCCTGGCTGCCCAGATTGCCGGGGGCCGTGCTGCACTGCTTCACCGGTTCCGACGAGGAGCTGGACGAGTGTCTGGCGCTGGGACTGCATATCGGGGTGACTGGCTGGCTCTGCGACGAGCGCCGTGGTCAGCTGCTGCGGGAACAGGTGGCGCGCATTCCGGCCGGCCGGCTGATGATAGAGACAGACGCCCCCTATCTGGTACCGCGGGATTTGAAACCCAGACCCAAACGCAACGAACCCGCTTATTTGCCGCATATCGCCAAGGTGGTGGCGGCCTGCCGTGGTGAAGCGCCCGAGGCCTTGCTGGCCCATACCCGGGCCACCTCCGCCGCGTTCTTCCAACTTCCTCTTCAGGAGTGATTCATGGCTACAACTCTTCCGGGCGCCTTTCCGGGTCGCCGCCTGCGCCGGGTGCGCAAACATGATTTCAGCCGTCGTCTGGTGCGCGAGAACGTACTGACCGCTAACGATCTCATCTATCCCGTGTTCGTGCTGGAGGGGGAGAACCGTCGTGAGGCCGTCACCTCCATGCCGGGGGTGGATCGTCTGTCCATCGACCTGCTGCTGGCGGAAGCCGAAGAGCTGGTCGCCCTCGGCGTGCCCGCCATTGCGCTCTTCCCGGTGACCCCGATGGAGAGCAAGAGCCTGTTGGCGGAAGAGGCCTACAGTCCGGACGGTCTGGCCCAGCGGGCGACCCGCGCCCTCAAGGCTCGTTTCCCCGAGCTGGGGGTCATCACCGACGTGGCACTCGACCCCTTCACCACCCATGGTCAGGACGGCATCATCGATGATGAAGGCTATGTGCTGAACGACATCACCACGGAAATTCTGGTGAAGCAGGCGCTCTCCCACGCGGCCGCTGGGGCCGATATCGTTGCGCCGTCCGACATGATGGATGGCCGCATCGGCGCGATTCGCGCCGCGCTGGAAGCGAACGGCTTCATCAATGTCCAGATCATGGCCTACTCCGCCAAGTATGCCTCCTGCTACTACGGCCCGTTCCGCGATGCGGTGGGCTCTGCCGGCAACCTCGGCAAGAGCAACAAGGCCACCTATCAGATGGATCCGGCCAACAGCAACGAAGCCCTGCACGAAGTGGCGCTGGATATTCAGGAAGGGGCTGACAGCGTCATGGTCAAGCCGGGCATGCCCTACTTGGACGTGATCCGTCAGGTGAAGGATCAGTTCGGCGTGCCGACTTTTGCTTATCAGGTGAGCGGCGAGTACGCCATGCACATGGCGGCGATCCAGAACGGCTGGCTGAAGGAGAAGGAGAGCATCATGGAGTCCCTGCTCTGCTTCAAGCGAGCCGGTGCCGATGGCATTCTCACCTACTTCGCCAAACGGGTTGCCCAGTGGCTGCAGGAAGACGCCAGACGCTGATGTCCGCCATCTCATTTCCCTCACAATGCCGGCCCCTGGGCCGGCATTGTCGTCTCTGACTGCCTGATCGCTGCTTTAATGAGCATGTTTTCGCGAAAAGTGGGCAACTTACCCGGTTCACGGCGGCAAAGGCTTGATTAATGAGGTTCCTGCCTACATCTTAGGTAGTCCAAGCAGGCTTCTGGACGGCAGGGGCTGTAAGAGAATTTAGAGGTACCGCAGGATGAACAACCCTTTGCTGACAATGGACTCGCTGCCCCCCTTCAGCCAGATCCAGCCCGAACAGGTGCAAGCTGCCGTGACGCAGGCCATCGCCGATTGCAAACAGAAGATCACCGATGTGCTGGCCCAGCGCGATTCCCATACCTGGGACAGCCTGATTGCCCCGCTGGAAGAGGTGAATGACCGCCTGGCACGAGTCTGGTCGCCGGTCAGCCATCTCAACTCCGTCCTCAACAGCGAAGCGCTGCGCGCGGCCCACGACGCCTGCCTGCCGCTGCTGTCCGAATTCCAGACCTATGTCGGTCAACATGAAGGCCTCTATCAGGCTTATCTGGCCCTCTTTGAGAGCGATGATTTCCCTCGCCTCGATGGTGCCCAGCGCAAGGAGATCCAGAATACCCTGCGCGATTTTCGTCTGTCCGGTATCGGTCTGCCCGCCGAGGCGCAGCAGCGCTACGGTGAAATCCAGGCCCGCCTCTCCGAGCTCGCCTCCCGCTTCAGCAACAACGTGCTGGATGCGACCCAGGGCTGGACCAAGCTGGTGAGTGACGAGGCCGAACTGGCCGGTCTGCCACAAAGCGTACTGGCTGCCGCCCGTCAGCTGGCGGAGCAGAAGGGTCAGCAGGGCTGGTTGTTCACCCTGGATATCCCCTCCTATCTGCCGGTAATGATGTATGCCGACAACCGCGAACTGCGTGCCGAGCTGTACGAGGCGTTCACCACTCGCGCCTCGGATCAGGGCCCGAACGCCGGCAAATGGGATAACTCCGCCATCATGACAGAGCTGCTCACCTTGCGTCGCGAGCTGGCCCAGTTGCTGGGTTTTGGCAACTATGCCGAGTTGTCGCTCGCCACCAAGATGGCGGAAAAGACCGAACAGGTAGTGGGTTTCCTCACTGATCTCGCAGCCAAATCCCTGCCGCAAGGCAAGGCCGAGCTGGAAGAGATCCGCACCTTTGCCGCCGAGCATCACGGTCAGCGCGAGCTGGCAGCCTGGGATCTTCCCTATTACGCCG
Organism: Aeromonas sp. TS_SC_11; assembly: GCF_057318915.1. Taxonomy (NCBI): domain Bacteria; kingdom Pseudomonadati; phylum Pseudomonadota; class Gammaproteobacteria; order Aeromonadales; family Aeromonadaceae; genus Aeromonas; species Aeromonas sp. TS_SC_11. The sequence goes on from NZ_CM170470.1 coordinate 1,109,724, forward strand.
AGAAGCTCAAGCAGCACAAGTTCTCCATCTCCGACGAGCAACTGCGCCCCTACTTCCCTGCCAACAAGGTAGTAAAAGGGCTGTTCGAGGTGGTGAAGCGGGTATTCGGCATCAAGGTGCGCGAGCGTCTCGGCATCGACACCTGGCATCCGGACGTGCGTTTCTACGACATCTTCGATGCCGAGGATGAGCTGCGCGGCAGCTTCTACCTCGACCTCTATGCCCGTGAGCACAAGCAGGGCGGCGCCTGGATGGATGTCTGCCTGGGTCGTCGCTACCGTCAGGATGGATCCTTGCAAAAGCCGGTTGCCTACCTGACCTGCAACTTCAACGGCCCTGTGGATGGCAAACCGGCCCTGTTTACCCACGACGAGGTGGTGACTCTGTTCCACGAGTTTGGCCACGGCATTCACCACATGCTGACCCAGATCGACGTGGCCGGTGTCGCCGGCATCAACGGCGTGGCCTGGGATGCGGTGGAGCTGCCGAGTCAATTCCTGGAGAACTGGTGCTGGGAATCCGAAGCGCTGGCCTTTATCTCCGGCCACCATGAGACCGGCGAGCCATTGCCTGCCGATCTGCTGGAGAAGATGCTGACCGCCCGCAACTTCCAGGCCGCCATGCAGATGTTGCGTCAGCTAGAATTCGCCTTGTTCGACTTCCGTCTGCACCAGGAGTTTGACCCGGCCAACCCTGATCAGATCCCGACTCTGCTGGCCGAGGTGCGCAGCCAGGTGGCCGTGATGACGCCCCCTGCGTTCAACCGTTTCCAGCACAGCTTCTCCCACATTTTTGCGGGCGGCTATGCGGCGGGTTACTACAGCTATAAATGGGCCGAAGTGTTGTCGGCAGATGCCTTCTCCCGCTTCGAGGAGGAGGGGATCTTCAATCCGGCCACAGGCCAATCCTTCCTGAAGAACATCTTGGAGAAGGGCGGTTCCAAGGAGCCGATGGAGCTGTTCCGGGCCTTCCGTGGCCGCGAGCCCCAAGTGGATGCTCTGCTGCGCCATAGCGGGATTGCCGCGTGAGACTCAGTGCCCCAGGCGGCCTTGAGCTTCAAGCAGGTACACTTTTGCGGCATAGTGGGATCTCCGCGTGATTTTTGAGATAAAAAGGGACCTTTTGGTCCCTTTTCTCAAGGCTTTTTAATATCTTGCGGAGTGCATGTTTGCACTGTCCCCGCCTCTTGAGTAGAGTCGGGTTCTACCTTCCAGGGAGAGAAAGAACCTTGCCATGAGGCGAGCACTCGAGTCTGTCTATCAAATCATCTCAAGTCTGTCTCATTCGAGTGGTCAGGGATATTTCGATACCTTTGTGAGTGAAATCGCAGCAGCGATCGGGGCCGACTTCGTCCTGATTTCAGGTAGGGATCAAGCGGGGCTGTTTTTCAAGGTCCACGCCGCCCATCCCGCATCTCTCGACACCACAAGCTTCACTTTTCCGGTCAGCGCCACCCCGGGGGAAATCACCCTGCAAGAGGGGGAGGCCTGGTTCAGCGACCGCGTCCAGCAGTTGTTCCCCCATGCTTCTGTGTTGCAGGCCTGGCACATCCAGGCCTATGCGGGGATCGCCCTCAAGAATGCCCAGGGCGAGACCATAGGCATCTGCAGCGTGCTGTTCAAACGGCCGCTCGCCAACATGGACAAGGTGATGGGGCTGTTGCGACTGCTGGCCCCACTGGCCGGCCGTGAGCTGGCGCTGATGTTTCAGCAGCAGCCGGTGCAGAGCCAGCCCGAGTATCACCACTTCCTGCACACCATGATGTCCCACGCCCCTGTGGGGATCGGCAAGCTGGATCTGGATGGCAAGATCCTCTGGACCAACCCGGCCATCGAAAAGATGCTGGGCTACAGCCAGAGCGAGCTGCTGCACCGTACCGCCGCCGAACTCAACCACCCTGAAGACTGGTTGCGCAGCGTCTCCTGTTACGCAGAGCTCAAGCGTGGCGAGCGCACCGCCTTCACCCAGGAGAAGCGTTACCTGCATAGAGATGGCCAGGTGCTGTGGGGGCGGGTGACCGTCACTCTGGTGCGGGATGAACATTTGCAGCCCGACTACCTGATGGTGGTGCTGGAAAATATCGATCCCCTCAAGCGCCATGCCGAGCAGCTCAAGCTCTCCCACCGGGTCTATGACAACCTCTCCGAAGCCATTCTGGTGTGTGATGCCGACAGTCGCATCATCTCGGTCAATCCGGCGTTCGAGCAGATCACCGGTTACAGCGGGGAGGAGGTGTGCGGCCAGCGTCCCAGCATGCTCAAATCCGGGCTGCACGATCAGGCCTTCTATGCCGACATGTACCATGCGCTGGAGCGGGTGGGCGTCTGGCGGGGGGAGGTGTGGAACAAGCGCAAGAATGGCAAGCTCTACCCCCAGCAGCTGATGATCAGCACCTTGCGGGAAGGGGGCAAGATCAGCCAGTACATAGGCATCTTCAGCGATCTCTCCCAGACCAAGCTGGCGGAACAGAAGATCGCCGCCCAGGCCAACTACGACAACCTCACCGGCCTGCCCAACCGCTGGCTGTTTGGTCGCTGCCTCACCCGTTTCTGCGAGCGGGGCGAGCGCTTCGCGCTCATGGTACTGGATCTCAACAACTTCAAGGCGGTCAACAACAGCATGGATCACCACGCTGGTGATGCCCTGCTGCGAGAGGTATCGGATCGGCTGGTGAGCCGGGTGCGCACCGAAGATCTGGTGGCCCGCATCGGCGGCGACGAGTTCGCATTTCTGGTGCCCGGCATCGTCAACCGCCGTCAGGCCGAGGTGTTTGCCAAACAGGTGATCGGCGGCTTTGCCCGCCCCTTCATGCTGGCCAACCAGCACCTCTATGTGACGGCCACCATAGGCATCACCCTCTGCCCGGAGGATGGTGTCGAGAGCGACGAGCTGCTGCGCAACGCGGAGCAGGCGCTGTTTGCCGCCAAGCGGCAGGGGCGGATGCTGGGCAGCTACTGCGCTTCCATGCGGGAAGAGGTGCGCCAGCGCCACCAGATGCAGCAGGATCTGGCGGAGGCCATCAAGCTGGAGCAGCTGACCATGGCCTATCAGCCCATCTGGGACAACCGCAGCGGCCGGGTGGCCAAGCTGGAGGCGCTGGTGCGCTGGTATCACCCGCACTGGGGTCAGGTCTCACCGGCGGACTTCATTCCGCTGGCGGAAGAGGCTGGGCTCATTCAGGGGCTGGGTGCGCTGGTGCTGTGGCAGTCATGCCGGGATCTGGCGCGCTTGCAGCAGTCCGGCTTCCCGAACCTGCAGATGTCGATCAACCGCTCCACCCTGGAGTTCCAGACCATAGATCCGGAAGCGAGCGAGTGGCTCAAGGTGATCCACCACTTCGGACTCGACCCTTGCGACATCGTCATCGAGATCACCGAATCTCTGCTGATGGAGACCAGCGATCAGCACAGGGTGCGGATCGATGCCCTGCGCGAGGCGGGCTGCAAGCTGGCCATCGACGACTTCGGCACCGGCTATTCGGCCCTCAACTATCTTCGCAACTTCCCTGTGGATCTGGTCAAGATTGACAGGGCCTTCGTGCGCCATATCCCGTTCAACGAACAGGACAAGCTGCTGCTCGACGGCATCATCAACATAGTGCACAACCTCGGCATGCAGGTGGTGATCGAGGGGGTGGAGACCCGCGAGCAGCTCAACTTCCTCTGCCAGAAGGGGTGTGCCTTCACTCAGGGTTTCCTGCTCAGCCGCCCGCTGGCCTATGACGATCTGGTCGAATATCTGCAACTCAACGACAAGAGCATGTTCCTGCAGATCAGCTAGCAGATGATCACTCTGCCGGTTTCAGCTTGTCCTGCCTGCCCTTCAGTGTCTGATAGTCTTCACCGAGATAACGCAGATAGATACGATCCAGTATCCCCTCTTCCAGCATCTGTTGCAGGGCCTTGTTGTACGTGGGCAGCAGTGCTGCCCTCTGCTCGCCAAAGCAGAGGTAGAGCGGAGTCGAGTCGATGAAGGGGGAGAGGGCGCGGATCTGGACATCTTGCTCCTTCGACAAGATGGGGGCAGAGAAGTAATCCAGGATGATCATGTCGACCCGGCTCTTTTCGAGCAGCAACAGCAGCTGCTTGTCCGAGTGAGCCCTGATTGGCACCCAGCCGGTATGGTTCTTGATTTTCTCCGTGTAGTCATAGCCCCTGACCATGCCGACCTTCATCCCTTTGGCCAAGTCCCATGAGAAACGTTGCAAGGGGCTGTCGGTGCGCACATAGGCGGCCAGGGGATAAAAAGCGGTAGCGAGATCCGAGTGATGACACTCTGACAGCGGGGCATTATCCAGAATGCCGTCGGCGAGCCGGGTTCTGACATATTGCTCGCAACGCCCCCAGGGCAACTCGATCAGGGTGAGATTCATCCCCAGACGTCGGGCAACCTCCCGATGGATCTCCACCGATATCCCCTCGGTCAGACGTCCCTGCTCCGCATAGGAAAAGGGGGGCCAGTCTACCCCGCATACCTTCAGGTCTGTGCTGCTCTGTGCTGCGAGCAGCAGGGCGATGAGCAGGTGCATGGGGTTTTCCTCCCTACAGCGATGGAAAGGGGCTGTGGTACACTCGGTTCACTGAACTTAGAACGCCTTCAAAGACCATGCAAATCCTCCTCGAAGACCCCACCAAGGCCGCGCAGGCACAAGTGCTGGCCAGCCAGCTGAACCAGACCGACTATCCCCAGTTTGCGCTGGTGTTTACTCCTGAGCGGCTGGAGCTGCGCAAGTTGGACGAACCCAAGCTGGGTGCCGTCTATGTGGACTTCGTGGAAGGGGCGGTGGCCCATCGCCGCAAGTTTGGCGGCGGGCGCGGTCAATCCATTGCCAAGGCGGTCGGGCTCAAGGCCGGTGCAATGCCTACCGTGGTGGATGCCACCGCCGGACTCGGCCGCGACGCCTTCGTGCTGGCCTCCCTCGGCTGCAAGGTGACCCTGATTGAGCGCAGCCCCGTGGTGGTGGCCCTGTTGCAGGATGGATTGATGCGGGCGGCACAGGATCCCGAGATAGGTCCCTGGGTCAGCGAGCGGATGCGTCTGCTGCAAGGGCCGGCGGTGGACAACCTGCTGGCGTTGCCGGAACGGCCCGATGTCATCTACCTCGATCCCATGTTCCCTCACAAGCAAAAGTCGGCGCTGGTGAAGAAAGAGATGCGGGTGTTCCAGTCGCTGGTGGGGCCGGATCTCGACGCCGATGCCCTGCTGCCGGCCGCGCTGCAGATGGCGGACAAGCGGGTGGTGGTGAAGCGCCCCGACTACGCAGGCTGGCTCAACGAGCACAAGCCCAGCATGGCCATCGAGACCAAGAGCAACCGCTTCGATGTCTACGTGATGGCAGCGCTGGCGGCGGGTTAACTGCCGGCCTGAGTCGCGGATGCAAAAAGGAGGGCCAACGTTATGTTGGCCCTCCTTTTTCGTACTGGATTCAGTTGGTTGGGGCGAAGCGGATCAGCTTCTCTTCCCCTTGCCAGCTCAGGCGCAGGGTCGCCAGATCCCCCAGGCTGAGTCGCTTGCCACTGTGCAGCAGCAGATACTCGACACCCTCGCTGGCTTCGATGGTGCGGATCTTGTCATCCCACTGGTGGCCATCGCGGCTGGCGAGAGTCACCGGCAATTGCCAGCTGGCGGCAATTTCAAGCCAGTCGTAGAGATCGCAGCTGATGGGTTGGTAATCCGGCATGATCGGCTCCCAAACGAGCAAGTTTCTGGGTCAGGCTTCCAGCAAGCTAGTAGGCCAGCCCATCTTCTGCTGGCGTTCCACTTCGAGACGCAATTCGCTGGCGCGCAGATAGTGCTCGTCCATCCACCCCTTGGGCAGGGTCAGGGTCAACGCCTCTTCCTCGGCCTGCAGGGTGAAGTTGGGTACTGTGCCCTGGGTACGGCGCATGCAGAGGATCAGCGAGATGCGCAGGATGCGGGCCAACCGGATCGCCTGACGACCCGTGACGGCACCCTGTTTCTCCAGGGTTTCCAGCTTGAATTCATCCCGCTGGTTGAACAGCAGGGCCGACAACAACTTCTTCTGTGCAGGGGTAAAACCCGGCATGTCGATGTTGTCTATGATGTAGGCCGCGTGTTGCGGGGCCTTCTTGTACTCGATACAGAGGCCAATCTCGTGCAGCAGGGCCGCATAACGCAGGATAGGCCGACCGTAGCGTTTGGAGAGGCGCCAGGCCGGTTGCAGCTGATTGAACGCTTCTATGGCGGTGTCACGTACCCGCTCGGCGTGCTCTTTATCCAGCTGATAGCGGCTGATGAGGCTGTCGGCGGTACGATCCCGGGCATCGCAGTCGTGATTGTTGCCAAGCAGACCGTAGATAAGCCCTTCGCGCAAGGCACCGCCCGCCAGCGTCATGCTCTCTATGTTCAGGGTTTCGAAGATGGCGATCAGGATGGCGAGACCGGAGGGGAACACGGTCAGCCGCTCGGCCGCCAGTCCTTCCAGCTGCAGCCGGTCCAGCCTGCCGCAGGCGATGGCCTGACCCATCAGCTCCTGCAACTTGGGCAGGGTGACCCGCTCGCTCTTCCCTTGCGCCAGCATGATCTCCTGCAGCGCCTGTACAGTGCCGGAGGCGCCGACACAGGTGCGCCAGCCAAGGACGCAGTAATCTTCCGCCACCTTCTCCAGCACCGCCTTGGCGGCGGCAATCGCCTGCGCAAAGCGGGCTTCACTCAGCTTGCCATCACCGAAGTGGTTGTTGAGCCAGGTAACGCAGCCCATGTGCAGGCTGTTGAGCAGTTTCGCTTCACTGTGTTCGCCAATCACCAGCTCTGTGCTGGCGCCGCCGATGTCGATCACCAGCCGGTTGCCTTCCCCGGCCGAGGTCCAGGAGACACCCTCGTAGATGGTCTTGGCCTCTTCCTCGCCAGAGATGATCTCTATGCTGTGGTTGAGCACCCGTTCCGCTTCGCTCAGGAACTCGTCGACGTTGGTGGCAAGGCGCAGAGTGGCCGTGCCCACCACCCGTATATTGTCGGCCGGAATGTCCTGCAGCTGCTCGGAGAACAGACGCAGGCAGTCCCAGCCCCGCTCCATGGCGGCACGGCTGAGACGAAATTCCGGATCGAGCCCGGCGGCGAGGCGAACCTTGCGCTTGACCTTGGTGACGGTGCGCAGGGCACCGGCGACCTCGCGCACCACCAGCATATGAAAGCTGTTGGAGCCGAGGTCAATGGCGGCATAGAGAGGCGAGTTGTGCAACTGGGCCTGTCCTTCAGCTCTTGCGTGGCGGACGACGACGGTTGTTGCTGTTGCCACCGCCCTGGCGATCCCGCATGTTGCGGTTCACCGGCTGACGGTTGCGAACGACCCGTTTCGGGGCAGTCACGTCATCCAGCAGCGCTTCACGGTCATATTTGCTGACCGGGATCGGGTGGTGGATGTACTCCTCGATGGCCGGCAGGTTGAAGGCATAGTCTTCACAGGCCAGGCTGATGGAGTGACCGCTCTTGCCGGCACGACCGGTACGACCGATACGGTGTACATAGTCTTCGGCATCGTCGGGCAGGTCGTAGTTGAAGACGTGGGTCACATCTGGAATGTGCAGACCACGGGCAGCCACGTCGGTAGCGACCAGTATGTCCAGGGTTCCCTTGGTGAAGTCTTCCAGGATCTTCATCCGCTTCTTCTGCGGCACGTCACCGGTCAGCAGACCGACGCGGTGACCGTCATTCTCCAGCCACGCATGCACGTCTTCACAGACATGCTTGGTGTTGGCGAAGACGATGGCTTTTTCCGGCCACTCTTCTTCCATCAGGGAGAGCAACAGCAGCATCTTGTCTTCGTTGGAGGGGTAGAACAGCTCCTCCTGAATACGGATGCCTGTCATCTGCTCCGGTTCTATCTGCACATGTTCCGGGTGGTTCATGTGTTCGTAGGCCAGCTCCTGCACCCGCAGGGAGAGGGTGGCGGAGAACAGCATGCTCAGACGCTCGGTCGGGGCAGGCATGCGGCGGAACAGGAAGCGGATGTCCTTGATGAACCCCAGATCGAACATGCGATCCGCTTCATCCAGCACCACGACCTGAATATTGCTCAGATCGATGACCTTGGACTTGAAGTAGTCGATGATGCGACCCGTGGTGCCGATCAGGATGTCGACGCCCTGCTCCAGCACGGCCAGCTGCTTGTCGTAACCTTCGCCACCGTAGGCGAGGCCGAGTTTCAGGCCGGTGGATGCAGAAATGGTGTCGGCATCGTTGTAGATCTGCACTGCCAGTTCCCGGGTGGGCGCCATTATGATGGCTCTGGGTTGGTTAACCAGACGGGGATTGCTCAGCGGGTGGGTCAGCAAATAGTTGAATGTCGCGGCCAGGAAGGCAATGGTCTTGCCGGTCCCGGTCTGGGCCTGACCAGCGAGGTCATGACCTTCTACCAGCAGTGGCAGAGACAGCGCCTGGATGGGCGTGCAATAGTGAAATCCCTTTGATTCCAGACCAGCCAGAACTTCGGGTTCGAGGCCCATTTGGGCGAATTTTTCGGTCGTTAAGTGTGTTTTGCTCATGGCGGTAGGTTATCAGGTTAGGCTTGCAATAATAAACAGGATCATTTCAAATAGGGCAACTATTGCCTTTGTTGATACGTCAATAAAGCCTTAATTACTGACTGGAGTTGGAGATGAGTGACAAGATTGTTCAGCTGAGCGATGCCAGCTTCGAGGCAGATGTAATCAAAGCCGATGGCGCCGTTCTGGTCGACTTCTGGGCCGAATGGTGTGGTCCGTGCAAGATGATTGCCCCGATCCTGAACGAAGTCGCCCAAGAGTATGCCGGTCGTGTGACAGTGGCGAAATTGAACATCGATCATAACGCCGATACGCCGCCCAAGTATGGCATTCGCGGTATTCCGACCCTCTTGCTGTTCAAGAATGGCGAAGTGGCTGCGACCAAGGTCGGCGCCCTGTCCAAGACGCAGCTGAAAGAGTTTCTGGACGTTAACCTGTAATAATCAAAAAGGAGCGCATTGCAATAATGCGCTCCTTGTGTTTTATCACCTAGACGCTCATCCCGATTGGTGCTAGCTTATCGTTCGTTTGCTAACCTTTTTGCCTGACTCTTTGCTTAGCAGCAGCCTGGCAAGTCAAATCCGATCAGCATCAATCCAGCAGACTGTCTCCTCATTTCAATCCTTGCTTACAGACTTTCACCACTATGAATCTGACTGAATTAAAGAACACTCCTGTGTCCGAGCTGGTAAAGCTTGGCGAATCCATGGGGTTAGAAAATCTGGCTCGGGCGCACAAGAAAGATATTATTTTCGCAATCCTCAAGGCGCACGCCAAGGGTGGCGAAGATATCTTTGGCGACGGTGTGCTGGAAATCCTGACCGACGGTTTTGGCTTCCTGCGTAGTGCAGATGGCTCCTATCTGGCTGGCCCGGACGATATTTATGTCTCCCCGAGCCAGATCCGCCGTTTCAACCTGCGAACCGGCGATACTGTTTCCGGCAAAATCCGGCCACCGAAAGAGGGCGAACGTTATTTCGCGCTGCTCAAGGTCAACGAGGTCAACTACGACCGTCCGGAAAACGTCCGCAACAAGATCCTGTTTGAAAACCTTACCCCCCTGCATGCCAACGAACGTCTGCGCATGGAACGGGGTAACGGTTCTACCGAAGATATCACAGCTCGTGTGCTGGACCTGGCTTCCCCCATCGGTAAAGGCCAGCGTGGCCTGATCGTGGCGCCGCCCAAGGCCGGTAAGACAATGCTGCTGCAGAACATCGCCCAGAGCATTGCCTACAACCACCCGGACTGTGAACTGATCGTCCTGCTGATCGATGAGCGTCCGGAAGAAGTGACCGAGATGCAGCGCATGGTGAAGGGTGAAGTGATCGCTTCCACCTTTGACGAGCCTGCTTCCCGTCACGTTCAGGTTGCCGATATGGTTATCGAGAAGGCCAAGCGTCTGGTCGAGCACAAGAAGGATGTGGTCATCCTGCTGGACTCCATCACCCGTCTGGCTCGCGCCTACAACACTGTCATTCCGTCATCCGGCAAGGTACTGACAGGTGGTGTGGATGCCAACGCCCTGCACAGACCCAAGCGCTTCTTTGGCGCCGCTCGCAATGTTGAGGAAGGCGGCAGCCTGACCATCATAGCCACCGCGCTGGTGGATACCGGCTCCAAGATGGACGAGGTTATCTACGAAGAGTTCAAGGGTACCGGCAACATGGAACTGCACCTCTCGCGCAAGATTGCCGAGAAGCGCATCTACCCGGCCATCGACATCACCCGTTCCGGCACCCGGAAGGAAGAGTTGCTGACCACCGGTGATGAGCTGCAGAAGATGTGGATCCTGCGCAAGATCATCCATCCCATGGGTGAGATCGACAGCATAGAGTTCCTGATCGACAAGTTGGCGGCCACCAAGACCAACGACGAATTCTTCGACTCCATGCGGCGTCAGCAGAAGTAATCTGGTCGGAAAATGAAAAACCGCGGCTCATGTCGCGGTTTTTGTTTATCTATTTTCCGGTCGCCTGAGTAGTATGAAACCTCGATGTCACAAGGATAGGGACGTCATGAAGCTTGTATTCTGGATATGGCTGGGCTGCTTGATGGCCTTGCCGGCACATGCCTCGCCTCCTTCCCCACCCAGGGCTGCGCTGGTGGCCGATGAAGGATTGCAGGGCCATCTCGATTTTCTGGCTGGCCGATTGCAGCAGGGGCAGTTTGCCGCCATCGATGCGCTGCTGGACTCCCTGGCCGTGGGCCAGCGGGAATATCTGCTGTGCCAGCTGCTGGCCACCCTCGACAAGACTTCCGGGGCCAGTACCCCGGAGCAGCTTGCCTGGGTGCGCGCCCAGGCGGTCAAGGCACCCCGATGGCTGGTAGAAAAAGAGGTGGATGGCTTTCTGGTCCAGCTGCCCGCCTACGATTTTGCCGCTGCGGCGCGGCTGGTGCTGAACCGCTGGCAACAGCAGGCCTGGCAGGGCAATTATCGCCAGTTGCTGGCGCAGGACAGCTTCCAGTTCAAGCTGATATACAACAGCCGCAACCCGGAACTGGCCTTGCAGCAAGAGGCGCTGCTGGCGGTGCTCGATCAGCAGCCTGCTTCTGTTTTGCAGCGTGAAGCCCATCGACTTGCCGCCATGAACATTTTCCTGCCCGATAACCAGCTGCTGCGACAACTGGTCGAACGCACCGGTGATAGCGCTCTCTATCTAAAGCTGTGGCGTCAACCTGTGGATCACGACAGCGTGGCCGCCCTGAAAAGCGTGGCTCGTTTTCACCAGGGTCAGGATGCAAGCAGCCTGCTGATCGCCGCCAGCCGCAACAGTCGCCTGAAACAGCCAGCCCTGCACCAGCTCAGCCAGCTCTCCCCCTTGCCCGAGGCGGCTCAGCAATTCCTGCTGGCCGAGCTTGGCAATCGCCATTACAGCGGTCAGGTCGCCAGCCTCTTGCTGCAGATGGATGAACCCAGGTTGCTTGCCCAGTTCGCCGATCGGCTCACACGACAGGAAAAGCGCCATTCGAGTTCAGTGATGCTGCCTGATACGGGTACACCCGCTGCCCAGCCAGGGTTATAATGCGGCACCTCCTGAACCCGGTAGGGTACCTGCATGAAATACAAGGATTTGCGTGATTTCATCGCGCAGCTGGAACAAAACGGACAACTAAAGCGCATCACTCGCGAGATAGATCCCTATCTGGAGATGACCGAAATCAGCGATCGCACCCTGCGTGCGGGTGGCCCGGCCCTGCTGTTCGAGAATCCCAAAGGCTACTCCATGCCGGTGCTGACCAACCTGTTCGGCACCCCGGATCGGGTCGCCATGGGAATGGGCCAGCCCAACGTCGGCGCCCTGCGCCAGGTGGGCACCTGGCTCTCCTACCTGAAGGAGCCCGAGCCGCCCCGTGGGCTCAAGGAGCTGATGGAGAAGCTGCCCATCTTCAAGCAGGTGCTCAACATGCCGACCAAGCGGCTCTCCTCCGCCCCTTGCCAGCAACTGGTGCTGGAAGGGGAGGCGGTCGATCTGGACCAGATCCCGATCCAGCACTGCTGGCCCGGTGATGTGGCGCCCCTGGTCACCTGGGGTCTCACCATTACTCGCGGCCCCTACAAGAAGCGCCAGAACCTCGGTATCTACCGCCAGCAGAAGATCGGCAAGAACAAGCTGATCATGCGCTGGCTCGATCATCGCGGTGGCGCCATCGATTTTCGCGAGTGGCAGGAAGCCCACCCGGGGGAGCGTTTCCCCGTGGTGGTAGCGCTTGGCGCCGATCCTGCAACCATACTCGGTGCTGTGACCCCTGTGCCCGACTCCCTCTCGGAGTATGCGTTTGCCGGTCTGCTGCGTGGCAGCCGTACCGAGGTGGTAAAGGCCCTTAGTTGCGATCTGGAAGTACCCGCTAGCGCCGAAATCGTGCTGGAAGGTTATCTGGAGCCGGGCGAGTTGGCGCCGGAAGGACCCTATGGGGATCACACCGGTTACTACAACGAGGTGGACGAGTTCCCGGTCTTTACCATCACCCACATGACAATGCGCCGTGATGCCATCTATCACAGCACCTACACTGGCCGTCCACCCGACGAGCCTGCCGTGCTGGGGGTGGCATTGAACGAAGTGTTCGTGCCGCTGCTGCAAAAGCAGTTCCCCGAAATCGTGGACTTCTACCTGCCGCCGGAGGGATGTTCCTACCGGATGGCGGTGGTGACCATCAAGAAGCGTTATCCCGGCCATGCTAAGCGGGTGATGCTGGGTGTCTGGTCCTTCCTGCGCCAGTTCATGTACACCAAGTTCGTTATCGTCTGTGACGACGACATCAACGCCCGTGACTGGAAGGACGTGATCTGGGCCATCACCACCCGGATGGACCCTGCCCGTGACACCACACTGATCGAACACACGCCGATCGACTATCTCGACTTCGCCTCGCCTGTGTCGGGTCTGGGTTCCAAAATGGGGCTGGATGCTACCAACAAGTGGCCGGGGGAGACCAACCGTGAATGGGGTCAGCCCATAGTCCAGGACGAAGCGGTGAAGCAGAAGGTGGATTCCATCTGGGCCGAGCTGAATATTCTCGGCTAAACACGGCTGCCATGGTGCAAAAGGTTGAGGATCTCCGGGCGGAATTGGGTATGCTCGGGGAACCTGACCAGATGCACTGGTCGTCAGTCCACAGTGAATCAATGAGCGAAAGCGGGCCGAGCGAGCCCGTCACAAGGATAAGAATGCAACGTATCAAGTGCCGCGTAGAGGAACTGCGCGAATATGTCGACACCATCTGGCACGTGGCCCTGACGCCGCTGCAAGAGATCAGCTTCAAACCCGGTCAGTATCTGCTGGTGGTGATGAGTGATTCGGACAAGCGTCCCTTCTCCATCGCCAACTCACCGACTCGCCCCGGTGTGCTGGAGCTGCAGATTGGTGCAACCCCGGAGAATGCCTACGCAGGCCAGGTGCTGGCCCGCATGCGCGAACAGGGGGAAATAGAGGTTGAACTGGCGGCAGGCAAGGCCTTCCTGCGGGAAGAGTCGCCGCGCCCACTGATCCTGATGGCGGGTGGCACCGGCTTCTCCTATGCCCGCTCCATCCTGGAGTATCTGATCGATACCGGCAGCAAGCGTCCTGTGTTCTTCTACTGGGGCGTGCGTCAGGCTCACTGGCTCTACGAGCTGGAGCAGATGCAGCAGTGGGCGAGCGATTATGTGCCGCTGACCTTCATCCCTGTGGTGCAAGAGCCGGAAAGCGACTGGACCGGCAAGAGCGGGCTGGTGCACAAGGCCATCATGGATGATTTCGTCAGTCTGCATGACTACGACATCTATGTAGCTGGCCGTTTCGAGATGGCGGGCGCGGCGCGCGAGGAGTTCAAGATCCTCGGTGCAGAGCCTGAGCGCATCTTCGGCGACGCCTACGAGTTCATCTGAGTTCAGAATGGGAATCGGCAGGTATCAAACCGGCGGCAGTCGTACATGTCGGCCGATTACGCTTCGCTAATCGACCCTGCCGGCTTCTCCTCGGCAAGCCAGAAACAACAAACCCCAGCCAGGCTGGGGTTTGCTTTATGTGCTGTGCGGGCCAGCGGCGACGGCCGGGTTATTCGCCCTTGGCGCCAAACTGCTGTTCCAGCTGCGCCAGCTTGGCCTCGAGGGCCGTCAGCTTCTCACGGGTGCGCAGCAGCACCTTGGTCTGTACGTCAAACTCTTCGCGACTGACCAGATCCAGCTTGTTGAGCTGAGACTGCAACACCTGACGGATCTTCTTTTCAACCTCTTCACCCATGCTGCGAATGCCGGGCGGCAGGGAGTTGTGCACCTGTTTGGCGATCTCTTCCAGTTTCTTCGGGTCGATCATGTGATTCTCCTTAAGCAATGGCGCCATTCTACCGACAATTCATCCCCTTTGCCGAGATCGGGGTGGCTTTTTGCCATCAGGAGCACAGGGCGTGCTGGTCGGGTCTGGTATCCGGAATGAAGCTGTTAACCTATCGAGTCCCGTTTCTATTCCAATTCCTTGATGTTGTACACAAAAAAAGCAGATCAGATGACCGACCAGACGCTTAACAATTGTTGCGTTGCTGTTAAGATGGTTCGGTCGGGTTTTCACCCTCCCCCGTCAGCACATCATGGATAACAACTAAAAAGAGATAAGGATATGAAAAAGAAGCTAATTTACGCCGCAGTTGTCAGTGCCCTGTTGGCTGGCTGTGGTGGCAGTGACGATAACAAAGGCGATACCTCAAGCTATCTCGACTATCTGTTGACCGGTTCCAATGCGGTGCGCCCCAGTGCCCTGGCGGCACGGGCCAGCGATGGCACCCTGAAGTTCTCTACCGAGACGGCAGATCTCTCCAATCCGGTCTCTGCCATGTCAACGCTGGATGGCTGGTCCACGACCCAGGCTATCCAGATCGTACCTGTCACCTCGTCCGGCATTCAGGTTCAGGCACCGACTGCGGCCGAGTTCAGTGCCTCTGTGGCACCGCTCTACCTGCTGGAGCTTGCCTTCGACAGCGCTGCGCTGCGCCCGAATGGCGTGAAGAAGGTACTGACCTACGGGGTGGACTTCGTGGTGGCCGCATCGGCTGGCAAGTTGAATCTGGTGCCGCTCAAGCCGCTCAATCCCTCTTCCTACTACATGATAGTGGCCACCGATTCGCTGAAAGACAGCACCGGCAGCCCGGTACGGGCAGGTAGCGACTACAGCAACTACAAGAACAACGCGGGCAGCAATGCGCAGGAGCAGACCATCAATGGTCTGATCGCGCTGCAGGAAGGGTTGTTCAAGGCGGCAACGGGTATCGCCACGGATCATGTGATCTTCTCCGACTGGTTCGGTACCCAATCAGGCGCCGATGTGCTGGTGGCCGTGAAAGGCGCCGCCGCATCTGTCGTGTTGCAGGGGCTGGATGCCGCCAAGGTATGGAAGCAGGATGCGTTGGGCAATACCAGCCTGCCCGGTACCTATACCCTGGCCGTGACCGGCAACGATGACTTCCTGACCCAGCTGGACAATGAGCAGTTCCTGCCGCAGGAGCAGAAGGATGCCATTGCCGCCGCCGTCGCCGCCAGCCCGACTCTGACCGGCATCGCCGGCATGACGAAGGTCTACACCGGTACGGTCAAACTGCCGTATTTCCTCTCCTCACCGGCGACCGCAGGTTCCTGGAGCAAGGCCAAGACCCAGTCCTGGCACGGCGCCATCCCCAGTCTGTACGCCATCGCCAACGCGCTGAAGGCATCTGACAGCGAAGTGATCGCCGGTCTGGTGGGCGCGGGTGTGGATCCGGCCCTGCTGGCAGAGTTGATGGCCGATCCGACTCGTCAGAGCGAGTTGCTGGCCGAGGCGAGCAAGCTGGTCGGGGTGACCCTCACCTCCGGCGGCAAACCGCTGGATGCCGAGCAGAACATTGGTCGCTTCAATCCGTTGCCGGCACTTGAAGAGGTGCAATCCGTGCCGATGCGCATCTTCGCCAAGGATGCACTGAACACCATCACGGACGTGATCATCTATCAGCACGGCGTCACCTCGGTGAAAGAGAACGCCTATGCACTGGCACTGGGTCAGATTGGCGCAGGTATGGCGGCGAGCAAGAAGGTGGCGCTGGTGGTGATCGATCATCCGCTGCACGGTGAACGTGGCTTCGCCTTGAGTGGCAGCATGGATACGGTGACCACCTCCGACAATCCGACGCCGTATCTGAACCTGAGCTACCTGACAGTGGCGCGGGACAACCTGAAACAGAGCGTGGCGGATCTGCTGGGTCTGCGCATGGCGGTGGGTCTGGCCAATGGCCAGAACGCCATCGGCAGTGCTGGCAACCTCAAGGTACATTTCCTGGGTCACTCCCTGGGCGCCATCGCAGGGGCCAACCTGCTGGCGGTTGCCAACCAGCCGATCGGCAACCCGACGGCGGATGCCCTGTTCAAGTTCGATACCGGTGGTCTGGCCATGCCGGGTGGCGGCATAGCACCGCTGTTGCTGAACTCGCCGACCTTCGGCCCGACCATCAAGATGGGCGTGCTGACCGGTGGCAGTGCCGAGCTGAAGGCGGCCTTCACCGCCTATGCGCCCAACTGCCAGACGGCAGTGCCAACCTGCTTCGTCAACGAGTTCCTGCCTAGCCTGGGTGCAACCACTCAGGCGGCCGCAGCCAGCACGCTGCAGAGCTACAGCTTTGCGGCCCAGTCGGTACTGGATTCGGCGGATCCGATCAACCTCGCCAGCGGCATCAAGGCGGACTTCCCGCTGTTTGCCACCGAGATAGTGGGTGACGGTGCCCTGAGTCTGTCGGATCAGGTGATCCCGAACAGCATAGCGTCCGCTCCGCTGGGGGGCACAGAGCCGCTGTTCAAGCTGCTGGCCCTGCAACCGCTGACCGCCACCGGCGCAGCCAACCACCATGCGGCTCGTTTCGTGGCTGGCGGCCACAGCTCCTTGCTGGCACCGGACGAGAACTTCGACCCGACCGGCGACGTCACGACCGAGATGCAGACCCAGTTCGGCAGCTTCTTTATGAGTGGCGGTACTGCGGTGCAGGTCACCGACAGTTCTCTGCTCAAGCAATAACGCTGCAGACCATAAAAAACGCCGCCCCTCGGGGCGGCGTTTTCGTTTCTGCGACCGGGGCGAGGCCCGGCCGTCAGGCAGGCTGGTGGTGTCTGTCCAGCCAGCCTTGCAGCAGACCTACCAGCAGGCCCACCAGAAGGGCCATGTTGGCGGTGCTGGTGCCAAGCATGTCGAAGAAGCCGAGCACCAGCCAGAACAGCATGAAACCCATCAGGGCCGGTGGCAGGGTGAGACCGCAGGCCGGCTGCAGTTTGCTGCGCAGCCAGCAGTAGCCCAGCAGGGCATAGACAACACCGGAGAGGCCGCCAAACAGCGGTCCGCTGACGAAGAACTCGGCGATATTGGGCAGGGCCGCCCCCACCAGCAACAGGACCAGCAGCTTGCCGCTGCCGAGGCGTTGCTCTATCTGGCCCCCCAGATACCACCACCAGAGCAGGTTGAACACCAGATGCAGTATCGAGAAGTGGATAAAGGCCGGGGTGAAGTAACGCCACGCCTGCCAGTCGGTGAACTGGGCCAGGGTCGGGTAGAACGCCAGCTCGTCGAAGATGGGCAGGCCGATGGCATCCAGGGCATAAATGGCCATACAGGCGATGATCACCACCAGGGTCAGGGGCCCCGCCTGATGGAGGAAATCGGTGACGGGATCCGTCATCCCCTTGCTGTAATCGATGCGGGCATCCGCCTGACCTGACTGCCAGGAGGCCTCCATGTAGCGGGGATGGGACGGATCGGCCAGGAATCGCTTTACCTCCAGCTGGGCCTGGGCGAGGCGTTGTTCATCCGCCAGCCAGACCGAGACGCCGAGCTCTGACTGGGTCAGCTCGCACGAGATGCCGAGGGTGGCGAGATAGTCCACCAGGGCTTGCGCCATGCGGGCGTTGTCGAGCACCAGCAGCTGGATCATGCGTCGCCTGCCTCGATGGGAAACTCCCGGCGCCACGCCTCGAAGCCGCCATCCAGGCTGTAGACTTCGTCATACCCCTGTTGCAGCAGGTACTGGGCAGCGCTCTGGCTGCTGTTGCCGTGATAGCAGATCACGATGACAGGGGTGTCGAAGTCCACCTCGTCCATGAAGCGCACCAGGGTGCCGTTGGTGAGGTGGAAGGCACCGACTGCATGGGCTGCCTCGAAGGATTGGGGATCGCGAATATCCACGAGGCGGGCTTCACCGGCAGCGAGCTTCTGGTGGGCATCATGGGCACTGATATGGGCAAACTGGTCCATTTGCATGTCCTGCGAATAGGTAACTGGAGGCCAGTTTACCGCAAGCCTGCGCTGGTGCTAAGCCCGCAATGTGTCCGGTCGTCCCGCCGGGAAGATCGCAATTTTCTTCAATATCAGAACCAGGCTCATGGGTAGGGTGAGATCTCGATATCTTCAACGAGCATTATCCATGGAAATGAGTCTGTTGTTATCCATGGCTGGGTTTGCCCTGGCCATGTCCATCTCTCCGGGGCCGGTCAATCTGGTCGCCCTCAGTGCGGGGGCGCAATATGGTTTTCGCGCCAGCCTGCGCCATGTGGTGGGGGCCACTCTGGGTTTCATCCTGTTGTTGCTGCTGATGGGGCTGGGTCTCGGCGCTGCTCTGTCGCACTGGCCAGTGGCGCTCGGTGGCATCCGCTGGGGAGGCATCCTCTTCCTGTGCTACATGGCCTGGCTGCTGATGATGGACAGCGGAGAGATAGAGAGTGAAGGCGGCACGCCACCCGCTTTTTTATACGGTGCCCTGATGCAATGGCTCAATCCCAAGGCCTGGCTGGCGGCCAGCATGGGGATGGGGGCCTATGGAGCCGTGGGCGATGTGGGCCAGATAGTGTGGTTTACCAGCCTCTATCTGGTGATCTGTCTGGTTTCTATCGCTTGTTGGGCCTATGTCGGCAGCTGTCTGCAGGCAGTTTTGCTCTCGCCTCACCGCTTGCGCTGGTTCAACCGGGCGATGGCCATGTTGCTGTTGCTCAGTGCCGGTTACCTTGTTCTGGAACCTTGAGGAAGGCTCTGCGACTGGTATTGACCCGGGGTCGCGGCGACCAGCCGCTTGAACTGGCGCTGGAAGTGGGCCTGATCGGAGAAGCCCGTCGCCAATGCCACCTCGACCAGGGGCCGTCCCTGAGCGAGCAAGGTTCGTGCCTGGCGTATCCGCTGGTTGAGCAGGTAAGCGTGCGGGGTCATGCCGAAATGGCGGCTGAATACTCGCACCAAGTGGGACGGGGTCAGCCCGGCGACTGTGCTCAGGTGCTGCAAGGTGAGGGGCGTTGCATACTCGTCCATTATCCGTTCGGCGGCGCGTCTCAGATGCAGGGGCGGTGGCTCGCTCCATCTGGCGGGCGTAAGCCTTGCCAGCAGCTGGTGGCTGAACTGGTGACAGACGACCTCCTTGGCGAGGGGATCTTGCTGGTCATCTTGCAAAGTACGATAGAGGCGCAGCAAACCAGCATACAGCACGGGATCCCGACTGGCCGTCATGTCGAAGGGGCGAAAATGGGCCCCCAGCCCGGCTTCCTCCTGCTGGCCGCGCAGCCAGTCGGTATCGAGGTAGAACATCAGATAGGACCAGGGGTGATCGGCGATGGGGTTGCAGGCATGCACCTCTTCCGGGTTCATCAGTACCAGGGTGCCTGCGTTGACCTCCTGTTTTGTCTGCTGGTTGAGATAGTGGCTGTGACCGCCCGTGATGGCGCCAATGGAGAAATGGGCGTGGCTGTGTTTTTCATAGCAGACGCGGCGGCCATCCTGCACCGCTCGCGCCTCTATGAACGGCAGGGCAGGGTCACGCCAGAAGCTGTGGTGATCCGCCTCCGCCCTGGCCCTGCTCATGGGTTAACCACCCAGGTAGGCCTGCCGAACGGCCGGGTTGGCCAGCAGGGCAGCCCCCGAGTCTTGCAGCACCACATGGCCGTTTTCCAGCACATAGCCCCGGTCGGCCAGCTTGAGCGCCTGGTTGGCGTTCTGCTCCACCAGAAAGATGGTCATCCCTTTCCGGCGCAGCTGCTCTATGGTGTCGAAGATCTGCTGGATGACGATGGGGGCCAGCCCCAGCGAGGGTTCGTCCAGCAGCAGCAGGCGCGGCTTGCTCATCAGAGCGCGGCCTATGGCCAGCATCTGCTGCTCGCCGCCAGACATGGTGCCGGCCCTTTGCTGCAGTCGCTCGTGCAGGCGGGGGAACAGGGTGAACACCTGATCCAGCAGGCCGTGCTGCTCTTCCTTGTCGACGAAGAAGGCGCCCATCAACAGGTTCTCCTCCACCGTCAGGCGGGCGAAGATGCGGCGCCCCTCCGGCACCACGGCTATGTCCTTGCGCATGATGCGGGCCGTGCTGAGGGAGCTTATCTGCTCCCCCTCGAACCAGATGCTGCCGCTGCTGGGTTTGGGCTCGCCGCACAGCGTCATCAACAAGGTGGTCTTGCCGGCACCGTTGGCGCCGATCAGGGTGACGATTTCCCCCTCTTTTACCTCGACGCTGACGTCGTGCAGCGCCTGGATCTTGCCGTAGTGGGTCGATACGTTGCGAAGTTCTAACATCTTGTGTTCCTTACGACTCGCCCAGATAGGCCTTGATCACAGCCGGATTGTTGCGGATCTCATCCGGCTTGCCGTGGGCCAGCGGTGTCCCCTGATTGACCACGAAGATGCGGTTGGAGATGCCCATCACCAGCTTCATGTCGTGCTCAATAAGCAGCACGGAGACGCCGAACTCGTCCCGCAAGCTGATGATGAGATCGTTCAGATCATCGGTTTCGTTCGGGTTGAGGCCGGCGGCCGGTTCGTCCAGCATCAGCAGGTCGGGCCGGGTCGCCATGCAGCGGGCTATCTCGAGGCGGCGCTGCTGACCATAAGCCAGGTTGCCGGCGGCCCGATTGGCGAGATCCTTGAGCCCTACCTTCTCCAGCCAGAAGGCGGCCTGTTCCAGCCCCTCCTGCTCGGCACGGCGAAAGGCCGCTGTCTTGAACAGACCGGCGATAAAGCCGGTGTTGAGGTGCCTGTGCTGGGCGACCAGCAGGTTCTCCACCGCCGTCATCTCCTTGAACAACCGTACATGCTGGAAGGTGCGCACAATTCCCTTGCGCGCTATGAGATGGCCAGGCAGCCCCTGGATCTCCTCACCCTTGTAGCGGATGGTGCCGCCGCTCGGGTGGTAGAAGCCGGTCAGGCAGTTGAAGACGGTGGTCTTGCCCGCGCCGTTCGGTCCTATGATGGAGATGACCTCCCCTCTGTCGACATCCAGCTTGACGCCGTTGACTGCGAGCAGTCCACCAAAGCGCATCGACAGATCAGAGACTTCCAACAACTTCTTCTGATTCGCGCTCATTTTTGTAGCTCCAGGTGAGGTCTGGTCATCGGCAGCAGTCCTTGTGGCCGCCAGATCATCATGAACACCATCAAGAGGCCGAACATCAGCATGCGGTACTCGTTGAATTCACGGGCAAGCTCCGGCAGCACAGTCATGACGATGGCCGCCAGTACCACCCCTATCTGGGAGCCCATGCCGCCCAGCACGACGATGGCGAGCACTATGGCCGACTCGATGAAGACGAAGGATTCAGGGCTGATAAACCCCTGACGGGAGGCGAAGAAACTGCCGGCGAACCCCGCAAAGGTGGCGCCTATGGTGAAGGCGGTCAGCTTGATGATGGTGGGGTTCAGCCCCAGGGACTTGCAGGCGATTTCGTCTTCCCGCAGCGCTTCCCAGGCTCGGCCCAACGGCATGCGCAGCAGGCGATTGATGACGAACAGGGTGGCGACAACCAGCACCAGTGCCATCAGATAGAGGAAGATGACCTTGTGGTTGGCGTTGTAGGCGATGCCAAAGAAGTCGTGGAAGGTACCAAAGCCCCCATCTTTGACGGTACGGTTGAATTCCAGTCCAGCCAGGGTCGGCTTGGGAATGCCGGAGATGCCGTTCGGGCCGCCGGTGAGGCTGGTCATGTTGTTGAGCAGGATGCGGATGATCTCGCCAAACCCCAGGGTGACGATGGCCAGATAGTCCCCCCGTAGCCGCAATACCGGAAAGCCGAGCAAAAAGCCGAAGGTGGCGGCCATCAGCCCCGCTATGGGCAGGCACTCCCAGAAGCTCAGGCCGAAATAGGTGTTGAGCAAGGCATAGCTGTAAGCGCCGACGGCGTAAAAGCCCACATAGCCCAGATCCAGCAGGCCAGCCAGACCGACCACCACGTTGAGGCCCAGCCCCAGCATGATGTAAATCAGCGCCAGGGTTGCCAGATCGATGGCACCGCGAGAGGCCATGAAGGGCCAGCTCACCGCAAACAACAGCACCAGAATGGCGGTGACATTGTAGAGCCGTGGCGCCTCTTCCGGGCTTGGCAGCACCAGCTTGGTGAAACCGGTGGAGAAGCCGCTGATGGAGGCCTGAAACAATCTGCCGATCTGGCCACGCAACAGCTGGAACCAGAACACCAGTGCCGCGCCACCCACCAGCCAGGCCAGCGATATGTCGAGGCGGCTCACGACCAGCAACTGGCTGCCTTCCGTCTCGAGCCGAAAACCAAGCAACCAGAAGGAGAGCACCATCAGCACCAGGCTGGCGATGCAGGCATGAATAAATTGATGTTTCATACTTTTTCGACCTCCGGACGACCCAGAATGCCGGTGGGCATGAACAGCAAGACACCGATCAGCAGGACGAAGGCCATCACATCCTTGTATTCGGTGCTGAGATAGCCTGCGGTGAGGGCTTCAACCACCCCCAGCAGCAGGCCGCCGAGCACGGCGCCGGGTATGCTGCCGATGCCGCCCAAGACAGCCGCGGTAAAGGCTTTCAGCCCGGCCATAAAGCCGAGATAGGGATTGATGACGCCGTAGTACATGCCGAGCAGCACGCCGGCGACGGCTGCCAGGGTAGCCCCCAGCACGAAGGTGATGGAGATGACCACATGGGTATCAATCCCCAGCAGGTTGGCCATCTTGATATCTTCCGAGCAGGCCCGGCAGGCCCGTCCCATGCGGGATCGGCCGATGAACTGGGTGAGTGCCAGCATGGTGATGAAGGTCACCACGAAGATGATGAGTTGCATGTAGGAGAGGCTGGCCTGAAAGCCGTCTTCTCCACCCAGGGTCCAGCCCCCGGAGATCAGAGTGGGCATGGCGATATCCCGCGAGCCCTGCGCCATTCGCATCATGTTTTGCAAGAAGATCGACATGCCGATGGCGGAGATGAGGGGGATGAGGCGATTGCCGCCCCGCAGCGGGCGATAGGCGACCCGCTCTATGGTCCAGCCATAGGTTCCCGTAATGATGATGCTGACCAGGAAGGCGCCTCCCAGCAGCAGGAAGGTGCTGTCGATGCCCATCATCATGAGCCCGGCCATCACCATGAAGGCGACATAGGAGCCGATCATGTAAACCTCGCCGTGGGCGAAGTTGATCATGCCGATGATGCCATAGACCATGGTGTAGCCGATGGCGATCAACGCATAGGTGCTACCTATGGTTAACCCGTTCAGCAGTTGCTGAACCAGGTAAAGGAGGTGTTCGGACATACTACGTTCCCTGTGCTTGCCCGCAAGAAGGGAGGGGTGACTCACGTCACCCCGACCGGCAGATTATTTGACTTGAGTGGAGGTACCGTCGGCGTGCCACTGGAACACACCGAATTCAAAGCCTTTCAGGTCGCCACTCGGTGCCCAGCTCAGGGTGCCCATGACGGTCTCGATCGGTGTGGCCTTGATGGCGGCAGCGACGGCAGCCGGGTCATCTTCACCCGCCTTGGCGATACCGGCCGCCAGGGTTTGCACCGCGGCGTAGGTGGTCCAGACGAAGGGACCGGAAGAGTCCTGGCCCTTGGCCTTGAACGCGGCGACCAGCGGGGCGTTGGCCGGCACCAGATCGTATTTGTTCGGCAGGGTGACCAGCAGGCCTTCTGAAGCCGGGCCACCGATGGCGGAGATGTCCTTGTTACCTACCCCTTCTGGACCCATGAACTTGGCCTTGAGCCCTTTCTCGGCCGCCTGGCGCAGGATCAGACCCAGCTCGGGGTGATAGCCGCCGTAGTAGATGAAGTCGACGTTCTCTTTCTGCAGTTTGGCGATCAGGGCGGAGAAGTCCTTGTCACCGGCTGTGATGCCTTCGAATGCCACCACTTTCACGCCGGCTTTATCCAGCGAGGCTTTCACGCTGGAGGCGATGCCTTCACCGTACTGCTTCTTGTCGTGGATGACGGCCACGCGCTGGGGCTTGACCTGCTCGATGATGTACTTGGCGGCAGTCGGGCCCTGATCGCTGTCCAGACCAATGGTGCGCAGGGTCAGCTGGTAGCCACGTTCGGTGATCTTGGGGTTGGTGGAAGCGGGGGTGATCATCAGCACGCCTTCATCTTCATAGATGTCGGAGGCTGGCAGCGTATTGTCGGAGCAGAGGTGGCCGACCACGAACTTGACCCCGTCGTTGATCACCTTGTTGGCGATCGCCACAGCCTGCTTGGGATCGCAGGCATCGTCATAGATGACGGCTTCGATCTGCTTGCCTGCGATACCGCCAGCCTTGTTGATCTGTTCGACCGCCATCTTGCCACCGGTGAACTGCATGTCACCGTATTGGGCGACCGGGCCGGTCACAGGGCCGGCGATGCCGATCTTGATGGTGTCTGCCGCATGGGCCAGCGATACCGATCCGAACAGAGCCATAGAAACCGCTGTCCTGACTGCAATTTTGCTCAACTTATTCATCGATTCGTCCCTTAATCAGTGGATTGTTTCATTTTCCGTGTGTCATTCCGAACCAGGATCCCGCCAGTCCGGCAATAGGTATGGTTCTATCATTCCTCGCTGGGCAATAACAAGCTGTTAAAGATACTAACCAGAGAGGGGGGAATAGGGCTTTTTTGAAACAAATAACTGATATTGTTAGTTTGAGTGGGTGTTGCTGCTGATTTATCAAGTTAACATCTTCACAACAAGGTGTGCTGGTGGCAAATAGTAGAGGAAAAAACTGACGATATTTTACTCTGACGCTGCTCCCAATTTGACCAAAATCCGTTTGCGCAAATGGAGGTGACCTCCTAGATTAGCCAGCATTGACAAATCATTGGCAGTGCCCGTTAAAACCAAGCCTTTATTCGGGAAATCTGCTAATGTTCCGCCTTTGATATTCAGGAGACAGAGATGGCCACTATCAAGGATGTCGCCTCGCGCGCAGGCGTATCCATCTCCACCGTCTCACATGTACTCAATCACACCCGTCGGGTTAGCGAAGATGCAACCCAAAAAGTGCTTGAGGCGGTGGCAGAACTCAACTACGCGCCCAACTCGGTAGCGCGCAGCCTCAAGATAAACTCAACCAAGACCATAGGCATGCTGGTGACCACCAGTGCCAACCCCTTCTTTGCGGAAGTGGTGCAAGGGGTCGAAGCTTACTGCTTCGAGCAGGGCTACAGCCTGATCCTGTGCAACACCGAAAACCAGCCGCCCCGCCAGCAGCATTACCTGAGAATGCTGATGGAGAAGCGGGTCGATGGCCTGCTGGTGCTGGGGACCGACATCGACACCCCGCTGCGCGACATGCTGCGCATCCACAAGAATGTGCCACAGGTGGTGCTGGATTGGGGAACCGAGTGCGATTTCGCCAACGTGATCAATGACAACGCCCGCATAGGTGCGCGTCTGGCCGTGCGCCATCTGCTGGAGCAGGGTCACACGGACATCGTCTGTATCACGGGCCAAATCTCCAAGCCGACCACCCAGCAGCGACTGGCCGGGGTACGCGATGCCCTGGGCGAGCAGGGTTTGACTCTGAAAGAGGAGCAGATCTTCGAAGGGGATTACGAGAGCCAGAGCGGTTTCGATGCCATGCAGCGCATCCTGGCCCTCACGCCTCGCCCGACGGCTGTGTTTGCCTTCGATGATCCCATGGCCATAGGTGCTATCTGCGCAGCCTGGGAAGCCGGGGTCAAGGTGCCGGATGATATCTCCATGATCGGCTATGACGACGTGGAAATGGCGCGCTTCTCCAGCCCGCCGCTCACCACCATACGCCACCCCAAGGCCGAGCTCGGCCTGCTGGCGGTGAAGCATCTGGTGAGCCGTATCCGCAACAAGGCGCTGGAAGTCGAGTCCATGACGGTAGAGCCCGAGCTTATCGTCCGTCGCTCGGTCAAATCCCTGCGCTGACCGCCACGCCGTATTGCACGGCATCGTCGGCACAACGAAAAACCCCCTCTTTACCGAGGGGGTTTTTGTTTATGGGCGGTTTATTGCAGCGGCGGCCAGAAATCCTTGTTGGCGGCCACCAGGTCATCCAGGATGGCCTTCGCCACAGAGGCACTCGGCACCGTCTTGGACAAGGTGATCGCCTGCCACAGCTTCTGGTAAGAGCGTTCGACCCAGGCTTCCACCACCAGCTTCTCGACGGCCACCTGCTGGCCCATCAAGCCTTGCTGGAACAGAGGGATATCGCCGACCTGCAAGGGCTCGGGCCCGCTGCTGCCCACCAGGCAGGGGATTTCGACCATGGCCTCGGGGTCGAAGTTGTTGATGGCACCCCGGTTGGGGACTATCAGCAGCATCCGCTCCTGGGTGTTGAAGGCGATGGCGGTGGCCAGATCCACTATATAAGAGGCGTGCTCGTCGATCTCCAGCTTGCCCGCTTCTGAGTGACCCGCCTTGACGATGGCGCGGCAGGCGCTGAACACCTGTTTCTCGCGGTGCTCCATCACCTCGTTGGCGCGGGTATGTTCCGGGTTGGCGTGGGCCACCACATAGTCCGGAAAGAGATAGTACTTGAGATAGGTGTTGGGCAGGGTATCCGGATCGAGTGCCCACACATCCCTGGCCTTGGCGAAGGTATCGTTCCAGCTTGCCTCGGCATGGCTGGCGTGATCGGGCACATAGCCGTGGCGGGCGACGTGCTCCTTGATCTTGGGCATCAGGTCGTTGCCTGCCAGATCCTCGATGCGGGTCCACCAGCCGAAGTGGTTGAGGCCGTAGTAGCGCACCCGCATCTCTTTACGGGATTTAAGGCCGGCGATCTGGGCCATGCGGCCCTCGATCCCGATAGGCATGTCACAAATGTTCAGGATCTTGGCGTTGGGGCGCAGGCGACGGGTTGCCTCCGCCACTATGGCGGCCGGGTTGGAGTAGTTCAGCATCCAGGCGTTGGGGGAGTACTGCTCCATGTAATCGACCAGCTCCAGCACGCCACCGATGGAGCGCATGCCGTAGGCGATGCCGCCCGGGCCGCAGGTCTCCTGACCGACCACGCCGTGACGCAGGGGAATCTTCTCGTCCAGCTCGCGCATCGGGTATTTGCCGACCCGGATGTGGGCCATGACGAAATCCACCTCGCTGAATGCGGCCTTGGGATCGGTACCGTAGCTGAAGGCAATCTCGGGTGCCTTCTCTTTCAGCAGTATCCTGCATGCCTCGGCGATGACTTCCTGGCGGGCACCATCGTTGTCGTAGAACTTGATCTCCTTGAGCGGGAAACGATGCTGGTTCTCCAGCAACATCAGAACGATACCAGGAGTAAAAGTGCTGCCACCACCGGCGATGACTACAGAGAATTTTTTCATGTTTATGACTCCGTTACGAAAGAAGAGGGTTGAGTGGGGTTGTTCATTATCGATTCCATATTTTCACGTACCTGAGGCACATGCAGACCTATGATTATTTGAATGCTGTCGCCATGACGGACTACTCCATGGGCGCCCAGTTGTTTGAAAATGTCATCTGCCGCAGCCTGGCTGGCATGTATCAGCGATATTCTTAATCGGGTAGCGCAATTATTCAGGCTTCTTATGTTCTTGCTGCCGCCGAGTGCTTCGATAATTTGAGTCGCAATATCACCACCCCGCTGTTGTTTGGCTGCCTGATAATCTGCCTTTGAATAAAGCTTTATTTCACTGTCTTCCCGTCCCGGGGTTTTTAAATTGAATCTCAGAATGAGGCTTCTGAATATCAGGAACCAGAGTCCGGTGAACGCCAGGCCTATGGCTATCTGGGTAAACATCATGCCGGCATGGTTGTGGAACATGGGGATCCAGTTCTGCGGCAGGAACTGGTCGAGCAGGCCGCCGCCCATGTTGCCGACGATACCGAACAGGTACATGACTGTGGCCATGGTGGCAGCCAGCAGGGCATGGATGGCAAACAGCAGTGGCGAGATGAAGAGGAAGGTGAACTCCAGCGGCTCCGTGATGCCCACCAGCATGGCGGTCAGGGTCGCCGGGATCAGCAGACCGGCCACCTTGGCCTTGTTTTCACGGGCGGCAGTGGCGTAGATAGCCAGGGCAATCCCCATGGCACCGAAGATCTTGGAGTTGCCGTGCAGTGCGAAGCCACCCTGGGGGAACAGCTCGATGAGCGGACGCGTGCTCTGGCTGAACTCCTGCAGATGCTGGGCCCAGTAGAGCTGGATGCCGCCTTCTACCGCGGCCGGGCCGAAGATGAAGGGGCCATAGATGAAGTGATGCAGGCCGGTCGGGATCAGGATGCGCTCGAGGAAGGTGTAGACCCAGACACCGAGCGGGCCCGAGATCAGCATGAACTCCTGCAGGGAAGCGATACCCATCTGTACCTTGGGCCACCCCAGCAGGGTCAGCCAGGCACAGGGGATCATGACGAAGAAGGCGATGATGGTGACAAACGAGCTGCCCTGAAAGATGCCGAGAAAGACGGGAAGCTGTCGATCAAACAGGCGGTTGTGCAGGGCAGTGACGATACCCGAGATGACGATGGCCCCTATGATGCTGGTATCCAGCGTCTTGATCCCCGCTACCATGGCCAGGCCGCTTTCGCCGCCGACCGCCTGATTGAAATCGACCCCGAAATAATCGCCCCAGGTCATCCCCATAGCATTGATGAAATAATTCCAGGTCATGAAGCTGACCAATACGGAGATACAGGCTCGGGCTTGTGCCTTATTTGCCAGCCCAATCGGCAAACCAATGGCAAATATAAGTGGCATGTTTCTGAATACGGTCCAGCCACCTTCTTCAATAATATGGACTATTTGAAAAAACAACCCTTGCGGGTTTGCCAGCGCCTCTCCCACGAACATGGG
The DNA here is from genome assembly GCF_057318915.1 of Aeromonas sp. TS_SC_11. Taxonomy (NCBI): domain Bacteria; kingdom Pseudomonadati; phylum Pseudomonadota; class Gammaproteobacteria; order Aeromonadales; family Aeromonadaceae; genus Aeromonas; species Aeromonas sp. TS_SC_11. Next base: position 1,138,753 of record NZ_CM170470.1, read on the forward strand.
ATTTTTCAGCATGATTGCAATGCCCACTACCATACCTGCAAATGGAAACAGTAGTACAGGAGTAAACATTGCTCCGCCAAAGCGTTGAATTTGACTGAGCATATATTGTCCCTTTATTAAAAGAGTTTTTGATGGGGTGTTGTCTGTGTTGCTGAATTGAACCTAACAACAATGGGTCAAGCCCTCATGAAACATGTGGTGGTTATGTGATCCGGCGCATGCTCTTATTTAGACAAAGAGATCTAAATTTTGAGATATTGTTGTACATCTTGTTTTTGTGACGTTCTTGTCGTTTTATTTGAATTTAAAATTGTTTATTTTCAATTGGTTGAGCCTGGAGCCCCTGAATGAGGGGGCCGGAGGTACAGGCCGGGAGAGGTCTAGCAGTGATCTATAAATCGGTGGCAGATCGGCTGCGTATCCGGGTCAATGGCGCGGATTGCCGGGTGGGAGACGTATTGCCGAGCGAGAAGATGCTGGCGAGCCAGTTCGGCGTGTCGCGCATGACGGTGCGCAAGGCGGTAGACATGCTGATCGAATGGGGGCTGGTGGCGCGGCGCCACGGCAGCGGCACCTATGTGACCAAGAAGGATGTTCAGCATGAGACCAAGGGGCTGAGCGGCTTTACCGAGCTGATGCGCGATCAGGGTCGTCTGCTCACCAGCAAGGTGCTGGAGTTTCGTACCATGCCGGCCCCACCGGCGATTGCCAGCCAGCTCAGGGTCAAGGTAAACGAGCCCGTCTACTACTCCAGCCGGGTGCGTTCTGTGGATGGTCGGGCCCTGCTGGTGGAGGAGAGCTACATGCCGGTGCGGCTGTTTCGCACCCTGTCGGTGGCCCATCTGGAGGGCTCCAAGTTTGCCTATATCGAGAACGAGTGCCAGCTCCCCATCGCCGGCAACTACGAGAGTTTCAGCGCTGTGCTGGCCGACCGGCAGATGGCCGAGCTGCTGCATATCGAGCAGGGGGCGCCCATCCTGCGGTTGACCTCGCTCTCTTATGGCGAGAACGGGGAATTTCTCAACTACTCCATCATGTTTCGCAACGCCAACGACTATCACGTCGACTACCACCTGCGCCGTGCCCGCGACTGAGTCCGCCGCCGATGGATCATGCTGCGGCCCCGGTCATGGCACCGGCACCACGAAAAACCCCCTCGTCACCGAGGGGGTTTTTGTTTGTGGGGGTTAAGTCATTGCATCAGGCCTTGAGGCCGAGCCGTCTGGCGAGCCGGTGCAGGTTGCCGCCGTCCAGCTCAAGCGCCCGGGCAGTGGCGGCCCAGTTGCCCTGCTGGGCCGCCAGGGTCTGCTCGATCAGCCGGAGCTGGAAGGCATCGGTGGCCGTGCGCAGTCCAATGCCGGCCGTCATCTGCTGCGCTGCCTGTTCCACAGGAATGCGGCTGGATGAGGGGGCGCTGCCGGTGGCAAGGTTGAAGTGGTGGCAATCCAGTGCCGGGGCCTGACTGCCCTGCTCGGCCCGCGCCAGCACGGCGGCTCTGTGGATGGCGTGCTCCAGCTCCCGCACGTTGCCCGGCCAGTCATAGCTGCCGAGCAGTTGCAGCGCCCTGGGCTCGATGCGCAGCCGCTCCAGCCCCAGGCTGACCCGGCAGCGTTCGCAAAAATAACCGGCCAGCAGGGGGATGTCGTCCGGCCGCTCCCGCAGGGCGGGGGCGTGGATCGGGAAGACGCTCAGGCGGTGGTAGAGATCGCTTCGAAATTGCCCCTCGACCACCGCCTGTTTCAGATCCCGGTTGGTGGCGGCCAGGATGCGTACGTTCACCTTGAGGGGAGTGTCGTCACCGATGCGCTGCAGATCGCCGTACTGCAGCACCCGCAGCAGCTTGGCCTGCAGCGACAGGGAGAGCTCGCCGATCTCGTCCAGGAACAGGGTGCCCTTGTCGGCCAGCTCGAACTTGCCCGCCCGGTTGTGAATGGCGCCGGTGAAAGCCCCCTTCACGTGGCCGAACAGCTCGCTCTCCGCCACCGATTCCGGCAGGGCGGCGCAGTTGAGATAGACCAGTGGCGCGCTGGCACGGGGTGAGCCCTGATGCACCGCCTTGGCGATCAGCTCCTTGCCGACTCCCGTCTCCCCCAGGATCAGCACGTTCAGCTCGGAGCTCGCCACCACGTTTATCTCGTGGCGCAACCGGTCCATGGCCGGGGAGCGGCCAATCATCTCGGGCTGGCCCGGCCCATTCTGGGTGGAGGGGGCGAGGGGTTCGCTGCTCTGGCGGGCGAGCCGTTCCAGCAACAGGGCGTTGCTGAGGGCGGCGGCGGCAAGGGCGCCCACCAGTCGCAGCTCTTCGTCGCTGATGCCGTCGAACTGGGTCGGGTTCATGCCATCTATGGTCAGGGCGCCGATGAGCGTCTGATCCGAAAACAGTGGCAGGCCGACACAGGCGTGCACCTTGAAGTCGTCGTGATCCGGGATCAGGCCGTCATAGGGGTCGGGCAGGTTGCTGTCGGCGGGGAAGCGCACCACGTCACCGGCACGGGCGATGGCCTCCATGCGCGGATGGTCCGCCAGTGCGAAGCGGCGGCCCAGCACGTCCTGCATCAGGCCGTCGATGGCCAGCGGTATGAACTGGCCCCCCTCGTAGCGCAGCAGGGCCGAGGCGTCCGAGTGCAGCAGGCTGCGCACGCTCTGGATCAGGCGGTGGAACCTGTCCTGATGGGAGATGCCGAGTTGCAGGTCGAGGGCGATGCGCGCCAGGCTGTCGGTTGAAATCACGAGAATTGTCCAAATGACAGTGTCTTTGTGTTTTTGACTATGAGTGGTAGTTGTCTAAATGACAATGACTGAAATACATTTTCTATAAAAACAATGAGTTATGAGTTGGCACGTCAACTGCAATAGTCCGTTCAGTCGCACATTCGCTATTGCATTCTGAGGAACAACTTGATGACCATTCACGTCAAAAACAACATTCACTGGGTCGGCCAACGGGACTGGGAGGTGCGCGACTTTCACGGCACCGAGTACAAGACCCACAAGGGCACCAGCTACAACAGCTATCTCATCCGCGAAGGCAAGAATGTGCTGATCGATACGGTCGATCACAAGTTCAGCCGCGAGTTCGTGCAGAATCTGGCGGCCGAGATCGATCTCGCCTCCATCGACGTTATCGTGATCAACCACGCCGAGGAGGATCATGCCGGTGCTCTGACCGAGCTGATGGCCCGCATCCCGGGTACCCCCATCTACTGCACCCACAACGCCATCGACTCCATCACGGGTCACCATCATCATCCAGAGTGGAATTTCCACCCGGTGAAAACCGGCGACAACCTGGATATCGGCAACGGCAAGCAACTGGTGTTTATCGAGACCCCCATGCTGCACTGGCCCGACAGTATGATGACCTACATGACGGAGGATGCTGTGCTCTTCTCCAATGACGCCTTCGGTCAGCACTACTGCGACGAGCACCTGTTTAACGATGAGGTGGATCAGGTTGAGCTGATGGAGCAGTGCCAGCGCTACTACGCCAACATACTCACCCCCTTCAGCCCGCTGGTGACCGCCAAGATCAAGGAAGTGTTGGGCTTTAACCTGCCGGTGAGCATGGTGGCTACCTCCCACGGCATCGTCTGGCGTGACGATCCCACCCAGATCATCCTGAAATACCTGGAGTGGGCCGACCACTACCAGGAGGATCGCATCACCCTCTTCTACGACTCCATGTCCAATAATACCCGCATGATGGCCGATGCCATCGCCCAGGGCATCCACGAGGTGGACCCCGGGGTGGCGGTGAAGATCTACAACGTGGCGCGCCATGACAAGAACGAAATCCTGACCCAGGTGTTCCGCTCCAAGGGGGTGCTGGTGGGCTCTTCCACCATGAACAACGTCATGATGCCCAAGGTGGCGGGCATGCTCGAAGAGATCGCCGGCCTGCGCTTTCGCAACAAGCGGGCTTCGGCCTTCGGCAGCTACGGCTGGACCGGCGGTGCCGTTGACCGGATCCAGACCCGGCTGATGGATGCGGGTTTCGACATCAGCATCTCCCTCAAGGCCAAGTGGCGCCCCGACGGATCGGCGCTGGCCCTGTGCCGCGAGCATGGTCGCCAGCTCGCCCGCCAGTGGGCACTGCACCCGCTCGAGGCGCCCCGTCCGATCACCACAACTAGCGCCGCAGCGGCTCCGGTAGTTGAGGCAGGAGTTGTGGTTGAGATGAGTGTCCCAGCTTCTGCTGGTGTGGTTGAGGTGGGTGTCCCCGCTTTTTCTGGTGCGATGGAGCTCCCGGTATCTCGCGGCGTGGCCCCGATCACCTGCGAGCAGGACGATGACCAGCCCATGCTCTGCACCGTCTGCCAGTGGATCTATGACCCGGCCCTCGGTGAGCCGGATCAGCTGGTGGCTCCGGGTACCCCCTGGGCCCGAGTCCCAGACAGCTTCCTCTGCCCCGGCTGCGGCATCGGCAAGGAGGTATTCGAGCCCTGCGCGGTGGAGGCCTGTGTATGAAGGCTGCGACTCTGAGTGAGGCCGGTGTCAGCCGGGAGATATTGGTGATCGGCAGCGGCTTCGCTGCCCAGCAACTGGTCAAAAGCCTGCGCAAGCTGGATGCCGAGCAGCCCATTCGTCTCATCACAGCCGACAGCGGCGACGAGTACAACAAGCCGGATCTCAGCCACGTGGTGAGCCGAGGTTGTACCGCAGCGGCCATGACCCGGCTGAGCGGCAGCGACTTTGCCGAGCAGCAGCGCATCGCGTTGGTGCCCCATTGTCCCGTGCTTGGCATCGATCCCGCTCGTCGTATTGTGATGACCGGGCAGAGGGAGTTTGCCTATGGTCAGCTGGTGCTGGCCACCGGCGCCAGTGCGGCCCGCCCCGACCTGCCTGGCAGTGAGCAGCTGGTGACCCTCAACAGCCAGCAGGAGTACGCCGCTGCCGAGGGGCTAATCCAGCAGGCCCGCCGCATCATGGTGCTGGGGGCAGGACTGATTGGCTGCGAGCTGGCGATGGACATGGCGAGCGATGGTCGCGAGGTCACTCTGGTGGATCTGGCCGACAGCCCGCTCAGCGCCCTGTTGCCGGCAGTGCTGAGTCAGCCACTGCAGCAGGCACTGCGCAGCCAGGGGGTCAGCCTGCAGTTCGGGCTGGGCATCGCTAGGATAGATGCCCAGCCCGGCGACGGCTGGCGGGTGACCCTGACCGATGGCCGCACCAGCGAGCAGGATCTGGTGATCGCCGCCATCGGCCTGAAGCCGAATCTGGTACTGGCACAAGCCGCCGGGCTCGCGGTCGAGCGCGGCATCCTGGTCGACGACAGCTTGCAGACCAGCGATCCCCATATCTTCGCACTGGGTGATTGCGCCCAGTGGCGGGGACAGCTGCTCCCCTTCCTGCAACCAATCGTGCTGGGGGCCAATGCGCTGGCGCGCACCCTGCTTGGCACGCCGACCCCACTGACCCTGCCGCCCATGCTGGTGAAGGTGAAGACGCCGCGTTATCCCTTGCAGCTGGCGGGCCGCACCAAGGGCGTGGATCTCACCTGGCAGTGCCGCTGGAACAGCCAGGGCATGGTGGCCCAGGCACACGGCGAGGATGGCGAGCTTTGCGGCTTTGTGGTGGGAGGTGATCAGATGGGTGCCGCCTTCCCGCTGCTGCGCCAGTTGCCCCGTTGATTCATTGATAACGTCAGGCCGGGTTGACCCGGCTACTTGAGGAGAATTGATATGTCCATGCAACTTATTCCGTCTCACTGGGTGGTGCGTCGTTCCACCCCCTTCTTCACCCGCGAGAATGTGCCCCAGGCCCTGCTCAGCCACCACAATACGGCGGCCGGGGTGTTCGGCCAGCTCTGCGTGATGGAGGGAACCGTCACCTATCACGGCTTTGCCGACGAGCAGGCCGAGGAGCCCGAAGTCAGCCTGGTGATCCGGGCCGGGGAGTTTGCCACCAGCCCGCCCCGGTACTGGCACAGGGTCGAGCTGTCGGAGGATGCCCGCTTCAACATCCACTTCTGGGCCGAGCAGGCAGAATCCGATCAGCCCCTGTTCAACAGCCGCAAAGGGTGAGAACGGGTGGGGGCCAATCCGGGTGAATGGCCCCCTCTGCTCATGCAGATCAAAATAATCAACTCAGATGTTGGTTATTCTGTGCCCCTGAGTCGAATGAGTGCTGTGGGGGAAGAATGAGTGTGTTCGAAGCCGTGACCCTGGCCTGTGGCCTGGTCTATCTGGTCCTGTTGCAATGGCAGGCCGGGCCCGGCTGGTCATGGCGCCTCTCCATCGGCTTGCTGCTCGTCGGCTGGCTGGTGGCGGCGGACCTCACCCTCTGGCTCGCACTGGGGCTGGTGGTTGGTACCCTCAGCCTGTTTCATCGCTACAAGCCGCTACCGATGCCAAGCGAGATCAACAGCCAGCCGCTGCGGGAGTGGACCCGTCATCTGCTGCTGCTCTGCTGGGGGTTGGTGACTGTGCAGTATGGCCTTCATATCTGGCAGCTGGGGCAGGGGATACCTCCCTGGCTGATGCGCCCGGACGTGGTGGACGGTTTCCTGCCCATCGCCGGCGGGCTCGGGCTGCGGGCCTGGCTCAGTCAGGGCATAGTGGATCCCCATCATCCGGCGGCCACTATCACAGTGCTGGTGCTCTGCCTGTCGGCCCTGCTGCTGGGGCGGGCCTTCTGCGCCTGGTTCTGCCCGATCGGGCTGGTGGGTGAGTGGCTGCATCGTCTGCGCAGTCGATTGATGGCGGGGGAGTGGACGCCGCCGAGCTGGCTCGATGCCGTGCTGCGTTCCCAGAAATTCCTGATACTCGGCTTTTTGCTCTTCATCATTCTGCTGGCGGTGCCCGCTGCCGCCCTGCCCGGTTATCTCGCCAGCCCCTACCATCAGGCCGCGGACATGAAGATGGGCGCCTTCTTCTTCAATTTGAACCTCATTTCCGGCCTCTGTCTGGGCTGGGTGTTGTTGCTCACTGTCGCGTTCCGACAGGGCTTCTGCCGCTATCTCTGCCCCTACGGCGCCTGGCTCGCCCTGCTGGGCCTGCTGACACCGCTGCGCATTCGCCGTGACCCGGCCCGCTGCCTGCGCAGTGCTGGCCATGACTGCGACAAGTGCAGCCGGGCCTGCCCTTCCCGCATCCAGGTGCACCAGCTCATTGCGGTGCACAGTCTGGAGTGCAGCAGCTGCATGAGCTGTGTCGCCGCCTGCCCCAAAAGCGCCGATGCGCTGCACCTTGGCAGCAAAACGAGCCGGCTCACTCCTCGCTGGCTGCTGGGTATGCTCTGCCTGCTGTTGTTGATACTGCCGCTGCTCTGCTACGGCCTGCTGGATATCTGGGTCAGCCAGACACCGCTGGCGGATCGCGTCCAGCTGCTGCAACTGCTGCCCCAACTGGCTCATTGAGCACCGATGAGTCAGTGGCAGGTGCTCCTCTGAGGGGCGCCGGGCTGTCTGAGGATGCATCCGCATTTGATACCTGAGGGGTAGCAGGGTAAAGTCCCTTCCCCGACATGATGGCCCTGCTGCCATGTCGTGCCGGCAGCTAGCCCTGGTCACACCTTGCTTCGCTTTCGAAGCAGCAAGCACTGGGCGCCGGCAGCAAGATGAGCGCGATCTACCATGACAACCGGCGTAGCAAATGCAACGGTCCGCGGTCGCGATCAGATCCACAATCGTCTTTGGAGAAGTAAATGGGACAGAAACCATCTTTGGTGGGCGGGGCATGCATCATTGCCGGCGTCTGTGTGGGGGCTGGCATGCTGGGTTTGCCGAGTGCCGGGGCGGGCGCCTGGACCATCTGGTCCATCCTTGCCATTACCCTGACCATGATAGTGATGACGGTCTCCGGCTGGATGCTGCTGGAGTCCTATCAGGGCTATCCGCTGCGCGTGTCGTTCGATACCGTGACCCGGGAGTTGCTGGGAGAGAAGGTCAACGCCCTCAACAACATCACCGTCTACTTCGTCGGTGGCATACTGCTTTACGCCTACATCACCTCGGCCGGTCTCATCATAGACGGCATGACCGGCATTGGCAGCCAGTGGGCCTCCATACTGTTCACCCTCTGCTTCTCGCTGCTGGTATGGCATTCAACCCGTGCTGTGGATCGCATCTCGGTCGTGCTGGTCATCGCCATGGGGCTGAGCTTCGTGTTCGGCATCTCGGGTCTCTCCCTCAACATCAAGCCGACCCTGTTGTTCGATACCCTGAGCGAGCACGCCAGCTATGCACCCTATGCACTTGCCATGCTGCCGGTGGCACTGACCTCGTTCGGTTATCACCACTCTGTCTCCTCCATGCGCGCCTATTACGGTGAGGAGCGCCGCGCCCGTTACGCCATTCTCGGTGGTACCGCCATAGCGCTGCTCTTCTACCTCATCTGGCTGGTGAGCGTGTTCGGCAACTTGCCGCGCAGCGAGTTCGGGCCCGTGGTGGCGCAGGGCGGCAACGTCGACGTGCTGCTCAAGGCCTTGGCTTCGGTGATAGAGTCGGAGGCCGTCTCCAGTGCCCTCAACCTCTTCTCCATGGCCGCCATCCTCTCCTCCTTTATTGGTGTGGGTCTGGGTGTGTTCGACTATCTGGCGGATCTGTTCAAGTTCGACAACAGTCCCAAGGGCCGCGCCAAGTCATGGGGCGTGACCTTCCTGCCACCACTGCTGCTCTCCCTGCTGTTTCCGTTCGGCTTCCTGATGGCCATCGGCTACGCAGGCGCCGTGGCGACCCTCTGGACCTGCATCATACCGGCCCTGCTGGCCTGGAAGGTGCGCGCCGGCAAGAGCGAGCAAGGCGGTAAAGGCGATGGCTTCCGCGCGCCGGGCGGCCTGCCGATGATAGTAGGGGTTGTGCTGTTCGGTGTGCTGACCGCCCTCTTCCACCTGCTCAATATGGCGGGTCTGCTGCCTGTCTATACCGGCTGATCAAGCCTGGCCAGTCCCACCTGCACTTGTGGGGGGATCAACAAAACGGCGCCTTCGGGCGCTGTTTTGGTATAAGGCCAGTCCCCAGTCTTCCTTTGCATCCTGCCCATGCGCCCAACAAGGGCACACTTCGCTCGCCATCGAAGCGTTGCCGCTGCATCCCCCTTAATCTGCTGATTCTTATCGCAAAGGAGAGGCAAGGATGTACGATATTCACGTGATGTTGCCCGATAACCCGGGCTCGCTGGGGCAGTTTGGTCTCTTGATGGGACGTACAGGCGTCAGCCTGGAAGGGGGTGGCATGTTTACTGCGGGTGGCGCAGGTCATGCCCATTTTCTGGTTGAGAATGGTGCCAGGGCGGCCCAGGCTGCAGAGCAGGCTGGTTTGGCGGTAGTTGCGGTGCGTGAAGTGCTGGTGCGCCGTCTGAAACAGGAAGTGCCGGGTCAGCTTGGCGCCATTTGCAGCGCCTTGGGGGATGCATCGGTCAACATCATCATCCTGTACAGTGACCATGCCAACCAGCTGATACTGGTGACGGATGATATCGACAAGGCCCGCACTGTCACGGCCGAGTGGCAATAGCAACGACGAGCAGAGCGTAGCGATATGAGCGAACAGGACACCCTTGAACAAGGTCTGGCACAGGTGGCGGCCGCCATTGCCGACAGTAGTCGCGCCCGCATGCTGTGCGCCCTGATGGATGGCCGTGCCTGGACGGCCACCGAGCTGAGCACTGTGGCCGAGGTGTCGGCATCCACTGCCAGCAGTCATCTTGCCATGCTCCAGCAGCAGGGGCTGACGGCCTGTGTCCGGCAGGGCAAGTATCGCTACTACCGCATCGCGAATCATGAGGTGGCGAGGGTGGTGGAGCAGTTGATGGGGCTGGTAGAGCAAGGTTCACTTCGTAGCAAGACCCCGGAACGACTGCGCTTTGCCCGCACCTGTTATGACCATCTGGCGGGCGAGCTGGGGGTGAGACTCCATGACAGCCTGATTGCCCGGGGTTGGCTGGACGCCAGCAGTTATGCCCTGACTCCTGAGGGGGAGCACCATTTCGCGCAGCTTGGGGTCGATTGCCAGCCGAGTGGCAAGCGCCACTTTGCGTGCCACTGTCTCGACTGGAGCGAGAGGCGCATGCATCTGGGAGGCGAGCTGGGAGCCCGGCTGCTTGTCCATCTTTTGGACAAGGGGTGGCTGGTGCGAGGACTGGGCAGTCGTGAGCTGATCCTGACCGCCCGAGGCCAGCGGTTGCTGCAACAGCAGTTCGGGGTCGTGCCACTGTAATCTGCCATTCAGCTGGTTTGGACTATAGTTTGGTTCTCTTTGGAGCCTGACTATGGAGATGGCTATGGCATGGACTATCGATGATTCTCAACCCCGGATCCTCTACAACAAGGACAAGCATGTTGCTGTGACCCCGTCGGCCATGAGCAAGTATCACGAATGGCGGCGGGAGATCGAGCGCGGCTCGGATCCCAAGAGTGCCGCCGGCAAGGTCGGCGATATGCACTACGAGCAGCTGAGCGGCAACAACAAGGGGGTCTACACGATCCGGCTCAGTCAGGAGCACAGGGTCGCCTTTACCATCAATGGCACCCTGCAACAGGTCAAGGTGATCAGCATTGGTGGCCACTTCCCACCGAGTTAGTGTGAGGGGGGGGCTGCAACAAGAAAAACGGCGCCCTTTGGCGCCTTTTTTGATGATGAAAACCAGCCTGCTGGGGGCCATCTGACGTCGAACTCAGCGATAGCGGGCTGCGGTGATGAATTGGCCGAAGGTTTCACACCAGACGATCACGCTGCTGTAGCGGGCTGGATCGATGCTGGCGGGCAGTGGCACGATAAAGTTGTCGAAGGTTTTGACCGGCCCCACGTGCACCATCTGCGCTTTCAGGCGGGAAAAATCCGCCTCGGTTTCGACAAATTCCGGTGATAGATAGAGCTGGTAATCGGGCCCAGGTGCCAGCTTGCCCATCAGGCTGATGGCATCGGGCCCAATGCTCACCTTGCCTTCCCCCCAGTGCAGCCGGTCGCTGTCTTTCAGATCCCGGCGAAAGGTGCCGCTGAAACTGGCCTGCTGCTGGCTGGCCGCTATCGCGTCACTGCTCGGTGCAGGTGGCGCGATCAGTATGGGAAGGGTATAGATGCCGGCTGCAAACCCCAATCCCCCGATCAGCAGATGAGTCGCCAGCAGCAGGGCCAGGGTCTTGCGTTGCATCATGTCTCTCTCCTTGATAAATGGATGACAATGCCGCTAGCAGCGGCATCCCCACAGACGGGTCACGCTGCTCGCCATCATGCTCCCGGGTAAGGTGAGCGATGGGGTGGATTATGATGATCGATAGTGGGGCCGATTGCCTGGCTCACCTCTCCCGCTTTACAGAAGGGCATCGAAGTCCACGGGGGGCAGTATTTCGAAACCGGGTTTGGCAAACAGATAACCTTGCATCAGGTCTATCCCCATCTCCTGCAGACATGCCATTTCATCCCGGGTTTCGATCCCTTCCGCCAGGGGGGTGATGTTCAACTCCTCAAAGAGGGCGAGACAGTGACGCACAATGGCCTGGCGGACCTTGTCTTTATCGATCCCCCTCAACAGATGCATATCCAGCTTGATGATGTCTGGCAGAAAATCTGCCAGCAGATTGAGACTGGAATATCCGGCGCCAAAGTCATCCATCGCCGTCTTGAAACCGAGTGCCTGGTAGTGATCCACTATGTGGCGAATATGCTGGTTATCCGCCACGCGCTCCACTTCGGTGAACTCGAACATGATCTGCTCGATGGGAAACTGGTGCTCCCGCGCGGCTTGCAAGGTGGTGCGGATGCAGCGCTCCGGACGATAAACCGCATTGGGCAGGAAATTGATGCTCAGCATTCCCTGCATCTTGAGTTTGGCCGCCAGTGCAATGGCTTTGATCCGGCAAAGCTGATCAAAGCGGTAGCGATTGTCATCGTTGACCCGTGAAATCACTGAGTGGGCGGGTTCGTTATTGATCCCCCTGACCAGCGCTTCATAGCCAAATATGGTACGGGTACGACAGCGGACTATGGGTTGAAAGGCCATGGTGAAATCAAAGCCGAGATCCCCGCTTTCCTGGCACTGCTGGCACGATAGTTGGGGGGGAGCAGAAGGTATGTCCATGCTTTCCTCATACAGGGGGACTGGTGAGCCGGAGCGCGATATCAAGCCTATATCCAGCCTCAAATGATAACAAGCCTGGATGGCGCCCGGAAAACGGTCTGCCAACAGGTGAATTTGCTGCCATTGAACACTAAACGCTATCCGCCGGAAAGAGGCCAGGCCGGTTGCCAGGGTGTGCTCTCTTGTAGTGCTTGTTGTTGATAACGGGCTATGGCGCCTTCCTGTTTCATCTGGCGGATAACGAGCGCCAGCTGGGCCACCAGGTTTTTATGTCTCTCGTGCAGATAAACATATGAGTCAAGGGTATCCATGATGCCTGCGGAGTAGATCCTGGTGCCGGCTTCAGACCTGATGATCAGCGCGGCTATGGCCTGTCTGGCTACCATGGTTTGCTCAATATAGAGATCGCTGCGCCCCTTGAGCAGTTTGCCCATTCCTTGATCCACAGTGCTGATATCAAACAGCTGGGCGGGCGCCACCACCCTGGACAGTGCCAACTCTGGCAACTTGGCCCCGCGGCGGTACTCTACCCGATAAGAGGTGCCGAGCAGGCTGCTCCACCCCTTGAGCTGAATACCCGGAATGGCGGCATACGCCTCATAGGAGAGGGTGAAGTGGGATTCGGGGACTTTCAGCAGGTGGCGGGTTTGCAGTTGATATTCGGTGGCACGATGTATCTCGCCATCGACCTCGCCACTTTCGGCCATGTGGGGGGCTCGCCCGCCCGGGTAACCGGCATAGATGAAGTCGTAGCCAAGGCGTGCAAAGGCATCCTGATAAATCAGCTTCAGCCAGCGGCCGTACATGGACTCTTTGGTATCCAGCGAGCTCACCAGGGTGATGGTGCCTTTGGTCGGTGCGCCCACTACCAATGAGCCGTGCAGCAGGAGCAGCATGGCAGAAAAGAAGAGGCAGAAGCTGGGTCTCTGCAGCATGAATTTCCCTGATGGTCAGCGGCTATTAACAGGAGGTTGTTTTCATCATCCTAGCCCACGGCCGTCGCCGATTCAGATTTTTCGGGGGTGAACCGTGCCTGAAAAAGTGACGAGTGGGCCAGCTATGTTACGCCCGGTCACGGCTCGGCGCGACTGGTGCGATCAGGCTCGGCAGGACATGGGGGGGAGTAAGTTATCAAAGGCTGGAACTAGGTGGGTGTCCCAGTGTTGGTCAGCTTTGTGTCGTGATGCTCGGGCGAGCGTGCCGGCACACCGGCGCTGGACTCAGGGCCTCCATCGCGGGGAAAATGCCGGCAAGCCTTTTCATCACAAGGGAACACGATGCTGATCATCTTCAGTGGTTTGCCGGGCAGCGGAAAGAGCACGATTGCGCGTGCCTTGGCCCTGCGATTGGGAGCTGTCTATCTGCGCATTGATACCATAGAGCAGGCCATTCGTGACGCTGAACGGACGGGTGAAGAGATGGGGCCCGCCGGGTATTTCGTTGCCTATGAGCTGGCCAGAGAGAACCTGAAACTCGGCTCGACCGTCATCACGGATTCCGTTAACCCCATACAGATCACCCGGGATGCTTACCACGACATCGCCCTCTCGGTCGGGGTGCCCTGTCTCGATATCGAGGTCGTCTGCACCAATCCGAGCCTGCACCGCGAACGTGTCGAGAGCAGGACGGCCGATATTGCGGGGTTTGCGTTGCCGGACTGGCAGGCGGTGCTCGACCGTGACTATGAACCCTGGGACAGGGAGCGGCTGATACTGGATAGCGCCACCCTGTCGGTAGCCCAGAGCGTGGAAAAGATTGTCGCCGCGTTGAGGTAGAAGTAAGTTCGATTGCACTTCGCCAATCGAACGTCAGGGCTATTCTAGTTTGCCTAAAATAGCCTTATATAAAGATCTATAACTCACGCATCATTAGATGGCATGACACCGCTGGTGTGAACTATGCCAGTACCGCTTGTAGTTCTAATCACCTGTTGTTTCGGATGTTGTGCAATTTTCCATACTCCAGTTTGATGTGTGTCACATCGTGATTATTTCAGAGACTTAAATTTGAAATGCCACTGGTGAGATGAAGACTCGTATGGTCAAATCCTTGGCCGTCAGGGATAGCATTTCTTGATAATTAAAAATAACTTTCAGGCTGAATTTTGTACGGAGAATCCTTCATGATTTTAAAAAAACTGGCACTGGTTTCATCTGTGCTGGGAGCCTTTCTGCTCGCTGGCTGCGCCAGTGTTCCAATGGAAAATGCTCAGGAAAATGCCAAACTCAAGGCATTCCCAGTGCCGGAAAATAATATGGCGGGTCTTTATATCTACCGAGACAGCTTTGTTGGGAAGGCACTGAAGAAAGATGTTTATGTCGACTCCGCATGTCTGGGTGAGACTGCCGATCGCACTTTCCTCTATAAGCAAGTTACCGGCGGAAAAAAACACGATATTTCCACCGAATCCGAGTTCTCCGATAACAAGATTTCTATTATCCCTGAGCCTGGGAAAAACTACTTCTTCCGTCAATATATCAAGATGGGCGTTTTTGTTGGTGGTGCCAACCTTGAAGCGGTTTCCGAAAGTGAAGGTAAGCGTGTAGTTTCCAAGGAAAGCGTGCAACTAGCTAAATCAGGTATTTGCAGTAGTTAATACACTCCAGAGTTAAATATTTAATTGAGAGGCGCCACTGGTGCCTTTTTGTGAGGAACTTGCTTCCCGGTATTGATAATAAAAAGCGGCGCCTCGCGGCGCCGTTTTTTATATCACTTACTCAACCAAGATCACTGCAGCAGGGAGATATCCGCGACTTGCAGGAACAGGTTACGCAGGTTGTTCAGCAGCGCCAGACGGTTGGCCTTGAGGGCCTCGTCGTCTGCCATCACCATCACTTCGTTGAAGAAGGTGTCGACCGGCTCGCGCAGGGCGGCCAGACGGGTGAGGGCGGCCTGATAGTCACCGGCAGCGAACAGCGGCGCCAGTTCGGCTTGCAGTTCAGCAACCTGGGTGGCCAGCGCCTTCTCGGCAGCATCGCTCAGCAGTTCCGGTTTGACGGCAGTTGGCAGTTCGCCTTCGACCTTGGCCAGAATGTTGCTGACGCGCTTGTTGGCAGCAGCCAGTGCCAGTGCGGCATCCAGGCTGCGGAAGTGGCTGACGGCCTTGACGCGGCGATCGAAGTCCAGCGGACGGGTCGGGCGGCGGGCCAGTACGGCCAGCACCACATCGGCACCTATGCCTTCGTCCTGATAGGCGGCGCGGAAGCGGCCCAGCATAAAGTCGACCACGTCGGTGACGACGGTTTTGTTGGTCAGCTTGTCGCCGTAGACGCGTACCGCTTCTTCAACCAGTTCAACCAGATCCAGATCCAGCTGCTTCTCGGTCATGATGCGCAGGGCACCGATGGCGGCGCGGCGCAGGGCGAAGGGGTCTTTATCGCCTTTGGGCAGCATGCCGATGCCGAAGATACCGGCCAGGGTGTCGAGCTTGTCGGCCAGCGCAACGGCGCAGGCTTCCAGAGCGGACGGCAGGGCATCACCGGCGAAGCGCGGCATGTACTGCTCGTTGAGGGCCACGGCCACCACTTCGTCTTCGCCATCGTGACGGGCGTAGTGCATCCCCATGACACCCTGGGTGCTGGCGAACTCGCCGACCATGTTGGTCATCAGATCACACTTGGAGAGCAGACCGGCACGCTTGGCCTGAGCCACGTTGGCACCGATACGCTCGGCGATGAAGCCGGCGACGGTCTCGATGCGCTCGACCTTGGCCTTGACTGTGCCGAGCTGTTGCTGGAACAGCACGGTTTCAAGGCGCGGCAGGCGGGAGGCCAGAGTCTGCTTGAGGTCGGTCTTGAAGAAGAACTCGGCGTCAGACAGACGGGGGCGAACCACCTTCTCGTTGCCGCTGATGATCTGGCTCGGGTCTTTCGACTCTATGTTGGTGACGAAGATGAACTTCGGCAGCAGCTTGCCGTTCTTGTCGTAGACCGGGAAGTACTTCTGGTCACCCTTCATGGTGTGCACCAGCGCTTCAGCCGGCACGGCCAGGAACTTCTCTTCAAAGTTGGCGGTCAGCACCACAGGCCACTCGACCAGGGCGGTGACCTCTTCCAGCAGGGCATCGTCCAGATCGGCAACGCCACCGAAGGCGGCAGCGGCCGCTTCGGCGTCAGCCTTGATCTTGGCCTTGCGCGCCATAAAGTCGGCAACCACTTTGCCTTTTTCCAGCAGGATCTGCGGGTACTGGCTGGCGTTGTCGATGGTGAACTCGGGCTCGCCCATAAAGCGGTGACCGCGAATGGTGCGGGCAGAGTCGATACCCAGAATGTGAGCGGGAACCAGATCCCCATCCAGCAGCAGGGTCACGGTGAACACCGGACGCACGAACTGGATGGTCTTGTCGCCCCAGCGCATCATCTTGGGGATGGGCAGCTTGGCCAATGCTTGGCTAACCAGTTCGCCCAGCAGATCTTTGGCCGGACGGCCTTCGACCTTGGCGGTGTGAACCAGCCACTCACCCTTGTCGGTGACCAGACGCTCGGCTTGAGCAACTGTGATGCCGTTGCCACGGGCCCAGCCTTCGGCAGCCTTGGTCGGCTTGCCTTCGGCATCGAACGCCTGGGAGACGGCCGGGCCGCGTTTCTCGACGCTCTTGCTCGGCTGCTCGCTGGCCAGCGCGTGTACCTTCAGCGCCAGGCGGCGCGGTGAGGCAAACCACTCGACGTCGCCGAAGGCCAGGTCGGCCTTGGTCAGCTCGGCTTTGAAGTTGTCGGCAAAGGCTTCGGCCAGGGAGCGCAGGGCTTTTGGCGGCAGCTCAGCTGTGCCGATCTCTACCAGAAATGTATGTTGTGCCATGTCCGTTCCTTAACCTTGCTTGTTCTCAGTGCGCTTGCACATGGGGAAACCCAGCGCTTCGCGGGAGGCGTAGTACGCCTCGGCCACGGCCTTGGTCAGGGTGCGAATGCGCAATATGTAGCGCTGACGCTCGGTGACCGAGATGGCCTTGCGGGCATCCAGCAGGTTGAAGGAGTGGGCAGCTTTCAGAATGCGCTCGTAAGCGGGCAGCGGCAGCGGCGTTTCCAGTGCCAGCAGGTGCTGGGCTTCCTTCTCGTACTGCTCGAAGCAGTGGAACAGGAAGTCCACGTCGGCGTGTTCGAAGTTGTAGGTGGACTGCTCCACTTCGTTCTGGTGGAAGACATCGCCGTAGGTGGTCTTGCCCAGCGGGCCATCGGACCAGACCAGGTCATAGACGCTGTCCACGCCCTGGATGTACATGGCCAGACGCTCGAGACCATAGGTGATCTCGCCGGTCACCGGCTTGCACTCCAGGCCGCCAACTTGCTGGAAGTAGGTAAACTGAGTCACTTCCATGCCGTTGAGCCACACTTCCCAGCCCAGACCCCAGGCACCCAGCGTCGGGTTTTCCCAGTTGTCTTCCACGAAGCGGATGTCGTGGATTTCAGGATCCATGCCCAGCTCTTTCAGCGAGCCGAGGTAGAGTTCCTGAATGTTGTCGGGGGAAGGCTTGATGATCACCTGGAACTGGTAGTAGTGCTGCAGGCGGTTCGGGTTCTCACCGTAGCGGCCGTCGGTCGGACGGCGGGACGGTTGCACGTAAGCGCAGGCGATGGGCTCCGGGCCCAGAGCGCGCAGACAGGTCATGGGGTGTGAAGTACCGGCACCCACTTCCATGTCCAGCGGCTGAATAATGGTACAGCCCTGGCGGGACCAATAGTCCTGCAGCTGCAGGATCAGGCCCTGAAAGGTTTTGACATCGAATTTTTGCATAGTGTTTTTCGCGCGAAGTGAAATCAGAGCAAGATTTGCTGAATGTGAACCGAAGGAGTATACCGTCTGGCATGGTCGGATAATAGGCGAAATTGTAGGGGGTTCATGGGGCGGGGCTGCGCCGGGCCTGGTTGGTCCGGGATGGAAGCCCCCTCATGTGGCCGATGAAATCCCCTTGTCGGACAGAGAGTCGGGCAGAGAAAAATAACAGGAGACGAAGAATGGAATTGCGCTGCGCCTGGGTGACAAAGGACCCGGAATATATTGAATACCATGACAAGCAGTGGGGCCGGCCGGTTTATGACGCCCGCGAGCTGTTTGCCAAGCTCTGCCTCGATGGCCAGCAGGCTGGGCTGTCGTGGATCACCATCTTGAAGCGCACCGACAGCTACTACCGCGCCTATGCGGATTTTGATCCCGTGCTGATCGCCCGATTCGACGAGCAGGATGTGGAGCGGCTGATGCAGGACACCGGCATCATCCGCAACCGCCTCAAGGTGCAGTCGATCATCAAAAACGCCCGTGCCTATCTGGCGTTGCAAGAGCAGGGGATCGACTTCGCCGATTACCTGTGGGCCTTTGTCGGCGGCGCCCCCATGGTCAACCAGCGGCAGGGCAACGGCGATATTCCGGCCACATCAAAGGAGTCGGATGCCATGTCCAAGGCGCTCAAGAAGCTCGGCTTCAACTTCGTCGGCAGCACGATTTGCTACGCCTTCATGCAGGCAGTGGGGATGGTGAATGATCATCTGGTCAGCTGCCCCTGCCACGCCGAGTGTCAGCAGCCCGCCTGAGGCCGCTTATCGACCGTGCCAGACTCCCGCCAATAGGCTATCGGTCACGCCGAATGGCCGGGGGCTGTCGGCCACCCTCTTCCTTGTGACAAATTCGGCTGTATTTGTAGCCGAATTTGGCCCGCCAAGCGCCGCTGGCGCGCAAAAAATGCTCACTCTCGCCAGCCGTTCAGACCTGCGTCAGACAATGGCGTGATGGCGCGTTACAATCCGGCCCCCGGCATGGTGCCGGACTGTATTCATAGAGGTTTTTTCATGCGAGCCAAGATACTGGTGCCAGCCCTGGCACTGACCGTTGCCCTGAGTGGCTGTACTACCAATCCCTATACTGGCGAACAGCAGACTGGCAAGGCCGCCTGGGGTGCGCTGGCCGGCGCCGCGACGGGCGCCGCCGTGGGGGCGCTCTCCTCCAGCAAGGGGGATCGCAAGAAGGGTATTCTGACTGGCGTGGCCGCCGGCGCCGCCCTGGGTGGCGGTATCGGTTACTACATGGATGTGCAGGAAGCCAAGCTGCGCGAGAAGCTGCAGGGCACTGGCGTCAGCGTGACCCGCAATGGCGACGAGCTGATCCTCAATATGCCGAACAACGTCACTTTCGATAGCTCCAGCGCCCAGCTGAAAGCGGCCGGTGCCAATACCCTGTCCGGCGTTGCCATGGTGGTTGCCGAGTTCGACAAGACCCGCCTGAATGTGGTCGGTCACACCGACAGCACAGGCTCTCGCGATCTGAACATGAAGCTCTCCGCCCAGCGTGCCGATGCCGTAGCCGCCCAGCTGATCGGCCATGGGGTAACGGGTAGCCGTATCTCCACCCAGGGTGTGGGCCCGGATCAGCCGGTTGCCACCAACAGCACTGCCGCTGGCAAGGCTCAGAACCGCCGGGTGACCATCACCCTGATCCCGACCGCGTAAGTTGTCCCAGTTTGTGGTAACGAAAAGGCCCCGCCAATGATGGCGGGGCCTTTTGCTATCCGGTGTTGCGGACTTAAACGGCCGCAGTCAGCTGCACTTCCACCTTGTAGCCTTCATCGGCAAGGCGGGCTTGTACGCAGGCGCGTACCGGTGCCGTGCCAGCCGGGATCCAGGCATCCCACTGTTCGTTGAAGGCGGCGATATCCGCGATGTCCTTCAGATAGATGTTGGCCATCAGGATCTTGTCGACCCCGGAGCCGTTGGTTTCCAGCAGGCGCTGCAGGCTGGTCAGCACTTCGCGGGTTTGCTGGTGAATGTCGGCGTCGTCCGTGGCGGGCACTTCCACCACGTAGAGGGTGCCGTTGTGGATGACCACGTCTGACCAACGCTGGGTGGTACCGATTCGGGTAATGGCTGTCATGTTTGCTCCGAAACTGGGCTTATTGACCCTTGCGGATCAGATAGCGGTAGGGGGCCTGCTCTGTCTCGCTGGCGACCAGGGTGTGATCCATAAAACGGCAGAAACTGGGGATGTCGCGAGTGGTTGAGGGATCGTCGGCGCTGACCAGCAGAGTCTCGCCCTGGGCCATCAAGCGCACTTTTTTACGCACCATCATCACGGGTTCCGGGCAACGAAGCCCGATTGCGTCCAACTCATGGGTTGCGTCGCAGAATAAAGTACTCATCAATAATCAACCTTCAACCGCACTTTCTTGCGCGCTATCGTCACGGGTTCCGGGCAACGAAGCCCGATCGCATCCAATTCATGGGTTGCGTCGCAGAATAAAGCACTCATCAATAATCAACCTTCAACCGCACTTTCTTGCGCGCTATCGTCACGGGTTCCGGGCAACGGAGCCCGATTGCATCCAACTCATGGGTTGCGTCGCAGAATAAAGCACTCATCAATAATCAACCTTCAACCTATTCAGCTGCCAATGATACTCAAGGCGAAAAAATAATCAAACAATGAGGCCTTAATGCAGCATATGTAACCAAAGTGTGATCTGGCCCTACCCACATCTCGCCTTATGAGTAATATAAAAATTGAATCATATTCAACAAGGAGGTGTGAATATGCAGGTCTCCTACGGCAGATTGCAAGCCTACGCAGGCATGGGGTTCTTGGCTTTCGCCATGATAGTGATGGGCAGCCCGATCGGTAATACCGGCACCTGGTTCGGTGCCATGGTGATGATAGGGCTGGGGCTCTGGATCGAGCTCAGCGATTACTACGACGAAGATGAGGACGAGAACGACAATCCTTGAACAGTCAGCTTTTCCCACAATGACAAAGGCGGATCACCATCCGCCTTTGTTGTTTCTGGCTGTCGAGAAAGGGACTAGCGGGTCGAGCGCATGGCCCGCTCCAGATGCAACGCCGTCTGCTGCGGATTGGCATTGGGATCGTTGAAGAAGTTGCTCAGCACATCCATGATCGCCTGGCGCATGTTGGTCGGCGTTGCCATCCCTTCCGCCATGCTGGGCAGCAGATTGCCCTCTCGCTCCGCCAGCAGGAAATCCTGATAGGAGCGCAGGGCGCAGCGATCGAACTTGCTCATGTCCGGCTTGGTGAGGGCGGGGATCGAGCCCTTCACCCGGTTGAACTCCTGCTGGAATTTCGGCGTCATCAGCAGCTGGGCCAGTTCACCCTGTGCCTGCAACTGGGCGGGATCCCGCTGCTTGAACATAGCGATGGAGTCCAGGTTATAGCTGAACAGACCGTCGCTGCCCGGGCTGGGCAGACACTCTATGTCTTCCCCGGGCCTGTAGTTGCTCACGCTCAGCTCCCCCTTCACCCAGTCCCCCATCAGCTGCATGGCGGCTTCGCCGGTTTCCAGCTGGGTGGTCGCTTGATGCCACTTCAAACCGACGAAGCTCTTGGGTACGTAGGCGCGCAACTGCTGGAAGCGGGTCAGCACCCGTACCATGTCGGGGCCGGTCAGGGTCGCGCCGTCCAGTTCGACGAAGGCCTTGCGATAGAAATCCTTGCCTCCCTCCCCCAGCGCCACCGTTTCGAACAGCACCGCCAGCTGCCAGGGTTCGTTGCCGATGGCGAGCGGTGTGATGTTCTGTGCCTTGAGCTGCTCTGCCACCACCACGAACTGGTTCCAGTCGGTGGGCGGGGTCAGCTCCAGCTTGTCGAACACCTTGCGGTTGAGCCAGAGCCAGTTGACGCGGTGAATACCGGTGGGCACCGCCATCAGGGCACCATTCTGGCTGAGGGTTTCGCGCACCATGGCCGGTAGCTGCGGATACCAGCCGAGGTGTTCGGCCATGGGGGTGAGGTCGCGCAGAAAGCCGAGTCCGGCCCACTCCCGCAACTCGTAGCCCTTGAGGTGTGCCGCTTCCGGCGGGTTGGCCGCCAGCGCCCGGCTCTTGAGTACCGTCATGGCGCTCTTGCCGCCGCCGCCCTGCACCGCGAAATCGTTCCACTGGTTGCCCTGCTCGGTCCACTCGGACTTGAGCACCTCCACCGCCTTGGCCTCGCCACCGGAAGTCCACCAGTGCAGCACCTCCACCTGGGAGGCGCCTACAGGCAGGGAGAGCAGGGCGACAATGGCAAACGGGAACAACTTCATACTGTGACAGCCTTGAGTGAAGGAGAGTGGTCGGTGCCGACCGCACTCCACCCGTGCAGCACCCCGACACGCTGGGAGGCGGCAACGGGCGAAGAGATCAGGGCGATGACAGAAAAAGATAACCACTTCATAAGGTTACTGCCTTGGTAGGGAGAGGGTGGCCTGCAGGCCGCCCTGCGGGCGATTTTCCAGCACCAGATCGCCGCCGTGGGCGTGGGCTATGTTGCGGGCTATGCCCAGACCAAGGCCGGTACCGGCCAGATCCGTGCTGAGCCGGTAGTAGGGCTCGAAGATGCGCTCGAACTGATCGTCCGGCAGGCCGGGGCCCTCATCCATGATAAAGAGGATCAGCATCTCCTCGTCGTCCATGATGATGATGCGCACCTTCTGGCCGTACTTGATGCCGTTGTCCACCAGGTTGCCGATGCAGCGTTTGAGGGCCAGCGGCTTGCCACGGTAGAGCTGCTTGCAGTGGCCCTCTATGGTCAGCCGCTCGTCATGCAGGTTCATGGACTCGGCCATCTGCTCCAGCATGGCGTCTATGTCCAGTTGCTCTATGTTCTCGTGGATGTCGGTGTCTTTCACCGTCTGCAGCGCCCCTTTGACCATCAGCTCCAGCTCGTCCAGATCCTTGTTGAACTTGCCGATCTGCACCTCGTCGTCGAGCAGCTCGACTCTCAGCCGCAGCCGGGTGATGGGGGTCTTGAGATCGTGGGAGATGGAGCTGAACAGTCGCTCTCTATCATCGATGTAACGGCGGATGCGGTGCTGCATGATATTGAAGGCGCGGGTCGCCGCCACGATTTCCGAGGCCCCTTCCTCTTTGAGGGATGGCTGGTCTATATCCTTGCCCAGGTTGACCGCCGCCTTGGCGAGCCGGCGCAGCGGGCGGGTCTGCCAGCGCACCAGCAGGAAGGTGAAGAAGCAGAGAAACACCGTCATCAGGGCGATGAAACGCACCTGGTTGCTCGGCATCACTGTATCGTCGAGGGTCATGTAGGGGGCGGGCAGCAGGGCTGCCAGGTAGAGCCACTCGCCGGGTTCTATCTCGATCTGGGTCACCAGCACGGGCGGATTGAGCGGTTCCAGCGACAGGGTATAGCGGGCCCAGGAGGAGGGCAGATCCGCCAGCAGGGTGTCGTTGTTGAAGACATGCAGGTCCTCGGGTCGGGAGAAATCCACCTTGATGGCCATAGCGTCCGAGAGCTTGCGGACCAGCACCCCTTGTACCTCTTTGAGCACCAGCGTCTTGCGCTCGCTGTCGGGGATGGCGCTGATGTGGATCTCTTCCTCGTTGAGTGACACGAAGAAGCGGCTCCCCCCCATATTGCGCAGCTGATCCAGCGCTATGTGGCGGTACTGCAGCGGAAGGGATTTGAAGAAGTTGACGGTGGAGGCGGCCGACAGTGCCAGATTGCGGGTGGTGCTGAGCATACCTTCCAGCTCCCGTTTCTGGATCTGTTGCATCCAGATACCGGTGAGTATGGTCTGGGAGAGCAGGATGGCGAGCAACAGCAACAGCAGCATCCGCGACAGCAGGGAGCGGGGAACCAGCGCCCGCCAGAACCAGCCACTCCTCATGGGATCTCGTGCCTTTTATCGATCAGCATGCCGTTGCTACCTTTTTACCCTTCACGGGATCTCGTGTACTTCGGCAATCAGCATATAGCCGCTGCCGCGTATGGTCTTGATGATGCGCGGGCTCTTGCCGTTGTCACCCAGCTTCTGGCGCAGGCGGCTGATCTGCACGTCTATGCCGCGCTCCATCGGCAGGCTCTCGCGGCCCCGGGTGGCATCGGAGATAGTGTCCCTGTCCAGCACCACGCCGGGTTGCTGCAGGAACATGCCGAGCAGCAGGGCGTCACTGCCGGAGAGATCCAGCAGGCTGCCATCGTCGTGGGTCAGCTGGTGGCTCAGGGTGTCCAGGGTCCATTCGGCAAAACGCAGGCGGCGGCTCGGTTCTTTCTCTTTTTCCGGCTGGCGGAATTCGGCGCGGCGCAGCAACGCCTTGATGCGAGCCTGCAGCTCGCGCGGGCTGAACGGCTTGGCGATGTAGTCGTCGGCGCCGAGTTCGAGGCCGATCACCCTGTCTGCCTCATCGGAGGCGGCGGTCAGCATTATGATGGGTACCTGGGAGTCGCGACGGATCTGTTGGCACAGGGTAAAACCGTCGTCGCCGGGCATCATGATATCGAGAATAATCAGGTCCGGGCTGTGCAGGGCGAGCTGCTGACGCATCTCGTTTCCTTCCGCCGCCGTCAATACCTGGAAACCGGCCCTAGTCAGGTATTCATTGAGCAGCTCGCGGATCTCTTGGTCGTCGTCGACGATCAGCAGTTGTTTGCTCGTTGACATATGTATGTGCATCCACCCATTTTTTTGTGCAGATTGAACCTGTCGGGGGAGCAAAAAGCAAGCAAGCCCCCCATCTAATGTGAGGTTATGGGCAATATCCTCCCATATAGCGCTCTCTAAATAAAAAAGGCCGACCCAAACGGGGCGGCCAACACGCAGATTCCGACGACAGGAGATCACCCCGTGTGGCGATCTCGACAGACTCGATGACGGGCCGGCAAGGCCAACCCCAAAAAGACAATTCTGGCTCGCCCTCACTGTCGCAGTGAGGGCGAGCCGTTGACATCACACCCGTTCGAACACTGTGGCTATGCCCTGGCCCAGACCGATACACATGGTGGCAAGACCCAGATTGGCGTCCTTCTCCTCCATCAGGTGGATCAGTGTGGTGGAGATGCGCGAGCCGGAGCATCCCAGTGGGTGACCCAGGGCGATGGCGCCACCGTTCAGGTTGACCTTCTCTTCCGCCACGTCCAGCAGTCCCAGATCCTTGACGCAAGGCAGTGACTGGGCAGCAAATGCCTCGTTCAGCTCGACCAGATCGATGTCGCCTATGGTCAGACCGGCACGCTTGAGCGCCTTCTGGGTAGCAGGCACAGGGCCATAACCCATGATGGCGGCATCGCAACCGGCCACGGCCATGGAGCGCACTCTGACGCGCGGAGTCAGCCCCAGCGCCTTGGCACGATCCGCGCTCATCACCAGCATGGCGGAGGCGCCGTCGGACAGAGCCGAGGAGGTGCCGGCGGTCACTGTGCCGTTGACCGGGTCGAACACAGGGCGCAGCTGGCTCAGGGTTTCGACCGTGGTCTCCGGGCGGATCACCTCGTCGTAGTCGTAGAAGAAGCGGGCACCGCTGGCGTCATGCCCTTCCAGACCGACGATCTCTCTGGCGAAGCGCCCTTCCACGGTCGCGGCATAGGCGCGGCGGTGGGAGCGGGCGGCAAACTCGTCCTGCTGCTGGCGGCTGATACCGTGCAGCTTGCCCAGCATCTCGGCGGTCAGCCCCATCATGCCGGAGGCCTTGGCCACCGACTTGGCCATGCCGGGGTGGAAGTCGACCCCGTGGCTCATGGGCACATGGCCCATGTGCTCGACGCCGCCGATGATGAAGATGTCCCCATCACCCACCTGAATGGCACGGGAAGCATCATGCAGCGCCTGCATGGAGGAGCCACACAGCCGGTTGACGGTGACAGCACCTACCTGCTTGGGGATCCCTGCCAGCAGGGCGGCGTTGCGGGCTATGTTGAAGCCCTGTTCCAGGGTCTGCTGCACGCAGCCCCAGTAGATGTCCTCGATCTCGTTCGGGTCGAGGTTGGGGTTGCGCAGCAGGATGGAGCTCATCAGGTGCGCGGACAGATCTTCTGCACGCACGTTGCGGAAGGCGCCGCCCTTGGACCGGCCCATGGGGGTCCGGATACAGTCGACAATGACTACGTCTTTCATGAATGGATCTCCTTTCCGCAATCAGTAGAAGGTTTTGCCCTGGGCAGCCATCTCGCGCAAGCGGTCGCTGACACGGTAGAGCGGGCCCAAGTCGGCATACTGGTCGGCCATGGCCACGTAACGATCCAGACCTATGGTGTCCAGATAGCGGAACACGCCACCACGGAAGGGAGGGAAGCCCAGACCATAGACCAGCGCTATGTCGGCCTCGGCCGGCGTGGCGACTATGGCCTCTTCCAGGCAGAGCACCACCTCGTTGATCATGGGGATCATCATGCGGGCTATGATGGCTTCCTTGTCGAAATCCTGTTTCGGCTTGGCAATGGGAGCCAGCAGCTCGTAAGCGGCCACATCGGCCACCTTCTTCGGCTTGCCCTTCTTGTCCTGCTCGTAGGCGTAGAAACCCTTGCCATTCTTCTGACCGAAGCGGCTGGCGTCGTACATCACATCGATGGCGGTACGGCCTTCCTTGCTCATGCGAGCCGGGAAGCCCTGCGCCATGACGTCACCGGCATGGTGACCAGTGTCGATGCCGACCACGTCCAGCAGGTAGGCGGGGCCCATGGGCCAGCCGAACTCCTTCTCCATCACCTTGTCGACGGCGGCAAAGTCGGCACCATCGGCGACCAGCTTGTTGAAGCCGAAGAAGTAGGGGAAGAGCACCCGGTTGACGAAGAAGCCCGGGCAGTCGTTGACCACCACCGGCGACTTGCCCATGGCGGCGGCATAGGCCACTACGCGGTTGATGGTTTCATCGGAGGTCTGCTCGCCGCGGATGATCTCCACCAGAGGCATGCGGTGCACCGGGTTGAAGAAGTGCATGCCGCAGAAGTTCTGCGGACGCTTCAGCCCCTTGGCCAGCAGGGAGATGGGAATGGTGGAGGTGTTGCTGGCGAGCACGGCGTCTTCGCCAATGATCCCTTCCACTTCGCCCAGCACGGCTGCCTTCACCTTGGGATTCTCGACCACGGCTTCGACCACCAGATCCACATGCTTGACGTTGTCATAGCTCAGGGTCGGGGTAATGGCGGAGAGCACCTGGCCCATCTTGATGCCATCGATGCGGCCCTTCTCGAGCTGGCCGTTGAGCAGCTTGGTGGCTTCACCCATGCCCAGCGCCAGCGCTTTCTCGTTGATGTCCTTCATCACCGCCGGAATGCCCTTGCTGGCAGACTGGTAGGCGATGCCGCCACCCATGATGCCGGCGCCCAGCACGGCGGCGTGGCTAGTGGCCTTAGCAGCCTGCTTGGCGGCCTTCTTGGCCAGCGCTTTGATGTGCTGATCATTGAGGAAGATGCCGACCAGCGCCTTGGCTACGTCGGTCTTGGCCAGCTTGATAAAGCCTTGTGCCTCGACCACCAAGGCTTCGTCACGGCTCATGCCGGCGGCGGCTTCGACGGTTTTCACCGCTGTCATGGGGGCCGGATAGTGCTTGCCCGCCACGGCGGCAACCATGCCGGCGGCGGTACTGAAGCTCATCATGGCTTCCAGCTTGGAGAGACGCAGCGGGGCCTTCTTGGCTGCGCGGCGGTTCTGCCAGTTCAGCTTGCCCGCGATGGAATCTTTCATCATCTGCAAGGCGGCGCTGTGCAGTGCCTCGGGCGCGACCACGGCATCGACTGCACCCACCTTGAGGGCGTCATCGGCACGGTAATCCTTGCCTGTGGTGATCCACTCCAGCGCGTTGTCGGCACCGATCAGGCGCGGCAGACGAACCGTGCCGCCAAAGCCCGGCATGATGCCGAGTTTGGTTTCCGGCAGGCCGATCTTGGCGCTGGTGTCGGCCAGACGAAAATCGGTGGAGAGTATGGTCTCGCAGCCGCCGCCCAGGGCGTGGCCCTTGATGGCAGAGAGGGTCGGCACCGGCAGATCTTCGATGGCGCTGAAGATGTCGTTGGCTTTTTTCAGCCAGCCGAGCAGATCTTCTTGCGGCAGATCGAACAGTTCCAGAAATTCGGTAATGTCGGCACCGACGATGAAGGCGTCTTTGCCGGAGGTGAGGATCAGACCTTTTAGTTCACGTTCTTGTTGTAATGCGGCGATCGCTTCGCTCAGTGAGAGCAGGGTAGCGCGATCCAGCTTGTTGACTGAACCCGGGGCATCAAACCTCAGTTCGGCAATGCCGTTTTCGAGGTAGCTGACCGACAGGGTTTCGCCTTGGTAGATCATGAGAGTGTCTCCTTGTTCCCACTCGGTGGGGGGTGTTGCTCCTTTATCCCCAGCAGGGGGCGAGGCTCACTATTGATCCAAAAGAAGACAATTTCAACACCTATTTAAAACATTTGTTTAACAGGTTTCGAGTAAAAGCTCGCCTCAGGTTAACAGTCAAAATAAAGGCGTCTGATGACGCCTTTATTAATCTTGAACCTTGTCAGCTGGCTAGTTCAGGCCTATCCCGATACTGGCTCAGCACCTCGGGATCGGCGAGAGCATGAGTATTGTTGACGGGTCTGTTGTGCACCACTTCCCGCACTGCCAGCTCCACTATCTTGCCGGACTTGGTGCGGGGGATCGCATCCACCTGCAGGATACGGGCGGGTACGTGGCGGGCCGTGCAGTGCTGCCTCACTTGTTGGCGGATGCGCTCGCGCAGCGGCTCGTCCAGCTTGAGCCCGGGCTTGAGCTTGACGAACAGCACCACCCGTTCGTCCTGCTGCCACTGCTGGCCGATGACTATGCTCTCTTCCACCTCGTCCAGCTGCTCCACGTAGCGGTAAATCTCGCTGGTGCCGATGCGCACACCCCCCGGATTGAGGGTGGCGTCGGAGCGGCCATAGAAGAGGATGCCGCCGGTGTCGGTCAGCTCGATCCAGTCGCCGTGGCACCAGATGTTGTCGAATCGCTCGAAGTAGGCGGCGTGGTACTTGTCCCCGTTCTCGTCCCCCCAAAAACTGATGGGTTGGGCCGGGAAGGGCTTGGTGCAGACCAGTTCCCCCTTCTCGCCCTGTACCGGCTGGCCCGCCTCGTTGAACACCTGCACCGCGAGGCCGAGGCCACGTCCCTGACTCTCGCCGCGATAGACGGGGCTGATGGGATTGCCGATGACGAAGCAGGAGCAGATGTCGGTGCCGCCTGAGATGGAGCTCAGTTGTACATCTTTTTTGATGCCTTGATAGACGTAGTCAAACCCTTCCGGCGACAGCACTGAGCCGGTGCTGCAGATGAGCCGTAGCTGTGGCAACTCGTGGGTCTTGATGGGGGCATAGCCCTGCTTGTGCAGGGCATCCAGGTACTTGGCCGAGGTGCCGAACAGGGTAACCTGCTCGTCGCGGGCGAGATCCCACAGCACGTTGCCGTCCGGATAGAAAGGGGAGCCGTCATAGAGCACCAGAGTCGCGCCCGAGGCGAGCGCACTCACCAGCCAGTTCCACATCATCCAGCCGCATGTGGTGAAGTAGAACACCCGCTCCCCCGGCTTGATGTCGCAGTGCAGTTGATGCTCCTTCAGATGTTGCAGCAGGGTGCCGCCTATGCCGTGCACTATGCACTTGGGCTTGCCGGTGGTGCCGGACGAATAGAGGATGTAGAGCGGATCGTTGAAGCCCATGGGCTCGAAGCGAAGGATGGCGTCCGGCTGGCTCGCCAGCACTTGCTGCCAGTTGTGGCCCAGTTGCAGGGGATTGCCGAGCAGGGGGATCAGCACTGTCTGCTCTATGCTGTCGATCTGGCTGACCACGCCGGCCACCTTGGCCTGGATGTCGATGGCCTTGCCGTTGTAGCGATAGCCGTCCACCGCAAACAGCACCCGGGGCCGGGTCTGGCCGAAGCGCTCCACCACGCTGGCCTCGCCGAAGTCGGGGCTGGTGGAGGTCCAGATAGCGCCCAGGCTGGTGGTTGCCAGCATGGCCACTACGGTTTCCGGGATATTGGGCAGGTAGGCGGCGACCACGTCGCCACTGCCTATGCCCTGGCTGCGCAGCCACTGGGCCAGCCTGGCCACCTGATCCGCCAGTTCACGCCAGCTCAGAGTGCGGCTTGTGCTGCCTTCGATGCGGGAGATAATGGCCGGGCTCTCATCCTGACGGCGCAGCAGGTTTTCGGCAAAGTTGAGCCGGCTGTCGGGGAACCAGCGGGTGCGCTGCATATCCTGGCGGTTTTCTGCCACTATGTCCCCCAGCTCGCCCTTGACGCCGCAGTGTTGCCACACCAGCGGCCAGAAGCGGGTGGTCTTTTCCACCGACCACTGGTAGAGCTGGGCATAGTTGTGCAGCTGCAGGCCATGGAAGCGGTTGA
The DNA here is from genome assembly GCF_057318915.1 of Aeromonas sp. TS_SC_11. Taxonomy (NCBI): domain Bacteria; kingdom Pseudomonadati; phylum Pseudomonadota; class Gammaproteobacteria; order Aeromonadales; family Aeromonadaceae; genus Aeromonas; species Aeromonas sp. TS_SC_11. The sequence goes on from NZ_CM170470.1 coordinate 1,168,825, forward strand.
CCTCGGCCATAAACTGCTGGAGGTTGGATTGTTGAATCCGCTCCTGATCCGGTTGCCACAGGCAAAGGTTGTGCATGAGTAGTCCCTGACTGCATGTATCTACCGGCAGTGTATTGAATTGTTTTTTATTTGTTAATGATTGGTTTTTGTTTCATAACAAAAGCTTTGTAACGTATGCGTTACCTCACGAAGCGATAGCTTGACGGTTCGAGCCTTGATTCGCTTGATGTTATGCTGAAATCACATTTCTCCCGGAGCAGGACGCCATGAGCAGCTACAGCCAACTTTTTGCCCAGCACCTCGATACCTTGCAGCATCGCACCCGCGACATACTGCAACAGCAGGGGCTCAGCGGCCTGGCCATCCACTCTGGCCAGACTCACCGTATCTTCCTCGACGATCAGGATTATCCCTTCAAGGTGAATCCGCACTTCAAAGCCTGGCTGCCGGTGCTGGACAATCCCCACTGCTGGTTGCTGGTGGATGGTGTGAGCAAGCCGGTGTTGCTGTTCTACCGGCCGGTGGATTTCTGGCACAAGGTGGCAGAGCTGCCCAATGCCTTCTGGGTCGACTTCTTCGACATCCGCTTCCTGACGAGGCCGGAGCAGATCGCCGATCACCTGCCTGCCAGCAAGCAGGAGTGGGCTTATCTGGGCGGTCATCTGGAAGTGGCCGAGCTGCTGGGGCTGGGTCAGCCCAACCCGGAAGCCGTGCTCAACTATCTGCACTATCACCGCGCCTACAAGACGCCCTATGAGCTGGAGTGCCTGCGCGAAGCGAATCGCATCGGTGTGCGTGGCCACATCGCTGCCAAGGACTCCTTCATGGCGGGGGCGAGCGAGTTCGAGATCAACCTGGCTTATATGAAAGCCGTTGGTCAAGGGGCCAATGACGCGCCTTACGGCAATATCGTTGCCATCAACCGCAATGCGGCCATCCTCCACTACACCCACTTGTCTGCCTTGCGGGTGCCGGATGCGGAACGTTACTCCTTCCTCATCGATGCAGGGGTGGACTTTCACGGTTATGCCTCCGACATTACCCGCACCTGGGCCTGGCGCAGGGGCGAGTTTGCCGATCTGATTGCGACGCTGGACTCACAACAGCAGGAGATTATCGAGGAGATCAAGCCGGGTCGGCGTTACAGCGAGCTGCATCTGCAGATGCACCACAAGCTGGCGCGACTGCTGCAGTCAGTGGAGCTGGTGGACATGTCAGTGGATGAGATGATCCACACCGGCGTGACCAATGTCTTCTTCCCCCACGGCCTGGGTCACTTCCTTGGCCTGCAAGTCCACGACGCGGGCGGTTTCATGCAGGATGAGCGCGGTACGCACCTGTCTGCCCCCGAACAGTTCCCCTACCTGCGTTGCACCCGGGTGATGGAGGTGGGCCAGGTGTTCACCATAGAGCCGGGTCTCTACTTCATCGACAGTCTGCTGGAGCCACTGCGTCAGAGTGAGCAGGGCAAACGGGTCAACTGGAACAAGGTGGAAGCGCTGCGTCCGTTCGGCGGCATCCGCATCGAGGACAACATAGTGCTGCATGCCAACGGGGTGGAGAATATGACGAGACAAGCGGGTCTCTGATGGCGGCTGGCTATTCCATCCCTGCCGCGCCGCTGGAGCTGAGTGAAGAGATCAAGAAGAGCCGCTTCATCACGTTTATTGCCCATATACCGACGGTCGAGGCGGCCAAGGCGTGGATAAACGAGATAAAGCAGTTGCACCCCGGGGCCCGGCATCACTGCTGGGCTTTTGTTGCCGGGGCGCCGCAAGATAGTCAGGTTTACGGCTTCAGCGATGATGGCGAGCCTTCGGGGACTGCTGGCAAGCCTATGTTGGCCCAGCTGATGGGATCCGGACTGGGTGAGATAGCCGCCGTTGTTGTGCGCTACTACGGTGGCGTGCTGCTGGGTACCGGCGGTCTGGTCAAGGCCTATGGTGGCGGCGTCGGCGCAGCCCTCAAGCGACTCGAGACTCAGATCAGGCATCAGCAAACCCCTTCTCTCATCCAGTGTGATTACACCGACATGGGCGCGGTAGAGGCGCTGCTCAGCAGCCATCGCGGTCAGGTACTGGATGCCGATTATGGTGCTCGCGTCACTTTGCAGGTCGCGTGGGAATCCTCTGTTTGGGCCCAGGTTGATCGGGAATTGACCGACCGAACCCATGGACGGGTATCCCTTCGCTCCTTAGATGGCTAGAATCCATCGCTCTTTTAGCCTGAAGAGGGAGCCGGAATGCACATTCTGAGCATTATTCGCATCGTTGGCCTGCTGGTTGCGCTGTTCAGCTCGACCATGTTGTTGCCCGCCATGGTTGCGTTTGGTTATCGGGATGGTGGTGGTGCCGAGTTCGTCAGCTCCTTTTTTATCGCGCTTCTGCTTGGCGTGCTGCTCTGGTTCCCCAACCGCCATCACAAGAAGGAACTCAGATCGAAAGAGGGTTTCCTCATCGTCGTCTTGTTCTGGACTGTGCTGGGCAGTGTGGGCGCAGTCCCGTTCATTATCGGCGACGTCCCCGGTATGTCGGTCTCGGAGGCCTTTTTCGAATCTTTCTCCGGCCTGACCACCACGGGAGCAACCGTGCTGACCGGGCTGGATAACCTGCCCAAGGCCTTCCTGTTCTATCGTCAGTTGCTGCAGTGGCTGGGGGGGATGGGGATCATAGTGCTGGCGGTCGCCATCTTGCCGCTGCTCGGCATCGGCGGCATGCAGCTTTACCGTGCCGAGATCCCGGGGCCGGTCAAGGATACCAAGGTGACGCCACGCATTGCCGAGACTGCCAAGGCGCTCTGGTTCATCTATCTCTTGCTGACCATGCTCTGCGCCCTTGCCTACTGGCTGGCGGGGATGTCACTGTTCGACGCCATCTGCCACTCCTTTTCCAGCCTCTCCATCGGTGGTTTCTCCACCCACGACGCCAGCATAGGCTTTTTCAATAGTCCGGCGATAAACCTCATCACAGTGTGCTTCCTGCTGATCGGCAGCATCAACTTCGGCCTGCATTTCATGGTGTTTACCCATACGCCGGTGCGTCTGCTGAGCTATCTGCGCGATCCTGAAGTAAAAGTGTTCCTCGGTATCCAGCTGTTCCTGTTTTTGTTCTGCGCGGCCGTGCTGCTGCATCACAACCACTATGAACATTGGCAGGAGACCCTCAACCACGCCCTGTTTCAATCGGTATCGCTCGGCACTACCACGGGTTACAGCACCACCAGTTATGCGGATTGGCCCTCTATCCTGCCCATGATGCTGATGTTCTCTTCCTTTATTGGTTGCTGCGCCGGCAGTACCGGAGGGGGCATCAAGGTGATGCGCTTCATGATCCTGTTCATGCAGGGGGTGCGGGAGTTGAAGCGGCTGGTGCATCCGCGCGCCGTCTATACCCTCAAGCTGGGCCGCAAGGCTGTGTCGGACCGCATCGTCGAGGCAGTATGGGGTTTCTTCGCCACTTACATTATTCTGTTTGTGCTGTTCATGCTGGCACTGATCGCCACCGGGATGAATGAGGTGACCGCTTTCTCTGCTGTGGCGGCGACGTTGACCAACGTGGGACCGGGCCTGGGGGATGTGGCCTCCAACTTTGCCGGTACCAGCGCCGCAGCAAAATGGATACTGATCCTGGCCATGTTGTTTGGTCGATTGGAAATTTTCACGCTTCTGGTACTGTTT
>NZ_CM170470.1:1177500-1415000 GCF_057318915.1 Aeromonas sp. TS_SC_11
AACTATAACGGTCCTAAGGTAGCGAAATTCCTTGTCGGGTAAGTTCCGACCTGCACGAATGGTGTAACCATGGCCATGCTGTCTCCACCCGAGACTCAGTGAAATCGAATTCGCCGTGAAGATGCGGTGTACCCGCGGCTAGACGGAAAGACCCCGTGAACCTTTACTACAGCTTGGCACTGAACATTGAACCTACATGTGTAGGATAGGTGGGAGGCTTTGAAGGCGTGACGCCAGTTGCGCTGGAGCCGTCCTTGAAATACCACCCTTGTATGTTTGATGTTCTAACGCAGGGCCCTGAATCGGGCTCGCGGACAGTGCCTGGTGGGTAGTTTGACTGGGGCGGTCTCCTCCCAAAGAGTAACGGAGGAGCACGAAGGTTGGCTAATCCTGGTCGGACATCAGGAGGTTAGTGCAATGGCATAAGCCAGCTTAACTGCGAGACGGACAGGTCGAGCAGGTACGAAAGTAGGTCATAGTGATCCGGTGGTTCTGAATGGAAGGGCCATCGCTCAACGGATAAAAGGTACTCCGGGGATAACAGGCTGATACCGCCCAAGAGTTCATATCGACGGCGGTGTTTGGCACCTCGATGTCGGCTCATCACATCCTGGGGCTGAAGTCGGTCCCAAGGGTATGGCTGTTCGCCATTTAAAGTGGTACGCGAGCTGGGTTCAGAACGTCGTGAGACAGTTCGGTCCCTATCTGCCGTGGGCGTTGGATGATTGAAGGGAGTTGCTCCTAGTACGAGAGGACCGGAGTGAACGAACCTCTGGTGTTCGGGTTGTCACGCCAGTGGCACTGCCCGGTAGCTAAGTTCGGAATCGATAACCGCTGAAAGCATCTAAGCGGGAAGCGAGCCCTGAGATGAGTCATCCCTGACCCCTTGAGGGTCCTAAAGGGCCGTTGGAGACCACAACGTTGATAGGTGGGGTGTGTAAGCGCGGCGACGTGTTGAGCTAACCCATACTAATTACCCGTGAGGCTTAACCATACAACACCCAAGAAGTGTTCTAAGGCTTGTAGCAAATTGAAGAACTACTACCTAATTCAGTGATAGCGAAGCCAACAGGCAAATCGTTATTCACGTCAGCTTTCTCAGATTGAAGAATTTGCCTGGCGGCCATAGCGCCGTGGAACCACCTGATCCCATGCCGAACTCAGAAGTGAAACGCGGTAGCGCCGATGGTAGTGTGGCATTCGCCATGCGAGAGTAGGACACTGCCAGGCACCCAATTAAACGATGATGTGCAAAATCACGTCATTGGCCGAGAGGATGACACCTCGTTGAAACGGCATACAATTTAGCAAAAAGCTAACCAGACAGCGGAGCGGTAGTTCAGTTGGTTAGAATACCGGCCTGTCACGCCGGGGGTCGCGGGTTCGAGTCCCGTCCGCTCCGCCACTAAATTGAGAAGCCCAGTCGAAAGACTGGGCTTTTTTTCGTTTCCGACTACCCGGCACTCGCTATCACCATTCCCCACCCCCTCTTCCTTTCTCCATACTGAGCCCTCTTGATGATCGCCGCTGGCTGCAGTTGCCGCTATAATGGCCGCCCTCAAGTAAGGTGATGGTATGAAAGCAGAATATCTACAGCGATTCGGGGGCATTGCCCGTCTTTATGGTCAGCGTGCACTTGGCTCCTTCAGTCAGGCCAGGGTCTGCGTGGTGGGGATCGGCGGGGTCGGCTCCTGGGCGGCCGAGGCGTTGGCCCGCGCCGGCATCAATCAGATCACCCTGATCGACATGGATGATATCTGCATCACCAACACCAATCGCCAGATCCACGCCATGCAGGGTACGGTCGGCCGCCTCAAGACCGAAGTCATGGCTGAGCGTATTCGTGCCATCAATCCGGATTGTGAAGTGATCGAGGTGGATGATTTCGTCACTCCTGACAACCTGGCAGAGCATATCAAGCGGGAGTTTGACTATGTGGTGGACGCCATCGACTCGGTCAAGGCCAAGGTGGCGTTGATTGCCTTCTGCAAGCGCAACAAGATCCCGGTGATTGTGGCGGGTGGTGCTGGCGGGCAGATGGATCCGACCCAAATCACAGTGGCCGATCTGGCCAAGACCATTCAGGATCCGCTGGCGGCCAAAGTGCGATCCGATCTGCGCCGGCTGCACAACTTCAGCAAGAACCCGGCGCGCAAGTTCGGGGTGGAGTGTGTCTTCTCAACCGAGCAGTTGAGTTACCCGGATGGTCAGGGCGGCACCTGTCAGGCCAAGGCGGCCAGCGATGGCACCATGAAGATGGATTGCGCCTCCGGCTTCGGGGCCGTGACGCCGGTGACGGCGACCTTTGGGCTGGTTGCCGCCTCCCGGGTATTGAAGAAGATTGCCGAGCGAGGTGCCAGAGCCGAACGTCTGGCAACTGAAACGACAGCGGCGATAGAAGCGCTCCCGGCCAGTGATCAGGCCGATGCCTGAGCCCGCATTGCCAGCACTATCGCCCTGAGCCCGTTACCCCGTGACGGGCTCAAGTGTTTCTCCAGCCCGAGTTCGGCAAAATAGCCGTCCATATCGAAGGCTTGGATCGCTCCTGCCGTCTGATGGTTGAGCGCCGCCAGCACGATAACGATAAGGCCGCGTACTATGCGGGCATCGGAATCGCAGGCAAAGTGCCAGCATCCATCTTCGCTCTTCTCACCTATCAGCCAGGCCTGGCTCTCGCAGCCTTTCAGGCGGTTCTCTTCGGTCTGCCACTCGGCGGGCAGCGCGGGCAGCAGTTTGCCGAGCTGGATGATGAGCCGGTACTGGTTCTCCCAGCCGCTGGCGGCGGCGAACTGTCGGCGAATTGCTTCGGCGTCGGGTTCCAGGCCTATGGGGGTGTAGTGCTCGAGGCTTTTCATATCGGTCATGGCTTAAAAGAAATCCTCCAGTCTGGTCAGGGCTGCCAGCAAGGCATCCACGTCGTCTTGATTGTTGTAACAGGCCAGCGAGGCCCGCATGGTGCCGCTGATACCAAGGCTTTCCATCAGCGGCATGGCGCAGTGGTGGCCGATCCGCAGCGCTATGCCCTGCATGTCGAGCAGGGTGGCGGCATCTTGCGAGTGGATATCCTGCAGCAGAAAGGAGACGGCGCCGGCGCGCTGGCCGGGTTCACCGATGAGGCGCAGGCCCGGCACTTGCCGCAGCCCTGCCACCAGATAGTCGATGAGTCTCTGTTCATGCTGTGCCAGTGCGCCTCTGTCTTGCTGCATGACAAAGTCGATGGCGGCCGCCAGGCCTATGGCACCGGCGATGTGCGGGGTGCCTGCCTCGAACTTGAATGGCAGGGCGTTGAAGGTGGTGCCGCTGAAACTGACCCTGTCGATCATCTCGCCCCCCGCTTGCCAGGGAGGCATGCGCTCCAGCAGTTCGGTTCTGCCCCACAGCACACCGATCCCGGTCGGGCCATAGAGCTTGTGGCCGGAGAAGGCATAGAAGTCGCAGCCGATGGCCTGCACATCTACCTCCAGGTGAGCCACCGCCTGGGCACCGTCGATAAGTGTCACGGCGCCAACCGCTTTGGCGGCTGCCACCATCGGGGTGACCGGATTGACGGTACCAAGGGCATTGGAGACGTGGGCCACGCTTACCAGCCGGGTGCGTGGCCCCAGCATGGCTAGATAGGCGGCCATATCGAGATCGCCGCGCTCATCGAGGGGGATAACCCGGATCACGGCGCCGGTGCGTTCGGCAATCAACTGCCAGGGCACTATATTGGCGTGGTGCTCCAGGGTGCTGAGTAGGATCTCGTCTCCGGCCTTGAGATCGCTCATCCCCCAGCTGTGGGCCACCAGATTGATCGCCTCGGTGGTGCCGCGGGTCCAGATCACTTCCCGGCTGTTAGGTGCGTTGATAAAGCGGGCGACCGTCTCGCGGGCGGCCTCGAAGGCGCGGGTGGCGCGGCCGCTCAGGGCATGGGCGGCGCGGTGCACATTGGCGTTGTCGGCCCGATAGTAGTGAGCGATGGCGTCCAGCACGGCCTGGGGTTTCTGGGTAGTGGCGGCGTTGTCCAGATAGATCAGAGGGTGGCCGTTCACCTCCTGCGCCAGGGCTGGAAACTGGCTGCGCAATTGGGCGTGCTGTTGCTGATTCATGCTCCCCTCATCTCCTCTGGAAAAGTCGGCCATGATCCGGAAAATGACGGGCAAACACAAGGTTAAGTGGCGGGATCCTGTGTCCGGTTTCGGCTGCCCGCGGGATCTCTGTTACAATGCCGCCCCTCATCATAAGCCAAGAGATCCGGCCCATGAAGCTCAACCCCAATCAGAACGAAGCGGTCAAGTTTGTCTCCGGCCCTTGCCTGGTGCTGGCGGGTGCCGGATCGGGCAAGACGCGCGTCATCACCAACAAGATCGCCTACCTGGTACAGCAGTGTGGCTATAACGCCCGCAACATAGCAGCCGTCACCTTCACCAACAAAGCGGCGCGGGAGATGAAGGAGCGGGTCGGTCAGACCCTGGGTCGCAAGGAGGCGCGGGGACTCATGGTCTCCACCTTCCACACCCTGGGCCTCGATATCATACGCCGTGAGCACAAGAGTCTGAATCTCAAGGCTAACTTCTCCCTGTTCGACGATACCGACCAGCTGGCACTGCTCAAGGAGCTGACCGAGGCTGAGCTGGATAACGACAAGGACAAGCTGTCGGCCCTCATCAGCCAGATCTCCAACTGGAAGAACGACCTCATACTGCCGGCGCGTGCCATGCGTATCGCCCAGGGGCCGGAAGAGGTGCTGATGGCCCAGCTCTACGAGCGCTATCACCGCCAGATGGTGGCCTATAACGCGCTCGACTTCGATGACCTTATCGTGATGCCGACCCTGCTGCTTAAGAACAATGAAGAGGTCCGCACCCGCTGGCAAAACAAGATCCGCTACCTGCTGGTCGATGAGTACCAAGACACCAACACCAGCCAATACGAGCTGGTGAAGCAGATCGTCGGTGAGCGGGCCCGCTTTACCGTGGTAGGGGACGATGACCAGTCCATCTACTCCTGGCGCGGTGCCAAGCCGCAGAATCTGGTGCTGCTCAACGAAGACTTTCCGAGTCTCAAGCTCATCAAGCTGGAACAGAACTACCGCTCCAAGGGGCGCATTCTGAAATGCGCCAACATATTGATTGCCAACAACCCTCACGTGTTCGACAAGGCGCTCTTCTCCGAGCTTGATTACGGGGTGCCGGTCAAAGTGTTGTTTGCCAAGAACGAGGAGCACGAGGCGGAGCGGATCGCCGCCGAGCTGATGGGGCACAAGTTCATGAACCGCACCCGGTTCAAGGATTACGCCATCCTCTATCGTGGCAACCATCAGTCGCGCATCTTCGAGAAGGCGCTGATGACCAACCGCATCCCCTATCGCATCTCGGGCGGTACCTCTTTCTTCTCTCGTACCGAGATCAAGGACATCATGGCTTATCTCAAGCTGCTGGTGAATCCGGACGAGGACACCGCCTTCCTGCGGGTGGTCAATCTGCCACGGCGGGAGATAGGTCCCACCACGCTCGAAAAACTGGGTCAGTATGCCAACCAGCGTGGCAAGAGCCTGTTTGCCGCTAGCTTTGAGCTGGGGCTGGAACAGTCCCTTTCCGGCCGTGGCTTGAGTGCACTACAAGCATTTACCAACTGGCTGGTGCGATTAGGCGAGCAGGCGCAGCGGGGCAACCCGGTGGAGGCGGTGCGGGACATGATCAAGGAGATCCACTACGAGGAGTGGCTCTACGAGACTTCCCCCAGCCCGAAGGCGGCTGAGATGCGAATGCAGAACGTCTCCACTCTCTATCGCTGGATCACCGAAATGCTGGAAGGGGATGAGCTGGAAGAGTCGATGACGCTCGCCCAGGTGGTCACCCGCCTTACCTTGCGCGACATGATGGAGCGCAACGAAGGGGAAGATGACGCCGATCAGGTGCAGCTGATGACACTGCACGCCTCCAAGGGGCTGGAGTTCCCTTATGTATTCATGGTGGGGATGGAAGAGGGCCTGTTGCCCCATCAGACCAGTATCGATGAAGACAACGTGGAGGAAGAGCGGCGCCTCGCTTACGTGGGTATTACCCGTGCCCAGACCGAGCTCACCTTCACCCTCTGCAAGGAGCGGCGCCAGTATGGCGAATCGGTACGGCCCGAGCCGAGCCGCTTCCTGCTGGAGCTGCCCCAGGACGATCTTGAGTGGGAAAATCAGAAGAAGGTGACGGCCGAGGAGCGCCAGCAGAAAGGGCAGGTCGGCGTCGCCAACCTGCGAGCGCTGTTCAAGAAGAATTGAGCCGATACGGCTAGCCGCGTTCACCCTTGGTCTGGCTGAGCAGGGGAGTGATATCTGCCCCCGGCATGGGTGGTGAAATGTAGCGTCCTTGTCCCATCAGGCAGCCCATGTCGATCAGCTTCTGCAATTGCTGCTGGTTCTCGATCCCTTCGACTACCAGAGTGAAATCCAGATCCTGGCAGATGTCCCGCATGGCGCGGATCAGCGCCAGATCCTTGGGGGATTGCAGCATGCGATGGGTGAAGCTGTCATCCACCTTGATGTAGTCCACCGGGAAGTGGAACAGGGCATTGAGGGAGGAGAAGCCGGTGCCAAAATCATCCAGACTGATCTGAATGCCTTTGGCCCTCAGCTCGTGCAAAGAGGTGAGGGCGTCGGAATCCTGCCGCGACAGCTCCCGCTCGTTGAATTCGAAAATCAGGTAACCCGGTGCTATCCCCTCGCTCTCAATAATGTCGACCAGTCGCATGATCTGATCGTGGTTGACCAGATGCTTGCCGGAGAGGTTGATCGCAACCTTGAACTTGCTCTGGCCCGACATGGGCAGCCAGTTCTTCAGTTGTTGGCAGGTGTGGCGCAATATCTGGTAATCCAGTTCCTGAATAAGGCCGCACTGCTCCGCCAACGGGATGAAGTCGAAGGCATCCTTGAGTACACCCTCCTCCGTGATCCAGCGAGCCATCACCTCCAGCCCTGTCAGGCGACTGTCCTTGAGCCGGATCACCGGCTGGAAATAAGGCACTATGCGCCCCTCTCGCAGGGCTCTGGCCAGCATCTCCTCCGGTGAGGTCCAGGTCTGGGCCGAGCACTCTTCCGAATAGCTGACGATGCGGCTGCGACCGTTGCGTTTGGCCTGATACATGGCCAGGTCGGCCTGATGCAGCAGTTGACTGATATCTGAAGTCTGCTCCGACACACTGGCCACCCCCAAGCTGACCGTGATGCTCAGCTCATTGCCTTGCAGCCGGAACGGATAGGAGAGGCGGCTGATGACGCGGTTGAGAACAGGGCTGATATCCTCCTCGTCCTTGCTGTTGTCCAAGTAGATGACAAATTCATCCCCTCCCAGTCTGGCCACCATGTCGTTTTGTCTGATGCAGGTTTGCAGACGGCGACTCATCTCTTTGAGCAACTGATCGCCAGCGCTATGGCCCAGGGTGTCATTGACCTGCTTGAAGTGATCCACATCGACGAAGATGAGTGCAAACCCCGGCGTTTTGTAGCGGTGGAAGTGGGTCATGGCATGATTGAGGTGATTCATCAGCAGAGCCCGATTCGGCAACTGGGTCAGCGGATCGTGCAGGGCATCGAATTGCAGCCTGCGTTCGAGCTCCTGGTGTTGCTTGAGTTGTTTCTGCAATCTGAGATTGGTTTGCCGCAGTTGTTGCAGGCGCTGGTTGATGGAGTCTTCCGAGTTGATGTCGTGCAGCTGCTGCCGGATCCGCCTCAGCTCCAGCAACAGGGTCAGCTGGCTGCGCAGGAAGTCGAGGAACAACCGGTTATCTGTCTCCAGCGGCTGCTGAGTACTGATAAGGAAGTGGGCGAAGTATTGCTGCTGCAGGCGCAAGGGCTGGCTGTACCAGTGCAATTGCTCTTTGTGCTGTTCCATGTTGTTGGTGCTGTGGCACAGGCTGGTGATGAACTCATCGCTGTGCGGTGGCTGCTCGGGATATATTTTTTCCAGCCCATGGCTGTCTATTCGGACCAGCAACATGTCCTGAATGGCCAGTATCTGGCGTAGTACAGCTTCCAGCTGGGAGAACAGTGCCTGGCTGGGCAGGGTATTGGCCAGGCGGATAATGCGATTGATGCTCTCAATCTTTTTTTGCCAGTCCGGATCCTTGCGGATAAGGGGAGAGGCCAGTTCCGATAGCTGGGAGCCTGCCTGGGTTTCATTCAGCCGCTTGGCGAGACATTCCAGCAACAGGCGCAGTGTGGGCAGATCCTTGGGCTGACAGCAGGCCAGTAACCACTGTATCTGACCGTGCTCGACCGGCAGTATGCACCAGCCTTTCGCCTCATCGAGCTGGTCAAGCTGATCGGAGATCCGCGACTCCTCCAGCCCCAGCTGTAGTTTGAAACGGTCAGAAATCTGATGCTCGCAGACCCAGTGCAGCCCCGCTTCCGATAAGCCCAATATGCCAAAATGTTGCAGCGGACAGAGCTGGTTCAGCTGCTGGATCAGGGTGTCATACTCTTTAGGGGTGGCCTCGGAGGGTGCTGGGAAGTCCAAAATAGAGGAGACCAACGCCAACAAGGGAGTCGAGTAATGCGGTGCTGTGGGTTGGGCTGACATAGAAACTCCCGGTTTGCCTACCTTACAAAGAGTAGTCGGAAGTAAACAGATTGAAAGGGCCGCAATTGCGGCCCTTTCAATCACTTAGAGGTTGTCGGTCATGTAGTGAATGGCGTTTTCGATCTCTTCATCACTACAGGTGACGCAAGTCCCTCGTGCTGGCATCACACCGCTCTTGCCGGTGAAGCCTTCAATTGCATGTTTCTTTAATATATCAATGCCTTGCGCTATACGTGGCTCCCACACAGCCTTGTCGCCGCGTTTGGGGGCACCGGCAATACCCATGTCATGACAGGCAAAGCACGCCCCTTTGTACACGGCCTCGCCATCACGTGGGCCGGATGGTGCTGCCGCCACAGGAGCTGCGCCTGCAGTCGCAATCCCTTCCAGTTCCTTGGCGGTATAGACCTGACCGACGGGCTTGATCCGCTCGGCAATCGCGTCCGGTGACATCTCATCGGCAGCAAGTACAACGCCGGACAAACTGGCAGCCGTCATTCCGACAGCCAGCAAATAGCTCAGTTTTTTCAACACGCTCATGTACTCCCAGCAGGCTTTTATTATCCCTAGAAAACGGCTGGATTATAACCGAATAGTTACAGCCATTTAAACGCTTGTGTGTGAAGTGTTAAGCACTCTGCGTGCAAAGTTTCTTCGTCAGATCACAAACTGGTGAGGATGCATGATAAAAAAACCCGGTATTCACCGGGTTTCATGAAAGAGGGCGACCCAAGGGCTTATTTGTCCCAGCTGAGGATCACCTTGCCGGACTTGCCGGACCCCATGGCTTCGAAGCCTTGCTGGAAGTCATCGATATGGAAATGATGGGTGATGATGGGAGTGAGATCCAGGCCTGACTGGATCAGGCTGGCCATCTTGTACCAGGTCTCGAACATCTCGCGGCCGTAGATCCCTTTGATAAACAGTCCCTTGAAGATCACCTTGTTCCAGTCTATGGCCATGGTGGAGGGGGGGATGCCGAGCATGGCAATTTTGCCGCCGTGGTTCATCTTGTCGATCATGTCCTGGAAGGCCGAGGGCACACCGGACATCTCCAGCCCCACGTCGAAGCCCTCAGTCATGCCGAGTTCGCTCATCACGTCAGCAAGTTTCTCTTTGCTGACGTTGACGGCGCGGGTGGCGCCCATCTTGCGAGCCAGCTCCAGCCGATATTCGTTGACGTCCGTGATCACCACATGACGGGCTCCCACGTGGCGACAGACGGCTGCAGCCATGATGCCGATGGGGCCGGCACCTGTGATGAGCACGTCTTCGCCCACCAGGTCGAAGGAGAGCGCAGTGTGCACTGCGTTGCCGAACGGGTCGAAAATGGCGGCCAGTTCATCGGGGATGTTGTCGGGCAGCTTGAAAGCGTTGAAGGCCGGGATCACCAGATATTCGGCGAAGGAACCCGGGCGGTTGACGCCGACTCCTATGGTGTTGCGGCACAGGTGGGTGCGGCCGGCCCGGCAGTTGCGGCAGTGGCCACAGGTAATGTGGCCCTCGCCGGAGACCCGATCCCCCACGGCGAAGCCACGCACTTCCTGGCCGACGGCGACCACTTCGCCCACGTATTCATGACCGACCACCATGGGCACGGGTATGGTCTTTTGGGCCCACTCGTCCCAGTTGTAGATGTGCATGTCGGTGCCACAGATGGCGGTCTTGCGGATCTTGATTAGCAGATCGTTGTGGCCGAGCTCGGGTGCCGGGACATCCGTCATCCAGATGCCGACTTCGGCTTTGAGTTTGGAGAGTGCTTTCATGGTTGTTCCTTCATGCCAGTCAATCACGATGAATGCAGAAAAAAGGGGCTGCAGCCCCTTGGTTCAAATCAGATGACACCGAGTTCGCGGCCGATGCCGATGAAGGCATCGATCGCCTTGTCCAGCTGTTCACGGGTATGAGCGGCGGACATCTGGGTGCGAATGCGGGCCTGGCCCTTGGGCACAACCGGGAAGGAGAAGCCCACCACGTAGATGCCGGCGGCCAGCATGCGGCTCGCCATCTCGGAGGCCAGCTTGGCATCCCCCAGCATCACAGGGATGATTGCGTGATCGGCACCTGCCAGAGTGAAGCCGGCAGCGCTCATCCGTTCGCGGAAATACTGGCTGTTCTCTTTCAGGCGGGCGCGCAGCTCGTGACCTTCGGCCAGCATGTCGATCACCTTGATGGTGGCCGAGACGATGGAGGGCGCCAGCGAGTTGGAGAAAAGGTAGGGACGGGAGCGTTGACGCAGCCAGTCGATAACCTCTTTCTTGCCTGAGGTATAGCCACCGGAGGCGCCTCCCAGTGCCTTGCCAAGGGTGCCGGTAATGATGTCGACTCTGTCCAGCACACCGCAGTATTCGTGGGTGCCGCGACCGTTGTCGCCAATGAATCCGACTGCGTGGGAATCATCCACCATCACCAGGGCATCGTACTTGTCGGCCAGATCGCAGATGGATTTCAGATCGGCGATGACCCCATCCATGGAGAAGACGCCGTCGGTGGCGATCAACTTGAAACGGGCACCATCGGCGTTGGCCTGTTTAAGCTGGGCTTCCAGCTCGGCCATGTCGTTGTTGGCATAGCGATAACGCCTGGCCTTGCACAACCGCACGCCGTCTATGATGGAGGCGTGGTTGAGGGCATCGGAAATGATGGCGTCTTCGGCACCGAACAGGGTTTCGAACAGGCCGCCGTTGGCATCAAAGCAGGAGGAGTAGAGGATGGTATCCTCGGTGCCGAGGAAGGCAGAGAGCTTCTGTTCCAGCACCTTGTGATTGTCCTGGGTGCCGCAGATGAAGCGCACCGAGGCCATGCCGAAGCCGTGGCTATCGAGCCCCTGATGGGCTGCTTCGAGCAGGTCCTTGTGGTTGGCCAGTCCCAGATAGTTGTTGGCACAGAAGTTCAGTACCTGCTCACCGCCCACCGCAATCTGGGCCTGCTGGGCCGAGGTGATGATGCGCTCCTGCTTGTACAATCCTTCAGCCTGTACTTGGCCAAGTTGCTCGGTCAGGTGACGATAGAATCCGTTAGACATCCTCGATCCTTATTGGCTATTGCAGCTGTTTATCAACAATGGGCAGTATTTTACTGCAATCTGTTGCGGTGAATTCAAATGATTGTGCTGACATTCAACAATTGTGAAACAGATCTCACCCTGCTGGTTGGGCCAGTTGACTGTAATGCTGCTCCAGCTGACGGATCTGCCCGGCCACCTGGGGCTGGATATAGGGACGCAGCAGGAACAGCACCCGCAATACCCCCTGGTAGAGCAGTGGCTTGGTGATGCGGGTATGGGGGGCCTGGGCAATCTGGAACGGGATCCAGCAGGTCACCACCATTTTGATGGTCTGGCCAAGGTCGGGCAGGTCCTCGTCGTTGACATCTATGATACCCCCTTCGCGCAGGCTCCTGAGCAGGGCGACCACGGAGGAGCGCAACTGCTCCTGGGCCTTGAGATACTTCTGCTGCAATGGCTCATCGCGACTGAGGATGTCTGGTAAATTTGCGTAGAAAAAACGGAACTGCCACATCAGATAAAAGATGGCATCCAGGTAGCCCATCAGGTTTTCCAGCTTGATCTCGTTGCTGCGCGCCGGGGTAAAGCTCTCGCTCAGGTGACGGGCATATTGATCAAAAATCGAGTGGATGATGTCTTCTTTATTCCTGAAATGGTAATAAAGGTTGCCTGGGCTGATGCCCAGATGGGCGGCAATGTGGTTGGTGGTGATGTTGCGTTCACCCTGATCGTTGAACAGCTCGGTGGCGCTGTGAATGATCCTGTCTCTGGTTTTCATCACTGTTCCCTCTGGCGGGCCCCTTGCATCAAGGTCGAATCCCCTTGCGGCCCGTGATAAACTTTTCGGCAATTTCAAATTGGCTCACTATACACAGCTTTAACAAGCAGTCACATGTGACCATCAACGTACGCGAGGCAAACTCCATGATCGTAGTAACTGGCGGTGCTGGCTTTATCGGCAGCAATCTGGTCAAGCAACTGAACGCTCAAGGACGGACCGATATCGTGGTCATCGATGACCTGACCGACGGCACCAAGTTCGTCAATCTGGTCGACCTGACCATTGCCGATTACATGGATAAGGACGAGTTCCAGGCGCGGATCGTCTCCGGTGACGAGTTTGAAGAGTGGGATGACGGCATCGAGGTGATCTTCCATGAAGGTGCCTGCTCTGCGACCACTGAGTGGAACGGCAAGTTCATCATGGAGGTCAATTACGAGTACTCCAAGGATCTGTTCCACTACTGTATCGAGCGGGAAATTCCGTTCATTTATGCCTCCTCCGCCGCGACCTACGGTGGCCGCAACGACAACTTCATCGAAGATCCCAAGTTCGAGCAGCCGCTCAACGTCTATGGCTACTCCAAGCAGCTGTTCGACCAGTACGTGCGCCGCTGGATGCCGGAGATCAACTCCCAGGTCGTGGGTCTGAAGTACTTCAACGTCTACGGTCCGCGCGAGCAGCACAAGGGTTCCATGGCCTCTGTGGCTTTCCACCTCAATACCCAGGTGAAGCAGGGTGACAATCCCAAGCTGTTCGAGGGCTGTGACGGTTTCCCGGATGGTGGCCAGATGCGTGATTTCATCTATGTGGACGATGTCTGCAAGGTTAACCTCTGGTTCTGGCAGAACCCCCAGCACTCCGGCATCTTCAACTGCGGCACCGGCCGAGCCGAGCCTTTCCAGAACGTGGCCGAGGCCGTGATCAAGCATCACCAGCAGGGCGCCATCGAGTACATCCCTTTCCCGGATCATCTCAAGGGTCGCTATCAGAGCTTCACCCAGGCAGACCTGACCAGGCTGCGCGGTGTCGGTTATGACGGCGAGTTCAAGACAGTGGCCGAAGGCGTGGCCGATTACATGGCCTGGTTGAACCGGGCGTAAATCAGCCTTATGGAGTCCGGGCCGTCTCCTAAAGAGATGGCCCGTATTTTTAGTATTAAAACCTCCAACTGAAGTGACTTTAAGTATGAAAAAGAAAGTGCTATTCCTGATGGAGACATTGGGGGGGGGAGGGGCTGAAAAGGTATTGGTTAATATTGTCAATAGTCTTGATGATATCAAGTATGACGTCACGTTGTTATTATTGAAACGTGAGGGAATGTATCTATCAAAAATTCCACCTCATGTAAAAATAAAATACCTGCTAGATGCAGAGCCTACGGGGCTAGTCCGTAGAGGAATGATGTATTCGCTAAAGAAAAGATGGCTTAATGCAGTTCTATCAAAGCCATGGCTAGCCAACATGTCGTTTCCTGAGGAGTATGATGTCGGGGTTTCTTTTCTGGAGGGTGACAGTAGTTTGCTGTTATCCCACCTGGATGGTCCCAAGAAAAAAATAGCATGGGTACATATAGACCTGGAGAAACATCATACCCTGCCAAGAGAGATAGAGAAGGTCGTATATGAGAGCATGGATCAAATAATCTGTGTTTCGGAAGGCTCCAAGCATTCAGTTTTGAGTCTTTACCCTGCTCTCAATGATATTATCTCTGTCATTTATAACCCGATAGATCTAAAAAAAATCATTGATGGTGGCGAACAGAAAATCAGAGTTGGTTCGGGTCTCAATGTATTGGCTGTTGGTCGCTTGCTCAATGATCAAAAGGCATTTGATGTTCTTTTGGATGCTCACAGAATAAACATATCTGCGGGATTGAATTATCACTTGACGATTCTTGGTGAAGGATCGGACAGGTCGACTCTGGAAGCCTATATCACAGAGCATCAACTGGGTGATAATACTAGTCTGCTTGGTTTCAAAGACAATCCTTATCCCTACATTGCAGGTTGTGACATATTTGTCATTTCTTCTCATTATGAGGGGTATCCAGTTGTATTGGTTGAGGCGATGACGCTCGGTAAACCCATTGTGTCAACCGATTGTACCGGACCCAAAGAGGCATTAAGTAATGGGGAGTTTGGTCATTTGGTACCCATTGCGAATGCACAAGCGTTAGCTGATGGTTTGAAAATGCTATTGGAGAATGATGCCATTCGTGAACGCTATGCTGAGTTATCGAAGCAGCGATCTGAATTTTTCAGCTTCGAACGCAGCATGCGAGATATTGAAACACTATTAAATACCTAGTCATCGCCTCATCGGCATGATGAAATTCGTCTACCGCTCTCTCATGAAATGGTAGAGAGATGTATAGAATACGTTGTGGGTGGGAAAAATATGAACATATTGATGGCACTCTCCCAGCTTGAAGTGACGGGAGCTGAGGTCTATGCCACCACTGTCGGTAACGAATTGACCCGACGTGGTCATCAGGTTTGCTACGTATCGGATACGCTGACCAAGCCTACCCTGGGGCCGGTGTTCAAGCTGCGTTTCAACAAGCGCAGCATACTGCGCCGTTTCTGGCATGTGTTTTACCTCATCTACCTCATCAAGAAGCATCATATCCAGTTGGTACATGCCCACTCCCGCGCATCCGGCTGGAGCAGCTATGTGGCCTGCAAGCTGACTGGCACGCCGATGATCACCACGGTACATGGACGTCAGCCGGTACACGCCTCTCGCAAGGCCTTCCATGCCCTTGGGTTTAGGGCTGTGGCTGTCTGTGAAGACATAGCCCACCAGATCATCGACAACCTGGGGGTGGATCCGGACATAGTGCAGGTACTGCGCAACGGTATCGAGACAGACAAGTTCCAGCCGGTGCCGGTGCCTGACAATGCCAGGCCGGTGATCGCCATCATAGGTCGCCTGAGCGGTCCCAAGGGCGAGCTCTGTTATCGCCTGCTGGATGAGGTGCTTGATCTGGACACTTGTCAGGTTCGTGTGGTGAGCGGCAGTCAGGTGCCCGAGCGTTTCTGTCGCTTTCAGAACCAGGTCGATTTTGTCGGCTATGTGGATGATGTGCCTGCCTTGCTGGCGGGTTGCGATCTGGTGATCGGGGCTGGTAGGGTCGCAATGGAGGCACTGCTGTGCGGGCGCCCTGCGTTTGCCATCGGCGAGGCCAAGGCGATTGGTCTGGTGACTGAACAGAATCTGGCGGAGGCGCTGGCCAGCAACTTTGGTGACATAGGCCCCAAGGATCTGGCTATCGACTTCGCTGCCTTGAAGGCGCAAATTCTGCCTGCGTTGGCCAGCCGGAGTGTGCCGGACGTTATTTGCCAGCGCATTCAGGCTGAGTATGGCTTGCAAGGGGTAGTATCCGGTCTGGAGTCTGTCTATCAGGATGCTATAGTCGAGACCCTGCGCCGGGAGATGCCTGTCGTCATGTATCACCGCTTTATCGAGCATGACAGCGAGAAGGGGGTGCATGGTACCTGGATGCCGATTGCCATGTTTGAGAAGCATCTGCGCTTGCTGAAATGGTTGGGCTACGAGACGCTGAC
This sequence comes from Aeromonas sp. TS_SC_11, assembly GCF_057318915.1. NCBI lineage: Bacteria > Pseudomonadati > Pseudomonadota > Gammaproteobacteria > Aeromonadales > Aeromonadaceae > Aeromonas > Aeromonas sp. TS_SC_11. The sequence goes on from NZ_CM170470.1 coordinate 1,193,407, forward strand.
CTTCCGCGATCTGGCTGACAGGGGCTTCATTCACCGCCTGGAATATGGCAAGAAGTACCTGATGATCACCGCCGATGACGGCTACCAGGACAACCTGACCCGCATGCTGCCATTGCTTGAAAAATACGGTTACAAAGCCGTGGTATATGTGGTGACGGGAGAGGAGCATAATCGCTGGGACGTGGAACACCCCACCAACCCGGATACCCAGATTTCCCTGATGAATGGGGAGCAGATAAAAGCACTGGTGGCCTCCGGCCATGTGGAGATTGGGGGCCATACCCTGACCCATCCACGGCTGAGCAAGCTACCCCCCGAGCAACAAGCCCATGAAATAAGAGAAAATAAACGACAGTTGGAGGCATTGCTTGGCTATTCGCTGCTGTCGTTTGCTTACCCTTATGGGGACATGGATGATAGCGCCAAGGAGCAGGCACAGGCCGCTGGTTACCGCTTTGCCGTAGCCACCAACAGTGGTCCCCGAGCCATGCATCAGGATCCCTACCGGATCCGTCGCATCGCCATTTTCCCTCGTACCGATGTTTTTGGCCTGTGGCGGAAGATTCGGGGCAACTACGTATTCAGGAAATAATAATTGATGTCCATTAGAAGCCTCGAACTGCTCGACAAAGCTACGACAGCCTTGTTTGCGCTGGTGATTATGTTTTCCTTTTGCGGCCTTTTTTTGGTACCAGCCGGCCAGACAATTCTTTCCAATCTACTCGTCGTGGCATCCGTATTTGGTCTGCTAAATTACTTTGTTGGTAAAAAGCGAGACGTCGGGCTTGAGGACCGGCGTATTCTCTGGGTATTGGCAGCCTATGCAGTCATGATTTTTGTAAACCGGCTGATCCATGGTGATCAATATGGTGTAATGCGTGGTTTATTCTACGTTGTCGTGTTTGCGTTGATGATACCACGCAAGCCAGTTCTGTTGACATTGGGCTATGCTGCGATTGTCACTGGGGGTATTGGCTTGGGTATTATGAGCCTCTGGCAATATCAGAGTGGTATTGTCAGAGTTGAAGGATTTACCAATGCCATTCTCTTTTCACAGGCGGCATTGACACTGGCGATATTGAACTGGTTTGTGTTCCAGCAGAGGCAACTGTTGCGCTGGATAAGGTATGGTGCCTTGGTCGCGTTGGTGGCGGCCCTGTTTGCTCTCTATCTGTCCCAGAGTCGGGGGGTCTGGTTGGCCCTTGGTGGTATCGTTGGTTATGTCATTTGCTACAAGGCGTTATTCAAACCATGGAAATATATTGCCATAGCAATATTGTGCATCGCATCCATGGGTATTACTTACCATACCAATCAATTGGTACAACTCAGGGTCGCAGATGCGGTTTCTGATCTTAATTTGGCTGAAAAAGGATCGTATAACTCTTCGTGGGGGTTGAGGGTCGTTGCATGGCAGAGTGCTTGGCTTGGGTTTCTGGATGCACCTGTTACCGGAGTGGGTACTAATGGTTTTGATGCATTGAAACAAGAGCAGGTCGCGCGAGGATTGGTTCCTCCATTGGCTCTGAATGCTGCCTTGGCACATGCTCACAGCCAATATATGCAGAACCTGGTTATTCGAGGTGGGATAGGCTTTGTCGTGCTGGTAGCATTCCTTTTCCTACCTCTATGGTTGTCCATGAAAAAAATGGGTGGAGATGCAGCATGTGTTCTGATTCCACTTTCCTTTGCCATCAGTGCATTCAGCGACGTACCATTTGAACATCAAGACATACTATATCTATATGTCTTGAGTATGATATTTGTTTGGCATTCATCTGAAATAAAAGTAAATGAGAGCGCATTATGATTCCGATATTTGTCATTAGTCTTTCTCGAAGTCAAGATCGGCGAGCAATGCTTATTAAACAGATGAAGCATCTTGGCCTTGAATTTACATTTTTCGATGCAGTCGATGGTAAAGCGTTGAGTGATGCTGAGTTGCAGCATGTTGACTTTCCCCTTGCCCGTGAGACGTGTGGTCACGATCTCAGCATGGGCGAAGTAGGCTGTGCCATGAGTCATATCAGGTTGTATGAGATGATGGTGGAAAGAAATATAGAGCGTTGTGTGGTGCTGGAGGATGATATATATCTCCATATGCACTTCAACGCGATTATGGAGAGCGCCATGGCAAAGAGTCATTCTGAGATTATTTTCTTGTATCATGGCAAAGCTAAATGTTGGCCATGGATGAAGCCTTTGCCCGAGGGATATCGTCTTGCAAGATATCGCACCCCAAGTTGTAGCTCTAAACGTGGGATAATCTCTACTGCTGGTTATATATTGACATTGTCTGGTGCTAAAAAATTATTAAGCAAAGCATATCCAATCAGAATGCCATCTGATTATCTGACCGGGCGGTTGCAATTGAATGGACTGACTGCATCCGGAGTTGAGCCAAGCTGCATGGATGTAGGATTGTTTGAGACAACGATCGATGATCGCAACTATGGTCCTCATTTGGCTAACCGAGAGGTCGAATCGTGATTGGATATCTGCAGCTATTACGCGACCGGATTCGTCGAGCCTTGGGAATTATTTTTTTTGACAAGAAGACCCCTCTTGGCTTGCAAGGAGACATAAGTCATATTTTAGTTATTCGTTGGGATGCCAAGATAGGCGATTCATTTGCCTCATCATTTTTCTTTCGAGAGCTGAAAAAGCTGCCTAATAAATTCATTACTGTTATTACCTCCCCTGCCTTGGCACCTTTGTATCGAGAGGCGTTCGGTGTTGACCATGTGATAGAAGTAGCTAAAAGGCCAAGTTACAAAACTCTTTGCGATATAGCCTTGTCAATTCCTCATGTGGATCTGGCAATACATCTCACCGAAGGGATGAAGATGAAAGACTTATACTTTTTGTATAAGTTATCACCAACCAATATCGCATCGCTGGATGATAATGTCGCACGGGTAAATATAAAGCTCTCTGATACTACCAAGAGCATGCTATTTCAAGAGAAATATACATATCTATTGAACATGTTAGGGTTAATGGATGTAGATACTACATATATCATCCCCGATGTTGCTAGAGACAAGGTTATATCTGGCTGCGACAATAGTATTATCATCAATCCTTTTGGTAGCACGCGTTACAAGTCCATGTCACAAGGAAAGGTAACGGAATTGCTGACTGTTTTGGGTCAGTGTTTCCCCACTCGTCATTTTGCTCTACTTTCCTCACCGGCCACTCGTGAGGATGCACAGAAAATGATAAATGGTTGTGGTGCAAACAATGTGGCGCTACTGGAAGGGGTGAATACAATTGAGGATGCAATTTATTGCATTCGGGCAGCCAACGTGGTCATTTCGGTCGATACTGCCATCGTTCATATCGCAGCCGGACTAAAAAAACCACTGATCGCTATTTACCCACTACATGGAAATGAGTTCAATCAATGGCTACCAAGTCCCTCACCCTTAACCAAGGTGATATTTAGTCCCTCTCCTGGCATCAATGCGGATATGAACAATGTAGAAAGTCATGCAATATCTGACGCGCTTTCTATGTTGCTTTCAATTGAGCAATAAGTGTACTCAGTCTTTCCGTCACCATCTCGGGAGTAATGAGGCGATAGAGTTGTTCATTCGTGCCATTTTTATTCAGTGCTGATAGCAGGTCAGTTTCTGCCCCCTTGGCATCGAAGATATCAATGGCCTGATAGCGGGGGTGGTTGACCGGATTGGCGATGATCTTGTCGCCGCCGGGAGCCACTATGGTCAGCAGGGGCAGGTCGATGGCCTGGGCCATGTGGCGGGGGCCGGTATCGTTGCCGACAAACAGCTGGCAATGGGCGAACAGTCCCACCAGCTCCCGCACCGAGCGGGTCTTTATGTGGTCAAACACGCTGGCCTGCAGCTCGGTTGACAGCAGCGGTTTGAGGCTGCGGTTGTACTCTTCTTCTCCCGGCCCGCAGTAGATCAGGATCTGGGCGTTGTGCTGTTCGATGAGCCATTGGGCAACCTGGGCGAAGCAGTCGATGGGCCAACGCTTGTAGTGTCCCAGCGAGTTGACCCCCATGGCGATCAAGGGTCGCGCGGGATCGACGCCGGCCGCCTGCAAGGTTTCACGTCCCTGCCGTTTTTCTTCCTCACTCAGCCAGAGATGGTAATTGCGATCTTCCCTGGCCAGGTTGAGGGGTTTTAGCAGCGAGAACCTGTCGTCAACCAGGGTGCTGTTGCCCTGGAATTCTGTGTCTTTGCGAAAGCGTACTATGCGGTTGTGGCCGAGTCGCCAGGGGAAGGAGTCAAATCCTATCCGCAATCTGGCGCCGGAGAAGAGGCAAGTCAGCAGGCCGATCATCTGGCCCTGGCTGTTGACCACCACGTCGTAGCGTTCGCGGCGGATATCCAGCAGCAGGTCCTTCATGTAACGCCAGTCGTTGCGCCTGGCTTTCTCGATGACGATGAGTCGATCGATATTGGGATTGCCCTGCGCCATACCCGCGCAATAGTCCATGACCAGATAGTGAACTTCCCCGGTTGGCTCGTTCTGCTTGAGGTTGTTGCACAGCGCGGTGGAGATCAGCACATCCCCTATCTGCTTGGTTTGTACTACAAGGTATTTCATAAGGCAGGCCTCAATAGAGGTCGTTGTTGATCATCAGCGTGCCAGCATACCGCACAAGCGAGTCAGATGCTGTCGGCTCTGAGTGAAAATCTGATCTGGCTCAAGCCAATGGTGGCGTAGTGCGAACACAAAGTAGAAGCCCGTCGATGACGGGCTTCTTGCATCCATCACTCTATGTTCTGGATCTGCTCACGCATCTGTTCGATGAGGACTTTCAGCTCGACGGCGGACTGGGTCACGTCGGCGTTGATGGATTTCGAACCGAGCGTGTTCGACTCGCGGTTGAACTCCTGCATCATGAAGTCGAGACGACGGCCACAGGCGCCGCCCTTCTTCATGATCTTGATGGTTTCGCTGATGTGCATCTCCAGACGGTCCAGCTCTTCAGCCACGTCGATCTTCTGGGCCAGCAGCACGATTTCCTGCTCGATGCGAGCCGGATCCAGCTCCACCTTGGCCTCGGTCAGGCGGTCGGTGAGCTTCTGGCGCTGCCACTCTATGATTTGTGGCAGGTGCACGCGTACTTTCTTCACTTCCACCTGAATGCCATCCAGACGCTGCTGGATCAAGTTCTTGAGGTTGGCACCCTCGCTGGCGCGGGAGGCGATGAAGTCTTCCATGGTCTGGTCAAATCCGCCGAGCAGCTCGGTGGCAACCGCGTCCATGTCCTGCTCGGCGGCGGCCATGACACCCGGCCAGCGCAGCACGTCGACCGGGTTGAGCTGGCCCTGGCCCGCTTCTTTCATTACCCAGTTGGCGCTGTCGATGATCAGCTTGGCCAGCTCTTCATTGATGTGCAGCTGGCTGGCGGCCGCCTGAGCGGCTTCGAAACGAAGGTTGCACTCCACCTTGCCGCGTTGCAGCTTGGCACGGAAACGCTCACGCAGCACGGGCTCCAGGCTGCGCAGTTGCTCCGGCAGACGGATATAGGTTTCCAGATAGCGCTGGTTGACCGAACGAATTTCCCAAACGGCTGTGCCCCAGTCGCCCTTGAATTCCTTGCGGGCGTAGGCGGTCATGCTGTGAATCATTGATTGTTCCGAGCTTGATGAAGTGTGCGGCCAGTATACTCAGCCCGGCCCTGCTCGTCAGCCGATGCCGTGGTTTTAGAACTAGGTCCGGCTTTTTTGGCGCTGCTGCCCTGCATCCCTATTGATGGTTATTGCGGCCTGTTCCTGCGCGCTTATTTGCCTTGGCGACGGTCTTTCACGACTGATCAGGAACCGCTTCTTAGCGGCTGATATTTGGGGCTGGATCACTTATACTCCTTCGCCAATTTGAGCCAGCCCAGAGGTCCGTTCCATGTCACGTCCAAGCGATCGCAGTGCCGCGCAACTTCGCCCGGTTACCATTACCCGCAATTTCACCAAACATGCAGAAGGCTCAGTGCTGGTGGAGTTCGGTAACACTCGCGTGCTCTGCACCGCCAGCGTCGACACCAGCGTTCCGCGCTTCCTGAAAGGGAAGGGTCAGGGTTGGGTCACTGCCGAATACGGCATGCTGCCGCGCTCCACTCACTCCCGGATGAACCGCGAAGCGGCCGCCGGCAAGCAGAGTGGCCGTACTCTGGAGATTTCCCGTCTGATCGCCCGCTCCCTGCGTGCGGCGGTAGACCTGACTGCGCTGGGCGAGCATTCCATCACGGTGGACTGTGATGTGCTGCAAGCCGATGGCGGTACCCGCACCGCCTCCATTACCGGTGCCTGCGTGGCGCTGGTGGATGCGCTGAACTGGATGGTTGAGAAAGGCATGCTCAAGCAGAGCCCGCTCAAGCAGATGATCGCCGCCGTCTCCGTCGGCATGTATCAGGGCGAAGCCATCTGCGATCTGGAGTACATCGAAGACTCCGCTGCCGAGACCGACATGAACGTGGTGATGACCGAAGATGGTCGCATCATAGAGGTGCAGGGCACCGCGGAGGCCGAACCCTTCACCCATGAGGAGCTGCTGGCGATGCTGGGGCTCGCCAAGGGCGGCATTGAAGAGATCATTGCGCTGCAGAAGCAGTCACTCTCCTGATTTTAAAAACGCGGCATTGACCGCGTTTTTTTATACCCCCACGCAAGTAAACGACAAGCCAAGCAAGGAGCCAGAATGAAAGCCTACCAGCGTCAATTTATCGAGTTCGCCCTGGAGAAACAGGTCCTCAAATTCGGTGAATTTACCCTGAAATCCGGTCGTAAAAGTCCCTACTTCTTCAACGCCGGTTTGTTCAACAGCGGCCGCGATCTGGCCCGCCTCGGCCGCTTCTATGCCGCCGCCCTGATGGATGCCGGCATCGAATTCGATGTGCTGTTTGGCCCGGCCTACAAGGGGATCCCCATCGCCTCCGCCACCGCCGTGCAGCTGGTGGAGCAACACGATGTGGATGTGCCCTGGTGCTTCAACCGCAAGGAGGCCAAGGATCACGGCGAGGGCGGCAATCTGGTGGGCAGCCCGCTCAAGGGGCGCATCATGCTGGTGGATGACGTCATCACCGCCGGGACCGCCATCCGCGAATCCATGGATCTGATCCAGGCCAACGGTGCTTCCCTGGCTGGCGTACTGATCGCGCTGGATCGTCAGGAGAAGGGCAAGGGTGAGCTCTCCGCCATTCAGGAGGTGGAGCGTGACTACGGCGCCCACATCATCGCCATCATCCAGATGGGGGATCTCATCGCCTATCTGGAAGAGAAACAGGCCGAGCAGCCGGAGCTGGCGGTACAACTGGCAGCCATGCAGGCTTATCGCGCCCAGTACGGCATCTAATCGCCCGTTGTTCTAGCGCTAACAAGCCATGCATCGGCGCTCGCCTCTTGCCCGGGTAATCCGGCAGGGGCGGGCGCCGTTTTTTTATGTTTAAAAAGTGCGTGTCGTGGCTTGAGCTTGCCCTTACAGTAAAGGTTAGGGTTTGTCGGTCGGCAGCCAGTTTGGCCGATTGGTTCCGAGGAGGAACACCATGACCACCCAGATTCAAGACCCCATTCATCTGCAACTGCCGCTCAGCGGCATGAGCTGCGCCAATTGCGCCAGCCGCATCAGTACTGCCCTTAACCAGCTTGAGGGAGTAACGGCCACCGTCAACTTCGCGCTGGAGCAGGCAGCTATCGAGTTGAGCGATCCGGCCCGCTTGCCCGAAGTACTCGACAGCATTACCGGGCAGGGTTATGGCTACGGCCACGAGACCCTCTCCTTCCAGATCAGCGGCATGACCTGTGCCGGCTGCTCCGCACGTCTCAACAAGATGCTGGCGGCACTGCCTGGCGTTATTTCGGCTGAGGTCAATTTCTCCATCGAGCAGGCCCGCATCGAGCTGGTGCCGGGTATGCAGACGCCGGCCTCGTTGCGCGAACGTATAGAGGCGCTCGGCTTTGGAGCCCAGTTGGCGCAGGGCTCTGCCAGCGGTCGCCGCCAGCAGTTGCAGGCGCGTGAAGAGCAGGAAGCCGCCGCCACACACAAGGCGCTGATCCAGGTTGTTATGTCGGCCCTGCTCACCCTGCCGCTGCTGGTGGGCATGATCGCCATGGCGGGCTTGCTGCCCTGGCATCTGCCCGCCTGGCTGGAGCTGGTGCTCGCTACCCCGGTGCAGTTCTGGATCGGGGCCCGCTTCTATCGCGGCGCCTGGCTTGCCCTCAAGAACCGCTCGGCCAACATGGATGTGCTGGTGGCGACCGGCACCAGTGCCGCCTACTTCTACAGCCTCTACCTGCTGCTGACGTTGGGGATGGCCGCCAGCGGCAAGCTCTATTTCGAAGCGAGCGCCATCATTATTACCCTGATTTCGTTGGGAAAACTGCTGGAGGCGCGCGCCCGCCACAGTACCCAGTCCGCCATTCGCGAACTGATGGCGCTGCGGCCGGAAACCGCCACCGTCTGGCGTGGCGAGCGCTGGCAGAGCCTGGTCATAGATGAAGTGCTGCGCGGCGATAGGCTGCGGGTGCTGGTGGGCGAGCGGGTGCCGGTGGATGGCAAGATAGTGAGCGGCGAAAGTGAGCTGGATGAATCCATTCTCACCGGCGAAAGCCTGCCGGTGCCGCGGGGTATCGGGGAGGGCGTGCTGGGCGGCGCCATCAACCGCTCTGGCGTGCTGGAGATCGAAGCCACCACAGTGGGGGAGGATTCCAGCCTCAGCAAGATCATCGCCCTGGTGGAGAGCGCCCAGATGGGCAAGGCACCGTTGCAACAGCTGGTGGACAAGGTCTCCGCCGTGTTCGTGCCTGTGGTGATGGCCATCGCCCTGTTCACCCTGCTGGTGTGGTACGCCTACGGCCACGACTTTGGTCAGGCACTGCTGGCTGCCGTGGCCGTGCTGGTGATCGCCTGTCCCTGTGCGCTGGGGCTGGCGACGCCGGCAGCCATAGTGACAGGCACCGGGGTGGCGGCCCGTCACGGCATTCTGATCAAAGATGTAGATACCCTGCAGAAGGCCCACGCCATCAAGGCGCTCATCTTCGACAAGACAGGTACCCTCACTCAGGGGCGGCCCGTGCTGGCTAGCTGGAGCGGCAATGACGAGCAGTTGCGGCTCGCGGCCGCCTTGCAGCAGGCGAGCGAGCATCCGCTGGCGTTGGCGATGCGCGAGGCAATCGGCAAGGAGGTGGTACTGCCTCCGCCCGACGAGGTCGAGGTACGGGTTGGTGCCGGCATTCTCGGCAAAGTGGCAGGCCACTCGGTCGCTATCGGCAATTCATCGTTGCTGGCTCAGCTCAGGATTGATCAGTCGCTGCAGGATGAAGAGCCTGCTGACGGTGCGACTCGGGTCTGGGTTGCCATCGACGGCGTGGCCGTCGGCATCGCCGCCCTGGCCGATACCTTGAGGCCAGAGAGCCCGGAAGCCATTTCCATCTTGCGTCAGCGTGGTATCGCCAGTTGGCTGGTGAGCGGCGATGCGCCGGCACCCGTGGCCCATATCGCCGCCAAGCTGGGGCTGGACGGTGCCTTTGACTCCGTGCTGCCTGCGGGCAAGGTGGAAAAAGTGGAGGCGCTGCGCGCCCGCACCCAGGGGCTGGTGGCCATGGTGGGGGACGGGGTGAACGACGCCCCTGCGTTGGCGGCGGCAGATGTGGGCATCGCCATGGGATCCGGCTCCGATGTGGCAATGGAGACCGCCTCCATCACTCTCATGCGATCTGACCCTCGCTTGGTGGCCGATGCCATCGACATCTCGGCAGCCACCTGGCGCACCATACAGCAGAACCTGTTCTGGGCCTTCGTGTTCAATATCATCGGCATTCCGCTGGCGGCACTGGGCTATCTCAGCCCCGAGCTGGCGGGGGCGGCCATGGCCCTGAGCAGCATTACCGTTTTGAGCAATTCCCTGTTACTGAAACGCTGGCAGCCCAAGGCGGCGCACACACCAGCCCTCATCCAGATTGGTAAGGAGACATAAATGAATATCAGCAAGGTTGCCAAGGCCACGGGGCTGACCGCCAAGACGATTCGCTACTACGAGAGTATCGGCCTCATTTCAGCCCCTGTACGCAGCGATAACGGTTATCGCAGCTACACGGAGGGTGCGTTGCGGGAGCTGCGCTTCGTCAAGCGTGCGCGGGAGACAGGCTTCAATCTGGAGGAGTGCCAGGAGCTGTTGGCGCTCTATCGGAACGAGCACAGAACCAGCGCTCAGGTGAAGAAGCTGGCGCAGGAGAAAATCGTCGATCTGCGCAGCCGCATCGCAGGCTTGCAGGCCATGCTGACCTCCCTCGAAGGGCTGGTCTGTTGCTGCCACGGGGACGAAAATCCTGAGTGTCCTATCCTGGACGAGCTGGAGCGCGGTTGACTAACCGCTTAATAACAGACGTTTTATTGTTGGCCCGGAAGGGGGAGTGGTAGACTGTGCGGCTCTTGTACAGGGAGCATGCAGTTGACTCAGAGTGTGACACGTCAGGTGAAGCAGGCCATCATGGCCCAGCTTTATACTCACTCCTCATTCAGCCTGCCTTGCCTGGGCCTGCTGGCACTCGGCTGGAGCCTGCTGTTCCACGATTACCTGCCCGCCGGCGAGGCGCTCGGCTGGTTGGCACTGGTCTGCCTGCTGCTGCTGTGTCGAGGCTGGCACCTGCGCTGGCGTCAGTCCAGTCTGACGCAGACCCCCTTGCCAGTGCTGGAACGCGAGCTGTTCATCGGGGTCACCATTACCTCCATCATCTGGGCGCTCGGTGTGCTGCTCTACATGGACAAGTTGCCCGACACCTATCGTGCCGCCATGATGATGCTCTCCAGCCTGATCCTCACTGGCAGTGCCATCATGCTGTTTGGCAGCCGCCGCTCTCTCTATGGCGCCGTTTTGCCACTCGGGCTTGCCATGCTGTTCGAGCTGGGGGCCGGCAACGAGCAGGAACGGATTGTCTCCTGCATGCTGGCAGGCTATCTGTTTGTCTTCTTGCCGACCCTGCTGCGCCGTCTGCGGCGGGATCAGGTCGCCTCTCTCTACCACCGCTTCTCCAACGCCGATCTGGTGGCCGAGCTGAAGCTGGTCTCCGAACACCTCAAACTCACTTCCCGGCTGGATGGTTTGACCGGCATCGCCAATCGTGCCCACCTGGACTATTGCCTCGAGCGGGCCTGGCGCCGCTGTCACCGCGCTCGGGCGCCCCTGTCGCTGGTGCTGGTGGATGTGGATTATTTCAAGCAATTCAACGATCTATACGGTCATCAGCAGGGTGACGAGTGTCTGCAACGGGTGGCAGCGCTGCTGGCCGAGGTACAACGGCGGGAGGATGATCTCGCCGCTCGTTACGGCGGGGAAGAGTTTGCTCTGTTGCTGCCCTGTACCAGTATGCAAGGTGCGCTGCAGATAGCCGAAAACGTGCGAATGGCCCTCAAGGATCTGGGTATCCCCCACCAGAAATCCCTGGTCTCTGGCCGGGTCAGTTGCAGCTTCGGGGTCGCCACTCTGGTGCCGGATCAAAGCGGCTCCATCGCGGAGCTTATCCAAAAAGCGGATGCGGCCCTCTATCAGGCCAAGCATAATGGGCGGGATCGTATCGAAGTAGCCTTGATGGGTAAGGTTGCCTGAGTTTCACATGACAGATTAAAGAGGTTGTCTATGCAATGTCATCGTATCGAAGAGCTGCTGGAGTTGTTGCAGCCTGCCTGGATCAAGGAACAGGATCTCAGCCTGGTGCAGTTTGTTGCCAAACTGGCGGCGGAAGCTGGCTATGACGGCGCCTTGTCCGACCTGACCGACGACATGCTGATCTACCACCTCAAGATGCGGGAATCCGACAAGCAGGCGATGATCCCAGGTCTGGCCAAGGATCATGTTCCCGATTTCAAGGAAGCCCTGCTCAAGGCTCGCGGCATCAAGTGATCCCGGCTCGGTACAAACCGGGCTGAGTAGTTTCAAGAGAATCTCAACGAGAGGTGTATCGTCAACCGGCGATATGCCTTTTTTGTTGCTGAAAATTGCGACACGACTCGAACATTAGATACATCTTACCCACACAATTAGCAGGCTGTTTAAGATATAATCCGCTCCATAACAAATAAGGGAGCTGTGTCTTGCAATGGCCGATCATGAAAAAATCGATATCAAGGATGTGACTGACAAGGGCGTCACCGGGACTTTCAACCCGAACACGTTCAAAGCCAGCGATGACAGGTTCAATCCAGGCAACCGCATTTACGTGAGGGCACAGACCGGCTATTGGCAGCGGATGCGCAAGGTCATGGGCTGGTTCTTCGTGGTGCTCTTCGTTGCCTTGCCCTGGTTGCGCTATGACGGTCGTCAGGCCGTGCTGTTCGATGTTGGCCATCAGCAGTTCCACATCTTTGGTGCCACCATCTGGCCGCAGGATCTGACCCTGCTGGCCTGGATCTTCATGATCGCCGCCTTTGCCCTCTTCTTCGTGACCACCTTCCTCGGCCGGGTCTGGTGCGGCTATCTCTGCCCGCAGACGGTCTGGACCTTCATGTTCATCTGGTTTGAAGAGAAGCTGGAAGGGGCCGCCAACAAGCGGCGCAAGCTGGATGCCGCCCCCTGGAGTGGCGAGAAGCTGGCCCGCAAGGGGGCCAAGCATCTGGCCTGGATCCTGCTATCCCTCGGTACCGGTCTCACTTTCGTCGCCTACTTCCAGGATGTGACCGAGCTGGTGCCCGACTTCTTTACCCTGCAGGCGAGTGGCTGGGTCATCTTCTGGGTACTGTTTTTCACGGCCTGTACCTACGGCAATGCCGGCTGGATGCGTGCCATCATGTGTATCCACATGTGCCCCTATGCACGCTTCCAGTCAGCCATGTTCGACAAGGATACCTTCATCGTCGGCTACGACACCAAGCGTGGTGAGACCCGGGGTGCCCGTAGCCGCAAAGCGGATCCCAAGGCGCTGGGGTTGGGGGATTGCATCGATTGCGACCTCTGCGTTCAGGTCTGCCCGACTGGCATCGACATCCGCGACGGCCTGCAGTACGAGTGCATCAACTGCGGTGCCTGCGTCGACGCCTGCGACCAGACCATGGATCGGATGGGCTATCCGAAAGGGCTGATCAGCTACACCACAGAGCACAAGCTGGCCCATAACAGCACCCATGTGGCGCGGCCCAAGCTGCTCGGTTATGGCCTGGTGATGGTCATCATGCTGGGGGTGTTCGTCTACAACGCCATGTCCATCATGCCCATGGGGCTCGACATACTGCGGGATCGCAACCAGCTGTTCCGCGAGAACAGCGAGGGGCTCATCGAGAACACCTATACCCTCAAAATCCTCAACAAGACACTGCATGCCCAGACCTATCAGCTGGATGTGGAAGGGCTGCCGGAGCACGAGTGGTTCGGCCCCCGCGAAGTGACCCTGAAGGCGGGCGAGATCTACACCCTGCCGGTGAGCGTGGCGGTCGATCCCTTCAACCTGAAGAAGCCGACCCTGGATATACAGTTCGTGCTGAAACGGGATGGGGCGGCAGTCGATGACAGCAAGGGCACACTGCGTCAGGCCAGCAAGTTTATCAGCCGACTGTAATGGGAATAGTTGGTGCAACTGATTGGTTTGGAACGCCATTGAGCTTAGTGGTGATAGTATGGGGCGCAACGGCGCCCCTTTTTAATGGTGGATGACATGCGTTTCAACTATTCCGACCTTACTCCCGACCTCATCATGGATGCGCTGGATCTCAGTGGTCTGCGACTCGACTCCGGCCTCATCGAGCTCAACAGTTACGAAAACCGGGTCTATCAGTTTCAGGACGAGGAGCGCCGCCGCTATGTGGTGAAGTTCTATCGTCCCGGTCGCTGGAGTCGTGCCCAGATCCTGGAAGAGCACGACTTTGCCGCCCGACTCAATGAGGCGGAGATCCCGGTCGCTGCGCCGCTCTCCTTCGCGGGCGAAACCTTGCTGGAGCATCAGGGCTACCCCTTTGCCATCTGGCAGAGCGTGGGAGGCCGCCAGTTCGAGGTGGACAACCTGGATCAGCTGGAGTGGGTGGGCCGTTACCTTGGCCGGATTCACCAGATCGGTGCCAGCCGCTCCTTCCATCACCGCGTCCGACTGGATGTGGAGAGCATGCTGCACGAACCGCGTGAGCTGCTGGCATCCGGTGAATGGCTGCCGAGCGGGCTGGCCAAGCAATTCTTCGGTGTACTCGACGAGCTGATCAAGCACGTCTGTGATGCCATGACTCTGGATGTGGCACAGATCTCCCTGCACGGTGACTGTCATCCGGGCAATATTCTGTGGCGTGATGGCCCCATGTTTGTCGATCTCGACGACTGCCGCACCGGCCCCGCCATCCAGGATCTCTGGATGATGCTGAGCGGCGAGCGCCACGAGCAGTTAATCCAGCTCGACACCCTGCTGGCCGGCTATGAGGAGTTCATGGAGTTCGACCCGCGGGAGCTGGCCTTGATTGAGCCGCTGCGGGCCATGCGCATCGTTCACTATATGGCCTGGCTGGCACGGCGCTGGGACGACCCTGCGTTCCCCCGTCACTTCCCCTGGTTCAATACCGACCACTACTGGCGTCAGCAGATTGCGACCCTGCATGATCAACTGGCCGCGCTCAAGGCGCCACCTTTGACCCTGACGCCAGGGTGGTGACATATCAGGGGTGCTGATGGGTGCCCACAGATCGCGATACCTGCCGCATGATCAACTGGCCGCGCTCAAGGCGCCGCCGTTGACCCTGACGCCGGGGTGGTGACATATCAGGAGTGCTGATGGGTGCCCGCAGATCGCGATACCTGCCGCACGATCAACTGGCCGCGCTCAAGGCCCCCCCTTTGACCCTGACGCCGGGGTGGTGAGCGAGGGCGCGTCGGCATCAGCCCACAGTGATTGTCTGTCGATGACGCTCTCTGCCGTAGCGCCTGCCGGTGTGGCCCTTTGCCATTGACGTCTGAGTGGTGACGCAATAGGCTTGGCACTGCTTCGGTTCGCCGGGCGTGCCTCACAGTGATCCCTTAACAGGAAACGTCATGAAAAAAGTACTATTTTTCCTCGCTGCCATGCTGATGATCCCCATGGTTCACGCCGCCCCCGAATTCAAGGAAGGCGTTAACTATGACGTGGTCAAACAGACAGGCAGTGCCCAGCCGGAAGTGGTGGAGTTTTTCTCCTACTACTGCCCGCACTGCGCGACCTTCGAGCCGATCGTTGAACAGTTGAAAGCGGGAATGCCAGAAGGCGTTCCCCTCAAGAAGAACCCAGTGGCCTTCCTGGGCCGCGAGATGGGTCCGGAAATGCAGCGCGCCTATGCCCTGGCCAGCCTGCTGAATGTTGAAGCCAAGCTGACCCCGGCTATCTTCAACAAGATCCATACCCAACGCCAGTATCCGCAGAGCCGCGCGGATGTGAAGCAGATCTTCCTGGATAACGGCGTGCCGGCTGAAGAGTTCGACGGTGCCGTCGACAGCTTCGCCGTATCCGGCATGGTGTCCCAGTTTGATCGCAACACCGAGAGCTACAACATTCGCGGTGTGCCGGCCTTCCTGGTCAACGGCAAGTACATGGTTAAGATCGAATCCATTACTTCTCAGGAACAGTTCAGCCAGTTGGTGAATTTCCTGCTGGCCAAGAAAGACTGATCCCGCAGTAACCCATGAAAAAAGCCCGCCGGTGCAAACCGGCGGGCTTTTTGTTTATCGGGATTGGAGCCTGACCAGCTCAACGCCGGCTGCTTGCTCCCGATTCAGATCTGGCAGTCTCGCTGGGAGGGGGCTGGGCGCGGCAAACGGGAGCGGCGGCTGATCCCCTCAGCCAGCCAGACCAGCAGCAAGATGGCCAGGATCAGGGTGGCTGCCTGATCGTAACGGAACAGGCTGAGCGACACATATAGCTGCTGCCCCAGCCCCCCTGCGCCCACCACCCCGAGTATGGTAGCGGCCCTCAGGTTCATCTCGCCGCGATAGAGGCTGTAGGCCAGCCATTGGCGTGACACCAGTGGAAACAGCCCGTACCAGAAGCTGGCCGTGGGGCCGGAGCCGCTCAATTGCAAGGCGAGGCGAGGGGCCTGATCCGCATTCTCCAGCGTCTCCACGAACAGCCGGGCCAGCACGCCTGTGGTGTGCAGGGTAAGCGCCAGTATGCCCGCCACCGGCCCCAGCCCGACCGCGATCACCAGCAGGCTGGCGAAGATGAGCTCCGGCACGGATCGCAGCAGGTTGAACAGCAGCCTCAGTGGCCAGCAGTGGCGGGCGAGACAGGCCAGCGGCAGGGCCAGCAGGGCGCTCAACAGGGTACTCAGCAATGCCATCTGCACCGTATCGAGCAGGCCAAGGCCGACTGTTCGCAGAAAAGGCCCCGACCAGTCCGGTTGCAGAAACTCGCCGATGAACCGGCCCAGCCCGCCGAAGGAAAAACTCAGCATGCGCCAGTCGAGCTGGTGGAGTGCCATGGCGCTGGCCAGCCCCAGGCAGGCAAGCAGTTGCAGGCCGGGGGAGCGGGTGTGGCGCAGCCAGGCGCTGAGGCCGTCGGCCAGGGTCACCAGCAGTATGAAGGCCAGCAGCAGGGTCACTACCTCACCACCGGCAAACATGCGCAACGAGAGTTCGAGCTGCTGGCCGAGCCCGCCGGCACCGACGAAGCCCATGATAACGGAGGCGCGCAGAGCACACTCCCAGCGATAGACGGTGTAGGAGAGCAGCTCCTGGCGCACCGCGGGCAGCACGCCGTACCAGAGCGCCTGCAGGCGGCCACTGCCGCCGAGCAGCAGGGCACGGGCCGGTTGCAGGGCGCCGCTCTCCATGATCTCGTTGTAGACCTTGGCCAGCATGCCGCCGTAGCTGACGGCGATGGCCAGGATGGCGGCCAGGGGCCCGAGCCCCGACAGACGCACGAACAGCAGCGCCCAGATGAGCTCGGGCAGGCTGCGCAGCAGAATGGCGATGAGTCGGCTGAAAGAGCGCAAGGCGCCGCGCAGCGGGCTGGGGATAGGCCCCAGCTCGGCTAGCGATAGGGCGCGGGAGCCGAGCAAGGCGAACGGAATGCCGAGCAGCAGGGCACCGGCCAGCCCCAGAGTCGCCACGGCCAGACTCTCCAGGGTAGCGGTCAGGGTCAGGGCCAGAAAGTCCTGATCCAGGCGGGGTGGCCAGCTGGTGGCGAGAAAGTTGCCCATCTGTCGCCAGCTCTGACCATCGAGCAGGCCCAGCCAGCCGTCGGCCTGCTGCCACAGGCTGTAGCCGACCATGGCCAGCAGCCAGGGCAGGGGATGGCGCCAGCGGCTCATCAGCCGATACACGGCAGTGCCTCCTGGTCACCGGCGTAGAGGGCGGCCAGCATGGCCGGGGTGACGGCGGCGGCGGGGCAGTCGAACTGCACCCGCCCTTCGCGCAGGCCTATGATGCGGGGGAAGCGCTCGAGGGCCAGTTCGACCGCATGCAGGCTGGCGATCAGGGTGCTGCCGCGCGTGCGGGCTTGCGCCAGCAGGGCATCCAGGCTGCTTTGGGCGAGTACGGGATCGAGGGCGGAGACAGGTTCATCGGCCAGCATCAGGTCCGGCTGCTGATAGAGCACCCTGGCTATGCCGACCCGCTGTAGCTGGCCGCCGGAGAGTTCACCACAGCGCTGCTGCCACTTGTCGGCGAGGCCGAGGCGGGCCAGTTCGGCCCGTGCACCGTCCGGATCGCTGGGACGCAGCAGCGAGAGCAGGGCGCGAACGAGGGACCACTGGCCGAGTCTGCCAGCCAGCACGGCAGTCACCACCGGCTGGGAGGCGGGCAGCGGAGGCTGCTGCCAGACCATGCCGATCCGGCTGCGCAGCCGCTGGCGGGCACGGGTGGAGAGGGCCCAGGGATCTTCCCCCCACAGGGAGAGTGCCAGCTCACCGCGCAGCTCGGTGCCGATCAGCCGCAGCAGGCTGGTCTTGCCCGCGCCGCTCGGCCCTATGATGGCGACGCACTCCCCCGCCTCGATCTGCAGGTGAAGCGGATGCAGGATGCGACTCTCGCCGAGCCGCAGCCCTGCTCCATTCAGCGCAACGGCGATCACTTCAGCAGACCGGCCTGGGTTGCGGCCGCTTCTATGCCCTGGTAGTTCTCGGGCTTGGTTTCGATGAAACGGCTGGCTCGCTGCAGCTTGAGGATCTCGGCCTGGGCCGGGACGGCAGGATCCAGGCTGAGGAAGGCCTGCTTGATTTTCTCCTGCAGCGCCGGATCCAGGTCGCCGCGCACCGTCCAGTTGTAATCAAAGTAGGTCGGCGTGGTCCAGATCACCTTCACCTTGGCGGTATCGACCTTGCCCTCTTCCACCAGCTTGTCCCACACGGAGGCGTTGAGCGCACCGGCCGGTACCTTGCCGGAGGCGACCCAGGCAACGGTGGCGTCGTGAGCGCCGGAGAAGGCGACATGGGCGAAGTCACGTTCCGGATTGATGCCCTGCTCGGCCAGGAAGTGGCGCGGCATCAAGTGACCCGAGGTGGAGGAGGGGGAGCCGAAGGCGAAGTCCTTGCCCTTGGTGTCGGCCAGGGTCTTGATGCCGCTGTCGGCATTGGCGATGAATTTGGAGGTGAACTGGGCATCCTCCTGGCGTTGGACCAGCGGCACTACCTTGTCGGCCCTACGATGGGCCTGCACATAAGTGAAACCCCCGAGCCAGGCCATGTCGAGTTTGCCGGCAGCCAGCGCCTCGACCACGGCGGCGTAATCGTTGACCGGTACGAACACCACCTCGCGCCCCGTCTTCTCGGCCAGATATTCTCCCAGCGGGGCGAACTTGCGCTGCAACTCGGTGGGGGCTTCGTCCGGGATGGCGGATACCCGCAGCGGTTCGGCGGCAGTGGCGCCCAGGCTGGCCAGCAGTGTGGTGAGGGCAAATATCCATTTAGAGGTCATGGGCAGTTCCTTGTGGTCTGTCGTTCGGGCAAGAGAAAGGCCCGACACCAGTCGGACCTTTCAAGAGGGTCATGGTAGGGGGCCACCGGCGCTCTGCGCAAGATGGGCTCCTCAAAAAGGCACGTTACACCCCGACGTGGAAGGCCTGCTTGAGGTTGCGGATGAAGTCCGCATCCCGGCACAGGGTCTTGCCCGGGCTGTCGGAGATCTTGGCGACCGGGCCACCGTTGCACTCCATCAGCTTGAAGACGATGTTCATGGGGCTGACACCGGGCAGATCGCAGGTGAGCTTGGTGCCGATGCCGAAGCTGGTGTTGATGCGGCCACGGAAGTGGCGGAACAGCTGCACCGCCTTGTCGAGGTTGAGCCCATCGGAGAAGACCAGCGTCTTGTCGGTGGGGTCTATGCCGAGGCGCTGGTAGTGGCTGATGGCCTTCTCGCCCCACACAACAGGGTCGCCGGAGTCGTGGCGCAGACCCTGATAACGGCTGGCCAGCTCAAAGTCAAAATCACGCAGGAAGGCGTCCATGGTGATGCAGTCGGTCAGGGCAATGCCAAGGTGGTTGGTGAATTCGTCCAGCCAGCTGGTGAGGGCGGCGCGCTGGCTGTGCTCCAGCGGGAAGCCGAGCTGCTGGTGAGCCTGAAACCACTCGTGGGCCTGGGTGCCCACGGCAGGTAGTTGGTACTTTTGGGCCAGCAGGTAGTTGCTGGTGCCGCGAAATGCCGGCAGCCGCTCCTTGAGACGGCCCACGACCGCATCCTGCACCGCATGGGAGAAGCGGCGACGGGTACCGAAGTCGATGAGGTTGAACTCGCTCATCTCTTCCGGGCTGAGGTCCTGTTCCAGCTTGTCGATCTTTTGATCGAGCCGATCCAGCGCCTGGCTGACGCCAAACTGGGGGTAGCGGAAGCGGTTGCGCATCTCGCTGATGATGGCGAGCACCGGGATTTCCCACAGGATCACATCCTGCCAGGGTCCTTCTACCCGCACATTGATGCGGCCATCCTGCTCGAATACCTGCAGCAGGGAGGCATCAAGGGGCTTGCGGCGCAGGTGATCCAGGTAGTCGGCGGTGAAAAAGGGGCGCTCGGCCAGAAAATTCAGTTCCGGCCTGGTGAGCCGCAGGGAGCCGGCGAGACGCAGTTGCTCCTCTATCTGGCCCATCATGGGCAGCAGATCTTCTTCGTTGCGGCTGTGGAATTCGGCCACCACCTCGGCATCAGGATAGCGGTGGAATACCGCCTGCTGCATATGCAGCTTGTAGGCGTCGGTGTCGAGCAGGCTGGTGAGAATCGGTGGCATATCAGGCTCCCCGCAGGTTGGTGAGCGCGATGACGCGCTCCTGCTGCATAGGTAATGTGCAGGCGCCGGTATCGGCTTGGCGGGTGAGGATCGGCGGCATATCAGGCATCCAGCAGGCGTTGTACATCGATCAAGGTCTGGGCCAGCTCGGCCCCGGCTTCGATCATCTGGGAGTGAGCGCTGGCAACCGTATCCGGGGCTATGCCACGGCAGGCATCGAGATGGACGATCACCCGAAAACCGGCGTGGCGCAGTTGCAACACGCTGGTCTTGACGCAGTAGTCGGTGGCGAGGCCGCCGACCAGCACGGTAGTGACGCCACGGGCTTGCAGAAATTCGATGAGCCCTGTGCTGCGCCGTTCGGCCAGATCGTGGAAGCAGGTGCCGTAGGGATGCAGGTCCGGCTCGACCCCCTTCCAGACGAAGAAGTCGTAATCGATGGGGGCGGGCAGGCCATCCAGCAGCTCGAAGCCTTGGGTGCCGGGCACGCAGTGTACCGGCCAGGTGAGGTCGGCATTGGGCAAATCCAGCGGCAACAGCATGCCGGCGGGGTCACTGACGGCCCAGGCTGCGTTGGCGGGATGGGAGTCCTTGCTGCCAATACGCAGCGTGGCGAGGGTGGCCTGAGCGTTGAGCGCAGCCACAATATCATCCCCGCCCACGACGGGCAGTTCGTTCGGGCAGAGGGGAGTAAATCCCTTCTGCGCATCAATATCCAGGCTGGCGACGGTTCCCATGATTGGCTCCTTCACATACTATTCGTGTGATATTATCTACCAAACATTAATGGAAGGCGAGCAGGGCGATCGACATGCTGAGAATGAGTCTGGATATGGTGGTGCTGCGGTTGTACGAGGAGCGGCTCGAGCTGTTGCTCGAAACCCGTGATCACCCTCCCTTTGCCAACTGCTGGCAACTGCCGGCACTGCGCATCGACGAGACTCGGGATCGGGACCTGGACACGGCTCGCCATCGCCTGCTGGCGGAGTGGGGGCTCGGCCACTGCTACAGCGAACAGGTTTGCACTCTCGGCAATCTGGAGCGGGATCCCCGTGGCTGGTCCACCGCGCTGGTCTACCTCTGTCTGGTCGATCCGGAAGTCGAAGCCGTGCACGGTTGCTGGCATCCACTCTCGGCCCTGCCCGGCCTCAGTCTCGCCTTCGATCATACCCAGCTTATTGCCAGAGGACTGGAGCGACTGCGGATCAAGAGTCGCTACAGCACCTTGCCGCTGCAACTGCTGGGGCCCGAGTTCACTCTCTCCGAAGTGCAGCGTGCCTTTGAAATCATTCTGCAAACTCCGATGAATACAGCGGCATTTCGCAAGCGCATCCATCGTGCCGACATTCTGGTGGATACCGGCCGCAAGCGGACCGGCAAGCAGCGCCCTGCCATCCTCTACCGGTTGGAGAGCCCTTGCTGCGTCATGTTCGATCAGGTGATGCACGGGGCAGAAGCATGAGCAAAGCGCCGCCCCGGGTGCTGGTGAGTGCCTGCTTGCTGGGTCAGCCAGTACGTTACGATGGTCAGAGCAAGGGGATTGTCAGCGACTGGCTGAATGAGCTTGGCGCCGAGGGGCGAGCGCAGTCTTTCTGCCCCGAAGTGGCCGGCGGACTGCCAACTCCGCGCCCCCCTGCCGAGCGGCAGGGCGATCTGGTGCTGACCGCGAGCGGACTGGATGTGACGGCCGAGTTCGATCGCGGTGCCGAGCTGGCTCTTGCGCTCTGTCAGGCGCAGGGGATTCGCTTCGCGCTGCTGAAAGAGGGGAGCCCCTCATGCGGCAGCGGCCGTATCTATAACGGCCGCTTCGAAGGTGTGTCAGTGGCGGGTGAGGGCAAGACCACGGCCCTGCTGCGTCGCAACGGCATTGCAGTGTTCAGCGAGGATCAGTTGCCAGAACTGGCCTTGGCGCTTGCTTCGGCAATTGCCAAGGAGGCGGACTCAACGCCAAACTGACCCATAGCATCGGCCTGTATCACTTGTGCCCGCACGACGTCAGTTTACTGCCAGCGCGCATTCCGCCATTCCTGAAAACCACTCTCAAACTGTTGCCATGGTCACCAACCTAAAGGCCAGCCCTGCTGCCGGGTAGAGCTGGATTGGCGAGGGGTCTTTTACTGCGCCTTGTCTGCCAGCAGTTGGCTAAGAGTCTGGTCCTTCTCGTGCCAGATCCCGTTCAACCACTGTTGAAACGCCTGTTGGAATTCGGGGTCATTGAAGTAATCCCCTACCAGTTTGCGTTCAATCGGCAGAAAGCGAACCTGAACCTTGATCTCCTTCACCCGACCGCACATGAAGTCCCAGTAACTGGGGATACCACCCGGATAGGCGATGGTCACATCCACCAGTTGATGCAGCTGGTCGCCCATGGCCGCCAGGGTGAAGGCGATGCCACCAGCCCTCGGGTGCAACAGATGGCGATAAGGCGCTGCCTGTTTGTCGTGCTTGTGGGTGGTGAAGCGGGTGCCCTCCACGAAGTTCATCACACTCACCGGAATGTGGCGAAACCTGGCACAGGCCTTTCGGGTTGTTTCTATGTCTTTTCCCTTCAGATGTGGCCTTTTTTCCAGAAATTTACGGGAATAGCGCCGCATGAAGGGGAAGTCCAGTGCCCACCAGGCCAGACCGAGAAAAGGTACCCAAATCAGCTCTTTCTTGAGGAAAAACTTCAGGAAGGGGATTTTTTGATTAAAAACCCGCTGCAATACCAGTATGTCGACCCAGGATTGATGGTTGGCAATCACCATGTACCACTCATCACGGCTTCCTTTGTCCGCGCCGACCACCTCGAAAGAGGTCCCTATGATGGTTTTCTGGATCAGGTTGTTGACACCGATCCAGCAGCTTGCGCAGCCATCCAGCAGAGCGTTGCAGAGGGTACGCCAGCTTTTAAGCGGCAACAGCAGCTTGAGAATGCCCAGCAAGAAGATGGGGATACACCAGAAGAGGGTGTTGAAAAAATAGAGCAAGGTCGAGAGGCTGCCGCGCAGCCGCTCTATCAGCTTGTTTTGCATGAGTCGGGTCCGTCTCGTTGTCTGTGGGTGGCAACCAAGTGGTCAGATCTGTGGCCATAATATCAGCCGATGAGCCGCTAGACCATGCACGGGACCATCACGCATGTGGGACTCACTATCTCTCTATCCCAGCCATTCAGCCGCTGCGCAGCCGCGACAGCAGCCTGTCCATGGCCCTGTAGCCGAGAGCCTCGATCAGATGATCCTTCTCGATCGCAGGTCGCCCCGCCAGATCGGCTATGGTGCGTGACACCCGCAGTATGCGGTGCCAGGCCCGGATGCTGAGTCCCAGCTTCTGGATGGCATTCTCCAAAAACTCGGCATCTTGCGGCGATAATCGGCAAATATCTTCGATTTCACGACTATCAAGGAGATTGTTGAGCTTGCCATTGCGGCTCAGCATCCGCTCCCGCGCCGCCAGTACCCGATCGCGGATCTGCTGGCTCGATTCCCCCCGCTCCGCCTTGCCGGTGAGGCTGCCCTTGGGCAGCAGCGGCACCTCCACCGTCAGGTCGAAGCGATCGAGGAAGGGGCCGGAGAGCTTGCCAAGATAGCGCAATATCTGATCCGGGCTGGAGCGGGTCTGGCCGTCACCATAGTGGCCGCAGGGGCTGGGGTTCATGGCGCCCACCAGCTGGAAGCGGGCGGGAAAATCTACCTGACGGGCGGCGCGGCTGATGGTGATGTGGCCCGTCTCCAGCGGTTCGCGCAGAGAGTCGAGCACCTTGCGCTCGAACTCCGGCAGCTCGTCGAGAAAGAGTACCCCGTTGTGGGCCAAGGATATTTCGCCGGGTCTGGGATGGCTGCCACCGCCCACCAGGGCCACGGCGGAGGCACTGTGATGGGGCGTGCGATAGGGCCTGTGGTGCCAGTGACCGGCGCGCGGGGTCAGGCCGCCAATGGAGTGGATGGCGGCGGTCTGCTGCGCCTCCTGCTCGCTCAGGGGTGGCAAGATGCCGGGCAAACGGCTGGCCAGCATGCTCTTGCCGGTACCGGGCGGTCCTATGAACAGCAGGTTGTGGCTGCCGGCGGCAGCGATCTCCAATGCCCGCTTGGCCTGTGACTGGCCGATCACATCCTGCAGATCCGGCACATCGGGCAGGGAGTCCGTGGTCTGGGGCTCCGGCAGGGGCAGCTCATATTGGCCTGCCAGCCAGGCGGTGACGGCCAGCAGCTGGTGGGCGGTACGCACCTCGGCATCCTGAATGAGTGAGGCTTCGGGGCCATTTTCTCTCGGTACCAGCAGGGTGCGCCCCGCATCGCGGCAGGCGAGCACGGCGGGCAGCACCCCGAGCACGGGACGGATCTCGCCGGTCAGGGCCAACTCCCCTAAAAATTCGTGATCGAGCAGGTATTTTGCCGGTATCTGCTTGGAAGCGGCGAGAATGCCGATGGCGATAGCCAGATCGAAACGGCCTCCCTCCTTGGGCAGGTCGGCGGGGGCCAGATTGACCGTGATGTGTTTGCTCGGGAACTCGAAATTGCCGTTTAGCAGGGCACTGCGCACCCGATCCCGGGATTCCTTCACCGAGGTTTCCGGCAATCCCACCATGTTGAAGGCGGGCAGACCGTTGGAGAGGTGAACTTCCACCGTGACTTGCGGCGCCGCTATCCCCAGGCTGGCACGGCTATAAACCACAGCTAATGACATAAATCCCGTCCTTGGTTTGATGTATGTGCTGGTTAACCGTTTTTTATTAGTTTTTTGTTCCAGCCATAAGGCTGCTGCTTAGTCAAAATCAGAGTCTTGTCAGGTAAAAAAGGCTTGCCCAATAAAAATCACCGTGCTAGTTCTAATAGCCATTCGCGGTGCAAACCGCCTCAATTTCACAGGATTTCCGGTTGTAACTATGAACATGGCCTCCCGTTTCGTCAGCATTATTGTGGTCCTAGTGGTGATTATCATCTCACCGCTCGGGGCTCGTTTAGCTGCACGGAACAAGGGATAGACCCACCACCGGACAGAACGAAACAAGCGACCCCCGAGCCTCACAGCTCGGGGGTTTTTTTTCGACTACAGGACAGGATTTTCCACATGAACGGCGCGCAGTTTTTGGTACAGGCTCTCAAGAAACAGGGTGTGACCCAGGTGTTTGGTTACCCGGGCGGAGCCATCATGCCGGTCTACGACGCCCTGTATGATGGGGGGCTTGCCCATCAGCTCTGCCGCCACGAGCAGGGGGCCGCCATGGCTGCGGTGGGTTACGCACGAGCCTCCGGCCAGGTGGGGGTCTGTATCGCCACCTCGGGCCCGGGCGCCACCAATCTGGTGACCGGGCTGGCGGAGGCGCTGCTCGACTCTGTGCCTCTGGTGGCCATCAGCGGTCAGGTGCCCTGTTCCGCCATAGGTACAGATGCGTTTCAGGAGGTCGACGTGCTCGGCATGTCCCTCTCCTGTACCAAGCACTCCTTCATGGTGACCGATGTGGCGGATCTGGGGCGCGTGCTGGAAGAGGCCTTCGCCATCGCCACCGAAGGTCGTCCCGGTCCTGTGCTCATCGATTTTCCCAAGGATGTGCAGCTGGCCGCCGTGCCAGCGCAGAATCTGCTGTTTGCAGTGGAAGAGCCGGAGGCGCTCAACCCATCGGAGTTGGCCGCTGCCCGCACTCTGATCGCCGCCGCCGAGCGCCCGGTGCTCTACGTCGGTGGCGGTGTGGGCATGGCCAATGCAGAAACCCAGCTGCGCGAGTTTGCCGCCGTCACCGGCATGCCGGCGGTCACTACCCTCAAGGGGATTGGCGCGCTGGATCCTGACAGCCCTGTCTATCTGGGCATGCTCGGCATGCACGGTACCAAATCGGCCAACTATGCGGTGCAGCAGTGCGATCTGCTGGTGGTAGTGGGTGCCCGGTTCGATGACAGAGTGACCGGCAAGCTGGAGGAGTTTGCCCCCGAAGCCAAGGTGATCCATCTGGACGTGGACGCCGCCGAGTTCGGCAAGCGCCGCGCCGCCGAAGTGGGCATCACCACGGATCTCAAGCGGGTATTGCCCGCCCTGGGCATGGCACTGGCGATCGATCCCTGGCGTGAGCATTGCGCGAGCATGGCCCGCGAGTATGCGTTTCGCTACGACCACCCCGGCCAGCCCATCTATGCACCGGCCCTGCTCAAGCAACTCTCGGGCCGTCTGCCGGAAAACAGCGTGGTGGCCTGCGACGTGGGCCAGCACCAGATGTGGGTGGCCCAGCACATGCGTTTCACCAGTCCGCGCAATCATCTCTCCAGTGCCGGCCTCGGTACCATGGGGTTTGGTCTGCCCGCCGCCATCGGCGCCAAGATGTCGCGCCCCGATGATGAAGTGGTGCTGGTGAGCGGTGATGGCTCCTTCATGATGAACGTGCAGGAGCTGGGCACCATACGCCGCGCCCAGCTCAAGGTAAAAATGGTGCTGATCGACAACCAGCGTCTCGGCATGGTGCGCCAGTGGCAGGAGCTGTTCTTCGATGGTCGCTACAGCGAGACCATCCTCTCCGACAACCCCGATTTCGTCGCCCTGGCCGCCGCCTTCGGCATCCCGGGTGAGACCATCACATGCAAGGATCAAATCGCAGCAGCCCTCGACCGCCTGCTGGGGAGCGAAGGCGCCTATCTGCTGCATGTGGCCATTTCAGAGGAAGAAAACGTCTGGCCCCTGGTTCCGCCGGGAGTCGCCAACCACAAGATGATGGAGCAACGCCCATGAACCCGCACACCTTTGCGCAGCCAGCATTTGCACAGCACACCTTGCACATTCACGCCCAGCCCAGACCCGAAGTGATGGAGCGGGTATTGAGGGTGGTGCGCCACCGCGGCTTCAATCTCTGTGCCCTCAGCATGGAGATGGGGGCGGAGCAGGATTGCCAACAACTGCGGATCACGGTTACTGTCGAGTCGGTGCGTCCCATCCAGCATTTATGGAGCCAGCTGGTCAAGCTGGTGGACGTCTCCCGGGTCGATGCACTGGAACAGCAGCCCCGGATCAGAGCTTAAGGAGCAACAGCAATGTCACAGCCTTCCCAACCCCAGCCGCAATATATCTGGTTCAACGGCCACATGGTTCCCTGGCAAGATGCCCAGGTGCACGTCATGAGCCACGCCCTGCACTATGGCTCCTCTGTGTTCGAGGGTGTGCGTGCCTATGACACCCCCAAGGGGACCTGCATCTTCCGCCTGCAGGAGCACACCCGCCGCCTGTTCGACTCCGCCAAAATCTACTGGATGGAGGTCCCTTACAGCGAGGCCGAGGTGAATGAAGCCTGCCGCGCCGTGGTGCGCGAGAACGGCCTCAAGAGCGGTTATCTGCGTCCGCTGGCCTTTATCGGCAATGTGGGGCTGGGACTGCATCCACCGCTGGATGCCAAGGCCGAGCTCATGGTGGCTGCCCTGCCGTGGGGTGCCTACCTGGGGGAAGAGGGTCTGAAAAACGGGGTGGATGTGTGCGTCACCTCCTGGAACCGGCTGGCCCCCAACACGATTCCGACCGGCGCCAAAGCCGGTGGCAACTACCTCTCCTCTCAACTCATCAGCCGGGAAGCCAAGCGCAACGGCTACGCTGAAGGACTGGCGCTGGATGTGAACGGCTACCTGAGCGAAGGCGCGGGTGAGAACCTGTTTCTGGTGAAAAACGGCGTGCTCTTCACCCCGCCTGCCACCGCCGCCATCCTGCCCGGCATTACCCGCGACACCATCATGACCCTGGCCCGCGATCTGGGTTATGAGGTGCGCGAGCAGGCGCTGCCCCGCGAGGCCTTATACGTTGCGGACGAGATCTTTATGACGGGCACTGCCGCCGAAGTGACGCCTGTGCGTTCGGTGGACCGGATGAAGGTAGGTGCCGGTTGCCGTGGCCCAGTGACTGAGCAGTTGCAGAACGCCTTCTTCGGGTTGTTCAACGGCCAGACAAAGGACAAATGGAACTGGCTGACCCCGGTCGATGACAAGTAACGGCTGACCGAGAACGGGGAGGTGCCATGCCTCCCCGAGTCGCTTCCGGTCAGGGCATCCGTGTTGTGCCCTGACCAGGATCGATTCCCGATCCGCGAGTCACACATTCAAGAAATAATGCGCCCCATGGGCATTCAGGGAGTAGAGACAATGCCGAAGTTGAGATCCGCCACCACCACCCACGGACGTAACATGGCCGGGGCCCGCGCCCTCTGGCGCGCCACTGGCATGACAGACGAGGATTTCGGCAAGCCCATCATAGCCGTGGTCAACTCCTTTACCCAGTTCGTGCCGGGTCACGTCCACCTCAAGGATCTGGGCCAGCTGGTGGCCCGCGAGATCGAAGCCGCCGGCGGCGTGGCCAAAGAGTTCAATACCATAGCCGTGGATGACGGCATCGCCATGGGCCACGGCGGCATGCTCTACTCGCTGCCGTCTCGCGAGCTTATCGCCGACTCGGTGGAGTACATGGTCAACGCCCACTGCGCCGATGCCATGGTCTGCATCTCCAACTGTGACAAGATCACTCCGGGGATGCTGATGGCCGCCCTGCGCATCAACATACCCGTGATCTTCGTCTCCGGCGGCCCCATGGAAGCGGGCAAGACCAAGCTGTCCGATCAGATCATCAAACTGGATCTGGTGGATGCCATGATCCAGGGCGCCGACCCCAAGGTCTCCGATGCCCAGAGCGAGCAGGTGGAGCGCAGCGCCTGCCCTACCTGCGGCTCCTGTTCCGGCATGTTTACTGCCAACTCCATGAACTGCCTGACCGAGGCGCTGGGGCTTTCCCAGCCGGGCAACGGCTCCATGCTGGCGACCCACGCCGATCGCGAGCAGCTGTTCAAGCTGGCAGGCCAGCGCATCGTCACCCTTGCCAAGCGTTACTACCAGCAGGATGACGAGAGCGCCCTGCCACGCAACATCGCCACCAAGGCGGCGTTCGAGAATGCCATGGCGCTGGATATCGCCATGGGCGGTTCCACCAATACAGTGCTGCACCTGCTGGCGGCGGCCCAGGAGGCCGGGGTGGACTTCACCATGGCCGATATCGATCGCATGTCTCGCAAGGTGCCCCAGCTGTGCAAGGTGGCCCCCTCTACCCAGAAGTACCATATGGAAGATGTGCACCGTGCCGGTGGCGTGGTCGCCATTTTGGGTCAGCTGGAGAAGGCGGGTCTGGTGCACGGTGACACCCGTACCGTACTGGGCGGCTCCCTGGCCGAGCTGCTCAACGAATACGACGTCAGCCGCCAGCCGAGCCAGGAGGTGGTGGACTTCTACCGCGCTGGCCCTGCCGGTATCCGCACCACCAAGGCGTTCAGCCAGGATTGCCGCTGGCCTGAGCTGGATGTGGACAGAGCCGAGGGCTGCATCCGCTCGCTGGAGCATGCCTACAGCCTGGAGGGGGGCCTCGCCGTGCTTTCCGGCAACCTGGCCCTTGATGGCGCCATCGTAAAAACGGCCGGTGTGGATGACGAGAACCTCTGCTTCCGTGGCCCGGCACGGGTATTCGAGAGCCAGGACACGGCGGTTGCCGGCATTCTGGATGGCACGGTCAAGGCCGGTGAAGTGGTAGTGATCCGCTACGAAGGGCCAAAAGGGGGTCCGGGCATGCAGGAGATGCTCTATCCCACCACCTATCTCAAGTCCATGGGATTGGGCAAGCAGTGCGCCCTGATCACCGATGGCCGCTTCTCAGGCGGCACTTCGGGTCTCTCCATCGGCCACGTCTCGCCTGAGGCGGCCTCTGGCGGCACTATCGGTTTGGTGGAAGATGGCGACATCATCAACATCAACATCCCGGCCCGTAGCATGGTGCTGGAGGTGGCCGACAGTGTGCTGGCAGCCCGTCGTGTCGCCGTCGAGGCCCGTGGCTGGAAGCCGCTGGATCGTCAGCGTCAGGTCTCCTTTGCCCTGCGCGCCTACGCCATGCTTGCCACCAGCGCCGACAAAGGCGCTGTGCGTGATCGCAGCAAGCTGGAGGAGTGATGATGAGCCTTTATCGTTTGCTCCGTGATGAGCCGGGCGCAGTATGTGCCCATCAATGCGAGACGGAGGAATAACTCATGGTCTCTGCGGCTGATTATCTACGCAAGGTGTTGCTCTCCCCCGTCTATGAGGCGGCGCGGGTGACTCCCTTGCAGACCCTTAAAAAATTGTCCGAACGGCTTGGCAACCATGTGGCGCTCAAGCGTGAAGACTTGCAACCCGTGCACTCCTTCAAGCTGCGCGGTGCCTATCACAAGATCGCCACCCTGACCCAGGAGCAGAAGGATCACGGCGTCATCGCCGCCTCTGCCGGCAACCATGCCCAGGGGGTCGCCCTGTCGGCGGCCAAGCTCGGCATCAAGGCCATCATAGTGATGCCCAAGACCACGCCGGACATCAAGATCGATGCGGTACGCCGCCAGGGCGGCAACGTCATGCTGTTTGGCAACAGCTTCGATGAGGCCTATGCCGAGAGCCGCCGCCTCTCCGAACTGGAGGGCTACACCCTGATACCGCCGTTTGACGACGTCGAAGTGATCGCGGGCCAGGGCACTATCGGCAAGGAGCTGCTGGAGCAGGATACCCATCTCACCCACGTCTTCGTGCCTGTGGGTGGCGGTGGCCTGGCCGCCGGGGTGGCGGTTTATATCAAGCAGCTGCTGCCGGACGTCAAGGTGATCGGGGTGGAAGCGGAAGGGTCCGCCTGCCTCAAGGCTGCCATGGAGGCAGGCGAGCCGGTCAATCTGGAGCGGGTCTCGCTGTTTGCTGACGGTGTGGCGGTCAAGCGCATCGGCACAGAGACGTTTCGCCTCTGCAACCAGTATCTGGATGAGGTGGTGACTGTCTCCAACGACCAGATCTGCGCCGCGCTGAAAGACATCTTCGATGACTGTCGTGCCATTGCCGAACCTTCCGGCGCCCTGTCGCTGGCGGGGCTCAAGGCCTACAGCGAGCGGGAACAGGTCAAGGGCGGGCGGATGGCGGCCATTCTGTCGGGGGCCAACGTCAACTTCCACAGCCTGCGCTACGTGTCGGAGCGCTGCGAGATCGGCGAGAAGCGCGAGGGCATGCTGGCGGTGACCATACCCGAGCGCAAGGGGGCCTTCCTCGACTTTTGTCGCCAGCTTGGTCCGCGCATGGTGACCGAGTTCAACTACCGCTATTCGGATGCGGCCCAGGCCTCCCTGTTTGTCTCGGTGCGCCTGACCGGTGGCGACGAGGAGCTGGGCCAGATCATCGATCAACTCGGCGGCAACGGCTATCCGGTGGTCAACATGACAGAGAGCGAGCTGGCCAAGAACCACGTGCGCTACATGATTGGCGGCCGCCCGGCCCGGCCCCTCGGTGAACGTCTCTACAGCTTCAAGTTTCCGGAGCAACCGGGCGCCCTGATGCGCTTTCTGGAGACCCTGGGCTGTCGCTGGAACATCAGCCTGTTCCACTACCGTAACCACGGCGCCGACTACGGCCGTGTGCTCTGCGCCTTCGAGCTGCCGGACGAGGATGTGGCCGCTTTCCACGACTACCTGCGCGAGATTGGCTACGGCTGGAAAGAGGTCAGTGACGACCCCGCCTACCGGCTGTTTCTGGCCAGCTGATACAGAGCGAAAAGCAGGAGGGAGGCGTTATGCCTCCCTCTTCTTTTTGGGCCTGTTTCTTGGGTCTATGGTGGCGACAGCGACATATTGGCCACCGGAAGATCCGGGTTTATGCAGCGCTTTCAACGCACTATGAAAATCCTCATGCACAGGGTCGTTTTCCCGTCTGGAATGTCGCCAGCTTCACACTCTTGAGTCCCTGGTCATTTGAGGCTGACAAGAGATGGGATAACCTGAGTGGCGGGGCCAGCTTGGCCCCATCAGGGAAGAGAGCGCATTGCGCGCCCACAACGACTTATTGCAGAGGCTTTCACCATGAATAAATCGATACTTGCCGCTCTGGTCAGCGGCCTGCTTGCGACGGGGGCCGTGCAGGCTGCCGCCCAGGACAATACCTGGTATGCCGGGGGCAAGGCCGGTTGGTCCAAGTACTTCGACGTCGACCAGAAGCAAGTGGTTTCGGATACCCTGGGGGCGCTGCAAAATACCGGCACCAGCAAGGATGCTCTCGGACTGGGTGCGTTTGCCGGTTATCAGCTCAACCCCAACCTGGGTTTCGAGTTCGGCTATGACTGGCTCGGCAAGTACACCTCGTCCGGTGAGCTGAGCGGGGTCAGGGTGGAGGGGGAAGCCAAGAGCCAGATGATCCAGGCCACCATGAAGATAGGGTTTCCGGTCAATGATGCGCTGGATCTCTATGGCCGGATTGGCGGTGGCTATGCCTGGACAGACAGCGAGCTGTCAGCCCGGACGGCGACCGATTTCATCAAGGAGACCGGCGACAAGCATGGCGCAGTTTTTGTCGGGGCCCTGGGCGCCGAATACGCTATCGACCGTGACTGGGCCGCCCGTCTCGAATATCAGTACACAACCCCGCTGGGAGATGCCTCCCTCGATCGTTCCGGCATAGAGATGGATAACGGCCTGCTCTCTGTGGGCATGCTCTATCGCTTCGGCCAGCACGAGCACGGGAACGAGGTGGTGGCCCCTGCTCCGGCCCCCGCCGTGGAACCCGCACCTGCCGTTGTGGTGGCCCCCAAGACGTTCAGCCTGAGTTCGGATGTGCTGTTCGAGTTCAACAAGGCCACCCTTAAACCGGCTGCCAGTCAGGCGCTCGATACCCTGTTCAGCCAGATAGTGGCCGCCAATCCCAAGGATGGTGCCGCGACTGTGGTGGGGCATACCGACCGTATCGGCTCCGATGCTTACAATCAGGCATTGTCCGAACAACGTGCCCGCACAGTGGCCGACTATCTGATCACCAAGGGACTGTTTGCCGACAAGGTGCGGGTGGAGGGGCGTGGCAAATCTTTCCCCGTGACCGGCAACAACTGCACCACTGGCTCCAGGCCCGCACTCATCGCTTGTCTGGCCCCGGATCGCCGGGTCGAGATCCACCTGGAAGGGGTCTCCCAGCCAGTCCAGTAACGGCATGGACGGGATAGCGAGATAACAAGGAGGGAGGCGCTGCCTCCCTCCTTGCTTTATGTGGTTCTGAGCGGCCATCGCTTCAGCCGTTGAAAACCTTGGCCCAGCAGGATCAGCAGCAAGGCGCCCGGCAGCACTGTCTGCCACAGGAAGGGCCACTCCTGTCCCGTCATCAACACCAGCAAGGGGTTGGCGCCAGCGGGGGGATGGATGAGATCCAGACCCTGCATCAGCGCGATGGCCAGACCCACTCCCAATGCCAGCTGCAACTCCAGCGGCAAGGGGAGCCACTGCACCAGCAGTCCGACACTGGCGGTCAGCAGATGGCCTCCGAGCACCTTGGACGGACGAGCCAGCGGGCTCGCCGGCAGTGAAAACAGCAGCACACAGCTTGCCCCGAAAGGCGCCATGATCAGGGCCGTGTGCCAACTGACGTTCAACCAGCCCAGTATCCCGATCGCCAAGGCGGCCCCCAACCCTGCCCAGAGCGGGCCATACCATTTTTTCATCACGTTTCTCTCTTGGTTTGTCTGACGTGATTAGGCACATTAGGTAGACAGATCGGTGTACTTCAAGGGATGAATCGTGAGTGAAAAGCGCCAACAGCTGATGGCAACCGCCTATCGCCTGTTCAATCGCCATGGTTTTCACGCAACCGGCATAGATCGCATCTGGGCGGAGGCGGGTAGCACCAAGCGAACCCTCTACCGCCATTTTCCGACCAAGGATGCCTTGATCGAGGCTGTACTGCTCTCCCGCGAGCAGGAGTTCTTCGCCCTGCTCGAGGGGAAGCTGGCAGGTCTGGAGGGGAGGGAGAGTCGATTGCAGGCTCTGCTCGACGGATTCGGGGAGTGGTTTGGTCGCAGTGATTTCTACGGCTGCAACTTCATCAATGCCAGCGCCGAATTTGCCGATCCGCGTCATCCGGTGCGCAAGCTGGTGGTGGCGCACAAACAGGCGCTGTTGAACTGGGTCAGGGTGCAGCTCGGGTGCAGCATCCCGCAAGCCACCGGACTTTGTCTCTTGCTGGAGGGCGCCGTTGTGATGGCCCACAGCTATCAGCAGCCGCTGGCACTGGTGCAGGCCAGATCGCTGGCCCTGGCCTTGTTATGTGCCGATGATGATGCAACCGTGATCTGATATAGCCAATCGGTGTTAAGCCCCCAGTTGCAGCTGGTCGATAACTGACCAGATGTATAGCGCAGAGGGCGATCAGATGCGCATCGATCACTACGACCTCCAGGGGGAGGTGCAACACCAGTATCAGCAGCTACAGACTCGCAAGGTACGTAATCTGGGGCCTGTCGCCCCGGTTGTGCCCGGGAATACGACAGCCGGTGAGGCCACCCCTGCGGCAGGTCCGGCTGCGGATCCTGTTGTGGAACGCGTGGTGGCGGAGCTGATGCGCTCAGCCAGAACGATCTCGACGCAAGGGGGGGCGGGTCAGCAAGGTGCCATGGGGACTGAGGGGGTACCCTCTCTGGTCAAACCGGAAGCCGAGGAGACCAATCCAAATGACGGCCTGGATAACCGGCTGCGGCTGATCAAGCTGATGATAGAGGCCATGCTCGGCCACGAGATAGAGCTGCCCAAACCCATCAAGTCATATGAAGGGGAGATAGAGGGCGTGGCCCAGGGAGAGGCCGCCCCTCAGGCAGCGGAGCCGGATCAGGCGGTGGAGGTGACCGACACTCTGCTGGAACAGGAGCAGCTCAATGTAGTGGCATCGGCCAGCGTGCAGACCAGTGACGGCCAGACCCTGCAGCTCGATCTCGGCTTTGTCCTCGACTGGCGTCAGCTTGAAGTGAGTCAGCGCCGAACCACCCTCAATGCCCTGAAAGACCCGCTGGTGCTCAGTCTGGATGGCAAGATAGCCGATCTGACCGAGGCACGGGTCAACTTCGATATCGATCAGGATGGCAAGGATGACAGCCTGCCGGGTTTGAGCGAAGGCAGTGGTTTCGTGGCGCTGGATCGCAACGGCAACGGCGCCATAGACGATGGTGGCGAGCTGTTCGGTGCCCGTTCCGGCAATGGTTTTGGTGAGCTGGCGGCGCTGGATGAAGATGGCAACGGCGTACTGGATGAACGAGACAGCCACTTCTCTGCCCTGCAGTTCTGGCACCCGGACCATGCCCCCATCGCCTTGGTGGAGCTTGGGATAGGTGCCATACTGCTACGCCCTCTGGATACCCCCTTCAACCATCTGGGGGAGAGCGGCAATCAGGGGGTCCTGCGCCAATCCGGCCTCTACCTCACCGAGCAGGGCAAGGGGGGCTGGGTGCAGCAGATCGATCTGCGGGTCTGAACCCGGACCCAGGCTGGCGAATCGCGGGATCGCGAGTCACCACTTCTGGCAAGTCGCCGCCAGCGCTTGAGCAATATACGAACTGGTTCAGTTCAGCTCGGTGGGGTCAATATCCAGACTCCAGCGTACTTTCTTGGTCTCGGGCCAGCCGTCCAGCTCCTTGACCGCCCAATCCATCAGTTGTGCCAGCGGGGCCCGGTTCGGCCCCTGCACCAGCAACTGCATCCGGAACTTGCCCGCCTTGCGTTCCATGAAGCCGCTGATGGGCCCCAGTACCTGCACGTGGGGGTAACGGGCGCTGCGCAGCGTATCTGCGAGGCGAGCGAGAAACAGCTGTACCTCGTCACGGCCATTGGCCTCGGCCCGAAACAGCCCTTGATAGCTGAACGGTGGCAACCCCAGCAGGTGGCGCTCTTTCAGCGCCGTGTCGGCGAAGTGGCCGTAACCGTTCTGGGTCAGATCCTGCAACAGGGCATGTTCAGGGTGGTGGCTCTGCAACACCACCAGACCGGGCTTGCTGGCACGACCTGCGCGACCCGCCACCTGGGTGTAGAGCTGGGCCAGTTTCTCGGCGGCGCGAAAATCGGCGGAAAACAGGGCGCCATCCACATCCAGCAGGCCCACTAGTGTCACATCCGGGAAGTGGTGGCCCTTGGCCAGCATCTGGGTGCCGATCAGGATCTTGTACTTGCCCGCCTTGATGTCGCCGAGATGGGTCTCCAGCTCCCCTTTACGGCGGGTGTTGTCTCTGTCGATGCGCACTACGGGGTATTGGGGGAACACAGTGGTGAGCAGCTGCTCCAGCTGCTCTGTGCCCACCCCTGAGCCTATCAGCTCCTTGCTGCCGCACTCGGGGCAGCTGTGGGGCAGCGGGCGCACGCTGTCGCAGTGATGGCAGTGCAGGCGACGCCCTGCCTGATGCCAGGTGTACCAGGCGTCACAGCGCTCGCAGGCGGCGCTCCAGCCACACTGGTGGCAGATCAGCGAGGGGGCATAGCCGCGCCGGTTGAGAAACAGCATCACCTGATTGCCCGCCGCCAGGTGCTCCGCCATCAGCTGCTCCAGCTGGGGGGAGAGCCCGGCCTGCAGCCGAACGCTCTTGATGTCCAGGATCACCTGACGGGCAGTCTGGGCGTTGCCGGCGCGCCGCGTCAGGCTGAGGTGGTGATACTTGCCGGTTCTGGCGTTGTGCAGCGTTTCCAGCGACGGGGTGGCCGAGCCGAGCAGGATGGGAATGCCGGCGCGATGGGCCCGCATCACGGCGAGATCCCGTGCGTGGTAGCGAAAGCCGTCCTGCTGCTTGAAGGAGCTGTCGTGTTCCTCGTCGATGATGATGATGCCGAGGTTCTTGAACGGGGTGAAGACGGCGGAGCGGGTCCCTATCAGGATGGCGGCGCCGCCATCGCGGCAGGCGAGCCAGGCATCGAGCCGCTCCCTGTCATTCATGGCGGAGTTCATCGCCACCACAGGCACCTTGAAGCGGCGGCGGAAGCGATTGATGGTCTGGGGGGTCAGGCCGATCTCCGGCACCATCACCAGCGCCTGCTTGCCCGCCTTGAGCAGGGGTTCGAGAATGCTGAGGTAAACCTCTGTCTTGCCTGACCCTGTGATGCCGTCCAGCAGGAAGGCGCCGAACTGGTCGCTCTGGCTGGTGACGGCGGATACCGCCAGCGCCTGCTCGCCGTTGAGGCGCAGCCCTTCTCCCGCGTCAAATTGCGTCGCCCAGTCACCATCATGACTCGGCTCCAGGCTGCGTTTCTCCAGCAGGCCCTTCTTCTCCAGCGCCGTGAGCACCGCGCTCTGGATCTCCTCCTGCTTGAGGGCGGACGGGGTTTGCGGCCCCTTGCGCAGTAAAGCGAGGGCCTGTTGCTGCTTGGCGGCCCGCTTTAGCTCATTGAGGTCCATATCCATCCCGGCTTGCGTGGCAAACCAGAACTCCAGCTCCCGATAGGCGGCTGGCTCCCCCTTGCGTACCAGTACCGGCAGAGCGTGGGGCAACACCTCTCCCAGCGGATGCTGGTAGTAGTTTGCGCTCCAGTTCATCAGCGCCAGTATGTCCGGCCCCAGCACTGGCGTGCTGTCGAGCACCCTTTTCAAGGGTTTCAACTTGGCTCTGGGCACCTGGCTCTCGGCCGGATGGTCGACCACCAGCCCGACCAGCGTCTGGGGACCGAAAGGGATCTCGACCCGACAGCCGGGCTCAGGCAGGGGCAAGGGAGAGAGATAGTCGAAGTGACGGCGTAACGGTACCGGGACAGCGACACGAACCAGATCCAGCGTTTGGGAAGAATTCACCAGGGATTGCCTATTTTTTCTGCGAAGCCACTTGCCTGATCTCAGGCATTTCCTATATTATTCGCAGCCTTTGAAACTGTGTTCAACAATCGTGTGGTGTCCGACAGAAGATCGGATAGCGACACGGCCTGATAATTGAGGTTGTCCATGAAAGCTGGTATCCATCCCGAGTACGTAGCCATCACCGCCAAGTGCTCTTGCGGTAACGTCATCAACACTTTCTCTACCATGGGTAAAGATCTGAACCTGGACGTGTGCTCCGCATGCCACCCGTTCTATACCGGCAAGCAGAAAGAAGTTTCTAGCGGCGGCCGTGTAGACAAGTTCAACAAGCGTTTCGGTGGCTTGACTGCCAAGAAGTAATCTTACTTCTGAAGAATTCTGAAAAAGGCGCCCATCGGGCGCCTTTTTCATTGGTCGACGTTTTGTATTGAACCGGTTTGCCCTATGGTGTTGGCTCAATCAAGGGAGATGCATGTCTGTCGATGACAGCACCTTCATGGTGAGCATGAACAATACGGGAGGAGTGCCAATGCGAAATTGTCTGGTGATGGGAGCCGCGGGTTATATCGGTTCCTATCTGGTCCCTCACCTGCAAGGGCTGGGTTATCGGGTGATCGCTGGCGCTCGTCGCCCCTGCCGTCTGCCGCAG
Source organism: Aeromonas sp. TS_SC_11 (assembly GCF_057318915.1). Classification (NCBI taxonomy): domain Bacteria; kingdom Pseudomonadati; phylum Pseudomonadota; class Gammaproteobacteria; order Aeromonadales; family Aeromonadaceae; genus Aeromonas; species Aeromonas sp. TS_SC_11. The sequence goes on from NZ_CM170470.1 coordinate 1,231,740, forward strand.
GGCGTGGAGTTTCGCTTTGCCGACAGCCTCAAGCCCATCACACTGCTGCCTGCGCTGGCGAACATAGACACCGTCTTCTATCTGGTCCACGCCATGGGTGCTGGCGCCGATTTTCACCGGCTGGAGCAGCAGGGAGTGAAGAACTTTGCCGCCGCCGCCCGCGCCGCCGGGGTGCGCCGCATCATCTATCTGGGTGCCATTCAGCCAGAGCAGTGCAACAGTCGCCATCTCAACTCCCGCCGCTATTGTGGTGAACTGTTTCGTGACTCGGGTGTGCCGACGGTGGAGCTGCGCTCCGGCATCATCATAGGGCCGGGCTCGGCTGCCTTCGAGGTGATGCGGGATCTGGTGTTCAACCTGCCCATGATGGTGACTCCCAAGTGGGTGCGCTCTCGCACGCCTCCCATCGCCCTCTCCAATCTGTTGCACTATCTGGGCGGGCTGGTGGAAGTTGAGGGAGTGGATGGCCAGGTGCTCAATGCCGTTGGCCCCGAGCTGCTCAGCTACCAGCAGCAGTTGCAGAAGTTTGCCGCCCATATCGGCAAGCGCTGCCCCATTATTCCCATCCCCTTCCTGAGCCCCAAGCTTTCCGCCTGGTGGCTGCAATTCGTCACGTCTGTGCCGCAGCCGGTGGCCAAGGCGCTGGTGGGTGGCCTCAAGCACGATATCCCTGCCGATGATGGCCCGCTGCGGGCCTTGCTGCCCCAGACACTGCTCAGTTTTGACGAGGCGCTGGCGGAGAGTCTGGCGCTGGAGCAGAAGCTCGGTGCCGAGCAGCAGGGGGAGGAGACGCCGCTGGGCTTGCGCTGGCGCCATCCCGAGTACGGCTTCTATGACCGCACCGCCAGCGGGGAGGCCATCTGTCTCGCCTCGCCAGAGGTGGTGTGGCAGGTATTGCAGCAGTTGGGGGGGGAGCAGCGCTACTTCTACATGAACGAGCTGTGGGTGGTGCGAGAGTGGATGGATCACCTGATCGGCGGCCCGGCCCGTACCCGTGGTCGCACCAACCCGGATCGCTTCGTGAAGGGGGACATGCTGGACTCCTGGCAGATCCTGGGGGTGGACGAAGGGCGCAGGCTGGATCTGCTGTTCAACATGAAGGCGCCCGGGGTGGGGCGACTGGCGTTCAATATCCTGCCGGAGGAGTCCGGTCTGACCCGGATCAGGGTTACCGCCCACTGGCATCCCCAAGGGGCCTGGGGGCTGGCCTACTGGCTTGCCATGCTGCCGTTTCATCTCTTCATCTTTCAGGGGATGACGGAGGCCATCGCCAGACAGGCAGAAGCCAAAGCAGGCATCCCTGTGATGGGATGAAACCACATCTATAACTAAATAGGTATTCATGGTTAGCATGACATGCTAATTACTGAATTGTCATTGGTCGCCGGCGATACTTTCCTCTGTGAAAGGCCGGCGGTTTTCTTTATGATCCCCAGCCCTCGCCTGTCGCGAGCCAATGCACCACATCATTCACTTCCGTATCGGGGTCCCCCATGTCCGATCTGCGTCAAGAAGCACTCGATTACCACGCTCAGCCCGTGCCGGGCAAAATTGCCATCGCCCTCACCAAGCCCGCCGAGACAGCCCACGATCTGGCGCTGGCCTACAGCCCGGGTGTGGCCGAGCCGGTGCGCGAGATCGCCGCCAATCCCGATGATGCCTACCGCTACACCGGCAAGGGCAACCTGGTGGCCGTCATCTCCAACGGTACCGCCATACTGGGGCTGGGCAACCTGGGCCCGCTGGCTTCCAAGCCGGTGATGGAGGGCAAGGCCCTTTTGTTCCAGCGCTTTGCCGGCATAGATGCCATCGATATAGAGGTGAAGCACGAGACCAGCCAGCAGTTCATCGACACTGTGGCGGCCATCGCCGACACCTTCGGTGGCATCAATCTGGAAGACATCAAGGCGCCGGAGTGCTTCGAGATCGAAGAGGCGCTGATCGCGCGCTGCGATATTCCCGTGTTCCATGATGACCAGCACGGCACCGCCATCGTTACCGCCGCCGGTCTGCTCAATGCGCTGGAAGTGCAGGGCAAGCGCATCGAACAGAGTCGCATCGTCTGCATGGGGGCGGGGGCTGCGGCCACTGCCTGCATGGATCTGCTGATCAAGTGCGGCGCCGCGCCACACAACATCTTCATGCTCGACCGCCAGGGAGTGATCCACACGGGTCGTACCGACCTGAACCGCTACAAGCAGCGCTTTGCCAACGATACGCCGCTGCGCACCCTGATGGATGTGATTGAAGGGGCGGATGTGTTTGTCGGTGTGTCCGGTCCGGATGTGCTGCCCGCCGAAGCGGTGGCCCTGATGGCGCCGCGCCCGGTGATCTTCGCCTGCTCCAACCCGGACCCGGAGATCAAGCCGTCCCTGGCCCACTCGGTGCGCGATGACCTTATCATGGGCACGGGCCGCTCCGATTATCCGAACCAGATCAACAATGTGCTCTGTTTCCCCTTCATCTTCCGCGGCGCGCTGGACGCCCGCGCCAGCCGCATCAACGATGCCATGAAGATAGCCGCGGTCGAGGCGATCCGCGGTCTGGTGAAGGAGCCCGTACCGGCCGAGGTGCTGACCGCCGCAGGGGTGAGTGCGCTGGCCTTCGGCAAGGATTACGTCATTCCCAAGCCGATGGATGCCCGTCTGCTGCCACGGGTGGCCCGTGCCGTGGCACTGGCGGCGGTAACCTCCGGCGTGGCGCGCGTTGCTCTGCCGGCAGACTACATGCTGGAATAAGTCTGCGGCGTCATGCCGACCACGACAGAAGGGGCCCCATCATGGGGCCCCTTTTTGTTACGGGAAGCTTGATGCGTCGTTATTTGGTCTTGGGAGCGACCTTGACGGCCGGTGTCTTGGCATGAGTGGCCTTGTGGTGCTTTTTCACCACCTTGGTCTGGGTCGCCTGAGGGGCGGCGGCCTTGGTGGGGGTGGCGGCCATGGTGAAGCCGGAGGTCAGGGCGAAGACAGCGGCCAGGCTCAGGGGGATCAGCTTGTTCATATTCCAGTTCCTCATTCGGGTTGATGACATGGAGCCTTTCTCCATAACTTCATCCTAGGGCCGTTCCGCTGGCGGTTCAGTGAGTGGCTGGTGACGGTTTGTATCCAAATGTACGGGCAGCTTCAGGCAGAAGCGGGCACCGACTGCGCTGGACAGCAGCTGCACCTCACCGCCGTGGTGGCGGGCTATGCTGCGCACTATGGCGAGGCCGAGGCCGGCGCCGCCGGTACGGCGATCCCGGCTCTGATCCAGCCGCACGAAGGGCTCGAAGATCTGGGGCGCCAGCGCCGGATCTATGCCGGGGCCGTCGTCGGCCACCTCCAGCAGATAGTGATCCTGTTGCTGGCTCATGGCGAGGGTCACCCGGCTGGTGGCGTGGCGCAGGGCGTTGCCGATGAGGTTCTCCAGCGCGCGATCCAGCAGGCGGGGATCGCCGCGCCAGGGCAGGGAATGGGTGGGACACACCAAGTTGAGTCGTTTTTCTGGCCGCAGCGCCTGCCAGTCCGGTAGGTGGCTGCCGGCCCAGCTGGCCAGCTCCAGCTCGCTGCATTGCAACGGCAGCTCGGGACGATCCAGCCTAGCGTAGGTGAGCATCTCCTCGATGAGGGCGTCCAGTGCCCCCAGATCGCGCTCCAGCCCCTGTTGTTCCGCTGCCGATGGTTGCGGGTCCAGCATGGCGAGCCGGTAGCGCAGCCTGACCAGCGGGGTGCGCAGCTCGTGGGCGATGGCATCGGTCAGCTGTTTGCGACTGGCCAGCATGGCTTGCAGCTGCTCCGTCATCTGATCGAAGGTGCGTCCCACCCGGCCCAGGCTGCTGCCGGGCGGCAGGCCGGTGCGGCTGGAGAGATCCCCGTCACCCACCCGGCGGGCGGTTTGTTCGAGCCGTTGCAGGCCACGCCAGTGCGGGCGCAGCCAGAGCAGGATCGGCAGACCGAGGGAGAGACCTATGGCCAGCAGCAGCCCCACATCCACCCAGTGCAGCTCGTGCAGATAGGAGAGATAGGGCACTGGGCCGACGATCAGCACCTGATCGGTGCCCGGGATGCGCTGCAGGAAGGTGTCATCCCCCTCGACGATGACTATGTTGCCCGCCTCGAGAAAGGCCTGATCCTCCTTGGCCAGCGGCTGGTTGGCGAGGGCGCCGATCTGCAGCGGCAGGGTGAGCTGGCGACTCTGCTCCGCCATGCGCACGGGCCAGTGTTCAGGCGGCAATCGCGCCAGTTCGCCGGTGAGCAGGCCGAGGGAGCCTTGCATCATCCGCTCCAGATAGCGGTCACCCGCCCGCTCGGCGCTGACCTGATAGACAAGGCCGACCAGCAGTATGGCCAGGGTGAAACAGCCGATCAGCAGCAGGTAGAACTGGATAAACAGACGGCGCATTGGGTGTGCTCTCCCGTGGTCAGTGGCGGATGACCCTATTATTCCCAGGCGTGGGGCACCAGCAGATAGCCTTTCTGGCGCACCGTCTTGATGCGGGTCGGGTTGTTGCTGTCATCCCCCAGCTTGCGGCGCAGGCGGGAGATGGCCACATCCATGCTGCGATCCTGGCCGTCGTAGTCGCGGCCACGCAGGCTGCGAAACAGCGCCTCCCGTCCCAGGATCTGGCCCGCATGGCAGGCCAGCTCCCACAAGAGGTCGAAGTCGGCGGTGGAGAGAGGGATGCTGTCGCCATCGAGCCGAACGTCCCGGCCCGGCCCGTCGATCCTCAAGCGGCCGAACTGCAGGCGCTGGGGCGGCGTATTGGCCACGGCTGCTTGCGGTGCCTGTCCCTGCTGGCGGAACTGGACCCGCAGCCGGGCCAGCAGCACAGGGGGCGGCGTTGTCTTGAGGATGTAGTCGTTGGCTCCCAGCTCCAGGCTGAGGATCTGGTTCATGTCGCTGTCGAGGGAGGTGAGCATGACGATGGGGCCCTTGAAGCGCGGCCGCAGATCCCGGCACAGGGAGAGGCCATCCTGTCCAGGCAGCATGATGTCGAGCAGCACCAGGTCTGGTTGCTCGGCTTCGATTCTGGCAAGTGCCATGTCGCCTCTGGGTTCCAGCAGCACGTCGATGTCGTGGCGGGCAAGCCAGCTGCTGATTAGCTGGCCTATTTCGGGATCATCTTCAACAAAAAGAATGCGTTGCATTGTGGCGTGACACCCTGGCAGTGGCGCGGATGCGCGCCTGCCAGCATACCGGCTCCCCGCGTGGCGTGCACCGGGATAACTAATCAAACAGGGCCCTTGGGCCCTGTTGTCACGCCGGTCGTGGAGATCCGTCGAATCAGCCTGTCTTGCGCTTCAAATAGACCCCGGCTTCCATGTGATGGGTCCAGGGGAACTGGTCAAACAGGGCGAAGCGGGCGACTTCGTGGGTCTCGCCCAGCACCGCCATGTTGGCCTGCAGTGTCTCAGGGTTGCAGGAGATGTAGAGGATGTTGTCGTACTCCTGCACCAGTTTGACAGTGGCATCGTCGAGACCGGCGCGGGGTGGATCGACGAAGATGGTGTTGCACTGGTAACTCTTGAGATCGACTCCCTTGAGGCGGTTGAACTCCCGCTCGCCGCGCATCGCCATGGTGAACTCTTCGGCCGACATGCGCAGTATGATCAGATTGTCGACGCCGTTGGCGGCGATGTTGAACTGGGCGGAGTCGACGCTCGGCTTGGCAATCTCGGTGGCCAGCACCTTGCGGAAATTCTGGGCCAGCGCGATGGAGAAGTTGCCGTTGCCGCAGTAGAGCTCCAGCAAGTCGCCTTCGCTCCCCCTGGTCACATCTAGCGCCCAGCCCAGCATCTGCTCATTGATGGCCGCGTTGGGCTGGGTGAAGCTGTTCTCCACCTGCTTGTAGGTGAGCTGGCGGCCAGCCACGTTGAGTTGCTCGATGACGAAGTCATCGCCCAGACATATCTTCTGCTTGTGGGCGCGGCCAATCAGCCGCAGGTCGAACCCCTGAGCCCGCAGATCGGCTTGCAGCGTCTCGGCGGCCTGCTGCCATTCGGCTTCGAGTTTGCGATGGTAGAGCAGGCTCACGATGATCTGGCCGGATTGGGTCGAGAGGTAATCGATCTGGAACAGCTTGCGACGCAGCACAAAGTGCGGGCGCAGCCCTGCCAGCAGCACCGGCATCAGCTGGTTGATCAGAAGGCTGGCGGTGGGGAAGTGATCGACCCGGATGATCTCCTTGGTGGCCTGGGCATACATACAATGGAAGAGGTCATCCCCTTCGTGCCAGATGCGAAATTCGGCGCGCATCCGGTAATGCTCGGCGGGTGAGGCATGCACCTCCAGCGCGGGAGGATTGAAGCCGGCAAACAGCTGGGTGAGTCGCTCGCGCTTTTCGTCGAGCTGGGCCTGATAGTCGGCGGGGGTCCGCAGGGCCTGGGAGTCGGCGCCAGCTTGCTGGATTTGGGTCATGATATACCTCACATGCACACCGGCAGAGCCGGGTCGAAATCGGGGGGAAGGCAGCAGGCCACCCAAAGGGGCCCGATTTTAAAAGCCAGCCGCAGATTGTCCAGTATTTTGTGGTCAAGAAGTGTTCAGTCAGGCCGATACCTGATCTACAGGCATGGTGGGAGGACACATTATGCAAATCGACGGCGTGGGCTCAGCCCAACCCAAGGGAGTGGGCGTTTCGCCCAAGGCACCCCAACAGGCACAAGAGAAGCAGGCCAGCAGCGGGGAAGAAGTCTCCTTGCACCAACCGCCCAAGTGGGCGCAGGTACTGGTACAGCAGGCGTTGCAGTTTGCGCTGGAGATCAACGGTCAGCGCTATCAGGCGCCCAAGGCAAAAGAGCCGGAGGTGGTCACCCCCGAGACCCTGTTCGACTTCCAGTCGGTGGCAGACAATGTGTTGCAGTTCATCACAGGACGGCTTGGCGCCGCCCGTGCGGACGGCAAGTCCGATGATGACCTGACCGAAATGATGGAACAGGCCCGCAAGGGCGTGGACATGGGATTTGGTGCCGCCAGGGAGCAGCTGGGTGACTGGGCCACCGAGAACGAAGACATCAAGACCGGCATCGATCAGAGCTACAAGCTGATCCAGGACGGGCTTGAGGAGTTCGAAAAAGAGTTCTTTGGCAAGGTCTCCACCACCGAGATGGGAGCGGCCGAGATGGCCAGCCGTCAGCAGGGATACCTGGAGATCCAGACCAAGGATGGGGACAAGGTGGTACTGCGCTTCAACGACAGCTGGCAGGTCAAATCCGAGAACAGCGAGAGTGGCAGTCAGTTCAGCCTCAAGTCGAGCCAGAGCTTCAGCTTCTCGCTGGAGGGGGATCTCAGCAGCGACGAGATGGATTCCATCGGCAAGCTGATCAAGGGGATCGACGATCTGGCGGGAAACTTCTTCTCCGGCAATTTCGAGGACTTGCTGAAGAAGGCGGGCGAGCTGAAGCTGGATGACAGCCAGCTGGCCTCCTACTCCCTCAAGCTCAAGCAGAGCGTCAAGCTGAGCCAGACCTACCAGGGGGCCAGCTCCCTGCAGGATCTCCTCAAGCCGCTGGCGGATTACCTGCCCAAGCTGAATCAGGTACAGCAACAGGCGGATACCCTGCTGCCGGAATCGCAACAGCAGGCGCTGACACCTGCGGTGCTGGCGGCCCGTGGCCAGAACGAACCGGCTCAGGTCAACAGCTTTACCAGCTTCAACCAGCGGATGCTGGAGGCGCTGCGAATGATAGGCCAGTTCCAGCCTGCGACCGAGCCCGCCAGCAAGAGCGTCTGAGCCGCCATCGCCCGGTTCAAGCCATAAGCTGCCGTTTGCCAGCTCCTCCGGGGGCTGGCAAACTGGCTCTTTTTCCAATCCGGTCAGCCCATGAACCCGAATCCCAAGAAGCCAAGAGACAAGCGCGAGCTCTGCTACCCCTTCATCTTCGAAACCCAGTTCCAGTGTGATTACGAGATAGCCACCGATGAGCTTTGCTGTCAGGTGGGGGCCGTGCTCGCCCAGCTGCCTGCGGAAGAGGAGACCCGCGAGATGGTGGCCGACCTGGGGGCCCTGCAGCGACTCATCTACAACCTCAACGGTTCGGTACGGGGCAAGCTCGGTATTTTTGAAGAGGATCTGGCGTGGTTGAAAACGCGGTATGACCACTACAACGAGGCGAGCCGCGGCCGGGTCACGGGTTTTGTCTTGCCTCGTGGCCCGCAGCCCATCCCCACCCTGCACCTGTGCCGCTGCGGCAGCAAGAAGGTGGTGCGGCTGCTGGTACGCCTCGAAGAGAGCGGCGTCCGCTTCGATCCCATCCTCTATCGCTTCGCCAACCTGCTGGCCAACTTCTTCTTTGTGCTGACCGTCTTCCTCAAGCAGTTGTGGCAGGTGGAAGAGGTGCCCTACGTCAGCATCAATTACTGACCAAGTGGCTGAAAAGGCTTTTATTTTTTGGGAAGATCAAAGACGATCCAGCCATGCTATTGCAATCTGGATGGCGCCGATAGCGGAGCAGGGGAAGTCATGACGACGATTCATCTCAGTGGCAGTTCATTCTTGATGCCGGGCAATCTGGCCTGGCGGTCGCTGGCTGTCCATGGCGAGGTACAGGTCGCGCCCCATGGGCAGTGGCTGCAAACCCTGATGAATCCATCTGAAGCGGTTGCCCCCCAGACTCACATCATCATCTGGCTGTGGGAAGATCTGGTGCCGGCACAGACGCTGGTAGCGTGGAGCGGTTTGGCACAAGAGGCGCAACAGCTGGCTGTGGCCGCCTTCGTCACATCACTCTGTCAGCCCCTGCAACAGCGTTTGCAGCGTCGGCCGCAGGATCACCTGCTGGTCGGGGTCTGCAGTCGTTCCCCTGTCTCCGTATTTGGGGCTGCGCCCTCAGCGCTTGCCTGTCTGGCCCATGAATGTGAGCGTCAGCTTGCCCATTTGCGGCGGCAGCATCCCGGCCTGGATGACCTGCATTTGCCACTCTGGTTGCAACAGCAGGGTCGCCACCACTGTTTCGACAACCGCAATCACTATCTGATGTCCTGCCCCTTCTCCATGGCCGGGTTGGCCAGTCTGGCGCAGTGGATTGCCCCCTTGCTGCAGCGGCTGCACAGGCCAGCTCACAAGGTGCTGGTGCTCGATTGCGACAATACCCTCTGGGGTGGCGTGGTCGGCGAAGATGGCGTGGGTGGCGTCCTGCTGGGGCAGGATGGGGTGGGTCGTCTCTATCAGGCCTTCCAGCAGGCGGCCATTTACTGGCATGGGCAGGGCGTCATATTGGCGCTCTGCTCCAAGAATCTGGCCGACGATGTGTGGCGGCTGTTCGATCAGCACCAGGGCATGGTGCTTGAGCGCCAGCACATAGCCGCGGCCGAGATTGGCTGGGAGTCCAAGTCAGCCGGCCTGCGGCGCCTGGCCGCGCGGCTCAATGTGGGGCTGGACAGTCTGGTGTTCTGGGATGACAGCGAGCTGGAGCGTGCCGAGGTGCGTGCCAATTGCCCCGAGGTCACCGTCATCACACCCCCCGCCGAGATCTGGGGTTGGCCCGATGCGCTGATGACGCTCGCCGAGCTGCAAAGCCGCCACCAGAGCCGGGATGACGGCTTGCGCCAAGGCTCCTATCAGGCACAGGCAGAGGCGAATGCAGTGCGCCAGCAACTGGGCGACGAACAGGCCTTCTTGCAACAGTTGGGGCTGCGGGCGAGCTGGCAGCCGCTCTCCCAAAGCACCCAGCTGCGGGCCGAGCAGCTGAGCCAGAAGACCAACCAGTTCAATCTCTCCGCCCGGCGTTATCAGGCGGGTGAGCTGGCACAGCTTGCCAGTACGCAGGGCGAGGTCTGGCTGGCCTCGCTGCGGGACAAGTTTGCCGATCACGGCATGACGGCCCTGCTGGTGCTACGCCCCCTCAATGAGGGGGCCGTGCTGCTCGATACCCTGGCCATCAGCTGTCGGGTGCTGGGGCGAGGCTTCGAACACTGGCTGCTGGCGCAAGTGGCTGCTCGACTGATGGCAAAAGGCGTTGACCAACTGGTGATAAGCATGGTGCCCACGGATCGCAACCAGCCGGCGCGGGATTTTCTGGCGACCCTGCCGACCCGGCCGATAACCACTCCAGCGGGATTGACGCCGCTGGCGGACGAGATGTTCCTCTGCCTGGATCTCCCCTCTCTTTCTCTCCCGTTTCTGGAGTTTTATGCCAATGAATGACCTCATCGCGCTGGTTCGCCAGCAATTTCCCCAGGCCAGCATCAACGAGCAGGCCGCCCTCGGCCTCGGCAGCTTTCCCGAGTGGGACTCCCTGGGACACTTCAATCTGCTGCTGCTCATCGAGCAGCACTTTGCCGTGCGGTTCGAGCCGCAGGAGCTGGCCGAGCTGAAGAGTCTGGCCGACATCAGACAGGCTCTGCTGCGCAAAGGGGTTGCCGAGTGAAACAGGCCATCGAACAGGCGCTGAGCGAGCTGGGGATCCCCAAGGGGAGCGCCCTCATGGTGCACTCGGATGCCATGGTCGTGGCCCAGTTTCCCGGTATGGGCAATGCCCAGGGGATAGCCACCTTCTGGATGCACCTGGAGCAGTGGCTGGCGGGGGATCTGCTGGTGCCGACCTTCACCTACAGCCCAATGGCGGGCGAGTGTTTCGACCCGGCAGCCACCCCGAGCAAGGTGGGGCTGATGACGGAGGTATTCAGGCAGCGTGACGGCGTCACCCGAACGCTGGATCCCATCTTCAGCTTTGCCATCAGTGGCCCCCACGGGGCCGAGCTTGCGGCCCGGGAGTGTCACGACTGCTTCGGTCAGGAGAGCCCGTTTGGCTGGCTGGCGGAGCAGGATGGCTGGTTGCTGGGATTGGGCTGTCATCCAGACAGGATCACCTTCACCCACTATGTGGAGCAACGGCTGGCCGTGTCCTATCGCTATCACAAACTGTTCGAGGGACAGGTGTGCGTTGCCGGCGCCTTGCGCGACTGGCAGGCCGACTACTATGTGCGGGATCTGGCGCTGGCCAGCGAGATCGACCTCTCCCGGCTGGTGGCCTTGCTGCAGGAAAGGGGCGCCTGGCATCAGACCCTGTGCCAGCGAGTGCCGGTCTGGGCCGTGTCCTGCCGCGATTTCATCCTGGCCGCCAGTGAGCTGGTGGCGACGGCGCCATACGCCCTGATCCGGGCAGGAGGAGCTTCTCATGCAATTTGACCATATAGGTCTGGTGGTGCCGGATCTCGCCAGCGGTGAGGCCTATTGCCGGGAGGTGCTGGGGCTGAGCCGCTTCTCGGTGGCGGTGGAAGATCCTTTGCAGAAGGTATGGGTGCAGTTCGTGCACGATGAGGGCGGACTTTGCTACGAGCTGGTGGCGCCGGCGACAGAGGATAGTCCTGTGACCCAGGTGCTCAAGACCCGGCGCAACGTCATCAATCATCTGGCCTATCGGGTGCCCTGCCTCGCTGAGAGTGCCGCCAGACTGCGAGATCAGCGTCACCTTCCCCTTGGTCCCAGCCAGCCGGCCATCGCCTTTGGCGGTGCCCACGTCCAGTTTTTCCTGAGCCCCCTTGGCCATATAGTCGAATTGATCGAGGAGCCCGCATGACCTCTCCACACAATACTGGCTACCTCCCTGTGGACTGGGATGATCAGGCTCAGCTGGGCGAGCAGTTGCATCGCTTGTTGACCCTGCTGTTCCCCCTCAACCGCAGCCTGACCGGTGATGGCGTGCGCCAGACTCTGGCCCTGATCCGCCAGCACTGCCTGCCTGATCTGCAGATCAGGGAGGTGGCCAGCGGCACCGAATGTTTCGACTGGACAGTGCCCGATGAGTGGAACGTACGGCAGGCCTACATAGTGGGGCCGGACGGTCGCAAGGTGGTGGATTTCAAGGATCACAACCTGCATCTGGTGGGCTACTCGGAGCCGGTGCGCTGCACCCTATCCCTGGCCGAACTGCAGCCTCATCTGCACTCCTTGCCCGACATGCCGGATGCCATCCCTTATGTCACCTCCTACTACAAGCGTCGCTGGGGCTTCTGCCTGCCGCACAAGGTGCGTGAGGCGCTGCCGGAGGGGGATTATGAGGTGGTGATCGACGCCAGCCTGGCGCCCGGCTCGCTCACTTATGGCGACTGGGTACTGCCGGGAGAGAGCGAGCAGGAGATTCTGCTGTCCAGCTACACCTGTCACCCCTCCATGGCCAACAACGAGCTGTCAGGCCCCTGCGTCGGTGTCTTCCTGATGGCCTGGCTAGCCTCCTTGCCAAAGCGCCGTTACAGCTATCGATTGATGCTGGTGCCCGAAACCCTGGGGGCCATCGTCTACCTCTCCCGCCATCTGGACCACCTCAAGCAGCACACCCTGGCCGGTTTCAACCTGACCTGCCTGGGCGATGAGCGCAGCTACTCCTTCCTGCCCTCACGCCAGGGCAACAGCCTGGCCGATCGCATCGGCCGCCATGTGCTGGGCCACCTGGCGCCGGGTTACAAGGCTTACAGCTTCCTGGAGCGAGGCTCCAACGAGCGCCAGCTGTGCGCCCCCGGCATCGATCTGCCGGTCACTACCCTGATGCGCAGCAAATATGGCTGCTATGCCGAGTACCACACCTCGCTGGATGATCTCTCGCTGGTAACCCCTGCCGGTCTGGCGGGCGGCTTCCTGGCGCTGCGCCGGGCCATCGAGTGTCTGGAACTGGATGAGCGTTGCGAGGTGACAGTGCTGGGAGAGCCCCAGCTGGGCAAACGGGGTCTCTATCCGGATCTGTCGACCCGCTATTCCGGTTGGCAGGTGAGGGAGATGATGAATCTGCTGGCCTACAGCGATGGCCAGCTGACCCTGTTCGAGATCGCCGAGACCATCAAGGTGCCTTTCTGGCGGGTGGCGCCACTGGCCAGCATGCTGCTGGAAGCAGGGCTGTTGCGTCGCCTCAGCCCTGAGCCGGATTACTCGATCACCAGATAAGCCGGCCCCGGGTTGTGCGGGGTGCGGCGGATGGCGTAGCGATCCAGCCCCAGCACCTCCTTGAGGGCCAGGGTTTCCCCCGGAAAGGCGGGCCAGTTCAGCTCATCGAAGGCCAGTACCGAACCCCTGGTGAGATGCGGCTTGATGAGCTCGAGACAGCGGCGGGTCGGTTCGTAGAGATCAAAGTCAAAATAGGCCAGCGCTATCATGGTTTCCGGCTGATGGGCCAGATAGGCGGGCAGCGTCTCGGTCACATCCCCCTTTACCAGCTCGTGCTTGACGATATGGCCCAGCGGACTTTCTGCTTCATGGGCGGCGAGCAGCTGCGCCAGGTGCTGTTCATAGTCGGGTGTGACGCCGTAGGCGCCCGGCTGGATGGCCGCATCCGATCCATCCTGCGGTGCGTGGGAGGGGAAGCCGCTGAAGGTATCGAATCCCACCAGCTTGCGATTGTAGTTGTAGGGCTCATACATGCCGCGAAACGAGGAGAAGAGCGCCAGGTTCTGACCCCAGCGGGTACCGAAATCCATGATGACGCCGTGTACCGGAATGATCTTCTGGTAGAGCTCATGCATGAACAGAATGCGGGAGAGCGACTGGCGCTTGAGGTAGAGGCCCAGATTGTTCTGCAGCTCGGCCGGGGGCAGCGGGCTGGCGCGCAATAGCTCGCTGAACGTCTGGCGACGAGACAGCTCCTCGTCGGAGGCATTGGAAATAGCCTTGATCATGAAACATCTCCTGCTGTGGTGGGGGCGGAAGGGGCTGTCAGGGTATGCACCAGCTCATATTCGAGGTAATCGGCCAGCCCGAGCCAGTCTTGCCGCTCCTGGCTGCGGAGCAGGGCGGCTATCAGCTCGGGAGGCAAGGAGCCTCGTTCTGTGAGAGCCTCCTGCAGCAAACCGGGCAGGATCTGGCTCGCGACAAGCGACTGCCCCAGCCGGAACTGGTGTGCCAGCGCCCTGATGCGGGTTATCAGGCTATCACTCATGACAGGTACTCCGGGTGGTAGCTGCAGCCCGCTATCTCGGCCCCTTCCCGGCTGCTGTTCCAGAAATGTACCTCGGGATGGCGCGCTATGTATCGCTCAAGTTCGGTGCGATAGGCGGAGAAGTTCGGGTTGGTCTTGACCCGGCGACCGTGCCCGTCGAGGGTCCAGCTGAGTGCCTGGCTGGCAGTGGGGCCGAGTGCACCATCCGCCCATCCGGAGTGGGTGAGCTCGCCGGGGAAAGCAAAATCCGTTCCCAGCAGAATGACCTGCTGGCAGCCCATCTGCACGGCAAGGTCGACGGCGGGGTGGATCACGCTGCCGCCCGAGTGCAGGCTTCCCTTAGGGATCTCCTGCCTCAGCGTCTGGTACATGGGACTGCGGGAGTAGGCTGCCTTGCGCGGCCCCTGCCAGGCCAGCAGCGCGGCCGTCGGCACAGTGGGGTAGTAGACCAGGGTAGTCTGGGCCGATTGGTCTGCGGGCAACCGGCTGCCGTGGATGGCATCATCTATGGTGACCACTATGTCTGGCCGGATGCCGTGGCGCAGCAGAAATGCCAGCGCAGTATCGACGCTGATCAGCAGATAATCCTGACGCCGTGTCTGCAACTGGGTCTGCAAGGTGGCCATATTGGTTTGCAGGGTCGGGCCGCTGGCGACGATCAGGGCATGTTTGCCTCGTGCAAGCCCGAACAGGCTGGCCACGTCGCCATCGCTCGTCAGCAGCTCGCGGTTTTCGGCCAGCCGGTGGGTGACAGCCGGATGCTCGGCATCGAACCTGGCGCTGGCAAACGGCAGCTCTATCTCGCTTACCAGCCGGTCCCGGATACGGGCTGCGGCGTCTTCCACCAGCAGCAACTCGGGCGGCAGGGCGAAGAAGGGCAGACGGATCTCGCTCTCGTCCCCTGCCATCATCAGTTCGACCTTGGAATCAGCCAGCCAGTCCTGCTGATCCAGCAGCCGCAGCACCAGGGCAAACAGGGCGCCATTCATGATCTTCACTTCCAGCCGCTTGAGGCTGGAGCGGCCCAGCAGGGCGCGCGGCAGATCGCCGAGCCCGGTGCCGTAGAGGTGCAGCACGGCCACCTCGGGCAGGCTGGCAGCCTGTAGCTCGGCCTCTTTCACCCTGTCATGACGACTGGTGAGCTGGATGCCGTCGATGCTGAGGGTCGAGCCCAGCCCTTCGGTCAGCTCGGCCTGGATGCTCTCCACGTCCTGCGCCAGCAGGCGGGGCCAGAGGGCGGGCCAGCGTTGGCGGATAAGCCTGCCGTGCTGGGCGAACAGTTCATCACTCATTTTTGTCTATCCACTCCCAGCTCAGCGGCTGATTGGCTGCCATGTCGCGACTGACCCGCTTGCCGATGAGTCGATCGTAATCGGCGGGAGGCAGGCCGAGGGCAGGACGCACCGACTTGATGTGGGCGGCGGTGAGCGCCTCTCCGGCCGTAATATCTTTGACCAGATAGAGGGAGCGGCGAAAGGCGCGGTTGCCCTGCTCGCTCTGGGTGAGCTGGTAGTCGGCCACCCCGAGCGCCGCATGGGCGGTGTTGACCGAGGCAATGAGCTCGGTGAGTTCGGCAGGCTCCATGGAGAAGGCGCAGTCCGGTCCGCCGTCGGCGCGGGCCAGGGTGAAGTGCTTCTCGATGAGGGTCGCCCCGAGCGCTGTGGCGGCGATGGCGGTCGCTGATCCCAGGGTGTGATCGGAGAGCCCCACCTCGACGCCAAAGCGCTGGCGCAGCATGGGGATGGTGCGCAGGTTGTATTCGGCCGCGGGCGCCGGATAGCCGCTGACGCAGTGCAGCAGCGCCAGCTGGCCGCTGCCATGCTTGAGCGCCATATCGACGGCGGCGGCGATCTCGGCCTCGTTGGCCATGCCGGTGGACATGATGAGCGGCTTGCCGGTCTGGGCGGCGTAGCGAATGAGGGGCAGATCCACCAGCTCGAAGGAGGCAATCTTGTAGGCCGGGCAGTCGAGAGATTCCAGCAGATCCACCGCGCTGAAATCGAACGGGCTGCTGAACACCGTCAACCCCAGCTCGCGCCCCTTGGCAAACAGGGCCTGATGCCATTCCCACGGCGTGTGCGCCCACTCATAGAGGTCATACAGGCTGTGACCATCCCACAGGCCGCCGTGGATCTGGAACTCGGGCCGATCGCTTCTGAGGGTGATGGTGTCGGGTCTGTAGGTCTGCAGTTTGACCGCACTGGCCCCGGTCGCCTTGGCGGCTGTCATGATGGCCAGCGCGCGTTCCAGGTTGCCGTTGTGGTTGGCCGAGAGTTCGGCGATCACGTAGGGCGCCTGCGCCGGGCCTATGGATTGATGGGCGATCTGCATCTGTGGTCAGGCTCCTGTGCCAAGTTGCCAGCCTTGCGGCGCCGGCTGCCAGGGGGCAGGGGGCGCTATCTTGGGTGGCTCGGCAAGATAGAGGGGAAATTGGGAGAAAATTGTTTGCAAGCGGTGTGCCAGCTCTTGCCATTGCTCTGGCGTGAGTGACGGATGGGCCTGCCATACCAGCTGCGGGCCGCACAGGGTCAGGGTAAGCAGAAGTCTGTCATCCTGCTGGAACCGCCACTGCTGGCCGTCAGGTATCAGTTGATAATCGGCTTGGGGCAGCAGCCAGGCGGTGAGGCGATCCAGCCCCAGGCCATCCACCTGTTGCTGGCCGCGCTGGCGATAGTCATCAGCCTGTCGCTCCAGTTGCTGCAAGGCCTGCAGGAGCTGTGCCGGCTCGGCCAGCTCGTCCAGCGTCAGCCGTTCGGCCAGCTGGAAGCGGGCTATCACTTCGTCGTTGAACTGCTGGTTGTCGACGATGGGCACTGCCAGGGTCGGCAAGCCGAGACAGGCCCGCTCCCAGGTCATGCCGCCGGCAGCGCCGATGGCGAAGTCGTGCTGATTCATCAACTGCGCCATCTGATCGCTCTGGCGCAGCAGCGCGATCTTGAGCTCGGACAGCTCGGCCACCCTCTGCTCCAGCTCGGGCCAGAAGGGGTTGGCGCCGCCTGCCACCAGGGTCCACTGGATGGTTCGCGCCCAGGGCAAGCGGGCCAGGCTGTTGAGGGTGGTGAGGCAGGCACTGGCCGGGTCGGCACCGCCGAAGCAGATTAGGCCTCGCTGCCACGGGCTGGTTTGTTGACGTGCCAGCTGGCGACAGGCGGGCTTCAACAGGGCATAGTCGGTGCCCAGCAATAGTCGGCAATCGGCCGGGATCAGCGGTTGGTAATCGGCGGCTGTGCGCAGTGGTCCCTGATCCAGCAGCAACTGGCAGTGGTGCGGGCGATCGGCCAGATCGTCGATCACCAGCAAGCGGCCACAGTGGACCGCCAGTTTTTGTTCGACCATGTGGTCAATTTGGTAGTGATCAAACACCAGCCAATCGGGCTGTAGTTGGGGCAGGGGGCCGGCGTCGTCCTGTGTGGTCAGAGAGTGGTGGTGATGGGCATGCAGCAGCGGCAGCAGATGCGCGGGCAAGTCGTGGCAGAGGAAGTGGCACTCGGCCCCCGCCGCCCGTAGCCGATCGGCGATGGCCAGGCAGCGCATCAGGTGGCCCAGCCCGATTTCGGCTCCTGCATCGAGCCGGAAGGCGACGTTAAACGCCATCCTGGCTCAGCACCCGATAGAGCAGTTCGGCCAGGTGCCAGTCTTCCGGCGTATCTATGTCGACCACCCTGTGCCTTGGCAGAATATGGCCGATCCCTTCCCCACCCACCGGGCTGATCCCCCCCAGCCAGGCTGCGCGGCTACCCCAGTAGAACTGGCCGGCATCCTGGTAGGCGGGCTCCAAATCCTGAGAGCGTTGCGCCATCTGCTCCGGCCAGAAGGGGCTGACTCTGCCCTGTTCGTCCATGCGCACCGCCCGCTGGATGGGGAAGCCGAATTCGGCCACCGTGTAGACGAAGGGCGCCTGGCTGGCGAGCAGGCGGTCGTGGGCGGCGCTCAGATCGCTGGCCTGAATGAGAGGCACTGTGGCATAGATGCAGCAGTAGTATTCCGCCTGCATGCCGAGATCGTCGAGTCGCCGGATGGCATCGATCACCACTGGGGTGGTGCCGGTATGATCGTCGGCCAGGCTGGCGGGGCGCAGGAAGGGCACCTCGGCGCCGAGTTGGCGGGCCAGGTCGGCGATCTCCTCAGCATCGGTGGAGACCACAATTCGGCTGAAGCAGCCTGCTGCCCTGGCCGCTTGAATGGCGTAGGCGAGCATGGGCTGGCCGCAGAAGGGGCGGATATTCTTGCGGGGAATGCGCTTGCTGCCGCCCCGGGCCGGAATGATGGCGATGGCCATGGTGCTCTCTCCCTGAGGGACGGGATCTGGCATCCCCGTCCGGATAATTGCTGACAACTCTTTGATTATTTTTGAGATTATACCGAGTTTTCATCTTATATTATTGAGCTTTGCTACGGAATCGCCCTGCTATGGTCGATAACATGGGCAAGTGATGGGAAGTGGGTGGTATTGAGCATGAGTTATGGTGTCGAGCTGCGCCCGGTTCAGCCGTGGGACTTGCCCACACTGAGGCGCTGGCGCAATCAGGATGAGGTACGGCTGCAGATGGTCGAACAGGCGCTCATCTCTCCCCGCCAGCAGCGGCAGTGGTTTGCCAGCAGCCGTGAGCGGCCGGATCAGCAGCACTGGGTGCTCTGGTGTCGGGGTCAGCGGGCAGGCTACGTCAATCTGAAGGGGGAAGCGCGCCAGCCATTGCAAGGTCAGCCGGTGGCCGATGCGGGCCTCTATCTGGGCACCTCCAGCGTGCGCCATCCCATGCTGGCCGTTGCCGCCGCCCTGTCCCAGCTCGATCAGGGTTTCGATGCCTTCGAGCTCGGCTGCATCCGCACCCTGGTGCGCGCGGGCAATGGCGCCGCCCTGCGCCTGAACGAGCAGCTGGGTTATCGCCAACATGGGGAGGAGGGCGACTTTCTCGCCCTTGAACTGCAACCCGCCGATTATTATGCCGCCCGTGAACGGCTACGGAGATTTTTCAGATGACTACAGCGTTGGAACAGGTTTTTGCCGATGCCCTCGGCATAGACGTCGGCACCGTCAGCGACGGGCTGGCTTACAACAGCATTCCCCAGTGGGACTCCGTCGCCCACATGGGCCTGATAGCCCAGCTGGAGGATTGCTACGGCGTCCTGCTCGATACCGATGACATCATCGACATGAGCTCGGTCGCCAAGGCGCGGGAGATCCTCGCCAAATACGGGGTCGCCCTCTGATGCAGGGGCTGTTGCAGGGCAAGCGGGTACTGATCACGGGCGCCGGGCGCGGGATTGGCCTCGCCATCGCTCGCCAGTTTGCCGCACAGGGGGCAGAGCTCTGGCTGGGGGGCCGCGATGAAGCGGCCATGAGTCAGCTGGCGGCTGCCCTCGGCGCCGAGTTCGGTGTCACCTGCCAGCCGCTCTGTTTCGATGTGGCCGAGCCGCAGGCGGTCAAGCAGGCCTTTCAGCAGCTGTTTGCCCGGACACGTCAGCTGGATGTACTGGTCAACAATGCCGGGATACTGGAAGAGGGGCTGCTCGGCATGGTCAATCAGGCGCAGCTGGAGCAGACCTTCAGCCACAATGCTTTCAGCGTTGTCTATTGCAGCCAGTACGCCGCCCGCCTGATGCAGCGCAGCGGTGGCGGCAGCATCATCAATCTCGCTTCCCTGATGGGACGGGTGGGCGCCGCCGGGCTGAGCAGCTATGCCGGCAGCAAGGCGGCGGTGATCGGCATCACCCAGTCGCTGGCCAAGGAGCTGGCCACCAGCCAGATCCGGGTCAACGCCATAGCCCCCGGCTTCATCGATACCGAGATGGCGCGTGCCATCCCTGACCAGAAGTTCGCCGAGCGTCTCGCCAGCATCGCCATGGGGCGGATCGGCACGCCGGACGAGGTGGCCAAGGTAGCGCTGTTCCTCGCCTCCGACCTGTCGAGTTACGTGACCGGTCAGGTCATAGGCGTGGATGGAGGCATGTTGGTCTGATGAAGCAACTCCATCCTCTACTCGCTCATCTGCATGAGGATAACCCGGCGCCGGCCTGGCTGGATCCGCTGGATGGCTGGCTCTCCTACGGCGAGCTGGCACAGCGGGTGACACAAGTGGCGGCGACTTACCCGAGTGAGCGCAGCCTCGTCTATCTGCCCTTCTTCACCCGCACTTCCCATCTGCTGCATTATCTGGCCGCGCTCAGGCTGGGACATGCGGTGATGCTGGCGGATCCCGCTCTCCCTTCGAGCCAGCACGATGCCAGCTGCCAGCAGTTCGCAGTGACCTGCCGGGTAAATGAAGAAGGGGAGTTGATCCGTCTCAGGGATACCAGCCCACTGCTGCACCCCGAGCTGGCGGTGTTGCTGCCTACCTCGGGCAGCACAGGCAGTGCCAAGTGGGTGCGCCTCTCGGGTCGCAATCTGGCGGCCAACGCGTCCTCCATCGCTGACTACCTAGCGCTGACGATGACTGAACGAGCCATCACCAGTCTGCCGCTGTTCTATTCCTATGGCCTCTCGGTGCTCAACAGCCATCTGCTGGTGGGCGCCTCCCTGGTGCAGAGCGAGGGGAGCGTGCTGGAGCGCGACTTCTGGCAGCAGGTCGAGCAGCACGGTGTGAGCAGTTTTGCCGGGGTGCCCTTTACCTATCAGATGCTGGCCCGGCTGCGCTTTGACTGGGCCCGTTATCCCTCCCTGCAGACCCTGACCCAGGCGGGGGGGCGACTCGAACCCGCGCTGGCGCAGCAGTTTGCCGAGCAGGCTCTGCGGCTGGGGCGCCGTTTCTTCGTCATGTATGGCCAGACAGAGGCGACGGCCCGCATGGCCTGGCTGGCGGCGCACGAGGTGGCCACCCATCCGGATGCCATCGGCCGCGCCATTCCCGGCGGCCACTTCTCCCTGCGCGAACTGGAGGGGGGCAAGCCCGGGGAGGGTGAGCTGGTCTATCGCGGTGACAACGTCATGCTGGGCTATGCCACTACCGTCGAGGATCTGGTGCAGGGCGCCCTGCTGCAGGAGCTGGCCACCGGCGATCTGGCTCGCAGTGACGAGGCTGGCCGCTACTACATCTGCGGCCGTCTCAGTCGTTTTCTCAAGCTGTTCGGCAAGCGGATCAGCTTGGCAGAGGTCGAGAGCCAGCTCCATCACTGGGGCTGGTCGGGGGCTTGTGGCGGGCGTGATGACAGCCTGCTGGTGGTCGTCGAACCCCATGACGAACTGACGGCTGACGGCTTGCAGCGTGAGCTGGCGCAGTGGTTGCAGGCACCGCCACGGGCGGTGCGGGTGATACAGGTGGCACAGCTGCCGCGCACCGCCAACCACAAGATTGACTATGCCGCCCTGACCAGACTAGCGGAGGAGGCGTGATGGAAAGCTTGCTGGCCGCCCCCATCTTCGACCTGCCCCAGGCCGCCAAACAGGCGCTGTTGCTGGCGCGGCTCAATGCCCTGACCCGTCACCATGTCGAGCACTGCACCCCTTATGCCAATGTGCTGCATGCCTTCGGCTGGACGGCAGAGGCTGCCGATTATGGCGCTCTGCCCTATCTGGCGGCCCGGCTGTTCAAGCTGGCTCAGTGGCAGAGCGTGCCCGAGGCCGAGGTGTTCAAGGTGCTCACCTCGTCGGGCACCACGGGGGCGCCGTCACGGATAGTGCTGGATCGGGAGACCGCAGCTTTGCAGAGCAAGGTGCTGGTGAAGATACTGCAGGAGTTTGTCGGCAAGCAGCGTCTGCCCATGTTGCTGGTGGAGCAGCCCGCCCTCATCCAGAACCGCAACGGCTTTTCGGCGCGCGGGGCAGGCGCCTTGGGGCTCTCCTTCCTCGGCCGGGACCACACCTATGCCCTCGACGAGCAGATGCGGCCCAACTGGCCGGTGATAGAGGCGTTTTGCGACAAATACGCCGGTCAGCCTGTGTTGCTGTTCGGCTTTACCTTCATGGTCTGGCAATGCCTGCTGGAGCCCCTGCGCGAGCGCGGACTGCACATGCCGTTTGAGCAGGGCATTTTGTTTCACAGCGGCGGCTGGAAGAAGCTGCAGCATCTGGCGGTGGACAATCCCGCCTTCAAGGCGCGCTGCCGCGAGCAGCTGGGGCTGGGTCGGGTACACAACTTCTATGGCATGGTGGAGCAGGTGGGATCCATCTTCGTCGAGTGCGAGCAGGGGCATCTGCATGCCCCCGTGTTTGCCGATCTGCAGGTGCGCGATCCGCTCACCCATCAGCCACTCGGGGTCGGTCAGCCCGGTTTGTTGCAGGTGCTCTCCGCCATTCCCGGCAGTTATCCTGGCCACAGCCTGCTGACCGAGGATCTCGGCGTGCTGCTGGGGGAGGATGACTGCCCCTGTGGCCGCCATGGCCGTTATTTTCAGGTATCAGGGCGCCAGCAAGGCGCCGAGGTGAGGGGATGCAGCGACACCTTCCAGTGACGCCGCCGCAGGCGGCAGAGGGGCTTTGGTTGACGGGGCCCGACGTCAGCTTCGTGGCACCGGCTGCCAGCTGGCAGACCTTCTGCCCGCAGCCGCTACCCTGTTTTGCTCCCGTCATCTGCGACTTCGTGGCGGTCCTGTCGGCACGGCTGCAACAGGAGGGGCGGCGTCATCCTGATCTGGCAGCGTTCGGCTTCTGGCTGCGGCCGCGCCAGCTGGCCAGAGAGCGGCAGCGGCTGCAGGGACGGGGACCGATGGGGGTCACGTTTCACCTGGTGCCCTCCAACGTGCCAACTGTGGCCTTCTACTCCTGGTTGATGGCCCTGCTGATGGGCAATCCCTGCGTGGTGCGGCTGTCGTCACGCCGCGATCCGGTGCAGGAGGCCATGCTGGCCATACTGAACGACCTCTTCAGCCAGGTTGAGTGGCAGGGGATCGCCATGCGCACCCGCTTCATTCGCTATGGCCACGACGAAGGCATCACCAGCTGGTTGTCGGCCCGCTGCCGGCTGCGCATCATCTGGGGCGGCGACGAGACCATCCGCCAGGTGCGGGCCATTCCTCTCTCCCCAAGTGCACAGGAAGTGGTATTTCCGGATCGCCGCTCCATGGCAGTGCTAGACAGCCACTGGCTGGCCGGGCTGGATGCTGTGGGCTGGCAACAGACCCTGGGGGCCCTGCAGCAGGACTGTACCCGTTTCAATCAGCAGGCCTGCGCCTCCCCCACCACCCTCTGCTGGCTGGGCGAGCCCGACGACGAGTTGCGCCGCCGACTTCTACAGGCCCTGTTTGCTCCCTTTGCCGACGATCCCGCTCTGGTGATGGAGCGGCTCATCCACAGTCAACAAAATGCCGCCCTGGACGGTGAGATGCAGCTGAGCGCATTCCCGGGTGTCACCTTATTGACTCCGGCCGCCTCCCTGCGGCTCGCACACGTCGGAGGAGGTACAGTCGCCGAGTTTGTGGCCGATAGCCTGAATGAGCTGCTGTTGCAGCCGTGGGATATGCAGACCTGTGTCTGGGTCGGTGCACACAAGGCGCAGCTTGAGGATGCCTTGCCGAATGCGCCCGCCTGCCGCATCGATCGGGTGGTGGCGCCGGGACAGGCGTTGGCATTCGAGTGGCACTGGGATGGCATCGACATGCTGCACGTTTGCAGCCGTGGCCTCGCCCAGCATGAATAATCGGGTGTGGCTCACATAAATCCCGCAGCTTCAATGGATTAGCTTGGTCAGGCATATCTCTTGCAGTAAAACCTGACAGAGAGGGGGGAAGGGTTGACAGGGACCGTGCGGTAGCCTTGCCCATTTTCTCCCATCCGCTTCTTTTCTACTCATCTTCTCTTGGATTTCCCTATGAAAGTCAGCGTATTGGTGCCTGTCTACAATCTGGCGCGCTTCATCGAACCCTGCCTGCTCAGCCTGCTCGAGCAGCAAACGGATTTCGAGTTTGAGGTGATCGCCATCGATGACGGCTCGAGTGATGACTCCTGGGCTATCTTGCAGCGGCTGGCGCGGCAGTGGTCGACACTGCGCATTCTGCAGAACGAACAGAACATGGGGCTGGCCAAGACCCAGAAGCGGCTGCTTGCAGAGGCAAGGGGTGACTATCTCGCCTATGTGGATGGGGATGATCTGGCCCTGCCGGACAAGCTGCGGCGCCAGGCCGAGTATCTGGATGCACACCCGGGTTGCACCCTCTGCTACCACGAAGCCGAGATGTTTGATGATGAGACAGGGGCACGGATCAAACTCTTCACCCGCGATTATTACAATGCTCGCTATCTCGAACCTGTCATGACACGGGAGGCGCTGATCCGCTTCGGGGTATTCGTCAATGCCAGCTCCATCATGTTTCGGCGCTATGAAGGGATGGAAAATGCCATCGACGAGGGGTGTAAGATCATCCTCGATTACCCCTGGCATATTCTGAATCTCTCTCTCAACCCGGGAACCCTCGACTTTATCCCCGAGCTGCTGGGGCGCTATCGCTTCCACACCCAGAGCTTTGGTGGGCAGACCCGCAAATCGGCCGAGCGTCGTGAGCAGTCGCTGCGCGACCTGCTGCGGGCTTGTGACAATGCCGGTGACTTTGGGGCTGATCCTGTGACCATTGCCCAGGGGCGTGCCCATCACTACTACTCTGCCGCGCTCTATTTCTTGCGGCAGGGAGACTACGCCCGTTTTCTCAACCTGCTTGAGCAGTCGGTGAGTGAGGTGACCACGCTGGCACCGGGCTGGTTTTTCGACGAGCGGCATCAGCTGGCGTGGGAGGGGCGCACCAATCCGGCCAGCGTCGTGCAACAACTGTTTGGAGATGCAGCGTGAGTTATCAGGCGATTGTCATCGGAGCCGGGCTGTCCGGCGCCGTTATGGCGGAGCGAATGGCCAGCCAGCTTGGCTGGAAGGTGCTGTTGCTGGAACAGCGCGACCATATAGGTGGCAACTGCTTCGACGAATATGACGAGCATGGGGTGCTGATCCATCGCTATGGACCGCACCTGTTTCATACCGACAAGCAGGAAGTGTGGGATTACCTGTCGCAGTTTACCGCCTGGCGGCCTTACGAGCATCGTGTGCTGTCACGGATCGATGGCCAGTTGGTGCCCATCCCGTTCAACCTGACCAGCATAGAGCGTTGCTTCCCGGCCGAGAAGGCAGCGGCCATGATTGAGGCTCTTCAGGCCAGGTTCGGTGAGGGGGCCAGAGTGCCCATCATGGCACTGCGGCAGGAAGCTGAGCCTCTGCTGGCTGAGCTGGCCCAGTTCATCTATGAGCGTGCCTTCGTCAACTACACCAGCAAGCAGTGGGGTGTATCACCAGAGCAGGTCTCGCCCGAGGTCACTGCGCGAGTGCCGGTCGTCGTCAATCGTGATGACCGTTACTTCATCGATCCCTGGCAGGCGGTGCCCGAGCAGGGTTACACCGCCATGTTCGAGCGCATGCTGGCGAACCCCTTGATTGAGGTCAGGCTATCCACCCCCATGGGATCCCATGTTTGCCTGGATTGGCAACAGAAACGGATACTGCTGGATGGCGTGCCTTTTGCCGGACCCTTGGTCTATACCGGCATGCTGGATCAGCTGATACCAGAGGATCACTATGGTCTGCCGTATCGCTCGCTGCGCTTTGAGCACTGTCATCTGCCGCAAGCCCAATTTCAGCCGGTGACCACGGTCAATTACCCGAATGAAGAGGCCTATACTCGCATCACCGAATTCAAGCATCTGACCGGGCAGCAACATCCCGGCACCAGCATCGTTTATGAGTACCCCTGTGCCTATGGGCTAGGGCAGGGGCTGGAGCCTTACTACCCGCTGTTTACCGACGCAGCCAAACAGAACTATCAGGTTTGCCGCAATGAAGTGGCCCAGTTCCCGCAGCTGATAGCCTTGGGCCGTCTTGCTGAATATCGTTACTTTGATATGGATGATGCTGTGAGTAACGCTATGAAGCACTTTGCCAAGCAAGCGGCCACCCTTTGGGTTCGTATGCCATGACCAAACCACTTTTGTCTGTATTAATGCCTGTCTATAACTGCGGCGAGTATATCGAAGAGGCCCTTGCAAGTGTCCTGGCTCAAACGTTCACGGATTTTGAAGTACTGGTAATCGACGACGGCTGTTGTGATAGAACGCCAGAAATAGTCCGGCGGATGGCACGTCATGACAGACGTATCAAGATGATCTCACGGGAAAACCGCGGGATTGTCGATTCTCTTAATGAAGGCATTACGTTAGCTCAGGGCGAACTCTTGGCTCGTATGGACGGTGACGATATTTGTGAGCCCCATCGTTTTTCCCATCAGCTGGCTTTTCTCAACGCTCACCCAGAGATCGATATTGTCGGGAGCTGGGTTCAGCTTTTCGGTGCTCGCAGTGAGATCTGGCATCACCGCCGAGAAGATGCATTTATCAAATTCATGCTGTTGTTTCGCTCCTCTGGTTTCAGCCATAGCACCATCATGGGTAGAACCGCGTTGTTTAGGCAATTCGCATATGACAAGAACTATGAGGATGTCGAGGATACCGAGCTTTGGTCCAGAATGGCGCTTCGCAGCGGAATCCAATTCGCCAATCTCCCGGAGGTGCTGGTTCATTACAGGGTCCATGACGCTCAGGTTTCAAATATCAAACGTACTCGTCAAATGAGCCTTTATCAGCAACTTATGATCAAATATATGCAAGCCCTTGGTGTCACGGAAATTGACGTAGAGGCGCATCAATGGTGCTGCGATTTGAGACGTAACCTGAGTGAGGTTGAGCTGGAACGCATAAAAATATGGTTAGAAAAGCTCAGCATCAGTATCAGGGCTGACTGGATAGATGATTTCGGGGTGATATCTGAGCGCTGGGCCAGACTTTGCGCATTGAATGGTCGGGTAGATATGACGGAAGGTCAATTTGGATTTCGTCCTGTGAGCTGGCTATGCATGTGCCAGCAGCGTTGATCTACAAGATAAAATATTATAATAGGGTTGTATCATGAGTCTTATACTGTTTCCTTTCGATCGTGTAACCAAGGGTGCAAGCATCGCTATCTATGGTGCTGGAGAAATAGGTGAAGACTTTCTTCGCCAGTTAGCTGCGGTTCCTTATTGCAATGTAGCATGGCTGGCCGATAGAAAATTTAAGGCTATGCAAATACAGCAGCAACTGAGCTGCATGCCTCCGGACATGATGAATTGGCAACAGCCTGAACAAGTGGTTATTGCTTCGCAACTATTTGAAGAGGAAATGACAAATTATCTCATTGGTCAAGGCGTTGATCCTATGAGAATTATTGGTATCAGAACTGAACAGCACATTGATGTCTTGGATCTTATTCAAACCAGATTGAGTGCTACTCCAGCAGATAATGAATGGGATAGCTATTATAAATTGGCAGAAAATGCAGCTCAAGTCCAATATGATAGGTTCATCCAACCTGTTTTGGGTAAGTTTGAAGGGATTTTTGATTATAGCAATGTACTCGATTTTGCCTGTGGTGAAGGCCGTATTGCTGAGATATTGCAAGCTCGTTGTCAGCACCTACAACTGGTGGATGCCAGTCCTGAGGCTATAGATTTCTGCCGCCAACGCTTTGCAACGTATCCGCACATTAGTGTCCAGTGCAACTCCGCTGGTATATTGCCTCAGCCAACAGGCTCTCTAAGCCTGATCTATTCTTGGGATGCCTTGGTTCATTTCTCTTACAAAAGCTTGGATTTCTATCTCGATGAGTTCAGTCGCGTGCTGAAACATCAAGGGCATGTAGTGATGCATCACTCCAACTTGGGAGCCTTGGCAGATAAGATGAGAGTGTTCGAACAGTGGAATCTGAATCTGGCTGGACGTAGTCGAGTATCAAAGGAAGATATTATCTTTATTGCCCGTCACCATGGTTTTGAGGTTGTCTGGCAAACACTTATTGATTGGGAGTGCAATGATATGGATTGTATCAGCGTTCTAAAGAAAGTGACCGAGAGATGTGAGTAATTGCTGGATTATAATATAATTAACAGCTAGATAAGGGGCGAAAGTAAATGAAGGTTTCAATAATTACAGCAACCTACAACAGCGCAGCCACAGTAGAAAGGTGCTTGCATAGTGTCGCCGAACAAATAGCTATTTCTCAAATAGAACACATCATTGTTGATGGTCGATCTTCTGATAACACACTCACTCTCGTATCTATATTTCCACATATCGCAAAAGTAATTTCAGAAACAGATAATGGAGTTTATGATGCTTTTAACAAAGGATTGGCTGCAGCAACTGGTGATCTTATTTACTATCTTAGCTCAGATGATCATCTCAGTGACTCAGAGGCTATTTCTGATATTTTGACCGAGTTTGGCAAGGAAAATAGTCTCGATTATTTGGCTGCTAGGGTGATTATAAAAGATCCATCGACTAATGCAGAGTGGATTTTGCATGGAAATGAGTTGCGTAAAGGTGAGCATGCATTTAGCCATCCTCATCATCAAGGCTTCTTCATGAAACGAGCCCTGTTGCAGGAGTATGGTGGTTTTCCTCGAGCTTTCAAAATTGCTGCTGATTCTTACATCATGCTAAAGACAATTCTTTTTAAGCATGGGGTTTTTTCTGACCGAGCAGTAGCCAACTTCTATCTTGGTGGGCTGAGCAGCAATATTGAAAACTATGACTTAATTAATCGTGAAACTCGGATCATCTACGAACTTCTAGACTTGGAAATGGCAAATCAACAGGATGTGGCTTTGGCCATAGCAAGTAAAAATATGACATTGTTGAAGCGGCTTTTCCATAGTTATTTGGAGAAGGAGTGTGATGTTACAGTGCTGAAAGGCAAGCGTATTGGTATTTTCGGTACTGGTATTATGGCGAGCATAATATGCATGCTGCTTGAAAAATCCGGTGTTACGACAGACTTCTTTATTACTTCTTTGGGAAGTGACATTACCTTCAATGGAAGACAAGTCTGGTCGTTACCTGATTTCCCCTCCGATGTAGATGTATTATTTAACACTGTAGAGGGAGTACATAGTAATGAAATAGCCTTGAAATTACAGTATAAGGCCCCTGCAGCACGGATTATAAAGTGGCATGAAATTTATGAATAAGAAAATTGCACTTATCACTGGTATAACGGGGCAGGATGGTTCTTACTTGGCAGAGTTTCTGCTAGAGAAAGGGTATCAGGTGCATGGGATAAAGCGTCGAGCCTCTTCGTTCAACACTCAACGCATCGATCATATTTATCAAGATCCTCATATAGAACACCAAAACTTTGTACTACATTATGGTGACTTGACGGACTCGCCCAATTTGACCCGTATTCTCCAGGAAGTACAGCCGGATGAAGTATACAACTTGGGCGCTCAATCTCATGTAGCCGTCAGCTTCGAGTCCCCAGAATACACCGCCAATGTGGATGCGATGGGCACATTACGCCTTCTGGAGTCTATTCGTTTGCTGGGATTGGAGAAAAAAACTCGTTTTTACCAAGCATCAACGTCAGAACTATTTGGTCAGGTTCAGGAGATGCCACAGAGAGAAACTACGCCCTTCTATCCACGTTCTCCTTATGCTGTGGCTAAACTCTATGCATACTGGATCACGGTAAATTATCGTGAGTCCTATGGTATCTATGCCTGTAACGGTATTTTGTTTAATCACGAATCTCCCCGTAGGGGGGAAACCTTTGTTACCCGTAAAATTACCAGAGGCTTGGCAAATATTGCCCAAGGTTTGGATAGTTGTCTTTACATGGGGAATATCGATTCGCTACGGGATTGGGGTCATGCAAAAGATTATGTGCAGCTACAATGGCTCATGTTACAGCAAGAAAAACCTGAAGACTTTGTGATTGCGACTGGCGAGCAGTATTCAGTACGTCAGTTCATTCTTTGGGCTGCAGAGGAAATGGGTATGCAATTATGCTTCGAAGGCAAGGGTGTTGAAGAGGTTGCCGTGGTGGTATCAGCCAAGGGAGAGCTTGCCCCGGCAGTCCGTCCTGGTGATGTGATCCTTCGTATTGACCCCCGATATTTCCGTCCTGCAGAAGTGGATTCTTTGTTGGGAGATGCGAGCAAAGCACGAGAAATGCTGGGTTGGAAACCCAGTATTTCAGTAAGAGAAATGTGCGCTGAAATGGCGGCTGCAGATATGAAAGTGGCACAGCGCCATGCCTTGTTAAAAAAACACGGATTTGAGATTGGCGAATCCATGGGGTACTGAAGATATGGCTAAGAAGCGAGTCTTTGTTGCCGGGCATCTCGGCATGGTCGGACAAGCCTTGTGTCGGCAACTTGCGGTGCTGGATTCAGTGGAACTGGTAACCGCCAGCCGAGCTGATCTGGATCTGACAGATCAACAGGCTGTAAAACAGTTCTTGATGGGTCAAAAAATAGATGAAGTATATGTGGCTGCCGCCAAGGTCGGAGGAATATCGGCAAATGAAAGTTTCCCAGCCGAATTCATCTACCAAAATCTGATGATTGAAGCCAATTTAATTCACAGCGCACATCTTGCTGATGTGCAGAAAATGTTATTTTTAGGGTCCAGTTGCATCTACCCAAAACTAACACCGCAACCCATACCAGAAGAGGCACTTCTTACCGGCCCACTGGAGCCGACTAATGAACCTTATGCTATAGCCAAAATTGCTGGTATCAAGCTGTGTGAAAGTTACAACAGGCAATATGGAAGAGATTATCGCTGTGCCATGCCGACCAACCTCTATGGTCCATATGATAACTTTCACCCTCAATATAGTCATGTCATCCCCGCATTGATAGGTAAGTTCCATCGAGCGATCGAACAAGGTGAGGAGGTCATCGAGATCTGGGGGAGTGGTAACGCCCGTCGTGAATTCATGCATGTCGATGATTTGGCTAGCGCTTGTTTGCATTTGCTTAATATTCCTGAAGAAAAATTCCGGACTTATCTTTCTCCAAGATGTTCGCATATTAATATTGGTACTGGACTTGATTGCTCAATCAGAGAGCTGGCTGAGTTATTAGCTCAGTTGACAGAATTTACCGGCTTGCTCATATATGATTCTACTCAGCCTGAAGGTACTCCAGTGAAAAGGCTAGATGTGACAAAACTAAGTATGCTTGGTTGGCAATCTGAATGGACTTTGCCGGAAGGGCTTAAAAATACGATTGATTGGTATCTGTCATATTATAAATGATTTTACGAAGTATTATTAAGGAGTCATACCTTTGAACGTACTGATTGAGAAAGATTTACAGTTTGAAGCCACCTCTATGGTCGATCCCATTGGTAGAGTATTTCGTCATCAGTGTAGGATATTTCGCTTGGTCAAGGAAAAAGAAGCTGCATCTCTATATCACAATCTTCTCAATAGTGGCTATATTGACCCTATTTTTAAATCGGGGTTGGTTAAAACATGGTTGCCTAATGATATCGCTATATCCAGTGCTGAACTCCTTCTTGAGCATCAGCGACTAGCGTTTATGGTGCATCCAGCAGAAATGACAAATACATTAATCACCGATTCAGTCAGGATGCTGATTCATCTCCAAAAGTCTCTATTCATAGCGGGTGTGCAACTAAAGGATTGTCACCCATGGAATATTATGCTTGATAAAGGAAAGCCAGTTTATATCGATTTTGGTTCGGTTGTTGAATATTCAGGACGATTTTGTACGGGTTGGTATGAGGAACTTAAGAGATTTTATCTGATACCGCTGTGGTTGCATAAAGTCTATGGTGAAAAATTTTCTCAAGAATACCGAAGAGAACACCTCAAAGGTTTTGGCCAGTTGTTTGCTCATCATACTCTTATTAAAGAATGTGGTTTCCCTCAACCCGTGAAATCAGATGACAACATAGAAAAAATATCACAATTACTCGATGATATTCTAATTTGGTTAGACCAGTTCACTCTGAAAGCAGAGCCGAAGCAGTGGTCTGGTTACCAGCAGTCTGGGGACCAAAATGATCCATTATTACCTGTATCCGAAAAACATAAATTTGTCTTTGAATGGTTAAGTGATATACAGCCAAAGATAGTGTTGGATATGGCTGCAAATAAAGGGTTCTATTCTGAGGTTGCAGCTCGGTTAGGTGGACAGGTGATTTGTTTTGATAATGAAGAGTTCAACGTTGATGCTTGTAATACTCTTGCCTTTGAAAAGGATTTAAATATTACGGCAGTATTGATGGACTTTCTTCATCCGACACCAGCATCAGGTATTGGATTGACTTTCCCTGATGCCTATCAAAGATTCAGTGCTGATACGATTTTAGTATTGGGACTTATCCATCATATTTGTATCGGACTAGGTATACCTCTTCATGTTTTTTTGAGTTTTATTTTACGTTACCAGCCATCTAATATAATCATTGAATTTGTCTTTACGGATGACATTCATATTTTACCATGGGGGAAAAAGTCTCCTGATGATTATCATATAGATAATCTTAAAGCCATACTTTTTTATGCTGGTTTCATGCTTGCCGAAGAGAGATTAATTGGTGCGGATGGTGTGCATCGCGCTATGTTGACTTTTATAAAGCCGGATTTAGTTAGAGGTATTTAGAATGGATACATCCTTTTTGGAAGAGCAAATTCGGCATTTACGCATGGCCATGTTCCACCAAACTAACACAACAAAGCTGTTGCTGGGGAAGCAATTAAGCTGGTCAGTGAAAACTCGTCATATTGATAAATTAACTGACGCAGAGTTCAGTGTATTCTCGCAATTCGGTGATGATGGAATAATTCAGTATCTAATAAGTAAACTTAATATTAACCAAGGAAAATTTATAGAGTTTGGTGTTGAAAACTATATTGAGTCCAATACACGCTTTTTACTTGAGAACAATAACTGGAGTGGAGTGATAATCGATTCTAATGCCAATAATGTTGACTATATAAAAAAAAGCCAAAACTATTGGCGTTATGATTTAAAAGTAATGTGTAGTTTTGTGACCGCGGAAAATATTAATAATCTTATCCAAGATGCCGGTTTTAATGGAGATATTGGTCTGTTACACATAGATATTGATGGTAACGACTATTGGCTTTGGAAGGCTATTACTGTAGTGAAACCGGTCATTGTTATCGTGGAGTATAATAGTCTTTTTGGTGTAGACCGTAGTATTACAATTCCATATGAACCCTGTTTCTCTCGTTTTAATAAACACCATAGTGGCTTGTATGCAGGTGCTTCATTAAAAGCATTATGCCATCTGGCAGGCGAGAAAGGATATAAATTTATTGGTACCAATAGTGCTGGTAACAATGCGTACTTTATTCTTGTGGAGCAGGCTGATAACTTTACCTCATTAACTTGTGAGGACGGATATGTTTTGGCCAAGTTCAGAGAGCATCGTAATGAAGATAGTAAATTAACATTTACTTCAGGAGTTGAGGCGATTGAAAGTATACGCGGCATGCCTGTTTTTAATACTTTGACACAGCAGCTTGAGGACTTTTAGTGTGCACTCAATGATCCCGGTCTACCAGCCTGACTTGTCGGGTAATGAGAAAAAATACGTAATCGAGTGTCTCGATTCCTCTTGGATTTCCTCAAAGGGAGAGTTTATTCAAAAGTTTGAACGGGAGTTTGCCAACTTTACTGGCATGGCCCATGCTGCCTCCGTATCCAACGGCACTGTCGCTCTCCATCTAGCCCTTTTGGCTTTGGATGTTGGGCCAGGTGATGAAGTTATAGTGCCTACTTTTACCTATATTGCCTCTGTCAATGCTATTAACTATGTTGGTGCTACACCTGTTTTTGTTGATGTAGAACCATTAAGCTGGCAATTAGACTGTGATCTTGTTGGAAACTTAATTACTGAGAAAACCAAAGCAATCATGGCTGTACATATTTATGGGCAGCCATCGGACATGGTCAGGTTAAAGAAAATTGCGCAACAACATAAACTCTATCTAATAGAAGATGGAGCTGAAGCCTTTGGCAGCCTTGTTGGTGGTTGCCACATAGGACATCTATCTGATATTTCCACCTATAGTTTCTTTGGAAATAAAACAGTGACAACTGGGGAAGGTGGCATGGTCACTACCAACAGTGCAGAGCTGGACAGAAAGATTCGTCACCTAAAGGGGCAAGGCCTGATGGAGGGAAAAGAGTACTGGCATGATATCGTTGGCTATAACTACCGTATGACTAATATCTGTGCAGCTATTGGACTGGCACAATTGGAAAAGGCCGAGCATTTCATTCGTCGAAAGCGAGAAATTGCTGACTTTTATAGGGTTCACCTTCAAGGATTGCCACTTGAATTTCAGCAAGAACAGCCAGGTAGTTGCCATTCTTGGTGGATGTTTTCCATCTTGACAGAAAATAGGATATTGAGGGATAAACTGCGTAATTATTTAACTAATGTAGGAGTGGAGACGAGACCATTATTTCCACCAATTCATTTTATGCCCATGTATCGTCAACTAGGAAAGTCATTCCCAATCAGTGAAGGAATTTCAGAGCGAGGTATGAATTTACCAAGTTGGCCCGGTATGACAGATGAAATGCTATGTTATATAGTTGACAAAATAACTGGTTTTTATAAATGAAGATGAACCCTACATATAAAGACAATAAGCTTTACGTTTTTGGTGCTGGCAGTTTTTCTCGTTGTATATTACCACTCATACGAGAATTCTGTGTTCAGCAGAATTTAGAATTTTGCTTTGTGGCTAACGAAGTAAATGGTGTTGAGTTTCCTTATGGTAGACTTATCTCAGATTCATATTTTGAACGCAATATAAAGCCAGGTTTCCTTTTTACTATTGCGATCGCTGATGTTGGATTGAGACGTAGAATTGCTGAGCGATGTACCCGTCTTGGTGGTGTACCAGTCAACCTTATCGCAGATGATCATTTACGCTATGATAATGTAAAAGTCGGTCTTGGTGCTATTTTTGGTGCGCATAGTATGGCGACGACCGATATTGTCATTGGCCGTTTTTTTCATTGTAATATCTACTCCTATATTGAACACGACTGTATTATCGGGGATTTTGTTACTTTTTCACCCCGAGTCAGCTGTAATGGCCGTGTACATATCTCTGATGATGTCTTCGTAGGGGCAGGAGCTATCATTCGTAATGGTAGCCTGCACCGCCCACTCTCCATAGGGCAGGGAGCTGTCATAGGTATGGGAGCTGTCGTTACCAAAGATGTGCCACCTGACTGTACTGTTGTAGGTAATCCTGCAAGGGTGATCACTAAGTCATCTGCGTTCTAAGTGGAAATCTATATGAAGAAGTTAAAAGTAGTTTTATTACCCCAACACTTCTGTTGGTCAGGAGGGTTGGAGTTTATTCGTCACATCCTCAATGGTTTGACAGCTGTAATTCCTCTCTACGAATGGCAAGTGTTGATTGCTTTAGACGAAGAATTCGTAAATGATGATATATATCCACAGTTGCAGGACTATCTTGCTAATACTACAATTATTCCGGAGCAGATTTTATATTCCTCTCGACATAATGATTTGGTTGAAACGTTAGAGCGTAACAATGTTGACATTGTTCTCCCCGTAAACAGTGATCTTGGCGCTAATTTCCCTGTTCCTTGGTTAGCTTATATTCCGGATTTTCAGCATAAATATCTACACTATTATTTTTCGGAGCATGAGTGCTTTGTGAGGGAAACTGCATTTGCTGCTCGTTTACGTGACTGTAAAGCCGTAGTTGTAAATTCCAATGCAGTTAAATCTGATATTATTAAATTCTATCCATGGATTAACGCAGAGCGTGTTAAGGTGCTGCCTTTTACTCCTCACCCTGTGCCAGTTTGGCTAGGGATAGACCCGCTGAAGCTCAAGCAGAAGTATGGTTTGCCACAAGACTATTTTCTCATCTGCAATCAGTTTTGGATTCATAAAGATCATCCAACGGCATTCCATGCTTTCGCACAGCTGGCGAACAAGGACGTGCATTTGGTTTGCACTGGTACATTGTCGGATTATCGGTATCCGGACTATGTCGATGAGCAAAAAAATCTGCTTAACACTCTCGGTATTTCTGATCGAGTTCATTTTCTTGGGCATATTCCAAAACTTGATCAGATCGGGTTACTAAAGGGTTCTATCGCGCTGGTACAGCCCACCTTATTTGAAGGTGGACCTGGTGGTGGTGCGACTTATGATGCCGTAGCCCTTGGTATGCCTGTTCTGCTTTCGGATATTGAGGTGAATCAGGAGGTCATGGTACCAGAGGTATGTCACTTCCATCAGCAGAATGCAGAAGACCTGGCCAGGTGTATGCAACAGGTATTGGTCAAGGAGAGGAAGGTGCCTGTGGAAGACGCGCTATTGTCTGAAGGCCTGATACGCCAACAGCAACTAGGGAAAGCATTGTATGAGGCTATCAGTTATACCCTTAGTTGCTACGAAAACTCGAAGTGAACCTAATCACTGGCTGTTCCAGCTATTCATAATGTCTTTTGCAAGACATAGAATATTTCCAACTAGCTTCCTAGCTTCCTGCTGACTTCCGGCTTCAGCGTAACAACGAAGTTCTGGGGCATTGGCGGAAGCCCGCAAGTGTATGATGTTGTGATCCGCAAGCTGTATTCTTATTCCATCAGTCAGATCTATATCAACATGCATGTCTGCTGCCAACCCCAGTACTTCCAGAAGCCAAAGTGGTTCACTTATGGCCTTTTGCATAAAGGCTGCCGAGTTACCCTTGATCCTGTCGCTATGAGTAAAGCGGCTTGGGAGTCTGATCAAGGCGGCAGCAAGGCCTTTTTCTCTGGTCAGGATCAATGCGGCCAAGGCCGGCAGCAGGGCGTCACGTGTGGGGAGGGCGGCAAGATGCCTATCTTCATGATCAATGGGGCTGCCCAGTATAAAGCCCCCATTGGCTTCAAAACCGGCTACTTTGCCTGCGAGGTGTTCCATCGCTTCCAAGACATAAGGGGAGCCAATCCGGGTGCGAACGACCTGTGTGACAATACCTGACTGATCCACGGCACTATTGCAGTTGAGTGGCATGGCCAGACTCTGGATTCCCAAGTATTGACAGCAGAGTAGACCCAGCAAGTCGCCTTTCAGCCAGTGACCCTGCTCATCCGCGAGCATGGGTCTGTCCCCATCACCATCGGTCGAGAACAGGGCATCTAGGCCGTATTGCCGGGTCCAAGACAGGGCTCTTTGTTCATCCTCCTTGCTCAAGGCTTCGGTATCGACGGGGACGAAGTCGTCACTGCGCCCCAGCCGTACAACCGTTGCCCCCAACGCCTGGAAAATCGCAGGATAAATATCTCGTCCGGCACTGCTGTGCTCATAGATGCCAATCCGCTTATCTGCCAATGGACTTGCGTTGAAAAAATGCTGGTAACGACTGGCATAGCGCTCGACGGCCTCTTTGGAGGCCAGGAGCTCGGGTTGTGTTATGGCTCTAGAGAATGCAACGTCAGTCTCCAGAATCTGTTGTTCTTCAACTTTCGTGATCTCTCCATGAGGGGAATAAAATTTGAGACCGTTTCTGTCATGTGGAATATGACTGCCGGTCACCATGATGGCAGGGATACCGTAGTGCATGGCCTGAAATGCCAACGCTGGGGTTGGTAGCACTCCGTAGAAGAGGGGCTCAAGCCCAAGTTGTCTCAGCGCCGCTGCACAGGCTCTTACCATGACCGGGCTACTGGGTCTGTTGTCCATGCCCAAAGCCACCTTGTTGAAGGTATAGCGGCCACTCATGGCAGTGATGAAGGCATAGATGAATGCTTGGCAGGCTTCCGTAGTCAATTGGCTGACGAGGCCCCTGACGCCGCTGGTGCCAAAGCCCAAACCACTTTCCTGGATTATAGCTTTGGTACTCAGCATGGTCCGTCCCCGCATTTGTTGTGGTAACTCGCTTCTAGCCTCACTATGTCATCTTCCCCCAGATAGGAGCCTGACTGTACTTCGATTAG
The DNA here is from genome assembly GCF_057318915.1 of Aeromonas sp. TS_SC_11. NCBI lineage: Bacteria > Pseudomonadati > Pseudomonadota > Gammaproteobacteria > Aeromonadales > Aeromonadaceae > Aeromonas > Aeromonas sp. TS_SC_11. The sequence continues at coordinate 1,269,353 of NZ_CM170470.1, forward strand.
TACCAAGTCTACCTTGCCAGGGTTTTCCAGAGAGTGGACTGCAGCAATGGGGATATAGACGGATTCGTTTTCAGTAATGAAACGCTCCACACCATCCAGAGTCATCCTGGCTGTACCCGAGACGACAACCCAGTGTTCGGCTCTGTGGTGGTGTAGTTGTACAGACAGCTTGGCACCTGGCTTTACCGTAATGCGTTTTACCTGGAAGCGTTCTCCGATATCGATAGCATCGTATTTCCCCCAAGGACGGTAAACCTCGCGATGCAGCTCGGCTTCTGTGCGATTCCCCTTCTTAAGGTGGGATACCAGTGTCTTGACCTCTTGGACCTTGTCTTTTGCTGCGACGAGTATGGCGTCCTTGGTTTCAATGATGACCAGCTTGTCCAGACCTATGGTGGTCACCAGTCGGTTGCTGCTTTTGATGTAGCAGTCTGTCGTGTCCAAGGCCAAGACATCGCCCTGTAGCACATTCCCCTGCTCGTCTTTGTCGTTGATCTCCCACAGGGTGGACCAAGAACCCACATCGCTCCACCCGACATCCATGGGCACGACAACGGCATCTTGCGTTTTCTCCATGACAGCATAATCGACCGATTCACTAGGCGATGCCTCAAAAGCTTCCTTGCCGACACGAATAAAATCGAGGTCGGTTTGTCTGGTTATGAACGCTTCCTCGCAGGCGGCCAATATATCGGGGCGGTATAGTTTGAGCTCTTCAAGATAACGGCTGGCCTTGAATATAAAGAGGCCACTGTTCCAGAGGTATTCTCCAGAGAGTAGGTACTGCTTTGCTGTTTCAAGATCTGGTTTTTCGATGAAAGCTGTCACGCTGAAAGCGCCATCACCAAGGGCTTCTCCTGATCTGACATAGCCATAACCGGTTTCAGGTGTTCTGGGGACTATGCCGAATGTCACCAGTTTGCCGTTGGCAGCAAAGGGACATGCGACCTCTATGGCTTGCCGGAATGCATCCTGGTCCTTGATGGCATGGTCTGCGGCCAGTACCAACAGCAAGGGGTCGTCAGCTATCGTCATGCCATGCAAGGCTGCCAAGGTTATCGCTGGAGCCGTATTGCGGGCAGAAGGCTCCAGTAGAATATTGCTCTGAATACCCGCTTCCCTTAGCTGTTCTGCAACAATGAAGCGATGTGCTTCATTGCATACAACCGTGAAGGGGTAGCTGGCGAGTTCTCTGACTCTGCCAATGGTGTCCAGCAGCATGGAGGCATCACCAAGGAGCGGCATGAACTGCTTTGGGTATAACTCACGGGAAAGAGGCCAAAGCCGACTACCTGAACCACCAGCCATAACAACTGGCAAGATTGCTGTCTCCTTCATTTAATCTCTCTTTATATCGAGTTTCTAAACCTTTTTGCTGCAAGGCAGGGTTACCCTATTTGTAGATTCCCTTTAAGCGTCTAGAGATATCAAGGCAAATACTTGGCGTTGCTCTGCAGTCGTTAAATTGGGGAAAAGAGGGAGAGTGATCGCACCAGAATAGCTGGCATTTGCCGCCGGTAGAGCTTGAACATTAACGCTTTGGTACCAAGGCTGTTTGTAGATCGGCATATAGTGGACATTGGCACCTACACCATTCTCGCGTAGTCGCTGGAACAGCGCTTGGCGATGCTCAGGGGCAACATGGTGCACATAGAGATGAAAGGCGCTGCGCCGTTCTGGGCTGAAGTAACGGGGCAAGAGTTCAGGAGCCAGCGCTTCAAAGTAACGACGGGCAATCTCACTGCGCTTGGCGATCCAGGCGTCAAGATTGCTCATCTGGCTCAACCCCAATGCCGCCTGGATATCTGTCATCCGGTAATTGAAACCCAGCATCTGTTGCTCGTAGTACCAAGGGCCGTCCGGTTCATTGATGAAGTCTTCCGGTTCACGGGTGATGCCGTGGCTGCGCAGCATGCGCATGGTTTTGGCCAATGCTGGGTCATTGGTCATGGCCATGCCGCCTTCGCCGGTGGTGATGATTTTCACCGGATGGAAGCTGAAGACTGTGATGTCGCTGTAGCGGCCATTGCCGGTCGGTTTGCCGTGATAGCCGGCGCCGAGGGCGTGGCAGGCATCTTCTATGATGCGAAAACCGTACTCCCGGCCCAGACGATGGATCTCTTTCATATCGCAGGGCAAGCCCGCGAAGTGCACCGGAATGACTACCTTGGGCAGGCGTCCTTCCGCCTTGGCAACCATCAGTTTGCGCTCCAGCTCCAGTGCGCACATGTTGCCGGTATCCGGCTCTATGTCGACGAAGTCGACCTGAGCGCCACAATAAAGTGCGCAGTTCGCCGAGGCTACAAAGCTGATGGGGGAGGTCCAGACCCAGTCTCCCGGGCCGACACCCAGAGCCAGACAAGCGATGTGCAGAGCGGCCGTGCCCGAGTTCACGGCGACGCCGAAGCGTGCGCCACAGTAATCGGCTACTGCTTGCTCGAAGCGAGGAACGACCGGGCCCTGAGTCAGATAATCGGACCTCAGCACCTCGAGCACGGCCTCGATATCCGCCTCGCTGATCGACTGTCTGCCGTACGGGATCATTCCATTACCACCTTGTCATTCAACTCTTTTAGCTGGGCCACCGTCAGGAAGTCGCTGTTGTTGCGGGAGTTATATTCGAAACCCTGTTCGACCATGGCCCCCTTCTCGCCTGCCGCTGTGACTGAGAAGTCATTGTTGCGATTATTGAAATTGATGGTGGGGCCGATGATGAAGAAGTCGTCGAACTCGAAGGTGTGGTAGGAGTCGTCGGAAGGGCACATCACTTCATGCAACTTCTCACCGGGGCGAATACCGATAATTTCTTGGGCCAGCTGGGGTGCCATGGCGGTAGCCAGGTCGGTGATCCGTACCGAGGGCAGCTTGGGCACGAAGATCTCGCCGCCCTTCATCCTCGGGAAGTTGTTCATCACAAAATCCACTCCTTGCTGCAGGGTGATCCAGAAACGGGTCATCTCGGCATGGGTGATGGGCAGTGTACTGGCACCCTGGTCTATTCGTTTTTGGAAGAAGGGCACCACTGAGCCGCGTGAACCCACCACATTGCCATAGCGCACCACCGCGAAGCGGGTCGGATCCTGGCCTGCAATGTTGTTGGCCGCCACGAACAGCTTGTCGGAAGCCAGCTTGGTGGCGCCATACAGGTTGATCGGGTTGGCAGCCTTGTCGGTGGAGAGGGCAATCACCTTCTTGACCTGATTGAGCAAGGCGGCCTGAATGACGTTCTCCGCCCCATGAATATTGGTCTTGATGCACTCCATGGGGTTGTATTCAGCAGCGGGGACCTGCTTGAGCGCGGCCGCGTGCACGACGTAATCGACGCCGCGCATCGCCATGTTCAGCCGGTTGGCATCCCTCACATCCCCGATGAAATAGCGCATGCAGGGGTCGTTGAACACCTGTTGCATCTCGAACTGCTTCAGTTCGTCGCGGGAGTAGATGATGAGCCGCTTCGGCTTGTAGCGTTCCAGCACTGTCTTGACCAGCATCTTGCCAAACGAGCCAGTGCCGCCGGTAATCAATAGGGTTTTATTGTCGAACATGACGGATTCTCGCTAGTGATGCCAAGAGGCAAGCAATATATGTGCCTGGAACCAGTTTAGCCGAAAAGGGCTGGAAGCAGTTTTGTATGATGCCAGTTTTATTCCACTATGAGTGAAGTAACTAGATGATTCATAGAGAAATCCAACCCAGCTCAAACAACTTTATGCGATCTCTGATGCTTTAACAAAAAGCGGAACATCCGGTTCCGCTTTTTTGACGCTTAGCTGGAGAGCAGCACTCTGGCCGAGTTGGCGGGTATGGTCACTTGTACCTGTCCCTGTACCACTTCGTACTTGTCACCGTTGAAGGCATCGGTGAAGCGGCTGGCGGGGCTGGCGGTCTGCCACAACGGCAGGCTGATGGTGCGCGGCTCGGTCGGATGACGGTTGCAGGCGACCACCACTTGATCGCTTTGCAGGGTTCGGGCGAACACATAGCTGTGAGGGCCGGCATAAAGGGTCTGGATATCGCCACGGCGCAGAGCAGGCCGCTGCTTGCGGATCTGGATCAGCCGGCGGTAGTGATCGTGCAGCACGTGGTCCCAGGCCGTGGTCTCCCACGGGAAGCAGCGGCGGCAATCCGGGTCCTTGCCACCGGAGAGGCCGACTTCGTCGCCGTAGTAGATGGATGGCACGCCGATATAGGTGAGCAGCAGGGTGGCGGCCAGCTGCATCCGTTGTTTGTCCTCTCCCAGCAGATGGAGGAAGCGGGCGGTATCGTGGCTGTCCAGCAGGTTGAACTGGGCCAGCTGGTTCTTGAACGGGATATGGGCCCGCGCCAGCTTGAGCCAGCTGTCCAGCTCCTCGGCGCTGATCTTGATGGGGTGATAGGCAATGTCCTGCCCGGCCAGGAAGGCGCGGATCGGGTGGGCGAAACCATAGTAGTTCATGGCGCCATCCTCCTGATCTCCCTGCAGCCACTGGCTCGCCTCGAAGAAGTGCTCGCCGAGCACATAGGCATCCGGGTTCTCCTGCTTCACGGCGCCGCGAATGGCACGCACATGGCCGCGATTGCCCTCAGCGGTACCACGCTCCCCCAGCATGTGGATGACGTCAAAGCGCCAGCCATCTATCTGGTAGGGTGCCCGCATCCAGTAGCGCAGTATGGCGTCGTCGGCGCGATAGATAGCGTCCTGTACCTGCTCGCTGGAGAAGTCGAGCTTGGGCAGGCTGCGAATGCCCTTCCAGCTGACATAGTCACCTTCGTTGTCAAAGGTGTAGAAACTGCGCCACGGTGAGTCCGGGTTGCTCTGGGCGCCCTGAGGCGGACAAAACCAGGGGTGCTGGGTCGAGGTATGGTTGACCACTGCATCCAGAATGATCTTCATGCCGCGCTGGTGCAGGTTGTGGGTCAGCTCGGCGAACTGTGCATTGCTGCCGAGGTGGGCATCGACCTTGAAGTAATCCTGGGTATCGTACTTGTGGTTGCTCGGCGAATCGAAGATGGGGTTGAGGTAGAGTGCCGTGACCCCGAGGGATTGCAGATAGTGCAGCTTGGCATCTATCCCCGCCAGGTCCCCGCCGTAAAACTCACAGGCGCCGAGTCCCTCTTCGTGACGGCTGACCGGCTCACCCCACCCCTTGCTGATCACCGCCTTGCCTCTGTACTCGTATTCATGATGCTTCACGCTCAGGGCCGGATCGCCGTTGCAAAAGCGGTCGGGAAAGATCTGGTAGAACACCTGATCCTGCACCCAGGCTGGCGGCTGGTGCAGGCTGTTGAAACGAAAGTGCTGCTCCCGAGGCGGCATGGCCGAGCTGACGCCAGCGCCGTGCAACCACCACTGCTCCTCATCGGTCAGGCATTTGAAGCAGTAGAGATGGATATCCTGCCCTTTGATCAGTGGCAATGTGACTTGCCACACCTGCAATCTGTCCCGGGTCGAGACTGGCGTCATCGCCAGCAGGTACTCTTCGTTGTCAGGTTCGTGGCGCAGCCACACTTCCCGGATCGGGGCATCCAGCTCGCTGAACAGGGTGAGTTGCAAGCTGTCGGCGCTCTCTTTGAACCAGGGCGCCACCTGGGGATGAAACAGAAATGGATGGGTCATGAGTGCTTATTGAGTCAGAAGGTCGGCGAGGGCATTACCCTGTTCGTGAAGCGTTTCGAGCTGGCCTGCCAGTGATTTGGGATCCAGTCCCAGCTGGTCGGCAAGCGGCTTGGGGAAACGGGCAATGATGGCCTGGGCGGGCACGCCCGCATTCCAGGCGAAGGAGATGAAGACGGCGAGCCGGATCAGCACCGCCTCCTTGCTGACCGGATCGTGGGAGAGGGGATCCAGCTGCTGGGAGATGGCATCGACGAAGGCTTCCGACAGGTTCCAGCGCCGTGCCAGTTCGGCACCGAGCTGGGCATAGTCGTACCCCAGCATCTCCCGTTGGGCCTCTACCCGGCTGCTCCCCTTCTGGATCGCCATATTGATGAGCTCGGCCTCTTCCGGCAGTGTGCTCTGGATAAGCAGCTCACCAATGTTGTGGATCAGGGCACAGGTAAAGGCGGTCTCGGGATCCAGCACCTTGGCCTCCTGGGCCAGGGTCTTGGCGATAGTGGCAACCTGGAAGGTCTCGGTCCAGAACTTGTTCTTGTCGAAGCTGGGGGGGGCCTTGAAGGTGCCTATGATGCCGGAGGCGACCACCACGGAGCGCAACCGGTTGAAACCGAGGCGGATCACCGCCTGCTCTATGGAGGTGACATCATTGCCACGGCGCAGGGCGGCCGAGTTGGCCATCCGCAGCACCTTGACGCTGATCACCTGGTCCATGGCGATCTTGCCCGCTATCTGGTCGATGCGGGCATTTTCATCGCTGAAACTCTGCATCAACTCATGCAGCAGCTGCGGAATAGTGGGGAGTTGTTTGATCTTGTCAAACAGACGATCCATCGACATGGCTGAGGCAGCCTCCATTGCGAGCACTGCCTCATATTGTGCCACAGGCGGGACACTTGTTCCTGTTTGTGATGCCGGTTTCGTGAGCACGAGGGTCTGTTGCTGTGCAGTCCCGACCGCAATTGAGTCAGTTTGACGCCGGCAGACAACCGCGCTTATAGCACCCAGTCACGCAAGGTGTATTCCAAACTGTGCTGTTTCCCCTTCAGGATCAAGGTCTGGGTGGTGCCGCTCAGGGTGGCGCCTTCGAGCAGTGTGGTGATGACTGCCTGCTCTATGGCGTCGAGAGGAGCCTGACAGGCCATCTCGGTACTGCCGAGGCTGGTAACCCAGAATCTGTCGCCCTCGAGGTGGCCCTGGCCGAAGTAGCGGTTGCAACCAGCGATACCGTTGACGGTGAAGTGTTCACCTATCTCGAAATCGGGCGGATTGTCGCGGGAGGCCGCAATGGCCTGGCCATCCAGCTTGTCGAGCACCCAGTGATGATGCTGCAAGTCTTGCTGGACGAACGAGGGGGTACTGCTGCAGGCGCTGAGCAGGAACAGGGCGAGCAGCAGTAGCAGGAATCTGGGCATGGAAGGGCTCCGGTAGTGGGAGCAACAAGCATACCTCCTGCGCCGTCCCCGGGGCAGGGCGAGGGGAGCCGACCCCGACTGCTTCTGTCGTCCTGTGAGTCAACCCTGTGTCGTTAAATGGCAACACATTGCCGTGATCGGGATGCGTTCGATGCTGAACAGGCGATAAGAACACTTATCGCCTCTGTCTCCGTGAGGTGGAACTGCGGGCCTCAGTCAGCGAACAGACGTGCGGCATAACGAGCGAGTCCTGCTGCCAATGGAACCGAAGTCATCGCCCCCTTCAAGAGGTGTGGCAGGCAGCTTCTGGCGGATGCTGACTGGCGGTGTCATGATCAGCCAGCAAACAGGCGCTCGGCATAACGAGCGAGTCCTGCCGCCACCGAGCCGAAGTCATCGCCACCTTCAAGCGGAATGGTGGGCAACTTGTGACGAATAAAGGCGGCGATCAGCGGCGAACGGGCGCTGCCGCCGGTGACGAAGATGCGGTCCGGCTGCACTCCTGCATTGGTAATGGCTTCGTCCATCAGCTCGCCAATCTTCTCCAGCAGCAGGGCAGAGGCGCTGGCCAGCTGTTCACGATTGAGCTCGGCTTCCAGCCCCTTCTCCAGTTCACTCAGGGATTGGCGATTCAGCTCCTGCTCCGAGAGGGCGATTTTGCCCTGCTCGGCACGCCATACCAGCTGGTGGCTCAGTTTGTGAGCGCGCAGATTGGCCAGCCGTCCCAGTTTGCTGCCCGGCAGGCTGTCGAGCTGCAGATCCTGCAGCTGACGCGCGGTATCCAGGCTGTAGAAACGGCCCTGGGCGCTGACGTCGTTGATGGCGGCGGCATCCCAGAACAGCGGGTGAGGCAGCGGTTTACCGGTCTTGAGGGTCTCGTGCATGCCGAGCAGCGGCATCATGCCTTCCACTGTCAGCCTGATATCGAAGTCATTGCCGCCGATGCGCTGGCCGCTGTGGCCGAGCAGATCGCCGCTGCGATCCAGCTGGTCGCGATGGCTCGGGCCCATGCGCAGCATGGAGCAGTCTGTGGTGCCGCCGCCGATATCCACCACCAGCACGACGGCGTCTTCATCCAGCCGCGCCTCGAACTCGAAACCGGCCGCCACGGGTTCATAGAGGAACTCCACCTGCTCGAACCCGGCCAGACGGGCCGCCTCGGTCAGGATGGCGATTGCCTGCCTGTTGCTCTCTTCCCCTGCCAGCCCCTGAAAGTTGACCGGTCGACCTATCACGGCGCGGCGCACCTGAGTGCCAAGCTGCTGCTCCGCCTCGCGGCGTACGTGCAGCATCATGGCGCAGACGATGTCTTCGAACAGGGCGATCTGGGGAGCCTTGAGGCCGTAGGCGCCGAGGAAGGATTTCGGTGACTTGATGTAATAGCCATCGTCCGGCTCCTCCAGATAGCGCTCCAGCGCCGCAGCGCCGAAGCTGAGTTCGTCGATCAACCCCTCTTCCCGCATCTGGCGGCGTACCGCCTGGGCACGGGTAACCACAGGGCCGCGCAGCTTGAGGTATTCGGCCTGCTGGGCCGGTGCCAACCCTTCGGCCAGCAGGCCGGCGATGGCGTCTCTGTGGGGCGCGTGCAGCGTGGAGGGGAGATAGCGGGAACCGCCCAGAGTCAGCAGCCTGGGGCTGCCTTGTTCCATCACGGCGACGGCACAGTTGGAAGTACCGTAATCAAATCCGATAAACATGGGCAGCCAGACTCCTGAATAAAAAAGGGCAGGTAGCCTACCCGATGACGTCGGGTCTCACAACCCGGCACCCCGGATATTGAGGTCGCAGGGGAAAATACACAGGGGGGCGCATGTCGGTGTGGAAAACAGAGGGAATGGCTCCCTCTGTCGTTCATGACTACGGGGGTAAGAGGATTATTCCACCTCGTTGTCGCTATGGCCCTGGCTCTCTATGGCCTTGAGGTTGCCGAGGGTGGTATCGGCGATGGCGTGCAGCGCCTCGCGGGTCAGGAAGGCCTGATGGCCTGTAAACAGCACGTTGTGACAGGCGGAGAGGCGGCGGAACACGTCATCGGTGATCACCTCGTTGGACTTGTCGGAGAAGAAGAGGTCTTCCTCTTCCTCATAGACGTCCAGCCCCAGGGCACCGATACGGGCGGTCTTGAGCGCCTCTATGGCGGCGTTGGAGTCGAGCAGACCGCCCCGGCTGGTGTTGATGATCATCACGCCATCCTTCATCTTGGCGAACGCCTCCTTGTTCAGCAGGTGATAGTTCTCCTTGAACAGCGGGCAGTGCAGGCTGATGACATCGGACTGGCGGAACAGGGTGTCGAGATCCACGTACTCGGCCCCCAAGTCGATGGCCGCCTGACTCGGGTAGGGATCGCTGACCAGCAGGCGCATGCCAAAGCCCTTGAGGATGCGCAGGGTGGCGATGCCGATCTTGCCGGTGCCGATAATGCCGGCGGTGCGGCCGTGCATATTGAAGCCGACCAGCCCCTCCAGCGAGAAGTTGGCATCGCGGGTGCGCTGATAGGCTTTATGAATGCGGCGGTTGAGGGTCATCATCAGCCCCACCGCATGTTCGGCAACGGCTTCGGGGGAGTAGGCGGGGACCCGTACCACTTTCAGCCCCAGCTCCTTGGCGGCAGCCAGATCTACATTGTTGTAACCGGCACAGCGCAGGGCGATGACCTTGGTGCCGTTGGCGGCCAGCTCGGTCAGCACTTCCCGGTCAGCGTCGTCATTGACGAACAGGCACACCACGGGGAAGCCGTGGGCCAACCGGGCTGTCTTGGCCTCCAGGCGTACGTCGAAGAACTCCAGCTCATAGCCGTACTGGCTGTTGGCCTGATTGAAGTGTTCCTTGTCGTAGCTCTTGGTACTGAAAACGGCGACTTTCATGGTGTGCTCTCCGCAAATAATGATGTAGTTAAATTACAACAAATGTGGGCCGTCATCACGGGATAAATAGGGCCGATTTAGCCCCATGGCATGATGGGAACCGCACTCACTGCGCTTTTATACGAACCATCTACCAATTTGGTGCTGTAAGTCAGATAAACCAGCGCATTGCGCTTTTCGTCGTAAAAACGCACCACTTTCTGCTCCTTGAACACCAGTGAGGTGCTGACATCGAACACCTCCTCCCCTGCCTTCAGCTTGGCAGGCAGTGAGATGGGGCCAGTCTGATGGCAGGAAAGCGAGGCGTGAGAGGGATCTTCCGCCAGTCCCAGCCCGCCTTTGACGCCACCGGTTTTGGGGCGTGCCAGGTAGCAGGCAATGCCGGCGATTTTGGGGTCATCGAACGCTTCCACCAGGATCTTGTGGTTGGGGCCGAACAGTTTGAAGGCGGTACTCACCTCCCCTATGGGGTCGGCCTTGTCGGCCAGGGCCGGCATTGCCATCAGACAGCACGCCAGCAGCAGGCCTTTATTCATGTTTCGCATATGATTTCCTTGAGTTGTCAGCAGCGGGCAAGGCGCGATCCCGGCACTCTGGCTGCCACGGTCCCGCTTGCCTCAGAGGGCTGTCTGCCCCCGGTCCCTGATGGGCTGGGAATAATCCCGGCGGTGATGCCAGTGCCGCTCAACGCGCATGCCGTTCGAACACTGTTACCGCGGAGGATACTCCCAATATTGGGCTGGAATACTGTTGAGCAAGGGGGTCATGTCCGGGTTGGGGAGCTGAATGGTGACCCGTTTCGCCAGATTGGCGCTGGCGAGGGCTTCACGGATCTTGGGATTCTCACGGAAGAAGGTCATGAAGCTGCCATCGGCATAGGCCCGTTCCAGCCCTGTCTGGATCGCCTTGGCCAGTTTGGGGTACTCGGGGCTGACGAAAAAGAACTCGGCAAAGGGATAGCGGATCAGCAGGCGCTGATCGATGACCAGATTGGGGTATTGCGCCACCAGTTCGCTGCGCTCGGCAAAGATCTCCACCAGACTGCGCGGGAAGAAATCGAGCTTGTCGCCGTCGTTGATGAGACGAAACAGCGTGCTGTAGCGACCGGAATAAGTCGGGATACCGGCGTTTTCCAGGATCTTGTTGTCAGCCCAGCCCACACCTTGTGCCGCTTTCAATTGCTTGAGATCGGCCAGCGAATTGATCTGGTTGAACTTCTCCTGAGCGTCGCTGTGGATAAAGGAGAGGCGCAGGCCTTCCAGACCGCGAAACAGCGGGATCGGGACGGCAATGAGGGAGGATTCTAGTGCGCTGGAGGTACCCATCCAGAATACATTGATGGTCTTCCCCTTGCTCAGCTGTTGCTGCAGGCTGTACTGGTTGAGGTTGAGTTCGACCTGCTCGATGCGAAACGGCTGTCCGGCATGTGTCAGCGCCAGTTCCAGCAGCTTGAGTTGATATTCCTTGTCGAGATCGTTGATTGGTCGGCTGGGAACCTTGACCGTGAGGGTCTGTGCTTGTGCCAGCAACGGCAGACACAAGCACAGTCTGAGGAACCATTTCACTCTCTGCTCTCCTGTAGAATCCGGGACTTGCCCGGAGTCTAACAGAAGAATCAGGCAACGCGACGGTACACGTGAGTGTCGTTGAATTCCTTGGTACTCTGGCATTCAACGCAGAAGCGGGACTCGGGACGAGCCTGCAGCCGCTTGAGAGAAATCTCGTCACCGCAAGATTCGCAGTAACCAAAATCCCCTTCGTTGATACGCCTTAACGCACCCTGCAGCTTGCGCAGGTGCAACTTGTCATGCTCGATGCGGTTCAGCTCCAGACGACGGGCTTCCTCGATACTGGCACGGTCAATTTCATCAGCCATCTCGTTGGTATCGGTGGCGATGGCCTGGCTGGCCTGGGAGTTGAGGCGATCTTCGAGTTCGAGGATCTGACGCTCGATCTGCCCCTTGTAAAAGGCCAGTTGGTCTTTAGTCATGAAATCACACATACGGTTTACTACCAGTCAGTTACTAACCCAATTATCCCTGTTTATGGGGGCTGTCTGCCTGCAGACCAAGCCCTGTGTCCTGAATTTGCACCAAATCCAAGCAGGAGAGTGCAAATCAGGGCGGGCCTTGTACCAAAAAAATGCAGGCATGCAAAGCAAATAGGATAAGGATTGTGCGCCCTTGCAAAAAAATGACCCGATTCGGACAGGGTCTGACTGAGAACATGGGGGATCCTGCCCCCTCGTTGGCATCGAGCTTGCAGTGGGTCCTGGGTGAGCCAAGGTGTTTAGTATTTGGTGCCGACATGGTCATTATATGCACCGTTATTTATAATTTTTTAAACACCACCGCTTGACATCGGCCTTAACGGCGGGCTTTTATGGTGTTGTTGATTACAATTTGATAACAAGGGTGTTCCATATACTAGACACCCTTGCCAATGGCAATCGTAAAGTCGGGGTTTAACATGGACAGTATCAAGGGCTGGATGGAGAGCAATCGCATCACGGAAGTGGAGTGCCTGTTTCCGGATTTCACCGGTAATGCCCGAGGCAAGATCATTCCAGCCAACAAATTTTTGCGCGAAGGGGGCATGCGGCTGCCCGAGGTCATCTTCACCCAGACGGTGACCGGCGAGTACCCGGATGACGACAGCATGATAGACCCGCTGGAGCGGGACATGCAGCTCTACCCTGACCCCAACACCATTCGTTTCGTGCCCTGGGCGCTGGAGCCGACCGCTCAGGTGATCCACGACTGTTTCGACATCAATGGCAATCTTATCGACATAGCGCCGCGCTCCGTGCTGCGTCGGGTCCTGTCATTTTATGAGAAGCAGGGCTGGAAGCCGGTGGTCGCCCCCGAGCTGGAATTCTATCTGGTCAAGCGCAACGAAGACCCCGACTATCCTCTGGTACCGCCCATTGGCCGCAATGGCCGCCCGGAGACGGCCCGCCAGTCGTTCAGCATTGATGCGGTCAACGAATTTGACCCCATCTTCGAGGATATGTACGACTACTGCGAGGCGCAGGAACTGGAAGTGGACACCCTTATCCACGAATCCGGCGCCGCCCAGATGGAGATCAACTTTCTGCACGGCGATGCCATCGATCTGGCCGATCAGGTGTTCCTGTTCAAGCGCACCATGCGGGAAGCGGCTCACCGTCACGGCATCTATGCCACCTTTATGGCCAAGCCGATGAGCGACGAACCGGGCTCCGCCATGCACATCCACCAGAGCCTGGAAGATGTGAACGGTCGCAACCTGTTCGGCACGGACAATGGCGGCAATACCGAGCAGTTCATGCACTTCATCGCCGGTCTGCAGAAATACACGCCAGCCGTGACCGCCTTGCTGGCGCCTAACGTCAACTCCTATCGCCGGCTCACCTTTGGCGAGAGCGCGCCGCGCAACGTGCAGTGGGGCGTAGAGAACCGCACCTGTGGCTTGCGGGTGCCCTTCTCCGATGCCAGTGCCCGCCGGGTAGAGAACCGTTTTGCTGGCGCCGATGCCAACCCCTACCTGGCGCTGGCTGCGACCCTGGCCTGCGGCTATCTCGGCATGATGGAAAAGCTGGAGCCGTTGCCGGAAATGAAGTCGAGCGCCTATGACCTGCCTTACAGTTTGCCACGTTCGCTGGAAGAGGCCCTGAGCCATCTTGAGCAGTGCGAGCCCATCAAGGAGATGCTGGGGGAGCGTTTCATCCGCGCCTTCGTTGCGGTCAAGCGCAAGGAGTACGAGACCTACTTCGGGGTGATCAGCCGCTGGGAGCGGGAGTTCCTGCTGCTGAACGTGTGATTCCGGGGGCGTGCCAGCCCTTACTGCGGGGGAGGCCAGACCCGGCCTCTCCTGTCCTTGTATCGAAGACACCAGAAAGCGAGCCAGGTGGCAGCATGCCACCTGAGAGTGGCAGTGACTGAAAGAGCGTCTGCCACCCGGATTGATTGACGAAAGAGTCCCGCATAAATCGAAGGAACCGAGGAGCAAATACAATGCAGCACACGACACGTGAGTGGCAGCAACTGGATGCCAGCCACCACCTGCATCCCTTTACCGATTTTCAGGCGCTGAACCAGAAGGGCAGCCGCATCATCACCAGGGCCGAAGGCATCTATCTGGAAGACTCCGACGGGCGTCGCATTCTGGACGGTATGGCGGGACTCTGGTGCGTCAACATGGGCTACGGTCGTCAGGAGCTGGTGGAGGCTGCCACCAAACAGATGCAGCAACTGCCCTACTACAACCTTTTCTTCCAGACCGCACACCCTCCTGTGATTGAGTTGGCGACCCTGCTGGCCGAGGTGACTCCACCCCATCTCAATCATGTCTTCTTCACCGGTTCTGGCTCCGAGTGCAACGATACGGTGCTGCGCATGGTCCGCCACTACTGGGCTAGCAAGGGGCAGCCGGACAAGCAGGTGATCATCAGCCGCCACAACGCCTATCACGGCTCCACCGTGGCGGGTGCCAGTCTGGGTGGCATGAAGGGCATGCACGCCCAGGGCGGCCTGCCCATTCCCGGCATAGTGCACATCGATCAGCCCTATCACTTCGGTGAGGGGCAGGGAATGAGTGCCCACGAGTTTGGTCTGGAGCGTGCCCGCCAGCTGGAGCAGAAGATCCTGGAACTGGGGGTCGACAAGGTGGCCGCCTTCATCGGCGAGCCCATCCAGGGCGCCGGCGGCGTCATCATTCCGCCCGACAGCTACTGGCCCGAGATCCAGCGTATCTGCGATCACTACGGCATCCTGCTCATTGCCGACGAGGTGATCTGCGGCTTTGGCCGTACCGGCCACTGGTTCGCCAGCGAGGGATTCGGCATCAAGCCGGACCTCATGTGCCTGGCCAAGGGCATCACCTCCGGCTATCTGCCCATGGGGGCCGTGATGGTGGGGGATCGCGTTGCCAGGGTGCTGGTGGAGGAGGGCGGCGAATTCAACCACGGCTTCACCTATTCCGGTCATCCGGTGGCCTGCGCCGTCGCCATTGCCAACATTAAGCTTATGCAAAGCGAAAGCATAGTTAAGCGAATTCATGATACTATCGGCCCCTATTTGCAGCGCCGCTGGCGCGAACTGGCAGACCATCCGCTGGTGGGCGAAACCCGTGGCAAAGGCCTGGTGGCCGCGCTGGAAATAGTGCAGGACAAGCAGACCAACAGCCGCTTCCCGGCTGGGTTGCAAGCCGGCATGACCTGCCGGGAATTCTGCTTTAACAATGGCTTGGTGATGCGGGCGGTCGGCGATACCATGATCATATCGCCCCCCTTGGTCATCACCGAGGAACAGGTGGATGAATTGGTCAATCTGGCCAGGCTCAGTCTGGATCTGACGGCTGCAAAGCTGAAAGGATAGGCGGGGGCTGGGCAGGTTGGCTTGCGCATATAATTTGCTTAGGAGACAAGGACGATGTCTTTCAAAACGGGAATGATTGCCGCTTCTGTGGCGCTGGTCATGGCAAGTACCGGGGCGATGGCCGACGAGAAGGTGTTGCACGTCTATAACTGGAGCGACTATATCGCGCCGGAGACCCTGGAAAACTTCCAGAAAGAGACGGGCATCAAGGTGGTATACGACGTATTCGACAGCAACGAGGTGCTGGAAGCCAAGTTGCTGGCGGGCAGTTCAGGTTACGACATAGTCGTGCCGTCCAACCCCTTCCTGGCCAAGCAAATCAAGGCGGGCGTGTTCCAGAAACTGGACAAGTCCAAACTCTCCAATTGGCAAAATATGGATGCCGACCTGTTGAAGGCGCTCGAACCGAGTGACCCGGGCAACCAGTACTCCATTCCTTACCTGTGGGGCACCATCGGCTATGCCTACAACGCCGAGAAGGTAAAAGCCGTGTTGGGCAAGGATGCGCCGGTCAACTCCTGGGATCTGGTGTTCAAACCGGAGAACATGGCCAAGTTGAAGGAGTGCGGTGTATCCTTCCTCGACTCACCGACCGAAATGCTGCCGGCCGCCCTGCAATATCTGGGCTTCAAACCGGATAGCCAGAAGCCGGACGAGTTGAAGCAGGCAGAGGCACTGTTCCTCTCCATCCGCCCCTATACCGCCTATTTCCACTCCTCCAAGTACATCTCGGATCTGGCCAACGGCAACCTCTGCGTCGCGGTCGGCTATTCCGGTGACTTGCAGCAGTCCAAGGCGCGGGCGGCGGAAGCCAACAACGGCGTGGCGCTGACCTACACCATTCCGAAAGAGGGGGCGGGCAGCTTCTTTGACATGATCGCCATCCCGGCTGATGCCAAGAATGCGGAGGCGGCTCACACCTTCATCAACTACCTGATGAAGCCTGAGGTCATCGCCAGCATCACCAACTTTGTGCAGTTCCCGAATGGCAACAAGGCCGCGACGCCCCTGGTGGATGAGGCTATCCGTACCGACCCGGGTATCTACCCCAACGCCGAGACGCTGCAGAAGATCTATACCTTCCCGGATCTGCCGGCCAAGGTGCAGCGTCTGATGACCCGCAGCTGGACCAAGATCAAGTCTGGCAAGTAAGTGACGAGTACCCCTCCCGGTCTGCAGTTCGGCCGGGAGGGTGGTGACAACCCGACAGGTTGAACGGCGCGTATGGATGCGCAGCTGGCATACCAAAACAGATGAGGACTGATACGTGCACACAACCAAGACAGTGACTATGACCCTGGCCCTGGGGTTGGCAAGCCTGGCTCATGCCGCCCCCGTGGTTCATTTCTACAACTGGTCCGATTATATCGGTGAAACCACCCTCAGCGATTTCCAGCAGGCGACCGGGATCAAGACCGTCTATGACGTGTTTGACTCCAACGAGACCCTGGAAGGCAAGTTGCTGACCGGACGCACTGGTTACGATCTGGTGGTGCCTTCCAACAACTTCCTGGCCAAGCAGATCACGGCAGGCGCATTCCAGAAGCTGGATCCCGCCCTGCTGCCCAATCTGGTCAACCTGGATCCCGTCTTGCTCAAGCAGCTCGACAAGGTGGATCCGGGTCACCAATACGCAGTCCCCTACCTGTGGGGAACCAACGGCATCGGTTACAACGTCGACAAGATCAAGGATGTGCTGGGAGTCGACAAGATTGACTCCTGGGCTGTGATTTTCGAACCGGAAAATATGCAGAAGTTGTCCCGCTGCGGTGTCGCCTTCCTCGACTCGGCGGACGAGATGATCCCGGCCGTGCTCAACTACCTCGGACTCGATCCCAACAGTCATAAACCGGAAGATATCAAGCGTGCCGAGGAACAGTTGCTGAAGGTGCGGCCCTATGTGACCTATTTTCACTCCTCCAAGTACATAGGCGATCTCGCCAATGGCGATATCTGTGTCGCGGCGGGCTTCTCCGGCGACATATTGCAGGCAGCGGCCCGTGCCGACGAGGCGGGCAAGGGAATCAATATTGCCTACAGCATCCCGAAAGAGGGGGGCAATCTCTGGTTTGACATGATGGCTATCCCGGCGGATGCCACCAATGTGAAAGAGGCGCATGCCCTCATCAACTATGTGCTCCAGCCCGAAGTGATCGCCAAGGTCAGCAACTATGTGGGCTATGCGAATCCCAATGCCAAGGCGGGAGAGTACATGGACGAGAGTGTGCGAGATGACGAGTCAGTCTATCCACCCCAGGCGGTGCTGGAACGGCTCTATGTGCAGCAAGCGCATCCCCGGGCGGTGCAGCGTCTGATCACCCGGAGTTGGACCAAGATCAAGTCCGGAACCTAACCTTGGCGCCCACCCCGGGGCGCCAGATTGTTTTATGGATCGGCCAAAGGCCGGTATCACGTTTGGGAGTTTGGTAATGGCGATAGCCTCCAGTGCCTACAAGAAAGCCCTCGAGGGCAACCAGCAGCGCAAAGAAGTGCTGGTCAAAATAGATCGGGTAAGCAAGCAGTTCGATGAAACGCTGGCGGTCGACAACGTGTCCCTCAACATCCACAAGGGGGAGATCTTCGCCTTGCTGGGAGGGTCCGGCTCCGGCAAATCGACCCTGCTGCGGATGTTGGCGGGATTCGAGCGCCCCACAGAGGGGCGGCTGTTCCTCGATGGCGTCGACATCACCGACATGCCGCCTTATGAGCGTCCCATCAACATGATGTTCCAGTCCTATGCCCTGTTCCCCCACATGACGGTGGCGCAGAATATCGCCTTTGGCCTCAAGCAGGATGGCCTGCCCAAGGCGGAGGTGGATGCGCGGGTGGAAGAGATGCTCAAGCTGGTGCAGATGGCCCAGTATGCGCGCCGCAAGCCGCATCAGCTCTCCGGTGGTCAGCGCCAGCGGGTCGCTCTGGCTCGTTCCCTGGCCAAGCGCCCCAAGCTGCTGCTGCTGGACGAACCCATGGGGGCGCTGGACAAGAAGCTGCGTTCACAGATGCAACTGGAGCTGGTGGAGATCATAGAGCGGGTCGGCGTAACCTGCGTCATGGTGACCCATGATCAGGAAGAGGCCATGACCATGGCCGAGCGGATCGCCATCATGCACCTCGGCTGCATCGAGCAGATAGGCAGCCCGATGGATATCTACGAAACCCCGGCCAGCCGGCTGGTGTGCGAGTTCATCGGCAACGTCAACCTGTTTGACGGCCTGCTGGTGGAGGATGAGCAGGACCACGCCACCATCGCCTGCGCCGATCTGGAACAGCCCATCTACGTGGGCCACGGTATCAGCTCCCGGGCCGAGAACAAGAAGGTGACCTACGCGCTGCGGCCGGAAAAACTGCTGATGAGTACCCAGAAACCGACCGAGATCGAGCATCCGGACTTTAACTGGACCAAGGGTGAGGTCTATGACATCGCCTATCTGGGTGGTCACTCGGTTTATCATATCCAGCTGCCCTCGGGCAAAATCGTTCAGGCTTTCATCGCCAATGCCGAACGCCACGGCAAGCGGCCAACCTGGGATGACCAGGTGTTCCTCTATTGGGAAGATGACAGCGGCGTGGTGCTGCAATCATGAAGGCATTGAGACGACTGAAGCGACTGGGTGGGCGCCAGCTGGTGATCGGCATTCCGTTCTTCTGGCTGTTCCTCTTCTTCCTGCTGCCCTTCATCATAGTGGTGAAGATCAGCTTCGCCGAAGCGGACGTGGCGATCCCGCCTTATACCGACGTGATGAGCTGGGCCGACAATCAGCTCACCATACTGCTCAACCTGGGCAACTACCTGTTGCTGCAGGAGGATGAGCTCTACATAGCTGCCTATATCGGCTCTCTCAAGATAGCCTTCATCAGCACAGTGCTCTGTCTGTTGATCGGCTATCCCATGGCCTACACCATAGCGCGCGCCAACAAGGAGACCCAGACGGTCTTGTTGTTGCTCATCATGATGCCAACCTGGACCGCCATTCTGATCCGGGTCTACGCCTGGATGGGGATCCTCAGCAACAACGGCCTGCTCAACAGTCTGTTGATGGGCATAGGCCTCATCGACGAGCCGCTGCAGATCCTCAACACCAACCTGGCTGTCTACATCGGCATCGTTTACTCCTACCTGCCGTTCATGGTGCTGCCGCTCTATGCCAATCTGGTCAAGCATGACCAGAGTCTGCTGGAGGCAGCCTCCGATCTCGGTGCCCGCAACCTGACCCGCTTCTGGCGGATCACTGTGCCCCTCTCCAAGAACGGCATCATTGCCGGCTGCATGCTGGTGTTTATCCCGGTCGTGGGTGAGTTCGTGATCCCGGAGCTGCTTGGTGGCCCGGAGACCCTGATGATCGGCAAGGTGCTGTGGCAGGAGTTCTTCAACAACCGCGACTGGCCGGTGGCCTCTGCCCTGGCGGTAGTGATGCTGGCGGTGCTGATAGTCCCCATCATCCTGTTTAACCGCAACCAGGCTAAGGAATTGGAGGGCAAGGTATGAAGAAGGAACTGCTGATAGTCCCTCTGTCCTCCCTGTTCAATTGCAACCAGGCTAAAGAGCTGGAGGGCAAGGTATGAAACGTTTCGGTTTTGCCAAGATGATGCTGTGGCTGGGGTTGCTGTTTATCTACCTGCCCATGGTCATCATGGTGATCTACTCCTTCAACTCCTCCAAGCTGGTGACGGTATGGGGAGGCTGGTCCCTCAAGTGGTACTTCGGCCTGCTCGATAACAAGCAGCTGATTGGATCCGTGCTGCGCTCGCTGGAGATAGCGCTCTATACTGCAGTTGCTGCCGTGGCGCTGGGGACTGTGGCCGCCTTCGTGCTGACCCGGATCCCGCATTTCCGTGGCCGGACCCTGTTCGGCGGCATGGTGACGGCACCCCTGGTGATGCCCGAAGTGATCACGGGTCTGTCGCTGTTGCTGCTGTTCGTCGCCATGGCGCAACTGGTGGGCTGGCCTGCCGAGCGTGGTATGCTGACCATCTGGATTGCCCATACCACCTTTTGTACCGCCTATGTGGCGATCGTGGTGTCGGCGCGACTGCGGGAGCTGGATCTCTCCATCGAGGAGGCGGCCATGGACCTGGGAGCCAAGCCCTGGAAGGTGTTCTTCCTGATCACCATCCCCATGATCGCTCCTTCGCTGGCGGCGGGCGGCATGATGTCGTTTGCCCTGTCGCTGGATGATCTGGTGCTGGCGAGCTTTGTCTCGGGGCCGGGCGCGACCACCTTGCCGATGGAAGTTTTCTCGGCAGTGCGGCTCGGGGTGAAACCCGAGATCAACGCTGTGGCCAGCCTGATCCTGCTGTCAGTGTCGCTGTTCACCTTCAGCAGCTGGTATCTGATGGCCAGGGCGGAAAAACGTCGCCGCGCCGAGATCGCCATGACCACCCAGATGCAGGCAGTCGCCTGACCTCGTGCTAATATCCGCATTCTCTCGTCAATCCGGAGGATGAGAATGCGGATCTCCATCTTTAGTGGCCAGGGTACCGAACTGGTACCGGGCCTGGTCAGTGCCATCAACAAGCAAGCCACGACCATACCGCTCTGGTGCGGTTTTGGCGGCCTGGGTGGCGATGAGCAAAGTGACCTACGTCATCATGGCGGCCCGGATCGGGCGCTGCACTACTACCCTGCCGATCACTACCCCTGGTGGCACAACTGGCAAACCGCCATGGGCCTTGTTGCGCCCCGCACACCCTGGCAACCCGCCGCCTTTGGCGAGAATCTGTCCGGCCTTGGGTTGACCGAGGAGCAGGCCTGTATTGGTGATGTATATCGGCTCGGTGAGGCGCTGATCCAGATAAGCCAGCCCAGGTCCCCTTGTTTCAAACTGAACCTGCGCTTTGGTTACCCCCAGCTCTCTCAGATGATGCAACTCAGTGGTCGCTGTGGCTGGTTGTTGCGGGTGCTGGAGGAGGGCACGGTCGCACCGCAGGAGACGATGGAGCTGGTCGACAGACCCTATCCCGCTCTGACCGTGAAGCGCACCGCAGACATATTGTTCAACCAGGTGCGCAACGAAGCGGATCTGCTGTTGCTGCTGGAAAACCCGGCGCTCTCCCCCAATTGGCGCCAGCATGCGGCCAACTGGCTGGAACATGGTGTGGTGGCTGATTGGCAGCGCCGTTTGCTGGGCCCGGCCGAATTTCAGTTTTCCTGAGGTAGGTTGGAAAAATGTCACAGCGGTGCCCCCTTTCTGTGAACCCTGGGCCAAAGCGTTGAATAGTTGAACCAATGGCCACTTTTTTCCTGTCAAACGTAAAAAAGGCTTGTGTCATGTCAGGGCTTTAGGTAAATTCTCGCCCCGCAGACATCGGTGTGTAGCGCAGCTTGGTAGCGCACTTCGTTCGGGACGAAGGGGTCGGAGGTTCGAATCCTCTCACACCGACCATATTAGAAAAGGCCGCTCAATGAGCGGCCTTTTCGCATCTGGATTTTGCTGATCCTCGGTACGAAAAATATTGCTGGTTGCTGGTTGCTGGTTGCTGGTTGCTGGTTGTGACCGAGGCATATCGATACCGAGACAGCTTTTCTTTTCTCTTTCCTCTTGTCTCTTCTTGCCGTCGTGTTGCGCAGCCATTAAAAGGGCCACCGCTCGGTGGCCCATGGGTGGAGTCTGATCCTGACTCCGGCACTCTAGATTGTGGCAATCTCGCTATGGGTCTTGTCTATGGTGCCCTCCTTGCGCGCCAGGCGCTTACTCAGATATGCCAGTGCTGATGCCGCAATGCCTTGAAGCTGTGTTGAGGTTGCAAGGCCGCGTGCTTGGGGTACTCACTAATGAAATGTTCGATTCCCTCCATCAGTTGTGAACGTAATGAAGACACGGGCTCATGCCAGGCTTGCAGGCATAAATGGCCGGGGATCAACTGCTCCTGATAATCTTCCAGCAGCTGTTCTGGCCAGGGTTCAATACCGGAATTGCGTTGCAGTAGATAATGGGCGGCGGGTTCACGGGCATAAATGAACTGAATCTGGGCCAGATCGCGTTGGCTTAGCGTTTGACTGTTTATGTGACAGGTCAAATATTTTCCCGTCTTCAGATCCAAGAAGTGACCGCGTTGCCGACAGGCTACGATGCGATACCAGGGCAGGTGCGAACAGAGAGAGTATCCCTCAAGCTCCTGTTCCAGCCAGTGGCGACACTCGGGTGTCTGCACCTCGTCGAGCATGGACTCGAGCTGTGCCAACAAGGCTCTGGATGGTTTGGTGGCCAGTTTCACACTCATCGCCTGCAATCCTCCCTCTGCACACAATCCCGAATTTCAGTATGGACCCGTGGGTGGCAGAGGGGGTAACGATTCTAATGATTAAAATCAGATTAGCAGCGTGGTTTTTATGCAATAGGTGGGGTCAGCCCACCAGATAGGTTCCGGTACCGAAGGCGATGTGGGTGCCCTCTTCGTTGTGCAGTTCCATTCGGGCCACGGCGACCTTGCTGCCAGCACGGATGATGTGGGCGGTGGCGATGAACTCGTTGCCGCGGCCCGGGCGCAGGTAGTCCACCCGCAGATCGATGGTGCCGAGGCGGGAGAATCGCTCCTTGAGGTAGCTGGGGGAGAAGTCTTCCAGCTCGTCGATGCAGGAGGCTGCGACTATCATGCCACCGGCCACATCCAGCAGACTGGCGGTGACGCCGCCGTGCAAGATGTTGTGGAAGGGGTTGCCGATCAGCTTGTCATCCATCTTGATGCGCAGCTCCACCTTGTCGAAGTCGTAGTGGGTCACCTGCATGCCAATCAGCTTGTTGAACGGCATCCGCTCTGCGAACAGGTTGGCAATGCCACTGAGCGCCATCTTCTTCAGCATGTGTTTCATTCTCTGATACCGATCCCTGTCATCAAAGCCGAGTAAAAACTCCAGCCAGTCTGCAACACTTCCTTAACAGTCGCAATGGCAGGTTTATTGTGAGCGGCGGCTGCTTTAGAATGGCGACCCCAAAGGAGAGCCCATGACCGTCATTGCCGAAACCTTGCCCGATACACCACTTGCCCTGTTGCAGGCGGTATTCGGCTACCAGCAATTTCGGCCGGGCCAGCTGGAGATCATCGAGCAGATAGTAGCGGGACGCGATGCCATGGTGCTCAAGCCCACAGGTGGCGGCAAGTCACTCTGCTTCCAGATCCCGGCGCTGCTGCGACCCGGGCTGGGCGTAGTGGTCTCCCCGCTTATCTCGCTGATGAAGGATCAGGTCGACAGCCTGCGCGCCAACGGTGTGGCGGCCATCTACATCAACTCGGCCCTGAGCCGGGAGGAGATGATCCAGAACTTTGCCGCCATGCGCCGCGGCGAGATAAAGCTGCTCTACGTCTCCCCCGAGCGTTTGTTGCAGCACGAGTTCATGGATCGGCTGGCGGAGCTGCCGCTCGGCCTGTTCGCCATCGACGAGGCCCACTGCGTCTCCCAGTGGGGCCACGATTTTCGGCCGGAATACGCGGCGCTCGGCCGGCTCAAGCAGTGGTTCCCCCAGGTGCCCGTGGTGGCGCTCACTGCCACCGCTGACGAGGCGACCCGCAGCGACATGCTGCACCGGTTGGAGCTCAACGATCCCTTCATCCATACCGCCAGCTTTGACAGGCCCAACATCCGCTACAGCCTGGTGGAGAAGTTCAAGGCGGCGGAGCAGCTGCTGCGCTATGTGCAGATCCAGAAGGGCAACTGCGGCATCGTCTACTGTTCCAGCCGCAATCGGGTGGAGGAGGTGGCCGAGCGCCTCTCCCGCCACGGCAGCAAGGCCGCGCCCTACCACGCCGGTCTGCCCCTGGCCCAGCGCCAGCAGACCCAGGATGACTTCCTCAAGGATGACATCGAGATAGTGGTGGCGACGGTGGCGTTCGGCATGGGGATCGACAAGCCCAACGTGCGCTTCGTGGTGCACTACGACATCCCCAAGAACATCGAATCCTACTATCAGGAGACCGGCCGGGCCGGCCGTGACGGTACCCCGGCCGAGGCGCTGCTGCTGTACGATCCCGCCGACATAGGCCGGGTGCGGCGCCTGCTCGACAACATAGAAAACCCCCAGCAGTTGCAGGTTGAGCAGTACAAGCTCAACGTGATGGCGGCCTTTGCCGAGGCGCAGACCTGTCGTCGTCAGGTGCTGCTCAACTACTTCGGCGAGTACAACGACAAGCCGTGCGGCAATTGCGACATCTGTCTGGATCCGCCCAAGAGCTACGACGGCACCGAAGATGCCCAGAAGGCGCTCTCCTGCGTCTGGCGGGTGGGTCAGAACTTCGGGGTGGGCTATGTGGTGGAAGTGCTGCGCGGCTCTCTCAACCAGCGCATCAAGGATCACGGCCACGACAAGCTTTCGACCTACGGCATCGGCAAGGATCAGAGCCACGAGTACTGGATGAGCGTGATCCGCCAGCTGATCCACAAGGGGCTGCTGACCCAGAACATCACCCGCAATCTGGTGCTGCAGCTGACTGAGGCGTCCCGCCCCGTGCTGCGTGGCGAGATGAAGCTGGAACTGGCGGTGCCACGGCTGCAACCCATCTCCAGTCGCAAGGAGAAGCGCAACGGCCTGCTGGACAACGCCAACTACGACAAACGGTTGTTCAAGGAACTGCGCGGCCTGCGTAAGCAGATCGCCGAAGACGAAGAGGTGCCGCCCTACGTGGTGTTCAATGACGCGACTCTGGTGGAGATGGCTCAGCTGATGCCGATGACCGAGGCTGAGATGCTCGCCATCAATGGCGTCGGGCATCGCAAGCTGGAGCGCTTCGGCGAAGCCTTTATGGACCTTATCATCGACTACTGCCGGCGGTAGGCAGTGACCCCGGCCTCCCTCCTCAAGAATGGAGGGGCACTTTTACACCCCCTCTTTGCAAGGGAAGGGCCGGGGCTGCCTGGGTAAGGCGGGTTATTTCAAGCTGGCGTAATAGGCCGCCAGGTTCTCCATGTCGGCCTCGGTGAGCGGCGCCATGAAGGGCAGCATCAGGGGTTCCTTGCGACTGCCCTCCTTGAAAGCTTTCAACTGTTTCACCAGATAGGCGGCATTCTGGCCAGCCAGATGGGGATAGTTGGGGATCAGCGCCTTGCCCTCGACCCCATGGCAGGCGGAGCAGACCGCCGCCTTGGCCTTGCCCGCCTCGATATCGGCCGCCTGGGCCTGTCCCCACAACAACATCAGCAGGGGCAGGGCGCCCAACCATCTTTGCATCTTCTTCTCCTTGAAATGAAATAGCGCAATCGCCCGTTAGCCGAACTCGGCCGACGGCGGTATAAAGAGTGACACGAGCATACGCAGGGACGAATCGCACCACCATGAAGCTGATCAACACTTTTGCCACTGAATTGCCCTGGGCTTGTGAGCCTGTCGTCCCCCAGCCACTGCGTGAACCCAGGTTGCTGCATCTCAATCGTGGCCTGCTGGCCGAGCTGGGGCTGGATGGTGTCAGTGACACAGACTGGC
Organism: Aeromonas sp. TS_SC_11; assembly: GCF_057318915.1. Lineage (NCBI taxonomy): Bacteria > Pseudomonadati > Pseudomonadota > Gammaproteobacteria > Aeromonadales > Aeromonadaceae > Aeromonas > Aeromonas sp. TS_SC_11. Next base: position 1,294,994 of record NZ_CM170470.1, read on the forward strand.
TTGCCTGTTGTGGTCTGGGGCAGCCGCTGCCCGGCATGCAGCCTGTGGCGCAGGTCTATGCGGGCCATCAGTTTGGTGGTTACAGCCCGCGCCTCGGTGATGGCCGCGCCCTGTTGCTGGGGGAGCAACTGGCCACCGATGGCCAGCGCTGGGATCTACATCTGAAAGGGGCGGGCAAGACGCCCTTCTCCCGCTTCGGTGACGGCCGCGCCGTGCTGCGATCCAGCATCCGCGAGTATCTTGCCTCAGAGGCGCTCCATGCCCTCGGTATTCCTACCACCCGCGCACTGGTGCTGGTGGGCAGCAAGGAGCCTGTCTACCGGGAGCAGGAAGAGACGGGCGCAACCGTGTTGCGTACCGCGCCCAGCCATCTGCGCTTCGGTCACATCGAATATTTTGCCTGGAGTGGTCAGGGGGAGAAGATCCCGGCTCTCATCGACTATCTGCTGCGTTACCACTTCCCTGAACTGGACAACGGCGCCGAGCTGTTTGCCGAAGTCGTGCGCCGCACGGCACGGCTTATCGCCAAGTGGCAGGCGGCGGGTTTCTGCCACGGTGTGCTCAATACCGACAACATGTCCCTGCTTGGTTTGACTCTGGATTACGGTCCCTACGGTTTCATCGATGCCTATGTGCCGGATTTTGTCTGCAACCACTCGGATCCGGATGGTCGCTATGCACTGGATCAGCAACCGGCGGTGGGTTACTGGAATCTGCAAAAGCTGGCTCAGGCGCTGGCCGGGCATGTCGACGGCGACGCCCTGGCCACCTCGCTGGCCCAGTACGAACATCAGCTGATGCTGCACTACTCCGAGCTGATGCGGGCCAAGCTTGGGCTGACGCAGTGGGAGGAGGAGGATCCCGCCCTGTTCCGCCAGCTGTTCCAGCTGCTGGCGAGCCAGGGGGTGGATTATCATCTCTTCCTGCGCCGCCTAGGTGAGGTGACAGGGAAGGGGGAGTGGCCTGTCTCTCTGCTGGCCTTGCTGCCGGATCCTGCCCTCTGGCAGGGATGGCTTGAACTTTATCGGGTCAGGCTGATCCGGGAGGGGAGCGAGGATGCTGTCCGCAAGGCACAGATGGATGCCATCAATCCCAAGTACGTGCTGCGCAATGCCCTGGCCCAGCAGGCGATAGATGCCGCCGAGAGTGGGGATATGACCCAGTTCGAGCGGCTGCTTGCTGCCTTGCAGCAGCCCTATGATGAACAACCCGAGTATGCAGATCTGGCTACGCCCGTCCCCCAGTGGTATTGCGGTGGTGAGCTTTCTTGCAGTAGCTGAGGAATAAACCATGAATTGGCGTGTGAATCGCATCGAACTGGAACAAGGCGTTGTGATGCTGGATTGCCCTGGACTCTGCTGGGATACCTTTCCGGCGCTGGCCGAGGGCTTGCTGCAGGAGTGGGAGTTAGGGCTTGTCGACAAGGAGTGGGGCGCCGATCGTCACAGCTGGCTGCTGGAATTTGAAGGGAGTCAGCTCAGGCTGGAATATGAGCACTACAGCGGTTGCTGGCTGGCGGCAGTGCAGCCAGCAGATCGCGAGGTGGTGATCTGGCTTGGCCGACAGCATAAAGATTGAGCTATCGGTCTGGGGCCTATGGTCTTGTTCCTTAGGCGACAATGGCCGCTGGCCGAATCAGCAGCATAAAGATTGAACTATCAGTTGGGGGGCGTATAATCTCGCCCCTCAATTATCGCCAATGGTGGCGGTATGGGTTCCCTAACCCCATTAACCAAAAAGGTCACAATATGAATTTGACCCCTGCTCAGCACCGCACGGCGCTGGTGCGTCTCTCTTTGTTCCACATCCTGATCATTGCCAGCAGCAACTATCTGGTGCAGCTGCCGATCACCATTTTCGGCTTTCACACCACCTGGGGGGCGTTCAGCTTCCCGTTCATCTTTCTGGCCACCGACCTGACGGTGCGGATCTTCGGTGCCGGTCTGGCACGCAAGATTATCCAGACAGTCATGCTGCCTGCGCTGACAGTGTCCTATGTCCTCTCGGTACTGTTTTTCGAAGGCAGTTTCCAGGGGGTCGGTAATCTGGCCGAGTTCAACCTGTTCGTGGCGCGCATCGCTCTGGCCAGTTTCATGGCCTATCTGGTGGGCCAGTTCATGGATGTGGTGGTGTTCAACCGGCTGCGGCTGCTCAGGGCCTGGTGGGTGGCGCCAGCTGCCTCGACCCTGTTTGGCAATCTGGTGGATACCATCGCCTTTTTCAGCATCGCCTTCTGGCGTAGCACGGATCCCTTCATGGCCGAGCACTGGGTCGAGATCGCCACCGTGGACTATGTATTCAAGTTGCTGATAAGCCTTGGGTTGTTTGTACCGCTTTACGGTGTTCTGCTGCGTTACCTCAGCCGCAAGCTGGTGGGTGAGGCCGGATTGGCCGGTCTGCAAACGGCGACGCGCCAAGCCTGACGAGATTGACCACCCCAGCGGTGGTCAATTTTTTTGCACTTTCGGAAAATAAGGGTTGCTTAGTTAAATGAGAATGATTATTGTTAACTTGTTTTCCGGGAAAGACTTCATTCGTTCCAACGTGATGGACTTCTTGTGAAGGCACGACATTGCTCACATTGCTTCCAGTTATAGGGCCAGTTCTTCTGGCCCTCTTTTTTTGTCTTTTTTTCAGCAAGTTTCAGCCATAAAAAATGGGAGCCAAGGCTCCCATCGTCATGTTGATTTCGGCTTACTCGATATCGAGTGCCTCAGGGGAGAGGATCACCCCTGTGGTATCTGCGTAGAGATGATCATCCGGCAGGAAGGTGACGCCACCGAAGTTGACCGGCAGATCCGTCTCTCCCACGTCCTTGCTGTCGGCGCCGACCGGAATGGCCGCCAGTGCCTGGATGCCGATATCCAGATCTTCCAGGATATCGACTTCGCGCACGCAGCCATAGCAGACGATCCCTTCCCACTCGTTCTCGGCGGCCGTGGTGGCAATGTCGCTGTCGATCAGGGCTCGGCGCATGGAGCCACCGCCATCGATCAGCAGCACGCGACCGACGCCGTTCTCTTTGACGAGCTCACGAATAAGACCGTTTGATTCGAAGCATTTGACAGTGGTGATGACGCCGCCGAAAGAGGCGCGGCCGCCGAAGGAGCAGAGCATGGGTTCGAGCACATCCACCATGTCCTGATAGATGTCGCACAGTTCTGAAGTGTTGTATTCCATTGTGTCAAATCCACCGCTGGAAACAGGTGGAACCAGTATAAGGAGTGGGACTGGCATTTCAATGAATATTCCTTGAACAACAACAGGGATAACGTTTTCTGCATAAGCTCAATGCAGTCCATCCCTTGTTTGTGAGAGGCCCATAGTGTTGATCCGTCATAAATTGATCCTGAATACCGCGCTGGTAGCCGTTGCCATGCTGGTGCTGAGCGCTCTGTTCCTCTACTCCAGCCAGGTAAGCCGCCACCTGGCTGAAGCCCAACGTAATGTGGACGGGCTCGAAATCGCCATGTTGAACCTGCGGCGTGCCGAGAAAGACTTCCTGATCCGCAAGGATCTGACCTTCGTCGAGCGCTTCAATAAAGAGTTGGCTGATTTCCACACCCTCAACCGGACTCTGAGCACAGATGACAACATCAGCGTCGTGCACGGTGAACTGGCCAGGCTGGATCAGCAGATGGGGCTCTATGGCAAGGCCTTCAACGATCTGGTGACCCAACAGCAGACGATCGGGTTGGGGCCGGAAGATGGGCTTTATGGCCGCTTGAGAGCTGCGGTGCATCAGGTTGAAGAGGGGCTCAAACAGCTGGATCAGCAAGGGCTGCTCGTCACTATGCTGCAACTGAGACGGGCGGAGAAAGACTTCATGCTGCGCTCCGACATCCAGTATCTGGAGCGTTTCCAGACCCTGCACAAGAGCTTCCAGGATAATCTGGCAGCATTGCCGGAGGCTGACCGTGGCAAGCTGGAGCAGGCCAGCCAGCAGTACCGGCAGGACTTCGTTGCCCTGGTGCAGGGGATGCAGGTGCTGGGACTGAAAGAGGATGAGGGACTGCGCAACCAGATGCGGGATCTGGTGCATCAGACCGAGCAGGGCTTTGCGGCTGTCGGCCAGCATATCGCCGACGAGCTGGTACGGCAGACCTCCCGCCTCAACAGTCTGATGCTGGTGTGTGGCGGCGTGATCATTGTGCTGATTGGCGTCATGAGCGTACTGCTGGGCCGCAGCATAGACAGACCCATCTCGCGGGTGAATGACACAGTCAATCGCATCCGTCAGGACAATGACCTGCGCCTCAGGATTGAGTTGAAAGGGGCTGACGAGATGGCCCAGCTGGCGGGCAATCTGGACGTGATGCTGGGTGGCTTTCGCCATCTCATCGGCGACGTGAAGCAGAGCGTGCATACCCTGACCGAGGCGGCGGATCACCTCTCCAGCAACGTCAGGCGCACGAGCGAAGGGGCGTCAAGGCAGTTGCAGGAGACAGATCAGGTGGCGACGGCTTCCACCGAGATGGGCTCCACCATAGAGGAGATAGCGCGCAACACAGAGCAGGCTGCCAACAATGCCCAGGCGACCAACATCAAGGCGATGGAGGGGCGCACCGCGGTCGAAAACACAGTTCGCCAGATCCGCTCGCTGGCGGGCAATCTGGAGAGCTCCTCCCGCGAGGTGGCCCAGTTGCAGAAAGAGAGCGAGACCATAGGCTCTGTGCTGGACGTGATCCGCGGCATTGCCGAGCAGACCAACCTGCTGGCCCTCAATGCGGCCATAGAAGCGGCGCGGGCGGGAGATCAGGGCCGTGGCTTTGCGGTGGTGGCAGACGAAGTACGCAGCCTCGCCATCCGTACCCAGAAGTCGACCCAGGAGATCGCCGGCATCATCAGCTCGCTGCAAAAACAGACTGGCAGCATAGTGGGCATGATGGCAACCTGCCGGGAACAGGGCAACAGCAGCTCGGAGCAGGCCAGCACGGCGGGTGATCTGCTGGGACAGATCACTCAGGATGTCACTCACATCATGGACATGAGCACCCAGATCGCCGCCGCCATCGAGCAGCAGAGCCTGGTGGCCAACGAGGTGAATCGCAACGTGACCAACATCCGTGATATCGCCCAGGAGTCGAGTCTGATGGCGGAGGAGAATGCCAAATCCAGCCATGGGTTGACCGAGCAGGCCAAGCTGCTCCACCAGGCGGTGGCCAAGTACCGGGTGTAGCTGCCTGCGTCGGGTGGGATAGTCAAAGGGAGCCATAGTGGCTCCCTTTGTTGTTTGAGGCTGGTCGTTCCTAGATGAGGAACAGGGTGGCCAACCCGAGGAAGATGAAGAAGCCGCCGGTATCCGTGATGGCGGTGATCATCACGCTGGCGCCTATCGCGGGATCCCGGCCGAGACGGGTCATGGTCATGGGAATGATGACCCCCATCAGGGCGGCGACCAGCAGGTTGATCATCATGGCCAGCGTCATCACGGCACCCAGCGCCGGATCCTGATAGAGCAGATAGGTCGCGACCCCCATGGTGCCGCCCCACACCAGGCCGTTGACGAGGGCTACTCCCAGCTCACGCCACAGCAGGAAGGAGATGTTGCCCGCCTGGATATGCTGCAGTGCCAGCGCTCGGACTATCATGGTGATGGTCTGGTTGCCGGTGTTGCCACCGATCCCCGCGACTATGGGCATCAGGGCCGCCAGCGCCACCAGTTGCGAGATGGTGTGCTCGAACAGGCCTATGACCCGTGACGCCACGAAGGCGGTACAGAGGTTGATGGCGAGCCAGGCCCAGCGGGTCTTGACCGCCTTGCTGACCGGGGCGAACAGGTCTTCATCCTCGCTGATCCCCCCCATGCGGCGCAGGTCTGTGTCACTCTCTTCATACACCAGGTCCACCACCTCGGCGACGGTGAGGCGACCCATCAGCTTGCCCTTGGCATCCACCACGGCCGCGGAAATCAGGTCATCCCGCTCGAAGGTTCGGGCCGCCGCTTCATCGTTGTCTTCCGGGTCGAAGGTAACGGGATCCCGCTCCATGACGTTGGCGACCAGGGTATCCGGTTTGTGCAGCAGCAAAGTGGTGAGGGGCAGCTCCCCCTGCAGGCGGTTGCGCCTGTCGATGACGAACAGTTTGTCGGTGTTGACGGGGATCTTGCCGCGCAGGCGCAGGTAGCGCTGCACTGTCGCCAGGCTCACCTCGGCTCGCACCGTGATGATCTCGAAGTCCATCATGGCGCCGACAGTGTGCTTGCCATAGCGGATCACGTCCCGTACCCGTTCGCGCTGGGGCGGGGCCATGGAGGTGAGCAGGCGGCCCATCAGGTTGCGTGGCAGGTACTGGCCCAGATAGATCTGATCGTCGATGTCGAGAGAGCGCAATGCGTGCAGCAGCGCCTTGTCGCTCATGCCGTTGATGAGGCTGTCCCACACAGTCTCCGATGCCTCGACCAGGATCTGGCCATGCTTCTCTTCATTCACCAGCTGCCACAGCGCGTGGCGCTCGTCCGGCGGCAGGGATTCCAGGGTATCGGCGACGTCGGCGGCGGGCAGTCGGTTCACCAGACGGATGATTTCGCCAGTCTGGTCGCGCTGCGTCGCATCCTGTGACGACTGGGGGTCGAGCAGGCTGTCGGTGAGGGCATCGTCGGCCAGCAGCAGGGTGAGGATGCGCCTTCTGTCTTTTTCACGCTGTTTGGCGCTGTTCTTGACGGGGTGAGACATGAAACGGAATTCCTGAAATCGGTTGGCCGGATGACCTCCCCATAGGATACCAGACTCAAAACAGGAGGTTATGACCATGAGTGCCGTCAGACGTCATAAAAAACCGCCGCCATGATGGCGGCGGTCTGAATGGACTGGCAGATAGCGGGTTCAGGCCAGTGCGGCGGCTTGCATCCCATGGTTGGTCTGACCGAACCAGGCGAGCTTGTCGGCCAGGGTGACCACGGAGCCCACCATGATGAGAGCGGGACTCTCAACCCCGACGGCCAGCTCCGGCAGCTGGTCGAGGGTGCCACGGATGACCCGCTGGCTAGGCTGGGTGCCGCGCTCGATCAGCGCCACCGGCGTTGTGCCCGCCTTGCCGTGAGCCGTCAGCTTCTGGCGTATGGTGGCGCACGATGAGAGTCCCATGTAAAACACCAGAGTCTGTTGATCCCGAGCCAGCAGGGGCCAGTCCAGATCCTGGGTGCCACCCTTGCCGTGGGCGGTGACGAAGCGCACGCTCTGGGCGTGATCGCGATGGGTGAGAGGAATGCCCGCATAGGCCGCGCAGCCGCTCGCCGCCGTGATCCCCGGCACCACCTGGAAGCCCACACCGCTGCCGACCAGCGTCTCCAGCTCCTCGCCGCCCCGGCCGAAGATAAAGGGGTCGCCCCCTTTCAGCCGCACCACCCGTAGCCCCTTCTTCGCCTCCTCCAGCAACAGCTGGTTGATGCCCTCCTGGGGCACGCAGTGGTTGCCCGCCTGCTTGCCGACGAAGATGCGTTTGGCATCGCGGCGCACAAGTGCCATCACCTCGTCGGAGACCAGCCGGTCATGGACCACCAGGTCCGCCTGCTGCATCTGGCGCAGGGCGTGCAGGGTGAGCAGACCGGGATCGCCTGGGCCTGCGCCCACCAGGATCACTTCCCCCTTGGCACCGGCATCCTCGGCAAACAGAGCGTCGGCCAGCTGGTTGGCCGAGGCCTTGTCACCCCGTGCCAGCGCCTGACCGAGCCGGTCGGCGCCAAGCAGCCGCTCCCAGAACTGGCGCCTCTCTCCCATGCTGGCGAAACGGGCCTTGACCCGCTCACGCAGGCCGCCGGCAAAGGCGGCCACGGCGCCCAGATGCTGGGGCAGCAGGGCTTCCAGTTTTTCGCGTAGCAGACGGGCCAGCACGGGGGCCTTGCCGCCGGAGGAGATGGCCACCATCAGCGGCGATCTGTCGATGATCGACGGCATGATGAAACTGGAGCGCTTGGGGTCGTCCACCACGTTGGCGAAGATGCCTGCCTGGTTGGCGCTCTGGTAGACCAGCGCATTGACTTCGCGCCTGTCGGTGGCGGCCACCACCAGCCACTTGCCCGTCAGCAGTGCCGGCTCGAATTCGGCCGCCAGCCAGTCGATCGTCCCGCTGGCGGCCAGCGCTGCCAGCTCGGGGTCGAGCGCGGGAGAGACCACTGTCAGCCGGGCGCCGGCGTCCAGCAGCAGGCGCGCCTTGCGCTCTGCGACTTCGCCGCCGCCAACCAGCAGCACGGGTTTGTTGTCGAGTTGGCAAAAGATGGGCAAGTAGTCCATGGGGCCTCCGGATCAGGCGGTTTGGGTCTGGCTGGCGGCGGCGTTGGCATCGGTCACTGCGACCGGACGATCCGCTTTCGGGGTGGCATACCAGTAGCCCAGCCCCATGAAGAGGGCGCCGGAGACGGTATTGCCGAGGGTGACCCACAGCAGGTTGTGGCCTATGCCGCCCAGGGTGTAGGCATCGGAATGGGCGCCAAACCAGGAGAGGGCGAACAGGGTCATGTTGGCGACCGAGTGCTCATAACCTGAGGCGATGAAGGCCAGCAGGCACCACCAGATGGCGATGAACTTGGCGGCACCCTCGGTGCGCAGTGCCATCCAGATGGCGAGGCAGACCAGCCAGTTGCACAGCACCCCTTTCATGAACAGGGTCAGGGCCGGTGCCTGGGTCTTGGCCAGCGCCACCTTGTGGGCCAGGCTGCCCGCATCCGGCAGCAGGCTGCCGCCGTAGGAGTAGATCAGCGCCACTGCTATGGATCCGAGCAGGTTGCCGGCCCAGGTCTGGGGCAGAATGCGCAGCAGATCGGTCATGGTGATCTTGCCCGTCTTCACCCCGAAGGTGAGGAACATGGTATGGCCGGTGAACAGCTCGGAGCCGGCGATGATCACCAGCGTCAGGGCGATGCCGAAGGTGGCTCCCATTACCAGCGGGCGAATGCTGGGGTCGACCAGGTTGCCCAGGGTGAAGATGAGTATGATGCCCAGGCCCACATAGGCCCCCGCCATGGCGGAGCTGAGCCAGAAGCCCAGCTTGTCGCTGCGCTCGAAGCGGTTGATGCGGGCCGCGTTGGCGGCGCACTTGTTGATGGTCTCGGTATACATAGGTGTTCTCTTTAAGGGGGACCGCCCGCGGGCAGCCCCGATATTCATGGAATTAGACGGCGACCCAGACTTGCTGGTCGCGCACTTCGACGGGGACGTAGCCCTGTACCGACATGGATCTGGGGATCGCCGACATCAGACGGCGCCCCAGATCTGCTGATCAGGTACTTCAACGGGGACGTAGCTCTGTACCGACATGGATCTGGGGGTCGTCGACATCAGACGGCGACCCAGACCTGCTGGTCGCGTACTTCAACGGGATAGCTCTGCACCGACATGGCTGCATTTTCGAGACAGTGACCGTCGCTCAGGCGAAAGTGCTGCTTCTTGAGCGGGCTGGCGACCCAGAGCTCACCCTCGTGTTCGCACACCAGACCCCGCGACAGCACGTTGGCGGCGAAGAAGGGATCCCGGTTGTCGATGGCGAACACCTCGGCCGCCGCGCTCGGGCGGAACAGGGCGATCTGGCGCCCCTCGATCAGAGCGCAGACGCCGGTTCCCGGCAGGATGTCGTTGAGTTGGCAGGCGAATTTCATGATTGAACCTCCACATCGAGCGAAACAGGCATATTCTGGCGCCCTTCCAGCAAGGCACAGACGCCGGTGCCCGGAAAAATGTCATTGAGCTGACAGGCTAATTTCATCACTTTGCCTCCACTTCGATCTGGTAGACGGGAATGCGCTCCGCCGGAGTGGCGGGCCTGTGCTGATCGCGCTCGCTGACGAACTGCACGTCCGGGTCACGCTTGCCGCTGTTGATGAAGTGGCTGAAGCGCTTGAGCTGCTCCTCTTCATTCAGGGTGCGGGACCACTCGCACTCGTAGCTGTCGATCAGCACCTGGATGTCGCGCTCCAGGGTGGCATTCAGTCCCAGCTTGTCGTGGACTATCACCTCGCGCAGGTAGTCGACCCCGCCCTCCAGGTTGCCGAGCCAGACCGAGGTGCGCTGCAGCTTGTCGGCGCTGGTGACGTAGAACATCATGAAACGGTCGATCAGCTTGATGAGGGTCTCCCGATCCAGGTCGGAGGCCAGCAGATCGGCGTGGCGCGGTTTCATGCCGCCGTTGCCGCCCACATAGAGGTTCCAGCCCGCGTCGGTGGCGATAATGCCGACGTCCTTGCCCTGGGCCTCCGCACATTCGCGGGTACAGCCGGAGACACCGAACTTCATCTTGTGGGGGGTGCGAATGCCCTTGTAGCGGTTCTCGAGGAAGACCCCGAGGCCGATGCTGTCCTGCACGCCGAAGCGGCACCAGGTACTGCCGACACAGGTTTTGGCCATGCGCAGCGCCTTGGCGTAGGCCTGACCTGTCTCGAAGCCCGCGGCCAGCAATTTCCGCCAGATGGCGGGCAGATCATCTTTTTGGGCACCGAACAGGCCGATGCGCTGGGCACCGGTGATCTTGGTGTAGAGCTTGTAGTCGCGGGCCACTTCGGCCACCGCCAGCAGGCCTTCCGGAGTCACTTCACCACCGGCCATGCGCGGGATGACGGAGTAGCTGCCGTCCTTTTGCATGTTGCCGAGGAAGATGTCGTTGGTGTCCTGCAGCTGGGTATTGAGCGGGCTCAGTACATAGTCGTTCCAGCAGGAGGCGAGGATGGAGCCGACCGTGGGCTTGCACACCTCGCAGCCATGGCCCTGACCGTGTTTGGCCAGCAGCTCCTCGAAGCTCTTGATCCCCTCCACCTTGACCAGGTGGAACAGCTCCTGGCGGGAATGGGGGAAGTGGGCGCAGAGGTGGTTGTTGACCTCTATGCCCTGCTTCACCAGCTCGGCGTTGAGCACCTGGCTGATGAGCGGTACGCAGCCGCCGCAGCCGGTACCGGCCTTGGTGTGCTGCTTGATGGCGGCCAAAGTGGTGTGCCCTTCCGCGACCGCCTGGGCGATGTCGCCCTTGGAGACGTCGAAGCAGGAGCAGATCTGGGCGCTCTCCGGCAGGGCGTCCACCCCCAGGGTCGGCTTGGCCCCGGCGTAGGCGGGCAGGATCAGGGTATCCGGGTGAGCGGGCAGCGGCATGGCGTTGAGCATCATCTGCAGCAGGTTGCCGTAGTCGTCCACGTCACCGACCAGCACGGCACCGAGCAAGCGGCTGTTGTCTTCGCTCACCACTATCTTCTTGTAGACGCCGGCCTGGTCGTCCTGAAACACATAGCTGTGGCTGCCCGGGGTGCGGCCATGGGCATCACCGATGGAGCCGACGGAGACGCCGAGCAGCTTGAGCTTGGCGCTCATGTCCGCCCCTTCGAAGCGGCTGTCGCCGCCGAGCAGATGGTCGACGGTGATCTGGGCCATCTTGTAGCCCGGTGCCACCAGGCCGAAAAAACGACCCTGCCAGGCGGCGCACTCGCCGATGGCATAGATGTCGGGGTCGGAGGTGAGGCAGTGATCGTCGACAGCTACGCCGCCGCGCTCGGCGATGGCCAGCTCAGAGTAACGGCCCAGGGTGTCTTGCGGGCGGATGCCGGTGGAGAAGACCACTACGTCCACGTCAAGGGCGCTGCCGTCGGCGAAGGCGAGGCGGTGTTTGGCCTCCTTGCCGCCGTGCATCAGGATCTCGCTGGTGCTCTTGCTGGTGTGCACCTGCACCCCCATGGATTCGATCTTGCGGCGCAGCAGCTGGCCGCCCTGGCCGTCGAGTTGCTCCGCCATCAATACAGGAGCGAATTCCACCACGTGGGTCTCGAGACCCAGTGCCTTGAGGGCGCCGGCGGCTTCGAGGCCAAGCAGGCCGCCCCCGATCACCACCCCGCTCTTGCCGCTCTTGGCGGCGCTGCGGATGGCCTTCAGATCCTCTATGGTGCGATAGACGAAGCACTCGTGGTGCTGGCTGCCCTGGATGGGCGGCACCCAGGGGTAGGAGCCGGTGGCCAGTACCAGCTTGTCATAGCCGACCACAGTGCCCTTGTTGGAGTGCACTTCGCGGGCCGCCCTGTCGATTTTTTTCACCGCTTCGCCGAGCAGCAGGCGGATGCCGTGCTTCTCGTAGAAGCCGGGTTTGACGAGGGAGAGATCTTCGCTGGTGTGATGGGAGAAGTAGGAGGAGAGATGGACGCGATCGTAGGCGGGACGGGGTTCTGCACCGAAGACGGTGATCTCGAACCGGTCCGGATCGGATCGCTCGATCAGCTCTTCGATGAAGCGGTGCCCCACCATGCCGTTGCCCACAACGACCAGTCTGACTTTGCTCATAGTTGCCTCAAGTTTGGAGTAATAAAACATCATTCTGAGGCTAGGCTACCCAGTCGGCGGGGGCGGTCGATTGATGCAAATCAAGTGTCTATTTATATATCTCCTCAGGGGTAATTCGATACAATTCAAAGATATACATAAATAGGTATACCAGTGGTGCATTCTGGACTTTGGCTGTCACGGGGCAAGGGGGGCAAGAGGGGGAGCCCGTCTGGCCAGGCATAATGAAAGAAAACACCTCGACAGAGGTGCTTTCACTGTGTGGCATCTGGTTGGTGCGGCGGATTATGGCGGCGCAGATCACCGCTCTTTCGGAGTGGCCTGATAGGGGGCGCGGGCGCAGGTTTCGCGGATGACGGTGCGCAACCAGCGGTGGGCCGGATCTGCGTCCAGCCGTGGGTGCCAGAGCAGGGCCAGGGTGATCCCGGGCAGGGGAAAGGGCAGGGGCAGAGTCACCAGATCGGCGTGCAGGGAGGCGCAGTGCAGGGCTGGCACGGTCGCTACCAGATCGCTGCCCCGCACCAGCGCCAGCGCAGTGGCAAACCCCGGCACCAGGGTGGTGATGGCACGCTCCAGCTTCAGGGCGGCGAGCGCCTCGTCGACGGGGCCGTGCTCCTGCCCGCGCCGCGACACCAGCACATGGCGGGCGGCGGCATAGCGGGCGGCGGTCAGGGGCTCCTCGCACAGTGGATGGCCCGGCCGTACCACGGCGACGAAGCGATCCTGAAACAGCGCCTGGGTGCGCAGCTCGGGTGCCGTATTGGTGCCGATCACACCGGTTTCAAAATCCAGCTCACCGCTGCGCAGGGGCTGGCTCTCCTTGTCGGGCTTGGCCATGAAATGCAGCCGCACCCCGGGCGCCTCGGCGGCGAGCCGCGCCAGCAGGGCCGCCCCGACACTCTCCACGAAACCGTCGCTGGATCTGAGACGAAAGGTGCGCACCAGGTGGGCCGGATCTATCTCCTGCTGGGGGCGCAGTACGGCCTCGGCCTCCTGCACCAGCTGGCTGACCCGCTCGCGCAGGGCCAGCGCGCGTGGTGTTGGCACCAGCCCCCGGCCCGCGCGCACCAGCAGCGGATCCCCAGTGGTGTCACGCAGGCGGGCCAGCGCCCGGCTCATGGCGGAGGGGCTGAGTTTCAGCCGCCTGGCCGCCCCGGCCACGCTGCCTTCATCGAGCAGCGCATCCAGGGTCAGCAGCAGATTGAAATCGGGGGTGGTCATGGTCGTGCCCTCGCCGAGCCGGGTGTTAGGGGTGACCAACCTGATGGCGGTCGGTTGGATTCATCATACGCGAGAATCCGGCTCTTCATATGGCGTGCTGTGCAGCTATAAGTTGCAAGCCGTGCGTCTTCCGCCAGATACACGCTCTGACTAGCCTTGTCGGCATCATAGTTCGCCGGAGGTCATGCCCATGTCACATTCCATCACAATCCCGACGCCTTTTGCCCGCCGTGCTGGCCTGCTGGCGCTCGGTCTTGCCACCCTGTTGCCCATGCTGGCGGGGAGCATGGCCAACATGGTGCTGCCCGCGTTGGGACAGGTATTTGCCGTCCCCTTTGCCAGCGTGCAATGGGTACTGGTGGCCTATCTGCTGGGGATCACCTGCCTGACAGTGGTGGCTGGCAGGCTTGGGGACAGGTTTGGCCGGCGGCGTTTGCTGCTCTGGGGCATGGCGTTGTTTGCATTGGCGTCCCTGCTGTGCACCCTGGCTCCCACCATAGGTTGGCTGATCGCGGCGCGCGTCCTGCAGGGAGCCGGTGCTGCCTGCATGCTCTCTCTGGCGCTCGCCATGGTGGGGCAGCTGGTGCCACCAGAGCGGCGTGGCTGGAGCATGGGACTGCTCGGTACCCTGTCGGCCTGTGGCACAGCCCTTGGCCCCTCGTTCGGCGGCCTGTTGATCGGTGCGTTTGGCTGGCAGGCTCCCTTTCTGCTGCTGGTGCCCGTCAGCCTGCTGGCACTGGGTGCCGGCATGCTGGGTCTGCCACCTGAGGGCGCTTTGCCACAAAGAGAGAGGGTGAACCTGGCGAGTCTGTCGATGCTGGTGATGGCGCTGCTCTGCTACGGGCTGGCGCTGACCTCGGGAGGGATTTTGGCGCTGGGGTTGTGGGCGGGGGCACTGCTTGTCACTGCACTGTTCATTCGCCGCGAGCGCCTCGACCCCTCCCCCCTGTTGCCACTGGTGCTGTTGGCCGAACCCCGGCTCAGGGGCGGCTTGCTCGCCAGTGCCCTGGTGGCCAGCGTCATGGTGGTGACACTGCTGATCGGCCCCTTTTACCTGCGCGGCGTGTTTGACCTCGATATGGCGACGGTCGGGCTCATGATCTCGGGGGGACCCCTGCTGGCCGCCTTGACGGGTATGCCTGCCGGCTGGCTGGTGGACAGGTTTGGCGTGCTATGGGTCGTTCGGTCGGGGTTGGCTGTCATGGTCATAGCAGCCCTTGGACTGGCAACCCTGACGGCTGGATATGGTCCGCTCGGCTATCTGCTGCCCATACTGCTGCTGACGGCCGGTTATGCATTGTTCCAGACCGCCAACAACAGTGCCGTGGTCGGTGGGGCGAGTGAGCAGGCACGGGGGGCAGTAGCGGGCTTGTTGACCCTGTCGCGCAATCTGGGCCAGCTGACGGGAGCGGCCGGGCTCGGTGGCCTGTTTGCCACTCTGGTGGGGACGCACAATCTGAGCATGGCCATGCCGACCGATCTGGTGTTCGGTACTCAGGTTACCTTTGCCCTGACCGGCCTGCTCACAGGGTTGGCGCTATGGCTGGTGGGGCGCAGACGAGAGGAGGCGCTGGCGGTGGTGTGAGGATCATGAGACACAAAAAAGACGCCTCCATAGTGGAGGCGTCCAGAATAGTCAGTGCTGTGCCGAGACTCGCTTACAGGATAAAGCGGCTCAGGTCCTCATCTTCAATCAACTTGCCGAGGTGAGCGTTGACGTAGTCGGTATCGATCACGAAGGTCTCGCCGGACTTCTCGGAGGCATCGAAGGAGATGTCTTCCATCAGTCGCTCCATCACGGTATGCAGGCGACGGGCACCGATGTTCTCGGTGCGCTCGTTGACCTGCCAGGCCGCTTCGGCCAGACGACGGATGCCATCCTTGGTGAACTCGATATTGACCCCTTCGGTGGCCATCAGCGCCTTGTACTGATCGGTCAGGGAGGCGTTCGGCTCGGTCAGGATACGCTCGAAGTCATCTGTGGTGAGCGCGGTCAGCTCGACCCGGATCGGCAGACGACCCTGCAGCTCGGGGATGAGATCCGACGGGCGGGCGACCTGGAAGGCGCCGGAGGCGACGAACAGGATATGGTCGGTCTTGACCATGCCGTGCTTGGTGTTGACGGTACAGCCTTCCACCAGCGGCAACAGGTCGCGCTGTACCCCTTCACGGGAAACGTCCGGGCCTGAGCTCTCGCCGCGTTTGCAGATCTTGTCGATCTCGTCGAGGAAGACGATGCCGTTGTTCTCGACCGCTGCTATGGCTTTTTGCTTCAGCTCTTCCGGGTTGACCAGACGAGCGGCTTCCTCTTCGATCAGCACCTTCATGGCCTCTTTGACCTTGATCTTGCGCTTCTTCTTCTGGTTCTGGCCCAGGTTCTGGAACAGCCCCTGCAGCTGGTTGGCCATCTCTTCCATACCCGGCGGTGTCATGATCTCGACGCCCATCGGGGAGGCTGAGAGCTCCAGTTCGATCTCCTTGTCATCCAGCTGACCTTCCCGCAGTTTCTTGCGGAAGATCTGGCGGGTGTTGGAGTTGTCGGCTTTCTCTTCCTCACCCCAGGTGTTGCGCGGGTTGGGCAGCAGGGCGTCGAGGATGCGCTCTTCGGCTGCCTCCTCGGCGCGGTATTTCATCTTCTCCATCTCGGTCTCGCGCACCAGCTTGATGGCGACATCGGTCAGGTCGCGGATGATGCTGTCCACTTCCTTGCCCACATAGCCCACCTCGGTGAACTTGGTCGCTTCCACCTTGATGAAGGGCGCGTTGGCCAGCTTGGCCAGACGACGGGCGATCTCGGTCTTGCCGACACCGGTAGGGCCTATCATCAGGATGTTTTTCGGGGTCACTTCATGGCGCATCTCTTCACCGAGCTGCATCCGGCGCCAGCGGTTGCGCAGGGCAACGGCGACGGCGCGTTTGGCATCGGCCTGACCAATGATGTGTCGGTCCAGCTCGTGAACGATTTCTCTCGGGGTCATCTCGGACATGATGGCATTCCTGTATCCGGGGCGGGCAGGGCCCACCCCTTCGAAAATGGGTTATTTGGCTGGCTTATTTAGCTGAATAATCCAGCACTTCTATGGTGTGGTTGCCGTTGGTGAAGACGCAGATGTCGCCCGCAATCTTGAGGGACTTCTCGACTATGGTTTTGGCATCCAGCTCGGTGTTTTCCAGCAGGGCGATGGCCGCGGACTGGGCGAAGTTGCCGCCCGAGCCGATGGCGATGAGATCCTGCTCCGGCTGCACCACGTCACCGTTGCCGGTGATGATGAAGGATTTGTGTTCGTCAGCGACCGCCAGCAGTGCTTCGAGGCGGCGCAGGGCGCGATCGGTGCGCCAGTCTTTGGCCAGCGCCACGGCGGCGCGCTCCAGATTACCCTGATGGGCCTGCAGTTTGGCTTCGAAGCGTTCGAGCAGAGTGAAGGCATCGGCAGTACCGCCAGCGAAACCCGCCAGCACCTTGCCGTTATAGAGACGATGAACCTTGCGGGCGTTGCCCTTCATGACGGTGTTGCCGAGGGATACCTGGCCATCACCACCGATCACGACCTGACCGTTGCGGCGAACTGAAACTATGGTAGTCACTTTACTTACCTCGCTTGAGCCGAATAACGGCCTGACTGTGCATGGCAAGAAAGATGGGGATGCCCGACTGGCTTTTCAACCCTGGGGGACTATCCGAAGCGGGTCGACCTCTATCGAGACTGGGTGGCGCAGAAAAGAGAAAGGGCCGGGTCTGTCGACCCGGCCCTTTCTCAAGGTTCCCCTGACAGGGTTCACCCCTTCTTGGGGATGCAACCGCTGATGCCAGCGCTTTGCAGCTTGCGGTTGGCCGCATCTGTGGCTGCCTTGCCGCTGAACGGACCCACCATCACCTTGTAGACCGCACCACCGGCTCCGTTGACAACTTGCAGGCTGGAGGAGAGCCCGGCGGTGAAGGCGATACGGGCCTTGAGCGATTCGGCAGAATCCTGCGAACGCAGGGCGGCGCACTGCATCATGTAGCGTCCGCTGTCGTCGCCCGTGGCTGCCGCAACTTGTGGTTTGGGCGCAGCGGCCCGCTCACGTTCCAGTTCTGCACGGATCTCCCGCTCCATCCGCTCCCGGTCCGCCTGACGATCGATCACCTGCTCCTGGGCGCTGGCCACAGGGGCGGGTTTGGCCGGTTGAACCGGTTGCGGTTTGTAGGGCTGCACCTGACCAATGGGCGTACCCGGTTGGGGGATGTCGGTCGGCACCGGCTGCGGCAGTTTCTCCGGCTGCAGGGTGAGCGTCTCCGCCGGTGGTGGCGGCAACACGCCCGGCTGGGGAGGTGGCGCTATGACATCGACCTGCTTGTTTTCAAGCCGTTCGATATAGCTCCACTTCTCCTGAGGCAGACCATTGTTCTGCGTCTTGGGCTTGTTGGCCTTGACCTGTTCTTCAATGGTGGGGGCATCGCTGCCCTTGCCATTGATCATGTAAAGGAAGCCGCCGAAACCTGCCAGCAGCGCCCCGGCCAGCAGTGCCGGGATAACAGGAAAGCGGCGAGGTGCCGCTTTCTTGGTGTTACGACCACCGGCCCGTCTTCTCGGGCTGTTGCCGACGTAATCCCGGGTTGCCATCTATTACATGCGCTCCAGGGTATGAATGCCCAGCACGCCCAGACCCAGTTTCAGGACCTTGGCAGTGGCGGCGCACAGCAGCAGGCGGCTCTGGCGGGTGGCTTCATCGACGCCATCCTTGTTGATCGGACAGGCTTCGTAGAAGGTCATGAAGTTGCCTGACAGCTCGTACAGATAGGTACAGAGCAGGTGCGGCATGCCTTTGTCCGCCACGCTGTTGATGGCGTCGGAGAACTGGATCAGCTTCTGGGCCAGCACCTCTTCCGCCTCTTCGTTCAGGGTGACACTACCGGTCAGGGTGTCGGCATCGACGCCGGCCTTGCGGAAGATGGACTGGATGCGGGTGTAGGCATACTGCAGATAGGGCGCAGTGTTGCCTTCAAACGACAGCATCATGTCCCAGTCGAAGATGTAGTCTGTGGTGCGGTTCTTGGAGAGATCCGCATACTTGACCGCACCCATGGCGATGGCGTTGACCACGTTGGCCTTCTCTTCGGCAGAAAGGTCGCTGTTGCGGCTCTCCAGCAGGGCAGCGGCACGCTCTTCCGCTTCATTGAGCAGGTCAACCAGCTTGACGGTACCACCGGAGCGGGTCTTGTAGGGACGGCCATCCTTGCCCAGCATCATGCCGAAGGCGTGGTGCTCGAGCGGCACGGATTCCGGTACATAGCCCGCCTTGCGGGTGATGGTCCAGGCCTGCATCAGATGCTGGTGCTGACGGGAGTCGATGAAATACATGACCCGGTCGGCGCCCAGGGTTTCATAACGGTATTTGGCACAGGCGATGTCGGTGGTGGTGTAGAGGAAACCGCCATCGCTCTTCTGGATGATGACGCCCATGGGCTCGCCATCCTTGTTCTTGAATTCGTCCAGGAAGACAACGGTGGCGCCTTCGCTCTCGACCGCCAGCCCTTTGGCTTTCAGGTCGGTGACGATTTGGGGCAGCATGTCGTTGTACATGGACTCGCCCATTATGTCCTTGTTGGTCAGGGAGACATTCAGGCGGTCGTAGTTGATCTGGTTCTGTTCCATGGTCATGTCGACCAGCTTTTTCCACATGGTGCGGCAGTACTCATCGCCACCTTGCAGCTTGACCACGTAGTTGCGCGCACGCTCGGCGAAGGCTTCGTCTTCGTCGTAGCAACGCTTGGCCTGGGTGTAGAAGGCTTCCAGATCCTTGAGCGCCATATCGCTGGCGTGCTCGTTGGCCATCTTCTCCAGATAGGCGATCAGCATGCCGAACTGGGTACCCCAGTCACCAATGTGGTTGGCGCGCACAACGTTATGGCCGAGGAATTCCAGAGCACGAGCGGCCACATCACCGAGCACGGTAGAGCGGATGTGGTGCACGGCCATCTCTTTGGCGACGTTCGGCGCCGAGTAGTCCACCACCACGGTTTGCGGCGTCGGCAGCTTCACGTTGGCGTTGGCACTGGTCACCATGGCCTCGACCTGGCCGGCCAGCCAGCGCTGGTCGAAGAAGAAGTTGATGAAGCCGGGACCGGCGATCTCGACCTTGGCGATCAGATCCGAGGCGGGCAGATTTTCAATGATGGCAGCGGCCAGCTCACGGGGATTCTTGCGGGCCGGTTTGGCCAGCAGCATGGCCAGGTTGGTGGCCAAGTCACCGTGAGCCTTCTCCTTGCATCGGTCTACTTGCACCCGGGCTTCCAGGTCCGCCGGCAAGACGCCTGCTGACTTGAGATTGGCTACCGTTTGTTCAAGTAGATGATGAATATGCTCTTTCATAACTGACCACCAAGGTTGCGCGTCGAAAAATGACTGATATATAAGGGCGTGAATTTTACCCGCATCGGCCCGAGAAAACTATAGGGACGGCCCGCCAGAGTTGGTCGGGCGGATATTTCACTGCATTTGCCACCAATATCCAGAACATTCACTGGATAAGCGGTGCTTATCCATTTCTACTGCATATCGAATCGGGTTGTCCAGGCTATTTTCCCCTGATTGTTAAGGGTTTTTCTATTCCAACTGGCACTCAATGATCTGCTCTGGTGCGGCCGTCGTATCAAGAAGCATCTCCAACAGAGGAATAACCTGATGAAACTGGCGCTGTTTCCCCTCTCGGCTCACCTGCTGCCCGGTGGCATCATGCCGCTGCGCATCTTCGAGCCCAGATATCAGCGCATGATCGCCGAGGCGGGAGATCAGGGCTTTGTGCTCTGCATGCTCGACCCCCGTCAGCCCGATGCGCTGCGCAACATGTACCCCATTGCTACCCGGGTGCGAATAGTCGATTTCGATCAACTGCCGGACGGTCTGCTGGGCATTACAGTGCTCGGCATGGAGCGGGTCAGGATCGTCGATCTGTGGCAGGAGTCCGACGGGCTGAGAGTCGGCGAGGTGGAACTGCTGCCGCTCTGGCAGACAGGACGGCTCAATGCCGACCAGCACTCCTTGGCAAGTGCGTTGCAGGAGGTGTTCAACGACTACCCGGAGTATGCGGCTCTCTACCACAACCCCGACTGGGATGATGCCAGCTGGGTGGCCCAGCGCTGGCTGGAGGTGTTGCCCATTCCCGTGGAGCAGAAGCAGTGGCTGCTGGCGGCGGAGAACAACCTGCCCGCGCTTTCCCTTCTGAGCGGCCTGCTGGTTGCCACTCATTGAGCGCGAATGTGCGACCCACGGGTGATCCTTTTTCCGCGTCAGGCGTAATGGTGATGACCACAACATTCAAGGTATGGCGCAATGGCATATACTGGCCAACCCCAATCGACTCTGCGCAGGATATCGCCCCCCATGGACAATCCAGATGGCGATCTGAAGTCTCTTCTCATCCGGGTGGCCGAACATGCCGACAAGGCCGCGTTTGCCACTCTGTTCACTCACTTTGCGCCGCGCATTCGCAGCTACGGCCTGCGTCACCTCGGCAGCGAGGCCAACGCCATGGAACTGGTACAGGAGACCATGCTGCTGGTGTGGCAGAAGGCTCGTCTCTACCACCCCGAGAAGGGGGCACCGACCACCTGGATCTACACCGTCATGCGCAACCAGAGCTTCGACATGCTGCGCCGCCGCCGCGCCAGCAAGGAGGATCTCTGCGCCGAGGAGTTGTGGCCCATGCTGGAGTTCAGAGCGGAAGAGGAGCACCTGAGCGGTGGAGAGGATGCGGTGCTGACCCGCCAGATGGCGCACTATCTTGCCACCCTGCCGGAACCGCAACAGCAGGTGGTGCGCGGCATCTATCTGCAGGAGTTCTCCCAGCAGGAGCTGGCGGAGCGACTCGGCGTGCCTCTTGGCACCATCAAATCTCGCCTCAGACTGGCATTACAGAAATTGAAAGAGCAAGTGGAGCAAGGCCATGATTAAAACCCATCCGACTCACGCCATGTTGCGCGCCTTCGCCGCCGACGAGCTGCCCCTGCCGCTGGCCGTCGGTGTCTCTGCCCATTGTGAGCTCTGCCCAGAGTGTGCTGCCAGTCTGCGAGCCTGCGAAGAGGAACTGGCTCGCCAGTATCTGGAGCCGACCGAGCAGCCTGCCGAGGTGAGCGAGCCCATGCCAGCCGGACTCGACGCCGTACTGGCCGGCATATTGCAGCAGCCAGTGGCCAGCCAGGCCGAGCTCGGCCAACCGGCGCCGTCTACCCCCGAATTGCAGGTAGCCGGCCATTCATACCGCCTGCCCCGGGTACTTGCCCGTCACCATGCCCCCAAGTGGCGCCATATCGGTGCCATTCGCCAGCACAGTTTGCCGCTGGACGAGATGGGGGCCCGCGCCAGTCTGCTTCACATTGAGGCCGGTGGTCGCATCCCCGAGCACACCCATCAGGGTTATGAGCTGACCCTGTTGCTGGCGGGCAACATGCAGGATGGTGACACCTGCTATCAGGCGGGGGACTTCATCTGGCGCGATGCCAGCCATGCCCACAGCCCGAATACGCCGGATGGTTGCCTCTGCTACACGGTGCAGGATGCGCCGGTCCAGTTCACCAAGGGACTGTCGCGGCTGCTCAACGGCATCACCCATCGTCTCTATTGAGGTGGGGCAGCAATAGAAAAAGGGACCGAAAGGTCCCTTTTTCATTCGGCTATTTGCCTGTCATCAGGCAACAAACACCAGGTAGACGGCGAAGGCCACGATGAAGCGGTAGATGGCGAACGGGATGAAGTCGAGGCGACGGATCAGCGCCAGGAAGGTCTTGATGGCAATCATGGCGACCACGAAGGCAGTGATGAACCCCACCGCAAACATGGGAAAGTCGGCCATGGAGAGGAGGTCGCGGCTCTTGTAGAGATCCAGCCCGCTTGCCGCCACCATCATGGGCACCGCCAGAATGAAGGAGAACTCGGCAGCTGCCTGACGGCTGATCCCCATCAGCATGCCGCCGCTGATGGTGGCACCGGAGCGGGAGAAACCGGGCCAGAGTGCCAGACACTGGAACAGACCTATGCCGAACGCCTGCTTGTAGCTGATGTCATCCAGGGTCTCGGAGCGTACCGTCGGACGAAACTTCTCGGCGATGATCAGCAAGATGCCGCCGGCAACCAGGGCGTACATCACGGTTTCCGGTCCGAACAGGTTGGCCTTGATCCAGCTGTGAATTCCCAAGCCGATGATCACGGCGGGCAGCATGCCGAGGATGATGTGCACCAGGGAGAGGGTGGCGTGATCCTGAGGTGGTTTCTGGCCAAAGTGGATGCCAATCAAGCCAAACAGGCGGCGCCAGAAGACGGCCACGACAGCGAGAATGGAGCCCATCTGGATCACCACTTCGAAGGTGGCGGCCTTGGGCCCTTCGAAGCCCAGCAGGTGGCCGACGATGATCATGTGGCCGGTCGAGGAAACGGGCAGAAACTCGGTCAGGCCCTCTACTATGCCCAGCACAAAGGCGACAAACAGGGCGTAAGACTCTGTCATGGTTCAGATCTCTTGGTTGATTGGTCCGGATAAGGTCAACCCCGAGCTGGGTCGGGGTGGCCAATGATGGAGGAAAACCGGGCAGGCAACCAGAAAATATTGGGGCGCTGTGAGGGGCTGTCGTCATACTGGGTTGCCAGATCCCACCCTGCTCCTCCCTTGTCAGGGGAGGGGGCCCGTCTCTCGGGGAAGGTGCCGTCGTCACGTCCTTCTTGTCCACGCCGATGCAGCAGTGGCTCCTCCCCCTTGCAAGAGCGGCGGCGGGAAAGGGTCAGGCCAGGGTCGTCTCTATCTGCCGTTGCAACGGCTCATCCAGCGGGGGTAAGGCGAGGGCATCGACAGCGTTCACTATCTGCTCGGGGCTGCTGGCGCCAATCAGGGCGCAGCTCACCACGGGATCGCGCAGCACCCACTGCAGCGCCAGTTGTGACAGATCCTGTCCTCGCTGCTGCGCCAGGGTGTGCAGGGCCCGGATCCTGGCCAGCTTGTCCGGAGTGATCTGTTCCGGCTTGAGAAAGGGGCTACCGCTGGCGGCACGGGAATCCGCCGGTATGCCCGTCAGATAACGGTTGCTGAGCAGGCCGCCAGCCAGTGGCGAAAAGGCCACCACTCCCACGCCTTTCTCGCGGCAGACCGGCAGGGTTTCGGCCTCTATTTCCCGCTGGAACAGGGAGTATTTGAGCTGATTGACCAGGCAGGGGGTCCCTAGTTCGGCCAGCCGGTTCGCCGCCCGGGCGGCCAGTTCGGCCGGATAGTTGGAAAGACCGACATAGAGCGCCTTGCCCTGACGCACCATGAGCGCCAGTGCCTGGCAGGTTTCCTCCAGCGGGGTGCGGGGATCCGGCCTGTGGTGATAGAAGATGTCCAGGTAGTCGAGTCCGAGCCGGCGCAGACTCTGGTGCAGGCTGGCAAACAGATACTTGGCGCTGCCGCCGTCGCCGTAAGGGCCGTCCCACATCACATAACCCGCCTTGCTGGCGATGATCAGCTCGTCTCTGTAGGGGGCCAGACTACCTTTGATCACGCGGCCGAAGGTGGTCTCGGCGGAGCCGGGGGGCGGCCCGTAGTTGTTGGCCAGATCGAAGTGGGTGATGCCCAGATCGAATGCCTGATGCACCATGGCCTTCACCCTGGCGGGATCGCTGCCCTCGCCGAAGTTGTGCCACAGCCCCAGCCCTATGCTGGGCAGGCGCAGGCCGTGGCGGCCGACGGATCGATAGGGTTGGTGCTGGTAACGGTCGGGGGCTGCTAGGTAGTTGTCATCCATAAAGACTCCTGAATCGGCTCGATAACTGTCAGTGTGCTGTCATGCCCGGTGTCGTTGGCCAAAGCGCCCACCCTTGCCGGAAGAAAGGGCGCACACAAAGCGCTTCCCTGACAGAGGGGGGGTCAGCAGGTTCCTCCCCTGACAGAGGGGAGGTCGGGAGAATGACGCCACCAGCACCTGTTTTAGTCTGCGGGGATAAAACGGTAACGGGTCTGGTGATGATAGTGCTGGCCCGGCAGCAGCCAGGGATCACCTAGCGCTGGCCGGTTGGGACTGTCCGGCAGCTGCTGCGCTTCAAGGCAGAAGCCGTCGTAATCCTGATGGGGCTGACCGTTGCGGTTCGGCGTGTTGGCCAGCCAGTTGCCGGTGTAGAACTGCAACGAAGGCTGGTTGGTATAGACCTCCATCGTCAGCTGTTTATCCCCCGACACCACCTGCGCTGCTCGCCCCTGTTCAGGACCATTGAGGAGAAAAGCGTGATCGTACCCCTTGGCCTGCCGTTGCTGGGGGTGGCTCAGCCAATCCAGGCCCATGGGGCGTGCAACCCGCAGATCGAAGGGACCTTCCACTGGCACAATGGTCAGCGGAAGGCCGCTGCCGTCGGTAGGCAGGAAGTAGTCGGCATTGAGACTGATGGCATGGTCGCGCACATCGCCGCCCTTGCTGCCCCCATCCAGATTGAAATAGGCGTGGCTGGTGAGGCTGACCGGAGTAGGGGCATCTGTGCTGGCTCTGAACTCCACCACCAGGTCGTATTGTTCCAGTCGATACTCCATCGTCACCCGCAAGTTGCCGGGAAAGCCCTGATCCCCTGCCTTTGACAGCAGGACGAGTTTGACCCGATCCGACTCCTGTTCCTTGATCTGCCAGATCCTGTGATGAAACCCCTCCCGTCCACCGTGCAGGCAGTGAGGCGGTTGATTGGCATCCAGAGCCCAGTGTTGGCCATCACGCACCAGCTCTGCCCCGCCGATGCGGTTGGCAAAACGGCCTGCGACGGCGCCCAGCCACACCTGTTGTGCGGGATAGGTTTCATCGGCGCAGCCCAGCAGCACTTCACGTCTTGAGCCTGCCACCGGCAGGGTGAGGGAGGTGAGGGTGGCGCCAAAATCGAGGCCGCGCAGGCGCAGCCCTTCTTCATTTTCCAACTCGAATGGTGTCATAGCTTGCCCGCTCCTGCACTGGCGCGGCAGACATAGCTGTCGGCCTTGATGCCGAAGCGGGCCGGGTACTCGGCGTCGACGGCGGCAATCACCTCGGCGACCTGCGCCGGGCGGAGCAGGGCAACCACGCAGCCACCGAAGCCGCCGCCGGTCATCCGTACACCGCCCTCGCGGCCAAGCCTGGCTTTGATGATCTCCACCAGACCGTCGATGGGGGGCACGGTGATTTCGAAGTCATCGCGCATGGCGGCGTGGGACTCGGCCATCAGTTGGCCGAGGCGTACCAGGTCGCCGGACTCCAGCGCATCGGCGGCGGCCAGAGTACGGGTGTTGTCGCCCACCACATGGCGGGCGCGGCGGTAACAGACCTCATCCAGCCCGGCTTTGCCTGCTTCCAGTGCAGCCAAGTCCAGATCCCGCAGTGCCTTGACCCCGTAGTGGCGGGCGGCGGTTTCACACTGCTGGCGGCGGGTGTTGTACTCGCTGTCCACCAGACCGCGGCGCACGTTGGAGTTGACGATCAGCACCGCCAGGTCGGATGGCATGGGGATGAGGCGGGTTTCGAGCGAGCGGCAGTCGAGCAGCAGGGCATGATCCTGCTTGCCGCTGGCGGAGATCATTTGATCCATGATGCCGCAGTTGCAACCGACGAACTGGTTCTCCGCCTGCTGACCGTTGAGGGCAATCTCGGCCTGGCTGATGTGAAGCCCCAGCGCCTCCTTGAAAGCCTGGCCTATGGCCACTTCCAGCGAGGCGGACGATGAAAGACCTGCCCCCTGCGGCACGTTGCCCGAGACCACCAGATTGAGGCCTTGCAAGGCCTGGCCGCGCTCCTGCAGGTACTTCACCACACCGCGTACATAGTCGCTCCAGCGTTGGCTGGGGTGGTGCTCTATGGGCTGGTTCAGGTCGAACAGGTCGCGCTGGTTGTCGTAATCGGCGGCGATCACCTGCATCTGACTGTCGCTGCGCAGACCGATGGCGACACAGGTTTCGTAGTCGATGGCGCAGGGCAGTACGAAGCCGTCGTTGTAGTCGGTGTGCTCGCCGATGAGATTGACGCGGCCGGGGGCGCGCACCAGCAGGTCAGGTTGCTGTTCGAACTGCTCGACAAAAACGGCGCTGACGCGTTGGCTGGGGGTCATAGGGCCTCCTCATTGGCTTGGCTGGTGTGTTTGTAGTGGATTGGACTGAGTGCGCGAAGTCGTTCTGCCGCTTGTTCCGGCGTCAGATCGCGCTGGGTCTCTGCCAGCATCTCGAAGCCCACCATAAATTTGCGCACTGTGGCGGAGCGCAGCAGCGGCGGATAGAAGTGGGCATGGAGTTGCCAGGCCTCGGGGCAGTCTGAATGGGGCGGGGCGAAGTGCCAGCCCATGGAGTAGGGAAAGCTGCACTCGAACAGATTGTCGTAACGGCTGGTGAGCTCCTTGAGCGCCACCGCCAGATCCTGCTGCAGCTCGGGGGTGAGGCTCAGCAGGGAGGGCACATGGGTCTTGGGCAGCAGCAGAGTTTCGAACGGCCAGGCGGCCCAGAAAGGAACGACTGCCAGCCAGTGTGCTGTTTCCACTACGATGCGGCTGCGATCTGCCAGCTCCCGCTCCACATATTCGACCAGCAGCGGGCGGCCGTGCTGGGCCAGCCAGTCGCGCTGGTGCTGCTCTTCGCGGGCGATCTCGTTGGGCAGAAAGTCGCTGCCCCAGAGCTGGCCATGGGGATGGGGGTTGGAGCAGCCCATGACGGCGCCCTTGTTTTCAAACACCTGCACCCATTGCCACTGGCTCGACAGCTCGGCCACCTGTTCCATCCAGGTGGTGATCACTGCCTCTATGGCGGGCAGCGGCAGCTCGGGCAGTGTCTTGCCGTGATCCGGCGAGAAGCAGATGACCCGGCTGGTGCCGCGGGCGGCTTCCAGTTTCAGCAGGGGATCCTGGTCGCCGCGGGTGTCCGGTGTGTCTTGCATCAGGGCGGCGAAGTCGTTGGTGAAGACGAAGGTGCCCTGATAGTCCGGGTTCTTGTCGCCGGTGACGCGCTGGTTACCCGCGCAGAGGAAACAATCCGGATCGTGGGATTGGCTCGGCGCCTGACTGACCTTCTCGACCTGACCCTGCCAGGGGCGCTTGGCCCTGTGGGGGGAGACCAGCACATATTGACCGGTCAGCGGGTTGAAACGACGGTGGGGGTGATCAACCGGGTTGAACATCATCACTCCTCATTACCTGATGAAATGGATGGGGTGGCCGCCAACGGGGGCCTGGAAGAGAGGGCGAGCGGCGCTGTGCATGCTTACGCCTCGTACCCCTGTGGATTTCTGGACTGCCAGCGCCAGCTGTCGGCGCACATGGTTGCGAGATCACGGTTGGCGCGCCAGTTCAGCTCGCGCTCTGCTTTGCTCGGGTCGGCCCAGCACTCGGCGATGTCGCCAGGGCGTCTTGGTTCGATGCGGCAGGGTAGCGGTTGACCGGAAGCGGCTTCGAACGCTGCGACCATCTGCAGCACGCTCTGGCCCTGGCCCGTGCCCAGGTTGTAGATATGTACGCCGCCCTGACGGGCGCAATGTTGCAGCGCTTTGACATGTCCCTCGGCGACATCCATCACATGGATGTAATCGCGCACGCCAGTGCCATCTATGGTGGGGTAATCGTTCCCAAAGACAGAGAGACAGTCACGACGACCGATGGCGACCTGGGTCAGAAAGGGCATCAGATTGTTGGGAATACCCTGGGGATCTTCCCCCATGGTACCGGACTCGTGGGCCCCGACCGGGTTGAAGTAGCGCAGCAGCGTCATGCTCCAGTGCGGTTCGGCCCGTTGCAGATCCTCGAGGATCTCTTCGATGATCAGTTTTGATCGACCATAGGGATTGGTGGCGCTGCGGGGGAAATCTTCCCGGATGGGCGTGCTGGCCGGATCACCATAGACGGTGGCCGAGGAGCTGAAGACCAGGCTGTTGACCCCCGCGCGTTTCATCGCCTGCAGCAGGGTGAGGGTGCCAGCGAGGTTGTTTTCATAGTATTCGAGGGGAAGGCGGGTCGATTCACCGACCGCCTTGAGGGCGGCAAAATGGATCACGGCGGCTATCTGCTGTTCGGCGAAGATGCGATCCAGCAGTGCCGGGTCACGTATGTCCCCCTGATAGAAGAGGGGGGCACGCCCGCTGATGGCGGCGATGCGGGCCAGCACGCCCACCTTGCTGTTGCAGAGATTATCCACCACTACAGGCTCCATCCCAGCGGTCTGCAGGGCCAGGCAGGTGTGGCTGCCAATATAGCCGCAGCCGCCGGTGACCAGTACTTTCATCCTCTTCTCCATGCTGAAAAAAGCCTGTGAAGGAGTTTAGCCGAGCCTCTGACGAGCAAACTGTGAACTGCTTAACAAAAGCGTGTAAACGATTACACTTGCGCATGTGGTCATAAATGACACGACTTGGCTTTTTCCCCTGTCATCACTGATGATGCCCGGTATAATGGCTCCGTCTTGAACTGTGAAATAAGTGAAAACAGCATGAGTACCATCAAGGATGTCGCCCGTTTGGCCAATGTATCTGTGGCAACGGTTTCACGGGTGATGAACAACTCACCCAAGGCCAGTGCTGCTTCTCGCGAGGTGGTACAAAAAGCCATGGCCGAGTTGGGCTATACCCCCAACGCCAACGCCCGAGCACTGGTCAGCAAGACCTGTGACACCATGGGAGTGCTGGTGGGTGACGTGGCAGATCCCTTCTTCGGTGCCCTGATCAAGGGGGTCGCTGCGGTGGCGGTGGAGCAGGGATTGCACCTGCTGATGGGTAATGGTTTTCACAGGGCGCAGCAAGAGCGCGAGTCCATCGACTTGCTGATCGGCAAGCGGTGCGAGGCGCTGGTGGTACACAGCAAGGCGTTGAGTGACGAGGAGTTGATCGATTACGCCCTGCGGGTGCCCGGCATGGTGCTGATCAATCGCGATATTCCTGCCTTGAAGGGGCGCTGCATCGCTCTCAATAATCGACAGGGGGCCGCCACTGCGACCCGGCATCTGCTGGAGCTGGGCCACCGGCATATCGCTTTTCTCAGCTCGGACCACGCCATCGAGGATGCTACCTTGCGGTTGCAGGGTTACCAGGATGCGCTGACCGAGGCTGGGCTGCGCGCCGATCCCGAGCTGGTCGAGAGCGGCATGCCCAACGAGGAGGGGGGGGAGCGCGCCATGCTCAACCTGCTGGCCAAAGGGCAGCCCATCACGGCCGTGGTTGCCTACAACGATGCCATGGCTGCGGGGGCCATCTCTGTGCTGGCTGACAACGGCCTCAAGGTGCCTGAGGAGGTCTCGGTGGTGGGCTTCGATGACATCATCTACGCCCGATACTTGAGGCCCAAGCTTTCCACCATGCGTTATCCCATCGAGCTGATGGCGGCCCAGGCAGCCAAGCTGGCGTTGCAGCTGGCGGCGGGTGAAAGTGAAGCTGTGCAGAGCCGCATTTACACCCCGACGCTTATCAATCGTCACTCTGTGGCACCCGTTCGAGCCTGATCCCTCCTGTTTCCGTCAGTTTCCTGTCCCGGATCGCCTTTTTTCAGGTGGGCGATCCGGCTGCGCTCATTTTTACCTTCATTTAGCGATTTTTTACCCTGCTTTACTTAACACAATTGGTGTAATCGTTTACATCTGTGTGAGCAAGATCGCCGATCCCCAGGCAAAACTCCCCTACACTGCATAGGTTTTCAGCGTCGATGCAGGGAGAGAAAAAGATGCTCAGGGAGATAGTGGCCCGTCAGGATTGGCAGACCCAGACGATTACATCGGTGAATCGTCTGGCGGCTCATACCCCCTTGTTCAGCTGGCGCAGCGAGGCGGATGCCCGTACCGCTCTCGCCTCACCGTCACGGTTGCTGCTGGATGGCGAATGGCGTTTCTCCTTCTTCGAGGCACCGGAGTTCGTGCCTGAGCAGTGGCTAGAGCAGGATCTGGCGGATGCCTGTGCCATCTCTGTGCCCGGCAACTGGCAGCTGGATGCCGCCTATCCGGCGTCGCGTCCCGCCACTGACGGCCCCATCTACACCAATATCAAGTATCCCTTCCCCTGTGATCCGCCCCGGGTACCGGCAGACAATCCGACCGGCTGTTACTCCCGCGAGTTCGAGTTGCCCGCCGACTGGCTGGCCAGCGGCCAGACCCGCATCATCTTCGACGGGGTGGACAGCGCCTTCTACCTGTTCTGCAACGGCCGCTGGATCGGTTATTCCCAGGACAGCCGGCTGCCTGCCGAATTCGATCTGAGCCCATGCCTCAATGCCGGTCGCAACCGGTTGGCGGTGCTGGTGCTGCGCTGGTCTGATGGCTCCTATCTGGAAGATCAGGACATGTGGCGCCTCGGCGGGATTTTCCGTTCCGTCAGCCTGCTGCACAAACCCGAGCGCCATCTGATGGATGTGCGGCTGACACCCGTGCTGGATGCCTGCTATCGGGATGCTCGCCTCAAGGTGGAGTTGCAAGTCAATGAGGGCGCCGGGCTGGCGGTGGAGGCCAAGCTCTATTTCAGTGAGACGCTGATCGCCGACCGGCGCCAGCTGCTGGGCACAGGTGCCATCGACGAGAAGGGCGCTTACACAGACAGGGCCGAGCTATGGCTGGAGGTAACGGCGCCGCACAAGTGGAGCGCCGAGACGCCCCACCTTTATCGACTGACCCTGACCCTGCTGGATGAACAGGGCGAGCCCATCGAGAGCGAGGCCCATGACGTGGGCTTCCGGGCGGTGGAGATCCGTGACGGTCTGCTGCGGGTCAATGGCCAGCCTCTGCTCATTCGCGGCGCCAACCGCCACGAGCACGACGCAGCCCTGGGCCATGTGGTGACCCCTGCCGCCATGGAGCAGGATCTGCGGTTGATGAAACAACACAACTTCAACGCGGTACGCTGTTCCCACTACCCCAATCATCCTGACTTTTATCGCCTGTGCGATCGGCTCGGTCTCTACGTGGTGGACGAGGCGAACCTGGAGACTCACGGCATGGTGCCCATGGGGCGACTGGCGCAGGATCCCGCCTGGAGTGGCGCGTTTCTGGAGCGGGTCACCCGCATGGTGGCGCGCGACTTCAACCACCCCTCCATCATCATCTGGTCACTGGGCAACGAATCCGGCTATGGCCCTGCCCACGACGCCATGTATGGCTGGCTCAAGCGCAGTGATCCGAGTCGTCCGGTCCAGTACGAAGGGGGCGGGGCAGACACGGCCGCTACCGACATCATCTGCCCCATGTATGCCCGTACCCATCAGGATCAACCCTTCCCGGCCGTGCCCAAGTGGGCGCTGGCCAAGTGGATCGGCCTGCCGGGCGAGACCCGGCCACTCATCCTGTGTGAATACGCCCATGCCATGGGCAACAGCCTAGGGGGCTTTGCCCACTACTGGCAGGCGTTTCGCGATCATCCCAGGCTGCAGGGTGGTTTCGTGTGGGATTGGGTGGATCAGGGGCTCGACAAGCAGACCGGCGATGGCCGCCACTATTGGGCTTACGGCGGTGACTTCGGCGACCAGCCCAACGATCGCCAGTTCTGCTGCAACGGCCTGCTGTTTCCGGACAGGGCGCCCCATCCCGCCCTGTTCGAGGCAAAGCGGGCCCAGCAATTTTTCGAGCTGACATTGCTGAGCCAGCATCCCCTGGTGGTGGGGATCGACAGTGAATACCTGTTCCGTACCACGGATAACGAATTGCTGCGCTGGCAACTGTGCGAGAACGGCGTTGTCGTGCTGCAGGGGGAATGCCCACTCACACTCGCGCCTCGGGCCAGTGTGGCGCTGACCTTGCTGGATACGCTGCCAGCCTTTGCGGCAGGCTCCCTCGCTTGGCTGGAGCTGGCCATAGTGCAACCCGCAGCTACGGCCTGGGCCGAGCCGGATCATGAGGTGGCGCACCAGCAATTTATGCTGCCAACGCCCATGGCGATTCCGGCGGCGTTTAACCCTGCCGCGATAAGCGAGCAGCCGGATCACTGGCTTGTCTGCGCGGCTGGCAGCGAGTGGCAACTGGACAAAAGCAGCGGCCGCATCCGCAGTTGGCAGAAACATGGCCGCGAGCGGCTGCGGGAGGCCATTGCCGATCACTTCTATCGCGCGCCGCTGGACAACGACATAGGCACCAGCGAAGCGGATCACGCCGATCCCGACGCCTGGATTGCCCGTTGGGAAAGGGCAGGGCTCAACCATCTGCAGCATCGCTGTCTCGGGTTGGAGGTCAATGCTCATCAGGGCTGTGTGGTGGTAACTCACGGTTACTTCGTCAACGAGGCGCTCAAGCTATCGACCCGCTGGCAGCACAGCTTTGGCGCCGACGGTGCCATGGGACTCACCATCAGGGTGGAGGTCGCCGCAGACATGCCATCGCTGCCCCGCATCGGTGCCAGGCTCTGGCTGGATGAAGGAGTGAACCATGAGTTCAATGAGGTGAGCTGGCTGGGCCGCGGCCCCCATGAGAACTATCCGGATCGCCTGCTTGGCGCAGATCTCGGTCGCTGGCAGTTGCCTCTGACTGCTCTGCACACCCCTTATGTGTTCCCGACCGACAACGGACTGCGTTGTGAGACCCGCCAACTGTTGCTGGGGGACCTGACGTTCGAAGGGCAGTTCCACTTCAGCGTCAGTCGCTACAGTCAGCAGCAGTTGACCCTGGCGCGCCATCAGACCGATCTGGTGGCGCAGGGAGGCCTGCACCTCTGTCTCGATGGTTTTCATATGGGGGTGGGTGGCGATGATTCCTGGAGCCAGAGCGTGCGACCGGAATATTGGTTGCAGCCAGGGAGCTACTATTGGAACTGTGTTCTACGCTGAATCTGACCTGCTCATAGGTAGCGAAAAGGCACGTTCAGGTCCCCATCAAGCGGGGTTAACTTCAACTCCATGATTTTTAATGAATTTATTGCTATGTAACAGAGTGTAAGCGTTTTCATTTTGTTGCCATGATCACAGACCGACATACAACAAACTGATTACATTAGGCTGGCGCCAGTTCAATTGGTGTACAGCATTCCCTACAAAAACAGATAGAGAGATCGGAGCATAACAATGAAAAAAATCACGACAGTTGCCGCCGTACTGATGAGCCTGATGGCAGGGGCCACTGCCCATGCCGAAACCCGTTTGGGGGTTACCGTCTACAAGTACGACGACAACTTTATGGCTGTGGTACGCAAGGCCATCGAGAAGGAAGCAGCGGCAAACCCGGGTGTGGAGCTGCTGATGAATGACTCCCAGAATGACCAGTCCAAGC
The DNA here is from genome assembly GCF_057318915.1 of Aeromonas sp. TS_SC_11. NCBI lineage: Bacteria > Pseudomonadati > Pseudomonadota > Gammaproteobacteria > Aeromonadales > Aeromonadaceae > Aeromonas > Aeromonas sp. TS_SC_11. The sequence goes on from NZ_CM170470.1 coordinate 1,328,614, forward strand.
AGAACGATCAGATCGACGTGCTGCTGGCCAAGGGCGTGAAGGCCCTGGCGATCAACCTGGTTGACCCGGCGGCTGCCCCTGTCGTGATTGAGAAGGCCCGTGGCGAAGATATTCCGGTCGTCTTCTACAACAAGGAGCCGAGCACTGCCGATCTGGCCAGCTATGAGAAGGCTTACTACGTGGGTACCGACTCCAAGGAGTCAGGCATCATTCAGGGTCAGCTGATCGCCAAACACTGGAAAGCCCATCCCGAGTGGGATCTGAACAAGGATGGCGTCATCCAGTTCGTGCTGCTCAAGGGCGAGCCGGGCCACCCGGATGCCGAAGCCCGCACCTCCTACGTCGTCAAGACCCTGAACGATGGCGGTCTCAAGACGGAGCAGCTGCACATGGATACAGGTATGTGGGATACCGCCATGGCCAAGGACAAGATGGATGCCTGGATCTCCGGCCCCAACGCCAACAAGATTGAAGTGGTCATCGCCAACAACGACGGCATGGCGATGGGCGCCGTCGAGTCACTGAAAGCCCAGGGCAAGACCGCCATTCCGGTGTTCGGCGTCGATGCGCTGCCCGAGGCGTTGGCCATGGTCAAGAGCGGTGCCATGGCGGGTACAGTGCTGAACGATGCAGCCAACCAGGCCAAGGCCACCTTCGAGCTGACCAAGAATCTGGCTGAAGGCAAGCCGGCCGGTGAAGGTACCCAGTGGACTATCGTCGACAAGGTCGTACGTGTTGCCTACGTGGGTGTGGATAAAGACAACCTGTCTCAATTCGAGTAACTCCCTCCTCCAGGGCAAGGGAGATCCCCTTGCCCTTTTTTCAACCAGATGTGATGGCTGATATGACAACACAGCAACAATCAGAATGGCTGTTGGAGATGATTGACGTCAGTAAAAGCTTTCCCGGCGTCAAGGCACTCGATAATGTCAATTTACGGGTCCGTCCTCATTCTGTGCATGCGTTGATGGGCGAGAACGGGGCGGGGAAATCCACGCTGCTCAAGTGCCTGTTCGGCATCTATGAAAAGGATCAGGGCAAGATTTTCTTCAAGGGGCAGGAGGTCAATTTCACCTCCTCCAAAGAGGCGCTGGAAAATGGCGTCTCCATGGTGCATCAGGAGCTCAACCTGGTATTGCAGCGCACCGTGATGGACAACATGTGGCTAGGTCGCTATCCCACCAAGGGCTGGTTTGTCGACCACGGCAAGATGTATGACGATACCAAGCGCATCTTTGACGAGCTGGATATCGATATCGATCCCAAGGTCAAGGTGGGCACGCTCTCCGTGTCCCAGATGCAGATGATCGAGATCGCCAAGGCATTCTCCTATGACGCCAAGATCGTCATCATGGACGAGCCGACCTCCTCCCTGACCGAGAAAGAGGTAAACCACCTCTTCAAGATCATCAACAAGCTGAAAGAGAAGGGCTGCGGCATCGTCTATATCTCCCACAAGATGGAAGAGATCTTCCAGCTGTGTGACGAGATCACCATATTGCGGGATGGCCAGTGGGTGGCAACCCAGCCACTCAAGGGCATGACCATGGATCAGATCATCGGCATGATGGTCGGTCGCGAGCTGACCCAGCGCTTCCCGGAAAAAACCAACCAGCCGAAAGAGGTGATCCTCGAGGTCGAACATCTGACGGCCAAAAACCAGCCCTCCATCCAGGACGTGACCTTCAACCTGCACAAGGGGGAGATCCTCGGCATCGCCGGGCTGGTGGGGGCCAAGCGCACCGACATAGTAGAAACCCTGTTCGGTATTCGCGATCACAGTGCGGGTGCCATCAAGCTGCACGGCAAGGTGGTGGCGAATCATACGGCGCACGAGGCCATCTTGAACGGTTTCGCCCTGGTGACGGAAGAGCGCCGCTCCACCGGCATCTATTCGCGCCTCGATATCGCCTTCAACTCCCTGATCGCCAATATGGACAGCTACAAGGGCTCCATGGGACTGCTCAGCAACAACAAGATGAAGAGCGACACCCAGTGGGTCATCGACGCCATGCGGGTCAAGACGCCGACCCAGCAGACGCAGATCGGCTCCCTCTCCGGTGGCAACCAGCAGAAGGTCATTATCGGCCGCTGGCTGCTGACCCAGCCGGAGATCCTGATGCTGGATGAACCGACCCGCGGCATCGACGTGGGGGCCAAGTTCGAGATCTACCAGCTCATCCTGGAGCTGGCGAAGAAGGACAAGGGCATCATCATCATCTCGTCTGAAATGCCCGAGCTGCTCGGGATCACGGATCGCATCATGGTGATGAGCAATGGCCGGGTCGCCGGGATCGTCAACACCAAAGAAACTGACCAGAGCGAGATATTGCGCCTGGCATCTCTGTACCTCTAGAGACAGGAAGACATTTATGGAGTCGGCTAAAAATTTCAATCTGATGCAGGCGCTCAAGGAAAACGCCATCTACTTGGTGTTGCTGGTGCTGCTCATGGTCATAGTGATCCAGGAGCCCTCCTTCCTGAGCCTCACCAACTTCAGCAATATCCTTACCCAGTCCTCGGTGCGGGTCATCATAGCGCTGGGGGTGGCGGGCATCATCATCACCCAGGGGACGGATCTCTCGGCCGGTCGTCAGGTCGGTCTGGCGGCGCTGATTGCGGCGACCATGTTGCAGGCGCTGACCAACGTCAACAAGGTGTTTCCCAGCCTGGGGGAAGTGCCCATCCCTGTGGTGATCCTGCTGGTGTGTGCCGTGGGTGCGTTGATCGGGCTGGTTAACGGTCTGATCGTGGCCTATCTGAACGTAACCCCGTTCATTACCACCCTGGGCACCATGATCATCGTCTACGGCATCAACTCTCTCTACTTTGACTCCGTGGGTGCCTCGCCGGTGGCCGGTTTTGACCCCCGCTTCTCGAGTTTCGCGCAGGGCTTTATCCGGATAGGAGGGTTCAAGCTTTCGTATCTCACCTTCTATGCGGCCATCGCCAGCGTCTTTGTCTGGGTGCTGTGGAACAAGACCCGTTTTGGCAAAAACATCTTCGCCATCGGCGGCAACCCCGAGGCCGCCAAGGTTTCCGGCGTCAATGTGGCGGTCAACCTGGTGATGATCTATGCCCTGGCCGGTGTCTTCTACGCCTTCGGCGGCATGCTGGAAGCGGGCCGTGTAGGCAGTGCCACCAACAACCTCGGCTTCATGTACGAGCTGGATGCCATCGCAGCCTGCGTGGTGGGTGGTGTCTCCTTTGCCGGTGGTGTGGGGACGGTTGCCGGTGTGATCACTGGGGTGCTCATCTTCACCCTGATCAACTACGGCCTGACCTATATTGGAGTCAGCCCTTACTGGCAGTTCATCATCAAGGGCGGCATCATCATACTGGCGGTGGCTCTGGACTCCATGAAGTACGCCAAGAAGAAATAACAATTGGCAGGGAGGGTTGGCAATGCCGGCCCTCCCTTCTGGAGGGAACCCATGCCATTCAAGGTCAAGATTTACCTCTTGCTGCTATTGGCCATTCTGGTCACCATCGGCACCGCCTGGTTCAGTGTGAATCACTTCATCAGTGGTTACATTCGAACCCAGTCCACCCAGAACATCAACGAACAGATAGTGCTCGTCAAAGAGAAGCTGGCGGGGGATATCAATCAGAAGATCCTGCTGGCGGCCAACCTCAACTTCGGCGTGACCAACGTCAAGAAGACCCTGCAAGAGACCGGATTTCACAACATCGTCAAGGTGATCGGCGACATGGCGTTCGACGTGGGCGGTGTCATCAACGATGCGGCCAAGGTGGATGCCCTGCGCAAGCTGATCCCCGAAGCCAACAACCAGATCACCATCAGCCCGTTACAACAGGTGGATGGCAAGCCGGTCATTACCATACTGGTGCCGCGTGGTGCCGATTCTGCCTACCTTTATTACCTCGACATGAGCGAGTTCAAGCATCTGCTGGAGAAAGTGAGCGGGGAAGGGCGCTACTTCTCCCTTGCTGACGGTCAGGGCAATGTGCTCTACAGCAGCAAGCCGCAGGGAGAGAGCGAGTCTCGCCCCAATCAGCTGGATATTCGTGGCAGCAGCTGGACCCTGACCGGTTATGTCGATCTCGACTATATCCGCGCCATGACCCAGGCACTCAACGGCAAGATTGTCATGGCCCTGCTGGCGGTGGCTGTACTGGTGCTGGTGCTGGCCATGCTGGCGCTCAACGTGGCCTATCGTCCCATTCTCTCGTTGCGGGATCTGGTGCTGGAGCTCTCTCGCGGCAGCGGCGACCTGACCCGCCGACTGGCGGTGACGAGCAAGGATGACCTGGGCCAGATCTCGGCTGGCATCAACCGTTTCATCGAGCGTCTGCAGGAGATGATGAGAGAGGTGCAGGGGGCGAGTGGCCAGCTCAATACCGGCATCGAAGGATTGGCCAACCAGACCGGTGCCGCTCAATCCTTGCTGGCGGATCATGTGCGCGAGACCGAACAGGTGGTGACGGCCATCAATGAGATGAGTCGCACTGCGGTTTCCGTCTCGGAGAGTGCCGCCAGCACGGCCCAGCTCACCGGCCAGAGCCAGCAGCTGGCGGATCAATCCCGTCAGGTAGTCGATCAGGCCATGGCCAGCGTGATGGCGCTGGTGGACGAGGTGGCGGCGACGGCGCGATCCATCGAAGCCATGCAGCAGGATGTGCAGCAGATTGGTTCAGTGCTTGGGGTAATTGGCAGCATTGCCGAGCAAACCAACCTGTTGGCACTCAACGCTGCCATAGAGGCGGCTCGCGCCGGTGAACAGGGACGGGGTTTTGCGGTGGTGGCGGACGAGGTGCGCTCGCTGGCTGCCCGCACCCAGAAGAGCACGGCCGAAATCCAGACCATGCTGGCCAGCTTGCAGCGGGGCACTCAGACTGTGGTGGATGCCATGAGCAACACCAAGCAGAGTTGTCAGGGAGCTGCCGAGAACACCACCAAGGTAAACGAGTCGCTGGACTTGATGGCGGGTGAAGTGGTGGAGATCAACGATCTCATCAGCCACATTGCCACGGCTGCCGAGCAGCAGAGCGCGGTAGCGGAAGAGATCAATCGCAACATGAGTGCCATCGCAGAGGTGATCCGTCAGCTGACCAGCAACGGGGAAGAGACGGTGGCAAGCTCGGCGTCGATGCAGAAGACTTATGATCGGCTGAGAGAAATCGTGGGGCACTTCCGACTGGCGTAATAGCGCTATGGTGTGGCCGAGGTAAAAAAAGGCCAAAAAGATGGGGGCGACTTGCGTCGCCCCCGATAGTCTTATCGCTCATATCCTTGAACGAAGTTGCTCCCTGCAATCCCTGACTATACCTCTTCCTTTAGGTTTCCCCTTCCCAATCCTTTGGGGTGTCCTTTAGCCATCATAGCCTGACGAGTCATCCGTTCCCGTCGCACTTTCTCCGTCCCGGGAGGTGTCCTTTACCACATCCTGTGGTGAGTCCATTTGCCCAACCCTGGCAGCCAGTCTTCCTGACCGACTTCATTGCGTCCGTGCAGGAGTAACTATAAGGATTTCAGGAGGGACGACAACGGCAGTGTGAAAAACGTTTTTACCGATCTGGTTACGAAGGAAACCTTTATGGTTTTTTTGTTTTTAAAATCATTGCGTTAATAATTTTTTGTTCAGGTTTTTCGATCCTGTCTTCCGACTATCGCGGGGTCTTTTCAGGCGCCTGGCTTACGCAGTCAATGGCGAATGTCTCACACTCCATTTAACTCGGGTTCAGGAAGTGGAGAGGGAGTAACTACAGGGGAGCAGGGGGATGAGAATGGCTGTCAATACGGTGAGATTCAGTTGTGCTCTTGCAGCCGCTCATAGATGGTTTGGCGCTCTTCCTGGCTAAGAGAGGAGAAGTAGTGGGTGAACAGGCGCAATAGCAGGGATTTGTTCATGCCGTCCTGCTGGGTCAGGTTGCCCAGCTCGTCGATGGCCGCCGTACTCAGGGAGAAAGTTGCCTTTTTATAGCTGGGTTTCAGGTGTTCGCCACGCTCGATAAAGGCGAGCGCCGTCAGGGCTTCATCCCGATGCAGGCTCAGCTCAAGACTGACTACTTTGGGTTTGCCCTTGGCGTAGAAATCCGCATCCTCGATAAACTCGTCGATGGTGAATTTCTTCTGATGATGCAGATTGTGCTTCTTCTTCAGGTCGGCAAGGCCCATTTCACACCTCCAGCTCCAAAAACTCTTTGGCGATGGTCCGGATCTCTTCGGCCGACTTGCCATCTGGCTCGATCTCCATGACGGAGAGCCCCTTCTCTTCGCTGTCGTCATAGACGTTGCGGCTGTAGGTGATGGCGTTCAGTACATCGACCCCGAACGAGGAGCAGACCTCCTTGGCCTCCAGAATGCGTTTTACCTGGTTGGGCAGAGCAGGGCACTGGGTCAGTACAACGGCAGCCTTGAGGGTGGGATTGACCATCTTGCAGGTGGTGATGAGATCTTCCATGTGCGGCAACGTTTTGAGGTCGCGGCGCTTGGGTCTAAGCGGGATCAGGGCATGGGTGGCCACCGCCATGGTGGAGCGCAGAGCCCGGTTATCCTGACCACCGCAGTCGACGATGACGTAGTCGTAGCGGTTCTTCAGGCTGAGCAGGTCGTTGCGAATGTTGCCGTAGAGCTGCACGCAGTTGATCTGGGGGAGATCCGGGTTGTCGTTGCGCTCTTGGATCCAGTCGGAGGTGGTGCGCTGGGGGTCACAATCGACCAATAACACTTCGCCATGAAACCGGGTTCTGAGGTCGACTGCCAGATTCTGAGCCAGGCAACTCTTGCCGCTCCCACCCTTCTCACCACCGACCAGCAGGATCATGACAGTCCCCTATCCCTATGAAAAATAGCTGCCTTGAGTATAGGAGGGGGTTGATGCATGACAAGCCAGGAGGAGCCGGGCTCCTCCTGGCTTTCACACTCAGTAGTGCTGACGACCTCCGTACCACTGACACACATACTCGGGGACCAGCATCTGGGGGGCCTTGTCCACGTGGCAGACCACCATGGGGATGGCAGGGGCGCCTTGCGCGCTGACCAGGGGCGGTGTTGCGGGCAGAACCAGGGCGGCAAGCAGAAACAGGGACTTGATCTTCATGACTATCTCCTTGGTGACAGAACAGGGCGTGATCCGGATCACTTTCTGAGTTAAGTCGAGTCGGCCTGTGACGCAAGGTTGCGAAATAAATTCAACTAATGAAAAAAGTTTGAAAAGAGGGTGTGGCAGGGGCGGTGAAAAATGCATGACCAAGATGCTGGTTTTGTGCATATCCATATAAAAGGTATGTCACTGACAGCTTGCGGCACAGGCCTGTGCTGGCGGGTCTGGCACAATGCCATGATCTGGGACAAGAAGAGGATTATTCAGCGGGCGATCCGGTTATGACTATTTATCTTGGTATCCCTCCTTTTAAAATCAGTGAAGAATTCATTTTTTTGAATATTAAATTCAATAGATTAAGGATTTCTCTTTATGTGTATGAAAAACAAGTTTTTTTGTTTTGGTTTGTTTTGCGCCGTCGAGATTTTAAATGAATGAAATAAGCTGAAATATGAAATTAAAGTGTAGGAAATTGCTTATTCAAGCGGTTCTGTTGAATGGGAGATTGTCAGTTCTGTTATGCTCGTCAAAGAATAAACTGTGGTTTTATTCAGTTCTGGCTGAATGTGATCAATGTCCAAGTTTGGCGTGATTTGCAGGTCTAACCTCGGTCTCGAAAGGCAAGGGCAGGATAGAACACAAGCTGAGTACCCTACATAAAGAATATCCCGCCTTAGCCACGAGCATGAATAGAAGGAATCTATTCAATCACTCGCAGGGACCACTGCTAGACGGAATATAATCATGAGCAAATTTTATGTAGGTTCTGAAGTTGGCCAATTGCGCCGCGTCATGCTGCACCGCCCCAACCTCAGTCTGAAGCGTCTGACCCCCTCCAACTGCCAGGATCTGCTGTTCGACGATGTCCTGTCCGTTGAGCGTGCCGGTCAGGAGCACGACAAATTCGCTCAGGTACTGCGCGATCAGAATGTCGAAGTTTTCCTGCTGACCAACCTGTTGGCTGAAACCCTGGATGTACCGGAAGCCAAAACCTGGCTGTTGCAACATCAGGTCTCCGATTATCGTCTCGGCTCTTCTCTTGCCAATGACGTGCGTTGCTTCCTGGCGGACATGCCGCACCGTGAGCTGGCCCGCATCCTCTCCGGCGGCCTGACCTACTCAGAGATGCCTTACAGTGGCGTCAACATGGTCGTCGGCATGCACGCTCCGACCGATTTCATCATTGAGCCTCTGCCGAACCATCTCTTTACCCGTGACACCTCCTGCTGGGTTTACGGTGGCGTCTCCATCAACCCCATGGCCAAGGCCGCCCGTCGCCGTGAAACCAACCATGTGAAGGCCATCTACCGCTGGCACCCGCAGTTTGCCGGTCAGGACTTCATCAAGTACTTCGGTGATGAGGATCATGACTATGACAACTCCACCATCGAAGGGGGAGATGTGCTGGTGATCGGTCGTGGCTCCGTGCTCATCGGCATGTCCGAGCGCACCACGCCGCAAGGGGTCGAGCACCTGGCTCGCAGCCTGTTCAAACACGGTCAGGCCAAACAGGTCATCGCCATGCAACTGCCGAAACACCGCAGCTGCATGCACCTGGATACCGTCATGACCCACATGGATATAGATACCTTCTCCGTCTATCCGGAAGTCATCCGCAAGGACGTGAACTGCTGGAGCCTGACTCCGGGCGGTGCCACCGGCATGAACATCAAGGAAGAGGGTTACTTTGTTTCCGCCATTGAAAAAGCGCTGGGCGTGGATCAGCTCAAGCTCATCACCACGGGTGGTGACAGCTTCGAAGCCGAACGCGAACAGTGGAACGATGCCAACAACGTGCTGACAGTGCGTCCTGGCGTGGTGGTGGGGTATGAGCGCAACACCTACACCAACGAGAAATATGACAAGGCCGGCATCACTGTTCTCTCCATTCCGGGTGAAGAACTGGGTCGTGGCCGCGGCGGCGCCCGCTGCATGAGCTGCCCGATGGAACGTGACGGCATCTGACAAGACGGCGTGGCGCCAGCAGAGGCTGGCGCCACACATACCAAGACTCGAGATCAACACTCATGAAAAAACCAACTGTCGTCGTCGCCCTGGGTGGCAATGCCCTGCTCCGTCGTGGCGAGCCCCTTGAAGCGGATATTCAGCGCAAAAATATCGCCACCGCTGCCAAGACCATCGCCCTGATAGCTCAGGAGTACAACGTGGTACTGGTGCACGGCAACGGCCCGCAAGTCGGCCTGCTTGCCCTGCAAAACAGCGCCTATACCAAGGTCTCTCCCTATCCCCTGGATGTGCTGGGCGCCGAGTCCCAGGGCATGATCGGCTACATGCTGATCCAGGAGCTCAAAAACCTGATGCCGAGCCGCAACGTGACCGCGCTGCTGACTCAGGTGCAGGTTGACCCCAAGGATCCGGCATTTGCCAATCCGACCAAGTTTATCGGCCCCGTCTATGAGGAAGCGGAAGCCCGCGCCCTGGCTGAAGAGAAGCGCTGGGTCGTCAAGGCTGACGGCAAGTTCTTCCGCCGCGTGGTGCCGTCACCGCTGCCCCAGCGCATCGTCGAAGGCGATGCCATCGAAACCCTGATTGCACAAGGACACCTCATCATCTGTACCGGTGGTGGTGGTATTCCCGTGACCTGGGATGGCAAGTGCCTGACCGGTATCGAAGCCGTCATCGACAAGGACATGTCTGCCGCCTACCTGGCCAAGCAGATCAAGGCCGACGCCCTGCTGATCCTGACCGATGCCGATGCCGTCTACCTGGATTGGGGCAAGCCGACCCAGCATCCGCTGCGAGTCACCAGCCCGGATGAACTGGCTGGCGTCAAGTTCGATGCCGGTTCCATGGGGCCCAAGGTTGAGGCGTCCTGTGAATTTGTCAAAGCGACTGGCGGCATGGTCGGGATCGGCTCGCTGGAAGATGGCCTGGCCATCCTCAAGGGAGAGGCCGGTACCAATATCATCGCCACTCGCACCGTGGGTGTGTAGCCAATAGCGCACCCGAATGTGACTCGAACAAATTTGAACTGTGAATGCGTAGCCAACACTACTGCCTATTTGGTCTGAACAAATATAGAGAGAGAACTCATCATGGCTTTTAATCTGCGTAACCGTAACTTCCTGAAACTGCTGGACTTCACCCCGCGCGAAATCCAATACATGATCGATCTGGCCATCGACCTGAAAAAAGCCAAATACGGTGGCTACGAGCGCAAGCATCTGGTCGGCAAGAACATCGCCCTGATCTTCGAGAAGACTTCCACCCGCACCCGCTGTGCGTTTGAAGTGGCGGCCTTCGACCAGGGCGCGCAAGTCTCCTACCTCGGCCCAAGCGGTTCCCAAATCGGTCACAAGGAGTCCATGAAGGACACCGCCCGTGTACTGGGGCGCATGTATGACGGCATCGAATATCGTGGCTACGGCCAGGAGATCGTGGAAGAGCTGGGCGCTTATGCCGGTGTCCCGGTCTGGAACGGCCTGACCAACGAATTCCACCCGACCCAGATCCTGGCCGACTTCATGACCATGCTGGAGCACGGCAAGGGCAAACGTCTGGATCAAATCAAGTTCGCCTACCTAGGTGATGCCCGCAACAACATGGGCAACTCCTTGATGGTCGGTGCCGCCAAGATGGGCATGGATATTCGCCTGGTTGCCCCCAAAGCCTTCTGGCCGGAAGAGGATCTGGTTGCCAAGTGCCGCATGATCGCCGAAGAAACCGGCGCTCGCATCACCCTGACCGAAGATGTGAAAGAGGGTGTGCTGGGCACCGATTTCCTCTACACCGACGTTTGGGTATCCATGGGTGAAGCAAAAGAAGCCTGGGATCAAAGGGTGAAACTGATGACTCCGTATCAGGTCAACATGGACGTCATCAACGCCACCAAGAACCCGGATGTGAAGTTCATGCACTGCCTGCCGGCGTTCCACAACGATGAGACCACCATGGGCAAGGAAGTGGCTGACAAATATGGAATGAAAGGTCTGGAAGTGACCGAGGACGTGTTCGAATCAGAGCACAGTATCGTGTTTGACGAGGCCGAAAACCGGATGCACACCATCAAGGCAGTGATGGTTGCTACGCTGGGCGACTAAGGTCGCAGTAGTGGTGCCGGGGGGTAACCCCCGGCTTTTCGACCATGTGACGGCGGCATAATACCTCTAACCCTACAACCCGCAGCTTGCATGGATACCACACCACAGAAGGAAGCTGGACCATGACCAAATTCAAGTTCCCGTCAGCCTACACGATACTGTTTGTGCTGATCGCCTTGGTGGCCGCCCTGAGCTGGGTAGTGCCAGCCGGCAAATACGACATGATCATGAACGACGCCCTCGGCAAGGAAGTGCCGGTGGCCGGAACCTACAAGCTGGTAGAGGGGAATCCCCAGGGGATAGTCGACGTGCTGCTGGCACCCATCGATGGTCTCTACAACCACGACACTTATGAGGCAGGCGCCATTGACGTATCCCTCTTCATCCTGATCATCGGTGGTTTTCTTGGCATTGTGACCAAGACGGGTGCCATCGATGCCGGTATCGAACGGGTCACCGATCGGCTGCGTGGCCGTGAAGAGTGGATGATCCCGATCCTGATGGCGCTGTTCGCCGCAGGGGGCACCATCTACGGCATGGCCGAAGAGTCGCTGCCCTTCTACACCTTGCTGGTGCCCGTGATGATGGCCGCCCGCTTCGACCCGGTAGTAGCCGCAGCGACCGTATTGCTGGGTGCCGGTATCGGTACTCTGGGTTCTACCATCAACCCGTTCGCCACCGTCATTGCCGCCAACGCGGCGGGCATCTCCTTCACCGACGGCATCTGGCTGCGCGTCGCCATGCTGGTGGCCGGCTGGTTGCTGTGCGTGGCTTATGTGATGCGTTACGCCAAGATGGTGCGCAACGACCCCAGCAAATCCCTGGTGGCTGACAAGTGGGAAGAGAACCGTGCCCATTTCCTTGGCAACAAGAGCGACCAGATGCTGGAGTTCACTCTGACTCGCAAGATAGTGCTGGGTATCTTCGTCGCCGCCTTCGCCGTGATGATTTACGGTGTGGCCGTGCTCGGCTGGTGGATGGCGCAGATCTCCGGCGTTTTCCTGGCCGCCGCCATCATAGTCGGTGTCATCTCCCGCATGAGCGAAGAGGAGCTGACCACCAACTTCATCGACGGTGCCCGCGACTTGCTCGGTGTGGCCCTGATCATAGGTATCGCTCGCGGTATCGTGGTGGTGATGGACAACGGTATGATCACTCACACCATTTTGCACAGCGCAGAAGGGATAGTGACCGGTCTCTCCACAGTGGTGTTCATCAACGTCATGTTCGTGCTGGAAGTGGTGCTCTCCTTCCTGGTGCCGTCCTCCTCCGGTCTGGCCGTGCTGACCATGCCTATCATGGCGCCGCTGGCCGACTTCGCCAACGTGGGTCGCGAGCTGGTGGTGACCGCTTATCAGTCTGCCTCCGGTCTGGTGAACCTGGTGACCCCGACCTCCGCCGTCGTCATGGGCGGTCTTGCCATCGCCAAGGTGCCTTATGTGCGCTGGCTGAAGTGGGTGGCTCCGCTGCTCGGTATCCTGACAGTGCTGATCGTGGTTTGCCTGAGCCTGGGCGCAGTGCTCTCATGACATCGATGACATGCAATATGAAGCGGGAGCCTGTGGCTCCCGTTTTTTATGGCTGGATAACGTGGCTGGCCATTTGCTGTAGAGCAATTTGGGCGGCGTGGGGGAAAACGGAAGGGGTGGGCGATGATACGAGCGGCGCTCAGGCAACAAAAAGGCGACCCGGGTCGCCTTGCTGCATTCAGGGGAGGAGCTCAGCGGGCCTGCTCCAGGGTGCGCACCACGGCGGCGTGGGCCTGACGGGTACGGCTGATATGGCGCGGGGCGACCAGTACAACATCGTTGCCGGCGACGGCGCCCATGATCTCCGGATTGGCGTTGCGATCCAGCAGGCGGGCCACTACGGTGGCGGCGCCCGGTGTGGTGTGGATCAGCACCATCTGCTGGTTATGCACCACTTCGCGCACCATGTCGTGAATGGAGCGGGTGCTGCCGGCGGGTTCCAGCTGGTCGTCCACCAGGGTGTAGACCTTCTTGCCGTTGGCATTCTGGGCCTTGGCCACGCCGAGGCGACGCAACAGACGGGAGATGGTGGACTGGCTGATGTCGGCAAAGCCGCGCATCGATAGCTCGCGGCGGATCTCTTCCTGGGTGCTGTAGCAGTGCTGGCCGATGATCTGGCGACAGGCATCCAGCTGGGCCAGATCGGGCTCTTGTTCAACGGGACGACTGAGGGTTTTGACCACGGCGATTTCCTTTGACGGTGACCGGAGGCTATCGCTCGATATCTGCCATCAATGCTTTTTTATAGCTAAAAATTCTGATGGTAAGACGTGAGGCAGGGAATCAACGATGTTTAGCCTTTATAGGATGGCAAATTATAGCTAAACAGAGAATCTGTGATGTGACAGGGGTCAAAAATGGGCCCATTGGGGCCCACTTGGATATCAGTAACGTTCGCTGACGATGTCCTGGGTGAAGGACTTCTCGCAGTATTTGCACTTCATGCGTACTACGCCCTTCACCTCGCGCACCCGGAAGTAGCTGTCGACCGGCTCGTTGTGGGAGATGCAGTTGGAGTTGGGGCAGTGGAACACACCGGTAATGAACTCAGGCAGTTCCAGCTGATGCTTCTTCACCACGGCGAAGTCTTCGATGATGTTGACGGTCGCCTTGGGGGCGAACAGGGCCAGCTGGTTGGCCTGTTCCGCGGTCAGGCGGGTGTTCTCTATTTTGATGAGATCCTTCTTGCCCAGCGCGCCGGATTTGAGGTTGAAACCGACGGTGATCCGCTCCTGAGTCTCGATCAGCTGGAACAGCTTGAGGATCTTGATGCCCTGGCCGGCGGGGACGTGGTCGATGACGGAGCCGTGACGGATGGCTTCGACTTGCAGTTGATTCTTCTCGGACATGATGTTCCCCTTTTCCCTTAGACGGTTTCGTTCAGTACCAGAGCCAGCAGTGCCTGGCGCGCGTAGACCCCGTTTTCCGCCTGCTGGAAGTAGTAGGCGTGAGGCGTCTTGTCGACCGCCACATCGATCTCGTCGACGCGGGGCAGGGGGTGCAGGATCTTCATGGTGGGTTTGGCCCCTTCCAGGGTCGCCAGCTCCAGCACGAATTTGGCAGCCATGTGCTTGTATTCGGTCTCGTCGAAGCGCTCTTTCTGCACCCGGGTCATGTAGAGGATGTCGAGCTCCGGCATCACCTCTTCCATGGTTTCGTGCACGCTGAACCGTATGCCCTTCTCTTCCAGCTCTTCGCAGATGTAGTCCGGCATCGCCAGCGCTTCCGGGGAGATGAAGAAGAAGCGGCAGTTGAACAGGCTCAGGGCCTGGGCCAGGGAGTGAACTGTGCGGCCGTATTTCAGGTCACCCACGAAGGCCACGTTGAGGCCATCGAGCCTGTCTTGTGTCTCATGGATGGAGAAGAGGTCGAGCAGGGTCTGGGTCGGATGCTGGTTGGAACCGTCACCACCGTTGATGACAGGCACGCGGGAGAACTCGGAGGCGAGACGGGCGGCGCCCTCTTTCGGGTGGCGCATCACCACTGCATCCGAGTAGGAGCCGATGATCTTGATGGAGTCGGCCAGGGTCTCGCCTTTCTTGGCACTGGTGTTGCCGCCGTCGGCGAAGCCGATGATGTTGCCACCCAGGCGCTGGACCGCGGTCTCGAACGAGAGGCGGGTACGGGTAGACGCTTCGAAGAAGCAGCTGGCAATCAGCTTGTCTTTCAACAGGCGGGTGTCGGGCTCGGCCTTCAACCGCTGTGCGGTTGCGACCACCAGTTCCATGTCGGGCCGGGTCAGGTCCGAAATGGAGATGACATGTTTCTTATAGAGTGGATTGGTCATCGTCTGCATTCCCTTTGACATCAATGAAGGTTTTTCGGGCACAAAAAAAAGCCCCTGAAACAGGGGCCTTTTTTAAAAATAACTGGGGATCTGTGGGGCGGGAACCGGAAACAACGGGGCCGCTCTGGTGCGCACCACCCGTCTGCAAGGCTGTTTTCCGAATCAAAAACTGCATCGTCTTGTCCCGACCTTTTTCAAAATCGGACAGATTATAGGGCCGGTTTTTGAATTGTCAAAAATTTATTTCAAAGGCAGGATTTGCGCAGGAAAACGTTTAAGTGGCGTAAACGGGTCGGCAAACCCACACGCTGTGTTCTGTTTGCAGGGGTTGTTGATCTTCGGCCATGGAACGCAGATAGGCGAGTCTGTGATGTCCTTCCAGCAGGCAATAGGGTTGTGGCAGCGGCTGCCCGTCCGGGTAACGGCTATCCGGCACCGTGGCCAGCACTATGATGGGCTCTGACCAGGTGCCTTGCGTCAGCATGTAGTCGCCGAGCCAGGATCGACGTACGTAGCGGTTGTGGCGCAGCATCTCGCCCCAGCGCTCGATCACCTCCATATGACGGGAGCCGGTCTGGGCGATGATCCGCTCGGTGGGCCACTGCTCGCACTCGAACTGGTGACGGGCGAGATCGATAAAGCTCCAGTTGGACTCAAAACCGCGCCAATGACGATAAATCCATTGAGAAAGCACGCTGTGGGGAATGAAGGGGACCTGCGGGGCAACCCGGTCGAGATAGTCGGGCAGGGACTCCGTCTTGCGTTCATCCCTGAAGTTGAGCGGCGCCAGTTGTTGGAGCAATCGGTAATTGAGCATGAACAGCCTCCCGGAACCAATCTTCACCCTACCCCCATTTATGCGGCTTTCCTACCCTGACAAGGCTGTAAATACAGCAAGTTACCCAGTGATGCTGCGCAAATTACTGCAAGTTGCTCGTCATTTGTGCAATCGCATCGAAAGTGAGAAAAAAGCCTTTACCTTTGAACCCGGCTTTGTATAATTCGCCTCGTTTGTTGCAGGGGCGTAGTTCCAATTGGTAGAACAGCGGTCTCCAAAACCGATGGTTGCGGGTTCGAGTCCTGCCGCCCCTGCCATTTTCAGAAAAGCCAGCTCATTGAGCTGGCTTTTCGCATTTCTGCGTTCCCGGTTTTGTTCCCCTGGTTACCTCTCTCTTCCCTGTGTTGCGGCCGTTTCGCGGCAGTTGTCTCGCTTCACATTCAACGCCTGCCTTGACCGCTAGTCGCTATTGCACCAATCCGCCCTGTCGTTTCTGGCAATCGTGCTTCATGGCTCCCTGTGCTACACAAGACGGGCGGTGCCATTGCGCCTTGATGGCACTCAGATAGCCAATGCTCAAGCCGTGGATTGTGGGCGTGAACATCACTTGCGGAGATAGACTCATGAACGAGGCAGTTGAAACCCGACTGAACAAGTCTCGCCCCGGTGGCTGGGTACCCCGGGACAGTGCCCATATAGCGCGCTGGATCCGGCGGATGAAGCACTATGTCGCCAACCAGCCGGGTGAGCTGGTGCCCCCCATCGCCGAGCTGCGGGATCTGGTCAATGCCGATCCCTGGTTGCACGCCCAGGCAGAAGCCATGTTCAAGGAGGCCTGGCGTCACAAGCATCTGACCCCGCTCGGCCAGGTCGAGGTGCGATCCTTCGAGGAGTTTCTGGGGTTGCTCAACGGCATCATGACCACGGCACCCGAGGCATATCAGGATATTCCGACGCACGAACCCTCCGGCCTTATCGGTTTTCCCATCAATGCCCTGCTCGACTGGCCCATGGCGACCCAATCCGGTTATCACTTCTTTGCCAACGCTCTGATCAATCAGCAGTTCAAGAAAATCCTCGATTACTGGGAGCAGTTTCTGCAAAGCCCGGCCTCACGCTATGTGCTGAATGAACCGGTTAGCAGGCTGGATCATGAGACTCTGGTGGTGCCCTGGCTCGGCAAGGCGGCCAAGAGCGAAATGGTCAAGGTGGCCTGCGGGGCCCTGGGGGAAGGGACAAATCCGACACCTGGCAGCTTTGAGCAGATTTTCCAATGTGACCCGTCGGCCGAGTATCACGGTTTCAGTTGCTGGGATGACTTTTTCACCCGTACCTTCCGTCCTGATGTGCGACCCGTTTCGGCACCTGAGGATGACAACGTCATCGTCAACGCCTGCGAATCGGCGCCGCTGCAGGTGAAGAAAGGGGTGAGCCGCAGCGATCAGTTCTGGCTCAAGGGACAGCCCTATTCGCTGGACAACATGCTAGATTTCGACGATCTGGCACCCCGCTTCGATGGCGGCACCGTGTATCAGGCCTTCCTCAGTGCGCTCAGCTATCACCGTTGGCACAGCCCGGTGAGCGGCACCATCCGCAAGGTGCGCGTGGTCAACGGCACCTACTATCTGGAGAACCAGTTCGAGGGCTTTGTCGACCCGCAGGGGGCGGATCCCAGCGCGCCCAACAACTCGCAGCCTTTCCTTACCTCGGTGGCAACCCGGGCGCTGATCTTCATCGAAGCAGACAACCCCAAAATCGGGCTGATGTGCGTGGTGCCTGTGGGCATGGCAGAGGTGTCGAGCTGCGATGTTACCGTGAGGGCGGGGGACAGGGTGAAGAAGGGGGATCCGCTCGGTATGTTCCACTTCGGCGGCTCGACCCACTGTCTGGTGTTCCGCCCTGGGGTCAAGCTGGAGTTCGAGTTTTACGGTCAAACCCCGAGCCTGGATGCCGGCAATATGCGGCTGAATACCGCCATCGCCCGGGTGCGCTAGGTAGGCGCGTGTGACGGGATACAAGACGGGCCGCCTCTCAAGGCGGCCTTTTTGCATCGGTCGGGGCTGCACCGGCAGTGGATCAAGAGGGAAAGGATGAGTGCCGGATGGAAAGGAGCGTTGCCAGGGGAATAGCTACTGATGTATTTAAAATCAAGGGATTGGTATTCATGGAACGGGATTTTCAGTCGATATAGTCCACACAAGGTGTGCAGCTTTGTTTGACGCCATTGAGACAGCCATAAGGATATCCCATGAATCTCTCCCTTCGCGGCAAGTTGTTGGCCACCAGTCTTGGCGTGGTCCTGATCACGGTTTGCCTGCTGGGCATGACCGCCTTCTATACCCTGAAAAACCAGACCCTGAGCGCCATCGACAGCGAGGCGCGCAACTATGCCAGCGCCTACGCCGAGGGGATCGGGAAATGGATGCAGGACAGGCGCGAGAGCCTGACCGCCCAGGTCAATGTCATCGCCAACCACCCGACGTCCGAGCTGGTGCCTCATCTGCAGCAGACCTTGCGATCCGGCGGCTTCGGGTTGGCCTACTACGGTTCCGAGGAGGGGGTGATGACCCGCAACGATCCCTCCCTCAACAAGGGTGACTATGACCCGCGTGCGCGACCCTGGTATCAGGATGCGGTCAAGGCGGGCAAGCTCATCATCACGGAACCTTATGTCAGCGTGACCATGCAGCAGCTGGTGGTGACCCTGGCCGAACCCGTGATGCAGCAGGGCCGACTGGCCGGTGTGGTCGGTGCCAACCTGGCGCTGGAACAGCTCATCAAGGATGTGCTGGCGATGCGGGTGCAGGGGGATGGCTACGCCATGCTGCTGGACAAGAGCGGCCTCATCGTCGCTCACCCGAACAAGGATCTGGCGCTCAAGAAGAGCCAGGATTTGGCGCCTGAGCTCGATGCCAACCGCTTGGTGGGCATGAGTCAGCAGGGCGGCCTGCAGGCGGTGCAGATCGGCGGACGCGACACCAAGATGCTGGTGTTGCCGATCCCCAACACCGACTGGCTGCTGGCCATGGTGATGCATGAGGATGTGCTGATGGCGCCGTTGCAGAGCCTGTTGTTGCAGTTGTCACTCATCAGTGCGGGTCTGATCCTGGTGTTCGGCCTGGTGCTGACCAGCACCTTCAAGTACCTGTTCCAGGATCTGGGCCGGGTGGCAGGGGCGTTGCACGATATCGCCCACGGCGAGGGGGACCTTACAGTTCACATCAACACCCGCAGCAAGGATGAAGTGGGCCAGCTGGCCGAGAGCTTCAACCAGTTTGTGGCCCGCCTGCATGGCATCGTCAGCCGCTTGCGGGATGTGACCGTCGAGCTGGCAGCCCAGTCCCGTACTCAGGCGGCCGGCGCCCTGGCTCGCAGCCAGCGGGTGCGCCAGCAACAGGACGAGATCGTCATGGTGGCGACTGCGGTGACCGAGATGGCTTCTGCGACTCAGGAGATCGCCGGCAACGCCGAGTTTGCGGCCACCACCTCGGGGGATGCGGTCAAGCTCGCCGTTGCGGGCCAGTCCCAGGTTGGCCAGAGCCAGCGCAGCATCACAGGGCTGGCGGATGAAGTGGCCGATGCCAGCCAGATCATCAATGAGCTGGATGCCCATGCCCAGAAGATCAGCGGCATTCTGGCGACCATCAGCGGCATCGCCGAGCAGACCAACCTGCTGGCGCTCAACGCCGCCATCGAGGCGGCACGGGCCGGCGAACAGGGCCGTGGCTTTGCCGTGGTGGCAGACGAGGTGCGGGTGCTGTCCAAGCGTACCCACGACTCCACCGACGAGATCCAGCAGATGATCGAAACCCTGCAGCAGACCACTCGCCGTGCGGTCGGTGGCATGGAGACCAGTCGCCAGCTGGCGGGTACCAGCGTGGAGGATGCGGAAGCCGCCAACCAGAGTCTGTCACTGATCAACCAGGCCATAGGTTCCATCAGCGACATGGCGACCCAGATAGCGGCGGCGGCCGAAGAGCAGACCTCGGTCACCAGCGAGATCAGCCGCAATACCGAGAACATACGCCATGTTTCTCAGGAGCTGGCCGAGCAGGCGGGCGAAGAGGCCACTCAGGCCGCCGAGCTCAAGTCGCTGACCGAGCGGCTGGAGCAGGAGATAGGCCGCTTCCGGCTCTAAACCGGCCAGCAATAACCGGCCAGCAATAAAAAGGGCAGCCCGCGGGCTGCCCTTTTGCATGTCCGCAGGTTATCCGGGCTGCTTGACCCAGATGAGCTTGTCGGTGGCAAAACCCAGCTCTCTCGCCTTGGCGATCAGGGCATCGACCTTGGCTTTCGGCGGGTTGGGGGAGCGGGAGAGGATCCAGAGATAGTCGTGGTTGTAGCTGGTCACCAGGGAGAGCTGGTAATCGGGGTCAAGATCGATGACGTTGTAGCCGCCGTAGAAGGGGCCAAAGAAGCTCACCTTGAGCCGCGCCTCGTCCGGCTTGTCAACGAAATAGGCCTTGCCCTCGGCCTCGCGCCAGCTGCCATCGCTCTGCTTGCCCCGATTGATCACCCTGACGCCACCATCATCACGCAGGCTGTAGCTGGCGCTGACCTCTTCCAGCCCCCGCTCGAAGCTGTGATCCAGACGCGCTATCTCATACCAGGTGCCAAGATAGCGGTCGAGCTGGAAGCCGGTGACGGGACGGATGCCATCGGCCATTCCGGTACAGGCCGTCAGCAGCAGGCCACACAACAGACAGAACAGTGAACGCATAAGTTATCCCTCTTTTTATCCCTCAATGATACGAAGTTGGCCGTCCCGAAAGCGGGAGGCCTGATCGGTTGGCGTGCTGCCGAAATAGCGTTTGTACTCCCGGCTGAACTGGGAGTTGCTCTCGTAGCCGACCTTTGCCGCCGCGGCACCGGCCTTGATGCCGTCGTGCAGCATCATGAGCCGCGCCTTGTGGAGGCGAAACGACTTGATGTACTGCAGCGGCGAGGTGGAAGTGACCGCCTTGAAGTGGTGGTGAAAGGCGGAGACGCTCATGTTCACCTCCCGCGCCAGCTCCTCCATGGTGAGGTTGTCGGCGAAGCGCGACTCTATCATACGCAGCACCCGGGCTATCTGGCCCACATGGTTGTGACGGTTGGCCAGCGCCTGCAGCGCCGGGCCTCCCCCCTCATGCAGCGCGTAGAAGAGCATCTCCCGCACTGTCTGCGGTCCCAGCACCCGGGCGTGGTGGGGCTTGTCCATCAGGTCGATCAGTCGCTCGGCGGCACAGAACATTTCTTCGGACAGGGGGACTGAGTGGACACCGCTCTTTTGCACAGCCGGGGCGGGCAGGGCATCCCCCAGTTCCAGCAGCAGCTCCTGCAGGGTGGCGACGTTGATCTCGAGGGAGAAACCGACAAGCGGTTGCTCGGGGGAGGCAAAACACTCGCACTCACAGGGCAGCGGCAGCGTCATCAGCAGATAGTGGCTGGGATCGTAACGAAACACCTGATCCGCCAGATAGCCCACCTTGTGTCCCTGCAGTATCACTATCATCCGTGGCTGGTAGAGCACGGGGGTGCGACCGTGGTACTCGGTGGTGTAGATAAGGTTTACCTGCTCAACCGGAGAAGCTGTGATGCCGGGAGCCGTGACGTGACGGGTCAGTTTGGCGGCGAGGTCGGTGTAACGGTTCTGCATGGAGTCTCTTTTGTGGTGATTCTGGCGGGTTTGTAGAAATAGGCAAGAATCAAGCAGGATGTTGTCTTGATGGTAGAGGTGGTCTGGAGAAAAATGCAATCACATTTTGCGGCCTGGCCGCCCGAAACATAGAAAGGCAATGTCGATGAACAACTTTACTCTGCATACCCCGACCAAGATCCTGTTCGGCAAGGGCCAGGTTGCCCAGCTTCGTGAACAGCTCCCGAGCGATGCCCGCATCCTGATCACCTATGGCGGTGGCAGTGTGGTGCGTACCGGCCTGCTGGCCCAGATCCGCGACGAGCTGGCGGGCATGACACTGTTTGAATTCGGTGGCATCGAGCCCAACCCCACTTACGAGACCCTGATGGGGGCGGTGGCGCTGGCCCGCGCCGAGCGAATCGACTTTCTGCTCGCCGTCGGCGGCGGCTCAGTGCTGGATGGCACCAAGTTTATCGCTGCCGCAGCCCACTACGACGAGGCCCGGGATCCCTGGCACATACTCGAGACCGTTGGTAACGAGGTGCGCTCCGCCATTCCGCTCGGCGCCGTGCTGACCCTGCCGGCCACCGGTTCCGAGATGAACATGGGCGCCGTGGTGACCCGCCGCAGCACGGGTGACAAGGTGCACTTCTTCTCGCCCTTCGTGATGCCTCGCTTCGCCGTGCTGGATCCCGTGCTCACTTACACGCTGCCGGCTCGTCAGGTGGCGAACGGCGTGGTGGATGCCTTTATCCATATCCTGGAGCAGTACCTCACCTACCCGGTCAATGCCAAGGTGCAGGATCGCTTCGCCGAAGGCCTGTTGTTGACCCTTGTCGAAGAGGGCCCCAAGGCGCTGCTGGAGCCTGAAAACTACGAGGTGCGCGCCAACATAATGTGGAGTGCCACCATGGCCCTCAACGGTCTGATCGGTGCCGGTGTGCCCCAGGACTGGGCTACCCACATGCTGGGTCACGAGCTGACCGCCCTGCATGGCCTGGACCACGCCCAGACCCTGGCTGTGGTGCTGCCCGCCCTGTTGCAGGCCAAGCGCCAGCAGAAGCATGCCAAGTTGCTGCAATACGCAGAGCGGGTGTGGGATCTGCGCAGCGGCAGCGAGAGCGACCGTATCGACGGGGCCATTGCCGCCACCCGTGACTTCTTCGAGCGGATGGGCGTCAAGACTCGCCTGCGGGACTATGGTCTGAGCGAGTTGGGCATCGACACCCTGATCGGCAAGCTGGCGGAGCACGGCATGACCGCCATTGGCGAGCATGGCGATATCGACCTGGTGCAGAGCCAGCATATTTATGAAGCCGCCTGGTAACAGCACAGGGGCAGAACGTCGGGATCGAAACGATTAATTCAGAGGGGTCGGGGCCTGCCATTTGGCGGGTGGCCGGCCCCTTGTCTGTTACAAAACAGTTACTTTTCCTGTTTTCGCCCCGATATCTGTGATCGGAGCAGATTTCGTAAGAACAAAAAGCGCTAAGATAGAGGGCCGGTAAAACATTTTTTTTGACTGGTTGGATCACTTTTTCCAGTGCTTTTTACTGGTATAAGTCGCTAATTTGGTTTGTTTTTTTAAATCCAGGTCCGGGATGGGCTGAATTCTGTACGCGCACCATCGGGACTGCGGTTGTAATAAAACTCCAAAATTTGATACTAATCACCTTCGCGCCTGAGAAGCGGGGGCCTGACCATGACAGGAGGTTGAGGTAAAGCCTACTGATTTTCATAACAAAGGGCCCGTGACCTGCACTTTGGTCATGTCTTGTTTCGCCAGAAATGCGACACTGGGCAGCGATTGTTTATTAACCATCAGGGAATAGTCATGCAGATTGGAATACCGAGAGAGAGTCTCGCCGGTGAGACCCGGGTCGCAGCGACCCCGGCCACCGTTGAGCAGCTGAAAAAGCTCGGCTTCGAGGTCGCCATCGAGGCCGGTGCCGGCCAGCTGGCCAGCTTCGATGATGCCGCCTTCGAGGCTGCCGGTGCCAGCGTGGTACCGAGCGTCTGGCAAGCCGACCTTATCTTCAAGGTCAACGCGCCGACCGATGCCGAGATCGCACAAATTAAAGATGGTGCCACCCTGGTGAGCTTCATCTGGCCTGCCCAGAACCCTGAGCTGGTCAAGAAGCTGTCCGAGCGCAACATCAATGTGATGGCGATGGACATGGTGCCGCGGATCTCCCGTGCCCAGTCCCTCGATGCCCTCTCCTCCATGGCCAACATAGGCGGCTATCGCGCCGTGGTCGAAGCTGCGCACCAGTTTGGTCGCTTCTTCACCGGCCAGATCACTGCCGCCGGTAAAGTACCGCCCGCCAAGGTATTGGTGATCGGTGCCGGTGTGGCCGGTCTGGCTGCCATCGGTACTGCCGGTTCCCTCGGCGCCATCGTCCGTGCGTTCGATACCCGTCTGGAAGTGGCCGAGCAGATCGAATCCATGGGGGGTGAATTCCTCAAGCTGGACTTCGGCAGCGAAGATGGTGCCTCCAGCGATGGTTATGCCAAGGTCATGTCCGATGAGTTCATCGCAGCCGAGATGGCGCTGTTTGCCCAGCAGGCCAAGGAAGTGGACATCATCATCACTACCGCCCTGATCCCGGGTCGTCCGGCTCCCAAGCTGATCACCAAGGAGATGGTCGACAGCATGAAGCCGGGTTCCGTGATCGTGGATCTGGCGGCGGCGACGGGTGGCAACTGTGAATACACCAAGCCGACCGAGTTGTTCGTGACCCCCAACGGCGTCAAGGTGATCGGTTACACCGACCTGCCGGGTCGTCTGCCTGCCCAATCCTCCCAGCTCTACGGTACCAACCTGGTCAACCTGATGAAGCTGATGTGCAAGGAGAAGGACGGCCAGGTTGCCATCGACTTCGAAGACGTGGTCCAGCGCAACATGACGGTGATCCAGGCCGGTGAAGTGACCTTCCCGCCGCCCGCCATCTCCGTCTCTGCTGCGCCGCAGAAGCCCGCAGCTGCCCCGATCAAGAAGGCCGAAGCGAAGCAGCCCTCCAACAAGAAGTTCGTGTTCGGTGCCCTTGGCATCGCCGCCTTCGGTTGGGTGGCGGCCGTGGCACCTGCTGCCTTCCTGTCTCACTTCACCGTATTCATCCTGGCCTGCGTGGTCGGTTACTACGTGGTGTGGAACGTCTCCCACTCCCTGCATACGCCGCTGATGTCGGTCACCAATGCCATCTCCGGCATTATCGTGGTCGGTGCCCTGCTGCAAATTGGTCAGGGTTCTACGCTCGTCACCGCGCTCTCGTTTGTCGCCGTGCTGATTGCCAGTATCAACATCTTTGGTGGCTTCACAGTCACCCAGCGCATGCTGAAGATGTTCCGTAAGGATTAAGGGGGTTTAACGTGTCTCAAGGACTGGTAACAGCATCCTATATCGTTGCCGCCGTGCTCTTCATCCTCAGTCTCGCGGGACTGTCGAAGCAAGAAACGGCCAAGCATGGCAACTTGTTCGGTATCGCGGGTATGGCCATCGCCCTGCTCGCTACCGTATTCAACCCGGAAACCAGTGGCGTGCACTGGATCATCCTGGCCATGGTGATCGGCGGTGCCATCGGCGTGCGTCTGGCTCTCAAGGTCGAGATGACAGAGATGCCCGAGCTGGTAGCCGTGCTGCACAGCTTCGTGGGTATGGCGGCCGTGCTGGTGGGCTTCAACAGCTTCATCGACTTGCACCCGTCTGCGCCGGCCGAGGTGGTGGTGTCCGTCGGTTCCAACCTGGATGCGACTCTGGCTGCTGCCCGGGCGGCGTTCGAGCAGGCGGCCAGTGTCGCCCAGGTCGAGCACCTCTCCGGCGCCATGCTGAACATCCATCTGGTGGAAGTGTTCCTGGGCGTCTTCATCGGTGCCGTGACCTTCACCGGTTCCGTGGTGGCGTTTGGCAAACTGCGTGGCCTGATCTCTTCCAAGCCGCTGATGCTGCCCCATCGCCACAAGCTGAACCTGCTGGCCGTGCTGGCCTCTCTGGCGCTGATGGTCTACTTCGTCAATGCCGGTGGTTCTACCTTCGCCCTGTTGGTGATGACCCTGATCGCCTTCGCCTTCGGCTGGCATCTGGTTGCCTCCATCGGTGGCGCCGACATGCCGGTCGTGGTCTCAATGCTCAACTCCTACTCGGGTTGGGCGGCGGCAGCGGCGGGCTTCATGCTCTCCAATGACCTGCTGATCGTGGTGGGTGCCCTGGTAGGTTCCTCCGGTGCCATCCTGTCTTACATCATGTGCAAGGCGATGAACCGCTCCTTCATCTCCGTCATTGCCGGTGGCTTTGGCTCCGATGGCGTGGCCTCCACGGCCGACCAGGAGATGGGCGAATACCGCGAAACCAGCGCCGAGGAAGTGGCTGATCTGCTGAAGAACTCCAGCTCCGTCATCATTACCCCGGGCTACGGCATGGCGGTGGCGCAGGCCCAGTATCCGGTGGCCGAGATCACCCAGAAGCTGCGTGATCGCGGCATCAAGGTGCGTTTCGGTATCCACCCGGTTGCCGGTCGTCTGCCAGGCCACATGAACGTGCTGCTGGCGGAAGCCAAGGTCCCGTACGATATCGTGCTGGAAATGGACGAGATCAACGACGACTTCAACGATACCGATGTGGTATTGGTGATCGGTGCCAACGACACCGTCAACCCGGCTGCGATGGAAGATCCGGGCAGCCCGATCGCCGGTATGCCGGTGCTGGAAGTGTGGAAGGCGCAGAACGTCATCGGCTTCAAGCGCTCCATGAACACTGGTTATGCCGGTGTCCAGAACCCGCTGTTCTTCAAGGAGAACACCCAGATGCTGTTTGGCGATGCCAAGGCCAGCGTCGAGGCCATCCTGAAAGCGCTGTAAGCGTCGGCCAGGAAAGACAAAAGGAGGCTTCGGCCTCCTTTTTTATTACTCACTTTTTGGTATATCCTCAGCCAATGCATGGATGGAGATCACGGCATGATGTGGCGTAAAGGATGGATCCTGCTCTGCCTCTGGTGGGGATGGACGGTACAGGCGAACGAACAGCCGAGCCTGACTCTGTTGACCGAGTTGTGGCCGCCCTATGTGATGCGGCTGGACGACGGCAGTCTGGGGGGCGCCGATCTGGAGCTGGCCCGCAAAGTACTCACAAAAATGGGCTATCGCACCACAGTCAAGGTACTGCCCTGGAAACGGGTGCTGCAGGAGGCCAGATTCCAGAACGGGGATGCCATCGTCGATGCCTTCTTCGAAGAGCGGCGGCTGGAGTGGCTGCACTATCCGGATGAGCCGCTCTCCCAGAGTGGCGAAGTGATATTTTTCCCCCTGAACAAACCCGTCGACTTCCAGAGCCTCGCCAGCCTCAAGGGGCTGCATATCGGCACCCAGGCGGATTATGCCTATGGCGAAGCCTTCCTCACCGCGACCGAGTTCACCCGCTTTCCCATGACGGGAGAGAGCAACATGATCAAGCAATTGCACATGATGATGGCGGGGCGGCTCGATGCTGTTGTGATGAACCAGAGGGTGGGGTTGCATCTGCTCAAGGGGCAGGGGTTGCAGGATCTGGTGGGCCATAGCATCAAGACGGTGACCGACAACAACCGCAACTTTCTCGCCTTCACCCATAAACCCGGCCACGAGCGCCTGGCCTATCAGTTTTCCCTCGCCCTCAAAGCCTTCAAGCAGACCCCCGAGTATCAGGCTCTGCTGACCCGCTACGGGCTCTGAGGCGCGGCCAAGTCCCGTTTGTTGAGTCGTGTCACCAGGCGGGTCCTTTTGTTGTGCTCTCGTTCACAATCTGTGGCACTTTGCTGCCACTTGGGCATAATGCCTGCGCAAAAACCGATGCGGCTCAACTTTATTTGAGTCTTATTGCTTTAGCGTTACCCCAAGTTGACTGGATGACTCCTATGATGCAGGCCACCCCATTACGCCAAGCCAGTGCGTTGACCGATGAAGAGCGCCACCTGATCGCCAGCTTCGAACCTGCCGTGGAGGCGCTCTCCGCCCTGTTCGGCCCGGGTTGTGAAGTGGTGCTGCACGCTTTTGACAGCCTGCACGCTTCTGTCATCAAGATCGCCAACGGCCATATCACAGGCCGGGAAGAGGGGGCACCTGTCACCGACTTTGCCCTCAACAAATTGCAGAGCGCCGCAGGCAGCCAGTGGAGCAGCTACTTTTCCCGCACCCGGGAGGGGGGGCTGCTCAAGTCTTCCTCCATCACCATCAGCAACCGGGAGGGCAAACCCATCGGCATGCTGTGCGTGAACTTCAGCCTGGAGACGCCGCTCGGGGCCCTGCTCGATACCTTCTCGCTGCCCGCTGCGCCAGCGCCCCTCAACAACGAGACCTTTGCCAGCTCGGTTGACGATCTGGTCGCCCAGGTGATCCACAAGGTGGATCAGGATGCGAGCCTCGGCAGCAGCGTGCGCAACAAGGCGATCGTGCACCGGCTCTACGACATGGGCATCTTCGAGATCAAGGATGCCGCCCAGCTGGTGGCCGAGATGCTCGGCATCTCCCGTCATACCGTCTATCTGCATATCCGCAACCGCAAAGCGGATCTGAACGAACAATAACAGCCCGATCGTGGGCGCCAGAACATGAGAAACACAGCAATGAAAGCACAATGGATCGACTTTATTACCCTGCTCAAGCGTGAAGTGGTGCCGGCCCTGGGCTGCACCGAGCCCATGTCGGTGGCGCTGGCTGCTGCCAACTGCCGCAAGCTGCTGGGACAAACGCCGACCCGTGTCAGCGTCTGGGTCAGCGGCAACCTGTTCAAGAACGGCATGGGGGTCGGCGTGCCGGGTACCGGCATGATAGGTCTGCCGGTGGCCGCCGCCGTCGGGTTCACGGGGGGCAACCCGGATGCAGGGCTGGAAGTGCTCAATACCCTGACCCCGGCCCAGGTGGAAGAGGCCAAGGGGCTGTTGCCCATCATCAAGGTGGACGTGAAGGATGTGCCGGATGTGCTCTACGCCGAGGTACTGGCCGAGGTGGAGGGTCACAGTGCCCGTGTGGTGATCTGCACCGATCACACCCGCATCGTCTTGATGGAGCTGGATGGTGAAGTGCTGATGGAGCAAAACAGTGCCCCGGGCGTGCAGATCCAGCCCGCCAAGTCTGACAAGCCCGCCATGACACTGCGCGAAATCGTGGCGTTTGCGTTGGAGGTGCCGCTGGCGGAGATCGACTTCATCGGTGCCGCCGCCACCATGAATCAGGCGCTGGCGGATGAAGGGCTGCAGGGTTACGGCCTGCGCATCGGCAAGATCCTGACCGAGCAGGTGGAGCGCAAGCTGCTCTCGGACGATCTGATGACGCTGGCCATGCGGCTCTCCTCCGCAGCCTCCGATGCGCGGATGGACGGTGCCATGCTGCCTGCCATGTCCAACTCCGGCTCCGGCAATCAGGGCATAGCCGCCACCATGCCGGTGGTCGCCGCCGCCCGCTTCCTCAAGGCGAGCGACGAGCAGCTGACCCGGGCGCTGGTGATGAGCCATCTGGTGGCCATCTACATCAAGACCCATCAGAACAAGCTGTCGGCCCTCTGCGCCGCCAGCACGGCTGCCATGGGGTCGGGGGCTGCCATCACCTGGCTGCTGGGCGGCCAGTTCGAGCAAATTAGTCACTGCATCAACAACATGATCGGTGACGTTTCCGGTATCATTTGTGACGGCGCAGGCAGTGCCTGCTCCATGAAGGTCTCTACCTCCACCTCGGCGGCAGTCAAATCGTCGCTGATGGCCATCAACAATCTGCACGTGCCCCAAAGCGAAGGCATAGTCTCCGACGACGTGGACGAAACCATCGCCAACCTGGGTCGCCTCTCCAAACTGGGGATGCTGGATACCGATATCGAGATCATCAACATCATGCGGGCCAAGCAACAAGGCAAGGCCCAGTGATGCAAGGGGTGGCGCAGGCCACCCTCTGTTTTTCCGTCTGCTGACGCCACTCCGGCCACGGAGCGTCCGATGCGGTCGA
This sequence comes from Aeromonas sp. TS_SC_11, assembly GCF_057318915.1. NCBI lineage: Bacteria > Pseudomonadati > Pseudomonadota > Gammaproteobacteria > Aeromonadales > Aeromonadaceae > Aeromonas > Aeromonas sp. TS_SC_11. The sequence continues at coordinate 1,357,921 of NZ_CM170470.1, forward strand.
TGTCAGGGAGGTGCCTGCCCGGCATGTCCCGGTTTTGCGTCACCCCGGTTGCACCGGGGGACGTGCCGCCACGATGCGGCGAGTTTCAGGGAGGAGTGTGCGTACCGGGCACTCGTCCGTACACCTCGGGCCCGGCCCGATTATTTTGGGGAATATCGTCATGACTCTTAGCGTTATAGGTAATCTGGCCATTGCGGCCATCTTGCTGCTGTTTCTCTATCGCTTGCAGCAAAAACATGTGAGCTTCACCCGTCGGGTGTTTGCGGGTCTGGGGCTGGGCATACTGTTTGGTGCCGCCTTGCAACTGCTCTACGGGGCTGGTGCAGGGGTCATAGGCCAGACCATCGACTATCTGGATATCGTCGGCAGTGGCTATGTGAAGCTGCTGCAGATGATCATCACGCCGCTCATCATGGTCTCCATCATAGGGGCCATCCTCAAGCTTAATGGCGGCACTGCCCTTGGCAAGATCAGCGCCATGACCATAGGGGTGCTGATCTTCACCACCATGCTTGCCGCCGGCGCAGGCATACTGATGTCCAACCTGTTCGGTCTGACTGCTGAAGGGCTCACCGCCGGTGCCGCCGAGACCGCCAGGGGCGCTGCATTGCAGACCACCCTCGGCAGCGTCGAAAGCATGTCCTTTGCCAAGATGGTGCTGGAATTCATTCCGGCCAATCCCTTCCTCGACATGACAGGTTCGCGAAAGACCTCCACCATAGCCGTGGTGATCTTCTCCATTTTCATCGGTCTGTCCGCCACCGGCATAGCCCGCAAGAAACCCGAGATCTTCGAGAGCTTCGGCCGCTTCATGGAGGTGGCCCACGTCATAGTGATGCGGATGGTGACTCTGGTACTGCGCCTCACCCCCTATGGCGTGCTGGCGCTGATGGCCAAGGTGGTCTCCGGCTCCAACTATGCCGACATCCTCAACCTGCTCAACTTCGTCATGGCTTCTTACGGCGCCATTGCCATCATGTTCGCCGTGCATCTGCTGCTGGTGGGGCTGGTGGGGATCAATCCGCTGCGTTTTCTCAAGAAGATCATGCCGGTACTGGCATTTGCCTTTACCTCTCGCACCAGTGCGGGCTCGATCCCGATGAACGTGCAGACCCAGACCAAGGCGCTCGGCATTCCAGAGGGGATCGCCAACTTCGCCGCCTCCTTCGGCTCCACCATCGGCCAGAACGGCTGCGCAGGTATCTATCCGGCCATGCTGGCGGTGATGATAGCTCCCACTGTGGGGGTCAATCCCATGGATCCCGGTTTCATCATGACGCTGATCGCCATCATCACTGTCAGCTCCTTCGGGGTGGCCGGGATAGGTGGTGGTGCGACGTTCGCCGCCTTGATCGTGCTCTCAGCCCTGGACTTCCCGGTGGCGCTGGCGGGCCTGCTCATCTCCATCGAGCCGCTGATCGACATGGGCCGTACCGCCCTGAACGTCTCCGGTTCCATCACTGCGGGCACTGTCACCAGCCGCTTGCTGGGCGAGACAGACATGCAGGTGTTCAACAGCGAGCGCGCAGTGTGTCTGGACGGCGAAGAGTCCACCATCTGACCCGCTTGCCAGGGCAGGAGCCAGCCCCTGCCCATCGATAGACCAGAGGGAGGGCATGCCCTCCCTCTGCCATTGAAAGGAGAAAGTATGAGAATCCTGATCATAGGTGGCGAAGCCGCTGGTATGAGTGCGGCGGCCAAGGCCCGCCGTCTGGCCAAGGATGCTGAAATTGTGGTGTATGAGGCGTCCGAGGTGATCTCCTTCGGTGCCTGCGGCCTGCCCTATTTTGTCGGCGACGAGTTTCAGGAGCCGGGATACATGGCCGAGTTCACCCCCGAGCAGTTCGCCGCCAAGGGGATCGAGGTCAAGACGGGCCATAGGGTGCTGTCGCTCGATGCCAGCGCCGGTACTGTGCAAGTGGAGCACCAGGGTGATGTCTTCACCGACACATACGATCGTCTGATGGTCGCCACCGGTGCCCGTGAAGTGATGCCCCCCATTCCCGGCCTGCAGCAGCAAGGGGTGTTCGGCCTGCGCCGCATGGCCGACGGTCTGGCGCTGAAGGGGGCTGTGCAGGACAAGCGAAATACCCGGGCCCTGGTGATCGGCTCCGGCTTTATCGGACTTGAAGTGGTTGAGGCGCTGGTGCATCAGGGTAAAGAAGTGCGCCTCATCGAACTGGCGGATCGGGTCATCCCGGATGCCTTCGACAACGAAATCACCCGGCACATCGAAACCGAGCTGCGCGAGCAAGGGGTCTGTGTCCATCTGGGTGAGCGAGTCGAGGCTTTGCTGGGGGATGGCAGGGTGACCGGCGTGCGTACCGACAAGGGAGAGTATGAGGCCGATATAGTGGTGGTCTGCACCGGGGTCAAGCCCAACACCGAGTTCCTGGCCGACACCGGCATCAAGCGGCTGGCCAATGGTGCCATCGAGGTGGACAAGCAGGGCCGCACCTCGCTGGCCAACATCTGGTCGGCTGGCGACTGCGCCAGTGTCTGGCACAGCGTCAAGCAGCAGCAGGTCTATGTACCGCTCGCCACCATAGCCAACAAGCTGGGGCGCATGGTGGGCGAGAACCTGGCCGGGGCCGAGCAGGTGTTCCCGGGCACGTTAGGCTCTGCGGCGCTCAAGGTGCTGGGGCTGGAGGCGGGTCGCACTGGTCTCTCTGAGCAAGAAGCCCAGGCGATGGGCATCGATTACCGCACCGTCGTCATCAAGGACAAGTGTCACACCAACTACTGCCCAGGCCAGTCCGATATTCACGTCAAGCTGGTCTACGAGGCGGACAGCAAACGCCTGCTGGGGGGCCAGATCCTGGGTCGCAAGGGGGCGGTACACCGCATCGATGCGCTGGCGGTCGCCATCACAATGGGGGTCACTACCGAGCAGCTCGGCATGCTGGACTTTGCCTATGCGCCGCCTTTCTCCCGCACATGGGACGTGCTCAATGTGGCGGGCAACGTCGCCAAATAAAAAGCGAGGGTATGACGACACTGCATATATGCGCCGTCTCTCTCCTCCCGCACCTGGGATGTACTCAATGTGGCGGGCAATGTGGCCAAGTAGCTGACTGAAGATGGCGGCGCGTACACGGCGCTGTCATGCCAGTTGCACTCTGCAGGTAAATTGCAGACATAAAAAAACCGATGCCTGGGCATCGGTTTTTGTTGCTACCGGTCTAGCCGTTTCACTCAGCCGCGACCGAGGCGGTTATCCGGGTAGTTCTTGGCCAGCACTTCGCGGGCATGCTGAGCTAGGGCCGGCATCTTCAACGTGTCGTAAGACTCGACCATGATCTCCAGCGCCTTTTCGGTTTCAGCCGTGTCGGGATAGGTCTCGACAATCAGCTTGGCACGGTTGGCGGCGGCGATCAGAGCATCACGCTTCACGTAGTACTCGGCCACGCTCAGATCGTAGCGGGCAAGGCGGTTCTTCAGGCCGATCATGCGAGCACGGGCATCGGCGGCATAGACGCTGTTGGGATAATTCTGCAACAGTGTCTTGAAGTCCTGGAAGGCCTGACGGGCATAAGAGGGGTCTTTATCGTCCCGATTGATGCCCAGGAAGTCCTGGAAGAAGTTGTAATCGCCGGCCATGTTGGTCAGACCGCGCATATAGAACACATAATCGATATTTTTATGCGCCGGATTGAGGCGGATAAAACGGTCGATATTGGCGATCGCCTGAGCGGTATCGTCCTGTTTGTAATAGGCGTAAATCAGGTCAAGCTGAACCTGGTTGGAGTAGGCGCCGAAAGGATAGCGCGAGTCCAAAGCTTCCAGTAACTCGATAGCATTCACATAGTTACCGGCATCCAGCTTGAGGCGTGCTTTCTGGTACAGGGTCTCCGGCGGTTCGTCGGGTACCTTGGGTTTTGTGCTGGAACAGCCTGTGATCAAGGTAGCGACCAAGGCGAGTGACATCAGCAGGTGAGACTTCTTTCCCATCAACAACATCCGGTCCATTTCCACGAAATTGGCAAAGTATCCGTTATGCTTGGCTAAAAGAAAAGCTAGAATACCCGGATTATTTCGAATTGATACCCCCCGCTCAAGAGACCATACATGAGCCAGCATATTGAACTGACAGGCGAATTTCAGGATCACCAATTCGGGCAGCGACTCGACCAGGCCCTGGCCGAATTGTTTCCAGACTACTCCCGAACCCGCATCAAGGAGTGGATTTTACAGGACAGAGTGACCCTGGACGGTCAGGTTGCGAACACGCCGCGCGAGAAGGTACTTGCCGGGCAACAGGTGCATGTAGATGTCGAGCTGGAAGATGACACCCGCTGGGATGCCCAGGACATAGCACTCAACATCGTCTACGAAGATGAACACATTCTGGTGATCGACAAACCGGCCGGTCTGGTGGTTCACCCGGGCGCAGGCACGCCGGATGGCACCATTCTCAACGCCCTGCTGCACCGTTATCCCGACATCGCCGAGGTGCCTCGCGCCGGTATCGTGCACCGTCTGGACAAAGACACCACAGGTCTGATGGTGGTGGCCAAGACGGTACCGGCCCAGACCCATCTGGTGGAAGCGCTGCAGGCGCGCCAGATCACCCGTGAGTACGAAGCCATCGCCATCGGTCACATGACCGCAGGTGGCACGGTAGATGCCCCCATAGGTCGTCACCCTACCCAGCGTACCCATATGGCCGTGGTGCCCAATGGCCGTCCTTCCGTGACCCACTATCGGGTACATGAGAAGTTCCGTGGCCACACCCGTCTGCGTCTGCGACTGGAAACCGGTCGTACCCACCAGATCCGCGTACACATGTCTCACATCAAGCATCCGCTGGTAGGGGATCCCGCCTACGGTGGTCGTCTGCGCCCGCTGCGCAATGCGACACCCGAGCTGACCCTGGCGCTGCGTAACTTCAACCGTCAGGCGCTGCATGCCACCATGCTGCAACTGGCTCACCCCATCACGGGGGAAGTGATGCAGTGGCACTCGCCCACGCCGCAGGACATGCTGGATCTGATGGAAGTGATGCGGGCCGATACCCTCGCCAATCCGGATGATTTGGTCTGGAACTGATGAGCTGATAAACAAGGCTGTCCGCGACGGTTTCTGCCGTTGCCCGGCCTTGAAGCATGCCTGAAACGGGGCTCCTTGACTGGCAACAGCGAAGGAGCCCCGTTTTTATATGTAGAAATGTGAGAGGAGCCTCAGATGAAATGGATCGAACCCGACTGGCCGGCACCGGCTCGTGTCAGAGCGCTGTCGACCACCCGGGATGGCGGTGTGAGCCAGGGTGTCTTCGCCGGTCTCAACCTGGGAGCCCATGTGGGTGATGAAGTGGCGCGGGTTGAGGACAATCGGGCCCGCCTGCAGCAGGCGGCGCAGATCCCCGGGTCCCTCAGCTGGCTCAATCAGGTGCATGGCACCGCAGTGCATCAGGTCAGCAAGCAGTATGATGTCGTGCCGGATGCCGATGCAGCCTGTGCCCATGAGGCGGGGTTGGCTTGCATAGTGATGACAGCCGATTGCCTGCCGGTGTTGTTCTGTGACAGAGCCGGCACTGTCGTGGCGGCAGCCCATGCCGGTTGGCGCGGATTGTTGGGCAATGAGCAGGGTGGCGTACTGGAAGCCAGCATTCAGGCCATGGGGTGCAATCCTGCCGATATCCTCGCCTGGCTTGGCCCCGCCATAGGCCCCGGGGCCTTCGAAGTGGGGGGCGAAGTGCGCGACGCCTTTATGGCGCAGCAGGCCGAAGCAGAAGCTGCATTCGTACCTTCATCCAACGAGGGGAAATGGCTGGCGGATATCTACTTGCTGGCCAGGCTGCGGCTGGCCCGTGCCGGGGTCGGCGCCGTTTACGGTGGCGAGTACTGCACCTTCGGCGATGGCGAGCGGTTTTACTCGTATCGCCGCGATGGCCAGACGGGCCGCATGGCATCACTTGTCTGGTTGGCACAATAGCCTGTGCCCGGCTCTTTTCTCCGGAAAAGGGCCGGGATCCAGCCCATCCCCGCCTTGCAGAAAAAATAACCAGCCCCTGCCCTTGAAATAACCCGTACGGGCCTCATCTTTCTTGTCAGAAAGTTATGTTGTTTGCCGCGCAAGCGGCGTCTGCCTTGAAGGGGGAGTGCAATGCGCCTCGATCGTCTTACCAGCAAATTCCAGATTGCTATTTCCGATGCCCAGTCTCTTGCACTGGGTCGTGATCACCAATTTATCGAACCCGTCCATCTGATGACAGCGCTGGTCAATCAGGATGGCGGCTCCATTCGTCCACTGCTCACCCTGACCGGGATGGACATCAATACCCTGCGCTCACGCCTGGGGATTGAGCTGGATCGACTGCCCAAGGTGAGCGGCGTGGAGGGCGATGTTCAGCTCTCCAGCGGCCTCGGTCGCCTGCTCAACGTCTGTGACAAGCTGGCCCAGCAGCGCAAGGATCAGTTCATCTCTTCCGAGCTGTTCGTGCTGGCGGCCCTCGACGAGAAGGGCAACCTGGGTGAGCTGCTGCGTGCCCAGGGGCTGACCAAAGAGAAACTCGAAGCTGCCATCGACAAGGTGCGTGGCGGCAGAAAGATCGATGATGCCAACGCCGAGGAGAATCGCCAAGCGCTGGAGAAGTACACCATAGACCTCACGGAGCGGGCCGAACTCGGCAAGCTGGATCCGGTGATCGGTCGCGACGAAGAGATCCGCCGCACCATACAGGTGCTGCAACGCCGGACCAAGAACAACCCTGTGCTGATCGGTGCCCCCGGCGTCGGCAAGACCGCCATTGTCGAAGGGCTGGCCCAGCGCATCATCAACGGTGAAGTGCCGGAAGGGCTCAAGAACAAGCGGGTATTGTCGCTGGATATGGGGTCCCTGGTGGCCGGTGCCAAGTATCGCGGCGAGTTTGAAGAGCGGCTGAAAGCTGTACTCAACGATCTGGCCAAGGAGGAGGGCAACGTCATCCTCTTCATCGACGAGCTGCACACCATGGTCGGCGCCGGTAAAGGCGAGGGCGCCATGGATGCGGGCAACATGCTCAAGCCTGCGCTGGCCCGTGGCGACCTGCACTGCGTCGGTGCCACCACGCTGGATGAGTACCGTCAGTACATAGAGAAGGATGCAGCCCTCGAGCGCCGCTTCCAGAAAGTGCTGGTGGAAGAGCCGAGCGTGGAGGACACCATCGCCATACTGCGCGGCCTGAAAGAGCGTTATGAACTGCACCACCATGTGCAGATCACCGACCCCGCCATTGTGGCGGCAGCCCAGCTGTCTCATCGCTATATCGCGGATCGCCAGCTGCCGGACAAGGCCATCGACCTCATCGACGAGGCCGCCGCCAGCATTCGTCTGCAGATTGACTCCAAGCCGGAGTCTCTCGACCGGCTTGAGCGACGCATCATCCAGTTGAAACTGGAGCAGCAGGCGTTGATGAAAGAGGATGACGATGCCAGCCGCAAGCGGTTGGATCTCATCAGCAAGGAGATTGGCGAAAAGGATCGGGAATACAACGAGCTGGACGAAGTGTGGAAGGCCGAGAAGGCTGCCCTCGCCGGTACCCAGCACATCAAGGCGGCGCTGGAACAGGCCCGTCAGGATCTCGATGTCGCCCGTCGTGCCGGCGATCTGGGCCGGATGTCAGAGCTGCAGTACGGCCGTATCCCCGAGCTGGAGAAACAGCTGGATCTCGCCACCCAGGCAGAGATGCAGGAGACCAGCCTGCTGCGCAACCGCGTCACCGACGTAGAGATAGCGGATGTGCTGGCCCGCTGGACCGGTATTCCGGTGGCACGCATGCTCGAAGGGGAGCGTGACAAGCTGCTGCGGATGGAAGATAAGCTGCACAGCCGGGTGATCGGTCAGGAGGAAGCGGTCGAGGCCGTCTCCAACGCCATTCGTCGCTCCCGTGCCGGGCTCTCCGATCCGAACCGGCCCATAGGTTCCTTCCTGTTCCTCGGGCCGACCGGGGTGGGCAAGACAGAGCTGTGCAAGGCGCTGGCCGAGTTCCTGTTCGATACCCAGGATGCCATGGTGCGGATCGACATGTCCGAGTTCATGGAGAAACACAGTGTGGCCCGTCTGGTGGGTGCACCTCCCGGTTACGTGGGTTACGAGGAGGGGGGTTATCTGACCGAGGCGGTACGCCGTCGTCCCTACTCGGTGATCCTGCTCGACGAAGTGGAGAAGGCGCACCCGGATGTGTTCAACATACTGCTGCAGGTGCTCGATGATGGCCGTCTGACCGATGGTCAGGGTCGCACTGTCGATTTCCGCAACTCTGTGGTGATCATGACCTCCAACCTGGGGTCGGATCTGATCCAGGAGCACCACTCCGAGAAGGATTACGACGAGATGAAGGCCCTGCTGATGGAGGTGCTGACCCGCAGCTTCCGACCGGAGTTCATCAACCGGATCGATGAGACAGTGGTGTTCCATCCGCTCGGCGAGGATCACATCAAGTCCATTGCCCGCATCCAGCTCAAGAGCCTGATGGGTCGTCTGGAGGCCCAGGGTTACGAGGTGGAGGTGAGCGAGGCGCTGCTCGAGAAGCTGGTGCATGCCGGGTTCGACCCCGTCTACGGGGCACGGCCCCTCAAGCGGGCGATCCAGCACAAGGTGGAAAACCCGCTGGCCCAGGCACTGCTCTCCGGTCGCATCGTTCCCGGCAAGAAACTGCTGCTGGGGGCCGACAGCAACGGCCTGACCATGACCCAGTAATGGGATTGTCGATGAAAAACGCAGGCCCTGTGCCTGCGTTTTGTTTTCTGGGGGATTGAGATGATGAAGTTTTCCATCTTGGTGGATGATGATGTGCATCTACCCGGCTGCTTGCCTGAAAAGGGGCTGTCGTTACTGTTGGAGTGCGATGGCCTCAAAGTGCTGTTTGACAGCGGCCGTGGTCAGGTGTTGCAACACAATGCTGATGTGATGGGGATCGATCTCGCCTCGCTCACCCACGTGGTGCTGTCCCATGGTCATTATGATCATGTGGGCGGTATTGGTTCGCTACCCCTCTACTCACCAGCTATTCCTCTGATCGCCTGTCCGGATGTGTTCTGCGAGCGTGGCTATTTTCTATCGCTCCCCTTCTTGCGCCGCAACCTCTATCGCCTCTCGGGGGATCTTGAGCGGGAGTCGCTGAGCGCAAAGGGGCTTCTCCCCCACTGCTCCGCCGAGCCAGTGTGGCTCTCTGATCGTTTGGTGTTCCTCGGGAGCATTTCGCGGCGCGACAGGGCAACCCCTTCACTGCTTGGTTACATATTGCGAGGTGGGCGAATAGAGAAGGATGCCATATCGGATGATTCGGCGCTGGCCTACAAGAGCCCACGTGGACTCATCATCTTCATCGGCTGCGGCCACTCCGGGGTCGAGAACATAGTGCAACGGGCCAGGGAGGTGTGCGGTGATGAGCGGGTGCATGCCGTCATCGGTGGCCTTCACCTGAAGTTTTCCGGCCCGCAACGGGCGGTGGCGTTGGGTATGTATCTGCAACAGGAGGGAGTGGAAAGCCTCTTTGCCTGCCATTGCACCGGCAAGCGGAAAGTGGGGTTGCCACGGCAGACCAACATAGGTGCGGGGTTCGCATATGTATTTCCGCCATAAAAAAAACGGCAATCCTAAGATTGCCGGGAGGAATGTAGTCATGCGACCTGACGTGGGTTGAGCGGGTCGCAGGGGCAAGCCCCGGTTTCGCAGAGGGTCGGAATGATCCTCTCCTTACAGCATGCCCGTGATGCGCTCTCTCATCCCGGGCGGCCACACACCTGTCAGGCCTGACCTGAACGCCGCAGCATGCGGGTCAGACCCATTGAATCATCTTGCTTACAGCATGCCAGGGATGGCGGCCTTCATCTCTGAGGGCCAAACGCCGACCTGAACCTGACCTATATGCTCTTTTTGCAGCAGCAACATGGCCAGACGGGATTGGCCTATGCCGCCCCCTATGGTCTGCGGCATCCGCTCTGCCAGCAGATCCTGGTGCCAGTCATATTGCAGGCGACCTTCATCACCAGTGATGGCGAGCTGGCGGCGCAGGGCCTCTGCGTCCACCCGGATCCCCATGGAGGAGATCTCGAAGCTGTCTTCCAGCACCGGGTTCCACACCAGAATGTCACCGTTCAGACCCGCCAGACCCAGTTCGCTGTGGCTGCTCCAGTCGTCATAGTCCGGGGCGCGCACATCGTGACGCTCACCGTGGGAGAGTGCGCCGCCGATGCCGATGAGGAAGACTGCACCCAGCTCCTTGGCGATGGCGCGTTCGCGCCCCTTGGCATCGAGATCCGGGTAGCGGGCCAGCAGCGCTTCGCTGTGGAGGAACTGGATCTCTCCCGGCAGGAAGGGAGTCAGTTCGTGTTCGGCGCAGACGGCACGCTCGGTGGCCTTGATGGCGGCCCAGATGCCGCGCACGGTTTCTTGCAGATAGGCGAGATCGCGGCGCTCGCTCGGCATCACCTTCTCCCAGTCCCACTGATCCACGTAGACGGAGTGGATGGGGGTGAGCTTGTCTTCGTCCGGGCGCAGTGCCTTCATGTGGGTGTAGATGCCTTCACCCGGGCCGAAGCCGAAGCGACCCAGGGTCTGGCGCTTCCACTTGGCAAGGGAGTGAACCACTTCGTAGCTGTGTCCGGGGAGTGTCTTCACCTTGACCTGCACCGCATTCTCGCTGCCTGACAGGTTGTCCTGAGTACCATCTCCGACCCGGCTCAGAATGGGGGCTTGCACCTCCATCAGGCCCAGCTGCTGGGCGAGTTGGCGGGAGAACATCTCTTTGACGAAGCTGATCTGCTGTTGGCTGCGAATGTAGTGCTGTTTCATGCTGAATACCTGTCTAGAACCCGTTGGATGTGACGATTCTTCAACAGAACGAACACTAAATTCAATATTCGATAATAGAAATAGGCTTTACACATTTTTTTGTTCAAAATAAACCGCAAATTAATGAGATATCGTCAACGGGAGTGCAAAAAAGTGCCGGAAAATTATCGGATCGATAATCTCGATCAGGCCATCCTCACCGCCCTGATGGAGAATGCGCGGATCCCTTATGCCGAGTTGGCCAAACAGCTGGCGGTCAGCCCGGGTACCATCCATGTGCGGGTGGAGAAGATGAAGCAGGCGGGGATCATCGAGGGAACCCGGGTGCAGGTGAACCCCAAGAAGCTGGGTTACGACGTCTGTTGCTTCATCGGGATCAATCTCAAAAGCGCCAAGGATTACCCCTCTGCACTGGCCAAGTTGCAGGCGCTGGACGAGGTGGTGGAGGCCTACTACACCACGGGTCACTACAGTATCTTCATGAAGGTGATGACCCGCTCCATTGACGAGTTGCAGACTGTGCTGATCCACAAGATCCAGACCATAGACGAGATACAGTCCACCGAAACGCTCATTTCGCTGCAGAACCCGATATTGAGGGACGTGAAACCTTGACGAGCCGTCTGACCGTCGGGATCAGGGTTCGATATAGGGAATGCCGTACTTGTCGTAGATGGCCTTGAGTCGGCCATCCCGCTTCATGCGCAACAACTCGGCATCGTAGGCGGCCATCATGGCTGGTGTATCGGCATCGGCCTTGGCCCTGGTCCAGACGGTGTAGTAGGGGCTGGCCTTGAGTGGCTTGGGCAGGTAATCGAGTTTGCCCTCCAGCCCCTCCTCTCTGATCTGGGCGAAGGCGGTAACCAGCGGCATGGGCACTGTATCGATGCGCCCGGCGATCAGTTTGCGCAGTTGCAGCTGGTTGATGGGGATCTCCTGGATCTGATAGGCGGGGTCCTTGAGCGCCGCAGCCAGTTCGGGAGTGTAGGCAAAATCCTTGGTCAGCCCGATGCGCCAGGGTTTGAGGTCTTCCAGGGTATCGTAGCGGATCTTCAGCATGTCGGCCTTGCGCACGAAGAAGTGCCAGCTGTGACGCAGATGGGATTGCTGTGGATAGAGCAGGTAGCTCTCTCGCTCCGGCTTGTAGGAGTGGGTCATCACAAGGTCATACACGCCGGTCTCGGCATTGCGGGTGAGGCGGGCACCCGCATCGGTCAGTTCGATCTTGATGGGGATCTTGAGCTTGTTGAAGATGGCGGTGACCACGTCCACATCGAGTCCGCCAGGCTGGGCCTTGTCATCCAGAAACTTCAGCGGCGGCTCAAGGGTGCCGCCTATGACCAGTTCTTTGGCCTGGAGCCAGAGAGGGAACAGCAGACAGAGCAGGGGTAACTTTCGCAAACCACATCTCCTGCACGGAATAGGGAATCGCCCACGGGCATGATTCAAGTATATTGGCCCGAATATTCAACAGAGACGACCCCGGATGGCAAATCCTGAAATCGAAAGTGAGTTGGATGGCATCGACAGGTTATCTGTCTGCTTCTATCGTCTTGGCTTGAGTCTGGCAGCTTTATTGCTGGTGTGTCGAGGGGCCAGCCTGCTGATCGGGCAGGATTTTTTAGCGCCCTCAGTCTGGTTGACGGCGCTGGTGGTAGCCAGCGGGGTATGCGGACTCTGCCTGCATGTCTATGACAAGCGCATCCGTTTCATCTTGCAGGTGTTTGCCTGGGGTGCCCTGGTGCTGAGTGCCAGCGGAGCGCCCGAGGTGCTGGTATTGGGGGCGTCGTTGGCGACGCTCTCCGGACTGGCGTTCAAGGAGCAGTTCTGCTTCGCCATTCCGGGCATCAAGGCGCTGCCCCTGCTGTTGCCGTTGCTGTGGGGACTGGAGTGGGCACAACTGGGCTGGGCCGCCGCGCCGGTTGCCCTGGCGTGCGGCCTGTTGTTTGGCTTGCTCTGTCTGGCAAAGTGGCGGATGCCCCTGCACTTCGACATCGGTGACAAGGGGCGTTACCAGATTTAGGTCTGATGGCAGCCTTTCATCTGCTGATTGAGGGCTTGCATCACTTGATGGCGGCTGATGATGCCGATCACTTTGCCCTGCTCCAGCACCGGATAGATCTTGGGTTTTGCCCCGGTCATCTGGCGCGCCAGATCCAGAATGCTGTCGTCCGGGTCGACCGAGAGAGGCGTCCGGCTCATCATGTCTTCCACTTGAGTGCGGGTATCGCAGTGGTAGCTGCCGGTGATCAGACTGGGAATGCAGTCCTGTTCGGAGAGAAACCCGACCAGCTGTTGTTGGTCATCCAGCACAGGCAGGCCGCTCAGCCCTGAGTGGTGCAGCCGATCCAGCGCTTCGGCCAGACCGAGTTGCGGGGTGAGGAAGTGGGTCAGGCGACCCATGTGATCGCGAATATGTAGCATATGATGGCTCCAGAAGCGGGGTGTAGTGCCACTATGGGCGCGGTGAGGCGGACAAGGCCAGCGGTTTGTGCCATAGGGATTGATAGGTGTCGCCGTCGCGGGTATGCCAGTGGCTGGTGGCAATGACAAAAGGAGAGGTTATGCGTGCATTGGTAACGGGGTGTGGCCGTCGACTCGGTTTCTACCTGTGTGAACAGCTGGTGGCGGCAGGTTGGCAGGTAACGGGCAGCTATCGCAGCGAGCGACCCGAGCTGGCTCGGCTGCGTGCACTGGGAGTGACGCTGGTGCAGGCGGATTTCGCTTCTGAAGAGCAGGTCGGCCAGCTCATTGAGGTGCTGGCATCACAGCAGGATCTGGCGCTGGTGATCCACAACGCCTCGGCCTTCGAACCAGAGGCGGCAGATGCTGCGGCGCAGCTGGCCCAGTTCGATCAGTTCTATCGGGTACACATGGCGGCGCCATTTCGGCTCAACCGGGCGCTGGCGCCCCGGCTGGCCCGCAATGCCAATGCCAGCATCATCCATATCACGGATATCTATATTCACGCTCCGGCGCCCCAGTTTGCCAGCTATGTGGCCACCAAGGCCGGAGCCCACTCCCTTGCCATGAGCTTTGCCCGCGAACTGGCGCCTGCCATCCGGGTCAACACCATAGAGCCGGGCCCTATCCTGTTTCTCGACGAACATGGCGACGCGTGGCGCCAGCAAGTGCTGGCGAAGACGCCGCTGGCGCGGGAAGGCGGGCTTGAGCCTATCTGGCAGGCGGTGCAGCTACTGATGGGGAACGACTACATGACGGGGGCCAGCATCCGGGTAGATGGCGGCCGCAGCCTGGCGGTCATCTGAACCCTGACTGAGCCGCAAGGGGGTCAAGCCTACCTGCAGCTCCTCGATCACCTTGCCCTTCATCAGCCGGGTATGCAGTGGCAGCGTGACCTTGTGGTCATGCACTTCTCCCTGGCCATACAGCTCAGCCAGCAGTTCATTGAGATAGGCATCGACACGAGTCGCGGCAAAATCGTCTGCGGCACTGCTGGCAAGAATGTCAATATCCAGCGGCCGGTCGAGCACCTTGCAGTTCGGATCGCTGCGATCCCGGCCATGGGCCAGTTCCATGGCGATGAAGAGGGTTTTCAACTGCTGGGCTGTCAGCCCGCTTTCGGCAACGAACAGGCAGTTGAGGAAGTCGTGCCTGGAGTGCATTCCCACCGGTTTGGTCTGGATCACCGAACTCAGCTGCAGGCGGCCAAAGTGTTCAAGCAGTTCGCCAACCACCTGACTGACGTGAATATGGGGATCAAGATTCGATCCAATGCTGCACAGATAGAACATGCTCACCGATCCTTGGGTTGGGCTCATCTGAAATGTATACACGGCTCACGGTTATGGGATTAACTATGCATTAACATACATTTGTCTGTTGTGATCAGGCTCTTGTTGGCAAGAAAGGAGGTTTGCATGAGTGTGGAACTGAAATGGGCACTGTTGACCGCATCCAGCGCGTTGGCAATGATCCTGATTATCTGTGTGGCATCCGTCGGTCTGGCGTGAACCCCGTCCCTCATTTGCGGTATGAACCGGCCTCCTGGCCGGTTTTGCTTTTTGGGGGAGTGCAGATATGCTGACCCACCCATGATGAATCGAGACAGCACAAGATGACCAAGGTACGCCCACGTTCCTTGCTGCAAGTGGTATTGATGGGCTTCGTCCTGGTATTGATGCCGCTGGGCGGCATGATCTGGCACGACAGTCAGGCCCTCGAACACTTGAGCCAGTTGACCAGCGACGAGCTGGAGCGGGCGGTGCGCGATACCCGTCGGGCGACCCTGCTCACAACCCAGGCCATTGATCTGGAACGTACTCTTCGCCGTTATGCGGTACTGGGGGATGAGCGCATCCTGGCCAGTTACCAGCAGCAGCTTGCCAGTTACCGCAGCCTGCTCGCCGCTCATCAGGGCTCGATCCCGGATGCCGAGGCTTACACCGGCCTCGAGCAGGTGCTGGCCTGGCTCGAGAGCCTGCAGGATCTGGCCAAGGCCAGAGCCGCCTCGGCCAGCCCGCAATTTGATGAATTTAATCAAATTAATCAGCAGCTTGAAGTGATTACCCGAGGCCAGGTCGATGAGCATGTGAGCCGGGTACGCGCCATGATTGCAGAATTGATGAGAGAGATCTGGTGGGTCAGCGGTTTCGTGGCCGTGCTCAGCCTGCTGCTGGTGTTGTTGTTTACTTATCTGATTATCCACCCTGTGCGTCAGATTGAGTCGCGGATCTTGAGTCTGGGCGCGGGTGTGGAGCCGGACAAACGACCCGTGGACGGGCCGGCAGAGTTGGTGGTATTGGGGGAGCGGATCAACTGGTTGCACGACAAGCTCAAGGAGCTGGAACAGCAGAAATACCAGTTCCTGCGCCATGTTTCCCATGAGCTCAAGACGCCGCTGGCGGTGCTGCGGGAGGGCTCGGACCTGCTTGGCGAGCAGCTGGTGGGGCCGCTTACGCCGGATCAGCAGGAGATCTGCCAGATGCTGGAGGAGAACAGTCGCCGATTGCAGACCCTGATCGAACGTCTGCTCGATTTCAACCGCCTCAGCCAGCAGGAGGTGTTTACCCTGACGCCGGTGGCGCTGGCGCCCTTGCTGTCAGAGTTGACAGCTGAGTACCGGCTGGCGCTGGAATCCAAACAAATCAGTGTACACTTGCCGACCGATCCCATCATGCTGCAGGCGGAGCCGTATCGCTTGCGGTTGATCCTCGATAATCTGTTTTCCAATGCGGTCAGCTATGGCGCCAGGGGTGGCCGGATCTGGATCCGCGCCGGGCAGGATGCCAACGGCGGCTGGCTGGAGGTGGCCAACGAAGGGCCCGTCATTCCGGTAGCCGAACGGGAGCGGATCTTCGAGCCATTCGAGCAGGGCAGTATAGTGCGGCAAGGTTTGTTGAAAGGCTCCGGCATGGGGCTTTCCATCGCCCGCGAGTCGGCGATGAGCCTTGGCGGTGAATTGGTATTGATTGAAGACGAACAGGCTGATGTCTGTTTCCGGTTGACGTTGAAGTGAAGCAAAAGATGAAACAATGTGTTGTTCCGGTATTGATGATGGGCCTGCTCACAGGCTGTTCTTTGCTGCCAGCGCGTGACCCGGCGGCGTCGCCGGATCTCGCCCTCGCCAAGCGCATGGAGTTTGCCAACAAGGAGATGCAGGTACGCCTGCAATACTCGGACTGGCTGCTGGCCAGTCACGCTCAGCAGCGGGCGCAGGAGCGTCAGCGCCTCAAGGGTGCGACCGATGTCGAGAGCCGCGTCAGTCTGGCCATGGTCAATACCCACCCCTCCGAGTCGGTGGCAAACCGTCGGGCCGGGCTGGACAAACTCAAGAGCCTGCTGCCCGAGCTCGGGCTCGATGCCCAGGCTTTCCTGCGCAGCTGGATTGCGCTGGGTGAGGAGCTGCTGGTACGTGACAGCCGTCGTGACGACCAGAGTCAGGAGGTGCAGCGTCTGCGCCGCCAGATTGAACAGCTCTCCGCCATCGATGAACAGCTCAATCAACGCAAGCTCAACGGCAGTGGCGAGGCCCTGCCATGAGCCGGATCCTGCTGGTTGACGACGATGTCAGCCTGCTCAAGCTGATGAGCATGCGCCTGCGCAGCCAGGGCTACGAAGTGGATACCGCCGACAGCGCCGAAGGGGCGCTGGACAGATTGCGCCAGCAACGGGCCGATCTGGTGTTGAGCGACTTGCGCATGGCCGGCATGGACGGCCTGGCGCTGTTCGAGCGCATCCAGTCACAGTGGCTGGGGTTGCCTGTCATCATAATGACAGCCCACGGCACCATTCCCGATGCCATCCAGGCTACCCGCTCCGGGGTATTCAGTTTTCTCACCAAACCCATCGACAAGGATGAGCTGTTTGCCACCATAGAGCATGCGTTGAGCCTGACACGCCCAAAGCAGCAACAGGAGTGGCAATCGCTTATCCTGACCCGCAATCCGCAGATGGAACAGTTGCTGATCCAGGCCAATAGCATAGCCGGCATGGAAGTGCCCGTGCTGATCATGGGGCCGTCCGGTTCAGGCAAAGGGGTGATGACTCAAGCCCTGCATCAGGCCAGCAGTCGCCGTGACAAGCCGCTGCACGTCATCAACTGCGCCGCCTTGCCGTGGCCTGCGCTGGATCTGCAGCTGTTTGGCGAGGACGGTCAGTCCGGCCTGTTCGAACAAGCCAAAGGCGCGACACTGTTTCTCGACGAGATAGGAGATCTGTCGGAGTCGCTACAGGCCAAGCTGTTGCAGGTGTTGCAGGAGTACGGTCAGGGGACGCCCGAGGTGCGGGTCATCAGCTCCAGCCATCAGGATCTGGTGACGGCGATGGAAGAGGGGCGTTTTCGGGAAGATCTCTTCTACCGCCTCAATGTGGCCAACATCACCTTGCCACCTCTCAGCGCCCGCAGTGAAGATATTCCGCTGCTGGCCAGACAGGCGCTGGACGAATATCGCAGTCGTCACAGTGACTGTGCGGCCCTGGGTTTTTCACCCGAGTCGCTGGCCATGCTGGCGGCCGCAGCCTGGCCCGGTAACGTGCGTCAGCTCTACAGCGTGGTGGAACAGCTGGCGAGCCTCTGTTGCAGTCCTGTGATTGGGGTGTCCATGGTGGAGTCGGCCCTGAGTGGCGGCGGTGGTGGCATCCCCTCGTTCAACGAGGCGCGGGCCGAGTTCGAGAAGGAGTATCTGATCCGTCTGCTGCGTACCACTGAGGGCAACGTGACCCTGGCGGCCAACATGGCGGGCAGAAACCGTACCGATTTCTACAAGTTATTGAATCGGCACGGCATAGAGGCGGCAAACTTCAAGTCGAAGGGATAAGCCGGACAGTATAGGCTTGCGTCCCGGCGAAGGATTATTCGCTGGTGAGTGCCATTCAGGCGGGATCGACTACGGCGGTAGAGGTTTGGGCTTTCTGGGTTTTCTGGGATAGCCAGAGCCCGCTCGCTTTCATCAGGTAACCGAACAGCGCGCCTATCACCAGGGACGGCAGTATCAGGCGCCACTCCCCCGCGGCACCGAAGGTGGCGCAGCAACCGGCGAAGGTGCCGGGAATGTAGCCCAGCCACTGCTGCTTTGCCTGCACACACATCAGGGTCGCAACCACCCCCGTCATCATATAGCCCGCCATACCCGCTCCCCACCAGGCATCCCCGTGGATCAGCAGCAATGCCCACAGCATGCCGCTCCCATTGCACAGCATGGTTTGCAACAGCGCCTTGTAGCCACCGCTGGAGGCGAAGTAGCTGGTGCAGCCGAGAAAGCCGACCCAGGAGATGAGGCCGAGTGTGACGGCAACCCAGCCCCAGACGGCAGAGAGGATCCCGGTCGTGATGGCGATGGCGATCAATGGGCTCATGGCGTGACTCTTCAGTAGTGGAATTCGTAAAGAAAGGGAGCCTACCCCGCGCAGGGGGGGCGGCAAGCAGGGGCGAGATTGTGTGTGATCTTCATCACTCATTTCAACTCAGGAATACGCTTGCGCTCGCGAAAAAAATTCATTGGAGGCGTGCTCGACCCTGCACCATAGTTATGGGCCCTGTCCTGCTCATGGAGTGAGTCTGATGGCGCCAAATGTGATCGTTCCTCTGCTGGTATTCGTAGCATTGTTTCTGGTCGGAACCATGGCCAAGGCTCTGCCCCTTTACCAGCTCATGTAAATTTTCGTGAAATAAAACTCGGCCGGGGCAGGTCTTATGGTTGTTACCCTCATAGCCCCGGGAGTTTTTCCATGTTGATCAAGCGCCGTTCTTCTCATCATCCCACCGAACAGGATGTTACCCCGGAAGCCGTCTATCAGGATCGCCGCCTTATCCTGAAAGGGTTGGGGCTGGGGGCTGCGACCCTGGCGTTTCCCGCTCAGGCTGGCGTGCTCGACCTCTTCTCCGCCGACAAACCGGCACCTGCCGCATCGACCAGACCGCTCAACATTCGCGCCGCCGCCAGACCTGAGGGCGTGGTCATCACCCCGGAGGAGAAGGCCACCACCCACAACAACTTCTATGAGCTGGGTACTGACAAGGGGGATCCGGCTCGCAATGCTCACTACCTCAAGCCCGAGCCGTGGCAATTGCGGGTAGAGGGGGAGGTGGCCAAGCCCTTCACCTTGGATGTGTGGGACCTCATCAACAAGACAGAGCTGGAGGAACGCATCTACCGGCTGCGCTGCGTAGAGGCCTGGTCCATGGTGTTGCCCTGGAGCGGTATCAGTCTGGCGGAGCTCATTCGCCGTGCCGAGCCCACCAGTCGCGCCAAGTTCGTGGCCTTCGAGACCCTCTATGACCCCGAGCAGTTGCCGGGGCAGGCATCCCGTTCTCTTGGAGGGGGCATAGATTATCCCTATGTGGAGGGGCTGCGTATCGACGAGGCGATAAACCCGCTCTCCTTCCTGGCGATGGGCCTCTATGGCAAGACGCTGCCCGCCCAGAACGGGGCACCGATCCGGCTGGTGGTGCCCTGGAAGTACGGCTTCAAGAGCATCAAGAGCATAGTTTCCATCCGGCTGGTGGAAGAGATGCCACCGACCACCTGGAATCTGCTGGCATCGAACGAATATGGCTTCTACGCCAACGTCAACCCGGAGGTAGATCATCCGCGCTGGAGTCAGGCCAGCGAGCGCTTCATCGGGGAGGGTGGCATCTTCGGTGCCAAGCGTCAGCCTACCCTGATGTTCAACGGTTATGCCGACGAGGTAGCCTCGCTCTATCAGGGAATGGATCTGAGACAATGGTACTGAGACTGACAACAGCTCATACCAAGGGCCGCCCCCATGGGGTGGTCCTCCCTTATCAAGCCATGGATCCAAGAAAATGGTACTGAGACTGACAGCGGTTCACATCAAGGGCCTGCGAGTGCTGGTGCATCTGGGTTCTCTCGGCTTTCTGCTCTGGCTGGGGTATGCCTTGCCAGCCGGGTTGCTGGGGGGCGACCCTGTGCAGGGTTTGACCCACTATCTCGGCAAGGGGGCGCTCAATCTCTTGCTGATCACCCTGCTGGTGTCACCGCTCGCCAAGCGCTGGCGGCAGGGGCAGCTCATCAAGCTGCGCCGCCCTCTCGGGCTCTGGTGCGCGGCCTGGGCCGGGTTGCACTTTATGGTGTGGCTGGGGCTGGATCTGCAATTCGACTGGGAGCTTATTGGCGGCGAGCTGGTGAAGCGCAGCTACATACTGGTGGGGGCAGTGGCGCTCTTGTTGCTGGCGGTGCTCAGTCTGACCTCTATCCCCGCCCTGCTGCGGGCCATGGGGCCGGCCTGGCAGAAGTTGCACAACTGGATCTATGCCGTTGCCCTGCTGGTGCCGGTGCACTATTGGTGGTCGGTGAAGAGTGGCTGGCAGGAGCCGCTCATCTACCTGCTGCTGGCCTGTGCTCTGCTATGGCCACGGCGGGAGAAGTTGCTGCGCCCCTGGCGTCAGCGTCAACGCCAGAAGCTGAAAGAGGCGTGAGTTGCCGCTCAGGCATCACAGCGCAGAACTCGCATAGCAAAAGAGGCCTAATCGGCCTCTTTTTTGGTGATGTCGCCCGTGTAGGCATCGACCAGCAACTGCACTCGCTGTTCGTCGGCATCCAGGGTTTCTACCTCGAATTTATCCCCTTCCAGCTCCACTTCCCGAATGTCGTGGTACCCTTGGGCCAACAACAACTTGACCAGCGCCGGCATGTCGAGACGCGCCTGGGCCGCCCAGCCAAGGGTGGAGAAAAGGCAAAGGATCAGCAGGAAACTGCGTGGGATCATATTCATTCCGGATTCATGGCTGGCAGACTATAAACGGCATTATGTTAGGTTTTTGGAGATGAATCACCCATGAATAGAGCCCTGTCTCTGCTGGGGTTGCTGCTGCCCGTGATGGCGCAGGCGACCACGCCGAACGAGGCCTTGCTGCAACAAGCTGTCAGCGAGGGTCGGGTCAGGCCCTTTCATGAGGTGATGGAGGTGGCCTCCCTCCTGCCGGTGCGCGTGCTGCGCGTCGACCTGGGGGAAGAGGATGGCATCTGGCTGTATGAGCTCAAGCTCATCGACAGCGAGAACAGCGTGATCAAGGTCGGCTATCGCGCCGACAATCTGGAGATGGTGTGGCTCAAGGGCCACCATCTCGAGCGGCTGTTCGAACCACGCCCGCCGCAAGAGGAAGATTGACCTTTGGGTGGGTGCCAGGTTGGGCTCCAAACTGACAATCCGGCACAACTGTTCAACCTTCCCATCTCCGTTGACGCAAGAGTAACCCTGCTTTGGATACCCATTTATGCGAATTCTGATAGTTGAAGATGAGAAGACCCTGGCGGGCCAGCTGGCCGAACAGCTGCGTCTGTCCGGTTTCGTGACCGACCTTTGCCACGATGGCAACGAGGCCGGCTTTCTCGGCGAGACCGAACCTTATGACGCCATCATCCTGGATCTCGGCCTGCCGGGTCGCGATGGCCTGAGCGTGCTGAAAGAGTGGCGCAGCAAGGGGATAGATACCCCTGTGCTGGTACTGACCGCCCGAGGCCAGCTGCACGAGAAGATTGAGGGGCTCAATGCCGGTGCCGACGACTACCTCACCAAGCCGTTCCAGGTGGCGGAGCTGGTCGCCAGGGTGCAGGCGCTGGTGCGACGGGCAGCAGGCAATGCCAGTTCGATCCTGGAGATCGGCGGAGTGCGGCTCGACATGGCGGCCTCCCAGGTGTGGTACGAAGGCACCCCCATCAAGCTCACCGCCCACGAATTTCGGGTGCTGGGCTACCTGATGCAGCACAGGGGCAAGGTGGTGTCGCGCAGCGAGCTGATCGACCACATCTATGCCCAGGATTTTGACCGTGACTCCAATACCGTCGAAGTCTTCATCGGCCGGATCCGCAAGAAGACCCACGCCGATCTCATTGAGACTGTGCGTGGCCTTGGATACCGGATCAACGAATGAGTCGGGCCTTGATGCAACCCCTGCCAGGGTGCGGTGAATGAGGCTGGTCAGGACCCTGCGGGGGCGGCTGGTAGTCATAGCGCTGGTCTGGTGCGGTCTCTTCCTGTTTGCCACAGGTTTCAGCCTGCAGACCATGATGCGCAACTACTGGCAAGAGGCGGAAGCCGACGGCCTGCGCCTGCAGCTCTACGATCTGCTCTCCCGCCTCGAGATCCAGCCAGACGGCCTGCCCATCGTCACCGAACCCATGGCCGACCCCCGCTTTCGTCAACCCTATTCCGGCTACTACTGGCAGCTGGAGCTGGGGGATGAGGTGGTCAGCCGCTCGCGATCCCTGTGGGATGTGCACCTCAAGGTGCAGGGTCTGAAGTCGGCGTTCGGCGATCCGGATCTGTTTGTCGGCAGGGGACCTAACAAGGAGCCCCTGCTCATCATGACGCGTACCGTGCTGCTGCCCGGGTCGGATCGGACGTTTACTCTGGTGATGGCCAAGGACAGCAGCGCCTTGACCCAGACCCTCAAGAAGACCCGCATCAGCCTGTTCCTGGGCCTCGGCTTCGCCGCCACGGGTCTGGTGCTGGGCTTCATGTTCCAGATCGTCTATGGTCTGCGTCCGCTGCATCTGCTGCGCCGCGAACTGGGACGGGTACATCAGGGGCATCAGGAGGGATTCCGGCTGCGTTATCCGCTGGAGATACAGCCGCTGGTGGAAGACATCAACCGCCTGCTGCACCACTACAGCGAGCTGCTGCAGCGAGCCCGCTCCCACACCGGCAATCTGGCTCATGCCCTCAAGACGCCGCTCAGCATAATGCGCAATCAGGTGGCCCAGTTGTCGCCGGAGGATCAAGCCGCCATCGGTGAGCAGCTTGACCAGATCCAGCGTCACATCGACTATCACCTCGGCAAGGCGCGGGTGACCGGCGCCGCCAAGATCCTCGGGGTGTCGACCCCGGTGCGGGCACGGGTGGAGTACATCTGCCGCGCCTTCTCCCGTCTCTATCCGGGCAAGGAGGTGGATCTGCAGGTGCCAGCCAATCTGGCGGTCGGGGTGGAGGAGCAGGACTTCGACGAGATGGTGGGCAACCTGCTGGAGAACGCCTACAAGTGGTCGGCCGGTCAGCTGCGTATTTCCAGCGCCGAGCTGGGGGGCTGGATCACGCTGCGCATCGAGGATGACGGCCCCGGCATGAGCGAGGATCAGATCGCCAAGGCTGTGTTGCGCGGGGTACGGCTCGACGAGAAGGTGCCGGGCTCGGGGCTCGGCCTCAACATAGTCTCCGATCTGGCCGAGGCCTATCGAGGCAACCTCATCATGGGTCGGGCGGAGTTGGGTGGTCTGGCTGCGTCTCTGTCACTGCCCAAGGTGGCCAGGGTAGAGAGCTAGATATTATCAGCCCCGTTATGGGGCGGATGGAATTGTGGTGGTCTGGCTGCGTCCCTTCACTGCCCAAGGTGGCAAGGGGGGAAGGTCAGGCATAAGATAAGACACTTGTTCAAGCCTGAGGAAGGGTAGCAATGACAGACGATCCATGGGCACTATGTCACCTTGATGACTCGTTCGATTCCTCCGTGTTGGGGATCAAGGGGGCACAGCTTCAGTGGTTTGAAGACAGAGATAGCCTGATCGCATTCCTGCTGGAAGATTTCATCGATCTGCTGGCCGATGCAGGTGAGCTGGACGAAGACGAAGTTGCCAGCGCCCGCGAGCGCTTCACTCTGCTGGTGGAGCAGATCAGCGACGATCGTGCGTTGGTGGATGCGCTCAACGATCTTGCCTCCGGCCTGCGTCGTATCGCCTGGCTGGGACCGCTCTCCGAGCTGGCCGAAGTCAGTGATGACTTCGCCGCCGGCCTGCGCCGCTATTTCTGGACCCAATACGATGGCGACGAAGATGACCCGGATGCCTGGGTGCCGGAAGAGCTCTGGCCCCAGCTGGTGGAGTGCGCGGAAGAGTATATGCAGGAAGGCGACTTCTGAGTCACTTTGCCAATGCTCTGGCGGCAGAGCGGGTGGAGTGTACGGAAGAGTACATGCAAGAAGGCGACCTCTGAGTCACCACTGTCATAGCTAATTGACAGCAATAAAAAAACGGCGCCTGATGGCGCCGTTTTTGTTGGTCGAGTGTGGACTCAGCCGTTGGCCGGGACCGCGTGAGCGGTGTTGGCCAGTGCCGGGCCCCTGTATTTCTCGATCTGCAGCTGGGCCATGTGGCCGCAGTTGCCCTGCGCCAGGCTGGAGGTGCCCTCGTCGAAGGTCAGGCAGTTGACGTTGCCGTTCTTGCAGATGGCCCCCGCCTCACCCGGTTTGGCCGGGTCGAACCAGGCCCCTTCACAGATGCGCACCACGCCAGGACGTATGTCTTTCGACACCAGAGCGCCCACCAGGATCTGGCCGCGATCGTTGAAGGCGCGCACCAGATCCCCATCCTGAATGCCACGCGCCTTGGCATCATCCGGGTGGATCAGAATGGCCTCCCGATCGGCGATGGCGAATTTGTCTCGCAGTGGCGTGTTGTCCAGCTGTGAGTGCAGGCGCTGGGTCGGGTGCGAGGTGTTGAGCGACAGCGGATAACGGCTGGCCGCCTCGCTCTTCACCCACTCCTTGGGCTCATACCACTTGGGATGGCCGGCGCAGTCGGCATACCCCATGCCGGCGATGGTGTTGGAGAAGATCTCGATCTTGCCGGACGGGGTGCCGAGCGGGTTGAGCAAGGGATTCTCGCGAAAATCGGCGTGACGGATCCACTGGCGATTCGCCTCCGGAATGGGGAAGCGGATGTAGTTGTTGGATTCCCAGAACATGTTGAACGGCGGCAGCGCCACCCGCGCGCCACGGGCCTGGGCGGCCATGCCGTCATACATCTGTTTGAGCCACAGCATCTCGTCCTTGCCTTCGGTGTAGGCTTCCAGCAAGCCCAGCTTGGCGGCAATGGCGCTGAAGATGTCGAAGTCGTTGCGTGACTCGTGCTGGGGCGGTACGCACTGGTGCATGGGGAACACGTAGCGTTGGGAGTAATCGCCCCCCATCTCCAGATCGTTGCGCTCATAGCTGGTGGTGGCCGGCAGCACTATGTCTGCGTGCTTGGCGGTGGCGGTCCAGTAGGGTTCGTGGACTATCACCGTCTGCGGCTTGCGCCAGGCCTTGAGCAGGTTGTTGGTGTCCTGATGGTGGTGGAAGGGGTTGCCACCCGCCACATAGACCAGCTTGATGTCCGGATAAGTCACCTGACGACCGTTGAAGTCGATGGTCTTGCCTGGGTTGGCGAGACAGTCGGCGATGCGGGCTACCGGGATCGGGGCCGGGCTGTTCTTGGGCGCGTTGCCGGCCGAGATACCCGCCAGGATGCCGCCCTTGGCGGTGGGGCTGCCACCGGAGGAGTAGTGGTAGCTGAAGCCGTAGCCGCCACCGGGCAGGCCGATTTGGCCCAGCATGGCGGCCAGGGTCACCAGCATCCAGTTGGGCTGCTCGCCGTGATGCTGACGCTGCATGCCCCAGCCCGCCATGATCATGGTGCGCTTGGACGCCATGTCGAGGGCCAGCTGACGGATCACGGCGGCATCGACGCCGCAGACAGTGCTCGCCCACTCGGCGCTCTTCGGCTGGCCATCGTCCTTGCCCAGCAGGTAGGTGAGGAACTTGTCGAAACCGCTGGTGTAGCGATCGAGGAAGGCCTGATCGTGCTTCTGCTCGGTATACAGGGTGTGGGCCACCCCCAGCATCATGGCCACGTCGGTATAGGCGTTCGGCGCAATCCACTCGGCCCCGGCCAGTTTGGCGGTCTCGTTGTAGACCGGATCGATGCTGATGATGCGGGTACCCTTCTCCTTGAGCGCCTTAAAGCCGGCCTGACCTTCGTGGTCCGGCATGTTCCAGCTGTTCTTCAGAGTCACCTGGGCGTTGACGCCCCACAGCACCACCAGTTCGGCGTGTTCGATCACGTTCGGCCAGGCGGTCTGCTGCTCATACACCTCGATGGAGCCCATGACGTGGGACATGATCACCTGGGCGGCGCCAGCGGAGTAGTCACCGGCATAACCGGTGAAGCCACCGGCCAGGTTCATCAGGCGGTGCAGCAGGGTACGGCTGTTGTGGAACATGCCGACGCTCTTCCAGCCGTAGGAACCGGCGTGGATCGCCTGCGGGCCGAAGTCGCTCTGCACCCGGCCAATCTCGCCGGCTACCAGCTCGATGGCCTTGTCCCAGCTCACCCGGACCCATTCGTCGGCGCCGCGCAGCTCGGGTCTGGCACCAGGGCCGTGCTCCAGCCAGCTCTTGCGCACCATGGGGTACTTGATGCGGTTCTTGGCGTGAACCTGGAACGGGGCCATGTCGATGAGATCGTTCGGCGCCGGATCATCGGCCACCGGCTGGACGCGCACCATGCGGCCCTCTTCGACTATTGCCTCGAAGGCACCCCAGTGGGCGCCGGTCAGTATGCCTTTCTGGGCCGGGACCAGGGTCGGGAACTGTTCCAGCGCCGTGCTGATGGCCTGGGCCAGGGCACTCTTCGGGAAGATGCCGGCGAGCAGCGGCAGAGCCGCGCAGGCGCCGAGCCCCTTGAGAAGGTTGCGGCGGGACAGATTGGTTTTCTTATCGGTAAAAAAAGTCATGACGATTTCCTCTGTGCCAGCCTTAGTGCGCCGCGCTCATGTCACTGGCATGTTTCTGGACGTATTGGGTCAACATGCGAGCCTGTTCCGGGGTCAGGGAGGTACGGGATTCCATCCCCTTGATGACGCCGATCCACTGGTTGGCATTGAAGTGATCCAGCGCCGTGAGGCCGTGGCAGCCGGTACAGTTGTTGGACATCAGGGTGGAGGCGTATTGCCACAGCTTGCCCTGATCGCCGATGAGCTGGCTCTGATCCACCCAGGCGGTCAGCTTGACCTGATGCCAGGTGAGGTTGGTGGCGCTGTCGGTTTCGCTCTGGCCGGTGACCAGGGATTTCTTGGCGTTATCGCCGACCAGTACGCTGAGGATCCGCTTGCCGGGGGCGGCGTAGAACACTTCGCTCACGCCGTCCTGCTGCCAGCCTTCGATCTGCACCTGGGCGCGGCCATTCTCGTTGGCCAGTACTTCCACCTTGGTGGAGGGCATCAGGGTGCCTTCATCTGTCTTGGCGGCGGCATCGAGGAACAGCGGCGCCGTGGCGATGGCGTAACGGGTGGTGACGTTGGCCGGGGTCTGGGCGGCAGCCTGGGCCAGCTCGCTCGCACCGGCGGCAGCCAGCTCGCTCATGTCAGGCATGATGTGGGCGACACCGCGGTGGCAGTCGATGCAGGTCTGGCCTTCCTTGATGGCGACCGGGTGCTCGGCCCGGGCATTGGGGCGCTGGGCCAGAATGTCCATGGCGGCGTAGCTGTGGCAGCTGCGGCAGGTGGCGGAGTCATTGGCCTTGAGCTCGTCCCACACCGACTGGGCCATGCGCAGCTTGTGTGATTCGTATTTCTCTGGGGTATCGAGGGTGCCGATAGCCTCATGATAGATATCCTTCACGGCGCGGATCTTGGTCCACAGATAGGCGCTGGGTTCATTGGGGATGTGGCAGTCTGCACACTCGGCCCGGATGCCCTTCACGTTCTGGAAGTGGACGCTGCCCTGATACTCGGCCAGCGGGGTCTGCATGGAGTGGCAGGAGACGCAGAACTCGGTAGAACTGGTTTTATGCATCACTGTCACTGTGACACCCAATGCCGCGACGCCCAGCAGGGCCCCGAGCAGCAGGAGCCAGAACCAGGTCTTTCTCAATAATTTTCCAAGCATGGCGGCGTTTTCCTACGATCAAATATTACCAATATAGTAGTAGCTAGGGAGAGGTAGGGGCTTGACCTCTATCATGGTTTTTATTTTGTATTGTTATTTTAAATACATTTATTATTTCGTATTTTATCATTTAATTGAATTTAATTTAAATTCAGCTCTTTTGTTATCCCGTTCGCACTCGTTCGGGCCAAGTTTCATCATCTGGCTCGCATGAGCATCCTCAAGGGTAGTTGCATCCTTGACCCCGAGTCGCGTCGCTGACCGACAGCGTGCTCGTGATCACCGAACCCGCGGGTGGCCGGGCTTGGGCTTTGCAAAAGGCTCGGTATATACTGTTCGCATATACAGTATTCAGGTATGTTTGCCATGCGACTCTTTATCGCCGAGAAGCCCAGTCTGGGCCGCGCCATTGCCGATGTGTTGCCCAAGCCCCACAAGAAGGGGGAGGGCTTCATCGAGACTGCCGAGGGGGACGTGGTGACCTGGTGCATCGGCCACCTGCTGGAGCAGGCCGAGCCCGATGCCTACGACGCCGCCTTCAAGCAGTGGCGCATGGAGCAACTGCCCATCATCCCTGCCCAGTGGCAGCTGGTTGCCAAGCCCAAGACCAAAGCCCAGCTCACCGTCATCAAGCGGCTGATCAAGCAGGCCGACTGCGTGGTGAATGCCGGCGATCCGGACAGGGAAGGGCAACTGCTGGTGGACGAGGTGATCGATTTTCTCGGTTACCCCAAGACCAGGCCGGTGCAGCGCTGTCTCATCAGCGATCTCAACCCGCCGGCAGTGCGTCGTGCCCTCGACAAGCTCAGGGACAACAAGGAGTTCGTGCCGCTGGCGGTATCGGCGCTGGCCCGCAGCCGCGCCGATTGGCTCTATGGCATCAACATGACCCGGGCCTATACCCTGCTCGGTCGCAAGGGCGGTTGCAGCGAGCTGCTGTCGGTCGGCCGGGTGCAGACCCCGTTGCTGGGGCTGGTGGTGCGGCGGGATCTGGAAATAGAGGCCTTCGTACCCAAGCCCTTCTACGAGGTGCTGGCCCATGTGGTGACCGAGGGCAACGAGCGCTTCAGCGCCAAGTGGCTGCCTTCCGAGGCTTGCCTGCCCTGGCAGGACGAGGAGGGGCGGGTGCTCAACCGGGCGCTGGCCGCCAAGGTGGTGGAGCGGATCCAGGGTCAACCTGCATCGGTGGAAGGGCTGGAGGAGCAGACCCGCAAGCAGGCGGCGCCGCTGCCCTACAACCTCTCCAGCCTGCAGATCGATGCCGCCAAACGTTTTGGCATGGATGCCAAGCGGGTGCTGGATGTGTGTCAGGGGCTCTACGAGCGCCACAAGCTCATCACCTACCCGAGATCCGACAGTCGCCACCTGCCGAGCGATCATTTCAACCGGGCTGCCCAGGTACGGGAGGCCATAGCCGCGACCGCGCCGGCACTCGCCCGGGCGGTGAGCGAGGCGGACGGCAAGATCCGCAGCAAGGCGTGGAATGACAGCAAGGTGGATGCCCACCACGCCATCATTCCCACCGAGAAACGCGGCAACGAGGCCAGCCTCAGCGGCGATGAGGCCAAAATTTACGGTCTGGTGGCGCGCCAGTACCTGCTGCAGTTCTATCCCCCATTCGAGTACAACGACAGCAAGGTGCTGCTACGTATCGCGGGTGGCCTGTTCCAGGCCAAGGCGCGGCGGATCCTCAAGGCGGGCTGGAAGGCGCTGCTGGGGGTCGAAGAAGATGACGACGAAGAGAAAGCCGGTACCCTGCCCGCCCTGAAAGAGGGGGAGCAATTGCTGTGCGAGCGCGGCGAGCTGCTGGAGAAGATGACCCAGGCGCCCAAGTCGTTCACCGATGCCACCTTGCTGGCCGCCATGACCGGCATAGCCCGCTACGTGCAGGATCCCGAGATCCGCAAGACCCTGCGCGAAACGGACGGTCTTGGCACCGAGGCGACCCGGGCCGGTATCATAGACCTGCTGTTCAGGCGTCGTTTTCTGGTGCGCCAGGGCAAGAGCATCAAGGGCACGCCCACTGGACGGGCACTGATCCTGGCTCTGCCCGCCACAGCCACCACGCCGGACATGACGGCTCTGTGGGAGCAGAGCCTGGGCCAGATTGCCGAGCGGCACGCCAGCTATCAGCAATTTATGGGGCCACTGACAGATCAGTTGAACGCCTTGATTGAGGGAGCCCGGCAGGATTCTGGCGCCAGCTTCAGCGCCCTGCCCAAGGCGGCACCGGGGGCCGGCAAGCCGCGTTTTCCCCGTCGCAAGAGCAGTGCAGGCACCACTGGCACTCCTCGCAAGAGTGCCGGCAAGCGCCCGGCCAAGAGCAAGGCGACCTGAGTCGCCGCGCCGCAATACCAGGCTGGATAAGCCAAATAGAAAAGGGGCTCTTGGCCCCTTTTTCTATATTGCACCTGGACTAGCCTGTATAGACACTCTCTTCCGGGTACTTGATGCGGGTTTCGCTCGGGCGAGCCAGCATGAAGGCCAGGGTCAGCGGGCCGAGACGACCACAGATCATCACCAGTACCAGGATAAGCTTTCCCGGCTCGCTCAAGGAGGCAGTAATGCCGGTAGAAAGCCCCACAGTGGCGAACGCAGAGACGGTCTCGAACATGATTTTGTCGAACGGCAGATCCTCGGTCACCATCAGCAGGAACATCGCCAGCATCAGTACCATGGTGCTGACCATGATGATGGCCAGCGAGCGGGTCACTATCTGGGGTGACAAGGTGCGACCAAAGGCTGTGACATGGGGTCGCTTGCTCAGGAAGGCACGGGTCGCCAGCAGCACCACCGCAAAGGTGGTCACCTTGATACCACCGCCGGTAGAGGTGGTACCCGCCCCGATAAACATCAGCATCATCAGGAATAGCAGGGCCGCAGGGGTCATCAGCCCGATATCTATGGTATTGAAGCCCGCGGTCCGCGCACTGGCAGAGTGAAAGAAGGCAGCCAGCCACTGTCCACCAAAGGAGGTGGCGCCAAGAGTGCCCGGATTGTTGCGCTCCAGCAGCCAGAACATCAGGGTGCCCAGCAGCAGCAGGGCTGGGGTCATCACCAGCATCAGCTTGCTGTGCAGCTTCAGCTTGCGCCAGCGCCGGTTGCGCACCAGATCGACGACGACAGTAAAGCCGATCCCCCCGAGGACCAGCAGACCAGCGATGGTCAGGCTGATGATGGGGTCATCCCGGTAGTTCATCAGGTTATTGGAAAATAGCGAGAAACCGGCGTTGTTAAAGGCAGAAACCGCATGGAAGAAGCTGACGTAAAGGCCGTGTTCCCAGCCCATATCGGGCACCCAGCGGATGGCCATGACAGCGGTGCCGATCAGCTGGGCGATAAAGGCGAACAACACTATGCGTCTGACCAGCCCCACTATGTTGACCGAGCCCTCCTGTCCCAGCGCCTCCTTGGCCAGCACCTGCTGGCGCAGGCCGACCCGTTTGCTGAACATGGCGATCAGCAGCAGTGTCATTGTCATCTGACCCAGACCGCCAATCTCCATCAATATCAACAGGAAGATCTGCCCCTGCAGCGTAAAGGCGGTACCTGTATCCACCACACCGAGCCCGGTCACGCTGATGGCTGAGGTGGCGGTGAACAGGGCGTTGACGAAGGTCACTTCGCCATTGTGGCTGGAGGGTTGTACCAGAAAAATAGTGCCGATCAGCAGGATGACCAGAAAGCTGCCCAGGATCAGCTTGGCTTCGCTCCAGCGGGAGTTGTCATCCCGATGCAGGGCGAAGGCGTAGCTGCTGCGCCAATTGATCATAGGGTTTCCAGCCAGTGGTCGATGGCGTGTTTGTTGCCTGCCATGATCAGTATGTCGCCCAGTTGCAGCTCCATCTTGCCGGTCAGCACGTTATGCAGCACATCGCCTCGCTTGATGGCGAGCAGCTGGAAGTCATTCTGCTGCAGCAGATGCAAGTCACCGAGATTGCGGGCATTTTGCTGCAGACCGATAACGACTTCGGTCAGCACCATATCGTGGCCCAGCTCCAGATAGTCGAACAACCGGTTGTCCAGCATGCTCTGGGCGACCCGTCGGCCCATGTCCCACTCTGGATTGATCACCTTGTCGGCCCCGACTTTATGCAGGATTTTGGCGTGAAACTTGTCACGGGCCTTGACCCACACCTTCTTCACGCCCGCCTCTTTCAGGACGAGCGTGGTGAGTATGCTGGTCTCGAGGTTGTCACCGATGGCGACGAAAACGATGTCGAAGTTGGCCAGCCCCAGCTCGGCCACGGTAGCCTCATCGGTCGCATCGGCGACGACGACATGGCTGCACAGGGTGGCTATCTGGCGGGTCTTGCTTTCGTCGATATCAATCGCCAGCACCTCGGCATCCTGCCGTTGCAGCTCTTCGCACAGGGCGCTGCCAAACAGACCCAGTCCGATGACGGCAAATTGGTTGTTCATGAGTACTTCCTCGGGAGTCGGAGCCGGATACTCTACTCCAGCAGATCGAGTCCGAAAAGAGGGCGGGATTTTTCGTCCGGCGGGAATATAAGGTAGACTGCCCGCTTGCTATTGTCGGGACACGCAGATGAAACTCACCCCCCACGCCTCCTTGTTGACGCTCAACACCCTGGCCCTCGATGCCCACTGCCTCTGGCTGGCGGAGGTAGACAATCTTGATGACCTGCCGCAGATCCTGGCCAGACCTGAACTGGCAGAATTGCCGCGCCTGGTGTTGGGTGGCGGCAGCAATATATTGTTTTGCAATGATTTCGCTGGCCTGGTGGTACTCAACCGGCTGAAGGGTATCGCACTGCAGGATGAGGGGAATCACTGGCTGTTGCATGTGGCCGCCGGTGAGGACTGGCATCAACTGGTGTGTCATGCCCTGCAACAGGGCTGGTATGGTCTGGAGAATCTGGCGCTGATCCCGGGCACAGTCGGCGCCGCGCCGGTACAGAATATCGGTGCCTACGGGGTCGAGCTGGCTCGTTTCTGTGCCTATGTGGAGGCATTCAACTGGCAGAGTGGTCAGGTGGAGCGTATCAAGGCCGCCGATTGTCATTTCGGCTACCGTGACAGCATCTTCAAGCACGCCTGTCAGGATTCTCACTTCATTACCGCCGTCGGTCTGCGTCTGCCCAAGGCCTGGACGCCCATGCTGGGTTATGGCCCGCTAGCGGCGCTCGGTGACACGCCCACGGCGCAGGCCATTTTCGATACCGTCTGCGCCACCCGGATGGCCAAGCTGCCAGATCCCAACCTGCTCGGCAATGCGGGCAGCTTCTTCAAGAACCCCGTGGTAACGACGACGCTGGCCGACACGCTCAAGCAGCAATATCCGCAGATGCCCTGCTACCCGGCTGGGGAAGGGCAGGCCAAGCTGGCGGCTGGCTGGCTCATCGATCAGTGCGGTCTCAAGGGTTTTGCCATCGGCCGCGCAGCTGTCCACCAGGAGCAGGCGTTGGTGCTGGTCAATCTGGGGGGGGCCAGCGCCATGGAGCTCATCGCTCTGGCGGCCCATGTGCGCGACAGCGTGGAGCAGAAATTCGGGGTGGTGCTGGAGCACGAAGTGCGCTTCATGGGGCTGACCGGTGAGACTTGGCTCGATGAGGTACTGGCATGACGCTTACTCCCATCAGGCAGACGCTGATCACCCTGCTCAGCGATGGCCAGTTTCACTCCGGCGAGCAGCTCGGCGAGCAGCTCGGCATCAGCCGTGCGGCAGTGGGCAAGCACATGGCAGCGCTCAAGGAGCTGGGGCTGGACCTGTTCAGTCTGACTGGCAAGGGCTATAGGCTGGCGGTGCCAATGGCGCTGTACGATCAGGCGCAGTTGCAGGCGCTGGCCCCCATGGCGCCGGTGCACTGCTTCCCGGTGATCGACTCCACCAACCAGTATCTGCTGGAGCGAGTCAACCAGCTGCAGTCCGGCGAGAGTTGTCTGGCCGAGTGCCAGACTGCCGGTCGTGGTCGCCGTGGCAAGCCCTGGGTTTCCCCCTTCGGCTGCCAGCTGATCCTGAGCATGTATTGGCGACTCGAGCAGGGCATGGCGGCGGCCATGGGCCTCAGTCTGGCGGTCGGAGTGGCCGTGGTGCAGGCGCTGGAATCCCTGGGTTATCCGGGGGTCGAGCTCAAGTGGCCGAACGATCTCTATTATCAGGGCCGCAAGCTGGCGGGCATTCTGGTAGAGATGAGCGGCAGCGCCGGCGCCAGCTGCAACCTGGTGATCGGGGTGGGCCTCAATCTGGCGATGCCGGCCCGGGAGGGTGAGCGGATCGATCAGGCCTGGTCCGAGCTTCGCCACATACAGCCGGAATTGGTGGATCGCAATCTGCTGGCCGCCCGCATGCTTGGCCACCTGCAACAGGCCATGTTGACCTTCGAGCAGCAGGGGCTGTCGCACTTTGTCGATGACTGGAACCGGCTCGATCACTTCGCCGGTCGGCCGGTGCGCCTCTTGATGGGGGAGCAGGAGATCCGTGGCATCGCCCGTGGCATCGATGATCGCGGCGCCCTGCGACTGGAGATGAGCGAGGGGATCAAGTTCTATCTGGGGGGAGAGATTTCCCTGCGACGGGGCGACTGATATCCCGGTGTGCCAGAGACACCAATGGAAGAGGGGGCCTGCAGGCCCCCTCTTTGTTCATGTACTGTGCTCACCGGCCATCACTTGCGCAGTTTGATCTGCTCGATGGCATGCTCATGACCCTTGGTCAGGATCAGATTGGCCCGCTCCCGGGTCGGCAGGATGTTTTCCTGCAAATTGAGATAGTTGATATCTTGCCAGATGGTGTTGGCGATCTTGCTGGCTTCACTCTCCGCCAACTTGGCGTAGTGGTGGAAGTAGGAGTCCGGATCCGAGAAGGCACCGCTACGAAACTTGAGGAAGCGCTCGACATACCAGGTGCGCAGCAACTCGGTTTCGGCATCCACATAGATGGAGAAATCGACAAAATCTGACACGAAGACTCTATGGGGTTCCTGTGGATAGTCCATGCCGCTTTGCAGCACATTGAGTCCTTCCAGGATCAGGATATCCGGCTGTTCCACCACCTTCTTCTCATCCGGGATGATGTCGTAGATGAGGTGGGAGTAGACAGGCGCCTCTACCTTCTCATGGCCGGCGCGGATATTGGCGACAAACTCCACCAGATGGCGGATGTCGTAGGACTCCGGAAAGCCCTTGCGGCGCATCAGGCCCCGCTCTTCCAGCACCTTGTTGGGATAAAGGAAGCCATCCGTGGTGACCAGCTCTACCCGAGGATGCTCCGGCCAGCGCTCCAGCAGCGCCTGCATGATACGGGCCGTGGTGCTCTTTCCCCCCGCCACGCTGCCGGCGATGCTGATGATGTAAGTGCCCTTGCCGCGGGACTGGCCGAGGAACTGTTCCAGCACCCGGCTGCGGCGCTGCTTGGCCTTGACGTAGAGATTGAGCAGGCGAGAGAGGGGCAGGTATATCTCTTCCACCTCCTGCAATGACACCTTTT
The DNA here is from genome assembly GCF_057318915.1 of Aeromonas sp. TS_SC_11. Classification (NCBI taxonomy): domain Bacteria; kingdom Pseudomonadati; phylum Pseudomonadota; class Gammaproteobacteria; order Aeromonadales; family Aeromonadaceae; genus Aeromonas; species Aeromonas sp. TS_SC_11. The sequence goes on from NZ_CM170470.1 coordinate 1,393,269, forward strand.
CATTGATACCGCGCAGGGTCTGCAGATCGTGTTCGGTCAGGGTCAGGGGGACCGCATCGCGCAATAACGCCCATTGTTCGCGGGTGAATTGCAAATAGGGGTTATGCTCTGTCGTCATGGTGTCATCACTGTTTCTTGGGCAGGGCGACCATACACCAAGGGGTGGGGAGCGACAAGCTATGCTGCGGATCCGAGCAGGGAGTGAGTCCTTTTTTGCATGCTTCCCGGCAATAATGCACATTTTGCAAGGCGCAATGGTTGCATCCCCAAAATCCTTACAATAAAATGCGCGACGCTTGGATGTCTGTCGTCTATTTGCCCGGCAAAAGCGATAAAACAACGGGTGCAAGCAGAATTACCGTTGTGGCATTTATGCACCGGAGGGGTTCCCGAGCGGCCAAAGGGATCAGACTGTAAATCTGACGGCTCTGCCTTCGAAGGTTCGAATCCTTCTCCCTCCACCATATTTCTCTGCGGTTTGAGTTCTTTGGGTTAGAGAAATGCGGGCATCGTATAATGGCTATTACCTCAGCCTTCCAAGCTGATGATGCGGGTTCGATTCCCGCTGCCCGCTCCAAGATGCTGATATGGCTCAGGCGATAGCAAGAGTCACACCTTAGCGGGTGAGTTCGGCAATCGAACCTGGCTGCCAGCACCAACCTCTCTTCCCTACCAGATTCAAATCCATCATATAAACTGTTCTGTGGTTAGCTTGCCACCGCGTACTCAGCGTTAGTTTAGAGGGACGATCATGTCTAAAGAAAAATTTGAGCGTAATAAACCGCACGTTAACGTGGGTACCATCGGCCACGTTGACCACGGTAAAACCACCCTGACCGCAGCTATCACCAACGTGCTGGCCAAGCACTTCGGTGGTAAAGCTTTCGCCTTCGACCAGATCGACAAGGCACCGGAAGAGCGTGAGCGTGGTATCACCATCAACACCTCCCACGTAGAATACGACACCGCCATCCGTCACTACGCGCACGTAGATTGCCCGGGTCACGCCGACTACGTTAAAAACATGATCACCGGTGCTGCCCAGATGGACGGCGCGATCCTGGTAGTAGCAGCGACCGACGGCCCGATGCCGCAAACTCGTGAGCACATCCTGCTGGGTCGCCAGGTTGGTATCCCGTACATGATCGTGTTCATGAACAAGTGCGACATGGTAGATGACGAAGAGCTGCTCGAACTGGTCGAGATGGAAGTTCGTGAACTGCTGACCGAATATGACTTCCCGGGTGATGACCTGCCGGTAGTTCGTGGTTCCGCGCTGAAAGCGCTGGAAGGCGACGCTGCATGGGAAGAGAAGATCATCGAGCTGGCCAACCACCTGGATACCTATATCCCGGAGCCGGAGCGCGCAATTGACCTGCCGTTCCTGATGCCAATCGAAGACGTATTCTCCATCGCTGGCCGTGGTACCGTAGTTACCGGTCGTGTAGAGCGCGGTATCGTCAAAGTCGGTGAGACCGTAGAAATCGTGGGTATCAAAGATACCGTTTCTACCACCTGTACCGGTGTTGAAATGTTCCGCAAGCTGCTGGACGAAGGTCGTGCAGGCGAGAACATCGGCGCGCTGCTGCGTGGCGTGAAGCGTGAAGACGTAGAGCGTGGTCAGGTTCTGGCCAAGCCGGGTTCAATCAAGCCGCACACCAAGTTTGAATCTGAAGTGTACGTACTGTCCAAAGAAGAAGGTGGTCGTCATACCCCGTTCTTCAAAGGCTACCGTCCGCAGTTCTACTTCCGTACTACCGACGTGACCGGTACCATCGAACTGCCGGAAGGCGTTGAAATGGTAATGCCAGGCGACAACATCAAAATGGTTGTTACCCTGATTGCGCCGATCGCGATGGACGACGGCCTGCGTTTCGCTATCCGTGAAGGTGGCCGTACCGTAGGTGCCGGTGTTGTAGCCAGCGTGATTGCTTAATCTTTGGCTTACATAAATAAAGCAAAGCCCCTATAATAGGGGCTTTCTTATGTAGGGGCGTAGTTCGAATTGGTAGAACAGCGGTCTCCAAAACCGATGGTTGCGGGTTCGAGTCCTGCCGCCCCTGCCATATACCTCGTCTCGTACGGGGCTTTTGTGTCTTTGGTTACGTCAGATACAGGTGGGTTGTATGAGTGTTAGTTCTGAGAGCCAGGGCGGAAGCAAGGATACCCTGCTTTGGGGCCTGGTTTTCATCATCCTGGCGGCCGCTGTAGTGGGTAATTACCTGCTCAACGATGTTGTCGCTGCCGTCCGCGCCCTGGGTGTGGTCGTTGTCATTGCTGCTGCTGGTGCAGTAGCCCTGCAAACCACCAAGGGAAAGGCGACACTGGCATTTGCCCGTGAGTCTCGCCTGGAAGTCCGCAAGGTCGTATGGCCGACCCGTCAGGAAGCCATTCAGACAACCCTGATTGTGCTGGCGGTGACTGCCGTGATGGGGCTGTTGCTGTTCATGCTGGACGGTGCCTTGGTCTGGTTGGTCAACTTGATTACCGGAGTGTAAGGATAAGCCATGACTGAACAACGTGAACAACGTATGAGATGGTATGTCGTGCAGGCATTCTCCGGCTATGAAGGTCGGGTAGCTAAATCCCTGCGCGAACATATCAAGATGCATGGCATGGAAGACATGTTCGGTGAAGTACTGGTCCCGACTGAAGAAGTGGTCGAGATGCGTGCTGGCCAGAAGCGCAAGAGTGAGCGCAAATTTTTCCCGGGCTACGTGCTGGTTCAGATGCTCATGGATGAAACCACATGGCACTTGGTGCGTAACGTACCGCGTGTGATGGGCTTCATTGGTGGCACCTCTGATCGCCCGGCTCCTATCTCTGATAAGGAAGCCGATGCGATCCTGAACCGCCTGCAAGATGCCCACGACAAGCCGCGTCCGAAAACCCTGTTTGAACCGGGTGAAATGGTGCGGGTTGCCGATGGTCCGTTCGCCGACTTCAACGGTACCGTTGAAGAGGTGGACTACGAGAAGAGCCGCGTGAAGGTCTCTGTTTTGATCTTCGGTCGCTCAACGCCGGTAGAACTGGATTTTGGTCAGGTCGAAAAGGGCTGATTAAACTCTGTACGTTAACGGTTGTCAGGGGCAGCGAATGTCACTATAATTCGCTGCCCCTTTATTAGTTGGGGAGCCGTTTGCAGGAGCATGTCTCCGAGGCGCTAGAACCCATTTCTGAGGTATTTTTCTAATGGCTAAGAAAGTCACAGCTTATATCAAGCTGCAAGTTAAGGCTGGCAGTGCTAACCCCAGCCCTCCCGTTGGTCCTGCTCTGGGTCAGCACGGTGTTAACATCATGGAATTCTGTAAGGCGTTCAACGCTCGTACAGAGAAGCTGGAAAAAGGCTCACCGACTCCGGTCGTGATCACCGTTTACAGCGACCGTTCCTTCACCTTCGAAACCAAGACTCCGCCTGCTGCCTTCCTGTTGAAGAAAGCTGCCGGTATCCAGTCTGGTTCAGCCAAGCCGAACAAAGACAAGGTTGGTAAGGTGACTGTTGCCCAGCTGCAAGAAATCGCCAAGACCAAAGAGCCGGATATGACCGGTGCCGATCTGGATGCAAAAGTACGTTGCATCGCAGGCTCCGCTCGTTCCATGGGCCTGGTAGTGGAGGATTAAGACAATGGCAAAACTTTCCAAGCGTATGCGCGTTATTCGCGAAAAAGTTGACGGTACCAAAGAGTACTCCATCAACGAAGCCATTGCCCTGCTGAAAGAACTGGCTACCGCCAAGTTCGTTGAAAGCGTTGACGTTGCTGTCAACCTGGGTATCGATGCTCGTAAATCTGACCAAAACGTTCGTGGTGCTACTGTACTGCCGCACGGTACCGGTCGTGATGTACGTGTTGCCGTATTCACCCAGGGTGCCAACGCCGAAGCTGCCAAAGCTGCCGGTGCTGAACTGGTTGGTATGGATGACCTGGCCGATCTGGTCAAGAAAGGCGAGATGAACTTCGACGTCGTGATCGCATCCCCGGATGCCATGCGTGTTGTTGGTCAACTGGGTCAAATCCTGGGCCCGCGTGGCCTGATGCCGAACCCGAAAGTCGGTACTGTAACCCCGAACGTTGCTGAAGCTGTGAAGAATGCCAAAGCTGGTCAGGTTCGTTACCGTAATGACAAGAATGGTATTATCCATACCACTCTGGGTAAGGTTTCTTTCGACGAAGTTCAGCTGAAAGAAAACTTGGAATCACTGCTGGTTGCCCTGAAAAAGGCCAAGCCGTCTTCCGCCAAAGGTATCTTCATCAAGAAAGTCAGCATCTCCACCACCATGGGTGCCGGTGTTGCCGTAGACCAAGCTTCTCTGGAAGCTCAGGGCTAATTGATGGATTTTACAAGGCGCAAAATTTAATCTATAATTTTGCGCCTTGATTGGTTGGGGGCTTCGACCTCCGTCCAAGACCGCAGGAGGCTGCAAAGCCTTAATCCTTCCTGCGTAGACGGTGCCGGAAACCCAGCGAGAAAGATTCTTTCTCTTCTGGAATCCTGCTACCGCATCGTTCCCCTCTGTTGTGAAGGTAGGGGGGATGTGTCAGTACTGAGTCATGAGACTCAGATTCAATCCAGGAGTTAAGCCAATGGCATTGGGACTCGAAGACAAAAAGGCAATTGTTGCTGAAGTCAACGAAGCTGCCAAAGGCGCCCTGTCCGCAGTTGTAGCCGATTCTCGCGGCGTCACTGTAGACAAGATGACCGTCCTGCGTAAAACCGCTCGTGAAGCCGGTGTGTACATGCGCGTTGTGCGTAACACCCTGCTGCGTCGCGCGGTTGAAGGTACCGAATTCGCGTGCCTGAACGACGTATTGACTGGTCCTACCTTGATTGCTTTCTCCAACGAACACCCGGGCGCTGCTGCTCGTCTGTTCAAAGAGTTTGCCAAAGCGAACCAAAAGTTCGAAATCAAGGCCGGCGCTTTTAACGGTGAGTTTATCGCCGCAGCACAAATTGATCGTCTGGCCACGCTGCCGACTTACGACGAAGCAATTGCGAAGTTGATGGCGACTATGAAAGAAGCCTCTGCTGGCAAGCTGGTTCGTACCATCGCTGCTGTGCGTGATCAGAAACAAGCTGCTGCTTGATTCTCGCCTATTTAGGCTGTTTGAGTTTATTCAACATCAGGAATTTTTGTCATGTCTATCACTAAAGACCAAATCATCGAAGCCGTTGCTTCCATGTCCGTAATGGAAGTTGTTGAGCTGATCGAAGCTATGGAAGAGAAGTTCGGTGTTTCTGCCGCTGTTGCTGTTGCTGCCGGTCCGGCTGCTGAAGCAGTAGAAGAGAAAACCGAGTTCGACGTAGTTCTGACTGCTGCTGGCGCCAACAAAGTTGCCGTCATCAAGGCCGTTCGTGCCGCTACCGGTCTGGGCCTGAAAGAAGCCAAGGACTTGGTAGAAGCCGCTCCTGCCAACCTGAAAGAAGCCATCTCCAAAGATGAAGCTGAAACTCTGAAGAAGCAGCTTGAAGAAGCTGGTGCTTCTGTTGAGATCAAATAATCTGCATTTATGTAGATTAGCCTGATAAAACAGGCTAGGGCTGGTGAATATTTGTTCACCAGCCTTTTTGCGCTGTAGACTGAGAGCATTTCACACCGTTTACGACTCTCGGTGCACCAGCAATCCGGACCGTATCATCGTCCGGGCCAACACAAAACGGTGTTGAGACAGAGCTGTCCCGCGGGACAGAGTGGGTCACTTATCAGCGAGCTGAGGAACCCTATGGTTTACTCTTATACCGAAAAAAAACGCATTCGTAAGGACTTCGGTAAGCGAGACCAGGTACTGGACACGCCTTATCTGTTGTCCATTCAGCTGGACTCCTTCAAGCAGTTCATCGAGGCTGACCCGGAAGGTGAATATGGCCTAGAGGCCGCTTTCCGTAGCGTTTTCCCGATCACCAGTTACTCCGGTAGTGCTGAGCTTCAGTATGTCAGCTATCGCCTGGGTGAGCCGGTATTTGACGTAAAAGAATGCCAGATCCGTGGAGTGACCTACTCCGCGCCGCTGCGTGTCAAGCTTCGTATGGTTCTGTACGATCGTGAAGCAGCTGCCGGCACCGTCAAAGACATCAAGGAACAAGAAGTATACATGGGCGAAATTCCGCTCATGACCGAGAACGGCACCTTTGTTATCAATGGTACCGAGCGGGTAATCGTCTCCCAGCTGCACCGTAGCCCGGGCGTCTTCTTCGACCACGATAAAGGCAAAACTCATTCATCCGGTAAGGTGCTGTATAACGCCCGCGTTATCCCCTACCGTGGTTCCTGGCTGGACTTCGAGTTCGATGCAAAGGACAACCTGTTTGTCCGTATCGACCGTCGTCGTAAATTGCCGGCTTCCATTATTCTGCGCGCCTTGGACTTCAGTTCCGAAGAAATCCTGGCCAACTTCTTCGAGACCATAGGTTTTGAAGTAAAAGATGGCAAGTTGATGATGGATCTGGTGCCGGAGCGCCTGCGTGGTGAAACTGCGACCTTTGACATCGTGGCCAATGGCGCCGTGGTGGTTGAGACCGGTCGTCGTGTGACTGCGCGTCACATCCGTCAGTTGGAAAAAGATGCCGTTACCCAGATTGAGGTACCGGTTGAGTATGTTGTTGGCAAAGTTGCTGCCAAGAACTACACACATCCGCAAACTGGCGAAATGGTTGTGACTGCCAACCAGGCATTGAGCCTGGAAGCGGTTGCCAACCTGTCCCAAGCCGGCTTCAAGCACTTCGAGGTTCTGTTCACCAACGAACTGGATCACGGTGCCTACATGTCCGAGACCCTGCGTATCGACTCCAGCTCCAGCCGTTTGGAAGCCCTGGTCGAAATTTATCGCATGATGCGTCCGGGCGAGCCGCCCACCCGTGAAGCAGCAGAACAGCTGTTCGAGAACCTGTTCTTCTCTTCCGAGCGTTACGACCTGTCTACCGTAGGTCGGATGAAGTTCAACCGTCGTCTGTCCCGTGAAGATGAGACCGGCGCTGGCACTCTGACCAAAGACGACATCGTCGAAGTCATGAAGCGCCTGATCGACATCCGTAACGGCAATGACGAAGTGGACGATATCGACCACCTGGGTAACCGTCGTATCCGTTCTGTCGGTGAAATGGCTGAAAACCAGTTCCGTGTCGGTCTGGTGCGTGTCGAGCGTGCGGTCAAGGAGCGTCTCTCCCTGGGCGACCTGGACACTCTGATGCCGCAGGATCTGATCAACGCCAAGCCGATCTCCGCCGCAGTCAAAGAGTTCTTTGGTTCCAGCCAGCTGTCTCAGTTCATGGACCAAAACAACCCGCTGTCCGAAGTCACCCACAAGCGCCGTATCTCTGCGCTGGGCCCGGGCGGTTTGACCCGTGAGCGTGCCGGTTTTGAAGTTCGAGATGTGCACCCGACTCACTACGGTCGTCTGTGCCCTATCGAGACTCCTGAAGGTCCGAACATCGGTCTGATCAACTCTCTGTCCGTGTACTCTCGTACCAACGAGTATGGTTTCCTCGAGACACCGTACCGTAAAGTCATTGACGGTGTGATCACCGACGAAGTGGACTATCTGTCTGCTATTGAAGAAGGCAAGTATGTGATCGCACAGGCTAACGCCGCGACCACCGAAGATGGCCGTCTGAAAGATGAATTGATCCCGTGCCGCCATAAAGGTGAATCCACCTTTATGAACGCCGACCAGATCCAGTATATGGATGTGAGCCCGCAGCAGATCGTATCTGTGGCAGCCGCTCTGATCCCCTTCCTGGAACACGATGATGCTAACCGAGCCCTGATGGGTTCGAACATGCAACGTCAGGCCGTACCGACTCTGCGTGCTGACAAGCCGCTGGTAGGTACCGGTATGGAACGCGCCGTGGCCGTTGACTCCGGTGTAACCGTAGTGGCCAAGCGTGGCGGCATGATCGACTACGTCGATGCCTCCCGTATCGTTATCAAGGTCAACGAAGATGAGCTGCTGCCAGGCGAAGCCGGCATCGACATCTACAGCCTGACCAAGTACACCCGTTCCAACCAGAACACCTGTATCAACCAGCGTCCTTGCGTGATGTTGGGTGAGCCGGTCATGGCCGGTGACGTGGTTGCTGATGGCCCGTCTACCGATCTGGGCGAACTGGCGCTGGGCCAAAACCTGCGCGTCGCGTTCATGCCGTGGAACGGTTACAACTTTGAAGACTCGATTCTGGTGAATGAGCGTGTTGTTCAGGAAGATCGCCTGACCACCATCCATATCCAGGAACTGGCCTGTATCTCCCGTGACACCAAGCTGGGTCCGGAAGAGATCACTGCCGACATCCCGAACGTGGGTGAAGCCGCACTGTCCAAGCTGGACGAGTCCGGTATCGTCTACGTGGGTGCCGAAGTGAAGGGCGGCGACATTCTGGTCGGCAAGGTAACACCGAAAGGTGAAACCCAGCTGACGCCGGAAGAGAAGCTGCTGCGCGCCATCTTCGGTGAGAAGGCCTCCGATGTGAAGGACTCCTCCCTGCGTGTGCCGAACGGTGTGTACGGTACCGTGGTTGACGTGCAAGTCTTTACCCGCGATGGCGTGGAAAAAGACAAGCGCGCCAAAGAAATCGAAGAGATGCAGCTGAAGGAAGCGAAGAAGGACTTGACCGAAGAGTTCAAGATCTTGGAAGACGGCATTTTCGGCCGCTCCCGCAACCTGCTGCTGGCCGCCGGTTACAGCGAAGATCGTCTGAACAAGCTGGATCGTACCAAGTGGTTTGAATTGGCCATCGAAGATGAAGCCAAGCAGATCGAGCTGGAACAGATCGCCGAACAGCACATCGAGCTGAAAGCCGACTTCGACAAGAAGTTCGAGAACAAGCGTCGCAAGATTATCCAGGGTGATGATCTGGCGCCGGGCGTACTGAAAATCGTCAAGGTTTACCTGGCAGTCAAGCGTCGCATCCAACCGGGTGACAAGATGGCAGGCCGTCACGGTAACAAGGGTGTTATCTCCAAGATCTGCCCGGTCGAGGATATGCCTCATGACGAATACGGCCGTCCGGTCGACATCGTACTGAACCCCTTGGGCGTACCGTCCCGTATGAACATCGGTCAGATCCTCGAAGTACACCTGGGCCTTGCTGCCAAGGGTATCGGCGAGAAAATCGACCGCATGATCAAGGAACAGCGCGCGTTGCACGAGATGCGTGACTTCCTGCAACAGGTCTATGACCTGGGCGAGAAGGACACCAAGCAAGTGGACATCGCCGAGCTGTCTGACGACGACGTACGTACCCTGGTGGGTAACCTGCGCAAGGGTCTGCCGGTCGCTACACCTGTCTTTGATGGTGCCAAAGAGCACGAAATCAAAGCCTTGCTGAAGCTGGCCGATCTGCCGGAATCCGGTCAGATCTCCCTGTTCGACGGTCGTACCGGCAACGTCTTCGAGCGTAAGGTCACCGTGGGTTACATGTACATGCTGAAGCTGAACCACTTGGTCGATGACAAGATGCATGCGCGTTCTACCGGTTCTTACAGCCTGGTTACCCAGCAACCGCTGGGTGGTAAGGCGCAGTTCGGTGGTCAGCGTTTCGGTGAGATGGAAGTGTGGGCCCTGGAGGCTTACGGTGCGGCATATACCCTGCAGGAAATGCTGACCGTCAAGTCTGACGATGTGAATGGCCGTACCAAGATGTACAAAAACATCGTGGATGGCGACCACCGTATGGAGCCGGGCATGCCCGAATCCTTCAACGTACTGTTGAAGGAAATCCGCTCTCTGGGTATCAACATCGAGCTGGACGAAGAGTAAGAGCTCGCTCTTATTGTTCGAGAATTGACGTGGGCGCCCCGCTGCTTTGGCAGTAGGGGCGCCGAGGTTAGACTCCTGACAGGGGAAACACGTGAAAGACTTACTCAAGTTTTTGAAGGCTCAGACCAAGACCGAAGAGTTTGACAGTATTAAGATCGGTCTGGCCTCTCCTGACATGATCCGCTCCTGGTCATTCGGTGAGGTCAAAAAGCCTGAGACCATCAACTACCGGACTTTCAAGCCGGAACGTGATGGTCTGTTCTGTGCCCGTATCTTCGGACCGGTGAAGGACTACGAGTGTCTGTGCGGCAAGTACAAGCGCCTGAAACACCGTGGTGTGATCTGCGAGAAGTGTGGCGTAGAAGTGACCCAGACCAAGGTCCGTCGCGAGCGTATGGGCCATATCGAGCTGGCCAGCCCGACTGCCCACATCTGGTTCCTGAAGTCCCTGCCGTCCCGTATCGGTCTGCTGCTGGACATGACCCTGCGTGACATCGAGCGCGTGCTGTATTTCGAATCCTATGTAGTGATCGAACCCGGCATGACCAACCTCGAGCGCAGCCAGATGCTCTCCGAAGAGAATTATCTGGACGCACTGGAAGAGTGGGGCGACGAATTTGACGCCAAGATGGGTGCCGAAGCAATCCTTGCATTGCTGCGTGCCATCGATCTGGAAGGTGAAGTCAAGACCATGCGTGAGGAGCTGGATCAGACCAACTCCGAAACCAAGCGCAAGAAGACCACCAAGCGTCTGAAGCTGATGGAAGCCTTCCTGCAGTCCGGCAACAAGCCGGAGTGGATGATCATGACAGTGCTGCCTGTGTTGCCGCCGGACCTGCGTCCGCTGGTACCGCTGGACGGCGGCCGTTTCGCGACTTCCGATCTGAACGATCTGTATCGTCGCGTGATCAACCGTAACAACCGCTTGAAGCGTCTGCTGGACCTGGCTGCACCGGACATCATAGTGCGCAACGAAAAGCGCATGCTGCAAGAGTCCGTGGATGCCCTGCTGGACAACGGCCGTCGTGGTCGTGCCATCACAGGTTCCAACAAGCGTCCGCTGAAATCCTTGGCCGATATGATCAAGGGTAAGCAAGGTCGTTTCCGTCAAAACCTGCTGGGCAAGCGCGTCGACTATTCTGGTCGTTCCGTTATCACCGTAGGTCCGACCCTGCGTCTGCATCAGTGCGGTCTGCCGAAGAAGATGGCGCTGGAACTGTTCAAGCCGTTCATCTATGGCAAGCTGGAATCCCGCGGTCTGGCGACCACTATCAAGGCCGCCAAGAAGATGGTGGAGCGTGAAGAAGCTGTCGTTTGGGATATCCTGGACGAAGTGATCCGCGAACACCCGGTTCTGCTGAACCGTGCACCGACCCTGCACCGTCTGGGTATCCAGGCGTTTGAACCGACCCTGATCGAAGGCAAGGCCATCCAGCTGCACCCGCTCGTTTGTGCCGCCTATAACGCGGACTTCGATGGTGACCAGATGGCGGTCCACGTACCGCTGACCCTGGAAGCCCAGCTGGAAGCGCGTGCGCTGATGATGTCTACCAACAACATCCTGTCGCCTGCCTCCGGTGAGCCGATCATTGTTCCTTCCCAGGACGTGGTCTTGGGTCTGTACTACATGACCCGTGCCCGTATCAACGCCAAGGGCGAAGGTATGGTGCTGGCCGGCCCGAAAGAGGCCGAGAAGGTATATCGCGCCGGTCTGGCCGATCTGCATGCTCGCGTCAAAGTACGTATCACCGAATATCTCCGTCAGGCAGATGATTCGCTGGTAGAGCGTACCGAGCTGAAGAACACCACTGTTGGTCGTGCGATCCTGAGCCTGATCCTGCCGAAAGGCATGGAATATGCCCTGATCGATGAGCCCAAGGTGCTGACTGCTGCAGAGCAGGCCGATCTGGATGCCAATCCGCAGAACTGGATCAAGAGTGTTTCCAACAAGGCGTTGGGTAAAAAGCTTATTTCCCGTCTGCTGAACACCTGCTATCGCAAGCAGGGCCTGAAGGACACCGTTATCTTCGCTGACCAGCTGATGTATACCGGTTTCCATTATGCGGCCCTGTCCGGTGCGTCCGTTGGTATCGATGACATGGTCATCCCGGATGCCAAGAAAGACATCATCGCCGCTGCCGAAGCCGAAGTTGCCGAGATCCAGGACCAGTTCCTGTCCGGTCTGGTGACCGCGGGCGAACGCTACAACAAGGTTATCGATATCTGGGCCAGCGCCAACGAGCGCGTCTCCAAGGCCATGATGGAGAACTTGTCCAAAGAGCGTGATGTCAACTCCCTGGGTGAAGAAGAAGAGCAAGCGTCGTTCAACAGCATCTTTATGATGGCCGACTCTGGTGCGCGGGGTTCCGCAGCCCAGATCCGTCAGCTGGCCGGTATGCGTGGCCTGATGGCCAAGCCCGATGGCTCCATCATCGAGACCCCTATCGTGGCTAACTTCCGCGAAGGTCTGAACGTACTGCAGTACTTTATCTCCACTCACGGTGCCCGTAAGGGTCTGGCGGATACCGCACTGAAGACGGCTAACTCCGGTTACCTGACTCGTCGTCTGGTTGACGTGGCACAAGACATGGTGATCACCGAGGACGATTGCGGCACTGTTGAAGGTCTGTGGATGACTCCGCTGATCGAAGGTGGTGACGTGGTCGAGCCGCTGCGTGAGCGCGTGCTGGGCCGTGTGGTTGCCGATGACGTGATCAAGCCGGGTACTGAAGACGAAATTCTGGTAGCGCGCAACACCCTGCTCGACGAGCAGCTGTGTGACCTGCTGGAGCGCAACTCCGTTGACCGTGTGAAGGTACGTTCTGCCATCACCTGTGAGACTGACTTCGGTAACTGTGCTCACTGCTACGGCCGTGATCTGGCCCGTGGCCACCTGGTTAACAAGGGTGAGGCTGTCGGTGTTATCGCCGCCCAGTCCATCGGTGAACCGGGTACCCAGCTGACCATGCGTACTTTCCACATCGGTGGTGCCGCATCCCGAGCTGCTGCCGAGAGCAGCATCCAGGTCAAGAACACAGGTAGCATCAAGCTGCAGAACGCCAAGTTCGTTCACAACAGCGATGACAAACTGGTTATCACTTCCCGTTCTACCGAACTGACCATCATGGATGACATGGGCCGTACCAAGGAAAGCCACAAGCTGCCTTACGGTTCCGTGCTGGAAGTGAAAGATGGCCAGGCCGTGAGCGCCGGTGACACAGTCGCCAACTGGGATCCGCATACCCACCCGATCATCACTGAAGTGGCGGGTCGCCTCCAGTTCGAGCACATGATCGATGGCGTGACTATCACTCGTCAGACCGACGAGCTGACCGGTCTCTCCTCCATCGTCGTACTGGATGTCAACGAACGTCCGAGCGCCGGTAAAGAGATGCGTCCGACCGTGAAGCTGGTCGACCAGAACGGCAAGGATGTCATGATCCCGGGTACCGACGTTGCCGCCCAGTACTTCCTGCCGGGCAAGGCGATCGTGAACCTGGAAGATGGTGCCAACGTGGGCGTGGGTGACGCGGTCGCGCGTATCCCGCAAGAGTCCAGTGGTACCAAGGACATCACCGGTGGTCTGCCGCGCGTTGCGGATCTGTTCGAAGCACGTCAACCGAAGGAACCGGCTATCCTGGCCGAGATCTCCGGTACCATCTCCTTCGGGAAAGAGACCAAGGGCAAACGCCGTCTGGTCATCACCCCGACTGATGGTGGCGACGTCTACGAGGAGATGATTCCGAAGTGGCGTAACCTGAACGTGTTCGAAGGTGAAAAAGTTGAGAAGGGTGAAGTGCTGGCAGACGGTCCTGAATCTGCTCACGACATCCTGCGTCTGCGCGGTATCAGCCCGGTCGCCAACTACATTGCCAACGAAGTGCAGGACGTTTACCGTCTGCAAGGCGTTAAGATCAACGACAAGCACATCGAAGTCATCGTTCGTCAGATGCTGCGCAAGTGCGAGATCCTGAGCGCTGGCGACACTGACCTTATCGAAGGCGAGCAGGTTGAAGTGGCTCGCGTGAAGATTGCCAACCGTAAGCTGGTTGCCGAGGGTAAGACTCCGGCCACCTTCCGTCATATCCTGATGGGTATTACCAAGGCATCCCTGAGCACAGAGTCCTTCATCTCCGCGGCTTCCTTCCAGGAAACCACTCGTGTTCTGACCGAAGCGGCCGTTGGCGGCAAGCGTGATGAACTGCGTGGCCTGAAAGAGAACGTGATCGTGGGTCGTCTGATCCCGGCTGGTACCGGCTTTGCCTACCACCATGCCCGGATCAACCAGCGTGCCGCCGCAGCCCGTGCTGTTGGTGTGCCGCAGGTGACTGCCGACGAAGCTCAGCAAAATCTGGCGGATCTGCTCAACGCATCCGGCAGCTTTGACGAAGAGTAATCTTCTGCTGCAGTGATCGAAAAGGGCTCCTTCAAGGGGCCCTTTTTATTGGCTGTTTTCTCGTCAAAGCCAGTCGCCACGCGGATGTTCGGATGATCCAGAGCAAGGTTGGAGAGTAAAAAATCAAAAAAAGTTGACTTTGCCCCCCCGCAATTGAAAACTCGGGAAAGTTGAATGGTTATTACAGAGGTAGAACATGACTGTCGGTATCGAGGAAGTGATGCTTCCCGAAGAGCAACTGATCGGTCGCACTTTTACAGACGAAGACAGGGAATTGTTGCGCTCCTATGGAGGGCTTATCGAAGGCTTGGCCGAACTGTTCGGCAAGCACTGTGAAGTGGTTCTTCACTCCCTGGAAAATCTGCACGAGTCCGTGATCAAGATTGCCAACGGGTTCAATACGGGACGGAACGAGGGGGCCCCCATTACCGATCTCGCGCTGCGTATGCTCAAGGACATAGAGAATACCGGCCAGGATTACACCCAGAGTTATTTTGCCCGCAGCCGTACCGGTGCCCTGATGAAGTCGAGTACCATCGCTATCAGGAACAGTGACAAGCAGGTGATCGGTCTTATCTGCATCAACTTGCACATCAATGCGCCTTTTCACGAGTTTGTCGCTGAGTTTTTTCCGACGCCGCAACAAGTTGAGCGCCAGTCACCGGAGACGTTTGCCAACAGTGTGGAAGAGCTGGTTGCTCAGACGGTGGATAACACCATCGATGAGATCAACCGTGATCCGACCGTTGCCAACAATGCTAAAAACAGGTTTATCGTGACCCAGCTGTTCGAGAAGGGCATATTTGATATCAAGGACTCGATCAATCTGGTCGCCGACAAACTGAATATTTCCAAACATACCGTTTATCTGTACATCCGACAGCGCAAGCAGGGTGAAGACGAGAACGAGTAAGCGCCATAGAAGGGGATAGACAAGAATGGCTAAAGAAGTTATTGCAACCGACAAGGCACCAGCCGCAATTGGTCCGTATGTTCAGGCTACCAAACTGGGCGAGCTGGTCTTCACCTCCGGGCAGATCCCGCTTGATCCTGCCACCATGGAGATCGTGGCTGGCGGCGTCGAAGCGCAGGCCGAGCAGGTGATGAAGAACCTGGTTGCAGTATTGAAGGCGGCGGGTGCCGACACCAGCAAGGTGCTGAAGACCACCTGTTTCCTCAGCGACATGAACAACTTCGTTGCCTTTAACCAGGTTTATGCACGCTATTTTGGTGACTCGGCGCCGGCCCGCTCTTGTGTGGAAGTGGCCCGTCTGCCCAAAGATGTGCTGGTTGAAGTCGAAGCCATCGCTTACGTCTGATCCACGGCTGAATGAAGAGCCCCTCCCTGGAGGGGCTTTTTTGTCTTTGGCGTAGAATGGACAGAGACCTGCACAGGAGTCCGGATATGAGTCTGAGTTTCGCCCTGTTGGTGACGGGGCCTGCCTATGGCACCCAGTCGGCCAGCACCGCCTACCGTTTTGCCTTGAGCCTCATCGAACAAGGGCATCGGCTATCACACCTGTTCTTCTATCAGGATGGGGTCTGCAATGGCAACGAACTGCACGCCCCCGCCTCCGATGAGAGTAACCTGGTGGCGCTGTGGCGTGAGTTGGCCATAGGGCAGGGGATACGTATCGATGTGTGCGTTGCCGCCGCCATGCGGCGTGGTGTGCTTGATGAGACTGAGGCGAGGGGGGCAGGCAAGGTGCAGTTCAACCTGCAGGCACCATTTTGCTTGAGTGGGCTGGGTCAGCTGGCCGAAGCCAGCCTGACCGCCGATCGCTTTGTCCAGTTCTAGGAGGGTGAGATGAACAAGATAGCTTTTATCTGCCGGCGTGGTCCCCATGGTACCGCCGCCGGACGGGAAGGACTGGATGCCTTGCTGGCGACCTCGGCGCTGACCGAGTCGCTCGCCCTGTTCCTCATCGGTGACGGTGTCTTGCAACTGGTCAAGGAGCAGCAGCCTCAAGCCATCTTGCAGCGCCACTATGCACCGACCTTCAAGCTGCTGGAGCTGTATGACATCGAGGAAGTCTATGTGTGTGCCGACTCGCTTGCCGAACGAAGTCTGACGATGGATGACCTGCTGATCCCTGCTGAGAGCCTCTCCCGTGCCGATATCTGCCGCCAGTGGGGCCAATGTGCTACCCATATCTGTTTTTGAGGTGACCATGATACAGCTGATACTGACGTCCCCCTTCCTGAGCCAGGATCTGGAACAGGCGCTCTGCTATCGCCAGCCGGATGATCTCTTGGTGCTGATGCAGGATGCCGTTATCGCGGCTACGGCCCCTCAATGGTGCGAGCGATTGGCAGATATTCAGCTCTATGTGATGCGAGAAGACTTGCAGGCGAGGGGATTGCAGCAGAGGATCGGGATGGATCTGGATATGGCCGGTCTGGTCGCGTTGATCGCCGAAAAAGGGTCACCACAGACCTGGGGCGGCTAGCATCCATTTTTATCGATGAAGTTCAGTCAGTTATGACTCTTTACAAGGGATCCATTGTGCCCTTTTGCGGCACGGATTGTATAAATCTTGACTCCCTTGACAACAGGGCATAAAATTTCGCGTCCCCGTATCTGCGGGGAGGATTTTTCACATGTTTATGAAGTCATTATCAGGAGCCTTTTGATGGCAACTATTAACCAGTTGGTTCGCAAGCCACGCATCAAGCTCGTTGTTAAAAGCAACGTGCCTGCGCTGGAAGCGTGCCCTCAGAAGCGTGGTGTGTGCACTCGTGTATATACCACCACCCCGAAGAAGCCTAACTCTGCACTGCGTAAAGTATGCCGTGTACGTCTGACCAACGGCTTCGAAGTCACCTCCTATATCGGTGGTGAAGGTCACAACCTGCAAGAGCACTCCGTTGTGCTGATCCGTGGCGGTCGTGTAAAAGACTTGCCAGGTGTTCGTTACCACACCGTTCGTGGTGCGTTGGACTGTGCCGGTGTTAAAGACCGTAAGCAGGCTCGCTCCAAGTATGGCGTGAAGCGTCCGAAAGCTTAATGGTTCTCCGTTAAGTAAGGCCAAACGTTAATTCGTTTCTAGTTAGATAACTTTCTAGTTTTGGGTAACCCCTGAAGTTACGGAGAATTTGAAATGCCAAGACGTCGTGTTGTTGGTCAGCGTAAAATCCTGCCGGATCCCAAGTTCGGATCAGAGCTGCTGGCTAAATTTGTCAACGTAGTAATGGTTGACGGTAAGAAATCTGTTTCCGAAGCCATCGTATATGGCGCGCTGGACATCATTGCCACCAAATCTGGCAAAGATCACCTGGCCGTATTCGAAGAAGCCCTGGACAACATTCGTCCGGCCGTCGAGGTTAAATCTCGTCGTGTCGGTGGTGCAACCTATCAGGTGCCGGTAGAAGTTCGTCCGGTCCGTCGCAATGCCCTGGCAATGCGCTGGTTGGTTGACGCCGCTCGTAAACGTGGTGAAAAATCAATGGCTCAGCGTTTGGCTGGCGAGCTGCTGGATGCCGCTGACAATAAGGGTTCGTCTGTCAAGAAACGTGAAGACGTTCACCGTATGGCTGAAGCGAACAAGGCCTTCGCTCACTTCCGCTGGTAATCCGCTTGCGCAGGGTCTTTTGGCTCTGCGCACCTTCAGTTATCTAGGGGTCCGCTCCTAGTAAGAGGATGACAATGGCTCGTACAACCCCCATTGAGCGTTATCGTAATATCGGTATCTCCGCTCACATCGACGCCGGTAAGACTACTACTACCGAGCGCGTTCTGTTTTACACCGGTGTAAGTCACAAGATCGGTGAAGTTCACGATGGCGCAGCCACCATGGACTGGATGGAACAGGAACAAGAGCGTGGTATCACCATCACCTCCGCCGCGACCACCGCTTTCTGGTCCGGTATGGGTAAACAGTTCCAACCGCACCGTATCAACATCATCGATACCCCCGGCCACGTTGACTTTACTATCGAAGTAGAGCGTTCAATGCGTGTTCTGGACGGCGCCGTGATGGTGTACTGTGCCGTAGGTGGCGTACAGCCACAGTCTGAGACCGTATGGCGTCAGGCTAACAAATACAAAGTTCCCCGTATTGCGTTCGTCAACAAGATGGACCGTACCGGTGCTAACTATCTGCGCTGCGTTGAGCACATCAAGACCCGTCTGAAAGGTACCCCGGTTCCTCTGCAACTGAACATCGGTTCAGAAGAGAACTTCAAGGGCGTTATCGACCTGGTCAAGATGAAAGCCATCAACTGGAGCGAAGCTGACCAGGGCGTATCCTTCGATTACGAAGAGATCCCGGCCGAGCTGCTGGAACAGGCGCAAGAAATGCGCATGTCCCTGGTTGAAGCCGCTGCTGAAGCGTCTGAAGACCTGATGGAAAAATACCTGGGTGGTGAAGAACTGACCGAGGAAGAGATCAAGAAAGCTCTTCGTCTGCGCGTTCTGAACAACGAAATCATCCTGGTTACCTGTGGCTCCGCGTTCAAGAACAAGGGCGTACAGGCCATGCTGGATGCCGTGGTTGACTATCTGCCGGCTCCGACCGACGTAGCTGCCATCGACGGCCTGAAGCTGGACGGCGTTACCAAAGACGAGCGTCATGCATCTGATGACGAGCCGTTCGCTGCTTTGGCGTTCAAGATTGCCACCGACCCGTTCGTAGGCAACCTGACCTTCTTCCGCGTTTACTCCGGTGTGGTTAACTCCGGTGACTCAGTGCTGAACTCTGTCAAAGAGAAGCGCGAGCGTTTCGGCCGTATCGTTCAGATGCACGCCAACAAGCGTGAAGAGATCAAAGAAGTTCGCGCAGGCGATATCGCTGCCGCCATCGGTCTGAAAGACGTGACCACTGGTGACACCCTGTGTGACGAAAAATCACCGATCATCCTCGAGCGTATGGAATTCCCAGAGCCGGTAATCTCCATCGCGGTTGAGCCGAAAACCAAGGCTGACCAAGAGAAGATGGGTCTGGCACTCGGCCGTCTGGCGCAGGAAGATCCGTCTTTCCGCGTATGGACTGACGAAGAATCTGGCCAAACCATCATCGCCGGTATGGGTGAGCTGCACCTGGACATCATTGTTGACCGTATGCGTCGCGAGTTCAAGGTTGAAGCGAACGTAGGTAAGCCTCAGGTTGCCTACCGTGAAACCATCCGCGAAACCGTCAAGGATGTCGAAGGCAAGCACGCCAAGCAGTCTGGTGGTCGTGGTCAGTACGGTCACGTCGTTATCGACATGTACCCGCTGGAAGCCGGCAAAGCCTACGAGTTCGTTAACGACATCAAAGGCGGCGTGATTCCTGGTGAATACATCCCAGGTGTTGACAAGGGTATCCGTGAGCAGCTGAAATCCGGCCCGCTGGCAGGCTATCCGGTAATGGATCTGGGCGTGCGCCTGCACTTCGGTTCTTACCATGATGTCGACTCCTCCGAACTGGCGTTCAAAATCGCTGCTTCCATGGCCTTCAAGTCTGGTTACATGAAAGCCAATCCGGTACTGCTCGAACCGATCATGAAGGTCGAAGTCGAGACTCCGGAAGATTACATGGGCGACGTTATCGGTGACCTGAACCGTCGTCGTGGCCTGATCGAAGGTATGGAAGACGGCCCGTCCGGCAAGATCGTACGTGCCCTGGTGCCGCTGGCCGAGATGTTCGGTTATGCGACCGCACTGCGTTCCGCTACCCAAGGTCGTGCTTCCTACGCAATGGAATTCGCTAAGTACTCCGACGCCCCGAACAACGTGGCTCAGGCAGTTATCGAAGAGCGCAAATCCAAGTAATTTATGATTCCCCGCCTACGACGGTAGGCGGGTTTAACCTAGAAGGACTACGTCGTGTCTAAAGAAAAATTTGAGCGTAACAAACCGCACGTTAACGTCGGCACCATCGGCCACGTTGACCACGGTAAAACCACTCTGACCGCCGCCATCACCAACGTGCTGGCCAAGCACTTCGGTGGTAAAGCTTTCGCCTTCGACCAGATCGACAAGGCACCGGAAGAGCGTGAGCGTGGTATCACCATCAACACCTCCCACGTAGAATACGACACCGCCATCCGTCACTACGCGCACGTAGATTGCCCGGGTCACGCCGACTACGTTAAAAACATGATCACCGGTGCTGCCCAGATGGACGGCGCGATCCTGGTAGTAGCAGCGACCGACGGCCCGATGCCGCAAACTCGTGAGCACATCCTGCTGGGTCGCCAGGTTGGTATCCCGTACATGATCGTGTTCATGAACAAGTGCGACATGGTAGATGACGAAGAGCTGCTCGAACTGGTCGAGATGGAAGTTCGTGAACTGCTGACCGAATATGACTTCCCGGGTGATGACCTGCCGGTAGTTCGTGGTTCCGCGCTGAAAGCGCTGGAAGGCGACGCTGCATGGGAAGAGAAGATCATCGAGCTGGCCAACCACCTGGATACCTATATCCCGGAGCCGGAGCGCGCAATTGACCTGCCGTTCCTGATGCCAATCGAAGACGTATTCTCCATCGCTGGCCGTGGTACCGTAGTTACCGGTCGTGTAGAGCGCGGTATCGTCAAAGTCGGTGAGACCGTAGAAATCGTGGGTATCAAAGATACCGTTTCTACCACCTGTACCGGTGTTGAAATGTTCCGCAAGCTGCTGGACGAAGGTCGTGCAGGCGAGAACATCGGCGCGCTGCTGCGTGGCGTCAAGCGTGAAGACGTAGAGCGTGGTCAGGTACTGGCCAAGCCGGGCTCCATCAAGCCGCACACCAAGTTTGAATCTGAAGTGTACGTACTGTCCAAAGAAGAAGGTGGTCGTCATACCCCGTTCTTCAAGGGCTACCGTCCGCAGTTCTACTTCCGTACAACCGACGTGACCGGTACCATCGAACTGCCGGAAGGCGTAGAGATGGTAATGCCAGGCGACAACATCAAAATGGTTGTTACCCTGATTGCGCCGATCGCAATGGACGACGGCCTGCGTTTCGCTATCCGTGAAGGTGGCCGTACCGTAGGTGCTGGTGTTGTAGCTAGCGTAATCGCTTAATCGATTCGTTATATACAAACATGAAAGGGGTGGCTTCGGCCGCCCCTTTTTCTTTTTGGGCCTTGTGCCCTATGAGATACTTTGCAAAATCATTTATTGAGGTAGTCCACAGTGAGCAAGCCCGCCATTTTTCTGGACCGTGACGGTGTCATCAACGAAGACACTGGTTATGTCAGCCAAGTCGATGACTTCCATTTCCTGCCCGGTGTGATCGAAGCCCTGCAACTGTTAAAGATGAAAGGTTATCTGTTGATCGTCGTCACCAATCAGTCTGGTATTGCCCGCGGCTACTTCAGTGAAGATGACTTCATGAATCTGACCGAGTGGATGGATTGGTCACTGGCCGATCGAGATGTAGATCTCGATGGTATCTATTTCTGTCCACATCACCCGGATCACGGCGCCCCTTGTGATTGCCGCAAACCTGAGCCTGGCATGCTGCTGCTGGCACAACAGGAGCTGGGCATCGACATGAGCCGTTCTTATATGGTTGGCGACAAACCTTCCGACCTGAAAGCGGCAGCCAGTGCCAAGGTTGGTCATAAAGTTATGGTGCGTACTGGCAAACCTGTGACTGACGCCGGTATCACCTTGGC
>NZ_CM170470.1:1417500-1767500 GCF_057318915.1 Aeromonas sp. TS_SC_11
GACACTTCTTGGGGTTGTATGGTTAAGTGACTAAGCGTACATGGTGGATGCCTTGGCAGTCAGAGGCGATGAAGGACGTACTAACCTGCGATAAGCTGTGAGAAGTCGGTAAGAGACGCTATTACTCACAGATTTCCGAATGGGGAAACCCACCCAAGATAACTTGGGTATCGTTACATGAATACATAGTGTAACGAGGCGAACCGGGAGAACTGAAACATCTAAGTACCCCGAGGAAAAGAAATCAACCGAGATTCCCTCAGTAGCGGCGAGCGAACGGGGATTAGCCCTTAAGTTTCTTGGAAGTTAGTGGAATGGTCCTGGAAAGGCCAGCGATACAGGGTGATAGCCCCGTACATGAAAACGACCTTGAAGTGAAATCGAGTAGGGCGGGACACGTGACATCCTGTCTGAATATGGGGGGACCATCCTCCAAGGCTAAATACTCCTGACTGACCGATAGTGAACCAGTACCGTGAGGGAAAGGCGAAAAGAACCCCTGTGAGGGGAGTGAAATAGAACCTGAAACCGTGTACGTACAAGCAGTGGGAGCCCTTCGGGGTGACTGCGTACCTTTTGTATAATGGGTCAGCGACTTACATTTTGTAGCGAGGTTAACCGTATAGGGGAGCCGTAGGGAAACCGAGTCTTAACTGGGCGTCTAGTTGCAAGGTGTAGACCCGAAACCGGGTGATCTAGCCATGGGCAGGTTGAAGGTTGAGTAACATCAACTGGAGGACCGAACCCACTAACGTTGCAAAGTTAGGGGATGACCTGTGGCTGGGGGTGAAAGGCCAATCAAACTCGGAGATAGCTGGTTCTCCCCGAAAGCTATTTAGGTAGCGCCTCGGACGAATACTACTGGGGGTAGAGCACTGTTTGGACTAGGGGGTCATCCCGACTTACCAACTCCATGCAAACTCCGAATACCAGTAAGTAATATCCGGGAGACACACGGCGGGTGCTAACGTCCGTCGTGAAGAGGGAAACAACCCAGACCGCCGGCTAAGGTCCCAAAGTTCTGGTTAAGTGGGAAACGATGTGGGAAGGCTCAGACAGCTAGGATGTTGGCTTAGAAGCAGCCATCATTTAAAGAAAGCGTAATAGCTCACTAGTCGAGTCGGCCTGCGCGGAAGATGTAACGGGGCTCAAACCAGGCACCGAAGCCGCGGATTCATACTTATGTATGAGTGGTAGGGGAGCGTTCTGTAAGTCTGCGAAGGTGTATCGAGAGGTATGCTGGAGATATCAGAAGTGCGAATGCTGACGTAAGTAACGATAAAGGGGGTGAAAAGCCTCCTCGCCGGAAGACCAAGGGTTCCTGTCCAACGTTAATCGGGGCAGGGTGAGTCGACCCCTAAGGTGAGGCCGAAAGGCGTAATCGATGGGAAGCAGGTTAATATTCCTGCACGACTTGTAATTGCGATGGGGGGACGGAGAAGGCTAGGTGGGCCAGGCGACGGTTGTCCTGGTGAAAGTGCGTAGGTGGTGTTTCTAGGCAAATCCGGAGACACAACACTGAGACACGAGACGAAGCCACTACGGTGGTGAAGCCATTGATGCCCTGCTTCCAGGAAAAGCCTCTAAGCTTCAGATTACAAGTCATCGTACCCCAAACCGACACAGGTGGTCGGGTAGAGAATACCAAGGCGCTTGAGAGAACTCGGGTGAAGGAACTAGGCAAAATAGAACCGTAACTTCGGGAGAAGGTTCGCTCTTGACAGTGAAGTCCCTTGCGGATGGAGCAGTTGGGAGTCGCAGTGACCAGATGGCTGGGACTGTTTATCAAAAACACAGCACTCTGCAAACACGAAAGTGGACGTATAGGGTGTGACACCTGCCCGGTGCCGGAAGGTTAATTGATGGGGTTAGCGCAAGCGAAGCTCTTGATCGAAGCCCCGGTAAACGGCGGCCGTAACTATAACGGTCCTAAGGTAGCGAAATTCCTTGTCGGGTAAGTTCCGACCTGCACGAATGGTGTAACCATGGCCATGCTGTCTCCACCCGAGACTCAGTGAAATCGAATTCGCCGTGAAGATGCGGTGTACCCGCGGCTAGACGGAAAGACCCCGTGAACCTTTACTACAGCTTGGCACTGAACATTGAACCTACATGTGTAGGATAGGTGGGAGGCTTTGAAGGCGTGACGCCAGTTGCGCTGGAGCCGTCCTTGAAATACCACCCTTGTATGTTTGATGTTCTAACGCAGGGCCCTGAATCGGGCTCGCGGACAGTGCCTGGTGGGTAGTTTGACTGGGGCGGTCTCCTCCCAAAGAGTAACGGAGGAGCACGAAGGTTGGCTAATCCTGGTCGGACATCAGGAGGTTAGTGCAATGGCATAAGCCAGCTTAACTGCGAGACGGACAGGTCGAGCAGGTACGAAAGTAGGTCATAGTGATCCGGTGGTTCTGAATGGAAGGGCCATCGCTCAACGGATAAAAGGTACTCCGGGGATAACAGGCTGATACCGCCCAAGAGTTCATATCGACGGCGGTGTTTGGCACCTCGATGTCGGCTCATCACATCCTGGGGCTGAAGTCGGTCCCAAGGGTATGGCTGTTCGCCATTTAAAGTGGTACGCGAGCTGGGTTCAGAACGTCGTGAGACAGTTCGGTCCCTATCTGCCGTGGGCGTTGGATGATTGAAGGGAGTTGCTCCTAGTACGAGAGGACCGGAGTGAACGAACCTCTGGTGTTCGGGTTGTCACGCCAGTGGCACTGCCCGGTAGCTAAGTTCGGAATCGATAACCGCTGAAAGCATCTAAGCGGGAAGCGAGCCCTGAGATGAGTCATCCCTGACCCCTTGAGGGTCCTAAAGGGCCGTTGGAGACCACAACGTTGATAGGTGGGGTGTGTAAGCGCGGCGACGTGTTGAGCTAACCCATACTAATTACCCGTGAGGCTTAACCATACAACACCCAAGAAGTGTTCTAAGGCTTGTAGCAAATTGAAGAACTACTACCTAATTCAGTGATAGCGAAGCCAACAGGCAAATCGTTATTCACGTCAGCTTTCTCAGATTGAAGAATTTGCCTGGCGGCCATAGCGCCGTGGAACCACCTGATCCCATGCCGAACTCAGAAGTGAAACGCGGTAGCGCCGATGGTAGTGTGGCATTCGCCATGCGAGAGTAGGACACTGCCAGGCACCCAATTAAACAGTTGTGCAGACATTGCATGATTGGCCGAGAGGATGACACCTCTGATAAGCGGCAAAAGATTTAGCGAAAAGCTAGCCAAATAGCGGAGCGGTAGTTCAGTTGGTTAGAATACCGGCCTGTCACGCCGGGGGTCGCGGGTTCGAGTCCCGTCCGCTCCGCCACTAAATTGAGAAGCCCAGTCTAACGACTGGGCTTTTTTCATTTCCGAAACTGCAAAGTCAGCGGTCACCATAACCCACCTCCTCTTCCTTTCTCCACGCCGAGGCATCTGGATGTTCGCCGTTGGCTGTCTCCTTGCCATTGGCAGCCTAGTCCCTGCCTGCGCCCCCTT
The DNA here is from genome assembly GCF_057318915.1 of Aeromonas sp. TS_SC_11. Classification (NCBI taxonomy): domain Bacteria; kingdom Pseudomonadati; phylum Pseudomonadota; class Gammaproteobacteria; order Aeromonadales; family Aeromonadaceae; genus Aeromonas; species Aeromonas sp. TS_SC_11. The sequence continues at coordinate 1,420,991 of NZ_CM170470.1, forward strand.
ATGCTTGAGCCGGACAGCGTCCTCCCGTCTGCCCTGCCAATAAATTGAGAAGCCCAGTCTAACGACTGGGCTTTTTTGTGCATTTTTGCCGAGTACAACAAGGCCCTCCTGCTTGGGCAGGTCTTTTGTGTTCCTGGCTACGGAGTAGCTAGCTTTGAGCTTTAGTAGATTGCCATTGCATTACCAGCTGGATGGATATCTTGGCCTCGTTATGCAAGGTGGTGGCTAGGTTTAAAAGCGCTCAAGCCATGGGGAGATACGAAGTGTGATGTAAGGCCGGAGGCGTTGGTCTGCCAGAAAGAGCCAGCAGGGCGCTTGAGAGATGCATATAAAGAAAAGGGGACGGCAGTTGCCGTCCCCTCAAGTCATCTAGTCCAGTCCATGAACTGCAATGCTCCCTGCGATCCCTGACTTTATCCTGATCCTTCGGAATATCCCCTTCCCAATCCGTTGAGGTGTCCTGTGACCATCCTGGTCTGGCAATCGTTCCTGATTGCTGCACTCTCTCCATCCTGGAGGTGTCCCTTACCACATCCTGTGGTGTTCCTTGCGTCGTCCTGACAGATAACCATCCGGGCTATCTCGCTTCATCCTGAAGCTGTCCTGCTCGCATCCGGCGAGGTCCTGTTCTTCCTGAAGAGCGGTAATCCGTACTGCTCTGCCTCATCCCGAGGTGTCCGCAACCACATCCTGTGGTGTCCTGTTCAATCCGTTTGATAACCGTCCGGTTACCTGCCTCATCCTGAGGTATCCCTGACCACGTCCTGTGGATTATTCCCTGTTTATGCGCTGTTCCTGCATCCTGCCGAACCAGCTTCGTCCTTGTGAGACTCATATTAAGGGAAGCGCACAGAGGAACAAGGGAGGCCATGCTCTTATCTCTGTGACTCAGCCTGATCCAATTTGGCTATTAACAAGATAAATCCATAATAATCATTATCTTAGTTTGTTTCACAGGAAAGGATATTGATTCAAAGATGGCTTCGCGTACGGTGCAACACAGTGGCCTCTTACAGCCACTATGGCGGATCTCTCACACGCAAAAACAGGGGGAAAACGATGGTACAAAGCGGCTCAATTCAACTGGCAAGAGTTAAAAATTAGTTGAATAGATATGCTTTAAAAGAATACAAAAAGCCGAGGCTGAGCTCGGCTTTTTGGGATTAGCTAACCCGGCTGCCTGGTGTCGGGTATGCCTTGCGCAGTGACTCTGGCGCCAGCACTTCCAGGTTGCCGCTCATGTTATTGAGCCAGGTGCGAAATTCAGGGGTGTCCTGGACTTCGGTCTCCACCACGACACTGCGCTTGTCATAGCGAGTCATGCGTGGGTTGTGGCCCGGGATCTGGCCATCGACCAGGGTCGGGCAGTTTGCATCAATGCGACCGACAAAGCGGATTGGACCGCTGACGTCCTGGTAGCCCTGGTCACGGATCAGCTTCTGGATATTGAAATCCTTCGGCTGGGTTGCGCTGAAGTTGGTCAGTTCCACGCCCTTGATGTGATCGAACGGGATGCCGTATACCTTGGGATCCAGCTCGGACAAAGTACAGAGCAGGGTCGGACCATCGGCCTGATTCAGGATGCCGAGCGGATTGATGCGGTCATAGCAGAGCCATACTGTACGCTCCTTGATGACGCGCTGTATCTCGGCGCTGAACTTGCGACCACGCCAGAGAGCATCGCGGATCAGGGTGCTGCGACGGATCTCCGGGTTGCCGGCAAACGGACGCGGTGACTGATGTACGCTCTCGAGCCAGCGTTCGGCCAGTTCGCTCTGGCTGTCGCGGATCACCTGGCTGGCCTTGTCGATCAGCGGATTCAATTCGGTCAGCACACTTGCCGGTAGCAGTTGGCTTGCCTGATCACTCCATGTTTTCAGGGCCACCGCCAGCGACAACGGCATGATATTGGCGAAGTCGTTGAGGCCATGGCGCTCAAAGCACCAGCCGTGGGGTTTGCTGCGCTCATCCGAGGTGAGGTCGAACAACCCCATGCCGGACATCTCTTCCAGGTCCCGTTGCACGGTACGCAGACTGACATGGATACCTTCCTCTTCCAGTTTTACCTGAAGTTGGCTGGCGGTCAGCTTGTAAGGGCGGTGCGGGATGCAACGCGCCAAGGTCAGTTGTCGTAACAGCTTCTTACTCATGGTGCATGCCTTCACTGGTTTAGCGTTGAGTGTATCCTAGCCATGGCGTGCGACAGTCTATGTCGCAAGTTTTGCTGCGACAACTGTCGCCATTTTCATACAAACGTCATTAACTACATGATATTAAATATGATTACTGTTTTGGTGGGTGGCAATTGAGGCTTTTAATTGATGAAAAAATCGAAAATTAAAGTGCTGTCTTGCGGTTTTTAGGGAGAAGAAAAAATAGAAATCACGTTAAAGGGCAGAAGATGATGTGGAGGGAATGGCCTCCCCCCACCAGATGGACATTCTCGTCAAGCCAACCAGGACCAGGCCGACTTGGTCATGGCGGCTCCCACCATGTAACCAAACACTGCCAGTGCGGCGACACCCGCCACAAGCCTCTGGCTGCGAGCAGGCCGTTTTAACGCCATGACGCCGAGCCCTATGTAGACCACCAGGGCGATCAGCTTGGCCATCAACCAGGGTTGTTGACCCGGGCTCATCTGCAACGTGACAGCCAGCAGCACTCCGAACAGCAGCAAGAAGGTGTCGTTGACGTGGGGCGCTATCTTCAGCCAGCGCTGTTGCAGACGCGGGCTGGCATTGAGAGAGAGCATCCAGCGATAGACAAACAGCAGCAGGCTGACGATGGCGAGGGTCATGTGCAGGTGTTTGAGCAGAGGGTAATAGGCAATCATATTGCTTCCTTGTCGTTGTCGGGCAGACCGCTGTTCCAGTTGTGAGCGTGAATACGCTCTTGTCCTTCCTGATCGTCTTGCAACAGATCGGAAAGGATGTCCCTGTATTGCAGGCTCTTGTTGATGTAGGTGTGTTCGTCGTCCAGGTAATTGGCCTGCTCCCGCAGCAACCAGTTGTCGTGTTGTTTGAAGGTCTGTCCCGCCCGCCAGGCCTGGTTGGCCCGAAATCCCAGCTGGGTCAGCGCTTCCACCCCCAGATCCACGGCGGAACCCAGGGTTTCCCGATGCACGCTGTCCACGCCGTGGCGCAGGATCTCGTGAGCATGGGGTCTGTCTTGGGCACGCGCCAGTATCTTAAGGTGCGGGAAGTGTTTCTTCACCATTTCAATCACTTCAAGCGAGGTGGCCGGGTCATTGATGGATAGTACCAGCAGTTTTGCCTTGTGGGCGCCGGCGGCATGCAGCAGATCGAGCCGGCTGGCGTCGCCGTAGAACACCTGATAGCCGTACCTGCGCAGCATCTCTATCTGACTGGCGTCCTGCTCCAGTATGGTTGTGCCTATGCCGTGGCCGTGCAGCAGGCGCCCCACTATCTGGCCGAAGCGGCCGAAGCCGGCGATGATGACGGGGTGCTCCACCAATTCAGGTTGCTCGTGCTGCGGCGAATCGCTGTGGGTACGGTAATCGAACCAGGGCTGGATCACCCGATCGTTGAGGATCAGCAAGAGCGGCGTCAGCGCCATGGAGAGGGCCACCACCAGGGTGAGCAGCGATATGGTGTCGCCAGGCAGCACCTTGTTCTGGGAGGCAAACGAGAAGAGCACGAAGGCAAACTCGCCACCCTGTGCCAGCGCCAGCCCGAAGGTCCAGCGCTGGTTGGGCGAGATACGAATGACAAAGCCGAGCGCCATCAGCACCAGCCATTTCAATGCCATCAGGCCGATCACCAGCGCCGGGATGAGAAAGGGGTGTTCGGCAAACAGGCTGAAGTTGATTCCGGCGCCCACCGACATGAAGAAGAGGCCGAGCAGCAAGCCCTTGAACGGCTCTATGTCCGCCTCCAGCTCGTGGCGATATTCGCTGTCGGCCAGCACCACGCCGGCGAGGAAGGAGCCAAGGGCAGGGGAGAGCCCCACCGACTCCATCAGCACTGCGATGGCGATCACCAGCAGCAGGGCGGCGGCGACGAAGATCTCCCGCATGTGGGACTGGGCGATGGCGCGAAACACGGGCCGCATCAGGTAGTGGCCGCCCAGCACTATGCCGGAGATGGCCGCGACCACCAGCAGGCCGTGTTGCCAGCCAGCCAGCTCCGCACTGCCATTGCTGGCCACCGGTGCTACGGCGAGCAGCGGCAGGATCGCCAGTATGGGAATGACGGCAATGTCCTGGAACAACAGCACCGCAAAGGCGGATCGACCGCTCTCGCTCTGCATCAGTTTGCGCTCCTGCAGGCTCTGCAACACTATGGCAGTGGAGGAGAGCGCCAGGATGAGGCCGATGGCCAGTCCCTGCTGCCAGGGCAGTCCGATGAGATATACCACGCCAGTCAGGGCACCTGTGGTGAGCAGCACCTGCAGGCCGCCGGTGCCGAGTATGGGCCCCTTCAGCTGCCACAAGAGGGCAGGGCGCAGCTCCAGCCCGACCAGAAACAGCATCAGCACTACCCCGAACTCGGCGAAGTGCATCACATCCTTCTGCTCCCCCACCAGCCCCAGCAGGAAGGGACCTATGATGATGCCCGCCAGCAGGTAGCCAAGCACAGAACCCAGCCCCCAGCGTTTGGCCAGCGGCACGGCGATCACCGCCGCCGAGAGGTAGATAAGCGCATCAAACAGTAATCCGTGACCCATCAGCCCGCCCTCCGTTTAAACGTCTGGCCAAGCTCATGGAGTCGGCCAAATAGCTGACAGTGTTTCATGAGAGCACCTCCAGCAGATCCCGCAGATAAGATTGCCCCGCGAGCTGATCGGGGGTCAGTTGCTCGTCGCGCAGGGCACACAACAGCTGGCGATAATCCTGGCCACAGCGGCGCAATGCCTCCGGATCCTTGATCTTGTGAAAGGAGTGGAGCACGAACGGGGGTAGCCAGGTCATGCCGCACAGTTGTGCCGTTTGCTGGAACGGCAGCAAAAAGTCGAGCAGTGGGCGGCTGTTGTAGCCTGCGCTGCAATAGGACTCGGGGGCGCCACCCGTGGTGATGGCACTCAGCCACTGCTTGCCATTGAGGGCATGGGCCTCGGGACCGTAGGCATAGCCGTATTCCAGCACCAGGTCCATCCACTCCTTCATGATGGCGGGGCAGGAGTACCAGTAGAAGGGGTGTTGAAAGACGATGATATCGTGTTCCGACAGCAGGGCCTGTTCCTGTTTTACATTGATGAACATGTCCGGGTAGTGCTGATAGAGGTCGTGAACTGTGACGCCCTCCAGCTCTTCGATAGCCTGCAACAGCTGCTTGTTGGCTCTTGAGCTCTGCAGGGCCGGGTGTGAAAAGATAACCAGAATGCGTTTCATGGGGTCATAACCTGAAGACTGAGCCTGGTACTGGCAAAAACCAGTACTGGCGAAAATGAAGATGCATTGAGCGGTGACGTTATCAAGAAGTGCCATGGCCCGCCAGTTCCGGGATCAGGTCCCGTTACGCCGGACGCGGGGATCCGTGGGTGAATCGCGCCCCGCCAGACTACTTACATCCCGCGAACCATGGAGGGGAGGGCTTGACCCTCCCCCTGGGCCAGAGGTTACCATAGGGCTCTTCTGCTTAATGAGTCATGTCATGGTTCTGACCCGTCGCCAACTCGCTCGCGCCCGCCGCTGGCTCCCCTTGTGGAGTCTGCTGATGGTGCTGATGTCGTTTGGCAGCCGGGCGGCGACCGATCTCTGTACGCTGACCCCCCATTGCAGCCAGAGCGAGCGTACCCTGGAGAAGGCCATGCCGTGTGGCAGCTTTACAGCGGCGCTCGCCATGACGGTGCTCACCAGCGACAGCCTGACGGTGGCCGTGCTGGAGCCTGACAGGCCTGAGTTTATTTCCCCTTCCCTGTATACGCCGGATGCGCCGCCCGAGCGGCTGGAGCGTCCTCCTCGTCATCCCGGTTGAGTCGAGTTTCCCCATTTTTTTGGGTATTTCTTCTTATCCGAGGTGAGTCATGTACAAGTCCCTGTTACTGGCCCTGCTGGCCGGCAGTGTCAGCTTCTCCGCCCTGGCTGCGGAGCGGATGACTGTCTACAAGTCCCAGTATTGCGGCTGCTGCAAGACCTGGATCAAGCACATGGAAGAGAACGGCTTTAAGGTCAAGGTCGTCGAAACCGAGCAGCTTGAACCCATCAAGCAGCAGTACGGCATCACTCCGCAGCTGGCGTCCTGCCATACGGGTGTGGTCAATGGCTATGTGGTGGAGGGACATGTACCCGCTGCCGACGTGCAGAAGCTGCTCAAGGAAAAACCGGCGATCCGCGGCCTGACCATTCCGGGCATGCCCCAGAGTGCGCCAGGCATGGATATACCGGGTCAGCCCTATCAGGTGCTGAGCATCAGTCATGAGGGCGCGACCAAGACCTGGTCGAGCTATCCCGGCTGACGCAAACTGGTCATGAGCAGACACAACTCCATCATGTGAGGCACACCTGAGCGAATCCGTGTCGCTCATGGTCAGGTTTGAGGGCCACTGTCGCGAGACAGTGGCCCTTTTACGTGTTCTGGCGGGTTTTGCGCTGATAACTTGCAACTGGGGGCGACAAGGGGCAGATTGTTGGCCACACCAAGGAGCCAAGGCTCAGGTTTGCCAACCCTTTTAAAGCGCAAAGGATGCGAGATGTTCACCTTTTCCCGAGGGCTTCTGCTGCTGGCTTGTCTGGCCGCCGTCCCCTGTTCATATGCCAATGATGAGTCCGCCATGCCCACAAGTGACACCCTGATCCAGCCTCCCGTGGCCGCCAAACATCCTCATACCATCAAAAAACACGGGGATGCCCGGGTCGACAACTACTACTGGCTGCGGGATGACGAGCGCCAGAACCCCGAGATGCTGGCCTACCTCAAGGCTGAAAACGCCTATACCGATGCCATGCTCAAGCCGACCCAGCCGCTGCGCGATCAACTCTACAAAGAGATGGTGGCCCGCATTCCCCAGCAGGATGAGTCGGTGCCCTATGTGAAGAATGGCTACCGTTATCAGACCCGTTATGAGCCGGGCAAGGAGTACGGCATCTACTCCCGCACCCGGGTCGGGGAGAAGCACGCCGATGTGATGCTCGACAGCAACCAGCGCGCCGAAGGGCACGAGTTCTATGCCCTGGGCGCCCTGGAGGTGAGCCGCAACAACCGTTGGCTGGCGGTGGCGGAAGATTTCCTCTCTCGTCGTCAGTACCAGATCCAGTTCCTCGATCTGGAGAGCGGCCAGTGGGCCGGCGACAAGTTGGAAAATACCTCTGGCAATCTGGTATGGGCCAACGACAGCAAGACGGTGTTCTACGTGCGCAAGCATCCCAAGACACTGCTCCCCTATCAGGTCTATCGCCACGAGCTTGGCTCGGATCCGGCGAAAGACACCCTGGTGTATGAGGAAAAAGACGACACCTTCTACGTCAGCCTCTATGCCACCACCTCGGAAGACTTCATCGTCATCGCCCTTTCCAGCACCACAACGGGCGAGGCGCGTCTCATCGACGCCAACGTGCCGACCCAGGCGCCGCGGCTGTTCCTGCCCCGTCAGGTGGATCACGAATACAGCCTGGATCACTACCGTGGCCGCTTCTATGTGCGTTCCAACAAGGACGGCAAGAATTTCGGCTTGTACGAGACCAAAGAGAGCCCGGTCGATCGCTGGAAATCTGTGATAGCTCCCAATCCGGACGTACTGCTGGAAAGCTATGCCCTGTTCAAGGAGTGGCTGGTACTGGAGGAGCGCAACCAGGGCCTGACCCGGCTGCGCCAGATCAACTGGCAGAGCGGCGAGGAGAAGGAGATCGCCTTCGACGATCCCGCCTATGTCACCTGGCTTGCCTACAACCCGGAGCCGGATACCAGCGCCCTGCGCTATGGCTACTCCTCCATGACCACCCCCGCATCCACCTATGAGCTGGATATGACGAGCGGCAAGCGCACCCTGCTCAAGCAACAGCCGGTGGCGGGCTTCAAAGCACAACTGTATGCCAGTGAGAGGCTCTGGATCACGGCCCGTGACGGCGTGTCCGTGCCGGTGTCACTGGTCTATCGCAAGGACAAGTTCAAGAAAAACGGCCACAACCCGCTGCTGGTGTACGGCTACGGCTCTTACGGTGCCAGCATGGATCCCGACTTCAGCACCGCCCGTCTGAGCTTGCTGGACAGAGGCTTCGTCTATGCCATCGCCCATATACGAGGGGGCGAGGAGCTGGGCCGTCACTGGTATGAAGATGGCAAGCTGCTGAAAAAACAGAATACCTTCAACGACTTCATCGACGTCACCGAGGCGCTGGTGGCGCAAGGGTATGGCGCCAAAGATCAGGTTTATGCCATGGGCGGCAGTGCCGGTGGCCTGCTGATGGGGGCCGTCATCAACCAGGCTCCCCAGCTTTATCACGGCGTGGTCGCCCAGGTGCCGTTCGTGGATGTGGTCACTACCATGCTGGATGAGTCGATCCCCCTCACCACGGGGGAATACGACGAGTGGGGCAACCCGAACCAGAAGCGTTACTACGACTACATGAAGGCTTATAGCCCCTACGATCAGGTCAAGGCACAGGCCTATCCCAATCTGCTGGTCACCACTGGTCTGCACGACTCCCAGGTACAGTATTGGGAACCTGCCAAGTGGGTCGCCAAACTGCGCGAGATGAAGACGGATGATAACAAGTTGTTGCTGAATACCGACATGGATGCTGGCCATGGTGGCAAATCCGGTCGCTTCAAGGCTTACGAGGACATAGCGCTGGAATTCGCGTTTATTCTGGATCTGGCCCAAGCCGGCAGCTGAGAAAAGATGACACAGGCCCTTGCACTGCAAGGGCCACAAAAGAATCCACTGTTGGTTTCTATTGCTTTCATCAGGTAGCAGATGGAATTAATCTTTGGTAGAAAAATGAATGATCGACGTCATAATTTTCGATATTTAATTCCATCATTTTGCCATTTTGTTTGATTTGTGTTGGCGGAATGTGCTTAATCGGAGTGCTTATAACTTTTTCTTTGGCCCCTCAGGGGCCAAATTATCTTCAACTGGCACGAGGCTGGTTAACTCACCGCAGGATAGAGGGTGATTTTTGGGAATGGCGTTGCTGCCCAACCCTTTTCTTGCATGAGGCAAGTTAGGCAAACCCTGCGCAGAACAGGGCGTTGTCGTACATTCATCCGGGAATCGGATGAGATAAATCAATGAAAAGGATGGAAAACATGAAAGGATTATCCTTGGCGTGCGCCCTGTCGGCGGCTCTGGTCGGTGCATCGTTTGGCGGCCAGGTACAAGCGCAGGAGCGCTTCGTGACCATAGGTACCGGCGGCCAGACCGGCGTCTACTATGTGGCGGGTCAGTCTATCTGTCGTTTCCTCAATCGCGGCGCTGCCGATCACCAGATCAAGTGCAACGCGCCAGCCAGTGGTGGCGGTGTTGCCAACGTCAACGGCATCCGCAGCGGTGAATTCAACTTCGGCATCATGCAGTCAGATCACCAGTTCAAGGCGATGAAAGGGCTGCCCCCTTTCCAGACCGAAGGGGCCATGGATGATATCCGTGCCGTCTTCTCCCTGCAGAGCGAGGTGTTCACCATTCTGGCTCGCAGCGATGCCAAGATCGCCAGTTTTGACGATCTGAAGGGCAAGCGCGTCAACATCGGCAACCCGGGCTCGGGTCAGCGTGACACCATGGAAGAGATCATGGCGGTCAAGGGCTGGAAGAAGGGTGACTTCGCTCTGGTTTCCGAGCTGAAACCGGCGGAGCAGGCTTCTGCACTGGGTGACAACAACATCGATGCAATGAGCTACTTCGTTGGTCACCCGAACGGTGCCATCCAGGAAGCCTCCACCACCACGGATGCCGTGCTGGTGCCGGTGACCGGCGAGGCTATCGACAAGCTGTTGGCAGAGAAGAGCTACTACACCAAGGCCGAGATCCCGGGTGGCCTCTACAAGGGCAGCGACAAGCCGACCCCGTCCATCGGTGGCAAGGCTGTGCTCTCCACCAGCGCCAAGGCCGATCCGGAAGTGGTCTATCAGCTGGTGAAGTCTGTCTTTGACAACCTGGATCGCTTCAAGCGCCTGCACCCTGCCTTTGCCGACCTGAAAGAGGCCGACATGATCAAGGTAGGGCTCTCTGCACCGCTGCATGAAGGGGCTGCTCGCTACTACAAAGAGCGCGGCTGGCTCTGATTGAGGGCCCAAGGGCCTTTGTCACTCCCTCGACACCCGTTGGCTGCGCTGTTTGTGGCGGCGGGTGTCGTTTTTGTTGTACTCGTTGGCACAAGTTAACCCTATGCAAGATAAACAACTCTCTACCGAGGAACTGATCGCCCAGGATGTGGGCGCTCGTCTGCCGCTTGGCCTCATGGGCTGGCTCATTACCGCCCTGGCGCTGGCCTGGTCCCTGTTCCAGCTCTGGATCGCCTCGCCACTGCCCTTCATGCTGGGTTTTGGCGTGCTCAATGATACCGAGACCCGCGCCATTCACCTCACCTTTGCCCTGTTGCTGGCCTATCTGGTGTTTCCGGCGTTTCGTACTTCACCCCGGGATCGAGTGCCGCTCAGCGACATGGCGCTGGGGCTGATTGCTGCCGGAGCGGCTTCTTATCTGTTCGTGATGTATGAAGCGCTGGCCCTGCGTCCTGGCAGCCTCACCACCTCGGACCTGATCACGGCCTGCATCGGCATTCCGTTGCTGCTGGAAGCGGCACGGCGGGCCCTGGGCCCCGCCCTGGCGGTCATCGCCCTGCTGTTCCTCGTATACAGCCTGGCTGGCCCCTGGATGCCGGGTCTGCTGGCTCACCGCGGCGTGAGCTTCACTGCCCTGGCTAACCACCAGTGGATCACCACGGAAGGGGTGTTTGGCATAGCTCTCGGCGTGTCGACCAGCTTCGTGTTCCTGTTTGTGCTGTTTGGTGCCCTGCTGGAGCGGGCAGGTGCCGGTCACTACTTTATCCAGCTCGCCTTCAGCCTGCTCGGTCACCTGCGCGGTGGTCCGGCCAAGGCGGCTGTGGTGGCCTCCGCCCTGACCGGTCTCATCTCGGGTTCGTCCATCGCCAACGTGGTCACCACGGGCACCTTCACCATCCCCATGATGAAGAAGGTGGGCTTCAGTTCAGAGAAGGCTGGCGCAGTCGAGGTAGCCTCCTCGGTCAACGGCCAGATCATGCCTCCCGTGATGGGGGCAGCGGCCTTCCTGATGGTGGAGTACGTGGGCATCCCCTACGTCGAGATCATCAAGCATGCCTTCCTGCCGGCGACCATCTCCTATATAGCGCTGCTCTATATCGTCCATCTGGAGGCGCTCAAGCTGGGCATGGAGCCCATCGGCAACCATCAGCCGAAACCATGGCTGCGTCGGCTGACCGGCTTCGCGTTCGGCGCCGCCCTCATCAGCGGCCTGTCGCTGGCGGTCTACTACGGCCTGGGTTGGCTCAAACCCGTGCTGGGTGACTATGCGCTGCCGGGCATTTCGTTGCTGCTGGCTGCCACCTATGTGGGCCTGTTGAAGATAGCTGCCAGCAATGAACCGCTGGCGGCGGAAGATCCCGACAAGCCGCTGCTCGAGCTGCCCAACACCCGCGCCGTGCTGCTCTCCGGCCTGCACTTCCTGCTGCCCGTGGTGGTACTGGTGTGGTGTCTGATGGTGGAGCGCCTATCGCCGGGCCTGTCGGCCTTCTGGGGCACCGTCATGCTGGTCATCATACTGCTGACCCAGCGGCCGCTGCTCAACTGGCTGCGTACCGATGGCAAGCATGACTACGGCTCGCTGCTCGATGGCATGGTGGATCTGCGGGAAGGGCTGGTCGCCGGTGCCCGCAACATGATCGGTATCGGCATTGCCACCGCCACGGCGGGGATCATAGTCGGTGCTGTCTCCCAGACAGGGGTTGGCCTGGTGCTGGCGGATCTGGTGGAGTTCCTCTCCATGGGCAACCTGCTGCTGATGCTGCTGCTCACAGCCCTGCTGAGCCTGATCCTCGGCATGGGGCTGCCCACCACGGCCAACTACATAGTGGTGTCCAGCTTGCTTGCACCGGTCGTGGTGACGCTTGGTCAGCAGAACGGCCTGATAGTGCCGCTCATAGCAGTCCATCTGTTCGTGTTCTACTTCGGCATCATGGCGGACGTGACGCCGCCTGTGGGTCTGGCCTCGTTTGCGGCGGCTGCCGTTTCCAAGGGCGATCCCATCAAGACCGGCATCACGGCCTTCTACTACAGCTTGCGCACTGCGGCGTTGCCCTTCCTGTTCATCTTCAACACGGATCTGCTGCTGATCGACGTGGACTTTGCCCATGGGGTGCTGATCTTCATTGTGGCGACCATCGCCATGTTGATCTTTGCCGCTGCGACCCAGGGCTGGTTCCTGGTGAAGAGTCGATGGTACGAGAACATCTTGCTGCTGCTGGTGGCCTTCACCCTGTTCCGTCCCGGTTTCTGGATGGACATGGTGCACGATCCCTATCGCAGTACACCGCCAGCCCAGCTTGCCCAGACCATGGGTGAGGTCGAGGCGGAAAGTACGCTGCGGCTGCGGATCCAGGGTGAGGATGGGGTGGGCAAGGCTCGCCAGTCTACCCTGTTGATTGCAGTACCGGATGGCGCCAATGGTGAAGAGCGGTTGGCGAATCTGGGGCTGACGCTCTATGAGCAGGATGGCAAGACCCTGATCGACAGCGTGACCTTCGGCAGCCCGGCGGCAGTGGCCGGCATGGAGTTTGACCAGGAGATCCTCTCCGTCAAGGCACCTACCGAGCGCTGGTCCAAGGAGCTGATGTGGTTCCCGGGCTTCCTGCTGTTCGGGCTGATCGTCTGGCTGCAACGGCGACGTGTGGTTCACCAATAAAAAATGCTAATAAAAACGGCGCCATCAAGGCGCCGTTTTTATTTTCCCAATCGGGGCTTATTCTTGCGGATCCTGTTCCTGCAGCAGGCTCAGGGTCTGTTGTGCCAGTAAACTGAGGCCCGGCAGCTCGCATGCTAGTCCCAGACGGCACATCGTGAGGGAGGGCTAGTTTGACTGAGCCTGCTGTTGCAACTGATCCAGCGCCTGCTGTTCTTGCGGACTGAGACCAAGCTGTTCGCAGGCCTGCTCGAAGCTGATCCCCAGATGGCACATCATGATATCGATAGCGGGCAGATAGTTTTTCATTTCGTCTTCCATGGTGATCCTCCAGACCCTTCCTTATGCCCTGACCAGGGCTAGCGGGCAATTAGACTTTAGGCGTAGGCTGCTCATTTGCTGAGCTCCCCTGCCACTGGCCGAGGGAATTTGCTACTCTGCTGCCAGTCAGAAGATGTTGCCGTATGACTGCGAGCAACACGTGAGGAGCAGGGCATGTTATTGAGTTTCTTGATCATCGCATCGGGCTGGTGGCACATTCGTGCGGCCTACGGCTCAGACTCCCGTCAGTTCTATATCAGCAAGCCGCTGACCATGTTGTTCATCATAGCGCTGGCGTTTGGCTATCAGAGCGATGACCATGACGGCTCACACGCCTGGATCCTGCTCGGGCTCTGCCTGTCGCTGGCCGGTGACGTACTGCTGATGTTGCCAAGGGATCGCTTCATTCAGGGACTGGCGGCATTTTTTGTCGCACACCTTTGCTACATAGTCGGCTTTGCCCAGGGACCCCTGGTGTTGAACCTGGTGGATGGTCTCTTGCTGCTGCTGGTGGCAGGCATGGTATTCGGCCTGCTGTGGGGCCGGTTGGGGGAGATGAAGATCCCCGTCTTCTGCTACATGCTGGTGATCATCGGCATGGCCTGGGTGGCCGCCGGTGCCTGGCACGCCTCCTTGACCGCGGGCAGTGCCGCCGCCCTGGTGGGGGCACTGATGTTCCTCTTTTCCGACAGCATGCTGGCGCTGGACAGATTCCGGCGTCCCTTTCCTCATGCCACGGCCTGGATCATGAGCAGCTACTTCGCGGCCCAGTTTCTGATCGCAGCCTCCCTGGCGGGGTGAAGAAGCGCCGGTCTCTTTCGTCACTTGCACCTGATCCCTCAGGTTCGCTGACGGGCAGCTGATCACCAGCAAGAAAAATGGGCCTGTTGGCCCATTTTTTGTGTCTGTTTTTACGCCTCTGCTATGCCTCGAGCGGCTCGGCATCGGCCGCTCTGGGGGCTGGCTGCTTGAGCAGCAGCATCAGGGCGCTGGCGATCAGCAGGAAGATCCCCATCACGTAGAACACCTGGTTGTAAGCCATGATGGCCGCCTCGCGGCTGATGGTGTTCGACAGCATGGCCTGGGCCTGCTGTTGGGCCAGCTCGGGACCCGAGCCCTGCGCCATCATGCTCCGGGCCAGCTGCAGCAGGTAGCTCTGCCCTTCGATGCTGCTGGCGGCCAGCGTACTGCTGATCTGGCTGACATGGACGCGGGTGTCGTTGTCGATCAGGGTCGCTATGATGGCGATGCCAAAGGCACCCCCCAGGTTGCGCAGCACGTTGAGCAGGGTCGAGGAGGAGGGGATCTCGTCGTGACTCAGGCTGGCTGTCGCCACCAGAGAGAGCGGCACCATGATGAAGGGTTGACCCAGGGCCCGCACTATCAGCGACTGGATAAGCTGGGGGCCGGCGTAGTCGGCACTCATGTTCATGTTCATGAAGCAGCTGATGGCAAATACCAGAAAACCGAAGCTCACCAGATAGCGCGGGTCTATCTTGTGGGTCAGCTTGGGCACCAGCGGTAACACCAGCAGTTGGGGCAGCCCCATCCACATCAGCACCTCACCGATTTCCAGCGCGTTGTAGTTGTGGATCTGCGCCATGTAGAGCGGCAGCACATAGATGGAGCCCATCAGCGCCATGCCGAGCACCAGATAGGCAAAGCAGGCCAGCGCGAAGCGCGGGTTGTGCAGCAGCCGCAGGTTGACCAGCGGATGGCGTCTGAGCAGCTGGCTGATGACGAAGAACACCAGGGCCACCACAGAGATGACGGTGAGCCGCACTATGAAGCTCGAGCCAAACCAGTCCTCTCTGTTGCCCTCTTCCAGCACCACTTCCAGCAGACCCAGTCCCATCGCCATTGTGATGATGCCGATGAGATCCACCTGCTTGATCACGGTCCAGTCGACCGGCTTCTTGTCCAGACCATGGGCCAGCATGGCCATTACCAGCAGGCCGGGCGGTACGTTCAGGTAGAAGATGTAGTGCCAGGAGAGCTGCTCCGTCAGCCAGCCACCCAGAGTCGGACCTATGGCGGGGGCGAAGGTGGCACAGAGGCCGAACAGTGCCATGCCGGTCGCTCGCTTGTGCAGTGGCAGCAGGCTGACGATGAGGGAGAAGGCCATGGGGATCAGCGCCCCGCCGGTGAAACCCTGCAGCGCCCGGAAGACGATCATGCTGGTGAGGTTCCAGCTGAACGAGCAGAGCACGGAGGCGACGATAAAGGCCCCCGTGGTCCACAACAGGTAACGACGCACACTCAGACCCCGACTCAGCCAGCCGCTCAGGGGAATGGCGATCATCTCCGCCACCAGATAGGAGGTGGAGATCCAGGAGCTCTCGCTCAGGGTGGCCGACAGGGCCCCCTGAATATCCTTCAGGGAGGCGTTGGTGATCTGGATGTCGAGGATGGCCATGAAGGCGCCAATGAGGCCCCCCATGACGGCGATCCAGTTGCGACGTGGAATGGGTTCCATCAGTTGGCTGCCACCAGGGCGGCAGGATCACGGGTATCCACTATCACCTCGGTGGAGAGGCCCGGCAGCAGCTTGCCTGCCAGGGCACCCGGCTCGGGGATGCGGATCTTGACCGGTACCCGCTGCACTATCTTGGTGAAGTTGCCGGTGGCATTCTCCGGTGGCAACAGGGCGAATCTGGCGCCGGTGGCGGGGGCCAGGCTGTCGATGATCCCCTCGACCGGTTGATCCGGATAGGCGTCAAGGATCACTTTGACCTTCTGGCCCGGTTGCATATGGTGCAGCTGGGTCTCCTTGAAATTGGCCTCGACCCACACCTGTTGCAGTGGCACCAGACTGGCGACCTGCATGCCGGACTGAACGTAGAGCCCTGCCCGCAGACTGCGTTTTCCTATGATGCCGTCAGCCGGTGCCCGCAACTCGGTATAGCTCAGCTCCAGTCTGGCTTGTTCCAGTTGCGCCTCGCTCAATGCCAGCCTGGCCTGATTCTGCTTGGCCTCGGCATCCAGCACCAGCAGGCGTTCACGGGCGGCTTGCAGGGCTGCCCTGGCTTCCTGTTCCTGCGCCTGATTGACTTGCAGTCCGGCCCGCACTTCATCCAGGCTGTCTTGCGAGCTGTAATGGCGCTGGTTGAGCTGGCTTACCCTTTGCACCTGTTGTCTGGCGCGCACCTGCTCGGCATTGGCGGAGGCGACCTTGGCCTCGGCCTGACGGATCAGGCTCAGTTGCTGGGTCCGGGTCGCGGCCAGATTCTCGGCGGTCGCCTGATTGAGGTGCAGGTCGGCCTCGGCCTCGGCCACCCTGGTCTTGTACTCCCGATCGTCCAGTCGGGCGATCAGCTGACCGGCCTTCACCGCCTGGTTGTCGGTGACCAGCACCTCACTGATGTAGCCGGGCAGCTTGGATCCGATCCCGGTCACTTCGCTCTGCAGGTAGGCGTTGTCGGTACTCTCGAAATAGCGGCCATGCAGATACCAGTAACCGGCGAACAGCAGGCCGAGCAGGGCCAGCACCATGGCGGCCAGCAGGGGGATTTTCTTGTGTTGGCTCATTTTGGGGATTCCTGAACTTAAGCAGTGCAGGCTAACACTGGCCAACTGTTTCGATTAGTATCCATTAATGAGATATACAGTTTCACTGGTGCAACAATGGATCTGAACGCTGCCTTGATCCTGGTGCGGATCGTCGACAAGGGCTCCTTTACTGGGGCTGCCCAGGATCTGGGCATGACCAAGGCGACCGTGAGTCGCCGTATCGCAGAGCTGGAGCAGCGCCTCGGCGTACGACTGCTCTACCGCTCAACCCGTCAGCTCACCCTGACCGAGGCCGGTGAGCAATACTATCTGCGCTGCAGCAAGGCAGTGGATGAGCTGGCTCAGGCCGAGCTGATGGTGAGCGCCAGCCAGCAGGAGGTGACCGGCATTCTCAAGCTGGCGGTACCCATCGAGACGGGGCAGCTGGTGGTGGGTCGGCTGGTGGCCAAATTTCTGCAAGTTTATCCGGGGCTGCAGGTGGAGCTGGAGCTGACCAATCGCATCGTGGATCCCATCAACGAGGGGCTGGACGCCATAGTGCGCATCGGCGACATGAGCGATTCCAACCTGGCGGCGCGGCGGCTGTGGAGCACGGAACGGCTGCTGTGTGCCAGCCCGGATTATCTGGCCCGCAGTCCGGCCATCACTCATCCCGAGGATCTGGTGCGCCATGAAAGGGTGGCGGTGAGCAGCGGGTTTCTGGCTTCGCACTGGTGCTTCGAACTGGATGGAAGAGAGGTGCTGGTTGACCCTCCCTCCCGCTTTAGGGTTAATAATATAACCTGTGCCAGAGAGGCAGCGAAGGCGGGGCTCGGGCTCGCCTCCCTGCCTGCCATGCTTTGCCATGAGGAGCTTGCCAGCGGCGCCCTGGTGCCCCTGCTGCCCGAGTGGCAGCAGCCAAAGGTGCCGATTTATCTGTTGTTCCCGGAGCGGCGGCTGATGCCGCGCAAGTTGCGGGCCTTTATCGATTTTATGGTGGCGCAGGGGGCCGATTACGGGATAGACAACTTGCTGTGACAGGCAGGTCAGGGGACGGGGAAGCCATGGATCATGGGATCCAGGTTCGATCCCGAGGATGGAAGAGGGGCATGGTGTCAGCTAGACATGGCATCAACAAGCGGTTGCAGGGGGAAGGCATGGATCAATGGATCAATCTTTATCGGGCTTCCCATTCGCTGGAGGCCCATGCCCTGAAAGGGGCGCTGGAAGTGGAAGGGGTACTGGTGCGACTCAACGGCGAGGCCCTGTCGGGGGCGCTGGGCGAGCTGCCGGTGGATCTGTTGCAGGTGACCCTGATGGTGCGCGAGCAGGATCGCAGCAAGGCAGGACGGGTCATCGAACGTTATCAGCAGCGCCAGGGCAATGGCTGGCTCTGCGGTCAGTGCGGGGAGGAGAACGGCGCCAACTTTGAGGTCTGCTGGCGCTGTCATCACGATCCCCACGATAGTTAATCCCTCACCCTGCCTCAGCGCAGGGTGAAGTCGATATCATCTCCTGCGCTGGCGTCGTGATAGGTCGCCAGATCCAGCTCCTTCTCGCTGCGAGCAATCAGCACGGACACCAGAATATCGCCGGACACGTTGACCGTGGTACGCGCCATGTCGAGGATCCTGTCGATCCCGGCGATGAGGGCTACCCCTTCCAGCGGCAACCCTACCGCAGTAAGCGTCAGGGTCAGCAACATGAGCCCAGTGCCCGGTGTGCCTGCGGTACCGATACTGGCCAGGGTGGCGATGCTGATGATGGTCAGGTAATCCACCATGTGCAGATCCACGCCAAATGCCTGGGCCACGAACAGGGCTGTGACTCCCTGGTAGAGGGCGGTGCCGTCCATATTGATGGTGGCGCCGATGGGCAGCACCTTGGCGGTGATGGCGGGTGAGACCCCGAGCCGCTTCTCGGCGCAGGCCAGACTGATGGGCAGTGTGCTGCTGCTGGAGCTGCTGGTGAAGGCCACGGCCTGGGCATCGACGATGCTCTTGAAGTAGTGCAGCGGGTTGAGCCGCGCCAGCAGGATGAGCAGGCTGCTATAGACGCCAAGCACATGGAGCAGGCAGCCGAGATAGACGGCGCCGATCACCTTGAGCAGCGGCAAGAGCAGACTCACCCCGTATTTGCCTGTCATCCAGGCCATCAGGGCGCAGACCCCGTAGGGCGCCAGCGCCATGACCATCTGGGTCAGCTTGAACATTCCCTCCGCCAGCGAGGTAAAGAAGAGGATGGCGGGGCGACCGCGTCGGCCTGTGGCGTTGAGGGCGAGGGCGAGGGCGACCGCAAAAACGATCACCTGCAGTATCTTGCCATCCACCATGGCCTGCACAGGGTTGCGTGGTACCAGATGGCTCAGCACGCTGGCCAGGGTTGGCTGTTCCGCCATGCCGACCCGCTCATAGGGCCCCATGTTGGCGCCCATGCCGGGTTCCAGCAGCCAGCCCATCATCAGACCGATGCAGATGGCGATGGCGGTGGAAAAGAGATAGAGGCCTATGGCCTTGCTGCCGATCCGATCCAGGCTCTTGCCCTTGAGCAGGGAGGTGAGGCCGGCGATGACAGAACAGAAGATGAGCGGCACCATCAGCATCTGTATGGTGTTGACGAACAGGACGCCAAGGGGCTTGAGCTGCAACGCCTGCTCACTGAAGCCGAGTCCCAGCCCGATCCCCGTCAACATGCCGATCAGGGTTTTCAACCAGAGGGGACGGCGGGTCCAGATCCGCCAGGGCTTGAAAGCCAATCCATGGAACAGCATGACGCCAATGTCCTTATATTCTGTCTGCGATGGCAAAAAGGGGCGTTAGTGTAGCCATCCCCTTGTCAGGTTGCCACATTATCGACAAAGCGGTACTCACGACCAGCTTGCTATGAGGGAAATCGGCAATTTATTGGCCTATATCAAGGTCGTCAGCGGCGGTGCGGGATTTAATGGACATCAAATATGTCTATTAAAGAGGTTTGCAATGACTCAATCGGTACACGGTCACGAGGTGATGGAGATGATGCTGGCACAGGGTGGCCAATTTACCCGGGCCAGCCTCAAGCAGGCGATCGATGCGCGCTTTGGTGCCGACGCCCGTTTCCATACCTGCAGCGCCAGCGAGATGGATGCTGATGCGCTGATCGCCTTCCTGGCCCAGCGCGGCAAATTCATCGAATCGGAGCAGGGTTTCCAGACCCACGCCGACAAGATCTGCAACCACGGGTGATCCCCTGCGGCGAGCGGTCTGTGACGCTCGCCGAATCCCGTCGCCTTTGTTATATTTCGCCCTCTTTCCCCTCCTTGTTGAAGGCTTAGCCTGGGCGTTGTATGGACACTTTCTCCGCTGCCGTCATGTTGTTTCTGATCATGGATCCGCTGGGCAACCTGCCGGTCTTCCTGTCGATTCTGCGTCATATTGATCCCAAGCGGCGGCGCAAGGTGATGATGCGGGAGCTGTTGTTCTCCCTCGCCATCATGATGGCCTTCCTGTTCGCCGGTCAGCAGATCCTGAATTTCCTCAATCTGCGCCAGGAGGCAGTCAGCATAGCGGGCGGCATCATATTGTTCCTCATCGCCATCAAGATGATCTTCCCGAGTGAAGGCGGGGTGACCGGGCTGGCGGCGGGCGAGGAGCCCTTCCTGGTGCCCATGGCCATCCCCATGATTGCCGGTCCGTCCATTCTTGCCTCCCTGTTGCTGCTGGCAAACCAGGAGCCGACCCGGATGACGGATTGGTCGCTGGCTCTGTTGATGGCCTGGGGTGCCAGCGCAGTGATCCTGATGTTCTACGAGGTATTCAACAAGCTGCTGGGTGAACGAGGACTCATAGCCGTGGAGCGCCTGATGGGCATGCTGCTGGTGATGATTGCGGTGCAGATGCTGCTGGACGGTGTCCACCACTATCTGGCGGTGACGGGTCAGGGTTGACGGTCAGGCTCTCCCCTCGCCAACACTGATCATCAGGCCAGTCGTTGGCGGCGGTGTCCGGCTCACTCATGATGAGGAAGGCCGGGTGTTCTCTTGCTCGGTGCTGATAGTCAGGAGGGCTCGGTTGCCGAGGGTTCCAGCTTGCTCATGATGAGGGCGAGCAGTGTCTCCCGTAACCAGCGGTGGCCCGGGTCCTCTTCGTGGCGCTGATGCCAGATGAGCAGGTGGGAGATGCTGTCGAGTGCAATGGGCAGCGGCAGCGGTACCAGCGGATAGACCTGGGTGGCGTGGCGTGCATAGAGTCTGGAGAGGGTCACTATCATGTCCGAGTGCATGCCCATCCGCAGCGCGGCCTCGAACGAGGGCACGGTTGCCTCAATCCGGCGGTAGAGATCCATCCCCGCCAGCTTGTGATCCAGCATCCAGCGATCCCGTCCCTCGCAATAGGTTTGCACATGGGGATAGGCCAGGTAGCGGGCGAGGTCCCATTCGGGTTCGTGCAGGGCAGGGTGATCGTGCTGCACCAGACAGGTGAGATCATCGATGGCGAGCAGCCGCTGGCAGATGGCGTTGGGCAAGGTATCGAGCCGAAAGTCCGAGCTGATGCAGTTCTCCCGCACCGTGAAGGCAATATCCACCTGACCCTGGCTCATTTCGGTCAGGCTGTTCTCGGTCCACTCCTCGTAGCGCAGCCGTATGCCCGGTGCCTGGCGTTTCAGCTCGCTCAAATAGAGCGGGGCAAACAGGGTGAAGGCGCTGTCCATGCTGGCGATCACAAACTCCCGCTCTGTGCTGGCCGGCTCGAAATCCGGCGGCTGGATCAGGTTGTCCAGGGACAGCAGTATGGGTTGCAGTTGCTGTTGCAGCACCAGAGCGCGGGCCGTGGGTTCCAGCCCGTAGGCGGAGCGCACGAACAGGGGATCGTCGAAGGTTTCCCGCAGGCGCCCCAGGGCCTTGCTGACGGCTGACTGGCTCAGATGCAGGCGACGGGCTGCCCGGCTACCATTCCGCTCTTCCAGCAAAACTTGCAGGATAATCAATAGATTGAGGTCGATACGCCCCAGCTGTTCCAACAACATGATATGAATCCCTTTCAATTCTTAGATGAATTTATACCATTTGTTTTCATATCTTGGCGACCCTATGCTCGGTTCGTCTCTCGCCTTCATGGCGGCTGGTACAGGATGTAGCGGTTGAGGGGACAAGTAGCATCAATTCATACGGCGACCCTGGGTCGCCGTATTTTTTTGGTGATTTATTTGCAAACTTGCACCTGTCTTGATTTTGCCCAACAATCCTTGCGCCTTCTTTTGATACAAACAAAGCGTATCTATCAGTCAGGAGTATCCCGATGGGACTCGGTGGAATTCATATCTGGCATTTGTTGATCCTGCTCGTGGTGGTGGTCGTGGTGTTTGGCAGCAAACGCCTGGCCGGCGCCGGTGAGGATCTGGGCACCGCCATCAGGGATTTTCGTAACGCCTTGCGTGACGATGCCAATCATCCGAAATAAGTAGGAGTGGAAGTATGTCTGTAGACGAGAAAGTTGAATTGAACGAAACCTGCGACAGCTGCGGCTGTTTTGCCGAGATCGGTACCATCATTGGTGAAGGTGACGATCTGATGGAGCTGGTGATCGAAGCTGCAACAGAAGCCGATGCCCGCGCCAAGCTGGCGGCCTATGAGGCGCTGGCCAAGCAGGTGACTGCCGAAGCCATGATCAGCAGCGAGCTGAGCCAGGGTGCCAGCGGCGTGATCCTGAAGGCCCGGTTGCAATTCACCTGCACCGCCGAAAAGCTGATTTTCGAGCTGCGCGCCCGCTCTATCTGAGCCCGGTAGTGACACGGCGGGTTCGCCTGCCGTGTTGACCCTTCTGCTGTGGGTCTGCGTTCTATAGTTAGTTATCCCACAGACGGTTTGCCCGGCGGGAGTCGGCCAACAGAAGGCGTACACATGATGACGCGGCGAGATCTCTGCCGTGAATCCCACCTTCTATAACGACTTATCCTGCTGACCAACAGTCCGGTGCTACCTGGTCCACAGAAGGCGATTACATCATGATGCAGCGATGGATCTGGGGCCTGCTGGCCCTCTGCTGTCTTCCTCTGCTGGCGGCGGACCTCAAGCCACAGCGCTTGCCCCAACCCGGGGATCTCGAACATATACTGCAAAAGAAAGAACTCAGGGCCCTGGTGGTCTATGAGCGGGGTTTCTTTTTTCTCGATAAAGGCGCCCAGCACGGCATTCTGGTCAATCAGCTGCAGGGTTTCGAGCGCTGGTTGAACCAGACCTACCTCGCCAGGGAGCAGATCAAGCTCAAGATCATCTACATACCGGTGCGCCAGGACAAGCTGCTGGACTACCTCACAGAGGGGCGTGGTGATCTGGTGGCGGCCAACATGACGGTGACCCCGACCCGGCGCGAGCAGGTGGCCTTCTCCAATCCGGTGATCACCCCCATCGAAGAGTGGATCGTGAGTCAGCACGCTCTGCCGACGTTCAACCGTATCACCCAGCTTTCCGGCCGGCGCGTCTGGGTGCGGGCCAGCTCCAGTTATTACGAGAGTCTGCGCCAGCTCAACTGGCTGTTTCGAGAGCTGGGGCTTCCCCCCATCTATATCGAGACTGTCCCCGAATACCTGCAGGATGTGGATCTGCTGGAGATGGTGGCGGCAGGCATCATACCCCTCACCGTGACCGACAGCTTCAAGGGGCGCATCTGGCTTGGGATGATCAGCGGCCTCAGGGCCCACAAGCTGATCCCGCTGCGGGATAATGGCCGCAGTGCCTGGGCCCTGCGTAAAAACAGCCCCGAGCTGCTCAAGGCGGTCAACGGTTACCTGGCCGATACGGGCAAGCACTCCCTCTACAACGACATGACATTGCGCCAGTTGCTGGTGCGCAGCGACCAGATGAGCAATATTCTGGCGCCCGATCCCATGGGGCGGCTCTCGACCATCCGCAAGGTGCTTGAGCAGTATGCCGACAAGTATCAACTGGACTGGCTGATGCTGGCGGCACTGGCCTACAAGGAGTCTGGGCTCAATACCGGCGCGCGCTCGGGACGGGGGGCCGTGGGGATCATGCAGCTGTTGCCGAGTACCGGCAGCGAGGTGGGCATACGTGGTGCCAGGTTAGCCAGTCTGGAGGGCAATGTAGAGGCGGCTTGCCGCTATCTGCGGCTGATCCTGGACACCTATTTCAACGATCCTGCGCTGGATCAGCTCAATCGCCACCTGTTTGCACTGGCTGCCTATAATGCCGGACCGAACCGGGTACAGGCACTCAGGGCCAAGGCGCAAGCCGCCGGGCTGGATCCCAACGTCTGGTTTGGCAACGTGGAGCAGCTGGTGGCCAACGAGGTGGGGCAGGGCCCCATCAACTACGTCAGTACCATCTACAAGTACTATGTTGCCTATCGCTTCAGCCTGCCACAGCTGGAGGGCAAGGCGGCCGCCATCGAGGCGGCCCGGCCCTGATCACCCCACCGGTCAGGGGGATCTTTAGTGGGGCTGCTCGGGAGAAGAAAAGGGTTCCCAGCCCTGATCCCTGTGTTGCAGATACCAGGGTGTCAGCTGGCCGGTCGGGGAGGGATCCGGCTGGCTGGCTTGCGGTCGATAGCTGATGGCAGGGCGATCACTGAGTTCCATGGTAAATTCCTTTATCCACATTCCAACGAGGCCTGTAGCCAGCGTTATGCCATTCCTCCATGACAAGCAGATGACGCCATGATCCCGGGTGAGTTTGCACTGATCGACCAGCCCGAACTGGCACTCAAGGTGCGTTGCCAGCTGATCCGTAACGCCCGCAGCCGGATCCAGGCCCAGTACTACAGCTGGGAAGAGGACAGCAGCGGCAAGCTGTTGCTGTCCGAGTTGCTGCACGCAGCCCGGCGCGGGGTGCGGGTACAGCTGCTCATTGACGACCTTTATGCCGGTGACAACCGTTTTCTGGAGATAGTCGCGCGTCAGCCCGGCATAGAAGTGCGGCTGTTCAATCCGTTCTGGTTGCGGGGCTGGCGCCCGCTGACCCTGCTGCTGGAGGGGCTGCTCAGCTTTCGCCGCATCAATCACCGCATGCACAACAAGTTGCTGCTGGTGGATGGCAGCCAGGCAGTGATCGGTGGCCGCAACATAGGTGACCGCTATTTCGGGCTGGGCGGTACGCCCCGATTCGTCGATCTGGACCTCGCCTGCCGCGGCCCTGTCTGCCAGCAGGCAGAACAGGGCTTCGACCAATTCTGGCGCAGTCGCTGGAGTCACCCGATCCGCCGTCTGTTGCGCCGTCCCCTGCAGCGGGCCGAGGTGACAGTGGTGAACGACTTCCTGCTCACAATGACAGATCCGCACGTTGCCGCAGTCTACGACCTGCCTGCCAGTCTGTTCGAAGCCGAGCCCGTCTCCCTGACCTGGCATCAGGGGCGGGCCGAGGTGTGGTTCGACCGACCCGGCAAGGGGCTGGTATCTCGACCGACCACAGCGCCCCTGCTCTGGCGCAAGCTGGCTGACAACGCGGGCTCCCTGAAGTTGGTGAGTCCTTACCTGATCCTGACCCGAGGGTTGCGCCGTCGGCTCAGGCAGCAGCGTCAGGCTGGGGTGAATATCGAGATCCTCACCAACTCCCTGGCCAGTACGGATGTACCCCTGGTGTATGGTGCTTACCGGCGCCATCGTCCCTGGATGATCCGGCAGGGGATAGCGCTGTCCGAGCTGGAGGGGGATACCCTCAGCCTGCATGCCAAGTTGATCCTGATCGGGGACGGGGAGGCGCTGCTTGGCAGCTTCAATCTGGATCCTCGATCCCTGATGCTCAACACCGAATTGATGCTGCATCTCGAGTGCCCAGCGCTCTGCGCCGAGCTGCAGCAGTGGCTGACACACTGGCAGCAGCTGTCTGCTCATTCAGTGGCTGCCCCTCACTCAACCCTGCGCCGGCTGTTGGCGAAGATGAGTGACTGGTTGCCCTTGCAACGCTGGTTGTGAGCGTGTGCGAGATCTCGTAAAGCCTTGTGCGCCTTAGAGGATAACGTTTGCCATCCAAAGGCGATATTCTGCCTTATCGTATTGTTTTCAATCAGATTGTTCTTGTGTAGGAATTCTGGTAGCGCACTGTCGCTTGCATGGCAGACTGAATAAAACGGTTTTTTATTTTATTTAAGTGCGTAATATTTCAATCGCAAGGACAAACACGGCGGCTCGTCCATCGTGTGGAAAAAGGTCGTGAAGGGAACCGCCAGTTGGATCGCTCCAGCAGGCACCTGATTCGGATGGGTAGCGGAAACTCAAGAAACAGGGCAGAACCCGGCAGGACCGGACTCCAATATGGAACATGCTATTTGCGAGGGGGTGACATGGAAATGTCACCCCATTTTTATGGCCAGACCCCAAGTTTGTGCCCATAAAAAGACCGCCGGTTGGCGGTCTCTGTGTGCTGTGGCGGGGCCTGTAACTCAGGCGATGCCCGCCAGCAACCGGCTCCAGTTGCGCTTGCTGGCAACGAAGCCGTCGTGCAGGTTGCGATACTCCAGTTGCAGTTTCAGCTTGTCGTAGCGGGCCAGCGCCTTGCGTTTGCGCTGCTCCAGCAGAGACTTGCGGCTGGCATAGTAGAGCTGCAACTGCTGGCTCAGTTTGTCGTACTCCTCCTGCAACAATGCCTGCCACAGTTCCCTGTCTTCGCGTTTGCGCAATTTGGCCTGGGCGCGCTTAAGCTGCATCTCAAGTCTTGCCTGTTCGATCCGCTCTTCCGGGCAGGACCTCAGATCCCGGGCCAGCCCGCACCAGGAGGCGCTGCGGATCAGCCACTTGGTGGGATCGAACTGCCACCAGCGGATGCCGTTGCGGTAGTCGTTTTCGAACAGGTGGTGGAAGTTGTGATAACCCTCGCCGAAGGTGAAGAAGGCCAGGATGCCGTTGTCCCGTGCCGTGTTGCGGTCAGTAAATGGCTGACTGCCCCAGATGTGGGCCAGGGAGTTGATGAAGAAGGTGGTGTGGTGGGTCATCACCATGCGCAGCACCCCTGCCAGCAGCAGCATGCCGAGCAGATCGCCGTGGACAAGCCCCAGCAGCAGCGGAATGCCCAGATTGGTGGCCAGGGTCAGCGCCAGATAGTGCTTGTGTTGGAAGGCAACAATGGGGTTGTTCTGCAGATCCCGCACGTTGCTGTAATCGTTATAGATCTCGCGTTGGTACTCGCGCAGCATCCAGCCAATGTGGGAATACCAGAAGCCGCGACCCGCGCTGTAGGGATCCTTCAGGTTGTCATCCACATGGCGATGGTGACGGCGATGATCGGAAGACCAGTGCAGGGCAGAGTTCTGCAGGGCGAGGGCGCCGCCGATGGCGAAGATCCACTGCAGGATCCGGTGGGCCTTGTAGGCCTTGTGCGACCAGAGGCGGTGATAACCGGCTGTGATGGAGATGCCGCTGTAACAGAACAGCAGCAGGAAGCAGCTCCACTGCCAGAGGTCATAGCCATGGGTCATACCGTACCAGGGCACGGCGATCAGTGCGGTCAGCCCGGAGAGGGCAAACAGCAGGGTGTTGGTCATGATGATAGGTGGGCGTTCCATCTCACTCGGTTCCTTTCAGCGAACAGCTGTGCGCCATTCTCCATGTAGCAAGAATTCGGGTCAATGGTAAAAAAGTAGGAGACAAACCTGATCCTGGCTCGGCCTTCGGGTTATCATTTGGCCTCGATAACCTGAAGGTGACTGTTTTCGTGGGTATTCGCGCGCAACAAAAAGAAAAAACCCGGCGTACTCTGATCGATGCGGCGTTCAGCCAACTGTGCGCCAATCGCAGTTTTTCCAACCTCAGTTTGCGGGAAGTGGCTCGGGAGGCCGGCATAGCACCGACCTCCTTCTATCGCCATTTTCGCGACATGGAGGAGCTGGGCCTGACGCTGGTGGATGAAGGGGGCCTGACCCTGCGCCAGTTGATGCGTCAGGCTCGCCAGCGCATCGCGGGTGGTGGCAGTGTCATCAGCACCTCGGTGCAGACTTTCATGGAATTTGTCGAGAACAACCCGAATATCTTCCGGCTGCTGCTGCGGGAGCGTTCCGGTACCTCGGCTGCATTTCGTCAGGCGGTGGCACGGGAGATCCAGCACTTCATTGCCGAGCTGACCGACTACCTTGAAGCGACCTCGGGGGCTCCGCGGGAGGAGGCCTACATCCAGGCCGAGGCCATGGTGACCATCGTCTTCAGCGCCGGTGCCGATGCACTCGACATGACGAGCGAGGAGTGTCGGGCCCTGTCAGATCGCACCATACGCCAGCTGCGCATGATCGCCATGGGCGCCGAAGTTCAGAACCAGAAGCGCCGTGAACCTCTCTCTTAAGTCAACAGGATGGACAGCTCCATGCATGACCAGAATCTGATCCCGAAGAAACCCCTGCTGCTGGCCCTGCTCGTTGGTATCTGTGGCGATGCCTCCCTGTCGGCCCTGACCGAGCCTGTGGTGCCCTTTTCCTTCTTTCCCATGATTGCTCTGGTGCTTGCGGCTTATCAGCTCTATCAGCACTACCGCCATGTCTCGCTGGAGGGCAATACCCCGGTTTGCATGCTGCTCTGCTTCTTCATCGGCGGGTTCGGGCATGCGGCGCTGGTCAAGGTGCAGTATCCCGAGCTTGGCAGCAATTTCTTCTCGCTCATCATGATGCTGTTGCTGCTCGCCGTGTTGTCGATCAAGCTGGGTATCAGTGTGGGGAAAAAAGAGAAGGAGTGACCAGCACTCCTTCCTGAACCATGACAGTGCCGGCATCAGTCGGTGCTGTTGATATCTGTACCGTGCTGTTTGGCTTCTATGATGGCTTTGAGTCGGGCGCGGATATCAGCCATGCCGAAGACGCCGAACACCAGTATCAGTATGACTTCGAGCCGGGTGACCACGAAGTAGGGTTTGCAGGCAGACTTGACCATGCTGGCCTGCACCAGGTGGACCAGGGCGATGAGCAGGCCGCAGATCGGCAAAAGATCATTCAGCTTGCCGGGTAGCGGAGCCACCAGACTGACCAGCACGCCGAACCAGAAGAACAGGGTCAGCCCCATCGCCAACAGATTAAACATCCGCTTCATTGCTCACCTCCCGCAGATAGAGTTGATAGCAGACTTGACCGGCCTGCTTGTCCTTGAGCAGTTGCCAGCTGGCGGGCAACGCCAGGTCGGCCATCTCTTTCTCCCGCTCCAGATAGATCAGAGCATCCGGTGCCAGCCAGCCGTGCTGTTCCAGCAAATCGCACACCCGGGGCAGCAGCTCGCGCCGAAACGGCGGATCCAGGAACACCAGGTCGAACGGGGTGGCCGGGCCTTGCAGCCAACTGACGGCATCGGACTGGATCACCAGGCCCTTGCTGCTGCCAAGGGCGGTCAGGTTCTTTCTGATCTGGTCGGCGGCACCTTTGTCCATCTCGACCAGAGTGACCTGCTCGGCATAGCGCGACAGCGCCTCCAGCCCCAGGCCGCCGCTGCCGGCAAACAGATCGAGACAGCGAACGCCACGCACATGGGGAGCCAGCCAGTTGAAGATGGTCTCCTTGACGCGATCCGTGGTGGGTCTGAGCCCTTCTACATCCTTGACCGGCAATTTGCGGCCCTTCCACTGGCCGCTGATGATTCTTACAAAGCCCGATTTCCCCTGCGGGGCCGGGCTCTTGTTCGGGATGTTACGGCTGGCTTTCACTCTGGGCATCGCGTTTCGTCGTCAGAAAATAAAGTGGTAGTATAAGGCGGTTCATTTTTATGCCGACCCGCCGAGGGACGGCTATCTTAGCAGTCAGCCAACGAAGTGAGTATTTTTTAGATGGCAAAAGGTTTGTTTTCCTGGCTGGGTTTCGGCCGCAAGAAAGAAGAGGCTGAGGCTGTCCAACCACAGACACCCCAAGCCACCCCTGTTACCGCTGAGCCTGAGGTCACTGCTTCCCCCGCTCCCGTTTCTGATACTACGCCGGTCGTGGTGCATGAATTGCAGGCCAGTGCACAAAATGATGCCCTGCATGCTGGCGCTCCACTTCATGATGACGATTGCCCTCCCACTGAGCTGGACGTGGCTCCGCTGGTCGTGGAGGAGTGTGCTTCCGAACTGGAACCCGTCATCGTCAACGAATTGCTGATCGAGCAAGCGCGCGTTGAAGCACAGGCTGTCGAGACCGCCCGTGTTGCCGCCGAGGCACAGGCTGCAGAAGCCGCCCGTGTTGCTGCCGAAGCGCAGGCCGTAGAAGCCGTCCGTGTTGCTGCCGAAGTGCAGGCTGTAGAAGCCGCCCGTGTTGCTGCCGAAGCGCAGGCCGCAGAAGCGGCTCGTATTGCCGCCGAAGTGCAGGCTGCAGAAGCCGCCCGTGTTGCTGCCGAAGCGCAGGCCGCAGAAGCCGCTCGTCTTGCTGCCGAAGCGCAGGCCGCAGAAGCGGCTCGTATTGCCGCCGAAGCCCAGGCCGCCGAAGAGGCTCGTATCGCCAAAGAGGCCCAGAGAGCGGAAGATCTTCGCCTGGTTGCCGAGATGGAGGCTGAAGCCGCCGCACTGGCTGCCTTGCCGCTTGCCGCCAAAGTGGATGATGACACTCAGGACAAGCCGCAGCGGGAGGGTTTCTTTGCCCGTCTCAAGCGCAGTCTGGTGCGTACCAAAGAGAATATCGGTTCCGGTTTCTTCGGTCTGTTCAGTGGCAAGAAGATCGATGACGATCTGTTTGAGGAGCTGGAAACCCAGCTGCTGACCGCCGATCTGGGGGTCGATACCACCCGTCGCATCATAGATGGCCTGGTGCAGCATGCGGATCGCAAGCAGCTCAAGGATGCCGAGGCACTCTACGGCCTGCTCAAGCAGGACATGGGCGCCATGCTGGCCCAGGTCGAGCAGCCGCTGGTGATCGACACCAGCAAGAAGCCCTATGTGATCCTGATGGTCGGGGTGAACGGTGTCGGCAAGACCACCACCATCGGCAAGCTGGCCAAGCAGTTCCAGGCCGAAGGCAAGAGCGTCATGCTGGCCGCTGGCGATACCTTCCGTGCCGCTGCCGTCGAGCAGCTGCAGGTATGGGGTCAGCGCAACAACATACCCGTGATCGCCCAGCATACCGGTGCCGATTCTGCCTCCGTCATCTATGACGCCATTGAGGCTGCCCGTTCCCGCGGTGCCGACGTGCTGATCGCCGATACTGCCGGTCGCCTGCAGAACAAGAGCAATCTGATGGAAGAGCTCAAGAAAGTGGTGCGGGTGATGAAGAAGCTGGATGAAGAAGCACCTCACGAGATCATGCTGACGCTGGATGCAGGCACCGGTCAGAACGCCCTGAGCCAGGCCAAGCTGTTCAGCGAAGCCGTGGGTCTGGACGGTATCGTCCTCACCAAGCTGGATGGCACCGCCAAGGGCGGCGTCATTTTCGCGGTGGCCGACAAGTTCCAGATCCCGATCCGTTATATCGGGGTGGGCGAGGGGATCGACGATCTGCGCCCCTTCGTCGCCAACGACTTTATCGAGGCACTCTTCAGTCGCGAGGAGTAAGCGCCACATGCCCCGACTCAGGTCGGGGCATGTCAATGTCAGGGATCCGTTATGATTCGTTTTGATAAGGTCAGCAAGGTATACAGCGGCGGCCATCAGGCGTTGCAGAAGGTCAGCTTTCACCTGCACAAGGGGGAGATGGCCTTCCTGACCGGGCACTCGGGGGCTGGCAAGAGTACCCTTTTGAAGCTTATTGGCGTGATGGAGCGACCGACCGATGGCCGTGTCTTCTTTCACGGCGACGATGTCAGCCATATCAAGCGGGGGGATATCCCCTATGTGCGTCGCCAGATCGGCATGATCTTCCAGGATCACCGTCTGCTGATGGACAGAACCGTGTTTGACAACGTGGCCCTGCCGCTGGTGATCGATGGTTACAGTCATGCAGACATCAACAAGCGGGTTGCGGCGGCGCTGGACAAGGTGGGCTTGCTCGGCAAGGAGCGCTACCAGCCGCGTATGCTCTCCGGTGGTGAGCAGCAGCGGGTCGGCATCGCCCGTGCCATCGTCAACAAGCCGCCGTTGCTGCTGGCGGATGAGCCGACCGGCAACCTGGATCCCCAGCTCTCCATGGATATCATGCGGCTGTTCGAGGAGTTCAACCGCTTCGGGGTCTCGGTACTCATTGCGACCCATGATCTGGGGCTGATTGCCCGTATGCGCTACCGCACCCTGACCCTCAAGGCGGGCCGGATGTATTCGGCGGGGGAGGAGCTCTGATGGCTATCGTTCGTCATAAACAACCGCCGCTGCGCCGTCTGA
Source organism: Aeromonas sp. TS_SC_11 (assembly GCF_057318915.1). Classification (NCBI taxonomy): domain Bacteria; kingdom Pseudomonadati; phylum Pseudomonadota; class Gammaproteobacteria; order Aeromonadales; family Aeromonadaceae; genus Aeromonas; species Aeromonas sp. TS_SC_11. Next base: position 1,452,813 of record NZ_CM170470.1, read on the forward strand.
TGATGTACGGGGTAGATCACGTGCGTCAGGCATTTGCCAGTCTGGGGGAGCTGTGGCGCAATCCGCTCGCCTCCCTGATGACCCTGGCGGTGCTCGGCGTCAGCCTGGCGCTGCCCTCCTGCTTCCACGTCTTGCTGAAAAACGCCGAAGTGGTGGAAGGCAGCTGGCAGACCAGCTCCCAGATTTCTCTTTATCTGCGCAAGGATCTGCCAGAGCAGAGCATTCTCGACATGAAGCAGCGGATCCTGCTCTATCCCGAGGTGGAATCCGTCACCTACATGAGCCGGGAGGAGGCGCTGAAAGAGTTTCGCGAGATCTCCGGCTTCGGCGATGCCCTCGACTATCTGGACAGCAACCCCTTGCCGCCCGTGCTGAGCGTCATTCCGGATCCCCGCTGGCAGAATCCGGAAGGGGCCGCCGAGCTGCTCGGCAAGCTTAACAACGAAGACGGGGTTGAGCAGGGCAAGCTGGATCTGCAGTGGCTGACCCGGTTGCAGGGGATCATGAACCTGCTGCGCCATACCATCACAGGCATCGCCGTGCTGTTGCTCTCGGCTGTGCTGCTGATCGTCGGCAATACCCTGCGCCTGAACATCCTCAACCAGCGCTCCGAGATCGAAGTGCTCAAGCTGGTGGGGGCGACTGACGCCTTCATCCACCGTCCCTTCCTTTATACCGGCATCTGGTTCGGGGTCATCGGCGGCATGCTGGCCTGGTGGTTGACCGAAGTCATGGTGATCTGGAGCGAGGGTGTGGTGAAGGAGCTGGCCGGGCTCTACAACAGCAATTTCCGGCTGGTGGGCATGGGGGCGATAGACGGGATCAATCTGGTCTTGCTGGGTGCCTTGCTGGGGCTGATCGCTTCCTGGTTCTCGGTACATCGCCACATTCGTGACATAGAACCATCCTGATTAATTTATCAGCGTTTCAAAGCGCTGGATTTTGAGAGCTGGATCAAGTAAAAGAATTGCCGTTTCTGGCTCGGCCACTGTTCTCGGAGTAATCTGATTAACAGCTATATTCAGGATCTGCTCTGGATCCGGTGAACCTTCTGATTTATAAGCAGTCTACAAGTGCTGAAGAACTTATACGGGTGTGGCCCCTCTGCCTTGCTCGTCTGACTTGGCAAGCATGTGAAGGTTGCGAGCTCCGCAACAATGGACTTAGCATGCTACTTTTCGGGGGTCCTTGATTGTGACCCCCTTTTTTTGACTGTTCATTCATGATTCATCCTGCCGGCCTAAGATAGCCCGAGTTCAAACTGGGCACAGTGTTTGATGTGGGCCGCAGAATGATATCCGGTCAGTAGACAGACCCTCTCAGGGTGTTAGACTGGTTCGATTGAAAAGAAAGAGGTAAAAAATGGGAACTTCATTGCAACGCACTATGGCTCTGATTCCGCAAGGTAGTCTGGAAGGCTATATCCAGGCAGTAAATTCGATTCCTGTGCTGACCGCAGAGGAAGAGCGTGAGCTGGCTGAGCGTTTGCAGCAGGGTGGCGATCTCGAGGCTGCCCGTCAGCTGGTCATGTCGCACCTGCGTTTTGTCGTTCACGTCGCCAAGAGTTATGCCGGATACGGTCTGCCCCAGGCTGACCTGGTTCAGGAAGGCAACATCGGCCTGATGAAGGCGGTCAAGCGCTTTGACCCGACCGTCGGAGTGCGACTGGTCTCCTTCGCCGTGCACTGGATCAAGGCCGAGATCCACGAGTATGTCCTGCGCAACTGGCGCATGGTAAAAGTGGCCACTACCAAGGCCCAGCGCAAGCTCTTCTTCAACCTGCGCAAATCCAAGAAGCGTCTGGGCTGGTTCAGCCATGACGAAGTGCAGGCCGTCGCCGCCGAGTTGGGGGTCTCCCCGACCGACGTGACCGAGATGGAAGCGCGTATGAGCAACTACGATCAGGCGTTCGATCTGGTCGGTGATGATGAAGACGAAGGCGGCTTTGCCCCTGTCCATTATCTGGAAGACAAATCCTCCGATCTGGCAGCCACCATCGAGAACGACAACTGGGATGATCATGCGACCCGTCGCCTGAGCTCGGCCCTTGCCACTCTGGATGAGCGCAGTCAGCACATCATCCGTGCTCGCTGGCTCGATGATGACAGCAAGACCACGCTGCAGGAGCTGGCTGACACCTATGGTGTCTCCGCCGAGCGGGTGCGTCAGCTTGAGAAGAACGCACTCAAGAAGCTGAAAGACGCCATGGAGGCCTGATGCCTCCCAAACAAAAACAGGGCCTGATGGCCCTGTTTTTGTTTCGCGAGTATCTGGTCGGCCTTGCCTTGATTACCCTTGTCTATGTTATGTTGCCGCCACTGCCACAGTAGGGAGAGCAGATAGTGAAACTGTTGAACGACCTGTTTACCAACAACCGCGAGTGGGCGGAACGGATCAAGGCCGAGGATCCGAATTTCTTCGCTACCCTCTCCGCCCAGCAGGCCCCTGAATACCTCTGGATCGGTTGCTCCGACAGCCGGGTTCCCGCCAACCAGCTGATGGGCTTGCTGCCGGGGGATGTGTTCGTCCACCGCAATGTCGCCAATCTGGTGGTGCACACCGATTTCAACTGCCTCTCGGTGCTGCAATACGCGGTCGAGGTGCTCAAGGTGAAGCACATCATCATCTGCGGCCACTATGGCTGCGGTGGCGTCAAGGCGGCGATGCAGAACCAGGAGCTGGGGCTCATCGACAACTGGCTGCGCAACATCAAGGATGTCTACTTCAAGTATCGCGAACAGCTGGATGCCATCGAAGATGAGCATGAGCGTTTCGATTACCTGTGCGAGCTGAACGTGGCCGAGCAGGTTGCCAACGTCTGCCATACCACCATCATCCAGAATGCCTGGCGCAAGGGGCAGGAGCTGGCGGTGCACGGCTGGATCTATGGCATCAAGGACGGTCTGCTGCACGATCTGGATCTCTGCGTCAGCGGCCCGGATCAGATCCCCGATGTTTACCGCGCCTGGCCGGACATGCGTCCGCCCCACCGCCGTCGCTGAGGAGCCTGCCGTTGGCGCCAGCCCTCTATCTTCAGATCAAGCAGCACATCCTGGACGGGATCCGTGAACGCCACTATCAGGCGGGAGACAGGATCCCGACCGAAGCCGCCCTGTGCGAGCAGTTTGCCGTGAGCCGCATGACGGTCAACAAGGCACTGCGCGAATTGGTGGCCGAGGGCTGGCTGGTGCGCACCGCCGGTTCCGGCAGCTTCGTGGCGGACAGGCGTACCGAGTCGCCCCTGCTGGCCATTCGCAACATAGCTGACGAGATCGCCGAGCGGGGCAGCCAGTACAGCGCCCGGGTGATCCGGTTGCAACGCCAGGCCGCCGACGAGAAGGTGGCGGTCCAGCTCGGGCTGAGAGTCGGTGCTGCCATCTTCCACAGCCTCATCGTCCATCAGGCCGATGGGGAGCCGCTGCAACTGGAGGAGCGCTTCGTCGATGCCGAGCGTCTGCCCGGTTATGGCGAGCAGGATTTCACTCAACAGACCCCGAATCGCTACCTGATGGACGTCTGTCCTCTCTCCGAGATGGAGCATGTGGTAGAGGCCGTGTTGCCGAGTGCCGGTGAAGCCGGTCTGCTGCAAGTGCGTGTCGATACCCCCTGCCTGTTGCTGCACCGCCGTACCTGGTCGGAAGGGTATCTGGTCTCCTATGCCCGTCTGCTCTCGCCAGGCTCCCGCTACAAGCTGAGTTCCAAGACCAGTCTCAGTTAATTGTATATACATATTGTTTTAACAGAGCCCACCTCATGGTGGGCTTTTTTGTGCTTAAACTCTAATGAAAGCGCTGTTATCAAGATGTGAACTTGATCCTTTCTTTCCTGACAGAGATCGGATATAAGTTAATGTATATACATTTAGAGGTCGGTATGAACAAGGAACTGTTGAACTGCGAGCGGGTCTGGCTCAACGTGACACCCGCCACCCTGCGCCCCGATCTGGCTGACTACGGTCTGCTGGAACCCCACGCCCTCGGCGTTCATGAGGGCAAGATCCACGCTCTGGTGCCCATGCAGGATCTCAAGGGCCCTTATCCTGCCCACTGGCAGGACATGAAGGGCAAGCTGGCAACCCCGGGCCTCATCGATTGCCACACCCACCTTATCTTTGCCGGCAGCCGGGCCGAAGAGTTCGAGCTACGCCAGAAAGGGGTGCCCTATGCCGAAATCGCCCGCAAGGGCGGTGGCATCATCAGCACTGTGCGTGCGACCCGTGAGGCCAGCGAGGAGCAGCTGTTCACGCTGGCGGCGGCCAGGATCAAGTCGCTGATCCGGGAAGGGGTCACCACGGTGGAGATCAAATCCGGCTACGGCCTCACCCTGGAAGATGAGCTCAAGATGCTGCGGGTCGCCCGCCGACTGGGGGAGGTTCTGCCCATTCGGGTCAAGACCACCCTGCTGGCGGCCCATGCGGTGCCGCCCGAATATCGCGACGATCCCGACTCCTGGGTCGAGACCATCTGCCAGGAGATAATCCCTGCGGCTGCCGAGGCGGGTCTGGCGGATGCGGTGGATGTTTTCTGCGAGCACATCGGCTTCTCGCTGGCCCAGACCGAGCAGGTCTATCTGGCTGCGGATCAATACGGTCTGCCGGTGAAGGGCCACATGGAGCAGCTCTCCAACCTGGGAGGCAGTGCGCTGGCCGCCAACTTTGGTGCCCTCTCGGTGGATCATCTGGAGCATCTGGATCAGGAAGGGATCCAGGCACTGGCCCACCGTGGCGTGGTCGCCACCCTGCTGCCCACAGCGTTCTATTTCCTGAAAGAGACCAAGCTGCCCCCCATCGCCGCCCTGCGCAAGGCCCATGTGCCCATGGCGGTTTCCTCCGATATCAACCCGGGCACTGCCCCGATTGTGTCGCTACGCATGGCCATGAACATGGCCTGCACCCTGTTCGGTCTGAACCCGGTCGAGGCCATGGTCGGGGTGACCCGCAACGCCGCACGGGCGCTTGGCGAGCAGGAGCGTTTGGGGCAGTTGAGAGTGGGCATGCTGGCCGATTTTTTGATCTGGAACTGCGCGCACCCGGCCGAGCTGAGTTACCTCATCGGGGTCGATCAGCTGGTGAGCCGGGTCGTCAACGGGGAGGAGACGCTGCATGGATAAGTTCAGCTTGCCCCATATGTCGGTCTGGCAGGGGCGCCAGGATCCGGAAGATGGCGAGCTCGCCCTGCGCTGGCACGACAAGGTGAAGGCCTGGCCGCTGAGCGGGACGGCTGAACCCGGCGTCGCCCTGGTGGGCTTTGCCTGCGACGAGGGGGTGCGCCGCAACAAGGGGCGCGTGGGGGCCGCTGGCGCACCGCTGGCGATCCGCACTCTGCTGGCCAACAGTGCCTGGCATCTGACCCGTCCCGTCTATGACAGCGGGGATTTGACCTGCGACGACGGCGATCTCGATGCCGCTCATGCCCTCTTGGCCGAGCGGGTGGCGAGCCTGCTGGATGAGGGACACTTCCCGCTGGTGCTGGGAGGCGGTCACGAGGTGGCGTTCGGCAGCTGGAGCGGTCTCAACCGTCATCTGGTCGGTCAGGGCAGGGTCGGCATCATCAATTTCGATGCCCACTTCGACCTGCGCCGTAAGGTGGAGCAGGCGAGTTCCGGCACCCCCTTCTTCCAGATCGCCGAGCAGTGTACTGCTCAGGGAACGCCTTTCCATTACGCCTGCCTGGGGGTGGCCGAGACCGCCAATACGCAGGCGCTCTTTGCAAGGGCCGACGCCTTGGGGGTCTGGTATGTGAAAGATGAGGCCATGAGCGAGCGTAGTCTGCCCGCCTTGCTAAGCGGGCTGGATAGCTTTATCGCCCAGTGTGACCACCTCTATCTGACTATCGATCTCGACGTCTTGCCCGGCGCCGTCATGCCGGGGGTGAGTGCCCCCGCCGCCCGCGGCGTCGAGCTGGCTGTCATCGAACCCCTGATCGCCCATATCCGGGCCAGCGGCAAGCTGCGGCTCGCCGATCTGGCCGAGTACAACCCGAACCTGGATCAGGATAACCGCAGCGCCCGCGTGGCCGCCCGGCTGGTCCATCAGTTAACCAAGTAGCGCTCTGCCTAGGGCAGGTCGCCATGCTGCTGCATTGATAAAACAAGGAGTGTGTATGTCTGAGCAACACCTGGATCCCCGTCAGGATCCGAGTCGTGTCATCCGTGCCTCCCGTGGTACCACGCTGACCGCCAAGAGCTGGCTCACCGAGGCGCCGCTGCGGATGCTGATGAACAACCTGGATCCGGAAGTAGCCGAGCATCCCCAATCCCTGGTGGTCTATGGCGGTATCGGCCGCGCCGCCCGCAACTGGGCCTGCTACGACAAGATTGTCGAGGTGCTGACCCGGCTCGAGGAGGACGAGACCCTGCTGGTGCAATCGGGCAAGCCGGTCGGGGTGTTCCAGACCCACAAGGATGCGCCTCGGGTACTGATCGCCAACTCCAACCTGGTGCCCCACTGGGCCAACTGGGAACACTTCAACGAGCTGGATAAGAAAGGCTTGATGATGTACGGCCAGATGACGGCCGGCTCCTGGATCTACATAGGCACTCAGGGAATCGTGCAGGGTACCTACGAAACCTTCTTCGCGGTGGCCAATCAGCACTTCAACGGCGAACCCAAAGGGCGCTGGATCCTGACCGGCGGTCTGGGTGGCATGGGGGGTGCACAGCCGCTGGCCGCCACCATGGCCGGCTTCTCCATGATTGCCGTCGAGTGCGACGAGACCCGCATCGATTTTCGCCTCAAGACCCGCTACGTCGACAAGAAGGCTCACAGCCTGGATGAGGCGCTGGCCATGGTCGAGGAAGCCAAACAGAGCGGCACCGCCGTTTCCATCGGCCTGCTCGGCAACGCCGCCGATGTCTTTGCCGAGCTGGTGGCCCGTGGCATCACCCCGGACGTGGTGACCGACCAGACCTCGGCCCACGACCCCATCCACGGCTACCTGCCCCAGGGCTGGAGCGTTGCCCAGTGGCGCGAGCTGCAAAAATCCGCGCCCCAGGAAGTGAACCAGGCGGCACGTCACTCCATGGCCCGTCAGGTGGAAGCCATGCTGACCCTGCAATCCCGTGGCGCGGCGACCCTCGATTACGGCAACAACATCCGCCAGATGGCACTGGAAGAAGGGGTGAAAAACGCCTTCGACTTCCCCGGCTTCGTGCCTGCTTATATTCGCCCGCTGTTCTGCGAGGGGATTGGTCCCTTCCGCTGGGTGGCGCTGTCCGGCGATCCGGAAGATATCTACAAGACGGATCAGAAGGTCAAAGAGTTGATCCCGGACGATCCCCACCTGCACAACTGGCTCGACATGGCCCGCGAGCGCATCGCCTTCCAGGGCCTGCCGGCGCGGATCTGCTGGGTCGGGGTCAAGGACAGGGTACGCCTCGGCCTGGCCTTCAACGAGATGGTGAAAAATGGCGAGCTGAAGGCGCCGATCGTGATTGGCCGCGACCACCTGGATTCCGGCTCTGTGGCCAGCCCGAACCGGGAGACCGAATCCATGATGGATGGCTCCGATGCCGTTTCCGACTGGCCGCTGCTCAACGCCCTGCTCAACACGGCCGGTGGCGCGACCTGGGTTTCCCTGCACCACGGTGGCGGCGTGGGCATGGGCTTCTCCCAGCACTCGGGTGTGGTGATTGTCTGTGACGGCACAGAGGACGCCGCCAAGCGGGTCGGCCGCGTGCTGCGCAACGATCCGGCCACCGGCGTGATGCGCCATGCGGATGCCGGTTACGAGATTGCCATCAACTGTGCCCATGATGCGAAACTGGATCTGCCGATGCTGACTGCAACGGCCAAAGGGGTTAAATAAGATGTTTGAACTCAATCTGTTACCGGGCAAGCTCTGCCTCAACACCCTGCGCCGCGTCAGCCGCGAGCCGGTCCATCTCAGCCTGGATCCGGCCGCGCTGCCGGGGATCCGCGCCTCCGCAGCCGTGGTCACCAAGGTGATCGAGCAAAACCGCGTTGTGTATGGCATCAACACCGGCTTTGGCCTGCTGGCCAACACCCGCATTCCGGTGGAGCAGCTGGACGAATTGCAGCGCTCAATCGTGCTCTCCCACGCCGCCGGCATCGGTACCTACATGGATGACGCCACAGTGCGGCTGATGATGGTGCTCAAGGTCAACTCGCTGGCGCGGGGCTTCTCCGGCATCCGCTTGACTGTGCTTGAGGCGCTGATGACCCTCATCAACGCCGAAGTCTATCCTGTGGTGCCGAAGAAGGGCTCCGTCGGCGCCTCCGGCGATCTGGCGCCGCTGGCTCACATGAGCTGCCTGCTGATCGGGGAGGGCAAGGCCCGCCACAAGGGCGAGCTGATGGACGCTGCCACGGCGCTGAAGATCGCGGGTCTCGAGCCTATTTCATTGGCGCCGAAGGAGGGACTGGCCCTGCTCAACGGTACCCAGGCCAGCACGGCGTTCGCGCTGGAAGGCCTGTTCCACGCCGAAGATCTGTTCGCCGGCGCCATCACCATAGGCGCCATGAGTGTGGAGGCGGCGCTGGGCAGTCGTCGTCCGTTCGATGCCCGCATCCATGAGGTGCGCGGTCAGCGTGGCCAGATCGATGCCGCGGCTTGCTATCGTCACCTGCTGGTGGATGGCAGCGAGATCGGCATGTCCCATCACAACTGCGAGAAGGTGCAGGATCCTTACTCATTGCGCTGCCAGCCCCAGGTGATGGGGGCCTGTCTGGCCCAGATCCGTCACGCCGCCGAGGTGCTGGTGTGCGAGGCCAATGCAGTCTCCGACAACCCGCTGGTGTTCGCCGAGGATGAGGAGATCCTCTCAGGTGGCAACTTCCACGCAGAGCCCGTGGCCTTCGCCGCCGACAACCTGGCCCTGGCCATCGCCGAAATCGGGTCGCTGTCAGAGCGCCGCATGGCGCTGCTGATCGATTCCCGCATGTCGGGCCTGCCCGCCTTCCTGGTCAACAACGGCGGCGTCAACTCGGGCTTCATGATCGCCCAGGTCACCTCGGCGGCGCTCGCCTCCGAGAACAAGAGCCTGGCTCACCCGGCCTCGGTGGACAGCCTGCCCACTTCCGCCAACCAGGAAGATCACGTCTCCATGGCTACCTTTGCCGCTCGCCGACTGGCGGACATGGCGGAGAACACCCGTGGCATACTGGCCGTCGAGCTGCTGGCAGCTGCCCAGGGGCTGGATTTCCGTGCTCCGCTGCGCACCACAGCGCTGCTGGAGCAGGCCAAGGGCCGGCTGCGGGCAGAGGTGAGCTTCTACGACAAGGACAGGTACTTCTCGCCGGACATAGAGGCGGCGGCTGCGCTGCTGGCCAGGGCGAGTTACAACGACCTGATCCCGGTCGGTGTGCTGCCTAGCCTCTAAGCCCCCATTCGGCTCATAGCAAAAGACCGCCCATCGGGCGGTCTTTTCGTTTCTGGTGTTGGCTGGCGCGGGTTATTCGTGTTCAAACATCAGGAACAGATAAACCACGAACAGCACCAGGTGGGTAGCGCCGTGCAGCACATTGGTGCGGCCGCTGCTGAAGGTGACTTTGCAGACCATAAGCGTGGTGACGAGCAGTACCATGTCGGCGGCGGAGAGGCCGAGGCGCACCTCCTGGCCCAGCATGGCGCCGATGAACAGCACGGCCGGTACTGTCAGGGCTATGGTAGCCAGCACAGAGCCGAAATAGAGGTTCATGGCCCGTTGCAACTGGTTGTTGAAGGCTGCCTTGATGGCACCGACTGCCTCGGGGGCCAGTACGATACAGGCCACGATAAAGCCACCCAGCGCAGGAGGCGCCGCCATGATCTTCACGCCGAAGTTGATGGGCACGGCCAGGGTCTTGGCCAGCAGGACCACCACCACCAGATAGGCGAGCAGCAGTATGGTGTGATAGACGTTGCTGCGCAGCGGGCCGTGGTGCTCCTCGTAATCCTCGTGGTCGCTGTCGACGAAGAAGTGGCTGTGGCTGCGGGTCTGGATCAGCAGGAAGATACCATAGAGCAGGATGGAGATGATGATCAGCATCCAGGACATGGGGCTCGACATGCTGCCAATGGTGCCACCCCGGGTGAAGTTGGGCAGCACCAGACAGAGTAGCGCCAGCGGTATGATGGCGACCAGATAGGATTTGACCCCATCCAGATTGAAGCTCTGGGTGTGGTAGCGCCAGCCGCCAAACAGCAGGGTGAAGCCCACCAGGCCATTGGTGACCAGCATCACCACTGCAAACATGGTATCGCGGGCCATCACGGGATTGGGGTCGCCTGTGAGCATGACGGAGGAGATCATCACCACTTCCAGCGAGATGACGGAGAGCGTCAGGATAAGGGTACCGAAGGGTTCACCCAGCTTGATGGCGAGGGCATCCGAGTGGCGCACCACAGAGAAAATGGCCCAGGTGACGATGGCAAGCAGCGCCGCCGAGACAGGCAGATAAATCCCGAGCGGAGTCGCCTCTGTCAGCAGCTCGCTCCCTGTGGTCTTGAAGAACAGCAGGGTTAGCAGGCCAACGGGCAGGGCAATCTCTTGCCGGATAAATGACTTCATAGGCAATGGTTCTCATCTCGGGGCGGCATGAGCCGACGGGGTATGGAGGCAATGATGCAAGGTCACGGGAGGTGACGACCCAGACAATGATAAAGGCTGTTGCCCGGATCGGGAAAAATCATTTTGTTACAAACCAAGCAGTGGTGGGCTCGCCTGAAACTCGTTGTCGGCCGATGGTCGGGATATAGATAGCTAATCTGACCGTATGCTGCGTAGCATGGGCTATGCCGATCGCATTCATGCTCTTGTGGATCTGGCGGCATTCCGACCAAGGACTCCCATGTCTGTTGTGCGTCTGCGCTATCACACCATAGAGTTTGGCGAACTCGACATCCACCTGCGCACCCTGCGCGACAACCAGCAATTCTCCGATGACGAGGGGGAGGCAGAGGCGCTCGGCATCTCTTCAGCCTTCTGGCCGCTATTCGGTATCGTCTGGGATTCCGGCAATGTGCTGGCACATCTGATGGTGGAGTACGAGATAGTTGGCTTGCGGATCCTGGAGGTGGGCTGCGGCATCGCATTGGCGAGTCTGGTGCTCAATCACAGGCTGGCCGACATCACGGCCACTGATTATCACCCGGAGGCGGGCGCCTTTCTGGCGGAAAATGTGCAGCTCAACAAAGGCAGCCTCATCCCCTTTATTCGCACCGGTTGGGCAGATACCACCACGGCGCTGGGTCGCTTCGATCTCATCATCGGCAGCGATCTGCTCTATGAGCGTGGTCAGGTCGAGACCCTGGCCGCCTTTATCGAACAACACGCCAAGCCCCATTGCGAGGTGATCCTGGTGGATCCGGGTCGTGGCCTGCATGCCCGCTTCAGCAAGCGGATGGTGACGCTGGGCTACCAGCACAGTCAGCACAAGCCACTGGATGTGAGCTATCTGAGCCAGCCATTTCGTGGCCAGATCCTGCAATACCGGCGCTAGTCATCGGCAGTATGGGCTGCCGTCGCGCCAGGCTTCCCTATCCGGTAGTGGTTTCTTTATCGACCCGGTGGGCGGTCAAGGCCGTGGCGGCATAAGCCTGAGGGCGGGATTTGTCGCAAGGAGGACGGGTTTGATACACGGATGGGATGCAAATGGGAGGCGTTGTTCTGGTGCATTAGCTGTATCAATTTGATCCGCAGGGCGCGCCGTGGCAATGATAAATTATAACTCAATGATAAATATGGTTTTTATAAATCACGCTGATGAAGATTCAATCGCTTACCTGTCATAAGTGACAATTGTCCAGCTTATCTGAAATGGCTAGAGTAGTCGTGCGGTTTGACTCACCGTGTGTTCAATACTCCTGTATCTGTTTTTTTGTCAGTAGCACAGAGTGTTAGTTTTGATATGAGTGTTTCTTTCGGTCCCCTTAGTGGGACCATTTTTCTGCCTGAAAATCCCTGATCCCGCCACTCCACTCCCATTTTTCTGCCCCGGTAGCCATTTTTCACGGATGGCTTTGTGTCAGGCTTGGTGTTCCTGTGCCCATTTGGTTATGCTCGCCCGCTTAATTCCAGAAGCGGGATCTTCGTCCATAGGCGCGCTTCGGCGTTGGCTGATACGATGAAGCCACATGGATGTTGTCGGGCATACGGAAGGCATATGAAACTGACTACTCAGCTTGTCTCGTTTATTACCCTGTGCGTGATCGCCTCCATGGCCATGGTGCTGCTCGGCGGTGTGTTCAGCTTCCGTGAGCTGGGGATGGAGCTGCAGCAAAAGAAGGTCAACTCTCTGGTCGAGGTGATCGACAAGCAGCTGGATGTGGCCGATGACCATCAGGAGCTCACCCGCTGGTTGCCGACTCTGCTGCGTTCGGCTCACGTGGTGGAGCTGGAGATCCGTCAGGGCAAGCAGCGGATTTACTGGTTTCGCGACGTGCAGCAGCAGACCGACGAGAGTCTGTTGATCCCCTACAGCCAGCCCATCTCTCATCAGGCAGGCATGCAAGCCGACTTCAAGCTGGAGCGACCGTTCAAGGAGTTCGAATACTCCATGAAGGCCATGTCCGGCATCTCCCTCGGTATCTTCATCGTCATCTTCGGGCTCTGGTACTCCATTCGCTGGCTGCGGCTGCAACTGCGAGGTGCCGAGCTGCTGGCCGAAAGGGCCCAGCTTATTCTCGACAACAAGCTCACCAAGCTGGCACACGATCCGGCGGAGGAGTGGCCCGTCTCCGCCAGTCAGGCCCTGGATCATCTGCTGGCCGAGCTGGCGGATGCCCGCAAGGAGCGCAGCCGCTTCGACAACTTCATCCGCAGCAATGCCTTCGTCGACAAGATGACAGGCATAGGCAACCGGCTGTTCTTCGACAACCGGCTGGAGAGCGCCATCATGGAGGCGAGCGTGATGAGCGGCGGCGTGCTGCTGATCGAGCTCGCCGGTCTGGAGGATCTGGATCCCGAGCTGAGTGGGCGCCAGAGCCAGGATCTGCTGATGGAGGCGAGTGCCTCCATCGCCGCCTTCGTGCGCAAGCACAACGGCGCCCTGCAGGCCCGCTATGCCGGTCAGGTATTTGCCGTGCTGCTGCCCAACATGTCCGAGAGCGAAATGGTGGATGGCGTGGGTCAGCTGCACAAGAGCCTGCAGCGACTGCACTGGCCCGCGGCGGTCAATGTCGAGACCGCCGTCTACCTAGGCGCCGTCTGCTATCAGGCGCAGGATTCCCTGCTCAAGGTGCAGGAAGAGGCCGAGCTGGCGCTCAAGAGCGCGCGGCTGCAGGGTCACACCGGCTGGTTCCTCTACGAGAAGCAGCTGGATGAGGAGCAGAGCAGCAAGGGCACGGTACGCTGGCGCACCCTGATCGGCCGCCGCATCGAGGAGCACGGCATCGACTTCTACGTCCAGCCGGTGCAGCAGGAGCGGGATCAGGTGGTGTTGCAGCAGGACTTGCTGATCCGCATTCACGACGAGCAGGGGCGGGAGTTGCAGGCTGGCGTCTTCATGCCGATGGCAGAGAAGGCGGGGCTGCTGTTGCCGCTGGATCGGCTGGTGGCGGAGCAGACCCTGCGGCTGCTGCGTCAGCGCTCAGAGCAGAGCTGCCCCATCAGCCTGACCCTCTGCGCTCAGAGCCTGCTGCACCGCGAGTTCCAGCGCTGGCTCTTCTTCGATCTGTTCCAGCTGCCGCGCAGCACCAACGAGCGGTTGATCCTGCAATTATCCGAAGCTCAGGTGACTCGCCACTACGAGGCGCTCAAGCGGCCGCTGCGGGCGCTGCGCATGCTGGGCTGCCAGCTGGCCATCGATCACGCCGGTCAGGATGTGGTGAGTACCCAATACATCAAGGAGTTCGAGATCAACTTCCTCAAGCTCCACCCCAGTCTGGTGCGGGAGATCCACACCCGACAGGTCAACCAGATGGCGGTGCGCAGCCTGGTGGGAGGCTGCGCCAACACCCGTACCCGGGTGATCGCCGTCGGGGTGGAGAGTGGCGACGAGTGGAAGATGTTGCGCCACCTCGGCGTTCATGCCGGTCAGGGCCCCTGGTTCGCCGAGCCGGAGCGGCTGTTGATGGAACCGGCCGGCGCCTGATGGTGTGGCCGCAGGGCTGCCCTCAGATCCGGCCCTGCTCCTTCAAACCCGCCAGTCCCTGCATGCCACCCGTGTGGATGAAGACTATCTTGCTGCCACGGGGGATGCGCCCGGCGGCCAGCTCGCGAAACAGGCCCCACATCGCCTTGCCGCTGTAGATGGGTTCCAGCGGCAGGCCTGTCTCGGCGCTGAAATCCTGCACCCACTGCCACAGGGCCGGGCTGAATTTGGCATAGCCACCATCATGGTGATCCAGCGCTATCTGCCAGCCGGGCGTGCTGGCCGCGGCGGGATGGAGGCGACACACCTCGTCAGCGATAAAACCGCCCCCCTTCAGTACCGCGATGGCGAGGATCTGCTCCCGATCCCGTTTGCCGGCGATCAGGCCAGCCAGGGTGCCGCCGCTGGCGCAGGGCAGTACCCAGAGATCCGGCGAGAAGGGCACTTCTTCGACCAGCTCGGCCACCCCGGGAATGGCGAGCGGGCTGCTGCCTCCTTCCGGCACTATCAGGGTATCGGATGCCGCAAACTGGGCCAGCCAGTCGGGGTCCTGACGCCGCCGGTAACTCTGGCGGTCGACAAAAATGAGATCCATGCCCCAGCCTTTTGCTGCGCTCAGGGTGGAGTTGCTGACGGCCTCTGCTTCACCACGTATGATGCCGGTAGTTCTCAGGCCAGATTGACTCCCAGCTGCCGCCAGCGCATGAATGTGGTTGGAATAGGCACCGCCAAACGAGAGCAGGTGCTGCATGCCCTGTTCCCGGGCATGTTGCAGCTGGTACTTGAGTTTGCGCCACTTGTTGCCCGAGATGGTCGGGTGGATCAGGTCATCTCGTTTGCACCAGAGCTGGACGTCGTATTGCCGCAGCAGAGGGTGGAAGATGGCTTCCAGTGGCGAGGGCTGCCGGGCTGGTTGCAGGGTAAACGCCTGCGGGCGGGTCGAACTGGGTAACAATGAGTAATCCGTCATTTATCTGGAGGCTAATGCCCTGTTTATGCTAAGGTTTAATGCGTTTTATGCAGCCAGGTGCGGGTTTCAATGAAACAACTTTTCAGACGTTCAACCCCAAGCCGTCAGGTGGGGCTCCTGCTTGCCAGCGACCGGATCATGCTGGCCTCGCTGGGCAACCCCCCTGTCTTCGCCACCCGCGCCATCAACGGCCCGCAAGAGTGGCCGCTTGCCATGAGCGAGCTGTTCAGTCGCCATGGCCTCGCCAAGTCTAAAGTGCGGGTCGCCCTCGCCGCCACTCTTTATCAGCAAGTCCAGATCGACAAGCCCGCCGTGCCCGAGGCAGAAATGGCGGGCGCTCTGCCCTGGGCCATCAAGGATTATGTCAACGAGCCCGTGTTGCAGCTCGCCATGGATTACGTGGACTTGCCCACTCCGCCTGCTGGCAGGCCGCGGATCAACGTGATTTGCGTGCCCAAGGCGCGGGTGCAGCAACTGGCGGATGCGGTCAACAGCATAGCGAGTCTGGATGCCATCGTCAGCGACGAGCTGGCCATGACGGCGCTTTATGAGGCCGACAACACAGTACGCATGTTGCTGTGGCAACCCAGGGGGCAGGATCTTCAACTGCTGGTATTCCATCAGGGCGGGCTCTGTTTCTCCCGCCAGCTGCGAGGTTTCACCGCCCTCACAGGTGAGCATGAGCCGGACAGCATGCTGCTCGATTCGTTGGCGCTGGAGATCCAGCGCTCCCTCGATTATCTGGCCGGCCAGCTCAAGCTGCCGGAGCTTGGCCAGATGCAGCTCGCCATCGCCTCCTCCTTCATCGGCACCCTGGTGCGCCATATGGAGCAGACCTTCGGTTTTGCCGTCTCCGCCATGGCCAACAAGGCTGTGTTGGCCGGTGTTGAGTACCTGTCGGCCTACGCCGCAGCCATCGGGGAGCCTGCCTGATGAAACGTCAGATAAACCTCTATGGCGCAGAGTTTCGCCCCAAACGCCAGTGGGCCAGCCTCAATCAGATGGCGCTGGTGTGGGGGGGCTGCGTGATCCTGCTGCTCTGCATGGCCGCTTTTTACGGCTGGCAGCAGCAAGGGGTCAGCCGTGAACTGGCACAGGTGCGCGCGGCGCTGGAGGTCAAACGTGGGGAGGCCCAGCGGCTGGATGCCGCGTTGACTCGCCATCAGGCCAACACACAGTTGCAACAGCAGCTGGCCAACAAGCAGGAAGAGTTGACTGCCAAGCAGGGGCTGATGCGTCAGTTGGGCAGCCTGGCGTTGCAAAAATCCCAGGGCTACGCCGGCCTGATGGCCGATCTCTCCCGCATTCGGGACAAACAGCTCTCCTTGCAGCGGATCGAGATCGCCGAGGGGCGCATCAATATCTCCGGCTTTGCCGGTCGCAGCCAGGATGTGCCCGCCTGGGTAAACCGTTTCAAGCAGACACCGTCGCTGGCGGGCAAGCAGTTTGGTGAATTGACCCTGAGCCGTGACAAGGAGGGCCGCCTGGCCTTCCAGCTCAGCGGTATCGAGCGGGAGAAGCCCTGATGAGCCTGAAAGCACAATGGCAGGCGTGGGCAGACAAGATTGCCGCCCTCAGCCAGCGCGAGCGGATATTGATACTGTTGACCGGTCTGGTGCTGGTCTGTGCTGGTGGCATTTATGGCTGGCTGGATGATGCCACCCTACGCCTTGAGCAGGAGCGCGCGGCCTTGACCTCGGCCCAGCGGGATCTGGAGATCATGGATCTCGAGAATCTGGGCAAGCAGGCACGTCTGGCGCGGGATCCCGATCAGAATGTACGGGAGCAGCTGGCGCGGGTTGAGGGTGAGCTTGGCAAGCTGGATGCCGAACTCAAGGCCCAGACGGTGGATCTGATCCCGGCCCACGAGATGCCGGAGGTACTGGAGGCCTTGCTGTCACGCTCCACCAATCTGCACATGCTGGCGCTGACCTCCCTCGCCCCTGAGCCGCTGATGGCGGGGGATCAGGGCATCAACCTGTTCAAGCACGGTATTCGCCTCAAACTGGAAGGCGGTTATTTCGATGTGTATCAGTACCTGAAAGCGCTGGAGGCGCTGCCTCGTCACTTCTACTGGAAGCAGTTTGACTATCGGGTGGAAGCGCACCCCAAGGCGGTGGTGGAGATGGAAATCTACACCCTGAGCACCAGCAAGGAGTTTATTCGTGGTTAGATGGCTGACGCTATTGTGTTGCCTGCTGGGCTCAGTGGCCCAGGCCGAGGTACTGCAGGATCCCACCGAACCGCTCGAGGGAGTCAACAGCCAGGCGGGGGCGGTAGAGAGCCCGAGCGCCGGTCTGCCCAAGTTGCAGAGCGTGGTGCTGGGCAACGGCCCGGCGCTGGCGGTGCTCAACGGGAAAAGTTACCGGGTAGGCCAGCAGGTCGAGGGATATCGACTGGTGGCCATCAGTGCAGATGCCGTTGTGCTGGAGAAGGGGGGCAAGCGCCGGTCGCTGACCCTGTTTGCCAGCAAGGTCCGTATCTGAACGGGCCCTGCCCGGGATGGGCGGGGCAAGGTTTGTCGAGTTTAATTGCAAGTCAGGGTGCACTCATTACATGAAAAAAAATCATCTCTGCCTGATCTCCGTAGCCGTTCTGGCTGCAGGCTGTACCAGCTACCGGCACCCCGAACCCGTGCAGGCCAAGGACGCACTGAAACACGCCATGACCGAGCAGAACAAGGTCGGCGCCCTGGCGACCGTACCCAAGTCGGTACAAAGCGAACTGCTGCAGATGAACCGGCCGCCCCAGGCCATCAGCATGCCGGAACAGCGGCTGCGCATCGCCGCCCACGATGTGGAAGCTGTGGAGTTTTTCGGCTCCTTGTTCAAGGGCTCCCGTTACAGCGTGGCCGTGCATCCAGGGGTGGGGGGGCTGGTTTCCGTCGAGCTCAAGGACGTGACCCTGCCCGAGGTGCTGGCCGTGGTGGGTGACATGTACGGCTTCGACGTGCAGCGCAAGGGTAACGTGTTCCACGTCTATCCGGCTGGCCTGCGCACCGAAACCATACCTGTGAACTATCTGATGATGTCCCGCCGGGGTCTGTCCCGCACCTCTGTCAGTACCGGCGGTGTGACGGCCAACGACAACAACAGCAATAACAGCAGTGTCGACAATGCCAACGGCAACAGCAGTGGCAGCAACAACTCGTCCAACGGCAGTTCCGGCTCAAACAGCAGCAACGGCACCCGTATCGAGACAGACACCAACAGTGACTACTGGACCGATCTGCGCACCTCGCTGGAGATGCTGATCGGCAGCGGCGATGGCCGCGCCGTCATCACCAGTCCGCAGGCGGGTCTGGTCACCATCCGTGCCTATCCCAAAGAGCTCAAGGCGGTGCGTGAATTCCTCAGCCAGTCCGAGACTCACCTCAAGCGTCAGGTGGTGCTGGAGGCGCGGATCCTGGAGGTCGCCCTCAACGAGGGGTACGAGCAGGGGGTGGACTGGAGCGGTCTCTCCGCCAGCTGGGATGGCAACAAGGGCATTACCGGTGGCAGCTCTCTCGCGCCGACCCAGTTGCCCACGACCCCCAATCAGATCTTCACCGCCCTTGGGGGCGGGGCCGGCTTCAAGATCTCCGACGGCAACTTCAACGTGGCGGTCAATCTGCTCAAGACCCAGGGGGATGTGAATACTCTCTCCAGCCCCAGGGTGACGGCGACCAACAACCAGAAGGCGGTGATCAAGGTGGGGACGGACGAGTACTTCGTCACCAAGGCCTCGACCACCATTACCAGCAACTCGTCCGGGGTGTCGGATAGAACTCCGAACGTTGAGCTGACACCTTTTTTCTCCGGGATTTCGCTGGACGTGACGCCGCAGATCGACGAAGAGGGCAAGGTGCTGCTGCATATCCATCCCTCCGTTATCGATACGGAAGAGCAGAACAAGGTGATCGACATGGGTACCTCCGGTGGCCGGCTGGAACTGCCGCTCGCCAAGAGCTCGATCCGCGAGTCCGATACAGTGGTACAGGCCAACAACGGTGACATCATCGTCATTGGTGGCCTGATGAAGACCGACAAGCAGGAGATCGTCAGCAAGGTGCCCTTGCTGGGGGACATTCCCTGGATTGGCGAAGCCTTCACCAACCGCCGCGAGAGCACCAAGAAGGTGGAGCTGGTGATCCTGCTCAAGCCCACAGTGGTGGAGAAAGACACCTGGCAGAACGAGCTGAAACGCAGCGCCGATCTGCTGGACAAGTGGTATCCGCCCAAGGGCTAAGCCATGAAGCAGCGCGCGGTCAGCCTTACCCCATGTGCCCTCTTGCCCTGCGTCACTGCAGGCTGCTTGCTCGGGATGGCAGGTGACAACCCATGTACCTGAACCACTTCGGCTTGCAGGAGGCGCCGTTCGGCCTCACCCCCAACACGGGTTTTTACTATGGCTTGCCGCCCCACGAAGAGGCGTTGCAGGTGCTGAACTGGGCGCTGGCACAGGGGGAGGGCTTCATCAAGGTGACCGGTGAGGTGGGTACCGGCAAGACACTGCTCTGTCGCAAGCTGTTGAGCGAGCTGGGGTCTGAGGCTCACCCCGTGCGTCTGGCCTGGTTGCCCAACCCGCACCTCACGCCGGCCGAGCTGCGCACCGCCCTGGCGCTGGAGCTGGGATTGTCGGTGCGGGAGGGGGCTGAGCTGGATCTCACGGATCGTATTCATCGCCACCTTATCAGCCTGCATCAACAGGGCAGTCGAGTGGTGGTGCTGATCGACGAGGCGCAGGCTCTGCCGGACGAGACCCTGGAGGCGATCCGGCTGTTTGGCAACCTGGAGACGGAGTCGAACAAGCTGCTGCAAATCGTGCTGTTCGGTCAGCCCGAGCTGGACGCCCGGCTGGCAAAGCCTCATTTGCGCCAGTTGCGTCAGCGGATCGGCTTCTCCTACTGCCTGCGCCCCCTGCGCTTTGACGAGACCCGTGCCTATCTGGAGCACAGATTGCAGATCTCCGGCTATCGCGGTGCGCCGCTGTTTGCCGGTCGTGCCATGCGCCTGCTGTGGCGGGCGTCGCGCGGGATCCCCAGGCTTATCAACATACTGGCGCAGAAGTGCCTGATGCTGGCCTATGGCCAGGGGGGGCGCCAGATCGACAGCCGTCTGGTGCGGCTCGCCATTCGCGATACCGATGATGCCAGCCGCTTTGCGCCGTTGCGCTGGTGGCCCCTGTTACTGTTGCTGGGGTGTGCCCTGGCTTATGGAGTCTGGCCATGAGCGTGATCAACCAGATGCTCAAGGATCTGGAGCAGCGTCAGCAGGGCGGCGAGGGGGCCGTCTATGTGCCGCCCGTGCGGCAACAGGGCTGGTGGATGCTGGTGCTGACCCTGATCTGCGGCCTGGCCCTCGGCATTCTGGGCTGGCGGACCTGGATTTACTGGCAGCAGAGTCTTGCCCAGGCCAGCGAGCCGGGGGCGGATGCCATTGCCCGCGCCGTGCCCGCCACGCCGACCTATGTAGAGCAGGAGCCGGTGGATCTGGTGGTGGCCTTGCCCACACCGGGCTCCGGGCCCGAGACCCGCTCTCGGCCTGCAGTCGAACCCGGGCTGGCGCAAGAGCAGGATGAAATTGCCTATGAAGAGGCTCCGCCAAGCGATGAAGAGCTGCAACCTGAGCTCTACGCCGAGCTGGAAGCGGAACAAGAGGCGGTCGCCCCGCCGCCGCGCAAGCCGGGGGTGCTGAAGATAGAGACGGTGAACCTCTCCGAGGCCGAACTGGCCACCCTGGCCGAGCGCAAGGCCACTACCGCCATGGCCAGAGGGCAACTGCGCGACGCCCAGGACAACTACTATCAGGTGCTGGTTCACGACCCCCACAATCAGGGCGCCCGCGAACAGCTGGCGGGTCTGCTCTACGGCGAAGGGCGGCTGAGTGAGGCTGGCCAGTTGCTGGAAGAGGGGATACGGCTCGATCCGGCGCAGGCGGATTTTCGTCTGCTGCTGGCACGGCTTGCCATCAGCGGCGGCGATCAGCTCAAGGCACTTGGCTGGCTGACCGGGTATCAACCTGACTTGGCCAGCAACCTGGATTACTACGCCACCTGGGCCGGGTTGACCCAGGAGCTGGGCCGCAACGCCGAGGCGGCGGAGCTCTATGTGAAATTGCTGCGTCAGCAGCCTGATCAGGGGCGCTGGTGGCTCGGGCTAGGTGTGGCCGAAGATGGCCAGGGCCACAGCCTGCGGGCGCTCGATGCCTATCGCAATGCCCAGTTGCATGGCAACCTCGGCGAGGCGTCGACCCGCTGGATTGAACAGCGAATTGCCCAGCTTGCCCCCTGACGGGCGGGACGGTTAACTTTTTTGGAGTTTGCATGGCACAACCCAGACTGAAAATGCGCCTCGGCGACCTGCTGGTACAAGAGCAGATCATCTCGGATGATCAACTGCAGCTCGCCCTGCAGCAGCAGCGTCAGACCGGCCGCAAGCTGGGCACCACACTGATCGATCTCGGCTTCATCAGCGAGGTGCAACTGCTGCAGTTCCTCGCCCGCCAGCTGGACGTGCCCTTCTTCGATCTCAACAACCTCACCATAGACGCCTCTGCGGTGCCGCTTCTGCCCGAGGTTCAGGCGCGCCGTTATCGTGCCCTGGCGGTCAATCTCACCGACAACCGGGTGACTGTGGCCATGTCAGATCCGGCGGACCTGAGCGCCCTCGACGCCATCGCGGCCTTGCTCAGCCCCAGGGAAATGGTGCTGGCAGTGGCGCGGGAAGGTCAGCTGCTCGAGTATTTCGACCGCCTCTATCGCCGTACCCGCGAGATAGAGAGCTTTGCCGAACAGCTGCACGAGGAGTATCAGGACTCCGGCTTCGAGCTGGGTTCCAGCAACCTGGGCGCCGGCGACGAGGGGGAGGCGACGGTGGCCAAGCTGCTGCGCTCCCTGTTCGAGGATGCGGTGCAGGTGGGGGCGTCCGATATCCATATCGAGCCGGATGAGAAGGTGCTGCGCATTCGCCAGCGGATCGACGGCATACTGCACGAGAATATTCTCAACGAAGTGCGCATTGCCCAGGCGCTGGTGCTGCGCCTCAAGTTGGTGGCCGGGCTCGACATCTCCGAGAAGCGACTGCCCCAGGATGGCCGCTTCAACATGAAGGTGCGTGGTCGGGACGTGGATGTGCGTATGTCCACCATGCCGGTGCAGTACGGCGAGTCCGTGGTGATGCGTCTGCTGGATCAATCCTCCGGCATATTGTCGCTGAGCGAAACCGGCATGCCGCCGGAGATCCTGACCCGCTTCCGTCGCCAGCTCAAACGCCCCCACGGCATGATACTGGTGACAGGCCCGACCGGGAGCGGCAAGACCACCACCCTGTATGGCGCTCTGTCTGAACTCAATCAGGCCAGCAACAAGATCATCACGGTGGAAGACCCGGTGGAATACCGCTTGCCCAGGGTCAATCAGGTGCAGGTCAATCCCAAGATAGGCCTCACCTTCTCCCATGTGTTGCGCTCCACCCTGCGTCAGGATCCGGACATCTTGCTGGTGGGGGAGATGCGGGACAACGAGACGGTGGAGATAGGCCTGCGTGGCGCCATCACGGGCCATCTGGTGCTCACCACATTGCACACCAACGATGCGGTTACCAGCGCCCTGCGTCTCATCGACATGGGCGCGCCTGGCTATCTGGTGGCGAGCGCGCTGCGTGCCGTCATCGCCCAGCGGCTGGTGCGGCGGGTGTGCGAGCACTGCGTCGAGGAGAAGGCGCCTGACGAGGGGCAGGCGACCTGGCTAAGGGTGATTTCCGGCGAGGCGCCGGGTCAGCATGTCTACCACAAGGGACGTGGCTGCCAGAGCTGCAACTTCACCGGCTACTCTGGCCGGATCGGTGTCTACGAGCTGCTGGAGCTGGATCAACCCATGATGGATGCCCTGCGCCGCAACGATGCGGAAGGCTTTGCCAAGGCGGCGCGTCAGCATGAGCACTACCGGCCGCTGGCCCTGACAGCGCTCGATTATGCCCGCCAAGGGATCACGTCGGTGGACGAGGTGCTGCGGTTGGCCGAGGACCTGGGGTAAGTGATGACCAACTTCATCGGCAATGAGCAACCCGGACGGCAGCGCTCTGCGACTCGGCTTGTGCGGGGCGCGGCATGAATACCTTCGCCTACAAGGGTCGCGACAGTCAGGGCAATGCCGTCAATGGCGTGGTCGATGCTGCCAACGAGATGGCTGCCGCCGAGCAGCTGATGCGCCGTGGCGTTATGCCCACCGAACTCAAACCCGGCAAGGCGAAATCCGTGGCCATCGACTGGTCTTTGCTGCTGGAAGGTGGCGTCAAGCTGGACGAGCTGGTGGTATTCAGCCGCCAGATGTACGCCCTGACCCGGGCAGGCATTCCCATACTGCGTGCCATCGCTGGCCTGGAAGAGACAGCCCACAGCAAGCCGCTCAAGCGGGCGCTGCATGCGCTGGGAGAAGATCTCGGCAACGGTCGGCCCCTGTCCAGCTCTATGCAGGCGCACCCCAGGGTGTTCAGCAGCCTGTTCGTCGCCATCATTCACGTGGGCGAGAACACGGGTCAGCTGGAAGAGGCCTTCCTGCAACTGGCCAACTATTTCGAGCTGGAGATGGAGACCCGCAAGCGGATCAAGACCGCCATGCGCTATCCCAGCTTCGTGATGATTGCCATCGGCATCGCCATGGTGATCCTCAATATCATGGTGATCCCCGTCTTCGCCGGCATGTTTGCCAAGTTCGGGGTCGAGCTGCCGCTGGCCACCCGCATTCTGCTCGCTACCTCCCACTTTTTCGTCAACTACTGGTGGCTGCTGCTCGGCATGCTGCTGGCCATGGTGTTTGGCTGGCGGCGCTGGGTCGCCACTGTCAAGGGCAAGCTGACCTGGCACAGATGGCAACTCAAATTGCCCATCGTCGGCACCATCATAGAGCGCTCCCTGCTGGCCCGCTTTGCGCGCAGTTTTTCCATGATGCTCAAGGCTGGTGTGCCGCTCAATACTGCACTGACCCTGGTGGCCGATGCGGTGGACAACGCTTATATGGCGGGTCAGATCCGCGACATGCGGGCCGGTATAGAGCGGGGCGAGAGCCTGCTGCGCACCGCCGGCAGCAGCGGTCTGTTTACGCCCCTGGTGATGCAGATGATAGCGGTGGGGGAAGAGACGGGTCAGGTGGATGATCTGTTGCACGAGGCGGCGGAATATTACGAGCGAGAGGTTGATTATGACCTCAAGAGCCTGACCGCCCGTATCGAGCCCATCCTGATCGGGATCGTGGCCGTCATGGTATTGGTGCTGGCACTGGGTATCTTTACGCCCATGTGGGACATGATGAGTGCTGTAAGGGGTAAATAATGATCTTTCCTCCTCCTGGTGGGGGAATGATGAGTGCCGTACGCGGCAAATAAGCAGGTATCTTTACTCCTCCTGGTGGGGGAATGATGAGCGCCGTACGCGGAAAATAAGCAGACTCTTTATTTCAACGTAGGGGCCTGATGCTGAGTGGGTGGTCAACGGGGTGCGGGAGAGGTGCGGTTGAACAGACAGTCACAACAGGATGATCGCTGGCTGGGAGGGTATCGACGGATGGCCGTGCTGATCTTGCTGCTGATCATGGTGGCGACCCTGGCCCAGAGCTATCGTAGCCACAGGGCCGAGGCGCTGGCCCTCAGCCTGACCCTGCTGGGGGAGCAGTTTGCCGAGCGGGTACAAAGGTTGCACGGTCTCTGGCTGGATCAGCGCCGTCCCGCCGTCCTGCATGCAGATGGGGTGGCCTGGCAATTCGATGCCAGGGGCTGGCCACAGGGTGTTGATGCGCAGCTGGCCCCTTCGGAAAATTGCCGCCAGCTCTGGTCGTCGATCATTGGCACACAGAGCCAGGCCCTGCCGCCGTTGCAGGCCATGGCGAGCCGAGATGGCACGGGATGCGAGTTCGGGTGGGAAGATAATTGGCTGATTTATCAATTTTATGATGGCAGAGTGACACTAAAGCCTTGAATGAGGCCGATAGTGTGGTTCAGTTAAATGATTTTTTTATATCTGCATGAAATAATGCGGGTTATTACGGAGGGACCATGGCAACAAATCGAATGGCACCAAGACATCCCGCGTCGATGATGACGAGTCGGGCTGCCGGTTTCTCGTTGATCGAGCTGGTGATCGTCATCGTTATCCTGGGGATACTGGCGGTGACCGCCCTGCCTCGCTTCCTCGATGTGACCGATGAAGCCAAGAAGGCCAGCGTGGAAGGGGTCTCTGGCGGTTTCGCCACTGCGGTTTCGCTGGTACGGGCCCAGTGGGAGGCAGAAGGACGTCCCAAGGAAGACGGTCAGAACACTGTGCTGTATGACGGCTCTCGTTTCTATCTGACGACCCCGACCGAGACGCAGGTCAGCAATGGTGAGCTCTCGCCTGGCTATCCCATGGATACATCGGCAGGGGGTGGCATAGATGTTGATCCGGCCAACCTGACAGCCCAGCGCTGTCTCAAGATTTGGGAGGGATTATTACAGAACCCACCCAAGGCTACCGCCAGCTTCAACGAGGTGAGCGGTAGCGGCAATGACCTGAAATACTATGTCAGTGTGACCAATAACGGCCTGGACTCGGTCTGCCGCTACTATCTGGTCAATAGTTTGAGTAAGGGTAGTGATGGCAAGTATCAGGATCCGCAAGGTAGTACTGATGCATTCATGAGTTTCAGTTACCGTCCGGCTTCCGGTCAGGTGACCACCAATATCAATTGACAGAGGATAGTAAAATGAAAAAACAGGCGGGTTTTACCCTGATCGAGCTGGTCATAGTGATCATCATTCTGGGCATTCTGGCAGTGACCGCTGCGCCCAAGTTCCTGAATTTGCAGGATGATGCACGTAAGGCTGCTGCGGATGGCGTGAAAGCATCACTGCAAAGCGCTGCTCAGATGATATATAGCAAGGCTGCCATAGTGGGAATTGAGAGTACTTCTGGAGCAGTGTCTGTAGCGGGAGCGACCATCAACACCCTGTTTGGTTATCCGGTGACTGCTGATGCGGCTAAGACTGTTGCGTTGGATGGTTGGGCGGAAGTATCTGGCTCTGCGGGGACGTTCAAACCGAGTAATGAGCCAAACAGCAAATGTGCTGTGACCTATGCCAATACTATTACTACAGCGGGTGGTGTTCCCTCCATCGCCGTCAGCACTGACTGTGGTAAGTAATGGCTAAAAGGCGAGGCTTCGGCCTCGCTTTCTCTTTCCCCTTGTGAGAATCCCAATGCCTGCAGCCAAGGGCTTTACCCTGATTGAACTGGTTATTGTGATCCTGTTGCTCGGGATTCTGGCCGCCTTTGCCGTGCCCAAGTTGCTGGGCAAAGGCGGCTTTGAAACTCAAACTCTCCGTGATGAGCTGCTGACCCGGCTGCGGCTTGTGCAGACCGTCAATATGCACGAACCTGCCAGCCGCTGTACCCAGTTGATCGTCGCCTCCCCCCGTTTTGCCCATCGCACCAATGGCGTCACGGCCCAGACGCCTTGCCCGGGCAGCGATGCCTTGACTGGCTGGACTGACAACCAACTGACCCGTGGCCGGGTGGTGAGCGCCTCATCCGGCATACTGATCTCTCTGGTCGGTACCGGTAGTGACCGTTTTGTGCTCCGCTTTGATCAGATGGGACGGCCGCTTGGCGCCTGTGCGGGTGGCTGCACTCTGCAGATGAGCGATGGGGACGAAACGGGCCGCATCCAGATAGAGCCCGAGGGGTATATCCATGAGATCCCCTGATCGCGGTTTTACCCTGATTGAGCTCATTGTCGGCATAGTGCTGCTGGCGGTGGCGCTGACCGGCATTCTGGGGCTCTTGATCAATCAGGCGCCCCAGGCCGTGGATCCGGTGCAGCAGGTGCGTGCCGCCCAGCTGGCCCAGCGTCTGGCCGGTGAGATGCTGCAAAAGTCGTTCGATGAGCAGTCGGATCATAACGGTGGCGTCTATCGCTGTGGTGAGACCTTCAATGGCCAGTTTTATGGGGATTGCAGCTGCCCTGTCGGTGTGGCATGCACCCAGCGGCCTCCCGCTCCGGCCATCACAGGTTGGCAACCCAGTGCCTATGGCCCCGATGGCGAGCCAGTGCCTTATGCCTACAACGATGTGGATGACTTTGATACCGCAGGCAACTGGGTGGATGCCAATCGGTTTACCCAGACTGCGGCGGGGATCAGCGGCGAGGAGTATCGCAACTACCAGGTGAAAATTGCGGTGAGCGGGGTCGATTTCAGCGATGGCACTTTCAAGAACTGCACGGCTCCCTGCTCTGTGGGCAAACGCATTGATCTGCAAGTGAAGCTGCCTGACGAGAGTCGGCTCGACTTCTCCTTCTATCGGGGGAACTACTGATGGGTCGGCTTTGCGATCGTGTCCGAGTGTCCGATCCTGCTTCCGATGTCCGATTACGCCGGCAGGCGAATCGAACCTGCGCCAGACTTGGGCGTGCCCGCGGTTTTACCCTGGTCGAGCTGGTGATGGTGATCCTGCTGCTCGGCATAATGGCGACCTTTACCAGCCAGTTTATCGGCATTGGCAGCCAGATCTATGGCGATGCCAGCAGTCGCGAACAGCTGATGAGCGATGCCCGCTTTGCCATGGAGCGGCTCAACCGTGAAGTTCGCGATGCGGTCCCCGGCTCGGAGCGGATAGAGACGACAGATGGAGTCTGGGTCGACGCTGGCCCTTGCCTGAGTTTCTGGCCCATCAGCACCTCCAGCCGTTATATCACCCTGAATCGTGCGATATCAGGTAGCAGCGCCACCCTGGAGCTGGTGATGGCAACCCCCGCCTCGGCTGCCAATCCACTGAACCTGGATGCCAATGCCGTCACCGAGGGGGACCTGATGATCGTCTTCCCCGTGCCGGACAAAAATGCCGGTTCGCTGATCGCTGGCTGCGATTACGGACGCTGTGTGGCCCAGGTTTTGGGGGTGTCAGCACCTGTTTCCGGGGCGCAAAGCATCCGCTATACCCGTGCCGATAGTCTGGCTGGCTTATCCCCCGGCAGCCGGGTCTACTTTGCCCGCGAGCAGGTGCGCTATTGTGCCGAAGGTGGTGCCTTGTACCGCGCCACCGGTGTGCTCAGTGGCGCTAGCAGTACCATGCCTTTGGGAACCTTGATGGCAGAGTCGCTACGCACTGGCAGCTTCTATCGGGAGACTTCGGCCTTCAATGCAGAAGGGGAGTTTGGCATGCGCTTTGTGTTCGAGCGCAAAGGGGAGTCGGTCACCTTCAACCACAAGATAGAGGTGTTCAATGTGCCCTGATCCACATGCGTTCGGACGGATGCGAGGCAGCGCCTTGATGATCGCCCTGTTTGTGATTGTGGTGATGGCGCTGCTGGCGGCGGCCATGGGGCGTTTTCTGGTGGACAGCAGCGAGAAAAATGCAGTGGAGGTGCGCAGTGTGCGCGCCTTGCTGGCGGCACAGAGCGGGCTGGAGATAGCCTTGTATCAGCTGTTTCCCAATAGACCGACACCGCCATCACCGCTTGATCGCTGCGAGTGGGTACTCTCATCACCTGTGTTTAATGGCAATTCTGGACTGGCTGGCTGCGAGGCAAGGATCAGTTGCGTGCAACTGCCCGTGACCTATAACGGAGAGGTGACCAATGGCTACCGTCTGCTCAGTGTCGGCTCCTGTGGCTCGACCGATCTCGGCAGTGCCAACCCCGATTTTGCCGTGAGCAGGACAGTGACGGCCGAAGCCTATGATGGAGGTTTATGATGAAATGGCTATGGGGTCTGGCCCTTCTTGGTAGTCAGGCGTGGGCGTTCGATCCCATCGACATCGGCACAGTTTTCCCAGCTGTGGTTCAGGGTCACCATGGTAATAGCAGCAATACCTGCCATCAGATAAACGGTAACCAGCTGATTCAGTTTAACAATTCCAAGATCAACGGTACCGGTGGTCTGCCACTCAATTTCTGTTCCATCCAGCCCGATCAGAATAATACTCCCCGTTGCGATGATGGTGCTGGCGGCTATGAAGTATGCGCGGTTACTGGTAGTGACATTCAGGGTCTACCCCTGAGTGGAAACAATAAATTTCCGACCATTGGTGCCAATAATGACCTGACCTGCTCATCGGGCTCACGAACTGCATCCAGCGCTTCTTATCGCACCATGACAGTGGACAACTGCACCATAACGTTCCCGAGTCGCAGCGAGTATCAGATCAAGACCCTGACTCTGCGTAACAGGGCGACTCTGATACTGGGGGACGGTGACTATTTTATCGACAAGTTGAATATCGACAACGTGACCATTCGCCTCTCTGGCAGTGGCACTACCCGGATTTTTGTCAATCAGGACGTCACCCTGTTCAATACGGTCAACATCAACAGCAATAACCAAGGGAGCCTTATCTGGGTTAATTACGGCAACATGGTGCTCGACAATGCCACCACATTCTATGGTTACCTCTATGGTGACAATAAACTGACCATGAATAATTATGCGGCAGTCTATGGTCGTGTCACTGCACGCTATTTGAGCATGGATTCCCAGTCGAGCATCAACGAGGCGGTGCTGACCCCCATGCTGACCTGCTTTGCCGACGGCTTTGACAGCGCCCAGATCAACCCGGACAGCTGGGTGGTAGCCCAGCGCAACAACAGTACGTTACCATCGGTGCAGAATGGTCGTTTAAGACTGACCCAAAACACGACCAATCAGGCTACGTCGGCCACCTTTCAACGGCTGTTCCCAGGAGCCAGCAACCTGGTGACGGTCGAGTTCGATCAGTTCGCCTACAAGACGTCTGGTTCGAGCGGTGCAGACGGGATGGCGGTGGTGCTTTCCGATTCCACCCTGACCCCCCAGCCTGGTGCCTTTGGCGGCCCGTTGGGCTATGGCTTCAAGACCGGGATCAGTGGCTTTGCGGGCGGTTGGCTGGGGGTGGGGCTCGACGAGTACGGCAACTATGCCAATGAAGGTGGATCCTACAATCTGGGATCCCGCCCTCAGGCAGTTTCCATTCGTGGCTCAGGCTCGGGCACCTCGGGCTACCGTTATCTGGCTGGCACTACAAGCAACCTGAACCCGGCCGTTGACAGTGGTACGAATAGCAATCGCCCCCACCGTTATCGTATTACTGTCGACTCCCGGACCACTGGCAGCTCGTTGGCTACCGTGGAGCGAGACACCGGGGCTGGCTACACCTCTCTGGTTGGACCCATCAACATGGCGAGTCAGACCGGTCAGGCTGCGGTACCCACCAATTTCCTGCTCTCTCTGACCGGTTCTACAGGCTCGGTGACCAATTTCCACGAAATCGACAACGTGCGGATCTGTGCCCTGCGATCCAGCCCGGTCGGCGTACAGATCGATCATTTCCAACTCGATCACTCCGGTCAGGCGCTGACGTGCAATCCGGAGACGGTCACTATCAAGGCCTGTGCCGATGCGGCTTGTAGCGCCCTTATTACGGACCCTGTTACGGCGACCTTGAGTCTGACGCCGACGTCCAGCAGCAATGGTTGGATCGGCGGCAATACGGTGGCGTTCAGTGGCGGCTCCACCACGGTCCAGCTTCGCAATAACACCGCTTCGGCGGTTACTATCGGGGTGTCCGGCTCGACCCCGACCACCAAACCATTCAGTACTACCTTGTGCAAGTCAGGTAATGGAACCCCCAGCGTGGCCGCCTGCACCCTGAGTTTTGCCGACAGCGGCTTTTTCTTCGACGTGCCGGATACCTACTCCAATCAGCCGCAGACGGTGACCATCAAGGCGGTCAAGAAGAGTGACGTGACCAAACAGTGCGTACCCGGGTTTGCCAGCCAGACCAAGAGCGTCAAATTCTGGAGCAGCTACATATCCCCGGCCAGCAACCTCAGCAACAGCAAGATAAGTGTCAACAGCAGCGTGCTTGGCACCAGTCAGGGGACTGCTGTCCCCGTGTCCCTGGCGTTTGATGCGCAAGGGCAGTCGACCATAACGGTCAAGTATCCGGATGCAGGCAAGGTACAGCTGGATGCCCGTTATGATGGCACTGGTAACGAGGCGGGTCTGGTGATGCTCGGTTCAGACCAGTTCGTGGCACGCCCTGTCGGCTTGTGCATTACGCCCCCGCAAGGGGTCTGCGCGGCAGGCGATAGCAGCTGCCCGGTCTTCAAGAAAGCGGGAGAGACATTCCAGGTCGATATCAAGGCGATGGCCTGGGAGTCGGCCAATGATGGGGATATCTGTACAGGCAATCTTGCTACTCCCAATTTCTCGCTCAACGGCATCGCCTTGGGCAATACTCTCGTGGCGCCGACGCCGGGCAGTACCGCCAGCCTGGGTAAAACCAGCTATGACCATGGCGCCGCGGCCAACGGGACGACCAGCATAGAACAGAGCGTCAGCGAGGTGGGGGTCTTCAGGCTGACAGCGACCCCGCCGACCAACGGCTACTTCAATACTACCGTCCCGCCGAGTCAGAGCCAGCCGGTGGGACGCTTTATCCCGGCCGACTTCAATCTGGTCAGTGGCGACATAGTGCCGGCCTGCAATGCGTTCTCTTATATGGGGCAGTCCTTCGGCGTCACGCTGGATGTGTGGGCCCGGAACACGGCAGGTGGGCAGACCCAGAACTATACGGGGCTCTTTGCCAAGGGGGATGCCTATCTCTCGGTTGCCAACAACAAGGATGGTAACTCCTTGTCGGCCCGGTTGCGCAGCTTGTCGACGCTGCCTTGGATCAATGGGCGGGCGCAGTTTACTGGTAATAGCGAGTTTGTGCGCCTCTCCGACACTCAACAGGACGGCCCATACAAATCTTTGCTGTTTGGTCTGTATATGAAAGACAACGATGGCGACAAAACATTGATTGCCAGCCCCGACTTCAACGATGCCGTGGTCGGCAATTGCAGCGGTAGTGGCTGCAATGCTCGCCTTATCGATGCGACATCCATGAAAGCCTATTTTGGCCGATTGCTGGCGGGCACTGGGGCGGGGCTCGCAGCAGCGCCGCTGGCTATTCCACTGCAAATGCAATATTACGAATCAGGCGACTGGCTGCTCAACGAGGAAGATCAATGCACTCTGCTCTCTCTCGCCGGTGATGGGATCAACTTCATCAATCCGAGTCACACCTTTGATGTGGCCACCCAAGACCTGAATCTGGGAGCCAATCGCAAGATCAGGCTGGGGCTGGGGGATCCGCCCCCGGGAGTTATGTCGGCTACAGCCACAGATGGTGAGATCCTGTTCCAGTTTGCCAAGCCGGATATCTCGGTACGCATTCCCTACAAGGTCGACTTGTCAAAACAGCCGGCTCAGCCGCTCTGGTTATCTGACCCCGTTAGCCTGCAAGGTGAGGCCATTTTTGGCTCCAGCAGAGGTAATGACAGAATTATTTATCGGCGTGAAGTGATGCAGTAGCGGAGGCGGGGCGGCGGATCTTCGGGATCTTCCCCCCTATCTTCTTGTTTATTAGCGTTTGTCGGCCTGTGCGAGTGAGTGATGACTCGCATTTTTGTCGCGACTGATTGATTGGCGACAGTTTGAGCGCTTGCCCATTGGGGTAGGCATTGGTAAAGTTAGCCGGTTTTCTGCACCTCCAAATTCTTAGGATTTCCCGTAGCCATGTTCAAAAAGCTCAGAGGCGTCTTTTCCAACGATCTGTCGATCGACTTGGGAACTGCCAACACCCTGATCTACGTAAAAGATCAAGGGATCGTCCTTAACGAACCCTCAGTTGTCGCCATTCGCCAAGAGCGCGGGAACGCCAAATCGGTCGCTGCCGTCGGTCATGCCGCCAAGCAGATGCTGGGTCGTACCCCAGGCAACATCTCCGCTATCCGTCCGATGAAAGACGGCGTCATCGCCGACTTCTACGTGACCGAGAAGATGCTGCAGCACTTTATCAAGCAGGTTCACGACAACAACTATTTCCGCCCCAGCCCCCGTGTGCTGGTGTGCGTGCCGTGTGGCTCTACCCAGGTAGAACGCCGCGCCATCAAGGAATCCGCACTGGGCGCTGGCGCCCGTGAGGTTTACCTGATCGACGAACCCATGGCTGCCGCCATCGGCGCCGGCTTGCCGGTCTCCGAAGCGACCGGTTCCATGGTGGTCGATATCGGTGGTGGTACTACTGAAGTGGCCATCATTTCCCTGAACGGCGTGGTTTACTCCCAGTCTGTCCGTATCGGTGGCGACAAATTTGACGAAGCCATCATCAGCTACGTCCGTCGCAACTACGGCAGCCTGATCGGGGAAGCGACAGCCGAGCGCATCAAGCACGAAATCGGCTCCGCCTATCCGGGCGAAGAGGTGCGCGAGATCGAAGTCCGTGGTCGCAACCTGGCCGAAGGTGTGCCGCGCAGCTTCACCCTCAACTCCAACGAGATCCTGGAAGCGCTGCAAGAGCCGCTGTCCGGTATCGTCTCCGCCGTTATGGTGGCGCTGGAGCAGTCTCCGCCGGAACTGGCGTCCGACATCTCCGAGCGCGGCATGGTGCTGACCGGTGGTGGCGCACTGCTGAAGGATATCGACCGTCTGCTGATGGAAGAGACCGGCATACCAGTCGTGGTTGCCGAAGATCCCCTCACCTGTGTGGCCCGTGGCGGCGGCAAGGCGCTGGAGCTGATCGATATGCACGGTGGCGACCTGTTCCACTACGAATAAGACCCAAAGCCGGCCAGCGCGCCGGCTCTTTTTTGACGACCCATGAAACCCATTTTTGGTAGAGGCCCTTCGCTTCAGTTACGGTTGTTTCTCGCCGTCATCATCTCCATTGCTGCCATCGTAGCGGACTCCCGCTTCGGTGTGTTTACCCACGTCCGCGTCTACCTCAGTTCCCTTGTCAGCCCGTTGCAATACATAGCCAATGCGCCAGGTATCATGCTCGATACCATGTCGACCCAGGTGCAGACCCGGGCAGGCCTTATCGAGCAGACCAAGCAGCAGGAGCAACAGCTGTTCACCCTGCGTTCGCGCCTGCTCAAGATGGATCATCTGGAGCACGAGAACCAGCGTCTGCGTGAGCTGCTCGGTTCGCCGGTGCACAAGGAGTCCCGCAAGATGGTGGCCGAGCTGCTGTCTGTGGATTCCGACCCCTTCAGCCATCAGGTGCTGATCAACAAGGGGGCGCTGGACGGTGTCTATAACGGCCAGCCGGTGATCAACGATCAGGGTGTCATAGGTCAGGTGCTGCACGTGGGTTCCACCACCAGTCGCGTCCTGCTTGTGACCGACTCCAGCCACGGCATTCCGGTGCGGGTGCTGCGCAACGACCTGCGCGCCATTGCCTCCGGCAGCGGCGAGTTGGACAAGCTGGAGCTGCGCAACCTGCCGCGCAACACGGATGTGCAGGTCGGCGATCTGCTGGTCACCTCCGGGCTCGGCGGCCGCTTCCCGGAAGGTTATCCGGTAGCGACCGTGACCCGCTCCGACTATGTGGAGGGCAAACCCTTCGCCCAGGTCGAAGCCAAGCCGCTGGTGGCACTGGACAGATTGCGCTACCTGCTCTTGCTGTGGACCGACAAGAAACCGGATGTGCATGATGATGACGTGGCGCCAGCCGCGCCGGCAACCTCGGCAGCGGGAGCAACACGCTGATGCTAGAACCCGCCAGCGGCAGGATCTGGATCTGGATCTCGATCCTGCTGGCTCTGTGCCTGTCGATCCTGCCGCTTCCCTTTCAATTTGAACCCTTCCGTCCGGACTGGCTCGCCATGGTGCTCATCTACTGGGCGCTGGCCTTGCCGCACCGCACCAACGTCGGCTCCGCCTGGGTGGCGGGCCTGCTGCTGGATGTGCTGCTGGGCAGCACGCTCGGCGTGCGGGCCATGGCCATGGCCATCACCACCTATCTGGCGGCCTTCCAGTTTCAGAAGATCCGCAACTTCTCCCTCTGGCAACAGGCGCTGATCATCGGCTGTCTCTCGCTGGTGGGCAAGGTGACCATCTTCTGGGCCGAGCACCTGTTCAGCCGTGCCAGCCTCAATTTCGCCTACTTTTGGTCGACCCTGAGCACGATGCTAATATGGCCCTGGGTTTTTCTGGTCTTGCGCAAGGTGCGCCGTCGCTTCAATATCAAGTGAATATGAGCAAAAACAACGAACTACAACTTTACCTCAGCTCATTAAGCGAATATGAATAAGCACAGCGAACTGCAACTCTACCTCATCTCATTAAGTGAATATGAACAAGCACAACGAACTGCAACTCTATCTTGCCTCGGGCTCGCCCCGCCGCCATGAACTACTCGCCCAGCTGGGCTACCGCTTCGAGGTACTCAGACTGGACGTGCCAGAGCGGCGTGAAGAGGGTGAAAAGGCACAGGATTATGTCTGTCGCCTCGCCCGCGACAAGGCGATGGCCGGGGTGGCGGCTGCCCCGACCATGCTGCCTGTGCTGGGCGCCGACACCATAGTGGTGCTGGGTGATCGGGTGCTCGAGAAGCCCTCCGACCTGCTCGACGCCAAAGACATGCTGGAAGCGCTCTCCGGCAAGGTGCATCAGGTGATGACGGCGGTAGCGCTGGCTACCCCGGATCGCTGCGATGTGCGACTGGTCACCACCAATGTGGCGTTTCGCAAGCTGGATGAGGCCGAGATCGAAGCCTACTGGCGCACGGGCGAGCCCTGTGACAAGGCCGGTGCCTATGCGATCCAGGGGATTGCCGGCAAGTTTGTCAGCCGGATTGAGGGGAGCTACAGCGCCGTTGTCGGTCTGCCCCTGCTGGAAACGGATCTGTTGATCAAGCATCATCTGGAACAGGTCCGATAATTTTTCGTCAGCTGTGCTCTGCTGCGTTCTCCCTTGCGCGCGTTGTACCGGATTGGCTTTATAGAATTCAAAACTGGAACAGGCAAGGTAACTTATGTCGGTAGAACTGCTGGTGAACGTCACCCCCTCCGAAACCCGTGTCGCCCTGGTCGAAAACGGTCTGCTGCAGGAAGTGCACGTAGAGCGTCAGGCCAAGCGTGGCATAGTGGGCAATATCTACAAAGGCAAGATCAGTCGGGTTCTGCCCGGGATGCAGGCGGCTTTCGTCGATATCGGCATGGACAAGGCGGCGTTCCTGCACGCTTCCGACATAGTGCCGCACACCGAGTGTGTGGCGGTGAAGGAGAAGGAGCAGTTCCAGGCCGGCAACATCGCCGAGCTGGTGCGCCAGGGCCAGGACATCATGGTGCAGGTGGTGAAAGATCCACTGGGTACCAAGGGGGCCCGCCTCACCACCGACATTACCCTGCCATCCCGCTATCTGGTGTTCATGCCCGGCAGCGCCCACGTCGGTGTCTCCCAGCGTATCGAGTCCGAAGCGGAGCGCGAGCGCCTCAAGCGTACCGTGGCCGGTTATGTGGACGATCTGGGTGGCTACATCATCCGTACCGCCGCCGAAGGGGTGGGTGAGCAGGAGCTGGAGCAGGATGCCGCCTTCCTTAAACGCCTGTGGCGCAAGATCCTGGAGCGCAAGCACAAGTATCCTCCCTGCAAGATCCTCTACGAGGATCCCAGCCTGGCGTTTCGGGTGGTGCGCGACTTCGTCGGTGCCGAACTGGACAAGATCCGGGTCGATTCACGCCAGAGCTTCGATCAGCTCAAGCGCTTCACCGAGGAGTACGTGCCCGAGCTGGCCGGCAAGCTGGAGTATTACCCGGGCGAGTCGCCGATTTTCGATCTCTACGATGTGGAGAACGAGATCCAGCGCGCGCTGGAACGCAAGGTAGAGCTCAAGTCCGGTGGCTACCTCATCATCGACCAGACCGAAGCTATGACCACTGTGGACATCAACACGGGCGCCTTCGTGGGGCATCGCAATCTGGAAGAGACCATCTTCAATACCAACGTCGAGGCGACGGCTGCCATCGCCCGCCACCTGCGCCTGCGCAACCTCGGCGGTATCATCATCATCGATTTCATCGACATGCAGTCGGAAGATCATCGTCGCCGTGTGCTGCACAGTCTGGAACAGGCGCTGGCCAAGGATCGCGCCAAGACCAACGTGAACGGTTTCTCCCAGCTCGGTCTGGTGGAGATGACCCGCAAGCGCACCCGCGAAAGCCTGGAGCACGTGCTCTGCTCCGAATGCCCCGAGTGCAAGGGGCGCGGTCGGGTCAAGACGGTGGAGTCGGTCTGTTTCGAGATCCTGCGGGAGATCATCCGGGTCAACCGCGCCTATGATGCGGATCAGTTCACCGTTTACGCCGCACCGGCCGTGATCGACTATCTGCGCGGCGAGGAGTCCCACAGTCTCGCCGAGCTGGAGGTGTTCATCGGCAAGCAGGTCAGGGTGGTGAGTGAGCCCCTCTGTGGTCAGGAACAGTTCGATGTGGTGATGATGTAATTGGTCTATCGCTGGTTGAGTCGGGGCTGGTTGGCCCTCGGGGTCTTCTTCGTGCTGCTGGCCATTCTGGTCAGTCTGGTGCGCTTTGGCGGCCCTTTGCTCAATCAGCACAGACAGGCACTGCTCGATGCCCTGCTGGCCGACAATCAGCTGGAGGCCAGTGTTGAACACATAGGCCTGGACTGGACCCAGCGCGGCCCGGCGCTCGAGCTGCAACAGCTGGCGATAGCGCCGGATTCGGGTCGCTTCGCCCTGCGTCTTGGCAAGGTGTGGGCTCACCTTGATTTCTGGCGCTCCCTCAATGAACTCAGGCCTGTGTTCGGCCAGCTCATACTGAGCGATGGTGACATAGCGCTGGATCTGGCTCAGTCCGCCGATACCGATACCCGTGGCGGCGTCGATCAGCAGCAGGCGTTGCTGCGCTTCTTGCTCACCCAGCTCTCCACTTTCGATATTCACGATACCCGCCTCAGCCTGACGACGGCGCTGGGGGAGGTGCGGGCCCTCGATATCGCCCAACTGCGCTGGCAGAACCGCGGCAAACGCCATCAGGGGGTCGGCAAGGCCTATCTCATCAACGGGGTGGGCGAGAGCACTATAGATCTCATCTTGGATGTGGATACCCCCG
Source organism: Aeromonas sp. TS_SC_11 (assembly GCF_057318915.1). Taxonomy (NCBI): domain Bacteria; kingdom Pseudomonadati; phylum Pseudomonadota; class Gammaproteobacteria; order Aeromonadales; family Aeromonadaceae; genus Aeromonas; species Aeromonas sp. TS_SC_11. The sequence continues at coordinate 1,490,699 of NZ_CM170470.1, forward strand.
AGGTGCGGCTCGATCGCTTGCGGGGCCAACTCTATCTCGGCGCCAGCCAGTTCGACGTCAGCCCCATGTTGGCGCGGATCCATGCCGGTGAGCCCAAGGTCGCCGGCCAGCTCGATTTCCAGCTCTGGAGTGAATTTGCCGACGGCCAGCTGGGAGAGTCCCTGCTGGCGTTTGGCGACAACTACCTGATCTGGAAGGATGAGAAGCAGGATGTCATGCACCGCCTTGGCCTGCAGGGGGGCAAGATCCAGCTGCGCCGGGATGGTGAGGAGTGGCAGCTCGCCAGCCATGACATGACCTTCAAGCTCGATGGCAAACCCTGGTTGCGCAGCCGCTTGCAGCTCGAGCGGATCGGCTCCCGCATCCAGGGTTATGTGCCTGCCGTCGATCTCGATCAGGTCGCCAACCTGAGCCAGCTGGTGTCAGGTCTCTACCCCGAACTGACCGAGACCCTCAAGCGCACCCAGCCCAAGGGTCAGCTGCAGGATCTCATTTTGCAGGCTGATGCCGGCTGGCGTGGGCTCTCCCTCAGTGGCCGGCTATCCCACATCAAGGTCAGCGCCTGGCAGGATGTGCCCGGGGTGCAGGATCTCAATGGCGAATTCTGGCTGACCCCGACGGGGGGCAGTGCCCGACTGGCCCTTGCCAATGACAAGGTGGATCCTGCCCGCCACTTCAAGGAGCCGATCCCGGTGGACAGCTTCTCGGCACGGCTCGACTGGTGGCAAGTCCCGCAGGGCTGGGTGCTCTATGGTCAGGATGTGGCGCTGGACAACCCGGATCTGCGCCTCGACAGCCGCTTCAGGATGGATCTGTTCGAACATACCTTCCTCGCGCTGACAGGCCGCATCGACGTCAAGAATGCGGGCAACGCGGATCGCTACTATCCGTTGCAGGTGATGGACAAGAGCCTGGTGGATTACCTGAGCGGCGCCATCAAGGGGGGTCAGGCCAAGGGCGCCGACCTGCTCTGGTACGGCGAGTTCAAGGATTTCCCCTACAGCAAGGGTGAGGGCATCTTCCAGGTGGCGGTTCCGCTCGAGCAGGCGACTTTCCAGTTCTTCCCCGGTTGGCAACCCCTCACCGACCTGCAGATCGATCTGCTGTTCCAGAACGCCAGTCTCGACATGAACAGCCGTTCCACCCACCTTGGCAAGGCCAGCTCCGACTCGGTCCATGCCTGGATCCCGGATCTCTATCCCGGCGCCCATCTCTATGTGGATGCCAAGGTAGAGGGTGAGGGCAAGGCCATCAGCGACTACCTGCAGGACTCTCCGCTGGGGGATTCCGTTGGTCAGGCGTTGCGGGAGATAGAGATCCGGGGCCCGCTCAAGGGGTCGGTCAAGCTGGATATTCCCCTCGATGGTGAAAGCGAGGTCAAGGCGAGCGGCGATGCCCTGTTCAACCACAACAAGGTGCGGGTCGCCAGCCTGGATCTGCCGCTGGAGCAGGTACAGGGGCGCCTCGAATATGACAACGAGCAGACCCGGTTCAGCAACCTCAAGGCCAGCCTGTGGAACCAGCCGCTGACCCTGGATTATCAGGGCAAACAGCTGCCGAACCGCTATCAGGTGGATCTCAAGTTCAAGGGACAGTGGGACAGCCGCCGCGAGCAGCGCAAGATTCCCGCCTTCGATATCCTCAAGGGGCGCAGCAACTGGGCCGGTACCCTGGGGCTGACCCTGCCCAATGACAAACCGTTCAGCTTCCAGCTGGCGATGGACTCCAATCTGCAGGGCATGGCGCTGGATCTGCCGCTCCCCCTGACCAAGGCAGCCAACAGCCGATTGCCGCTCAAGGTGACAGTGCGCGGGCGTGACGGCAGTGCCGACATTCGCGCCGTGCTGGGGGCCGACGTGGATTTGCAGAGCCGGCTGGTTTATGGGGACGGGGTTCCTTACCTCAGCCGGGTCAGGGTGAATATAGGCCAGCCGGGGGCTCGGGTGCTGCGGGACAAGCCCATGCTGCTCGCCATCAACCAGCAACAGGCCGATGTGGCTGGCTGGCTGGCCAGACTCAAACAGTGGGTGCCTGCGAGCAGTGCGCCGAGCGGCGGTGCCGTGGTTGGCTCTCCTTTCCTGCCGCAGGAGTGGTGGGTGGATGGCCAGCTGGCCCGCGCCGATATCGGCAGTGCCAATCTCAAGGCGGTGCACTTCACCGTGGGCCCGGTCAAGGACGCCACAGAGGTGATGATCGACAGCCCGGACGTCATGGGGGTGATCCGCCTGCCGGTGACTGATCGTCAGCCCATCGATGCCAAATTCGCCCGCATCCATTGGTCCGGCAAGAGTTCGGATCTGAGCCCAGAGCCTGATGCGCGGCAGGACAAAGCCATCATGGATGCCATTCCCTGGTTCACCTTCAGCTGCGTGGATTGCCGCTTCGGCGAACTGCCGCTCGGCGAGGTGAAGGGAGAGCTGCTCCCCGGGGCCAACAAGCTGACCCTCAAGGGGCTGGATATGCGGCTGGCGGGGAGCCAGCTGACGGGCACAGTGGATTGGCTGGCTGAGCCAGGCCGGATGCAGACCCATGCCAGAGCCAAGATCACCAGTAAAAACAGTGAATTGCTTCTAAAACGGATCGGCTATACCTCACCCATTGGCGATGCGCCCGGCAAGATGGCACTGGATCTGAGCTGGAATGATGTGCCCTACCGACTGAGCCTGCCGACCCTGGCTGGCAGCGCCAACTATCAACTGGAAGGGGGCACGCTGCGGGAGGTCAATGACAAGGGGGCGCGACTGCTCTCCCTGCTCAGTCTCGACTCCATGCTGCGCAAGTTGCGGCTCGATTTTCGCGATGTGTTCGACAAGGGCTTCTACTTCGAATCCATGTCCGCCTCGGCCAAGATCAAGCAGGGGGTGATGGATAACAAGGACTTCTACATGAAGGGGGCCGCGGGCAACCTGCGTGGTGAAGGCATCGCCGATCTGGTGCGCTGGCGGCTTGACTACGAGTTGAGCTTCTCCCCCAATCTGGGCGGCACCCTGCCGGTGGTGGCGGCCTTCTCGCTGACGCCGATCACGGGTCTTTATGTGCTGGCCCTCTCCAAACTGCTGGAGCCAGTGGTGGATGTGGTGACCCGCATCGATTTTAGGGTTGAGGGGCCGCTGGACAATCCCAAGCTGATCGAGGCCGGGCGAGATAGAGCCCGCATCAAGCTCAACCAGCAGCAGAAACAGGCGGTGGATACGGTAGCGCCCAAGTTGCCTGCCGCCGAAGTCACCCCTTTCCTGCTGAATCCGCAACCAGGGAGTCCCCGTCAGCCCTGATGCTGGCGCCATCCCTTGTCTCGACCTGCTTACGCTCAAGGAGAGAGCCATGATCCGACATATTCTGCTGATTGCCTTCAAAGCGGGCACCCAGGCTGACGATATTGCCGCTGTCAGGGCGGCTTTTCTCGGCATACCTGCCAGGGTCAATGGCGTGGTGGCGGTCGAGTGGGGGGAGAATGACAGCCCCGAGGGGCGCGCCGAAGGCTTTACCCACAGCGTCTTGATGACCTTTGCGGACGAGGCGGCCCGTCAGCGTTACCTGCCCCATCCGGATCACGAGGCCCTCAAGGCCATCTTCCGTCCCGTGCTGGGCCGTATCATAGTGCTGGACTACACACTGCAAGCCAAAGACGCTGTCAGCCTCTGACGGCTTGCACCAAGGACAAGGAGCGCGTCATGTGGTTAGCCGCAATACAGCTGGTATCCGGTCGTTACTGGCAGGATAACCGGGAGCAGATCGCCGCCGAGCTGGCGGCGCTGCCAGCGGAGCGTCCCTTGCTGGTACTGCTGCCGGAAAACTTTGCCCTGTTTGGCGAGCGGCAGGGCTATCTCGATGGCGCTGAACGGATCGGTGAGGGGCCAATCCAGCAGCAACTGGCTGCCTGGGCCAAAGAGTACGGCATCTGGCTGGTGGCGGGTGCCATGCCGACGACTATCGCAGGTTCAGACCATATCCATACCAGCTCGCTGGTGTTTGACTCGGCAGGGGAGCTCAAGGGTCATTACCACAAGATCCACCTGTTCGATGTGGACGTCGCCGACAATCAGGGGCGCTATCGGGAGTCGGAGACGTTCAGTCCTGGTCAGGACTGCGTGCTGATAGACTCCCCCTTTGGTCCCCTCGGCCTCTCTATCTGTTATGATTTGCGCTTTCCCGAACTCTATCGCCAGCTGGCACGCGCCGGTGCCAGGGTGTTGCTGGTGCCTGCCGCCTTTACTGCCGTGACCGGCGAGGCGCACTGGGAGCCGCTGCTGCGGGCCCGCGCCATCGAAAATCAGTGCTATGTGGTGGCTGCCAACCAGGGGGGCACCCATGAAACCGGGCGCCATACCTGGGGCCACAGCATGGTGATCGACCCCTGGGGCAGAGTGTTGGCATGCCAGCCGTCGGGCCGCGCGACCGTGCTGGCTGCCATGGATCCCGAGCTGGGCGACGAATTGAAGCGAACCATGCCAGTGCTGCAGCACGCCCGCCTGTTGTCGGCGGGTCAGGTCTCTGACAACGAATGAACAAGGCACGCCCCGCGTGCTGGCCCAGGCCGCTATGGCATGGGATCTTATTGTGAAATCCCGGATCGGGAGTGGAGAGAAAGATTGAGTCTATTGAGCCAGGTTAGTGCCTCCCTGTTGGCCCCGAACGACCTCGACGAAGGGCGGCTGCAGCAGCTGCTCGGCAGCCTGATGAGCCACCAGGTGGAGTTCGGCGATCTCTATTTCCAGCGCAGCTGGCACGAGTCCTGGATGCTGGAGGACGGCATCGTCAAGGATGGCAGCTACAACATCGACCAAGGGGTCGGGGTACGCGCCGTCAGTGGCGAGAAAACCGGCTTTGCCTACTCCGACGAGCTGAGCCTGCTGGCGCTGCAACAGTCGGTCACTGCTGCCCGCGGCATTGCCGCTGCCGGTGCTCAGGGCAAGGTGAAGGCCTGGGCTCGTACAGAGGCCAACCTGCTCTATCCGGCCATGGATCCCCTGCAGACCCTCGACAAGCACCAGAAGATTGCCTTGCTGGAGCAGATGGACAAGTTCGCCCGCAGTCTTGATCCCGTTATCAATCAGGTGATGGCCTCCATCAGCGGTGTCTATGAAGAGATACTGGTGGCAGCCACCGACGGGACGCTCGCTGCTGACATACGCCCCCTGGTTCGGCTGTCGGTGACCGTCATCGCCGAGAAAGGCGAGCGCCGCGAGCGTGGCAGCGCCGGTGGTGGTGGTCGTTGTGGTTATGACTATTTCCTGGAGCTGGACGGGCTGGAGAGCCGCGCCTTTGGCTATGTGCGCGAGGCCGTGCGTCAGGCGCTGGTCAACCTGGAGGCCATTGATGCTCCCGCTGGTACCATGCCGGTGGTACTCGGTGCCGGCTGGCCCGGCGTGCTGTTGCACGAGGCCGTGGGCCACGGCCTGGAGGGGGACTTCAACCGCAAGGGCTCGTCTGCATTTGCCGGCCGCATCGGCGAACAGGTGGCCTCCAAGCACTGCACCATAGTCGATGACGGCACACTGCCGGGTCGGCGCGGCTCCGTCTCCATCGATGACGAAGGGACGCCAGGCGGCTACAACGTCTTGATCGAGAACGGCATCCTCAAGGGTTACTTGCAGGACAAGCAGAACGCCCGCCTGATGGGGGTTCCGCTCACAGGTAACGGCCGCCGCGAATCCTACGCCGCCATGCCGATGCCGCGCATGACCAACACCTATATGCTGGCGGGTCAGTACGATCCGGCTGAGATCATCGCCTCGGTGAAGAAGGGTATCTATGCTCCCAACTTCGGCGGTGGTCAGGTGGATATCACTTCCGGCAAGTTTGTCTTCTCCGCCTCCGAGGCCTACCTCATCGAGGATGGCAAGATCACCACCCCCATCAAGGGCGCGACCCTGATAGGCAATGGTCCGGAAGCCATGAGTCTGGTTTCCATGGTGGGCAGTGATCTGGCACTGGATCGTGGTGTCGGCGTCTGCGGCAAAGAGGGACAGAGCGTGCCGGTCGGTGTCGGCCAGCCCACACTCAAGCTGGATCAACTCACAGTGGGTGGCACCCAGTAAGGGGTTTAACCCACTATGTTGTCAATGACCCCGGCCATGTGCCGGGGTCATTGTTTTGGGTAGTGCAAGCCAGACAACAAAAAGCCCCGGCGACTGGCCGGGGCTGCTGGATACGGGTGACAGGGTCAGTTGACCGATATGGCTCTGGCATCGATGTAGAAGCGGGCATTGCCTTGTTGGTCGACCCTGATTTGGGCCACCAGACGATCGCTTTTTTTGTACTCCCATCGGGTTTTTATCCGGGCCAGGGCTGGGCTGGCTACACCAACTACATTCAGATATTCATGAAACAGGCTGTAGCTTCCAATTTCGGTCAGCATCTTTTCCATCATTTGCACATCTCCTGAAGTAAGTGGGCGCCTGCCTGCAAACCTAACAACTGATCTCTGAACTGAATCTGTATGAAAAACACACTAACTCATTTGTGTGTCAATAACATGATCAGGCGCAAGATCAGTGGCGATTTGTGAGGTTTTTTGACACCGTTTTCAGTCAGGGGTGGCGCGGCTCCTGTCGTTGATCAGGGGTGTCTGGCAGGGATGGCAAGGAAGGCGTGGTGTGTATCGAGTGTGCGCCGTGGAAGACAGGATCCTGTGCCACTTCCTTGATGCCGTTGATACAGAATTGCATGCCCATGCACACCAGCAGAAAACCCATGATCCGGGTCATGGCATCGATGCCGGTGGCGCCGAGGATCTTGCAGACCGGATCCGCCAGCTTCAATACGCCCCAGCTGATCAGACTCATCAGGGCAAACGCTGTGACCATGGCGCCGTAGATGGTGAGGCGGTTGTACTCGTCGGGCAGTTCGGCAATCTGGGCAGCGCCGCTGATCACCAGCGCCATGGTACCCGGCCCGCACATGCTGGGCATGGTCAGTGGCACGAAGGCGATGCTCTGGTTGATATCGACCCCGTTGGTTTGACTGGGGGCTGGGAACAGCATGCGAAAGCCGATAAAGCCGATGATGAGACCACCTGCCAGCCGCAAGCCTGGAATGGATATCCCGAACAGATCCAGAATGGAGGAGCCGATAAAGAAGGTGATGCAGAGGGTGAAAAACAGATAGATAGCCGCCAGGTTGACCTGGCGGCGTATATGCTCCCGCGACATGCCCTTGCTCAGCCCCAATAGCAGGGTGGCCGTGGTTGGCGGGTTGACCATGGGCAGCAGCGCCAGCAAGGCGAGAAATACGACTTGAAAGAACATCTTGAGCCTCGGATAACGGAATTGGGTGACAGTCTGAGCCAGGTATTCGCCTGGCCCTAAGGGGGGAGGCTATCCTATGTCGGCCGTACTGAACACAAGGACAATAAAAAAGCCCCGAAGATGTCCGGGGCTTTTTCGTTGGTCAGGCGGCTTGTGGCGCCGTCTGCCGCTGGTTGCGCTGTTGCAGCCACAGCAGCAGACCGATGGCAAAGCCCAGTGCCGACAGGCTCACCACATAGTGGGATGGAGCCAGCACGTCGTTCTTCATCCACAGGGTCACCAGCATGGGGGTGAGGCCGCCGAAGATGGCGTAGGCCACGTTGTAGGAGAACGACAATCCCGAGAAGCGCACTATCGCCGGGAAGGCGTTGACCATGACGTAGGGCACGGCCCCGACAATTCCGACCGCGAAGCCCGCCAGCATGTAGAGCGGTACCAGCTGCTCTGTGCCCGCTACCAGACCGTGATAGAAGGCGTAGCTGGAACCTGCCAGCAGCAATGAGCCAAGCATGAAGGTGGGGCCGCTGCCGAGGGCATCGATCAGCCTGCCATAGACGATGCAGCCCAGGGTCAGGGCCAGGATGGCCAGGGAATTGGCGGTCAGGGCATCGGCCGGGCTGATGCCATGTACCTTCTGCAGATAGGTGGGGGTCATCAGTATCACCACCACGATACCGGCGGAGAGCAGCCAGGTCAGCAGCATGGAGATCACCACGCTGCCCTTGTGGCTGCGCAGCACCGTCTTGAGCGGCAGTTCCTCCGCCAGCGCCTTGTTGGCCTGCATCTCGGCGAAGACAGGGGTTTCATGCAGCCAGCGGCGCAGATACATGGCGACTATGCCAAAGATGCCCCCCAGCAGGAAGGGAACTCGCCAGCCCCACTCACTCACCTCGGCCGGGGTCAGGTTCTTGTTGACCGCGGTGGCGATGAGGGAGCCGAGCAGTATGCCGGCAGTCAGTCCGGCGGTGAGGGTGCCACAGGCGAGCCCGACCCGGCGGGCGGGCACATGCTCCGCCACGAACACCCAGGCGCCCGGTACTTCACCACCGATGGCGGCTCCTTGCAGGATGCGCAAACCCAGCAGGGCCAGCGGTGCACCTATGCCCAGTACCGCATAGGTGGGCAAGAGGCCGATCATCAGGGTGGGCAGCGCCATCAGCAGTATGCTCAGGGTAAACATCCGCTTGCGGCCGATGAGATCGCCAAAATGGGCCATGATGATGCCGCCAAGGGGGCGAGCCAGATAGCCTGCGGCGAAGATGCCGAAGGTCTGGAACTGGCGCAGCCACTCGGGAATATCGGCCGGGAAGAAGAGCTCGCCGATCACAACGGCGAAGAAGACGAAGATGATAAAGTCGTAGAATTCGAGGGCTCCACCGAGGGCTGCCAGGCTCAGTGTCTTGTAATCCTGTCGGTTGAGGGGGCGGCTGTGGTCGTAAGCTTGCGTGACTGTCGTCATATCCTTATGTTTCCCATCGTTTTTTTAGTTATTGTTCCCCATCCTTTCAGGGGAGACGCTCATTACCGAGGGTATGCTTTTGCATCCCGCTATGTAAATCGCACAATTCGCAATACAGTCTTGCAGCTTTTTGGTGCAGCAAGACCGGCAATATCATGACGAAGAGACAGTGGGAGAAATCATGACGAAGAAAAAGGTGCTGCTCTCCTGGAGCAGTGGCAAGGACAGCGCCTGGGCACTGCTCCGATTGCAGCAGGATCCGGCCATCGAGGTAGTGGGGCTGTTTACCACCCTCAATCAGGCTTTCGAGCGGGTGGCCATGCACGGGGTACGCAAGCAGTTGCTGATGCAGCAGGCCGAGTGTGTAGGGTTGCCGCTGACTACCCTCGATCTGCCCTGGCCCTGCACCAATGAGGATTACGCCCGCATCATGACCGACTTCATTGCGAGCGTGGTGGCGCAGGGGATCCGCCACATGGCGTTTGGCGACCTCTTCCTCGAGGATGTGCGCGCCTATCGGGAGAAACAGCTGGTGGGAACGGGCATAGAGCCCCTGTTCCCGCTGTGGGGCAGCAAGACGGACGAGCTGGCTCGGCAGATGATGGCGGCAGGGCTGAGGGCCAGGATCAGCTCCCTTGACCCGAAAAAGCTGGATGCCAGCCTGGGTGGTCACGATTTCGATCCTGCCCTGCTGGCGGCCTTGCCGCAGGGGGTGGATCCGTGCGGCGAGAACGGCGAGTTTCACACCCTGGCCTATGATGGTCCCATGTTTCTGCGCCCGTTGACGATGTACGTGGGAGAGACGGTAGAGCGGGACGGCTTCATCTTCACTGACTTGTTGCCTGCGGACTCCGCCGCCTAGTCGAGGTTGGTCTCCTTGTCATCGTTGTAGCGCAGTGCAATTTCGTGAAACAGCAGGTGGATGCGGGCGAAGGCATCCGTGATGTCGGGATCGAAGTGACTGCTGCGCCCCGCCAATATGATGGGGACCACCTCCGTATGGGACATGGCCGCCTTGTAACACCGCTTGCTGATGAGGGCATCGTACACATCTGCCAGTGCCATCAGTCGGGCCGACAGGGGGATTTCATCCCCCATCAGACCGTAGGGGTAGCCGGTGCCATCCCATTTTTCGTGGTGGTAGCAGGCGATCTCCTTGGCCAGCCGCAGAAACTCGACCTCCACTCCCAGCGCTTCCTCGGCGTGGACTATGGCCTCCTTGCCGAGGATGGAGTGGTGCTTCATCTGGGTGAACTCATCCGCATCCAGCTTGCCGGGTTTGAGCAGGATCCGGTCCGGTACGCCGACCTTGCCGATATCGTGCAGGGGGGCAGACTTGAACAGCAGATCTATGGTCTTTGGGGTCAGCTCTGCACGAAAGCGAGGGTGATCGCACAGGGTTTCCGCCAATAGCTTCACATAGTGCTGGGTGCGCAGTATGTGGTTGCCGGTCTCGTTGTCCCGGGTCTCGGCCAGAGAGGCGAGGGAGTGGATGGTGATGTTCTGGATCAGCTCGTTTTCACGGGTGCGCCGTTCCACCTCCTGTTCCAGATAGGCGTTTTGGTCATGGAGCAGATCCCGTGCAGCTTTCAGCTCAAGGTGGTTTCTGACGCGAGCCAGTACGATGGCGGGAGAGATAGGCTTGTGGATATAGTCCACGGCGCCGAGTGCCAGTCCGTGCGCTTCTGCGCTCTCCTCTACCTTGGCGGTCAGGAAAATCACCGGAATATGCCGCGCTTGCGGCATCTCCTGCAGTGCCTGCATCACCTGATAGCCATCCATCTGGGGCATCACCACATCGAGCAGGATCAGATCCACCCGGGTGCCTGATGACAGTATCTCCAGCGCCCGCTGGCCACTGATGGCCACCTTGACCCGATAGTGCGGGCCCAGCAGGGCGCTGAGCAGGGAGAGGTTTTCAGGGGTGTCATCGACCACCAGCAGTGTGGGTTTGGTGTCGGGATCCAGCAAGTTGAGCATAGTGGTGCCTCACTCTTGGTTGAACAGATCGGGCCTGAGAGCCCGGACTTGTTGCAGGTGTGCCAGTGCATCCGTAAAACGGAAGCGGGTCATGGCGTCTGCCATCGTCGATGCTGTTTCTCCCAGCTGTCCAGTCAGCTGTTTCTGATGTTGCTGGAACAGGGTCAGTGCCTCTGCATCATCTTCCACCAGCAGTTGGGTCAGCTGCGCCAGCAGGGGCGCTATGTCTGTTGGCTCTTGCTCCGGCAGGCCGGGCGCTGTCTGGGTGGGCAGCAGGGCCAGTACGCCATCGCTCAGTTGCTGTTGCATCTGCAGCCCTTGTTCGGCCAGCGGTAGCAGGCTGGTGGTGTCGTCTCCGCGGGAGATCGCACTCTCCAGCCTGGCCGAGATATCTCGCAGTGGATCGGCGCCCAGAGTGGCGGCAATCCCTTTGAGGGTATGGGCTTGCCGATGGGCTTCCTCCCGGTCGTCTGTCTGCAGGGCGGTGATCAGGCTCTGCATGGGTTGGGTTCCCTGTTGGGCGAACCGTTGCAGCAGGTCCTGATACCACTCCCAGTTGTGCATCAGCCGTTGCAGGGCCGCCTCGGCATTGAGCCCGAGGGCCCTTAACTGCGGTAGTAAAGGCATGTCCTGTGGTGAGGGTGAAGTCTTGCGTGTTGCATCGGTTTCACGGCTGAAGGCGGGCACCCAGCGCTGCAGGGCGGCATAGAGCTTGTCGGGGTCGATGGGCTTGGCGATATGGTCATCCATGCCCGCTGCCAGGCAGCGCTCTCTGTCACCGGCCATGACATTGGCCGTCATCGCTAGGATGGGGATGTGCTGCCCCGCGTCTTCCTGTTCGCGCAGCTGACGGGTGGCGGCCAGTCCGTCCATCGCTGGCATCTGCATGTCCATCAGGATCAGGTCGTATGGTTGTTGCTCTGCCATTTTCAGGGCTATGGCACCATTGCCGGCGATGCTGACGTCGGCTCCCACCGCTCGCAGCAGCTCCATCGCCACCTGCTGGTTCAGCTCGTTGTCTTCTGCCAGCAGTATGCGGAGTCCGTCGAAGCGATAGCTGTGGCTGGGCTGGGGGGGCTTCAAGGTGATCGCCGTGGTTTGATGGCCAAACAGCCCTATGATGGTATCGAACAGCACTGAGGCACACACCGGCTTGACCAGCACCCGGTCAAAGCCGGCGGACTGGGCTTCGCGAAAGACCTCTTCCCGCCCATAACCCGTCACCATGACCCGATAGAGCCGCTTGCCAAGACCGCGGGCGATGAGGCGGCGACCCGTCTCTATGCCGTCCAGCCCCGGCATGTGCCAATCCAGCAGCACCACCTCATAGGCGTTACCTTCATGCTCGGCACTGGCGATCATCTGCAAGGCCTGCTGACCCGATTCGGCGGTGTCCACCACGAAGCTCATGCTGCGTAGCAGGGCAGCCAGTATGGTGCGGGCGCTGGCACTGTCGTCGGCCACCAGCATGCGGCGCCCACGCAGGTCCAGACTCGGCAGATAGCGTGATCTGTATCTGCCACGGCCGAGTCGGGCTGTAAACCAGAAGGTGCTTCCCTTGCCCGGTTCGCTCTGCACGCCGACCTCACCCCCCATCAATGCCGCCAGTTCGCGGGAGATGGCGAGCCCGAGGCCGGTGCCGCCGTATTTGCGGGTGGTGGAGCTGTCCGCCTGCTGGAAAGACTGGAACAGCCGCTGCTGCTGCTCCTGGCTCATGCCGATCCCCGTGTCCTGCACCGAACAGTGCAACAGCACCTCTTTCGGCAGTTTTTCCAGGCAAGTGACCTTGACCAGTATCTCCCCCTGCTCGGTGAATTTGACCGCATTGTTGGCATAGTTGATCAGGATCTGGCCGAGCCGGAGGGGATCACCATAGAGCAGGGTGTCGAGCTGGTGGTCGACCTCGAACAGCAGCTCTATGCCCTTGGCTTCGGCCTTCTCGCCCACCAAAGTCGCCAGATTTTCCAGCACATGGTCGAGATCGAACTCGATCTGCTCCAGATCCAGTTTGCCCGCCTCTATCTTGGAGAAGTCGAGGATATCGTTGATGATGCCGAGCAGGTGCTGGGCCGAGCGCTGGATCTTGCCCACATAGTCGGCTTGCTGCGGATCGAGCCGGGTTTGCAGGGCCAGGTGGGCCATGCCCAGGATGGCGTTCATGGGGGTGCGGATCTCGTGGCTCATGTTGGCGAGAAAATCGCTCTTGGCCCGGGTCGCGCTTTCTGCCAGCTCATAGGCCTGCTCCAGCTCCTGATTCTTGGTCTGCATCACGGCGAACAGCTCATCCCGGGTCGGTTCGGCGAATTGCTGCTGCATCTGCAACAGCAGAGTGTCATCGGGCCAGTGCGGCAGGTGGCACACCAGGGCGATGTCAGTGTCAGAGTGAGGAACCAGCCGGATGTTGCCATGGGCAGCGCCGGACGGACTGTGCAGCAGTGGCTCGTCCGCCGAGAGGGAGACCCACAGCTCCTGCGTATGGCTTTCCAGCCACAGCTGGAGTTGCAGCGAGTCGGTGGTCGCCGTCAGCTGGCGCACCAGCTCCGAGGTGGTACCCGCCAGCGGCGCCACGAAGGTGGGGTTCTTGTCGATGCAGGTGAGCACCTGGATCACCTTGCGTCTGGCGGTGAGGGCTGCCGCCGGGCCAGAGAGCCTGATATCACCGATCCGCTGCCGCATCTAGCGCTCCTTCTCCGGTTGTACCCGCAACACGATACAACTCGCATCGTCCGTGCTGCGGCCGCTGTGGTCTATGACTTGACGGGCCAGGATGGCGGGATCCGCCCCCAGATCCAGTGCGCCGTCACGCAGGTTGAGCGACTCGCTGATGCCATCCGAATAGAGCATCAGCACATCCCCCGGCTCCATGGGCTGGCGTTGCAGCAAGGGGGTGGGGAAGCGCTCCCCCAGCACTCCATCGCGGGAGATGCCGCGCCAGAGGTCATGGCCGCGCAGACAGATGCGGGTGTTGCCGATACCGGCGTAGCTCAGTTCCCCCCGTTCACTGTTGACCAGGGCTATGCCAGCTGCCGCTCCCCGGGTACCGATGCAGTGTTGGTGCAACAGCTGCAGCAGAGGTGCCGGCTCCTGCTCAGGGGTGTTTTGCAGCGCCTCTTCCAGTGTCAGTGCCAGCTTGTTGGCCGAGGTGCCGTGGCCGCTGACATCGATCAGCACCAGCAAGGCGCCGTCGGGGGTGGGCCGGATAAAGACCAGATCGCCGGAGACCTTTTCCGGATAGCAGGGCCTGTTTTCGCTGGCCCATGCCAGTTTCAAACCAGACTGACCCCATGGCTGGGTTGGCATTGTGAGGCGTATCGTCGAGGGTGCCGAGCCCAGCCACTTGCGAGCCTGCACCAGGGTGCCCCCTTCCGGCGGTGTGCTGATGGTGAGCTCTGACATCATGCGCCGCACGCCGGGCAGCCCCAGCCCCAGGGTGCCCGAGGTGCTGTAGTGATCCTGCAGGGCCTGATGCACATCCGGTATGCCGGGCCCTTTGTCACGGGCGATGATGTCGATGCAGGCTCGTCCCTTGGGGTGATGGAGGGTCAGGGTGATCTCCCCCTGCCCGGCGTATTTCAGGATATTGCTGCCAAGCTCGGAAACCACGGTGGAGAGCATGGCACGATCCACGTCAGACAGGCTGGCGATAAAGGGGAGCCGACGCACCGCCATCACCGTCAGGTGCAGATCGATATCGTGGCGCAGCGGATAGTTGGCCTCCTGAGTCGCATGCTCTTGCATCATGGCGGTTTACTCCTCGCCCTTGAGACGGCGGACGTGGGCGAAGGCATCGTCCATGTCGATGAAGCAGCGCAGCGGCCCGGGCTGCGCTTCGGCCAGCGCCAGAAACGCGGCGATCCCGGCATTGAGCCCCACCAGCAGGCAGATGGCGCCTAACAGGCGGCACACCTCGGCCAGCTTGCGTACCTGCCTGAATTCATGGTGATCCAGCAGCATGACACCGGAGAAGTCGAGCAACACTGCATGGTGACGCCCGTGTACCAGTCGCTGGGAGAGGGCCTGCATCAGCATCTGCATGCCATCGTCACCGAGATCGGGACGCATGCTGACCACTATGCAGTCGGCCACATCGGCGATGCCAAGATCGTTGTTGAGCTGCATGGTCATGGCCGCATCCTAGAGGGTGGAACCGACCCGTTTGAGCGCTATTTCGAAGGCATCTCTCAGGGTTGCCGTGGTACGGACGTCACCGACCGACACCCCCAGCTCCACCATGGTGCGGGCAATGGCGGGGGAGACTCCCGAGATGATGGCCTCACAGCCCATGAACTGGGTTGCCTTGGTGATTTTGATCAGCTGGTTGGCGACGCCGGTATCCACGGTGGCGACACCGGCAATATCCAGCACGAAGACCCGGGCCCGGGTTTCGGCAATCTTGGTAAGCGACTTGTTCATCACGTCGGCGGTGCGCATTGAGTCGATGATCCCCACCAATGGCAGCAGCAGGATCCCGTCCCAGATAGGGGTGACAGGGGTCGACATCTCCTGCAGCGACTTGTGCAGCTCCTCGCGAACTCTGGCGGCCTCTTCCGCTTCCACCATGGCACGCTTGAGCTGACGGTGCTGCTCCACCTGCGCCGTTATGTCGGTGGCAAATTTGACGATTTTGCTGGGCTTGCCGTTCAGATCCAGCACCGGGTTGTAGGATCCCTGGATCCAGACCTCCTGTCCCTGCTTGCCGAGCCGGCAGAATTCGCCTGCGAGAAACTCGCCCCGTCGCAGTGTTTCCCAGAAGGTACGGTAATCCGCCGACTGGGCGTAGTCCGGGTCAACCAGCTGCCTGTGGTGCTGGCCCTTCAGCTCCTCCAGCCGGTAGCCCACTATGTCGAGAAAGCGTGGATTGGCATCCAGTATGGTGCCATCCAGCGAGAACTCCACCTTGCCCATGACCCGGCTCAGGGCATTGAGCTGGCCCTCGAAGCTGGCAGTGAGCTGCCTCTGCCCGGTCAGATCCATGGCGTATACGATGATGCGGGTCAGCTGCCCCTCGGCATCCAGAACCGGGCTGCAGGCACCCCTGATCCAGATATCCCGCCCCTGTTTATCCAGCAGGTGAAACTCGCTTTCCTGTGACGTGCCGCTGCGCAGCGTCTCCCAGAAAGTGTCATAAGTGGCAGACTTAGCCTCATCCGGGGAGAGCAGCATGCCGTGGTGCTTGCCCTTTAGCTCATCCAGCGGGTAGCCCATGATGGTGAGAAAATGAGGGTTGGCATCCAGGATCTGCCCCTCTGGCGAGAGTTCGAGCCGGGCCAGCACCTGATCGATGGCGTCCATCCCGGCCTGATGAGGGGAAGGGGCCGAACCGGTGGTCTTGGAAGAGGAAGTGTGCGCGTCCATGGCATCTCCAGTGAGAGGGAGTCGTTGATTTTGATGTCAATAAAGGGTGCTAAGCAGTTATAGCCCACTCCGGCTCTTCCGGCTGGAATAAAGGGTCAAAAGAGGCTTGTCATCTTCCGGTTGCTGGATGTTTATTCCGAGGGGACAAAACAGGGCTGGAGCTATCCACCGAGCCCTGTTTTGTGGCGAGTTTCACGGTTTGCATCGGCAGCATGGGGCAGGATTGGCACCCTGTTTCATTCACGTCATGAGTTGTGCCATGCCCGCTTTTTCCCGTCTTACCCTGATAGCATCCCTGTTTGCAGCCACCTTCAGCCTGCCCGCCCTGGCCGATCAGATCGTGACCAGCCCGGCTGGTGTCACGACTGTGACCCTGGCCCAGCAGGCTCCTGTTCACTGGGTCTCGGTAGAGCAGATTGCCAAGAGTCTGGATGGTCTACCCCCGATGGCGGTCGGTTTTGATATCGACGATACCCTGCTCTTCTCCAGCTCGGGTTTCTATCGCGGCAAGCAGGAGTTCTCGCCCAACGACGAGAGCTATCTGAAGAACCCCGCCTTCTGGGAGAAAATGAACAACGGCTGGGATGCGTTCAGCATGCCGAAAGAGGTGGGCAAGGCGCTGATCGCCATGCACCTCAAACGCGGCGATCACATCTATTTCGTCACTGGCCGTTCGGCCACCAAAACGGAAACCGTGAGCCAGACCCTGCAGCAGACCATGGGGATCCCCGCCGATCGACTCAATCCGGTGATCTTCGCCGGCGATCAGCCGGGCCAGAACACCAAGGTGCAGTGGCTCAAGGACAAGCAGATGAAGGTCTTCTACGGTGATGCGGACGGGGATATCAAGGCGGCGCAGGAGGTCGGCATTCGCGGCATTCGGCTGCTGCGGGCGGCAAACTCCAGTTATCGTCCACTGCCGCTGGCTGGCGCCCTGGGGGAAGAGGTGATCGTCAACTCCCAGTTCTGAGCGGCGTAAAACCGCTAGAAAAAAGCCGGATCCTGTCAGGATCCGGCTTTTTAGTGAGTCTGTGGCGCGGGTGTTGGCATCGTGGCATGGGTTGCCGACAAGTTCCCCTTGTTCGCGTACGGCTGTTTATTCCGCCCAGGGCATCTCGGGCAGGGAATCCAGAAACTGGGCGTAGCGCTCGAGGTTGAAGGGGCCCTGTTCAGCCTCCATCGCCATCAGCTCGGCCCCGAGGGCGCAGGCGATATATTGCAGCGCCTCTTCCCGTGGGGTGCCCTTCATCACCAATCGCATCAGGGTCGCCTTGACCTGCAATGGATGACCGTCGATCAGCTGGTTGTCGACCATCTCCAGCAGGGTTTGCTCGTCAAAGAACTCGGTGGATTCGCTCATGGTGTACTTCCTCGTGATGCCATAAAAGATGCCAGTATAACGAAGCTGGCATTAACACATTGAAATATTGCGATAAAAACATTTCTGTGGCGCCAGTTTTTGTTACTCATACTTATCCGTGGGTTTGCTGTCAGCAAACGAAAACCATCATAAAATTGCATGGACGGATATCAATATGCCCACCATAGACTCTCTGTTATCCCATCCCCAAAACCTGCCCAATGTACCCGAAGTCATGCGCGATCTGGTGCAGACCTTCAATGAGAAGGAGCCGGATATCCTGTTGATCGCCAAGAAGATCAACAAGGATCCCGTCATCTCTGCCAAGCTGCTGCGGCTGGCCAACTCCGCCAAGTTTGGCGGCAATCGTCAGGTTGCCACCGTCAACGAAGCCGTGGTGCGGCTTGGAGTCGATGTGGTACGCAATATGGTGCTTGCCTGCGGCCTGACGGGATCTGTTCATTCGGTGCCCGGCATCGATCTCAGGCACTTCTGGGGCAACGTGTTCGATGTGGCCGAGCTGGCCAGGTTGCTGGCCAAGATAAAGGGCATGAAAGGGGAGGAGGTGTTCACCTGTGCCCTGCTGTTCGACATGGGGCGCCTCATCATGCATGTGGGTCTGCCGGAAAACATGGTTAACCACATTCAGGATCTTGAACCCAGCAAGGGGCGCGCCAAGGCAGAGGAGCTGGTGGTTGGTTTCAACTATGCCCAGACCGGGGCCGAGATGGCCAAGCGCTGGCAATTTCCCCTCAGTATCTGCCATGCGGTGGAATACCACTACAACCCCATGTTGGCCAAGGAGTTTTCTGTCGAAGCTGGCCTGATCCATCTGGCCATCGCCCTGGCGGCCCAATCGGATGTGGGGGAGGTAGCGCCGCCCGAGTGGCCAACTCAGGTAGCAGACCGACTTGGTCTGCCATGGTCTGACTGCGCCGCCGTGCTGGTGGCGATGCGGGAACACGGCAATGGCTATGCGGGTTTGCTGGCGGCCTGAGCCCGTTCATATTGTCACCGGGCCGCAATGCGGCCCTTTTTCATGGGGTTTGCCTTGCTAACCCTGCGGTGCAGAGGCAGTCTTGAAGGCCTGTATTTTCTGAAAGAGCCCTTGTCATGATCCTCTCCGAGCGCCTGCTGCTGCGCGAACTGACCATCGCTGATGCTCCCTTTATCCTTGAGCTGCTCAACGACAGCGATTTCCACCGTTACATTGGCGATCGCGGTGTGCGTACCCTGGCGGATGCCGAACACTACATCCAGCAAGGGCCCGCGGTCAGTTATGCTCGCCATGGCCACGGCCTCTATCTGGTGGCGCGCAGAGGCGATGAAGCCAAGATTGGCATCTGTGGTTTGATCAGGCGAGACACCCTGCCCTGTGAAGACATTGGCTATGCCTTCCTGCCCGCCTATCGTGGTCAGGGTTATGGCATAGAAGCGGCAAAGGCGGCGCTGCAGGACGGCCGGGAAAGGTTGGGGATTGTGCGTGTCATCGCCATAGTCACACCGGGCAACGAACGATCACTGACACTGCTGGCCAAGCTGGGGCTGGTACAAAGCCGGCTTGTCAAGTTGAGCGAGGATGCCGACGCGTGTCTGCTGCTGGAGGCTGCCGGAGCTGAAACGAACCTGGCCTGAGGTATGAAACGGGGATGCAGCTTTCAGTCAGTGATGGAAGGCGATGCTGACGGTGCTGGTTCAGGAGAATATATAGGAGTTGAAGCAAAGAGGCCGCCGTGAGTTGCGGCCTGTCTGCATCGGGCGCTGCCGGAGGGCAGGCAGGATCAGTTGAGGTCTTCGATGGAGAACTCGCCAGCGATACCATCACAGGAGATGGCGAAACCGCCGCTGAAGCGGGTGCTGAACTGGATCAGGAACGCATCGGAATCCTGCTCTTGGACAGGCAGGTTGATGGGTTTGCTACGACGCAGGGGTTTGTGTGTATGTATGGCTTTCATCATGAAATTTCTCTATATAAATTAAGTGTTTGCTCCTTGTGTTGGCAAATGTCAGGTTAATGGACGCGGTCGACTTTGTGGTCAACAAGCGCGCAGGAATACCCAGCCCTGTCAGGGGCGTCTGCACTATCAAGGAATATGCTGATGCATAAATCAAATTGGGTGGGCAGAGCGGGTCTGCGCCGTGAGAGCCGGGCAACGCAGGCAGACAGCCTGACGGTTCTCGAGGCGAGTAAATCAGAGGGAGGTTATGCGGATACTGACAGGATTCATCGTGAGTGAAGCATTGCAGGGTAAACATAAACAGGGCTGATTAACTAGCCGGCGCGCATTCTCTCCTCGATATGAATAAAAAGCAAACAATTATTTGGTGATTTTGTGCCAGATCCGTTTTTGTCGTGTTATCCGAGATAAAAAGGGCTCCCGTCGGGAGCCCTTTTTCAGCAGGTCAATCACTGTCAGACGGTGACTCAGTAGTCGCCGCTGGCCTTCTTGGCCGCGGTGATCATGGGTGTAATGGTCATGCCCTGCACCACGATGGAGAACATCACCACAGAGTAGGTCATCACCAGTATGACCTGACGCAGATCGACGTTGTGCTCGGGTATCATCATGACACCGGAAGGCAATGCCAGCGCCATGGCCATGGCCAGACCGCCACGCAAGCCGCCCCAGGTAAGGATGCGGATGGTGAAGCGGTTGTAGGTGCGAAAACGGCGGAAGGCCATGAAGGGGACAGAGACGCTGATGAAGCGCGCCGCCAGGCAGAGCGGTACCGCGATAACCAGCAGGATCCAGTCACGCCAGGCGAGATCCAGCAGCACCAGTGCCAGACCGATCAGCAGGAACAAGAGCGCGTTGAGGAACTGGTCCATCAACTCCCAGAAGTGATCCAGATAGTGGCTGCTCTGCTCGGAGAAGCCGGAGTGACGGGTCCAGTTGCCGATCATGATGCCGGTGACCACCATGGCCAGGGCACCGGAGACACCCATCATGTTGGCGAGGGCAAAGCCGGCAGTCGGGATGCAAAGGGTCAGCAGCAGCTCCAGGGAGCCATCGTCGGTGGCACTGATCATCACGTGGGCGATGAGGCCCAGCACGGCGCCGAACAAGATGCCACCGAGGGCCTCGTGCAGGAACAGACCGGCGACGCTGCCGAAGGTCGGCTCAACGCCGCCAAACGCCACGGCAAATATGGTGGCGAATATCACCAGACCGGTACCGTCGTTGAACAGGGATTCCCCTTCGATCTGAATGGCGATCTGGGGGGGTGCCTGCATCTTCTTGACGATGGCCAGCACGGCAATGGGGTCGGTGGGGGTGATCAGGGCCCCGAACAGCAGGCAATAGACCAGCGGTACTTCCCAGCCCAGCAGCTTGGCGATGAACCAGAAGCCGTAACCGATCAGGAAGGTGGAGAGCAGGGTGGAGAAGATCGCCAGTATGGTGATTTCCCACTTCTGGCTGCGCAAGGCCTTGAGGTTGATGCCAATGCCGCCAGCGAACAGCAGGAAGCCCAGGATCCCCTTCAGCAGGAAATTCTGGAAGTCGATGCTCTTCATGGTTTCGATGGCCAGGGGCTCAAGGTTGAACCAACCCAGTTTGCCAAACAGCACCATCAGGGCGGAGATCAGCATGGATCCGGCAGTGATGGCGATGGTGGTCTGGATCTTCACGACATACTGGTTGGCAAAGGCGATCAGGATCGCCAACGCTGCCAAAAAGCAGAGTGTGTAGTAGACGCTCATGGTTATTTTTCTCGTTAGTAAACAGCAAGCACGTATCCTTCGCTGAGGACCGGCATAGGGTACTCTGGGGTCACATGTTACTCATTACCTATTTATGAGTATCCGGTGGTTATTGTGGACTCCACTGTGGACAGATAGACGGCTAGATTTCCATTTGATTTGTTTGCTGCTAGGATGACCTTCACGCAGTTGCATGGATGTAAGAGGAGCGAGCGGTGTTGAACGAAAAGCCGAGCATAAAGTCGGACCCAACAAAGAAACTGGAATCCTGTCTCAAGGAACGGATCCTGATCATCGACGGGGCCATGGGCACAATGATCCAGGGCTACAAGCTGGGCGAGGCGGATTATCGCGGTGAGCGGTTTGCCGACTGGCATACCGACATCAAGGGCAACAACGACCTGCTGGTGCTGACCAGGCCAGGGATCATTCGTGAGATCCACGATCAGTATTGTGCCGCCGGGGCCGACATCCTCGAAACCAACACCTTCAACGCCACTTGCATCGCCATGGCCGATTACGAGATGGAAGAGCTTTCGGCCGAGATCAACCGCGAGGCGGCTCGGCTGGCCCGTGCCGTGGCTGACGAGTGGACGGCGAAACAGCCCCACAAGCCCCGCTTTGTCGCCGGTGTGCTGGGTCCCACCAACCGCACCTGCTCCATCTCGCCGGACGTGAACGATCCCGGCAAGCGCAACGTCACCTATGACCAGCTGGTGGCTGCGTATACGGAGTCGACCCATGCCCTGATCGAGGGTGGCGCCGACCTCATTCTGATCGAGACCATCTTCGATACCCTCAACGCCAAGGCGGCGGCCTTCGCGGTGGAAGGGGTGTTTGAGGAGCTGGGCTATGCGCTGCCCGTGATGATCTCCGGCACCATCACGGATGCCTCGGGGCGTACTCTCTCCGGTCAGACCACCGAAGCCTTCTATCACTCCCTGCGCCATGTCAAACCCATCTCGTTCGGTCTCAACTGTGCGCTGGGGCCCGACGAGTTGCGTCAGTACGTGGAGGAGCTATCGCGCATCAGCGAGACCTTTGTGAGCGCCCACCCCAATGCCGGTCTGCCCAATGCGTTCGGCGAGTACGATCTCGATGCGGGTGAGATGGCTGACCATATCCGCGAGTGGGCCCAAAGCGGTTTTCTCAACATGGTGGGCGGCTGCTGCGGCACTACCCCGACCCATATTCGCGCCATGGCTGATGCCGTGGCCGGCATCAAGCCGCGCACCTTGCCCACGTTGCCGGTCGCCTGCCGCCTGTCGGGCCTCGAGCCCCTCATCATCACGGCGGACTCCATGTTTGTGAACGTGGGTGAGCGCACCAACGTCACCGGTTCCGCCAAATTCAAGCGTCTCATCAAGGAGGGGCTCTACGACGAAGCCCTCGATGTGGCCAAGCAGCAGGTGGAGAGCGGCGCCCAGATCATCGACATCAACATGGACGAGGGGATGCTGGACGCCGAAGCGGCCATGGTGCGCTTCCTGAACCTCATCGCCGGTGAGCCTGATATCGCCCGAGTGCCGGTGATGATCGACTCCTCCAAGTGGGAGGTGCTGGAAGCCGGCCTCAAGTGCGTGCAGGGCAAGCCGGTGGTCAACTCCATCTCCATGAAGGAGGGGGAGGAGAAATTCATCCAGCAGGCCAAACTGCTGCGCCGCTATGGCGCCGCCGTCATCGTCATGGCGTTCGATGAGGTGGGCCAGGCTGACACTCGCACCCGCAAGTTCGAGATCTGCCAGCGCGCTTACCGGATCCTGGTGGATCAGGTGGGTTTCCCGCCGGAAGACATCATCTTCGATCCGAATATCTTCGCGGTGGCGACCGGCATCGACGAGCACAACAACTATGCGGTGGACTTCATCGAGGCGGTGAAGGACATCAAGACCCATTTGCCCCATGCCATGATCTCCGGCGGTGTCTCCAACGTCTCTTTCTCGTTTCGCGGCAATGAACCGGTGCGCGAAGCCATCCACGCTGTCTTCCTCTACCACGCCATCCAGAACGGCATGGACATGGGCATAGTCAACGCCGGTCAGCTCGCCATCTATGAAGACATACCGGCAGAGCTGAAGGCGAAGGTCGAGGCCGTGGTGCTCAACTTGAGTGACAGTGCCACCGAGGATCTGCTGGCCATCGCCGAGAAGTATCGTGGCGCCGGTGCCCAGGCGGAGGATCCGCGGGATCAGGAGTGGCGCAGCTGGCCGGTGGGCAAGCGGCTGGAACACGCTCTGGTCAAGGGGATCACCGACTTTATCGAAGAGGATACTGAAGAGGCGCGGGCCGGCGCCGAGAAGCCGCTGCACGTGATCGAAGGGCCCCTGATGGACGGCATGAACGTGGTCGGCGATCTGTTTGGCGCGGGCAAGATGTTTCTGCCTCAGGTGGTCAAATCCGCCCGGGTGATGAAGCGGGCTGTGGCCTATCTGCAACCCTACATCGAAGCCGAGAAACAGGGCGGCTACAGCAACGGCAAGATAGTGCTCGCCACCGTCAAGGGTGACGTGCACGACATCGGCAAGAACATCGTCGGCGTTGTGCTGCAGTGCAACAACTACGAGATAGTGGATCTCGGTGTCATGGTCTCCTGTGAGACCATTCTCAAGACTGCCCGTGAAGTGGGAGCCGATATCATAGGGCTGTCTGGCCTGATCACACCGTCTCTCGACGAGATGGTGCACGTGGCCAAAGAGATGGAGCGTCAGGGCTTCAAGCTGCCGCTGCTGATCGGCGGTGCCACCACCTCCAAGGCCCACACAGCGGTCAAGATAGAGCAGAACTACAGCGAACCCGTGGTCTATGTGTCGAACGCGTCGCGCGCCGTCGGGGTGGCCCAGAGCCTGCTGAACCCTGAACTCAAGCCTGCGTTTGTCGCCCGCATCGACAAGGAGTACGAGGTCGCCCGGGATCAGCATGCCCGCAAGCAGCCGAGATCCAAGCCGGTCAGCCTGGCCCATGCCCGAGCCAACCGGCAGCAGCTGGACTGGGTGAACTATCAACCACCGGCCCCCCGTGAGCCGGGCGTGCAGACGTTTGAGAACGTGCCCGTCTCGGTGCTGCGCCCCTACATAGACTGGACGCCGTTTTTCCTCAGCTGGGAGCTGGCGGGCAAGTATCCGCGTATTCTCGAAGACGAGATCATAGGTGAGGAGGCGACCAAGCTGTTTGCCGATGCCAACGCCATGCTGGACAAGCTGGAGCAGGACGAGAGCGTGCGCTGCGCCGGCATCATAGGTCTGTTTCCGGCCAACACGATCGGCGACAGCATAGAGGTCTATACCGACGAGTCGCGCAGCAAGGTGCGCAAGGTGCTGCACCATCTGCGTCAGCAGAGCGAGAAGCAGGGCTTCCCCAACTACTGTCTGGCGGACTATGTGGCACCGAAAGAGAGCGGCAAGCCGGACTGGATCGGTGCCTTCGCGGTGACGGGCGGTATCGGGGAAGAGGCCATCGCCACTGCCTACAAGGCGGATCATGACGACTACAACGCCATCCTCATCCAGGCGGTGTGCGACCGTCTCGCCGAGGCGTTCGCCGAGTATCTGCACGAACAGGTGCGCAAGGTGCACTGGGGCTATGCAGCCGACGAGGCCCTCAGCAATGAGGATCTGATCCGCGAGAACTACCGCGGCATACGCCCGGCGCCCGGTTACCCCGCCTGTCCCGAGCACACCGAGAAGGGCAGCATCTGGGAGCTGCTGGGCGTGGAGCAGGCCATCGGCATGAAGCTGACGGAATCCTACGCCATGTGGCCGGGGGCGGCCGTGTCGGGCTGGTACTTCTCCCACCCCGACAGCAAATACTTCGCGGTGGCGCAGATCCAGCAGGATCAGGTGGAAGATTACGCCGCCCGCAAGGGGATGACCCTGGCGGAAGCAGAACGCTGGCTGGGGCCGAACCTGAACTGAATCCCGATCTCCCGAGTGACATTGGTTGATCTTTGACGAGAAACGGCGGCATCCTTGGGCTGGTGGACAGACCAGCTTAGGGCCGCCGTTTGACATATCGGTGACAACGGGATTGCAGTGTGCAGTTCTGCGTGGTTTGTCTTGTTGTCAGGAGAAACAATTGGCGTTGTCTTGGCGCTGTGGCACCTTATACTCTCCCGCCCCATCCTGCCCAGGCACTGCCTTCTAGCGGAATTGTCATGAAGATCGCCATTTTATCCCGTGAGCCCAGAAACTATTCCACCCGCCGTCTGGTCGAGGTGGCGCAGGCCCGCGGTCATCAGGTAGAGGTGCTAGACACCCTGCGCTGCTATATGAATATCGCCTCCCACAGCCCCTCCATTCATTACGAAGGACGAGAGCTGGAGAGTTACGACGCCGTGATCCCGCGCATCGGCGCCAGCATCACCTTTTACGGCACCGCCGTGCTGCGCCAGTTCGAGATGATGAACACCATGGCTCTCAACAGCTCTGTGGCCATCTCCCGTTCCCGCGACAAGCTGCGGGCCATGCAGTTGTTGTCGCGCCACGGCATAGGTCTGCCCATCACCGGCTATGCCCACAGCACCCACGATGTGCCGGATCTCATCACCATGGTGGGGGGGGCCCCTCTGGTAGTGAAGCTGCTGGAAGGCACCCAGGGAATTGGCGTTGTGTTGTGCGAGACCCACAAGGCGGCCGAGAGCGTGATCGAGGCCTTTATCCAGACCAATAACAACATATTGGTGCAGGAGTACATCCGTGAGGCCAACGGCGCCGACATTCGCTGCCTGGTGGTCAATGGCAAGGTAGTCGCAGCCATGCGCCGTCAGGCCCAGCCGGGGGAGTTTCGCTCCAACCTGCACCGTGGCGGCACTGCCGAGGCGATCAAGATAAGCCCCGAAGAGCGGGCCACCGCAGTGCAGGCGGCCAAGATCATGGGGCTGGATGTGGCGGGTGTGGATATTCTGCGCTCTGCCCGCGGCCCGCTGGTGCTGGAGGTGAACTCCTCCCCCGGTCTGCAAGGGGTGGAAGCCGCCTCCGGCAAGGATGTGGCTGGCAAGATCATCGAGTTCCTGGAGCTCAAGGCGAGCCGCAAGAACAAGCCCGCCGAATAAGCCGCTGACGGCTTGCATCGCGGTATAAACACAAGGCGCCCTCGGGCGCCTTGTGTTGTTTGCGTGTCGGTTACTCCCGCATTTCCAGTCTGGCGCTGAAGACGCCAGCCTCCAGCCGGGTGTCTATCTGCCAGCCGAGCTTCTCGCAGATGCGCTGTATGATGGTGAGGCCGCAGCCGTAGCCGAGGATCTGGTCCGGTGCGGCCGCAGTCGGGTTGCTGATGGTAAGCACGGGCCCGCACAGCTCGATCTCGATATGCCCCTCGGCATAGCTCAAGGCATTTTTCAGCAGGTTGCCGAGGGCAATGGCGAGCAAGGAGAGGGGGGCATTGACCTCGCTTGCCTCGTCCAGGGTGAGCCTGATATCGAGCGTCTCTCGCTGCAACAGCGGGGCGAGGCGCACCAGCTCCTGCCGGATCAGTGGTTCTACCCGTTGCAACGAACGCTCCACCGCCTCCTTGCGACCCAGCAGCAGGAAGGTCTCTGTGAGCAGTGCCATTTCGTCTGCTGCGGCGCGAATGCGGGTGGTGGCACGGGCGGCGGGGGCGGGCAAGTCCGTTACCTTGCCGAGCAGCGCTGCCGACCCCTGGATCACCATGTTGGGGGTGCGCAGCTCATGGCTGGCAAAACGGCTGAACTCCTGCTCGCGGGCGAACACGGCGGCCACCTCGTGTTTGCCGGTCAGCAGTGCCAGCTCGATCTCCCGCAATTCCTGCCAGGGGGCATCGGGCACGAAATCCGCCTGATCCGGGGTGAGGTGGGCGACCCTTTGCTGCAACCGCTGCAGTGGCCCCGTGATGTGACGCACCAGCCAGATGCCGAAACCGATGCACGCTATCAGCAGGGTCAAGCCTATGAGCCTGGTAGCCAGATGCAGCTGATCTTCGTAAGGATCCAGATAGTCGTCGGCGTCGTCGTTGAACACCAGATAGAGCAGCCCCTGGCCGGAGGGATGGGGCCGCACCAGGAAGTGCTTGTCCTCCTCGCCAAGCTGGTGCTCGAAGAAGCCCGGGCTCTGATAGGGCTTGAGCCAGGCTGGCAGTCGGCCCGCTTCGGTCCAGTAACTGGAGAACTGGCGCGGACTGGGGGCGGGGGCCGCCATGCCGAGCTGCAGCCAGTCATCGTTGTAGCGGGTGACCTCGGCTTCCAGCCAGTGACGCAGGCTCAACTCTTCCATCTTGTCTTCGGCCACCACCATCAACAGGCTGATGATGATCAGCAGCAGCATACCCGCCCCGCTCAGGGTCAGGATCAGGCGATGGCGCAAACTGGGCAGGCTGACCTGGGTATCCGGCTGTGCCTGGTCAAGGCCTCCGGGTTTGGTCATGGGGTCACCCGTCTCTGGTCTGTCATGGCCTCCGGGTGTGGTCATGATGTCACCAGTCGATAGCCCTGACCGTGGAGGGTTTCCAGCATGGGGGTAGGGAAGGGTTTGTCGAGGGCGTTGCGCAGGGCATAGATGTGGCTGCGCAGGGCGTCGGAGTCAGGCTCCTCGTCCCCCCAGACTGTCTCCAGCACTTCTTGCCGGCTCACCAGATGGGGCGCGCGGCGCACCAGCAGGGTGAGGATCTGGAACGGGATCTTGCCGAGCTTGAGCTCGACCCCGGCGCGGGTGGCGCGGCCACTGGCGGGATCCAGCGTCAGCTCGCCCACGCTGAGGGCCCCCATGTCGCTGCGGGGGCCACGCAGGGCCAGCGCCTGCAGCCGTACTTCCAGCTCCTCCATGGCGAACGGCTTGACCAGATAGTCATCGCCACCGGCCCGAAAGCCTGCCAGCTTGTCATCCAGACTGTCGCGGGCGGTGAGAAACAGCACAGGGGTCGCTATGCCATCGGCCCGCAGCCGCTCAACCGTGGAGAGGCCATCCAGACGCGGCATCATGACATCCATAATGATGACGTCGAAGCGCTGCTGCGCAAGCAGTTGCAGGGCTGCCTGACCGTGATAGGCGCAGTCCAGCCTGTGCCCGGCCAGCTCCAGGTAATCCATGATGGTTTCCGCTACCTGGGGATTGTCTTCCACCACCAGTATTTTCATGTTTTGATCTCCTGGTTTTGACCGATATTTCACGGTCATCTCACACTGGACGAGGCATCCTGTGTGGCAGTGTAACCCCGAGGATCCCTGATGAAGAAGTCTCTGTGCGCTCTGCTGCTGTTTATATTGTTGCCACTTGGCACTGCGCAGTCGGCCGAGTTCAAGTTGACCGGCCGCACCACCTGGCAACTGGGCCAGCTGATGGTCAACGGCATCCCCTTCGTGCTCGACGAAGGGACCCGCTTCAAGGATGGGCTGAGCGAGGACGATCTCGGTGGCCGCTGGGTCGATCTGGAAGGGGTGGTTGAGGAGGGGCTGAGGGTGATCCGCGAGGTGGAGGCGCTGGACGAAGAGGACGAGATGGAGCTGGAGGGACCGGTGGCGCAAGGACGGATCTGGGGCTATGTCACCTCGGATAACAGCCTGGCTCCCTTCGAAGGGCGCTGGCTGGAGCTGGAGTGCAAGTTCGACGGCATGCGGTTGAGCCGTTGCCGCCAAGATGATTGAGCTGCAGGCGTATCTGGCGACCGGAAAAATTGCCCGCCCAGGCCCATAGTTAAACCTCATCAGGGTTTGACCATGGGCCTTCTGTCATGACACGCACCTCCCTCCTGCTGCTGGCTCTGCCGTTCTGCACCCTTGCCGTCGATGGCGAGCTCTGGCAGGTGGAGCTGGAACACAACGATGGCATTCGGCTGCAATTTCAAGGGGCCGAGCTGGAGCTTGGCAGCGCCGCACTGGCCGGGGTGCGTCAGTTTTCCGATCTCAAGCCCGGCATGAAGCTCGCCATCCTGAGTCGCAACGGCGTCGCCGAACATATTCGCCTTGATGGACACGCACCTGAGTCAGAACCGGCTGCCCAGTGGCGCCGGGCGGAGGGCACCTTGCTCGCCGTGACGGGCCATGCGCTGCAATTGCAGGGGCTGGGCACAATGACATTTGATGCTGGTACCCGCTGGCTCAACGGCAGCCCCGCCGATCTGCAACCGGGGCGTACCCTGGTGCTGACCCGTGACGAGACGGGCCGCGTGACCGAGATACTGATCCCGAATCCGGAGGATGAGCCGAAATAATGCCGAGGCCTTGCTCACTTAATTGGGGAATATTTAAATTGCTAAATTAGAGTTCTCTTTTTTAAGATATTCTTAAATATGATTAAGTGACGAATAAAATAATAGAGTGCATGCTCTGATATTCTATTGCTCAATATAAAATAATGCTGAATATATCTGCCAATTAATTCTGTTTATATATTGAAGTGTGGGCTTGATCGCATAATGAGATTGATGCGACTGATACTGTCATACTCACATGCTGCCCGTTGATATATAAATTGGGTGAATGCATGTGTCAGTGTTTAATATATTGGGGTTGCTATGAAAAAACTAAAAATAACTGGCTTGTCATTAATCATATCCGGCCTGCTGATGGCACAGGCGCAAGCGGCAGAGCCCGTCTATCCAGACCAGCTTCGCCTGTTTTCACTGGGGAAAGAGGTCTGTGGCGACAAGTATCGCCCCGTCAATCGAGAAGAGGCGCAGAGCGTCAAAAGCAATATTGTCGGCATGATGGGACAATGGCAAATAAGCGGGCTCGCCAACGGCTGGGTCATTATGGGGCCTGGGTATAATGGTGAAATAAAACCAGGATCAGCGTCCAGCACTTGGTGCTATCCGACCAATCCTGCTACCGGAGAAATACCGACTCTGTCTGCCCTGGATATTCCAGATGGTGATGAAGTAGATGTGCAATGGCGGCTGGTACATGACAGTGCGAATTTCATCAAACCAACCAGTTATCTGGCCCATTATCTCGGCTATGCCTGGGTAGGGGGAAATCACAGTCAATATGTCGGCGAAGACATGGATGTGACCCGTGATGGCGATGGCTGGGTGATCCGTGGCAACAATGACGGTGGCTGCGACGGTTATCGCTGTGGTGACAAGACCTCCATCAAGGTGAGCAATTTTGCCTACAACCTGGATCCTGACAGTTTCAAGCATGGCGATGTGACCCAGTCCGACCGCCAGCTGGTCAAGACTGTGGTGGGGTGGGCTATCAACGACAGCGACACGCCTCAATCCGGTTATGACGTCACCCTGCGCTACGACACTGCCACCAACTGGTCCAAGACCAACACCTATGGCCTGAGCGAGAAGGTGACCACCAAGAACAAGTTCAAGTGGCCGCTGGTGGGGGAAACCGAGCTCTCCATCGAGATTGCTGCCAACCAGTCCTGGGCCTCCCAGAACGGGGGCTCGACCACCACCTCTTTGTCCCAGTCCGTGCGCCCGACAGTGCCGGCCCACTCCAAGATCCCGGTGAAGATAGAGCTCTACAAGGCCGATATCTCCTACCCCTACGAGTTCAAGGCCGATGTCAGCTATGACCTGACCCTGAGCGGTTTCCTGCGTTGGGGCGGCAATGCCTGGTATACCCATCCGGACAACCGTCCGAACTGGAACCACACCTTCGTCATAGGGCCATACAAGGACAAGGCCAGCAGTATCCGTTACCAGTGGGACAAGCGTTATATCCCGGGTGAAGTGAAGTGGTGGGATTGGAACTGGACCATACAGCAGAACGGTCTGCCTACCATGCAGAATAACCTGGCCAGGGTGCTGCGCCCGGTGCGGGCCGGGATCACAGGTGATTTCAGTGCCGAGAGCCAGTTTGCCGGCAACATCGAAATCGGCGCTCCCGTGCCGGTCGCTGCCGCCAGCCACTCGAGCCGTGCTCGCAACCTGGGTGCTGGTCAGGGTCTGAGACTGGAGATCCCGCTCGATGCACAAGAGCTCTCCGGGCTTGGCTTCAACAATGTCAGCCTCAGCGTGACCCCTGCTGCCAACCAATAATGGCAGTGTGTTGCAGTAAGAGAACCGGGCCCATGGCCCGGTTGTTGTTTGCACTGGTCGGGCTTGTTGAAGGCTTGTGCTTTCCATTTCCCCACTTATACTGGCGCCATCTTGTCGGAGTGCCAACCGTCGAACGACGCAAGGCTGAGACCGTTAATTCGGGATCCGTGGAACCTGATCAGGCTAGCACCTGCGAAGGGAAACAAGGGTAACCAGTGGGTTGCCGCGCCGGGGAGGAACAAGCTTCCCCGCTCGCCGATAGGAGTGATCCGACCGGCAAGCCAGAGCGCACAAGAGGGAGCCTGCCATCCTGTTCTGTCGCCTTGTCCATCAGGGGAGTACAGAAGATGCGCAGGAGGAAGCCAAGGCTTCAGTTTTGCTCCCTCTTGAATGCAAACCTCACCCACAGGTTCATCACTTCTCCTCGAACTCCAGACAAGCAAACACCCATAACTTCAATCAGTTAATGTGAGTTTTGCTATGTCTACCTCAAAAACTTCCGTGCCGGAAAATGCCAAGTCAGTCCCTGTCGGCCGCCGCGAGCAGCGCGCCAGTGCCCAGCGTTTTATCGACAATCTCAAGGGGATGGCCCATCCCAACTCCAGCCGCATCTTTATCGAAGGTTCTCGCCCCGATATCCGGGTGGGGCTGCGCGAAATTGCCCTGGCCGACACCCTGGTGGGGGGCAGCAAGGAGAACCCGCAGTTCGAAGCCAACGAGCCTGTCCCCGTCTACGACACCTCGGGTGCCTACGGTGATGAGCATGCGGTCATCGATGTGCGTCTCGGTCTGCCGCGCCTGCGGGAAAGCTGGGTACGGGAGCGCGGTGACACCGAAGAGCTCGATGATCTCAGCTCCGCCTTCACCCAGGAGCGCCTCGCCGATGAGGGGCTGGATCACCTGCGTTTCGATAACTTGCCCAAGCCCCGTCGCGCCAAGCCTGGCCGCCGTGTAACCCAGCTGCACTATGCCCGTCAGGGGCTGGTCACCCCCGAGATGGAATTTATCGCCATCCGCGAGAACATGGGCCGCGAGCGGGTGCGCTCCGAGTTGCTGCTGCGCCAGCATCCGGGTCAGGGTTTCGGTGCCCGCCTGCCCGAGAACATCACCCCCGAGTTCGTGCGCGATGAGGTTGCCGCTGGCCGCGCCATCATTCCCAACAACATCAACCACCCGGAAACCGAGCCCATGATCATAGGCCGCAACTTCCTGGTGAAGATCAACGCCAACATAGGCAACTCGGCGGTCAGCTCCAGCATCGAAGAGGAGGTGGAGAAGCTGGTCTGGTCCACCCGCTGGGGGGCCGACACCGTCATGGATCTCTCCACCGGTCGCAACATCCACGAGACCCGCGAGTGGATCCTGCGCAACAGCCCGGTCCCCATAGGCACTGTGCCCATCTATCAGGCGCTGGAAAAAACCAATGGCATCGCCGAAGACCTCACCTGGGAGCTGTTTCGCGACACCCTGCTCGAACAGGCCGAGCAGGGTGTGGATTACTTCACCATCCATGCCGGCGTACTGCTGCGCTACGTGCCCATGACCGCCAAACGCCTCACCGGCATCGTCTCCCGTGGCGGCAGCATCATGGCCAAGTGGTGCCTGTCGCACCACAAGGAGAACTTCCTCTACCAGCATTTTCGCGAGATCTGCGAGCTGTGCGCCGCCTATGACGTGGCCCTGTCGCTTGGAGACGGTCTGCGACCCGGCTCTGTCTATGACGCCAACGACGAGGCCCAGTTCGCCGAGCTGCGCACCCTGGGCGAGCTCACCAAGATCGCCTGGGAGTACGACGTCCAGGTGATGATAGAGGGGCCGGGCCATGTGCCCATGCATATGATAGAGCGCAACATGACGGAGCAGCTGGAGCACTGTCACGAGGCGCCTTTCTATACCCTGGGCCCGCTCACCACCGACATAGCCCCGGGTTATGATCACTTCACCTCCGGCATAGGCGCCGCCATGATCGGCTGGTACGGCTGCGCCATGCTCTGCTATGTCACCCCCAAGGAGCACCTGGGGCTGCCCAACAAGGAGGACGTGAAGCAGGGCCTCATCACCTACAAGATCGCCGCCCATGCCGCTGACTTGGCCAAGGGTCACCCAGGTGCCCAGATCCGCGACAACGCCATGTCCAAGGCGCGCTTCGAGTTTCGCTGGGAGGATCAGTTCAATCTGGCGCTGGATCCCGAAACCGCCCGCGCCTATCACGACGAGACCCTGCCCCAGGAGTCCGGCAAGGTGGCGCACTTCTGCTCCATGTGCGGCCCCAAGTTCTGCTCCATGAAGATCACCCAGGACGTGCGCGACTACGCGGCCAGCCTGGAGGCGGTCGAGGTGAAGCTGGTGGGCATGGATGGCCGGCAGGAGCGGGTAGTGGCCGAGGTGGAAAGCGGCATGGCGCAGATGGCCGAAACCTTCAAGGAGAAGGGGAGCGAACTCTACCATCAGGCGGCGGCCCTCAAACCGGCGCGGGAGGAGGCATGAACAGCCGACCCATCGTCTGGACCATAGCCGGTTCAGATTCCGGGGGCGGTGCCGGCATTCAGGCCGATCTGCATACCTTGCACGATCTCGGCGTGCACGGTTGCTCTGTCATCACCGCCATCACGGCCCAGAACTCGGTGGCGGTGAAGATGGTCGATCCCGTGCTGATGCAGACTTTCACCGCCCAGATCGACGCTCTCGGCGTCGACTTGCCCCCGGCGGCAATCAAGATAGGCCTGCTGCCGACCAGGCTCCATGTGGAGGTGCTGGCCCGGCGGCTTGATACCTTGACGGCCCCCTTCGTGGTCTACGACCCGGTGGCCATCGCCAGCACAGGCACCCCCATGGCCGAAGCCAACATGCTGGCGGCGGTGCGCGAACATCTGCTGCCAAGGCTGTCGCTTATCACCCCCAATGGCCCCGAACTGGAGGCGCTGACTGGCATTCCCGCCAGCAGCCCTGAGCTGGTGCGGGCGGGGGCGGCGCGACTGCGCGAACTGGGCGCCCGCGCCGTGCTGGTCAAGGGCGGCCATCTGGGCTGGAGCGACGAGCTCTGCCTCGATTATTACCAGGACGAGCACCGCGAGTTCTGGCTGGCGGCGCCGCGTATCGACACCCGCCACGGCCACGGCACCGGCTGCTGTTATGCCAGCGCCATCGCCGCCGTGGTGGCGCAGGATCACCCGGTCGATGACGCCATCACGCTCGCTCGTGCTTATTTGCAACAGGGGCTGGCTGGGGCGCAAGGGGTGGGGGCGGGCCCTGGCCCCATCGCCCATCTCGGCTGGCCAGCGGATCTTGCCCACTTCCCCCGCGCCGTGCTGGCAGGGTCAGGCCTGGATCGCCGCTTTGGTCTCTATCCCGCCTGCGAGGCCCGTCTGCCCGAGGGCCCCTTTGCCGCGACCGAACATCAGCTCGGTCTCTATCCTGTGGTGGATTCGGTCAAGTGGCTCAAGCGTCTGCTGGGGGCCGGGGTCAAGACCCTGCAGCTGCGCATCAAGAACCTGCCCGCCGCCCAGGTGGCACCGGCCATTGCCGAGGCGGTAGCGCTGGGTCGCCGCTTTGGTGTGCGGCTCTTTATCAACGACTACTGGCAGCAGGCCATAGCCGCGGGTGCCTATGGCGTGCATCTGGGGCAGGAGGACATGGAGACGGCGGATCTCGCCGCCATCCAGGCTGCCGGCCTGCGCCTCGGTCTCTCCACTCACGGCTACTTCGAGTTGATGCGGGCCCGCGAACTGGCACCTTCCTACATGGCGCTGGGTCATATCTTCCCCACCAACACCAAGCAGATGCCATCCCGCCCCCAGGGGTTGGTGCGACTGCAACGCTACCAGGCACTCATGCGCGACTGGCCGACGGTCGCCATCGGCGGCATCGGCGAGGATCGCATTGCTGCGGTACAGGCAAGCGGGGTCGGCAGCATTGCCCTGGTGTCAGCCATCACTGCCAGTGACGATTGGCAGGGGGCCACAGCCCGATTGCTGGCGGCAGTGGGGGCGGGGGATGAGCCTTGCTCTGCGCTTATCCATCAGGCCGTCACGCAGCAGGAGGCCGATCATGCTCTCTGATGCTGAATACCTGCGCTACGGCAGGCAACTGATGCTGAGCGAAATCGGCGAGGCGGGGCAGGCGAGGCTGAAAGAGGCATCCGTGCTGATCGTCGGCCTCGGCGGGCTTGGCTCGCCGCTGGCGCTCTATCTGGCCGGGGCCGGGGTGGGCACCTTGTGGCTCGCCGACGGCGATACGGTGGATTCCAGCAACCTGCCGCGCCAGATCCTGTTCGATTCCGAGGCGGTCAATCGTTCCAAGGCCGAGCTGGCCCGGGAGCGGCTGGCGGCCCACAACCCCTATGTGGAGCTGATTGCCATCAATCAGCGGCTCGATGAGCAGAGCCTGCCCGCCTTCGTGGCCGAGGTGGATCTGGTTGTCGACTGCTGCGACAACCAGGCCAGTCGCCACGCCATCAACGCTGTCTGTGTGGCGCAGCACAAGCCCTGGATCTCGGCCGCCGCCGTCGGCTGGCAGGGGCAACTGATGGTGCGAACCGCCCCCGAACACGCCTGCTACGCCTGCCTCTATCCGCTGGATACCCGCATCCCGGAGAGCTGCCAGAGCAGCGGCGTTGCAGGCCCCCTGGTGGGGGTGATGGGCGCCTTGCAGGCGCTGGAAGCCTTGCATCTGCTGCTGGGCAAGCCCAGTCCGGTGGCGGGCACACTGCGCCGTTTCGATGCCCTGACCCACGAGTGGCAGACCCTGGGGTTGTCCCCCGATCCCGCCTGTTCCGTGTGCGGCGCCACACCCTTTGCCAATCCCATGGAGGATGCGCAATGAAGATCCGATTGAACGACAGCGAGCTGGTGCTGACGACCAGCCCGGATAGCCAGATCTGCGTGGCCGAGCTGCTGGCGGCCCGCGAGGTTGCCCCGCAGGGGGTGGCGGTGGCCCTCAACGGCGCCGTGCTGCCCCGCAGCCGCTGGCCAGACACCCGGATCAATGACGGGGACGAACTCCACCTTTTCACTGCCATTGCCGGAGGCTGAGATGCTGACCATAGCCGACCATGAATTTTCGTCCCGCCTCTTTACCGGCACCGGCAAGTTTGCCCGCCCGGATCTGATGGCGGCCGCCATCGAAGCAAGCGGCTCCCGGCTGGTGACCATGGCCATCAAGCGCCTCGAACCCGGCAAGCGCCACGACGATATCCTCACCCCGCTGCTGGCACTCGGGGTCAAGCTGCTGCCCAACACCTCGGGCGCCAAGACAGCCGCCGAGGCGGTGTTTGCCGCCCATCTGGCCCGGGAGGCGCTCGGTACAAACTGGCTGAAACTCGAGATCCACCCCGATCCCAAATACCTGCTGCCCGATCCCATAGAGACCCTCAAGGCGGCCGAACAGCTGGTGAAAGAGGGCTTCGTGGTGCTGCCTTACTGCGGGGCCGACCCCGTGCTCTGCAAGCGGCTGGAAGAGGTGGGCTGCGCCGCCGTCATGCCGCTCGGCGCCCCCATCGGCTCCAATCAGGGGCTGGTGACCCGGGATTTCCTCGCCATCATCATCGAGCAGGCGCGGGTGCCCGTAGTGGTGGATGCGGGGATAGGTGCGCCGAGCCACGCCGCCGCGGCCTTTGAGCTGGGTGCCGACGCCGTGCTGGTCAACACCGCCATCGCCGTGAGCCGGGATCCTGTCGCCATGGGCCGCGCCTTCGCGCTCGCCTGCGAGGCCGGTCGCAGCGCCTATCTGGCGGGCCTTGGCGCGCGCGGTCTGCAAGCCTGCGCCTCCAGCCCGCTCACCGATTTTCTGGAGGCGCTATGACTCAGGGCATGGGGCAAGATGTGGCGTCTGTATGCGCCCCTCTCCCACAGGGAGAGGGGCTGGGGGGGAGGGCAGAGGCTGATCCGGCGCTTGAATGGGGCGAGCCCTGCGCTCCTCCCCCTCCCAAGGGGGAGGCCGGGAGGGGGTTGGGTTTTGCCGACCGCTGGCGCGAGCTGGAGTGGGACGATATCGGCATGCAGATCCGCACCAAGACGACCCGGGATGTGGAGCGGGCGCTGGCCAGTCCACGCCGCACCCTGGCCGACTTTATGGCGCTGATCTCGCCAGCCGCCGAGGCGTTTTTGCCGCAGATGGCGGCTGAGGCCGAGCGCCTCACCCGCCAGCGTTTTGGCAATACCATCGGCTTCTATGTGCCCCTCTATCTGTCGAACCTCTGTGCCAACGACTGCTCCTACTGCGGCTTCTCCATGAGCAATCGCTTGAAGCGCAAGACGCTGGATGCAGAGGAAATTGAGCGCGAATGCCTCGCCATCAAGGCGCGCGGTTTCGACAGCGTGTTGCTGGTGACAGGCGAGCACGAGAGCAAGGTGGGCATGGACTACTTTCGTGAGCACCTGCCGCAGATCCGCCGCCATTTCAGCGCCTTGGCGATGGAGGTGCAGCCACTGTCGCAAGCGGATTACGCCGAGCTAAAAACCCTGGGGCTGGATGCCGTCATGGT
Source organism: Aeromonas sp. TS_SC_11 (assembly GCF_057318915.1). Lineage (NCBI taxonomy): Bacteria > Pseudomonadati > Pseudomonadota > Gammaproteobacteria > Aeromonadales > Aeromonadaceae > Aeromonas > Aeromonas sp. TS_SC_11. The sequence goes on from NZ_CM170470.1 coordinate 1,528,223, forward strand.
CTATCAGGAGACCTATCACGCCCCCAGTTACGCCCGCCATCATCTGCGCGGCAACAAGCAGGATATTGCGTGGCGGCTCGCCACCCCGGAGCGGCTCGGTCGTGCGGGCATCGACAAGATAGGGCTGGGGGCGCTGATCGGCCTCTCATCTGATTGGCGCGCCGACAGCTATTTCGTGGCCGAGCACCTGAGCTGGCTTGAGCGCCATCATTGGCAGAGCCGCTATTCGCTCTCCTTCCCGCGCCTGCGCCCCTGCACCGGCGGCCTGCAGCCCGAGGTGGTGATGTCGGACAGGCAGCTGGTGCAGCTTATCTGCGCCTGGCGCCTCTTCTCGCCGACCCTGGAGTTGTCGCTCTCCACCCGGGAATCCCCTGCGTTTCGCAACGGCGCCCTGCGCCTTGGCATCACCCAGATGTCGGCGGAGTCGCGCACCCAGCCGGGTGGCTATGCCGAGGGGGATAAAGAGGAGCTGGAGCAGTTCGCCATCCACGACGACAGGTCCCTCGGTGAGGTCGCCGATGCCGTCAGGCAGGCAGGGTTGCAGCCGGTGTTCAAGGACTGGGAGGCGTTTTTGGGCCGATAGGGGCGGCCATGCCCCCTTTGCCGGTGGCATTCCGGCGTCCAGCCAGACTCCGTGCCTGTGGCGAGCAGGCACGGCTGCGCCGTGCAATCGTAGGGTCGATTAGCCGTCAGGCGTAATCGTCCGTTCCGAGGTATGGCGTTGGCGGCAGGAGCCGTTGTGTGGTGGCACGGCTTTGCCGTGCAGGACGCGAGGCCGCTGGCCTCGAAGGGGTTTCGCCCGCCCTTCGGGCTGGGGCGAGTGACTTTGGAAAGACCCAAAGTCACCAAAGGTCTTTTCCCCCGCCAATCCGACCGCTACGCGGTTTCCCTCGGGTCAGGTGCAAGGTCGGACGGACCGCCGCAGACGGCACATCCCTGTGCCGGCTGCGTCTGCGCCATCATCCCTGATGGCGCTCCTGACCTTGCCCCTTCCCCTCGGCGGATTGGAGGGGGCTAATACCATGCTTGCCTCCGTCTTTGGGGTTGTTCTTCGTTATCGCAGTACTAACTGTAATTAATATTCCTCAGCTTCATGCTCAAAGGCCATTCTCGCAGCCATTTCGATATGTTTCCTAAACGAAATCTCGGACATTTTATTATGTCTAGCATCATATGTAGCGCTGGTTCTGTTATATATTGATCGCTTGCTAAATAATACGAATGACCCCTTTAAAAATCTACCTATACCTCTGGCCTCTTTAGGTAATGGTTCTCCATCATATTCTCCATTATGCCAGTGATAATATTCTACATATCTTCCTGGCTCAATTTCCAACAAGTATTCTGATGTGCCATCATAACTCATTTCAGTTTCTATTCCGGTTGGTTCAACCTCTGCAGCTTCAAGCCTGAAGTAGTTCCACTGTGGATGAAATCCTACAGATTCATACGTTAGCTTCTTTGGTTTTAGTATTTCAACTTTCGATCCACCAACATGCAATGCTAACATTCCATTCTCTTCAGCCTTGGAAGCTCCCAACAAATCCATCCCCCCCCCAGTAGGATAAAACATGTGATTTAGACTCTGTCTGTGTCCTATTTCGTTCAATACTGAACATATTGAGTCAATATCAATCCAAGTTGCTTGAGAAGGGCTCCCAGTTGGGAATATTATCTGTTGAACTTCTAACCACTCTGATAAATTTCGTCTATGAAAGTCTTTATTTAAATCGATCCATTCAACCAGTCGACTAGTAAATTTTTTTGCATTTGGTCTTTTAAATGCGTCAGTATCCGTAGATTCAATTAGTAAGTTATCTAAAGGTGTAGTATACAAACCTTGGCAATAGTTCTTTATAGATAGAATTGACGAAGGGTTATACTGACCATCAAAGCCTTTTTCTTGTTTAGTCAATACGATCCACAGAGATTTGGCTAGAGAGAATACATCGGCAGGTAGACCATCTGCCAAGGAAGCCTCCCTCCGCATTTCAGGCGCCATAGTAAATTTTGCACCTACATCTCGCTTTTCAGGTGTGATATTTTCTTTTCCTGGGTACTTTACCAAACCAAAATCAGCAAAGCACAATCTATCATTATAAAAGAGAATATTAGCTGGTTTGATATCTCTATGTGAAATTCCTTTGGAGTGCAAGTATCTCAGTGTATCTCCTAACAAGACAAATTGTCTTGCTAGCTCGATTGGTGTTTTATCTGCCGCATATTTCTCAAAGCCAATAGCCTTCGGCATGATAAACCAAGGAGTGTCTGTTTTTATGTCATCAGGTAAATGAAGATCAATGAGTGGTATAACACCATCATGCTTAATAGTTGAGAGAATATGTGTTTCAGCTTTAAAGCGCTCATAAATATTAGTATCTGTTGTTTTTAGCAGTTTCATTGCATGATTTTCATAATCATTACGCGATACCTCCCAAACTTCACCATTTCCACCAACTCCAAGTCTTTCAACTAGTTTCCAACCTCCAATCACAATATCTTTTCCAAGTTTGTATCTGTTTTTTGTTTTAGATTTAGTCATTCTTCAACCTGTATATATTTGATGAAATATTGTGGTGTCATTACTTTCACATGTATAAAAAATATTAATCAAGATGCTTATCGTAACTTTAGGCAAACAATGTACGACCTTTCGATGATTGGTAGCTGCTCAAGGAGTCCTTTTCCTCAGAAAATAACTAACATGCCCCAGCGGCATATCGGGCAGCTGGCCAAAGACTTCGTAACCCTGCTTCTGGTAGAAGGGGAGGGCCTGAAAACTGGTGGTTTCCAGATGGTAATTGGTGATGCCCTTGCTTTGGGCGTACTGCTCCATGGCGCCGAGCAAGCGGCCACCCCAGCCATCGCGGCGGATGCTTTCGTCGATCCAGAGCCAGTCGACGTGCAGCCAGCCCCACTTGATGTCGGCGATGATGCCGCCGTGTACCTTGCCCTCTTCGTCCTTGATAAAGCTGGCGATCCGCTCGCGCAGATGGGTGCCGGCGTGATCCTTGTTGTAGCCCGAGAGGCCAATGCGCAGCGCTTCGATCTCATCGTCCTGAGGCGGTTGGGGTAGGGTTAGTTGCATGGTGCTTCCTGTTTGATGATGGCTGGGGGATGGTTTCCAGCACGGCTATCTGCCCGCGGCTGTTCAGTGTCACCTGCGGGCTGACCTGTGCCACCGGGCAGACAAGAAGGCGGATATCCCAACATGACAGTCCTGGGTATGGAGGTGAATGATTGGTCAGGACTTTTCGGCGGCAATCCGCTTAAGCCCCATACCAACACTGGCTGGCGCCGTGAGCGAGAAACCGAATTGTTGATAGAGTCGGTAAGCCTCCCCATCTGCCAACAAGCTGACATAGCCTGACTCCGGTACCTCGCGGGCGATATAGTCGGCGATCTCCGTCATGATCTTCTTGCCTACCCCTTGACCCTGATATTCAGGTAGCACTGCAATATCAACCACTTGATAAAATGTCCCGCCATCTCCGATGATGCGACCCATGCCGATGGTGGTCTGGCCACAAAACACCTGGACGGCAAACAGCGTATTGGGCAAACCACGCTCTGCGGCCTCAATAGTCTTTGGGCTAAGTCCGGCTGCGGTTCGAAGATAGCGATAGGTTTCGACGGGCGGTGTTGAGTGGACGACAGTGAAAGCGGGTGTCGGTGTGGTCATGTTGATAACTCCAGTGGGACCTGATTGTTTTAAATTCGCATGTAACGCACTGATCCGGGAGATGGATGCGTGCTCTCCAGGACTGTATGGGGAGGCATCTCCTCGATGCCTCTAGGTGGGCAGCTATAACCCCACCCTCTCCAACTCGCCAATGTCCCCGCCGCCTATCAATTTCAAATTCCGGCTGATCTGCTCCACTGGCCAATTCCACCAGGCGAGGGTGTTGAGGCGGGCTATGGTGTCGTCGTCGAAGCGGTAGCGGATCACCTTGGCTGGGTTGCCGCCGACCACGGCGTAGGCGGGCACGTCAGTGGTGACCACTGAGCGGGCGGCGATAATGGCGCCGTTGCCGACCTTGACGCCCGGCATGATCAGCGCGTCATAGCCAATCCAGACATCGTTGCCAATCACCGTATCCCCCTTGTAAGGCAGCGTGCCCGGTGCGGGGGCTGCGCTCTCCCAGCCATTGCCGAAGATAAAGAAGGGGTAGGTGGAGAAGCCGGAGCTCTGGTGGTTGGCGCCGTTCATGATGAACTTGACCCCGCGGGCGATGGCGCAGAACTTGCCGATGATCAGCTTGTCGCCGATGAAGGGGAAGTGATAGAGGACGTTGCGCTCAAAGCCTGCCGAGTCTTCCGGGTCGTCGTAATAGCTGTAATCGCCCACCTCGATATTGGGCCCCTTGATGGTGTTCTTGATAAAGCACACCTGGGGAAAGCCCTTCATGGGGTGGGGATTGGCGGGATCGGGTCCGTGCACTGTGCTCTCCTTTCGAATCTGTCGGCACACTACCGTAAAGGAAGTTGATGATGGCATGCCACCTTTTTGTAGTGGTGCACTCGCCAGCCTTTGTCGCCCCGTCGTCATGTGCGCATCGACCCGGGGCGGGTTTGTCTCTAGCATGGAGCTGATGCGGGGCCTGGGCTCCGTCACGGGCTTTTGACGAAGTCCGTTCCACGGACTGATGGCGGAGAGAAGAGATGATGAATATGCGTTCCTTGTTGATGGTGGGGGCCCTGCTCTTGGGCGGTTGCAGTATCAATCCCTATGGCGGTACTCCGGCGCCTGTCACCGAGCCGGACCAGCCTGTGATCCAGCCAGAGAAACCTGTGACCAAGCCGGATGCCGGGGCGCCGCTACCCAAGCCGGTGGCCCCGACCGGGCTGGCGCTCGCCATGGCGGATGCCTTCGTGCAGGCCCCCGAGGTGCGGGAGCTGGCGCAGAGTGGCAATGCCGTCCTGCTGCTTACCCCGCCCCGAGACGGCACCAATGACGAGCTCGATACCAGCACAATGGCGGCGGCCATGAGCAAGCGGATCCAGTCCAAGAGTGGTTTTGGCTTCGTCGATCCCGGTCAGGTGGCCGCCATCACGGGGCAGCTCGAGTATCAGCAGGGGAGAATGAATCCGGCATCCTTGGTGCGACTCGGCCGCCAGACCGGGGCCGGTTACATGCTCTATGGGGATCTGGTGTCCGAGGGGAGTCGCTATCGGCTCACCATGAGCCTGATGGAGCTGCGCAGTGGCGAGCTGCTCTGGAACGGCAGCCGCTCGGCCAGTCATTGATATATCGGCAGAAGAGGGTTGCAGGAGCAACAGAATGTTATTGTTCCTGCATTCCCTTTCCTATGGGCACTTTGTAGCCCTTATATTTGAATGCTAGGGTATATCAGTTGACGAGAATGGCACGAGGCTTGTTAAGCGGAACAATATTCACATCATCAATGACGGTAAAGTGTTCCAATGAGTTGGTATCCGTTGTGAACTTTATGGTTGTACTGGGTTGGCCTGCCACGAAAGAAAATGAGAAATAAGTCCAGTCAATAGCATCGCTACGCTCTGTCTTAAGATTATATATATAGTGTTCATCGCCAATAATGACATTTAATTTGGCAGTGCCGTCCCGGTTAAAGTTCTTTTGTGTGCCAGCGTGGAATGTGACTAAGTACTTTGCTCCAACCTTGGTTGGGAATGATTGTTCGATACCCCCACCATTTTTTGAATAATAATTGTTGAGGTCAATCATATAGTCACCATCCGGTGTGTAGAGCTTGCTGCTACCTGAGGCGGATACGTGAGAAGACCACTCAACGCCCTCACCCAAGGTTTTCCAGCCAGGGAGGCTGGTCTCGTCATTCCCGGGCAAGGTTTCCCAAATGGAGGGTCTGGCAGGCGAGTTTTCGAAACTACCGTTGACTATCAACTGGTCACACTCATTGGCATAAACAAGATTGCTAAAAATAATGCAAAATATTAATGGGAAATTTTTCATAGATAAATCCTCTTTGTTTTAGAAGGTTATTTTATAACAAACAGCACATATGTCATGTGCCCATATGGGGCTTGATAAGGGGGGTGTTAGGTGGTTGTATACAATAAACGTTATTGTAGGGGGGGTAATTTCAGTTTTAATCACTGCTGCCATTAATAAATTGGCATATGATAACGCCGCAATTCTCATGCGGCGTCATTAAGTATTTTAAGATATATTATTCTCAGCTCTATGCTGAAGTGCTCTGGCTTACTCCATCTTCTTCAGAAAATAGGTGATATGCCCAGGTGGCATATCCGGCAGTTCGCCAAAGACGGTATAGCCCTGCTTCTGGTAGAAGGGCAGGGCCTGGAAGTTGGTGGTTTCCAAATGAACCTTTGTGATGCCCTTGTCGCTGGCATATTGCTCCATGGTGGCGAGCAGGCGGGCGCCCCAGCCGTCCTTGCGGATGCCTTCGTCGATCCAGAGCCAGTCCACGTGCAGCCAGCCCCACTTGATATCGGCGACTATGCCACCGAGCACCTTGCCTTGTTCATCCTTGATAAAGCTGGCGATCCGCTCGCGCAGGTGTGTGCCAGCCTGGGCTGTGTTGTAGCCAGACAGGCCGATCCGCAGGGCATCGAGTTCCTCATCCTGCGGCGGTAGGGGCGGGGTCAGTCGCATATTGGCTCCAGGTCCATGAAAAGAGCCTCAATAAATAAGGGTTTGGACTCAATATGGTCAAGCCTTCTGGCCACAGAACCGGAAATTATCTATTCCCGGTGACCTGTTTCGACGCCCCGATAAAAGCTTTACGACCGGGGGACTCGTCAAATCTCCGGAAAATAGCAGGCGGCGATATCGACGGGCTGATCCGGGCAGCCGGGCAGATAGAAGTGCCAGCCGGCGTCGGAGAAAGCGCGCAGCTCACTTTCGACAAATTTCAGGGCCAGGCTCAGGGCCTGCAAGGCGTCTATGCCATGGATAAAGGTCTTGTCGCCAAGCCCGGCCAGCTTCACTTTGCAGCGATAGTCGCCACTGGTGGATTTGGGGTCGGGTTGCGGGGCGCCGATGGCAATTTTCAGGGTCACTTGTTCGCCCTCCAGGCTCACGACATCGAATTTGGCGGTGACTATGGTTCTCTTCATCTGGATATTCCTTCTCCGGTTGACGGCCGTCCTCGCTTGCTGGCGCTGAGCTGGCGTCCCTGGGCGGCTGATGGGGTGACAATAGACTCAAGATGGTCAGCCTAAAGGAACTGCCCCAGCGAAACAATCACTTGCCTGTGCGCAGTGTGAGCGGGATCGGCTTCTCCGGGGACAGTGCTCGGCACCGCATCACAATCCGCAGGCCCTGCTTGCCGGGGTGAAGGATATTCAGAACGCAGTCTTGTTATTGCTCAAGTCAATTAATTCAGAAGGCGGCATAATAATTTTAACAAATCCATTATCTATATTTTTGATATTACCAGATTGATTGTTGGTCATGTTTATATGATCGACATGATTAATGTATCGTTTGCCGTGATGTTATGATTCTGGAATCAAGTGGTTGTATTCTGGTCGAAATGACACATTCTGTTTTCATTTCAAACAAAGTTATTCAAACAGTCATGAATTATTAACCTTGACCTTGATTGCGTTTTCAACGATGGTAGCGTGGCATATCCGTTTCATATTGGCTGTCCTGTTGACCGCTGACGGGTTTGTGTTTTCTAAAAAATGAGTACGATGTGCGCAGACATATCACCTGCCTATTACACGGGCCAATAAAATAATGTGACAGACAAATAAGGTGTATATCGCAATGAGTATAGCTATTGCTGAAAAGAATAATTCAGTCTCAAAGTTGAAATGGGAGAGAAGTGATTCGGTATGGACCATGGGCTTATATGCCACTGCCGTCGGTGCCGGAACCCTTTTTCTCCCTATTACCGTTGGCAGTAATGCTCCGATCATACTGCTGTTCATTTTATTGGCAGCACTTCCGCTCTCTTATTATTCCCACCGTGCCTTGAGTCGCTTCGTGTTATCCAGTTCCCATCGGGAAGGGGATATTACTCATGTGGTGGAGGAACATTTTGGCCCCAGGGCAGGCAAGCTGCTGATGCTGGTCTATCTGATGGCCTTCTACCCCATCATTCTGGTCTACAGCATCTCCATCACCAATGCCATCGAGAGCTTTATGGTGCATCAGATGGGCGGCGCAATGGTCAGCCGTGGCTGGTTGGTGCTGGCGGTGATGCTGGGGCTGCACCTGATCTTGCTGACCGGCAAACAGGTGGTGGTCTCTGCCATCAGCGTGCTGGCGCTGCCGATGATCGCCTTCCTGCTGGGTATCTCTTTCTACCTGTTGCCCCAGTGGAGCCTCTCCTATTTCACCGAGAGTCAGGCCGTGGATTGGCGTGATCCTGCCGTCTGGAAATCCCTCTGGCTGATAGTGCCCGTGATGGTGTTTTCATTCAGCCATGCGCCCATTATCTCCTCGTTTACCGCCGCCCAGAAAAAACGCTGCCATGTGAGCGCCCATATGCGCAGCCAGCGCATCATCAAGTGGAGCAGCCTGCTGATCTGCGGCAGCGTGCTGTTTTTTGTCATCAGCTGTGTGATGAGCCTGAGTCAGGCGGAAATGGCGCTGGCTCGTACCGACAATATTTCCGTGCTGTCGGCGCTGGCGAACAAATTTTCCAATCCGCTTATCGCCTATGTGGGTCCGCTCATTGCCATTCTGGCCATGTCCAAATCCTTCCTCGGCACTTCAATGGGGGTGAACGAGGGGACTGTTAGCATGGTGAGCGGCGCTTGCCGGGGGCTTGGGCTCTCCCTCGGGGAGGTCACCATAGCCAGGGTCTCATCCGTCATCCTGTTCGTGGTGACCGGCGTCATCACCTATCTGAACCCCAATGTGCTGAATATCATAGAGAAGGTGAGCGGCCCCCTGATAGCGGTGATCCTGTTCCTGCTGCCCGCCTACGCCATCTATCGTCTGCCGGCGCTCAAGGGCTATCGCGGTGCGAGCACACTGTTCGTGATGGTGGTGGGTCTGCTCGCCATCTCCGCGCTGATCTATGACCTGATCTGACGGCCTGCATGCCGCATGAAACAAAAGGGGCGACCACCTGGTCGCCCCTTTTTCGTCTGCGTGTCAGGGTCAACCCAGCAGGGTCGAGACGCTCTGCCCCGCCATCAACAACCCTATGGCCAGGGCGCTGAACCAGACCAGAGTCGCGCTGACCAGCAGGTAGCCGCTGGCGACGAACAGGCCGTCTCGCTGCAGCATGCCGATGGCCAGCAGCAGAATGGCCCAGGCGGGCATGGCGTTGGTGAAGGGGATAGCCCCCAGCGGCAGCATCAGCAACAGGGCGGCCAGCATGAGCAAGAGGCCGTTGCAGCGATTGATGGCACTGCTGCCGGTCAGCAGCAAGAAGCGTGGGCGAATGAAACGATCGATGCGGGCCAGCAAGTCAGCGCCCTTGTGCAGGGTCGGCTTTAGCTGATCCGCGGCGAAGCGGCGTTCCATCAGGATGGCGGGCAGCCAGGGCACACGGTTGAGGGTGATGCCGATACCGATAAACAGGATCAGCAGGCCAAACGGGGTGCTGACGCCAGGGATGGAAACCGGCAGCAGGAAGGGCACAGTGAGCAGTACGCAAAACAGCAGCATGCCCTGTTCACCCACCAGGGCCAGCATCTGACGCAGGCTGATATGGCTCTCCTCTATGGCGTGGGCGGTTGCCCGCAGTGTGTCGGAGAGCTTGTGTTGTGGGTCCTTGAGTTGCGCGGCAACCATTCCCGAGTTTCCTTCTGATGAGTGGAGTCGGGTCACCATGACCCGGTTGCGCGCCAGCATACGTGGCAGAGGTTAATCCCCGATGAATAACGGCGGCGGCGATGAGTGGCGTGGTGGCGGGATATGGTTGCGGCAGCTGAGTGTGATCCTCCCTGCGAAAATGGGTTGATACAGGCCTGGTTTAGGATGGGGGTCAGGGGGCTCTGATATGCTTGGTGGGCACTGGTGCACAAGCAGAGGAACTGTGATGAAACGAGCGGGGATCATGATGATGGGGCTCTTGCTGCCGCTGGGGCAGGCATGGAGCGCCGACGGCGAGGCAGGGCTTGGCTGGCAGGTGACGCCATTTTTCGGCTATAGCTCGTCCATCGACTTCGAGGCGAGCGATGACCCCCAACCCGTGCCTGTCTCCACCAAGCTGGAGTCATTGCAGGGGGATAGTTCCGGCAGCTGGGGCCTGTTCATCAGCAAGGAGGTGGATGACCCCGGCATGATAGAGCTGCTCTACAGCCACCAATCCACCCGCCTCTCCCCGGATCAGTCGGAACGGCTGACGATGGATACCCTGCACTTCGCCGGGGCCCTCACCCTGTCAGACAATCTGATGGCCCCCTACATAGGCGCCGGCATAGGGGCGACGCGCTTCGCCGCCTACGACAGCGAGCTGGCTCCCTCCATGTCGCTGGCGCTCGGGGTGCAGCCACGCCTGACCGAGCATCTGGCGCTGCGGGCCGAGGTGCGCGGCTACGGCACCCTGGTCAACGACAACAGCCAGTTTCTCTGCAACCCGGACGACTGCGTGTTCAAGGTGCGCGGCGAGCTGGTGACCCAGTGGCAGGCCAATATCGGCCTGACTCTGAGGTTTTGATGCCTGTCAGCGCTGTGGAGTGCGGTGTCAGACAATGCCGCGGGTGATCCGGCTAAGGGGCTCGTTGACGTCAAACAGCTTGTACTGTACCGCGCTGGCGCCCATGGCGAGCACCCGCTGCTCGTGCATTTTCGCGTAGGCGAGAGCGCTTGCCTCATCCTCGAACAGATAGATGCCACCCGCCTCGCCGGTGCGCGTGTTCTCGGTCCAGATCTTGGAGATAAAGCCAGGCTCAAGGGTGATGGACTTGGCCAGCGGCATGGCGGCGTCGGTCAGTGCCGCCCCCATCTGCCCGGCGGGAAAGTTGAAATGGATCTGTAGCAGGCTGGGCATGGTGAACCTCTCGTGGGCGTTGAATGACTAAGCCCGCATCATAGGAAGCCGGCATCTTGGCTGCAAGAAGGCACTTTTTCGTGGCATAGTTACCGCAAAGTAACCACTCACGAGCCATCACGTGTCCTCACTTCCTTGCCCTGCCTATCGGGTGCTGCGGCTGCTCGCCGGTAAATGGAAACCGGCCATCCTGTTTCATCTGCGCGAGCAGACCCTGCGCTTTGGTGACTTGCGACGCTGTTTGCCAGAGGTGAGCCAGAAAGTGCTCACCGCCCAGCTCAAGGAGCTGGAGGCCGATGGCGTCATTGCTCGCACTCTCCATCCCCAGGTACCCCCCAGAGTGGAATATGCCCTGAGCCCGCTTGGTATTGCTCTGCTCCCGCTGTTGCAGCAGATGCACGACTTGGCGTTGAGCCACGCCGAGCTGCTGGCGCAGAGTGGGGATGGCCCGGGCTCACCGGCTATCGAACCGGGCTAGCCTGCTGCCGACCAGGCCATTACCCATTCGGTGCAGTGGGTGTGGGGATCCTGCTGTTCGGCCTCTATCTGGAAGCCCTGAGCGAGATAGAAGTCGCAGCTGGCACGATTTTGCTGGTACACCTGCAGGCGCAATGCTGGCCGTTGCCGTTTGGCGTGGGCCAGCAGAGCCTTGCCATAGCCGCGCCTCTGCTGCGTCGGTGCTACGAAGATGGCGGCCAGGGTCTCTTCATACAGAGAATAAAACCCCAGCGCAGTGCCATCTTGCCAGAGCACATAAGAGTCGGCGGCGGGCAGGTAGTGCTCCCGCATCGGCGCCAGGTTGGCGTGCCAGTAGACCGGGTCGATGAAGTGGTGCGCCTGCAGGGAGGCCTCCAGCCAGATGGTGAGGACGGTATCCATGTCGGACGGAGTGAAGGGGCGGATCTGCATGGGTGTCTCGTCTGGGTTCGTTACAAAAGGAGCATGGTAACAGCGCCAGTCTCGCCGTCACCTTGTGGGTGGCCAAAGTGCCGCCCTCATAACAAAAAGGCGACCCGCAGGTCGCCTTTTGCCGCTTAACCGGCGTAGGGGAGGGAAGAGTGGTGCAACACTATGCGGACTTTGCCGTCATCCCCCTTCTTGAAGCCCCAGGTCTTGTCGACCGTGGTCTCCTTGTTGTCCCTGTCTGTCAGGTGAACCTTGCCCATGGTCAGTGCCATGTCGCCGTTGATATAGATGGCAGCGTTGTCGTAGTTGTAACTTTTCCAGTTCTTGAGGGCGAAGCCGGTGTCGGCGGGATAGGCCTTGTTGTTGCCGACGAAGTAGGCCAGCGCCCCTTCCTGATTGATGCGGAAGGTCTGTTCGCCTCCGGCCAGGGTGGGCTTGAACAGAACAGGGCCATTGTTGTAGCCGTAGGCGTTGTCGAGCACTGTCGTGGCCGTCGTTTTGGCCTTCTCTATGCCGCCGGTGCGGTAGTCGTCGCTGATCTGGATCAGGGCCTTGCCCCAGGCATCCTGCGCGGCTTTGATCTCGGCTTCAGTGATGTTGTTGTTGGCGATCTCGGCGGCACTGAGGGAGCCGCTGGCGGCGAGCAGAACGAGGACAAGGCCGTATTGCTTGGTAAATGACTTCTTGGTGAGCAACTTCATGCGGTCATGACTCCAGGTTGGGTTTCGCGTTAAGGAGACCGGAGTTTATCTGTCGGCGATGAATAAAAATTGAACCACCCGTTCAGTCGCGAGTAGGGAGGGATCGGCATAGCTCCCGCCTCCTCTCCTCTCAGTCTCACATCTCCCTCCTCAACGGGCGCGCAGCAAGCTGCGGCTGGCCGGGGTTGCCGCCAGCAGCCGGTAGGCGAGCAGGGAGAGGGTGATCAAGGCCGGTACCTTCAGCAGTTCCCACCAGAGCAACTTCCCCTGCGGGCCAAAGATCATCAGCCACACCACCAGCATCATGTGCAGGCAGTAGAGACCCAGCACCCTGGGTGCCTGGCGTTCTAGCCAGCTGCCCCTGCCCCAGCCAGGGTTGGCCAGCAGCAGGCCGAACAGGCCCAGGCCCCAGGGGAGCGAGCCGAGCAGGAAGTCGTGACGACTGAGGGGCACATCGGCGAAGTACAGCAAGCCCCAGGCTTCCAGTGCATAGATCCCCATTCCCACACCCAACAGCAGGGCGCTGCGCCGGGCATCTGGCTGCCAGGCGCGAAAGCGCAGCTCGGCGCCCAGCGCCACGAAAATCGAGGAGAAAAAGGGACCGTTGCGGGTCAACAGTGCCCACTCGCCCCCCAGCAGCGGCTGGCCATAGGAGCCGCCGAGCAGGGCCAGCAGGTAGAGCAGGACACCGAGCACTAGCGCCAGCCGGGGCAGCCCAATCCTGTGACACAGTGCCTGCAGCAAGACGGCCAGCATCAGGGCGGGCAGGAACCAGAGGTGGATCATGCCACCCACCCACCAGGCATTGAGGGGATCCCCCAGCTGCATCTGCCACTGACTCGCCATGGCCGGCAGGTAGCCATCGTTCACCACCGCCTGCGGGTTGAAGGGCATCAGCAGATAAATGAGGCTCCACACCAGCCAGAGTCCCAGCAGAGGGCGGCAGTAACGCAGTGCCGCCGCCATGGGGTTGCCTGCGACGAGAGCTGGTTGCAGAAAGTAGCCGGCGCAGAGGAAGAAGAGCGGGACCGCGAAGCGGCACAGCTGGTTGATGATGCCCCCCAGCCAGAGGTAGAGGGAGTCATTCCATAGTGTGGGGTCGAACGGATTGCTGAAGGGGGAGAGGTGAATGGTCATCACGGCCATGATGGCCACTACTCGCCCGCACTCTATGCTGGAGGTGCGCATTATGCCTGCTGCCGTCTGGAGTCGAGGCCGCACCCTAACAGTCGCAAGCGGCCCCCATCCAGTCACTGCGCCGACAAGTGTGACCCCCATCGGCAGCCGGTTACCCTTTGTTACTTCGGCGGCGAGCGGGGTTACCGCCCGTGAGAGCCGGATCCCGCTTTAGTGTCGGTAAATGGGCTAGAGCAGAGCAACCAGCACAGTGGCGACGGCGCCTGTCAGCAGCAGGGCTATGCCTCTGCCGGCCGGGCCGTGCAGCTTGTTCCACATCAGCAAACTGGTGAGCGCCAGCAGCAACATGGCCAGCGCCGCCAGATCGCCGAACAGCTGCCAGGAGAGGCCGGTACCCATGCCGCGATGCAGCCGGTTCAGGCTGGCGGCGAAGTTGGCCTGCTGCAATTCGGTGCGAACCAGCAGGGTCCCCTCCACATAGCTGGCCGCCACGCTCTGGCTGAGAGTGACGCCGCGCATCTCCCAGCGGGCCGGCAGTGTGAGGGGACCCGCCGGGGTGGGCAGGGTCTGCGCCGGGGTGATCATGGCGCGGCCTTCCTCGAAACTGTGCGGATAGCGTTGTTGCAACAGGGTTTTCAGCTCGTCCGGGCTGGCCAGCGGCGCGGTCAGGGCTATCTCCTCACTCGACTTGTCGGTGTGGGGGCCGGGAATGGGCAACACGGCCCTGTGTTGCAGCCACAGGCCTGTGATGCCGTAGAGCAGCATCAGGGTGAGGGTGGCAAAGCCGGCCCAGGCGTGGATGCGGCGCACCCACTTGTTGTTGTGAAGGGGGAGTCTTCTGCGTTTCATTGGTTGCGCTTCATAAAAATCTGGCCAGCGATGGCTGGCCAGAGAGATCAGGGAAGAGGGTGGGATCAGAAGCGGTAGGCGGCGCTCAGATTCAGCTGACGGGGCGTGCCCGGCATGATCTGGGAGGCGCTGGTGGCGCTGACGAAGTAGTCGTGGTCGGTCAGGTTCTCGGCGCTCAGCTGGGCTTCCCATTGCTGCCAGCGGTAGCCGGCGCGGGCATCGAAGCGGGCATAGCCGGGCAAGGTGGTGGTGTTGGCGTTGTCGGCGAAGCGATCCCCCACCGCAGTCACGCCGGTTTCGCCGAACCAACCCTGCTGGCCGCTCTCATAGCCGGCAAACAGCTGGCCGTTCTGGCGGGAGACGTTCATCGGTCGCTTGCCCTGCAGATCCGCATCCGCCTTGACCTGCTCGGCATCCTGAATGGCGATGCCACCGCGCAGGTAAAGCTCGTCGGTCAGCTGGGCGCGGGCACTCAGCTCTATGCCATCTGTGCGTTGCAGGCCGGTGAGGGTCACCTTGGTGGGATCCAGCGGGTCCTTGCTGCGCTTGTTGTACATCTCCAACCGGTAGAGAGAGAGGGTGGTCGCCAGGCGGCCATCCAGCCAGTCGCTCTTCACGCCACCCTCATACAGTCGGGTGTTCTGGGGATCCAGAGCGTTGTTCTTGTCCCCCGGTGTGATGCCGATAAGCTCCCCGCCAACCGGTGTGAAGGTCTTGCTGTAGGAGGTGTAGAAGGCGTGATCCTCGAGGGGATTCCACACCAGCCCCAGCCGCGGGCTCAGGCTGGTGACCGAGAGGGTCTCTTCCTTGTTGAGGTCGTTGCGGCGGCTGGTGACGGTGAAGTCGTCGCGGCGCAAGCCGCCTACCAGATGCCAGTCACCCAGGCTGAGTTGATCCTGCAGATAGAGGCCGTAACCACGCACCTTGTGGTTGGCGTCGCTGGATAACTTCATGGCGCCATCATAGGTGGGCAGTGAGCCGGGATCGTAAAGATTGCCGGCCGGGATGGGGCTGGCGTTCTGGTAGAGCTTGGGGGTGCGCTCCTGCCAGTTCTGCTCCAACCCGAACAGCAGACGATGCTCGACGGGGCCTGTCTGCAGCTGGCCTTCGGCCTCTGTGTTGCTGATCAGGCTGTTGGCCTTGAGATCCTGCTGCCAGCGGGCACGGGTGACCTGATCCCCTTTGACGCTGGTGACATAGGTGTTGTCGAACTGGCTGTCGAGGGTGCTGTAGCCCAGCTGCTGGCGCAGTTGCCACTGATCATTGATGTCCCAGGAGAGGCGGGAGCGAGTGGATTGCGCCACGTCGTCGATAAAGTCGCGGCGAGTATCGCTGTAGACAAATTCTCTGGGAACATCGGCCGGACGGCCATTGACGCCGGGAATGCCGCGATCCGGGGTGCGGTCGTGGGCATTGCGCTCGTACTGTACCAGCCAGTTCAGCTTGTCGCTGATCTCCCAGTTGGCGGAGGGGGCCAGCAGGGTGCGCTTGCTGGTCACATCGTTGCGAAAACTATCCTTGTCTTCCTGTGCCAGGTTGAGGCGCAGCTGCACCCGTTCACCCGCCTCGGCATTGAGGTCGGCGGCCACGCGCCTGGTATCGAAACTGCCCACCAGGGCGGTGACGCTGGACTCCTGGCCCTTCTGCGGTTTCTTGCTGACCCGGTTGATGATGCCACCCGTGCTGCCACGGCCGTACAGCACCGCCGCCGGGCCCTTGAGCGCCTCGACCCTCTCTATGTTGCCGAGATCCCGGGTGTACTGCATGTCATCGCGAAAGCCGTCCAGATAGAAGTCATTGCTGGCACTGAAGCCACGGATATTGACGCTATCGAAGCGGGTGTCACCGCTGGCGTTGACCCCGGGAATACCGGTCAGGGCCTCGCTCAGGGTGGGTTGGCCGAAGGCGGTCAGTTCGCTGGCCTTGACGCTGTCGATCGCCTGGGGAACAAGCTTGGCCGGGGTGTTGGTGCGGGTCGCGGTGGCGACCTCTTCATGCTGGCTGCGTTTGCCGACGACCGTCATGGTCTCGTCTTCGGCGCGAGCGCTGGCACTCAGGGCCAGCAGAGCCACGCCCAGCAGGGCGCGTGGGTGATTCGGTGTGTACATGTTGCGTGTTGACTCTTGAGGAAGCGACCTGATGGTCTGAACTTATTGATTTATTTATAATTATTGGTTTCTCTCATTTGAGGGGATGCTAATGATATTGATTTTCATTAGCTCTGCAACATAAAGATGTGATGCAAATATGCAGGGGGATCGGATGGAACGCACATGACGTCAGGCCCGTGTGGCTGGACGAGTGACAGGGGGTTGGGGGTATGGGCAGAAAAGTCCGGTGCTATGGCGCCAGTTGCTTGCCCAGCACCAGTCGCGGAGCCGGATCCGTCTGCAGTGGTATCTCTTGCAGCGGCGTGCCCTGCAAGTGGCGGTGGATGATGCTGGCCGTCATCCGTCCCAGGGTTTCATAGCTGCTGATGGTGCTGACGGTACAGTCGTGTTGGACAAACTGCTCGGCGCTGCAGATGGTGGGGATGCCCGCCTCGTTGAGAGCGGCCAGCAGCTCGGGGGCGATGGAGAGCAGATAGCTGTCGGCGGCAAGGAAGACGATGCTCTGTTTCGCATCTTGCTGCAGGCGCTTGAGCTCGTTTGTGAGCCGCCGTTTGTCCGGTGCTATGCGCCAGGTCGTGAGGTCCCACTGGTAGCGCTTGGCCTCACGCAGCAGCAGTTCAGCGGTCAGCAAGGTGTTCTGCTCGCGTGGGTTGAAGGGCAGCAGCAGCCCCTTGCTGTTGGGCAGATGCTTGCGGGCGTTGGCGAGCTGGAGTGCCATGGGCACCAGGTTGCTGGAGCCGGCCACCATGGGGTTGTCGCTTCGCTCTTCTGACAGGATCCCGGCCCCGACAGGGTCAGACACTATATTGAAAATCAGTGGCTTGCGCTCACCGATCAGACTCTTGACCATGGTGGTGGCCGTGGTCCCGAAGCTGTAGATATAGTCGTATTGGGCGAGGGAGGGCAGCAGTTGCTGGCGCAGCAGTGTCGCCAGGGCAGAGCGATCCTGATTGGCGTTGAAGGTGATGAAGGTGGGGTTGTATCCCAGCCGGATCAGTTCGGCACGAAAGCCCCGCTCGGCATCGGTTTCACCGCGCCACAGCACCATGGCGATGGTCAGCGCCTGAACGGGAAGGGTGAACAACAGGCAGCAGCAGACAAGCAGGCGTAACAGCATGGTGATCTCCTCTTCATGGTTCTGTTGAGCCTAGGTCATGGCTGGATGCCGGGTTGACAGGGGGCCACAAAAAAACGCGCCGGCATAAGCCAGCGCGTTGTTTTTCTTGCTGAAAACCCGACTTAGAAGTCGTAACGGGCCGCCAGCTGGAAGTCATCCTTGTTGGCGGTTGCTTTACCGGCAACGCTGTCCAGGTTGTTGATGCGGTACTCGCCGATGACGCGCAGGTTCTTGTTGAACTTGTACTGGGCGCCCAGGGTGTAGTAATCCAGATTGTCTTTCTTGGTACCCGCCTTGTCCTGTTCCTGCTTGTTCCACAGTGCCATCAGGCCGAAACCGTTCTCGAAGTTGTAACCGAGCGCGGCTTCCCAACCTGTGTGGTCGGTGCCGGTGGCCAGGAAGTCGGTGCCATCGGCATAGCTCAGGGCGGCATAGACTGCCTTGTTGTCGTATTTGGCGGAGATGAGCCACAGCTTGGCATCTTCTTCACCGCTCTTGTCACGGATCCCCACGTTGTAGGCGGTACCCAGTGCCAGGTCGAACGGGAAGGTGTAAGCCACGGCGGCACCGTAGGCGGCATCGCTGTCCTTGCTGGTGGTCTCTTCGGTATCACCGCCATCGAACTTGTAGCTGGTGTCTATCTGGAAGCCATTGAACAGGCCGGAGTATTTCAGCACTGAACCGGCACGGTTGGTGGCGAAGGTGTCGGTCTTGGCGCCGAGGGCTTCGTTGCCATAGCCATCGGAGAGGGAGACGTCAGTCCAGTCGGCCAGGAAGCCGGGGGCTCCCTTCTGGCGACCGAAGGTGATGTTGCCCCAGTCAGCGCCCACACCGGCGAACGCCAGGCGGGTACGCAGGTTGTCCGAGTTGTCGCTGATGGTTTTTTCGCTGTCATTGATGTACATCTGCACTTCGTACTGGGCCAGCGCCTTCAGTTGGCTGTTTATCTGGCTATCTACCTTGGCGCCGAAGCGGACAAACTGGTTTGCACCCTGCTTGGCACTGTAGTCATGAGTGCCATTCGGGTTTGCAGTGTCGACCCCTTCCTTCTTGTCACCGAAGAAATGGCCAGCGTAGATACGTCCATACAAATCCACCATCGTGGTGTCGTTTTTGTACACTTCAACGGCCTGAGCCTGGAAGGCCGCGGTGAGAGCCAGTGCCACTACAGTCAGCTTTTTCATCTTGATCCCTTGTTGCAAGCTTTTGTTTTAAAAGACGGGGCCATGCTAGGCAGGGGGAATGACGGCGGGGTGACAATCCCGTTAAGTGTCGATGGCGGTTTGATGTCAGTTTGGTGACGGTCCGGGATTTGTGTGACCATCCGCCACTTTTGCGCGCAAAGGTTTGCCCTTGTGATAGAATGCCGCCCGTTTTCGAGCTCCAAAGGTTGGATATGCGATGAGACGTGAACTGGCAATCGAGTTTTCCCGAGTGACGGAAGCGGCTGCACTGGCTGGCTACAAGTGGCTCGGACGTGGTGACAAGAATATCGCCGATGGGGCGGCCGTAGCGGCCATGCGCCATATCCTCAATCAGATCCAGATCGATGGTGAGATTGTGATCGGTGAAGGTGAAATCGACGAAGCCCCCATGCTCTACATAGGCGAGAAGGTGGGGACCGGGCTGGGTGATGCCGTGGATATCGCGGTCGATCCTATCGAGGGTACCCGCATGACCGCCATGGGCCAGGCCAACGCCTTGGCCGTGCTGGCGGTCGGCGACAAGGGTTCCTTCCTCAAGGCACCCGACATGTACATGGAAAAACTGATCGTGGGTCCCAAGGCCAAGGGGGCCATCGACCTGGATCAGGCCCTCGAGCTGAACCTCAAGGCCGTGGCCAAGGCGCTGGGCAAGCCACTCTCCCGCCTGACCGTGATCACCCTGGCCAAGCCGCGTCACGACAAGGCGATCAAGGAGATGCAGGGGTTGGGCGTGCGGGTGTTTGCCATCCCTGATGGCGACGTGGCTGCGTCCATCCTGACCTGTCTGCCGGACAGCGAAGTCGACATGCTTTATGGCATCGGCGGCGCGCCGGAAGGGGTGATCTCGGCGGCGGTGATCCGTGCGCTGGATGGTGACATGCAGGCTCGCCTGATGCCTCGTCATCAGGTCAAGGGCGACAGCCCGGAAGTGCGTGCGCTGGGCGAGCAGGAAATTGCTCGCTGCGTGGAGCTTGGCATCGATGTGACCAAGGTGCTCAAGCTGGAAGATCTGGCCAAGAATGACAACGTCATCTTCTCGGCGACCGGCATCACCAAGGGTGATCTGCTGGACGGCATCACCAGCGATGGCGTCATGGCGACCACAGAGACTCTGTTGATCCGT
The DNA here is from genome assembly GCF_057318915.1 of Aeromonas sp. TS_SC_11. Lineage (NCBI taxonomy): Bacteria > Pseudomonadati > Pseudomonadota > Gammaproteobacteria > Aeromonadales > Aeromonadaceae > Aeromonas > Aeromonas sp. TS_SC_11. Next base: position 1,548,294 of record NZ_CM170470.1, read on the forward strand.
GGCAAGTCGCGGACGATTCGCCGCATCAAGTCGATCCACTTCCTGGAGCGCAAAGACAGCGTGGTGCGCGACATCATTCTGTGATGCGCTGACGCTGCTGTTGAAAAAGCCCGACGGCTGTTGCCGTCGGGCTTTTTGTTGTCTGGGAGGTCGCTATTTCAGGGAGCGCCGGGATACGGCTAAGGGGAATCACGGCTCTTTGCTAGACTGGTTCGCCACGCACAGGAAAGCGTTACATGGAATGTCGTCAAGGTTGTGGTGCCTGCTGCATCGCCCCCAGTATCAGCAGTGCCATCCCGGGTATGCCCGCCGGCAAGCCGGCCGGTGTGCCCTGCGTACAGCTAGACATGCAGCTGGGTTGCAAGATCTTCGACCAGCCTGATCGGCCGGCGGTTTGCGGTGGTTTTCGACCCATGCAGGATGTGTGCGGCTTTCATCGGGAAGAGGCCATCTGGCTCATCGGTGAGCTGGAGCGACAAACGGCATAAACCGGCTGCGGCGTAAAATCAGAGCAGATCAGAAGAAAGAGAGGCCGCAATCGCGGCCTCTCTTTTTGGGTGGTATCCGTCAGCGGCACCCAGGTCAGACGTCGGCCAGCGCCAGGGCCTGACGATAATACTCGTTGGCCTTGTTGGTGAGCCGGCGCTTGTCCATTACCTGGCCAAGGGCGTGGTAGATGGCGGCGCTCGGTGTCTTAGCCACTTCCTGTTCCAGCAGGCACTGGGCTTGGTCCAGCTGACCCGCCAGCAGATAGATCTGGGCCAGGGCCGCCTCGACACCCGGTTGATCCTGTATCTTCTGCAACAGGGTCAGCACCGGCTGGTAGCTCTCCAGCTTGAGTTTGGGCAGACGAGCCAGCAACTGGGGGGAGACCTGCTTGCGCAGCGCGTCCAGCCAGAGTTCGGCGGCTTCGCTGTCGGCGCCGAGCTCACGCAGGCGATCGCCGTAGGCGGCCAGCAGATCCGGATCCTGGCGCAGCTTGCGGGGCAGATCCTGCCAGACAGGGCGCAGGGTTTCGAGTGCGTCACTGGCAGCCTTGAGCCGACCGGTCCAGGCCCGATGCAGCAAATCTTCTTCCTGTTTGGGGGTCAGCTTGCCCACCTTGTGCAGCACGGGGATCAGGTCGATGAGTGCCGCCCAGTCCTCGCGCGCCAGATGTACCTGACGCAGCTGATCCAGCACCATGGGGTGGCGCGGGTTGAGGGCGTAGACGGATTCCAGCATGGCCAGCGCAGTGTCGTACTGGCCCTGCTCAATTTGAAGCTGGGTCTGGGTCAGGGTCAGTGCCAGCTCGGCCTTGGGGTTCTCCTCCTGCGCTTTTTGCAGGTATTGATCCCGGCGTACGTCGTCGCCACGGGCCTGGGCGGCCTTGGCGGCACTCAGGTAGTTGAGCAGCGGGGTATCGCTGTTGCTGGCGCCCTTGAGCATCAGCTTCTCGGCCTGGCTGTAGTGACCTTCGGCCATGGCCAGTGTCGCTGCCACCGTCTGCTGGTTGGCCTTGCGGCGCCGGCGCGAACCGTACCAGCCCAGTGTCTTGCGGCGCAGACCGAATACCCGGCCCAGCAGCCATTCGATGACAAGCAGGGCGCCGTAGAACAGCACAGCCAGGATCACGGCACTGGTGACTGAGGACTCCACCGTGTAGTTACCCAGGGCGATCAGCACATACCCCTTGTTGCCGGATGCTTCAGGGCCAAACATCAGCCCGGCTATCATCACGGCCACCAGAACAATCAGACGAATCATGGTGCCCTCCTCAGTTGCTGGCCAGAATGCGTTGCAGGCGCTCGGTCAGCACCTCTTCCAGCATGGCTTGGGTCTTGAAGCGATCCGGATAGGTGAACTGGATCTGCTCGCTCTTGAGCTTGTCCAGCTCGGACTGCATGTAGTGAGTGGCGCTGTTGTCGGTATCGAAATACTGGGTCAGCCAGCGCTGTGCCTTCTCCAGGCTGTCGTCATACAGTGCCTGCTGCTCTCGGTAGACGGCGAGCTGGGCTTGCAGCAGCTTGGTCTTGAGGTTTTCGCGCAGGAAGATCTCCTGCTGCGGGGAGAGCAGGGCTTCCACGGCGCCATCGCGGCGACGTATGGTGATGAAGTTCTCGGTGAACTTGACCCAGTTCTTCTTCAGGTTGCTTTCCCACTCGTCCGGATTGGTGCTGACGGCTTGATCCGGCTCGGTCTTGGCTTCCGGCATGCTGACGGTGGAGAGGGGCAGCAGCTCTATCTGGTCAGAGAGGGCGGCCAGTTTCAGAGTCAATCCTTCACGGTCGATGCGCGGCATCCCCTTGAGCTGGGCTATGTCTTCCGCCAGCGCCTTGCGAATGGGCATCAGGCTGGGATCGTTGAGCGCCTTGATCCGCTCGTCGGCATTGCCAAGCAAGGTAATGGCGGAGATGAGGTCATGTTCCAGCCACAACTTGCGGCCCGCCATGCGTACCAGGTATTCGGATTCGGCCAGCATCCAGTCGTTGGGACGCTTGTCGTTGAGATCCAGCACCCGATTCTGCAGACCCTTGAGCTCTTCTTGCAGTTGCTGCTGGGTTTTGCCCAGCGCACTCAGTTGCTCGCTATCCTTGCTGTTGCTCTGATCCAGCTTGTTCATGGCCTCGGCCAGTTGCTGCTTGAGCTGATCCAGTTCCCCCTGCTGAGCCACGGCGCTCTGGTGGCCATGCAGGTAGAGACCGCCAGTCAGGCCGATGGCCAGCAGTATGGCAACACCACCCAGCAGAACGCCGGAGCGGCTCTTGCCGCCATTGACCACGGCGGTCGGCTGGGGCTTGACCTGGGATTCTTGTTGTTCAGTCATTCCATCTTCCTCAGTTCCAGAGCGGCCGTCAGGGCCTGGTTGGATGCACCCTGGGCAATCGTGATATGGGTAAAGCCCGCCATCTTGGCCATGTCGGCCACGCGGGGGCTGGGCACCACCAAGAGGCGGTCATAAAGCCAGGGCTGCTGCTGGTCTGGCACCAGCTCCAGCAGCCGTTGCAACAGTTCACCACTGGTAATGAGCAGGCTGTCGAGCCCGGCTGCCTGCCAATGGCGAGTCAATGCGTCCCCGTCGAGTTCGGGGTAGTGGCGCTCATAGGCCGCACAATAGTGCACCAGAGCACCGCGTGAGGCCAGCGTCCGGGCGATAAGATCCCGGCCCCCGTTGCCTCTGAGTATCAATACCCGCTTGCCGCTCACCTGTTGCAGGGCGGGCAGTGCCAGCAGCCCTTCGCTACGGGGATCGTCAGGGCAGCTCGCCTCTATACCGACTTCGGAGAAGGCATCCGCGCTGGCCTGGCCGACCGCAAAGTAGTCAATACTTGGCCAGGTCTGACCAGTTTGCAACAGAAAATGATGAGTGAAATGAACTGCATGCACGCTGACTGCGATGACGATGTCAGCCTGGGGCAGCAGTTCGGGCAGGCGGGGGAGTTCGCTGCCCGCTGCCGTTTCAAGCAGTGGACAGCAGAGCGGTGCGTGGCCGTGTTGGCGCAGCAGTTGCATCAGCTCGGCGGCCTGAGCGGCCGGGCGCACCACCAGGGGTATCATGCCCGGTAGACCTCGGCCAGGATAACGTCGGCACCAGCCGCCAGCAGACGCTGGGCCAGGGTGTGGCCGAGGGCCTCACCGTCTGCCAGCGGACCGCGGATCTCGTCGTGGATCACCTGACTGCCATCCGGGCTGCCCACCAGACCACGCAACCAGACCTCATCCCCCTGCACCAGAGCGTAGGCGCCGATAGGAACCTGACAGCCCCCTTGCAGGGCGCGGTTCATGGCTCGCTCGGTCAGCACCCGTATCCGGGTCTCGGCGTGCTCCAGCGGTGCCAGCAGGGTGTGCAGCTCGTGATCGTCGAGGCGGCATTCGATGCCGACCGCCCCCTGACCGTTGGCTGGCAGGCTCTGCTCCGGCTCGATGAAGGCAGTGATGCGATGTGCCATCTCCAGACGCTTCAGGCCGGCGGCGGCAAGAATGATGGCGTCATATTCACCGGCATCCAGCTTGGCGAGACGGGTATTGACGTTGCCACGCAGGTCGCGGATCACCAGATCCGGGCGGGCGGCCCGCAGCTGACACTGACGGCGCAGGCTGGAGGTGCCGACCACGGCGCCCTGCGGCAGTGCTTCTATCTGGCTGAAACGGTTGGAAACGAAGGCATCGCGCGGATCTTCGCGCTCACAGATGGTGTGCAGGCCCAGCCCTTCCGGGAACTCCACCGGCACATCCTTCATGGAGTGGACGGCGATGTCGGCGCGGCCCTCCAGCATGGCGGTTTCCAGCTCCTTGACGAACAACCCCTTGCCACCCACTTTGGCGAGAGGGGTATCCAGGATCTTGTCACCCTGAGTGCTCATGGGCACCAGCTCGACCTGCAACTCGGGGTACAGGGCTTCCAGCCGGTCTTTGACGAAGTTGGCCTGCCACAGGGCCAATGGGCTCTTGCGAGTGGCAATTTTCAGGGTTCGGGCTGCCATATCAATCAGTTGTTTCATCTTTAGAAGGAAAACGATCTTACCACCCTTTGCAGGGGCTTTCATGGCGCAGCCCGCAAAAGCGGGGCCAAGCTCAAAAAGGGCTGCTGAAAATGATTTTCATTAAGGTAAATTAATTTATTAACTACATGAAATTATTAATTTTTATTGCTTTCCGTTGATACTGTTTAGTGGCTTGTCAGAAATAATCCGGTGATTCAGTGCGGGCTTGTTTACCACCGCTGTTTGCATTGTTAACATGATCACACTTTTTTGACGTCTCCCCGTTTTGGTGCGTCATTTCTTACCTTGGTATAGGCAGGGCATTGCTGGTAAAACTCGATACGCTGGTGGCGCGCTACGACGAACTCAATCGTCTCAAGACGCAACGGGCGTTAGGTCTCATGAGTCGCTATGGGCAGCAGGTCTTCCAACTGCTGCCTGTCATGCTGCACTTCAATCATCCCCTGTTGCCCGGTTATGTGGCAGGTGATGTGCCCCACGGCATCTGGAGTTTTACCGCCAACGAGGCCCAGCAGGCCTTCATCCAGGATCTGTGCCAGAACGCCAACTGCCAGAACGGCCTCACTACCCATGACAAGTCGATTCAGGGGCTCTACTCCATGGGCAGCACTTCGTCCATTGGTCAGTGCTGCCACTCGGATCTCGACATCTGGGTCTGCCACGTGGCCGGTTTGTCGCAGGCGCGGCTCGAGTTGCTGGATCTCAAGTGTCAGCAACTTTCCAAGTGGGCCGAGCAGCGGGGGGTGGATCTCAACTTCTTCCTGATCCCCGAAGACAAGTTCCGCCAGTGCAACGACGCCCAGATGCAGGGAGAGAGCTGTGGCAGCGCCCAGCACCTGCTGCTGCTCGACGAGTTCTACCGCAGCGCCATGCTGATCGCGGGCAAGCGCCTGCTCTGGTATCTGGTGCCTGCCGAGTATGACGATCACTACGACGAGTATGTGGACAGCCTGTTTGCTGATGGCAAGCTGAGCCAGGATGACTGGCTCGATCTGGGTGGGTTCAACCGGATTCCTGCCGAGGAGTACTTCGGTTCCGCCTTGTGGCAGCTCTATAAGGGCATCGACTCCCCTTACAAAGCCGTGCTCAAGTCGGTGCTGATGGAGGCTTACTCTCACGAGTATCCCAACACCCGTCTGCTGTCGGTCACCAGTCGCGACTGGTTCCAGCACAACGATGGCATGCACTACCGGCTCGACAACTACTGTCTGATGCTGGACAAGGTGACCAACTACCTCAAGTCCATTGGTGACATGCAGCGCCTCGATCTGGTGCGCCGCTGCTTCTATCTGAAAGTGTGTGACGGCCTCAGCCATCCGAAGGAGGAGCACTCCCCGGCCTGGCGCCGCGAGCAGATGACCCAGCTGGTCTCCTACTGGGGCTGGAGCCCGGAGCGGCTCCACCATCTGGATCACCGCCAGGAGTGGAAGGTCGAAGACGTCAAGGTGGCCCACGCCGAGTTGCTGGAAGCCCTGATGCAGAGCTATCGCAACCTGATCCAGTTTGCCCGGCGCAACAACATCAGCGAGTCCATCAACCCGGAAGACATAGGCATACTGTCACGCAAGCTCTACGCCGCGTTCGAGAGCCTGCCGGGCAAGGTGCAGCGCATCAATCTGACCATAGCGCCGGATCTGAGCGAGCCGGATCTCAGCCTGGTGCAGGTGCCCCATGGTCGCCTCAACCGCGCAGGCTGGTATCTCTACAAACATTCACTGGATCCGGTGGACATCATTGGCCGGGCGCCGCTCGAATATAACGGCTACATCAGCAAGCTGGTCTCCTGGGCATACTTCAACGGCCTGCTGACGCCCCAGTCCCGGGTGCACCTGTTCAATCAGGGCTCGGATCTGCACATCGACAATCTGCACCAGTTCTGCCGCGACCTGTCCGGTACCTTTCCGGTCAAGTATCCCCGCGCTACCAACCTGGCCCTCAGCCGTCCGTGCGAGATCCGTCAGCTCTCCATTTTCCTCAACCTGGAGACGGATCCGACCAGCCACTGGATGGGTCAGGTGATCGAGTTCGACGCCAATGCTGCAGATGTGTTCTCGTTCGGTCGCAATCAGGAGTGTCTGGTGGGCTCGGTGGATCTGGTCTATCGCAACTCCTGGAGCGAGATCCGCACCCTGCACTTCCAGGGCGACGAAGCCGTGGTGGATGCTCTCACCACAATTCTCGGCAAGATGCATCAGGATGCGGCGGCTCCCGAGATGATCGAAGTGTTCTGTTACAGCCAGCACTTCCGCTCTCTGATTCGGACCCGCTTCCAGCAACTGGTGGCCGAGTGCATCGAGTTGCGTCTCGCGCGCGACAAGCTGCAACTGGTCAAGACGCTGGCGCTGGGTCGCGAGAAGTACGGCATCTTCTTCGAACGGCGCGGCGTGTCGGTCAAGAAGCTGGAAAACGCCATCGACTTCTACCGCCATATTTCCCACAACAAGCTGGATCACCTGCCGCTGCGGCTCGACAAGACCCACAGCCAGCATCTGCCCGACATAGTCGATGCCTACGCCAGTGAAGGGCTGGTGCAGTTCTTCTTTGATACCCGGGATGCGGGCACCAACATCTATATTCTGGATGAGGCGAACCGGGTGGAGATCTACCAGCATTTTGCCGGCAACAAGGATGAGCTGGTGCAGGGGGTGAACCGTTTCTATGCCTCCAGTCACGAGCGTTTCAGCGATGCGGGCCAGTTCAGCAACTTCAACTTGCCCCAGTACTACGAGATAGTGCAGATCAATGGCGAGCTGGAGGTGATCCCCTACCGCAGTCAGGGGCAGATGCGTGACAACGCCAGTCCGGCCCGCGAGTTGGGATCTGCCACTGGCTAGATCATGTGGCCCGGCGAAGGGTCGCAAGGGAGGCAAGCAGCCTCACGAACATCCTCGAACAAATCGAATATAAAGCGGCCTGCAGAAGCAGGCCGCTGTTTTATCCTTCGTGAACCCGATCAGGCACTGAGGCGAGCCAGCAGCCAGTGACGGATGTCATCCAGCTGGGGGCGGCAGATCTCGTGGCGCATCGGATATTCGTGCCACTCGAGGGTGAGCCCCGCCGCTTCCAGCCGGTTCTTGGCATCCCAGCCCATGGAGAGATTCACCACGTCGTCATAGATGCCGTGCATGTAGCAGATGGGCAGGCTGCGGGCGGCCTCGCTCATCTCGGCCAGCAGGGCATCTGGCGCCGCCAGATAGGTGGACATGCAGAGCAGGCCAGCCAGCCGAACCGGATGGCGCAGAGCAGTGAAGGAGGCAATCACTCCGCCCTGGGAGAAGCCGGCCAGCAGGATGCGCTCCGGGGCAAACCCTTCGGCCACCAGCTGGTCCAGCAGGGCAGCGATGCGAGCGGCGGATTCACGCACATGGGGCTCAACGGCGCGGTCCGCCGGATCGTCGAAGCTCTTGATGTCGTACCAGCCGCGCATCTTGTAGCCCATGTTGATGGTGATGGGCCGCTCGGGTGCGTCGGGCAGAAGATGACGAACCGGCAGGTCGGCAGGCAAGTCCAGTGCGTCCACCAGCGGGGCCAGCCCGGCCCCGGAATCCCCCAGCCCGTGCAGCCAGATCACGGCGTGGCGGGCGTCCTGTGGATGAATGTCAATCATGGGAATACCACTGACTCACCTGCCTGGGTGGTGCAGGCTTTGGTCAGCAGCGCCTTGAGCTCATGGCCGAAGCGGTTGTCGATCCAGGTTTCCCCTTGCAGCTCGAAGTGGAAACCATTCTCGCGGGTGGCGACCCATATCTGGTGCAGGGGCTCCTGCTTGTTGATGATGACCTTGGTCTTGTTCTCGAACGACAGGGTCAAGACCCCACCGGCACGTTCACAGTCAATATCCGGATATCCTGCGTCGACAGTGTCTTCCACATATTGGAAAAAGGCGTCGGTCAGGGCGTGATACTCGTGATCCTTCATCGGTTTATCCTGTTGCTTTTAACAATGTGAGTGCGATTATAGAGGGCCAAAAATTTTTTCGCAGCGAACCATTATGATTACCCAGCTTACCAAGTGTCTGCTCGCCACTCTTCTGTCTCTTGGTTTGGCCGCGTGTGGCCTGACGGGACCGCTTTACATGCCGCCTCCCGAGCAGCCCCAGACCGAGAGTACACCGCAAGCACAGACGCCTGCGACCGTCGAAGCTGCCCCAGAGGCCGCGCCGCAATAATTTAGGAAGGAACCGCCCCCTTGGATCACTTTAACTACGATGCCGACGGCCAGCTTCAGGCCGAGCAAACCTCGCTGCAACACCTTGCCGAGCAATACGGCACCCCGCTGTACGTATACTCCCGTGCGACCCTGGAACGCCACTGGCATGCCTTCGATCAGGCAGCAGGCGATATTCCTCATCTGATCTGCTATGCGGTCAAGGCCAACTCCAATCTGGCCCTGCTCAACCTGCTGGCCCGCCTGGGCTCGGGTTTTGACATCGTCTCAGGCGGCGAGCTGTCGCGGGTACTGGCGGCGGGTGGCGATCCGGCCAAGGTGGTCTTCTCCGGCGTGGCCAAGAGCGAAGCCGAGATGCGGTTGGCGCTGGATAAAGAGATCCTCTGTTTCAACCTGGAGTCGGAAGCCGAACTGGAGCGTCTGAACCGGGTGGCGGGCAGCATGGGCAAAAAGGCCCGGGTCTCGGTGCGGGTCAATCCGGATATCGATGCCGGCACTCACCCTTATATCTCCACCGGCCTCAAGCAGAACAAATTTGGCATCCCCATCGAGCTGGCGCCTGCCATCTATCGCAAGGCGGCGGCCATGGCCAACATAGAGATCAAGGGGGTGGATTGCCACATCGGTTCCCAGCTGACCGAACTCAACCCCTTCATGGAGGCGGCCGACAAGCTGCTGCGTCTGATCGACACCCTGGCGGCGGAAGGTATTCACATCCATCACCTGGACGTGGGCGGCGGCCTCGGGGTCAACTATGGTGCCGAGCAGCCACCTCATCCCACCGAGTATGCCGAGGCGCTCAAGCAGAAGCTGGCGGGTAGGGATCTGACCCTGCTGTTCGAACCGGGCCGTGCCATCGTCGCCAACGCCGGTGTGCTGCTGACCCGGGTGGAGTACCTGAAGCCGGGTGAAACCCGCAACTTCGCCCTGATCGATGCCGGCATGAACGACCTGCTGCGCCCCTCTCTTTACGGCGCCTGGATGAACATCATAGAGGTGGACAGCCGCACGGCCCATGAGAAGGCGCTGTATGACGTGGTCGGCCCGGTCTGCGAGACCGGCGACTTCCTCGGCAAGGAGCGCACCCTGGCCATCGCCGAGGGCTCCCTGCTGGCGGTACGCTCCGCCGGTGCCTATGGCTTTACCATGTCATCCAACTACAACACTCGTCCGCGTGCGGCCGAGGTGCTGGTGGATGGCACCCAATCCTTCCTCATCAGAGAGCGCGAGCAGTTGGCCGATCTCTGGCGTGGTGAGCATCTACTGCCCTGAACACAGGAAGGCACCACGGCGACTGGATTTTCCAGATGCGTCTCTGTGTGCGTTGAACGCGCGAGCAGTTGACCGATTGCCGGTGTTGCGAGCATTGACGGCCCTGATAGCAGGGGAACGCACGATTGAGCGGATCGCTGGTGCGCCGAGCATTTACTGCCTAAAGGGTACAGGAACGCACTATGTTGATAGATTTTTCCAAGATGCATGGGCTGGGTAACGACTTCATGGTGGTGGATGGTGTCACCCAGAAGGTGTTTTTCAGCAATGACGTCATCAAGAAGCTGGCGGATCGCCACTTCGGGATCGGTTTTGACCAGCTGTTGCTGGTGGAGCCGCCCTATGACCCAGAACTCGACTTCCACTATCGCATCTTCAATGCCGATGGCAGCGAGGTGGAGCAGTGCGGCAATGGTGCCCGCTGTTTCGCCCGTTTCGTGCGCCTCAAGGGGCTGATCAACCGGGATCGCATCGCGGTCAGCACGGCCCGTGGCCGCATTAGCCTGCAGCTGGAAGGGGAGAATCAGGTCACGGTCAACATGGGGGTTCCCCAGTTTGAGCCGGGCAAGATCCCGTTTCGGGCTCAGAAGGCGGAAAAAACCTATCTGTTGCGGGCACAAGAGCATACTGTGATGTGTGGTGTGGTCTCGATGGGCAACCCCCACTGCGTCATTGAAGTTCCGTCGGTGGCTGATGCGCCGGTGGAGACTCTGGGTGCCATCATGGAGCGGCACGAGCGTTTCCCCGAACGGGTCAACGTCGGCTTCATGGAGATGGTCAACGCCACCGAAATCCGCTTGCGGGTATTCGAGCGCGGTGTAGGTGAGACCCTGGCCTGCGGTACCGGAGCCTGTGCGGCGGCGGTGATTGGCATCAGTCAGGGCAAGCTCAAGGAGCGGGTCACCGTCAGTCTGCCGGGTGGCAAGCTGACCATAGCCTGGAAGGGGCCGGGTCAGCCGGTCTATATGACGGGCCCGGCCGAGCATGTATTCGACGGCCAGATAGAGTTATAGGCATGACGAGGGCGCAAGCCCTCTCTGCTGCGCGATAATGTCAGGGCCCAGTGCCCTTTTTCTGTAATGGACCAACCAATTTATGAGCGAACTCAAACGGCAGGAGCCACTGGTGGATGAAGCCACAGTGCTGGAGTACCTGGCCCGTTATCCCGAGTTTTTCCAGCGCCACGCGGCCATGCTGGACCGGATCCGCATTCCCCATGAACGCAAAGGCTCGGTCTCTCTGGTTGAACGCCAGATGGACCGACAGCGGGAGCGCATCGAGCAGCTGGAGCAGGAGATCACCGAGTTGATGGGGATTGCCAGCGAGAACGAGCGGATCTTCCGGGTCTATGCCGACCTCTACGGCGAGCTCTATGGTTGCCAGTCTCTGTTCGAGGTGAGCGCCGTGATGGGCAAGGCGTTCGTGCAGCGGCTGCGGCTGACCGGCCTGCGGCTCTGGCTCAGTCCGAAGAAATTCCAGTTGAGCGGCCCCGAGCTGCGCTTCATGGCGGACGGCAAGCAACTCGAGCAACTGCTGGGTCAACGGCTGCCGGGGCAGGATTACTATTTTGGCCGCCTCAACCAGAGTGAGAAGCAGGCCTTGTTTGGCCACGATGTGCTGGTCAACTCCGTGGCCCTGATGCGGCTCGGCGATCTCGGCGTGCTGGCCTTTGCCAGTTCCGATCCCAGCCACTTCAGCCCCCATAACGACACCCTGCTGCTGGGTCAGCTGGGTCGCTTGTTGCAGTTGCGTCTGCCTGAACTGACCCATGGCTAGGGAACCGGCCAAAGCGTCTGCCCCTGCCGCCGAGCCTCTGCCAGCCTCTCTGGCCGATGAGCTGGCGGCCTTTATCGAATACTTGAGGGTCGAGCGCCAGCTCAGCCCTCACACTCGCAGCAACTATGAATCCCATCTGCAGGCCATGGCCGCCGAGCTGGTCAGGCTGGGTGTAAGCGACTGGGCCCGGCTCGAGGCGAGCCAGGTGCGCAGTCTGGTGACCCGGATGCACAAGGCCGGGCTCGCTCCCCGCTCCCTTTCTACCAAGATCTCCGCCTTGCGCAGTTTCTGCGACTGGCAGGTGCGCCAGGGACGGCTCACCGCCAACCCGGCCCGCGGCATAGTGACCCCCAAGCAGGGGCGACCGCTGCCGAAAAACCTGGATGTGGACGAGATGTACCAGTTGCTCAACATCACAGACGAGCAGGATCCCCTGGCGGTACGGGATCGGGCCATCATGGAGCTGATGTACTCTTCCGGCCTGCGGCTGGCCGAGCTGGTGGGGCTCAATCTGGGTGACATCAAGCTCGATGACCGTCAGCTCAAGGTGACCGGCAAGGGCTCGCGGGAGCGGGTGCTGCCCATGGGAAGAATGGCGGTGGAGTGGCTGCACAAGTGGCTCAAGGTTCGCCCTCTGCTGGCGGGGGACGAGGCCGACGCCTTGTTCGTCTCCAAGCGCAAACAGCGGCTGTCGGCCCGTTCCGTACAGGAGCGGCTCGATGGTTGGGGCAACAAGCAGGCGCTCAATGCCCACGTCCATCCCCACAAGCTGCGCCACAGCTTCGCCACTCACATGCTGGAGTCCTCTGGCGATCTGCGTGCCGTGCAGGAGCTGCTGGGTCATGCGGATCTCTCCACTACCCAGATCTATACCCATCTCGACTTTCAGCATCTGGCCAAGGTCTATGACAACGCCCACCCAAGAGCAAAGCGGGATCCTGCCACGCCGGAAGATGAGTGACCTTTACCTCTGTGAAGGAGTGTCTGGGGTTATCTGAGCATCCAAACCACCAGGGTAGCCAGATATGCCGGAAGATGAACAAGGGGACCTGATTACCCCGCCGTGAAGGAGCATGAATGCATTTTTATCGCCGTTGGCAGCCGGTTGCTGCCATCTCGTTCGACCTCGATGACACCCTCTACGACAACGGCCCGGCCATTGAACGGGCCGAGCAGTGGATGCTTGAGCATCTGCGCAGCGAATACCTGGCGACCGCCATGCTGGACAAGCCGCGCTGGCTGGATCTCAAACGCACTATGCTGATCGCCCAGCCCGAACTGCGCCAGGATGTCAGTCTGGCGCGCCAGCGGACCATTCATGAGGCCATGGTGCAGGGCGGCATGGCGGCAGCCATCGCCAGTCGCGAGGCGGAGCAGGTGTTCGCCGGCTTTCTCGTCGAACGCTCAAAGATTGAGGTGAGTGACGCGACCCATGAGTTGCTGGCACGACTGGCCGAGCGCTATCCGCTGGTGGTGATCACCAATGGCAATCTGGACCTGGCCCAGGCCGGGCTGAATGATTACTTCACCCTGGTCTGCAAGGCGGGGGCGGGTGCCAGGATGAAACCGGCGCCGGACATGTTTGTCCAGGCGCAGGCCGCCCTCAAGCTGGTACCAGACCGGATACTGCACGTGGGGGATCATCCAGTGACGGACGTGCTGGGCGCCCGCCTGCACGGCTTTCGCGCCGCCTGGCTCAATGACTGCCAGCGCTCCTGGCGGCAGTTGCCATTGTTGCCGGATGTGGAACTGAACGGACTGGGAGAGCTGGCAGACCTGCTGCTCTGATCGTTTTCGCCGGCTGCTATTTGCGGCCCTTATTGACGGCAAATCAGTCCGCGCAGCTGGTCATGGTCGGTCTGGTTGACGCGGCAGTTGTTGATGCCCGGGGGGAGCGCCTGCTGCAAGGTAATGGCTGTGCCCCCATAGTGGCAGACCAGATAAAATGGGCGTGGATTGCGGCTGTCCAGACTCCAGTAGTGAGTTTCGTCGTTGTCACCATTGTCCGGTTTGAGCTGGGCAAGCTCGCCCGGATCACCATCGAACAGGGCCAGGTTATCCAGCCTGTGGCTCAGGGGCTGGACCGCTTCTCCCTGGTTGTTTCGGGCCACGGCTTGCCAGCCCCGAGGCTGGCTCATCAGCTGCTGGCGGGTGTCTATGGCTTGCGGGCAGTCAAATTGCAAACTGGCGCTCAAAGCCAGTGCGGTCAGTAACATTGTGTGGGGTCTCCCGGTATCATGTGGTGCCCCATGCTACGTCATCCTCCACTGAACAGCTTCATCAGTTTATTGAGCAGATCACGCTGTTGCGGCGGTTGCTTCATGGACTCAGCCTCCCTTGCCAACAGTGTCTGCTGCTCCTGCTCGCGACTGCTCAGCACCCGATAGAGTGGCTCGACCAGAGACTCCCTGTGCATCACCAGCTCCTGGAACATGGCCTGATTGATGCGGTAGGTTTCAACGGTGCCGAGTGCCCGCACCGTGAAGGGACTGGGGTCGCCGGTGAGCAGGCTCAGCTCGCCGAAGAAGTCGCCGGTGTTGAGGGTGCCGAGCGGCAATTCACGCCCCTCCACTTTGACCAGCATTTCAGCTTCTCCTTTGACCAGCACGAACAGCCAGCTGGAAACCTCCCCCTGCTCCAGCATGATATCGCCACTGACGAAGGGGGCGAATTTGACCTGATCGGCGAGCTGGATCAGCTCATCCTCCTGCAACATGGCAAACAGCGGCAACTTGCGCAGGGTGGCTGTGCGCTCGACTGTGTGGCGCTTGTGGCGGGCATCCTGATGCTGTTTCTCCTTGGCCATGAAGACATTGAAAATGGGTGGTGTGAGACGCCGGTCGTTACGGCGCAGGGCGGCATCGATAAGGCTGCGCACCATGGAATCGGTCGGGTCGTCCCGCGCCAGGTCGGTCAGCCAGTAGCGAACGGCATAACGGGCAATGCCCCCTTCCACATTCATCAACAGACAGTCGGGTTGAGGATATTTGGCCACACAGGGCAGGTTGGTTTCCCGCAAGGACTTCTCGATCAGGGCGATGATCTGGGTCGGCAATGTATCCAGGGTCAGATCGAACCAGACCCAGCGCCGCCATTGGAGGGGGGCATTTTGTCGCCGTCCCAGCACGGTGAAACGCTGCTTGAGCAAGTGGCTGTTGGGGATCACCACGGTTTCCCAGTTGCGGGTTTCCATGGTGGTGGCGCGCCAGTTGATCTCCACCACCCGGCCCTGGATGGCTTCCACCTGCAACCAGTCACCGATGGCGATGGAGTTGTCCAGCTGGATGGAGACTCCGGCCAGCAGGTTGCCCAGTGTGTCCTGCATGGAGAAGGCGATGATGGCGGTGATGACGGCCGAGGTGGTGACTATCTCGCCAAGGGCCATGCCGGAAGCGTATAGCCTGAACAGGCACCAGCTGATGTAGCCGATGGTGATGACGATGTCCGCTATGATGCGCGGTATGCGGATCTGGCACAGGGGCAGCAGAAACTGGAACAGCAGTATGCCCCAGACCTTCACCAGTACCAGACCGGCCAGCAGACTGGATATTTCCACCAGCCAGCGGTGGGGTAGCGGCAGGCGGAACCAGCCTCCCTCGAACTGGATCAGCAGGATTACGACCATGCTCATCATGACGAAGCCGAGCTCGGAAACCAGCTCGCGCCGCCGCCCCGGGCTGCGCAAAAAATGGGTGATAAGCAAGAACAGGGTCAGCAGGGTCCAGAACGGATGCTCGCCAATCCACTGCAAGGTAGGTAGGGCAACGAAATTATCGCTAAACATAACAGCCCCTTATCGTTGGATATTTCCAGCATAGCTGGTTAGACAAGGGTAAAGGGTGCGCTGGCGACACGATTTATTTATGCTGTTGGCAGTCTCGACAGGAGAGTGTGACTTGGTGCAATTAACAAAGAAAATCATCTGCTTGGTGGCATTGCTGCCACTGGCAGGATGCGACCTGCTGGCAGACAAATACCGGGTCGAGTTCAGGGATGGATCCTGGCGCGAGATTGCCATTACCCCTTTCTCCGACGAGGCCCGCTGGCGTGAGGGTTGTGCCACCGGCGAGGTGCTGACCGACATGACGTTGCCACTGAAACGGGGCAAGGTGGTGAATGGCCGTGAGCAGCTGCTCATCGGCGGCGAGTTGTTCGAGCTTGACGATGACAACCTTTACCGCAGCAACGGCATGGTGTTTGGCCACACGCCGGACCATATCCAGCGCGGGCTCAAGGGCATGGATGTGTGCCGTACATTGCGCCCCGAGCGTGGTGGCTTGCCCAAGCTCAAGGCGCGGGGGTTTGGCGACTAGGCAATACAAGTTCAGGTGTGTGAGGTGCGAGTCCTGCGCTGACGGCAGGCGTCACCAAAAGCCTGGAAGATCTTGACGGAGTGGGGATTTTCGGTCGCTTTCCACTCCGGGTGCCACTGTACCGCCAGCAGGAAGGGGGAGAGGGTGGGAGCATGAATGGCCTCTACCAGCCCGTCTTCGGCATGGGCCAGCGGCTCAAGCCCCTTTGCCAGCGTCTTGATCCCCTGTCCATGCAGCGAGTTGACGGGGATAGCAGGTTGCCCCATCAGGTCGGCAAACCAGCTGCCGGACACCAGTTCAATCTGGTGACTCTCCCCGTACTGTTCATCGACCGGATCGTCCGAATCTTCCCTGTGATCGTCATAGCCGGGCTCGTTGTAGACCTTCTGGTGTATGTCGCCCCCGAGTGCCACGTTGATCTCCTGCATGCCACGACAGATCCCGAGAATTGGCAGACCGCGATCGAGGGCGGCACGTACCAGCGGAATGTCGAACAGATCCCTGTCTCTGTCCTGCTGCTTCTCCGGGGTAAGGTTCTCCTGGCCATAGAGGGCAGGATCTATGTTGGATCCGGCGCCGCTCAGATAGACGCCATCGGCCAGATCCAGATACTGCGCCAGGTCTTCCGTTCCGCAGCAGGTCGGTACCAGCAGGGGGACGCAGCCACTGATTTCCACCAGGGGCGTGATGTATTTGTGGGTCATTACCTGGTAGGCGTGACCGTTGCGGGGCTGGGCACCCATTGTCATCAGTACGACGGGCTTACATGGGGTGTGGGGTATGCGAGTCATGATTCACCTTGGCTATCCTTTGCAGTCCTGCGCCTTGGGAAGGCCCTTGCTGCCAGCGAGAGGGCAAGGGCATGCCTCAAGGCATGGTCGTGGGATCAGGGTCGTGCCGCAGTACCAGAATCGTCGGTCAGCCTGGGCAATGACGGCCTGGATCCTGATCTCAGTCTGCCAAGGCCGTTCAATATGTCAAACGAAATGATGCTGAAATGTTAATTGTCATGAGCGGCATACAGGCTTGAGTCCCTTTTATAGGGGCTTTGATGCTATGCAGTGGGTATGAAGGGGATAGCCGTGGTGGATATATTAAACATTTGACCAGATTGGCCGGATAGCAGAAGGGGCCCTGGTGGAGGCCCCTTGCTTGGCTCAGGTGTTCAGGATGAACCGCTCGATCACCTGGGCGACGCCATCCTCGTCGTTGCGGCCCGTGATGTGTTGGGCCAGCGCCTTGATGTCATCGGTGGCGTTGCCCATGGCCACGCCCAGTCCGGCGTATTCAATCATGTGATGGTCGTTGCCTGCATCCCCCACGGCGATGACCTGGGAGGCGTCAAGGCCCAGATGTTCGGCCAGGGCGGCGACCCCTGTGCCCTTGTTGCTCTGCTTGTTCATGAATTCGAGGAAGAAGGGGGCGCTCTGCACCACAGTGTAGCGCTCGTACAGTTCGGCTGGCAGGCGCTCGATGGCGTGGGAGAGCTGGGGCGGCTCGTCGATCATCATCACCTTCATGATCTGTTCGTCGGCCGCCAGAGTGGCAAAATCGATCAGATTGATGGGCATGCCGATGAGGCGGGATTCGTGCTCTGTATAGGTGCTGACTCTGGGACTGATGAGACCCTGGCTGACCGAGAAGCCGTGTACGTTCACCTCCAGCTCGTCGGCCAGTCTGGCGATGGCGCTGGCGTCGCTTCCGGTGAGCAGCTGGCTGCGAATGATGCGCTGGTCGGCAACCTGCTGCACCAGAGCGCCATTGTAGCAGATGACGTAGTCATCCTGACCGGTGAGGCCGAGCTCTGCCAGATAGCGGCTCATCCCTTCCAGCGGGCGGCCCGAGGCAAGTACCACTGTCACTCCCTTGGCGCGGGCGGCGGCAATGGCGGCGTGGGTGCGGGGTGAAATCTGGCCCTGAGGGTTCAGCAGGGTGCCATCCATATCCAATGCGATCAGCTTGTACATCTTTCACTACCTGAAGTCTGGCTGGCCCGCCCAATGGGGCCAATGGGAGGCCGAGTGTAGCGAAAATCGCCGCCTGGATCACGGATTGACGGGATGGATCCCGAGTATTGGGCGCCCGCTCGCAAGGTGGAAGGGCGATGAGGAGAGGGCCGGTAGTCTCCGGCCCGGGTCATTTGTGTGGTTCGTACGGGATCAGCTGTACCTGATCCTCGCGAATGGCAAAGTGGATGGGGCCATGTTCGATATCGACCCGGCAGTGATAGTGCGCCATCTCCACCTCGACCCCGGGGAAGACCCGTTGGGTGGCGATGATGTCCATCTCCGCCATCAGCTTTTGCAGCTCCTCCTGGGCTGCCTCCAGCTGCTCATCCAGCAGCTTGCTCTCCTCGAGATGCTTGGTACGGATCAGCTTTATCTTCTGCAGGGTCTCGGGGTTGCGTTTGTCGCTGGGCAACTGCAGCAACTTGAGCAGCAGATCCTGCAGCTTGTCCAATTGATCCCGGCACTCCTGCTTGCGTTGGCGCAGGGCCAGTTCCTGCTCCTTGTGGGTGAAGTAGCCGCCAAGGATTTGCAGCTTGGTGTGGTTGGCCGCAGAGGCTCCCAGGATGGGAGCCATGATGAGACGATTGGCGATGCTGATGCCACCAATCAGGTGGCCCTTGCGCATGCCGCTGTCGCCCACCTTGAGGTCTTGCCCGCTGCGGCTGTAGCAGTGGTTGAGCTGACTCTGGATCTGGATGTCGCCCCCTGCCTCCAGTTTGGCGTATTGGGCATAGCTGGCGTGGATTTCCCCCTGGGCATTGAGGTGACACAGGTATTCACCCTGCTCGTTGCGCCGACCTATGATGCCGTGGCGAACCGTTATGCTGCCGCCGGCTTCGATCTCGCCCCCTTCGATGAAACCACCGATGACGATGTCGCCACTGACCTTGACCTTCATGCCGGGCTGGACGTCGGCATTGACGATGAGCCCCCCTTCAAAGGTGATATGGCCGTGGCGGGCATCCACCTGTTTGACACTCAATACCTCATCCACCTTCATGCCCGTTTTTTCCTGGCAGGGAAGGCCGGCCCGGCTGGCAATCAGCAGGTTGGGGTCATCAGGGGAGAGATAAGTGCCATCGCCAGCGCTCATGGGGCTGTCTTTGCCATTCTTGGCGGGCAGATCCTGGCCCGTGACGGTAAACCCGGGCTCCCCCTGAGTCGCGGGGTGGCGCCGCATCAACTGGGCGCCGGCTTTGACCGTGACTATGGTACCGAGATCCCGCATGTCGACCCGGCCATCATCCCGTTCCTGAGGCTTGAGGATCCGCTCGGCGGGTGTCTCCACCAGTCGCTCCAGACGGGAGTCCTTGCCATTGACCACCGCCTTGCCCAGCGCTACCGGCAACTTGAGTACTGTGCCCGGCGCAGCTTCCTTGGCGGCCAGAATGGCGGCCGTAATAAGGGAGGTCTGTACCCCCTGACTGACCTCGCTCGTCTGGATTGCCTGCTCCAGCTGTTCTGTGGTGAGAAACTTGCCGCCCCAGTCTGCGGTGATCTGGGCAATGGCGCTCATCCGGTCCTTCTCGATGACCAGCGTGACGCGGGCATCGTGGCGCTGGGCAATGGGGACTGGGTTGCCGGGCAGAGAGGTAGCCGGGTTGCTCAACAGGGTATTGAGCAAGCTGATGGCCTGCTTGATCCCCTCCGTCAGCGGCTGGTAGCGGCGACAGTTGGAGGCCAGCAACAGCGCCTGAATATCGCTCTCTGAAACGGGCTTGGTCAACCCGGGCACGATGCGCAGACAGGCGTATTCCATATCGGCTGATAACAGTAACCACTCTTTGCTTAACACCCGGCTCCCTTACTCTCGCCATGATCTCCAGTGAGATCGCTACTTGCTTCTATTTAATCGGCTTTTAATTAAAAACGCGAGCCATCAATATGATGTCGGTCTGCAGTATTCGGGTATTTCTCTTTTTGGGTCAACGCGCTAAGCACAAATGGGTGAGCTGGGACGAGGAAATCAGGGATGACAGCGGGTATGCTGACCACTCAATGAACCGGCTTGTCAGTGAGAGACGTGCCGGCCCTACGCCCCGGAATACCTTGTATCGGGACGAG
This sequence comes from Aeromonas sp. TS_SC_11, assembly GCF_057318915.1. Lineage (NCBI taxonomy): Bacteria > Pseudomonadati > Pseudomonadota > Gammaproteobacteria > Aeromonadales > Aeromonadaceae > Aeromonas > Aeromonas sp. TS_SC_11. The sequence goes on from NZ_CM170470.1 coordinate 1,568,379, forward strand.
ATTGCAGGTCACGAGAGGAGTGTCGATCTTGCGTCATTGTCTGTTGCCTTTAGGTCTGTTTAGCCTGCTGACTGCCTGCCAGCCACAGGTCTCTACCACGGCGCTCGGTACGCTGGAGCGGGATCGAGTGCTGCTGACCGCCACCGCCAGCGAGATTATCCGGGCCTTGCCGGTGGCCCAGGGGAGCATGGTGGAGGAGGGGACCCTGCTGGCAAGGCTGGACGATCGCCGCCAGCAGGCGGTGCTGGCCCGTGCCCGTGCCGGGGAGGCGCAAGCTCGCGCGGCCCTCGCCCGCATGACCAATGGCGAGCGACCGGAGGACATTGCCGCCGCCCGTGCCAATCTCGACAAGGCCGAGGCCAATGTCAGGGAGAGCGAGCGCAACTTCGTGCGCATCGACCGACTGGTGCGTCAGAAGCTGGTCAGTCCGGCGGATCTCGACAAGGCCCGCGCCCTGCGCGACGGCGCGCTGGCCGAGCAGGATGGGGCCCGCCAGCAGCTCGACAAGTTGGCCCGTGGCGTGCGCAGCGAAGATATTGACGAGGCCGATGCTGCCTTGCAGGCAGCCAGTGCCGAGGTAGCGCTGGCCGAACGGGAGCTGGCGGATCTCTCCATCGTCGCCACTCGCAGTGGCCGGCTCGACAGCCTGCCCTATCATATCGGCGAAAGGGTGTCGGTCGGTGCCGTGCTGGCCGCCATTCAGGCTGATCAGGCACCCTACGCCCGGGTCTATGTGCCTGAGCCCTCCCTCGCCAGTTACCACATCGGCCAGCCGGTGCGGGTGGTGGTGGATGGGGTGGCTGAGCCGCTCACCGGCCGGTTGCGCTGGATCTCGAAAGAACCGGCTTTCACCCCCTACTACGCCCTCAACGAACAGGACAGGGCCCGACTCGTCTATCTGGCCGAGATAGACCTGCCCGACGGGGCGCAGGATCTGCCGAGCGGCTTGCCGCTGCAGGCCGAACCCGGCGATGAGAGGCGCGCTCATGAGTGAGCTGGCGATCCGTGCCAAGGGGGTCAGCCGGCGCTTTGGCGATTTTCTGGCGGTGAACGGGCTGGATCTCTGCGTGCCCAGAGGGCAGATCCACGGTTTTCTCGGTCCCAACGGCTGCGGCAAATCCACCACACTGCGCATGCTGACCGGTCTGCTCACTCCCTCGGCGGGAGAAGTGGAGGTGTTGGGTCTGAGCATTCCGAAACAGGCCGAAGCACTCAGGCGCCGGATCGGCTACATGACCCAGAAGTTCTCCCTCTATGACGAGCTGACGACCTGGGAAAATCTGGAGTTTATGGGGCGTATTCACGGCATGGCTGGCCAGTCGCTGAAGGCGCGCCTGCACGAGTTGCTGGAGACCTATGAACTGACGTCGCTGACGCGGCAGCGGGCCGGTGCCATGAGTGGCGGCCAGAAGCAGCGGCTGGCGCTGGCGGCGGCAGTGATCCACCATCCGGACCTGCTGCTGCTCGACGAACCCACCTCGGCGGTGGATCCGCAGAACCGGCGCGATTTCTGGGAGAAACTGTTCGATCTCAGCGAAGGGGGCACCACCATACTGGTGACCACCCACTACATGGACGAGGCGGAGCGCTGCCATGCGCTGGCCATCATGGAGGCGGGACAGGTGCGGGCCCAGGGATCGCCACAGGCGCTGATGGATGCCATGAGCACCCGGGTGGTGGAAGTGCAGGCCAGCGACTTGCGGCTGCTCAAGCAGCAGTTGCTGCAGCTGGCGCCGGTGCGCTCCGCCGCCCAGCTTGGTCAGCGCTTGCGGGTGCTGGTGGACAAGAATCTGGCCGAGCCTGTGACCTGGTTGCAGCAGGCCTGTCCGGCCTTGAGCGGGGCTGCCATGGCGCTGGTCAGGCCCAGTCTGGAGGATGTGTTTGTCAGCTGTACCGGTCAGGAGCCAGGGGCATGAACAGTCTGCGACGGCTCTGGGCCATTACCCAGAAAGAACTCAGGCAGCTGGCGCGGGATAGACTGACCTTTGGCATGGTGGTGATGATACCCCTGATCCAGCTGCTGCTGTTCGGCTACGCCATCAACACGGATGTGCGCCACATACCGGTGGGGCTGGTGGAGATGAGCCAGAGCGTGCCGGGACGGCTGCTGGTGGAGGCGGTAAAGGCGAGCCAGGTGGTGCGCATAGAACGGCATTACGTGGGGGTACAGGAGGCGGAGGCCGCCCTGACCAGGGGCGAGGTGCGGGCCGTGCTGGTGCTGCCCCCTGACTTGAGCCGCCGCCTCAGCGCCGGTGAGACGGCGGGCCAGTGGTTGGTGGATGGCTCGGATACCATGATAGCCGGGGCCCTGCTCGGTCTTCGCAACATGCCACTCTCGGATCTGAAACCGGGCCTTGAATCTGCCCCACCCACTTTCGAGACAGTGCTCTACTTCAATCCGGCTAGGCGATCTGCGGTCAACATAGTGCCCGGTTTGCTCGGGGTGATCCTCACCATGACCATGATCATGTTCACCTCGGCGGCCATAGTGCGCGAACGGGAGCGCGGCAATCTGGAACTGCTCATCACTACCCCGGTCAGCTCCATGGAGCTGATGCTTGGCAAGATACTGCCCTATATCGGGGTGGGGCTGGTCCAGGTGGCCATCATACTCGGGCTCGGCCACTTCATCTTTGACGTACCGATCAACGGGGCACTCAGTCAGGTGCTGCTGGCGACCCTGTTGTTTATTGCCGCCAGCCTGACCCTGGGGCTGCTCATCTCCACTCTGGCACAGACCCAGTTGCAGGCGATGCAGATGACGGTGTTCATACTGCTGCCATCCATATTGCTATCCGGCTTCATGTTTCCCTATGAGGGGATGCCGGTGGCGGCCCAGTGGATTGCAGAGGTGCTGCCTGCCACCCACTTCATGAGGCTGATCAGGGGCATAGTGCTGCGGGGCGGGGAGCTGTCGGAGTTGCTGACGGATGTGCTCTGGCTGGCGGGGTTCACCCTGCTGGTGCTGACCCTGGCCGCCCACAGGTTCAAGAAGAGTCTGGATTGAAGCGTACGCCGATGCCAGCTTGCACGGGTAGCGGCGTTTGATAGCTAGCTGCTGCGCTGCGTCGTTCTGGCCAGGGTGAGATAGTCGCCAAGCACGGGCAAGCCTTGCAGGTGGCGGCGCAGCATGTCGAGGGCGGCGAAGGCGAGGATTTTGCGTCGGCTCTCGGGGTCCGGATGGTTGACCCTCACCGTCTGGCCGGTCTGCTGTCCATGGGCGCATAGCAGCAGCGGCACGCCGTCAGCCCCCTCTTGTCCTATGGTCAGATGCAAGCCTACTGTGGTGCCGGGCAGCAATGCCAGCTCGCTGGCAAGATGGGGGCTGTAGTGAGCCTCCAGCCGGGGGTGATAGTGGCAGAGTGCAAGCAGGGCACCCCGGCTCTCCCCTTCCAGCAGCGTCAGCGGTTTGTCTCCCAGCAGGGTCAGGATCTGCTGCGCGGGTTCGTCATTCCCGCGTCCCACCAGCCAGGGCTGGATGGCTGCGAGCAGTCGTGCCTCGGCGGCCTCCATGTCTGCCCTGGTCGCACTGTGGCCGATGAGTTTCAGCTCGATCAACGGCATGGCGGAGCGATAGCCCAGCTCTATGCCTGCCGGCCAGGGCGTCGCATCCAGCATGTCCGAGAGGGCCGATTCCGAGATGCCGAAGCTGTAGAAACGGCGCAGCTCAGTGTCTGTCTGCTCCCCAGCCAGCTGTTTGAGGCGCGGCAAGATCTGCTCGCGCACCATCTGCTTGAACTCGAACGGTACGCCCGGGGTGAAGAAGAGCTGACTCCGCCCCTGGCCGTTCATCTGGCTGACCACGAAACCGCAGGCGGTGCCAACCGGGTTGTCCAGGATCTCGCACCCCTGTGGCAGCCAGGCCTGCTTGGCGTTGCTTTGCGCCATGGGTCGGCCCCGACTGGCGTAGCGTGCCTCTATGGTAGCCAGCCACTCAGGGAACAGAGTTAGCGGTTGTCCGAACGCTTCGGCCGCCGCTTGCGCTGTGAGGTCATCGGCGGTGGGGCCCAGGCCGCCGCATACCAGCACCACGTCGGCGCGGCTGGCGCTCTCCTGCAGCACGGTTTTCAGGTCGGTGAGGTTGTCCCCCACTGTGGCACGGCGGCGCACCTGCCAGCCCTGATCCAGCAGCAGGGCGCTGAGCCAGGCGGCATTGGTATCCACCACCAGCCCAGTCACTATCTCGTCTCCGGTACTGATGATCTCGATACGCATGGGTGCTCCTTGGGCTGGGGAAGTGAACCGGGACGGCCATGATCCATGGCCGGGGCAATCAGGGTTTGGCTTGTTCGAAGTAGTAGCTGATCCGGGTGCGTGGATTGAGGTATTCAAACACGGCTGGCGGCAGTCGCTTGGGGTGGATTACCTTGGCGATGGACAGCTCGGCCTGCTGCAAATCTATGATGACAGCCTCCTGGCGAGGGATGCGAGGATCGTACACCAGCACAGAGGGGTAGAGCAGGCGGGAGGCATTGACCGACATCACCAGTCCCACCTGACCGTTGGAGAGCTGCACCACGCTGCCTGGCGGGTATATGCCCATCAACCGGATCAGCATGCTGAGGTATTCAGGGTTGAACTGGGCCTTGCGCTGCTTGTAGAGGCCGCTCAGGGCCGAGTAGGGCACCTTGGCCTGCAGGTGGCAGAGGTTGTCGTACTCGTTGATCAGCGACACCATCTGGGTAAGCGGGTCGAGTTGCCCACCCTTGAGCCCCTCGGGCCCGCTGCCATCCAGATATTCGTGGTGATGCAGCACGATTCCTTTCGCCTCGGCGGGGAAATCCTTGGCCAGATTGAGCAGATCCAGGCCGTAGCGTGAATGCTGGGCCATCAGGTTCTGCTCCGGCTTGGTGAGTGGTTCTGTCTTGCGCAGTATCTGGCTCGGGATCTTCAGCTTGCCGATGTCGTGGAACAGGGCGCCCATGCCGACCTGACGAATTTCGTCGGCCGACATGTTGCACTCCTTGGCCAGCAGCATGCTGAGCACGCTGACGTTGAGGGAGTGGAAGTAGAGGTTGTTGCTATCTTCGCTGTCGGAGACCAGGTGCAGCACCATCTCATCCACCGCCAGCAGTTGCTCCGTCATGGCGTTGATCAGCTCCTGGGCCTCTCCGATGGCGTTGAGGGGACGGGACTGGATCTTGCTCATGACGCTGCGTACTTGCGCAAGGGATTGCTGGAACTGCTTCTCGCACTGCTGCAAATCACGACGATACTGTTGCAACTGCTCGATGCGCTGCTCTTTATCCCGCTGCATCTCGGCCTGGCGCAGCGAGGTGTCCGGCGCCTCTGCAGGCTGTGCCTGGATCTGGCTCAGTGGCTTGGGCGGCGCATCACTTTTGTCCGGAATGATGGTGACCATCTTGAGCCCGAGCCGACGGATCAACTCTATCTCTTCTTCATTCTTGAGCTTGAAGCTGGAAAACAGGAAGGGGTGTTCGCGCCAACCCAGTGGCAGAGAGACGAAATTGCCGACTTGCAGTCGGTCTACGGAAATTTTGATACCTGTCATTGTCTTGGCTGCGAGAGACACACTGAGCCGTATGCTAGTCAAAGGTGGGGGTGAATACAAAAGGTATCTGATGACAGGCTGGGTAGCTTTGTTATAGGCTTCTGGATGTCCAGACATATTTACTGATGCAGTACAGGGAGTAAGCATGCCGATCAAGATCCCGGATCAGTTACCTGCCGCCGAAGTGCTGGGGCAGGAGAACATCTTCGTGATGACGGAATCCAGGGCCGTCACCCAGAACATCCGCCCATTGCGGGTGTTGATCCTCAACCTGATGCCCAAGAAGATTGAAACCGAGATCCAGCTGATGCGGATGCTCTCCAACTCGCCGCTGCAGGTCGATGTGGATCTGCTGCGGATCGACGATCGGGAGTCGAAGAACACGCCTCAGGCCCATCTCGAGAACTTCTATCACGATTTCGAGCAGGTTCGCGGCAACAACTATGACGGCATGATCATCACGGGGGCACCGCTCGGGCTGGTGGAGTTCGAGGAGGTGGTCTATTGGCCGCGCATCGTCGAGATCATAGAGTGGTCCCATCAACACGTGACCTCGACCCTGTTCCTCTGCTGGGCCGTACAGGCGGCGCTCAAGGCCCTGTATGGCATGGAGAAGCAGACGCATGGGGAGAAACTGTCCGGTGTCTATCGCCACCATCGCCTCGATGAGAACGAGCCGCTGCTGCGCGGTTTCGACGACGAGTTCGTCGCGCCTCACTCTCGCTATGCGGCCTTTGACGGGGATCTCATCCGTGCCCACACCGACCTGCAGATCTTTGCCGAGTCCGAGGAGGCGGGGGTCTACCTGGCGGCCACCAAGGATTGTCGTCAGGTATTTGTCACCGGCCACCCTGAATATGATGTGCTGACTCTGGATGGAGAGTATCAGCGGGATCTGGCGGCCGGGCTCGACCCCGTCATTCCGGTCAACTACTACCCGAACAATGATCCGGCCCAGCCGCCGCGCGCCAGCTGGCGCAGCCACGGCCATCTGTTGTTTTCCAACTGGCTCAACTACTACGTCTACCAGCTCACCAGCTATCGGGTGGAAGATATCGGCAAGGTGTTTACCTACCAGCAACCCAAGTAGGGCCAGCGGTCAGGGTCAGTCGGCCTGATCCAGCCGCGTGGCCAGGGCATCCAGCCATTGGCGATGCGCCGGCAGGGTGAAGGCCTTGGGCCTGTGGGCCTTGATGGCGGCCATGGCCTCCTGCTGCGGCTGGCCGAGGGAGATCAGCAGGGCAGCCGCGACCAGACCGGTGCGGCCGCTGCCCCCCTGACAGTGGATGACCAGATGCTTGCCATCGTGCAGCAGCGCGGTCAGTTGTGGCAACGCCAGCTGCCAGGCGTGTTCGAAGGCGGTATCGGGGGCCTGATCGTCTTCGATGGGCAGGTGGAACCAGCGCATGCCTTCTTGCTCGACCTGACGACCGAGGTGCGCCAGATCCAGCTCTGCCAGCTCGGTGGCGGTCATGAGCGTCACTACCCCGTGGGCACCTGCAAACCTCAGCTGATCCAGTGCCAGTGGCAGCGGTACCTGCTGGGTGCCGGGGCAGGGGGTCAGCAGCAACTGGCCATCGACGCGGGGCACTTCCTGGCTCCAGAAGGGATGAGACGAGTACATAAAGGTCCTTATGAGGCCTGCAAGGGGGAGGGGGCCTGACATGGCCCGGATCCTGAGTGCGCCAAAGCATAGGGGGTGCTGCCTCTATGTCAATCTGCGTTGTGTTCGGCCCGGTTTACGGGCAGAGTCTAAAAAATTGATCGGTTCAAGGAGTTAAGATGAGAAACCTGGATCAACTGGATTTGGATATCCTGGCCCATCTGTTTCGCGATGCGGGCATGACCAACAAGGATCTGGCTGCCCTGGTCGGCGTGGCTCCGTCCACTTGCCTGGAGCGGGTGCGCAAGCTGCAGCAGGACGGGGTGCTCAAGGGGGCACATTGCGAAGTGGATCATCAGGCACTGGGTGGCCATATCCAGGCCATGGTTTCGCTGCAACTGGCGCGCCACAGCCGCCAGATCATCGATGCCTTCCGCGATGCCATACTGGCGCTGCCCGAGGTGATCAGCCTGTTTCACATGGGTGGCAAGGATGACTTTCTGGTGCACCTCTGCGTCGCCGATACCGAGCATCTGCGCAACTTCGTGTTCGATCACTTCACTTCACGGGAAGAGGTGGTGCACCTCGAAACCTCGCTGGTGTTCGAGCACAGATTCAGCCGCTCCCTGCCCTGTTTCCTCAATATCTGATGGCGTGTCTCGCCCAATATAAAACCCGCCAACTGGCGGGTTTTATATTGTTGCGTTGGCGGGGTCAGTTCAGCACTGTCCGGGTATCCGGCGCCGTCTGGTAGAGCCCTTTCTGGTAGGCCAGACTCCCCCACAGCGCCAGCCCGAGGGCGGCATCCTTCATGGCATCCGGTTGTGGTGCAGGTGTGAGGGTTTCGCTGGCATCCTCATAGATGAAGCCTTGCGCCGGACGCTCCGGTTGCAGGATCACCACATCCTTGCCCCGCATCAGGGCAAAGTTCTTGTCGTACTGCATGATGGCGCGACCCGGCCAGTCGGCTGGCATGCGGGTCAGATCCTTGCCCAGCATGGGATAGTCGGCGCTTATCCCCATCAGGGAGAGCAGGGTCGGTGCCATGTCGATCTGGCTGACGATGCGCGGGTCCTGCTTCGGGGCTATGCCGTCACCGACGATGACGCCGGGAATGTGGAAGCGGGGAATGGGGACCAGACTGTCACCACCAACCCGACTGTCGTGGTCGGCGATGACCAGAAACAGGGTGTCTTTCCAGTAGTCGGACTGCTTCGCTTTCTTGAAGAACTCGCCGATGGCGTAGTCCGCGTACTTGGCGGCGTTGTTGCGGGTCTGCTTGGGTTGTTCGTAGAGCGCGATGCGATCGTCCGGGAATTCAAAGGGATCGTGGTTGCTGGAGCTGAACACCAGGCTGAAGAAGGGCTTGCCCTCCTTGTGCAGCGCCTTGAAGGTCTCGTCTGCCTTGGTCATCAGGTCCTCGTCGGAGGCGCCCCATGACCCCTCGAATACCGGGTTCTTGAAGTCTTTCTGCTCGACTATGGTGGTGAAGCCGTTGCCGAGGAAGAAGCTGCGCATGTTGTCGAAATGGCTCTCGCCACCATAGATGAAGCTGGTGTTGTAGCCGCGCTGCTTGAGCAGATCCGCGATGGTAAAGAAGTTGGTCTGGCTCTTGCCTAGCTTGACCACGGCCTGGGCCGGGGTCGGCGTGAAACCGGTCAGCACAGCTTCTATGCCGCGCACCGAACGGGTGCCAGTGGCGTAGAGCTGCTCGAATGCCCAACCCTGTTGCGAGAGCGCATCCAGATTGGGGGTGAGCGGCAGGCCGCCGAGGGAGCCGACGAACTGGGCGCCCAGGCTCTCTTGCAACAGGATCACCAGATTCTTGGGTTTGCCGCTATAGCTGGCTTCGTTGAAGGTCTGGCTGGGCAGGGCCGTCGAGCTGAAGTCATGGAGCTCGCGGCCGCTCTCCTGGCGAATGAGGTCAAGGATCTGTTGCCGAGGCAACTGGCCATAGAACTGGCTGGCATCCTCTTCGCCCCCCATCTGCTTGATGGCGAAAAACACCGAGTAGGCGGAGTTGACGGTGAGGGCATTGATCAGAGGGTCGCTGGCAAAGGCGACCATGGCCGGATTCAGAGGGCGATGACCCAGACTGGAGCGGGCGCCGAGGAAGCCGATGGCGAGAATGAGCAGGGCAAAGGCCGGGCGCAGATACCAGCGGGGGAAGCTCAGTCCGCGCAGCAGACGACCGCTCAGCCACCAACCTCCTCCCAGTGTCAGCAGGCTGAACAGCACGGCGATCAGCAGTTCACCCTTGCGGCCGGCCCACAGCATGGAGAGCACTTCTTTCGGATAGATGAGGTACTCCACATAGAGGCGGTTGGGCCGCACGCCGTACTCGGTCACGAAAGATGGAGTGGAGATCTCGAGGAAGAGCATCAGCCAGAGTCCCAGCGTCAGCCAGACCCTGATGAGCTGCAACCAGGCCCGGCCAATGGCGTGGGGCCCGGCCAGCAGCATGGTAAGCATGGCGGGGACACCCCATATCCAGCAGAGGGTCGCGATATCGACCCGCAGCCCTTGCAACAGCATCTCTGGCCAACCTGCGACGGCATCGACCCGTTCCAGTTGCCACACGCCGAGGCCGACTCGGCTGACGGAGAGAGAGACAAGCGCGATAAATGAAAAAACGGCGATGGGCCAAAACGGTCCCAGCCATTGTTTGATAGTGGTCATTGTTGTTCCTACAAGCCTATTTGCACCCGTCCTCGGGCACATTGTTTTTATATTGCAGGGTTATGACCTTGTGCTTGGGGAAAGGTTGCATCAGGTGCCGGTAAAAGAGATGTTCTGGCACGATTTATGCGTTTTATGTGACAAGACGCAGGGATTGAAGACAGCATAAATGGCTGGAAAAAGTGTGATCCGTCCTGCAAAGCGGCGCTGGGGGCTTGTTTATAATGGCGCCGAATTTCTCAATCGGAGCCGAAGGGATGCCGGTCTTTATCGATGTGGAATATTTGCAGGGATGGCGGCTGTTTGTGGTGCTCTCCGACGGCACCACAGGAGCGCTGGATCTGGCCCCCTGGCGCACACAGCCCCTGTTTGCGGCGCTGGATTCTGAGCGACGCTGTGCCAGGGTCTTCATCAACCGCCGTCATCAGCTGGAATGGCCCGCTGGCTGCACCCTCTCGGCCCACGAGGTGTATCACCTGATCAAACCCATCAATGAGCGGGAAGCCTTCAACTAACCCTCTTTTTTGTGAGCCATCCCCAGATTCCTGTAACTGGAATGTTTGTCCGTTTGCCTTCTCTACCCAATTTGGGTAAAACCTGCGCAACATTTTGCCAACCCTCTCTTGCCGTCGCCTGACAAGGCTTGCCACATCTTGGTCGCAGGCCTTTTTTGCGGCCAGACGGCAAACCTTTCCCCAGCAGAAAGGTTTATTGGTAGAGATTAAAAAAACAAGATAAACAGATAGATAAGGAAAGTTCATGGCTCATTTTATGCGGACCCCTCTCGCCTTGCTGGTGGGCGGCCTCGCCTGCCACGGCGCAGCTGGTCAGGAGCAGGTGCAACGGCTGGAGCCCATGGTGGTGGTCGCCAGCCGCCCGACCAGCACTCTGGAAGTGACCTTGGATCCCAAGAAGCCGGGCTCCCCCATGCCTGCCGCCGATGGCGCCGGTTATCTGAAGAACGTCACCGGCATGAGCATGGTGCGCAAAGGGGGGCTGGGGGGCGATCCCGTGCTGCGGGGGATGGGCATGTCCCGCCTCAACGTGCAGATGGATGGCGGCATGCTGGCCGGTGGCTGTGGCGGTCGCATGGACCCGCCCACCGCCTATGTATTTCCCCAATCTTTCGACCGGATACGGGTGTTGAAGGGGCCGCAATCCCTGGAGCAGGGTGCCACCCTGGCGGGTACCGTGCTGTTTGAGCGAGACAGACCCGAGTTCAGTGCTCCCGGTGTCAAGGCCGAAGCCTCGGCGCTGTATGGCAGTTCCGGTCGTGACGACCAGATGCTGGATGCCACCGTCGGCGCCCCCGAGGGCTATCTGCGCGGCCAGTTCACTCACTCCGACAGCGATGACTACCGCGATGGTCACGGTGACAAGGTGCGCTCCTTCTATCGCCGGGAAAACGGCACGGCCCAGCTGGGCTGGACGCCGGGCGACAACACCCTGCTCGAGCTGACCGCCGAGCGCAGCAACGCCCGCGCCGCCTACGCGGATCGTATGATGGATGGTCCCATGTTCGACCGGGAGTCTTTCGGTCTCAAGTTCAAGCAGGAGGCGATCAGCCAACAGTGGCGCCGCAGTGAGCTGACTCTGTGGGACAACGACATAGACCACATCATGGACAACTTCAGCCTGCGGCCAAACAGCGGCATCAAGATGCTGTCCAACCCGGATCGCCGCAATACCGGCGGCCGCTGGGCCAACGATATCGCCCTGCCGGCCGACTGGTTGCTGACCGCCGGACTCGATGCCAACCGGGATCAGCACAGGGCCCGCAGCGGTGTGGATTACGCCAGCCAGCCTCGCCAGCGTACTTTGCGATTCGAACAGCAAGGCTGGTTCAGCGAGCTGGGTCGCCAGCAGGGGGCCCATAGCTACAAGGGGGGTTATCGTCAGGATCGGGTGGAGACCACCAAATATGGCGCCGGCGATCAGACCCTCTATAGCGACAAGCTGGTGCTCGACAGCGGCTTTGGCCGCTACGAATACCAGTGGTCGCCAGCCTGGTCGAGCTATCTGGCCTGGGGCCAGGCCGAGCGGGCACCGGATTACTGGGAGCGCAGCAAGGACAGCGTCCCCTTCATCCTCAACCCCGAGCGCAGCCGCCAGTGGGATGCCGGGCTGGCCCTGCGCAGCCGCGATCTGGATCTGACCCTCTCCCTGTTCAGCGCCGACATCCAGGACTACCTGCTCTATAACAACAAGTCGAACAAGGTGCGCAACATAGATGCCCAGACCCGGGGCGGCGAGCTGGAAGGACGCTGGCAGTTTGCCGAGCAGTGGCGCCTCGATGGTGGTCTGGCAGTGGTCTACGGCGAAAACCGGAGCGACAGCAAGCCGCTGGCCCAGATGCCGCCACTCGATGGCAAGCTGGCCTTGGGCTGGCAGCCGGATGAGGACTGGAGCTTTACGCTGTTGGGGCGCGCCGTCGCGGCGCAGAAGAGGGTAGATGTGGGATCTGGCACTGTGGCCGGTCAGGATCAGGGGGAGACACCTGGTTTCTTCACCATGAACCTGAGCGGTGCCTGGCAGGTGAGCGAAGGGTGGCAGTTGTCCGCCGGTATCGACAACCTGTTCGATACCTTCTACTACGAGCACCTCTCCAAGTCGGTACACGCCAGCCAGGCGGGGCTGGGGTATGAGCAGATTGGCCGTATTCCCGAGCCGGGCCGCGCCCTCTGGCTGTCAGTCAACTATCGCTTCGCCTCTGCCGGCGTGCTTTGAACCGGGTACGTGCCAACTGCCAGCCAGGGGGCTCTAACCGACTGAAGCGGGTAACGTTTTCAGTCACAGACCCGCAGTGGTGAGCTGGGTATCATGGCTTCAAGGGTGGCGCGCTCTGCGCCAGCAACACCACAGCGGGAAGATAACAATGAAACAAGGACGTTTGCGCTATGGCGGCCTGCTCGGGGCCGCCTTGTTCCTGACGGCGTGCGGCAGCGGGGGCGGTGGCTCCAGCAGCGAGGCTCAGCCACCCGTGGTCAATCCACCGGTGACCTCTGCCAGCCGCGCCTGTTATGGCAATGACCAGGCCGCCTGCAACCTGAGAACCTATCAGGTGATGGTGGAGTCTTTCGTCGATGGCGACAGCGCCGCCAACTACGGCGTCGGTTATGGCCCCTCCGGGCACAACGGCGATCTGCAAGGGATCATCGACAGCCTGGATCACATCAAGAGTCTCAACGTCAACGCCATCTGGCTCACCCCTGTATTTGACTCCTGCGCGGGTCAGGGGGGGGATGACAAGCTGGATGCTACCGGCTACTTCGCCTGTGATTTTTTCACCGTGGATCCCAACTTTGGCAGCAATGCCCAGCTCAAACAGCTGGTGGATGCGGCGCACCAGCGCGGCCTTTACGTCTTCCTCGATGGCGTGTTCGGTCACGTCAACAAGGTGGGAGTGAGCAAGCCGTCGCCAGAGGGGCGCCAGCCTGTGCTCAAGAGCGGGGGCGCCGGTTATCCCGGTCAGCTGGTGGATTACAGCCAACCCGAGAGCCTCGCCTACTTCAAGGAGGTGGCGCGTTACTGGGTCGAACAGTACGGCATCGACGGCTGGCGACTGGATCAGGCCTATCAGCTGGGGCTGGACGAATGGCGTGCCATTCGCGGCGAGGTCGAACAGGCCAGTGCGGCACGCAAGGCGGCGGGCCAGCAGTGGGGCACCCTGGGCTACATGGTGGGTGAGGTATGGAAGAGTGCTGACGAGATCCGGGCCCAGGCCTATGGCCCGAGCGACAAGCCGGCGCTCTCTTCGGCGTTCGACTTCCCGCTGCGCTACGGCATAGTACAGGCGCTGGCGGTGGAGGAGTCCGGCAAGGGCGGGCAGGGAGCCAGCGTGCTGGATGCCAGCTGGAACAAGGTGGAGAGCTATCCGAACCACGCCATGCCAAATCTGATGCTGGGCAACCACGATCTGGTACGCTTCGGTGACCTGCTGGAGCGGGGAAATTTCAATCCGGCGGACTACTGGCAGCGCCACAAGGCGGCCTTCAGCTTCCTCGCGGCTCGCTCAGGCCCCATCACCTTCTATTACGGCGAGGAGTTTGGCGACGAGGTGCCGGGCTTTGCCAAGCAGGTGAGTGGCGACTGTGCGGCGCAGGGACTCTGTGACGATCACGTGGCCCGCAGCGATGGCAAGGTGCCCGGTGTCACCGGTTTCGTGCCGAGCAGCGATCAGGCCGAACTCAAGCTGTGGCTCAGCCAGTTGCTGGCGATGCGCGCCACGCATCCCGCCCTCTATCAGGGGGAGCGAGTCAAGCTGGTGGCCGATGGCAGCGTTTATGGCGACATCAAACAGACGGCGGCAGAGCAGATTGTCTACCTGCTCAACGTCTCCACCACGCCTCAAAGCTATGCCCTGCCGGTCGGCAAACTGCGCAGTGGCAGTGCCCTGGTGGATCTGCAAAGCGGCGAGAGTCTGGCGCTGGGTGGCAGCAGCGTGACGGTGGACTTGCCACCGCTGAGCGGTCGCTTCCTGCTGTTGCAATAAGGCTGGCGAGTAACAACAAGGGCTCCAGTTTGGAGCCCTTGTTCATTGTGGTGGGTTACTTCTCGATACCGCTGCCAAGCTCGTCCTGATGGGTATTGGCGGCAGGCGCATGGCTATTGCCGTGGCGCCAGCTCTCCAGCCGGTTGTGCACCCCGCGGCGCAGACTCTTGAAGCTGGTCTCGAGATAATCCACTCCCACCAGAATGGCCAGGGTGACGCCGGTGAGCAGCACGGCCTGGTGCAGCATCTCCATGCCGATGAGGGCGCCGAGTGCCGCCAGCATCCAGACGGTCGCAGCCGAGGTGACGCCCAGTACCTGACCATCCCGGGTCATCATGACGCCGGCGCCGAGAAAGCCGATCCCCGTGATGAGTTGACCCAGCACCCGTGCCTGATCGGCCCCCTGGGGGCTGACGGCGGCACCGATGGCGAGAAAGCAGTAAGTGCCGAGAATGATGAGCGAAGAGGTGCGGATCCCGACCGGCTTGCCACGCAGTTGCCGCTCCAGCCCCACCAGGGTGCCGCATACCAGGCAGGCCAGGATGTTCTCCCAGCCAAGGGGCGCTATGTCCCACCAATCCGCTGTCATCATAATCACCTCTGCTGTCGATGCTTGTTATCCTGCCGCGCTCTGCCCCCGGTTTTCCAGCCGTTGCCGGAAGGCCCTGGCCAGGCTCTCGTAGAGGTCCTTTGCCTCTCTGTCCTCAATATCGCCACGTATCCAGGGATTGTCGATGATTTCCAGCAGCACGCAGTCGCGCCCCTGCTGGCGCAGGTCGACCCCGAACAGGCCGTTGCCAAGCTGATGCACGGCGCGGCGGGCCGTTTGCAGCACTCGCTCCGGTACCTCGGTGAGCGGTAGTGCCTCTATCCGGCTCATGTCGAGGGGGTGTTTGCGGCGGCGGATGCGGTTGCCGGGTTCCGGGCGGTAGCGGCGACAGGCGAACAACGGCGAGCCGTCGAGAAAGCCGATGCGCCAGTCAAATTCGGCAGGGATCCGGCTCTGCACCAGCAGCAGGGCGGAGCGACCCAGTCCTTCGTCCAACAGGCGGGCGAGCTGCTGTTCATCGCTGGCCATGGCGAGATCCCGCCCCTGGGCACCGTCGGGCACTTTTACCATCAGCGGCAGGCCGAGCCGCTGCACCAGCTCGTCCACCTGATGGCGGCCCCGACGGGTAACCACCATGGTGGGCGGCATGGGCACGCCGCTGCGCACCATCAGCTCGTAGAGATAGAGCTTGTTGCTGCAGGCGAGGATGGCGCGGGAGCTGTCGATCACCGGCATCTTGAGCTGCTCGGCGCGGCGGGCAAATTCGAAGGTGTAGTGGCCGACGGCGGTTTCTGCCCGCAGCCAGAGGGTGTCGAACTCCGGCAGCCGCTCTATGGCGGAGGGGGCAAGTATCTCGGCCTGGATCCCCTGTGCAGCGGCCGCCTTGATGAAGCGGTCGAGGGCCAGAGCATCGCTGCTGGCGCGGCCATCATCGGGATCCACCAGGATGGCGAGCTGGTAGAGCGGCGCCGCATGTTCCCCATCCCCGGTGCCAACCAGCGCCTGGGCATGGTGCAGCATCAGTGCCTTCTCGCTCTGGCTCAGATCCAGCGGAGACAGGCTTTGTTGCTGGCGCACCGACCAGCCGTGCCGACCGCGTTTGAGGGTCAGCTCCTGCAGCGGCAACTGGCTCAGGCCGTAGTAGTAGCGAGCCAGCCCCGCCAGCTCACTCTGTTCGCTCTGACCGAAGATGGCGCGCACCCGAATGCGATCCTCGCTCTGCTGGGCCAGCCAGCCCTGCACCTTGCGCCACAGCTTGGCTGGCGGCTGCTGGGGTTGCAACACGCTGATGGCTTGCAATCCCGGTAGACAGTGATGGCCCCTGGCCTGCGCCAGCAGGGAGCAGTAGTAGCCCGCGCTCAGGTGCTCCAGATCGCGGCAGAGGTTGATGATGCGGGGTCTGCCGCCCGTGGTCGGCACGCCGTGTTGCAGGTAGGTGCGGGCGGTCAGCAGATAATCGGCATGGCAAGGCCAGTCGCCCAGCTCTTCGACGATGACATAGGTACTCATAGTTCTTCGGCTCCACAGAAAGGACTGCCTTGAATGGCAGTATCCCCAGTGGGCTTCGATGCACCGACAAGCACGACAATGGCGCGAGGGGAAACAAGAGGTTACAGTGCCTAATATTCTGCTTTGGTAACTTGTGATACAAGTCGCATTTCTGGTGCTGAAGATAAATAACCGAACAAGGACTCCCTGTGTTGACCGTGCGCGCGGCCCGAACCGATGATTTGGGCGCCATCGTTAAGCTGGAACGCTACTGCTTTCCCCCCGAAGTCGCCTTTGGCCGCAGCCGCTGGCACTATCTGCTCACCCACGCCAAGGGGCGCACCCTGCTGCTGCTGGATGAGACGTCGCAGCTGATGGGATATCTCAGCCTGCTGGAGCACAGAGGGTGGGATCGGCTGGTGATCCAGACCCTCGCCATCCGCTGGACCATTCGTCGTCAGGGCTGGGCCCGCCGTCTGCTGGAGCAGGTGATCCGGGAGGGGCGCGAAGCTGGCTGGGGGGCTGTGCGCCTCGAGGTGGGCGATGCCAATGAAGAGGCGCTTGCCCTCTATCAGGCGCTGGGATTCAAGGCTCAGCAGAGGTTGCCGGATTACTATGGCCGCGACCAGCATGCTCACCGGCTGGTGTTGTCACTCATTGGTGACGAGGAGCGTCAGCTGCGCGGTCTGGCCCGCAAGCACCGCATAGGCGGTAAAGCAGCCTTGCAACACGGCAAGGCGGGCTGCTCAGGATGAGTTGTGAAGACTGCCTTGCCACCGCCATCAAGGCCAAGCTGGGGCGCTGCCCCGTTTGCGCCATCCAGACGTTTGTCATCGGCCTGATCGGCTGGCTGGTGTGGTGGTGGTTTGGTGCCGACACCTCGGTCAATGCCCTCACCGGTCTGCTGTTCGCGCTGGGAGGCTCAGGCCTGTTCCTGCTCCATCTGGCTGTGTTTATCTGGCGCAAGGTGACCGGGCGTGAATTGAGCGATGAATGAATCTGAGTGGATTCAAACACATAAATAACAATATCGGTGTAGATATGGAGGTTCAGATGATTGCAATGGTAACGGGTGCTTCGTCCGGCTTTGGGGAGGCCATCAGCCGCCAGCTGGTGCAGGCGGGCTACAAGGTGATCGGCACCGGTCGTCGCGCCGAGCGGCTGGCTGCGTTGGCTGACGAGCTGGGCGAGCAGTTCCTGCCGCTGGTATTCGACGTGCAGGACAAGACGGCGACTCAAGCCGCCATCGCTGGCCTGCCGGCTGCCTGGCAAGAAGTGGATCTGCTGGTCAACAACGCCGGTCTGGCCCTGGGGCTGGAACCCGCCCACAAGGCGGACCTCGAAGACTGGGAGCAGATGATAGCCACCAACATCAGCGGGCTGACCCTGCTCACCCGACTGCTGCTGCCGGGCATGGTGGCGCGCAATCGCGGCCACGTGGTCAACATAGGCTCCATCGCAGGCACCTACCCCTATCCGGGCGGCAACGTCTACGGCGCCACCAAGGCATTCGTGAAACAGTTCAGCTTGAACCTGCGCGCCGACCTGGCGGGCACCGCCATCCGCGTCACCAACGTGGAGCCGGGTCTGTGTGGCGGCACCGAGTTCTCCAACGTGCGCTTCCACGGTGACGACGCCAAGGCCGCTACCGTCTATCAGGGGGTGCAGGCCATTCAGCCGGAAGACATCGCCAATACAGTGCTCTGGGTCAGCCAGCAGCCCGCCCACGTCAACATCAACAGCATAGAGATAATGCCGGTGGCCCAGACTTTTGGTCCGCTCCATATCAGCCGCGGCTGAGTTCCCTGCTTGATGAAATGAAAGAGGCACCCCGGGGTGCCTCTTCTGTTTTCCGAGCCGGTCAGAGGCTCATGATCTTCTTGAACTCCTCCTCTGAATACTTCTTCTCCGTGCTCTTGGTGAGATCCGTCATCAGCTTGTAGCGCAACTCTTTGGCCATCTGGTAGGTCTGCTCCAGCTGGCCGTAGGAGTAGTCGGCGGCCAGCCCGAGCGCGGTGGCCTTGTCATTGGCATAGGTCTGCTTGAGGGTCTTGTCGAGCACCGCCACTTCCTTGTAGAGCTTGGCGCTCTCCTTGCTCCAGACGCCCCGCAGCAGCGGCAGATATTTGTCCGGATTGGTGTTGGCCAGCGCTGTCAGGCTGCGGAACTGCCAGTAGGCGGAGTCATCGGAGTAGCTGTCGCTGCCGGTGCGATAGGGCAGGGGGTAGGATTCCAGGGTGTTGTAGAGCGGCACCATCACGGATTCGGCCAGCACGCCGTAGCTCTGCCAGATCAATCCCTGCAGCTCCTTGGGCATCTCCTTGCGCAGCTGGATCACGTGGGATTCGAGCTGACGATCGATGCGGATCGGTCGCTCCGCCTTGCCAGCGAGCGGCGTGCCCTCATAGGTGGCGCTCAGCACCCTGGCCACGTCCGGCACGGCGATAGGGGCATCCGGCTTCATGAACAGCGGATATTGCGCCTGCCGGGTGGCTTGCTGGTGGGAGGCGGTCAGCATTTTTTGGCCGAGCCACTCCCGATCCACGTTGTAGGGATCGGCAATCACCCCGAATGCCTTGGCGAAGTTGAAGTCCTTGGGGTCGGCGTTATCCAGCAGTTTGTGCTGCTGCACGAACTCCAGCAGCTTGGGCGAGTGCAGCACATCGGCGCTATCGAGATTGACGCCGTGGATGCGCAGGCCGTTGGCCACCATGGCGTAGCTGTCGTCCGGCACCCGCACCGCGATCCAGTGGTGGCCGGAGCCGATCTCCATCAGCCAGGCCTCGTTTACATCCGCCAGATAGAGGCTGTTGCCCTCACCGGCGCCATACTGCTCCACATAGCGGCCAAGCAGCTCGACCCCCTCTTTGGCCGTTTTGGCCTGCGGCAGGATCAGGGTGGGGATGATGGCTTCAATCACTCCCTTCTCGATCAGCGGATCGGCTTTTTGGGCCCTGTCGTTGACCTCGGCACTGGTGGTGGCCGAGAGGGCGACGTTGAACTCGTTGATGCCGCGCTCTTCATAATATTTGCCTGCCGGGTCGCTGGTGGTGGCGTCCCAGTCACGAATGGCGGAGTAGGCGAGGAAGGCCTTTGGCATGGGCACTTCCAGCCCGTTGCCCAGCTTCCAGCTCTTTCCCTCGTTCTGCTGGGCGGGCCGGAAGGCCAGGTACTTGTTCCAATTGTTGACGCCAAAATCCTCGTTTCTGGCGATCATCACGCTGCCATCCGCGCTGGCGCCCTTGCCGACGACAAGGCCGGTGCAGGCGTCGGCGCTGGTGCCAAGCAGGGTGAGCAGGGTGGCGGAGAGGAGACTCAAGGTGTGTTTTTTCATGGGATTGCCCGAAGCGTAACTGTGAGTGAAAGTCAGGCGGTGGGATGGGATGCGCGCTGCCGCAGGCCGATGGCGGCATGGAAGTATGCCGGTGGATTGGTCTGCCGATCATTGATGTCGCAAACATTTCATCCATAACACTGCTTGCTGGTTCTATCGTGCGCCAAAATTGTAGACTTCTGCAGTTGTTTGTTTTGTGATCTGCGCGCTAATCCTTGGCTTTCTCTGGCAGATGCGTTCGAGTGTAGAGAGATGTGCCGCAATATCATGACGGGGCGGCGCAGGAGTCATGATTCTGACGCCCTGCTTGCTGCGAGCAATGGGCGTGGCGCCAGCCTGAGTGCGGGATTTGGCCCCATCTGGAAAGTTGGCCTGTAACTTGCTGGTTTAATTGACAATGGTGGGGCCTGGCGCCCCATGTTATCGAATCAGCCAAAGCGTCATGCCGGATCGGCATACAGATTGGAGTCCCCATGGATATCAAACCCTACAGCCAGCAACTTGCCCAGAGTGCGTCCAACTCCCGCGCCCTCGCCACCCTCAGCGGTGCCGACAGTGGTCAGGGTGGTGGCTGGGAGGAGTTGGTCAACCTCTCCTCCCAGCGACTGACCAGCAAGGCGCAGCAGGCGCTCACCTATGAGCATCTGGCCAAGAACAGCAAGCTGCCGCCCGCGCTGGACATGAACTCGGACAAGGGTGGCATGATGCAGCAGCTGGTGGACAAGGCGCTTGGGTTTGATCGCAAGAAGTTCAACGAGATAGAGGAGAAGCTCAAGGCGATCGCCGACAACAAGCAACTCTCTGTCGAAGAGCGCGAGCAGCAGAGCAAGGCCTTGAACGAGCAGAAGGAGACCATGCTGCAAGATGCCATGGATCGCCTCACCGGCAAGAAGAGCGAGCCAAAGGAAGAGACCAAGACTACCTGAGTGATGGCCTGCACGACTCGAACGGCAATCCGTGGTCATCGGGGGCAAGGTGTTGCCTCGGGTAATGATGCCGCCTTTCCCATGTGGAAGGGATGATGACATCACAATGAGAAAGGGAGGGGTGATGTCCCTCCCTTTTTGACGGGCTCTTGGGGCTGCTGCTTTCCCGGCCCCGTTTCTGCTCCGGCACTATGTCTTCTCAAGCGCTATTTCTTCTCGGGTACTATTTTTTCTCGGGCACTATGCCGATACCCACCGCCTGGGTCTGGACGGCCTTGATCTGATCCCCTTTGGCGATCAGGGCAAATTGCGCCGGGTTGTGCACCTTGACCACCAGGGTGTGATCCACCCCTTTGACCGTGACCGTCTGCTGCGCCTTGTCGACGTCGATGACGTCCCCATACAGTGTGACCTTGACACCCACCCCGGCCCCCGGCTTCTGGCCAGCGGCGGCCTTGTCCGCATCCATCTCGACGACGCGCTGTCTGACGCCTGCCGTGCCCTTGAGCAGTTCCAGATCCAGCATCTGCAGGTATCTCAGTGCCACCGTATCGCCAACCTTGAGGTTTTGCAGGTTGGTGACCTGTTCACCGGCGACTATGTCGAACGCTTCACCGGCGTCATTTTTCAGGCTGACCTTGCGGCTCGCCATGTCGATGGCAGTCACCGTCGCCTGGGCAGTCACGGCTTCAACCAGACTGGCCTTGCCTGGGGCGGTCGCGACTTCGGTGACCACCTCGGCGGCTTGCACCAGGCAGGTCGAGAGGGAGAGCAGACCGGCAATCCATGTATGCTTCAATTTCATGTTTCAGACCTTATGACGGGAAATGAGGATGAAAGGAGGTGGGCATGCAGGCCCGGATGGCACATGGCACCGCCTTCCTGACAGACCATAGCAGAGCCGCGCCTGACCAACCCGCTGGACTCGAACGCAATGCGTGTTTTGATAGCCGGCTCCCGTTTTTTGACCTGCCGGAGCCACGGGCGCACAATCCCCTTGCATGCATTCAACCGAGGGCTTTGCCGTGTACAACTTCCAATATGCCAATCCTACCCGGGTCTGTTTTGGTGACGGCCAGATAGCCACGCTGCCCGACCTGATCCCGGCAGGCAGTCGCCTGCTGGTGCTCTACGGCGGTGGCAGCATCAAGAAAAACGGCGTCTATGACCAGTTGACCCAGGCGTTGGCGGGGAGGGATTGGCAGGAGTTTTCAGGCATAGGGGCCAACCCCCAGTACGATCAGCTGATGGAGGCGGTGGCGCTGGTCAAGCGCGAGCGCATCGACTTCCTGCTGGCGGTCGGCGGCGGATCCGTGGTAGATGGCACCAAGTTCGTGGCCGCCGCGGCCTGTTTTGAGGGGGGGGATCCCTGGGAGATACTGCTGCACAAGGCGCCCGTCAAGGCGGCCCTGCCTCTGGGCTGCGTGCTGACCCTGCCCGCCACCGGCTCGGAGAGCAATCCCGCCGCCGTGGTGAGTCGGGGGGAGGCCAAGCTCTCCTTCATGAATCCGCTGGTGCAACCTGTGTTTGCCGTGCTCGATCCCACCACCACCTACAGCCTGCCCACCCGCCAGATCGGCAATGGGGTGGTGGATGCCTTCGTCCACATCATTGAGCAGTACCTCACCTTCCCTGTGGGGGGCGAGGTGCAGGACAGGCTGGCGGAAGGCTTGCTGCAGGTGCTGGTGGATAACGGCCCCAAAGCCCTGGTGGATCCCACCCATTATCAGGTGCGCGCCAACCTGATGTGGGCCGCCAGCCTGGCGCTCAATGGTCTCATCGGCCGCGGCGTGCCCCAGGACTGGTCCACTCACGCCATCGGCCACCAGCTCACAGCGCTGCACGGGCTGGATCATGCCCAGAGTCTGGCTGTGGTACTGCCCTCCCTGCTGCGTGAGCAGGCGGCCCAGAAGCAGGAAAAGCTGGCCCAGTTCGCCGAGCGGGTCTGGCATTCGAGCCGGGAGGACAAGGCGCTGCGCATCGAGGAGGCGATCATCCGCACCGAGCAGTTCTTCCAGCAGATGGGGGTGGGCACCCGTCTCGCCGACTACGGTCTGAGCGAGAGCTGCATCCCCGGCATCTGCTCCAACCTCAAGCGTTTCGGCCTGACGGCGCTCGGTGAGCAGCAGGACATAGATCCGGACAAGGTAGCCAGGATCCTTTCACATGCCCTTTAAGTCTGGGGTGCCAGCTCCGGGTGAAGGAGAGATCCGGGCAATATAGTCGCCAGGATCCTGTCACACGCTCTTTAAGTCTGGGGTTCCAGCTTCGGGTGAAGGATAGATCCGGGCAATATAGTAGCCAGGATCCTGTCACACGCTCTTTAAGTCTGGGGTGCCAGCTCCGGGTGAAGGATAGATCCGGGCAATATAGTAGCGAGGATCCTTTCCCACGCGCTCTGAGCATTTGGCTGACGAGCTGAAAAGAAAACGCCCCGATTGTCGGGGCGTTTTGCATTCCGGGGTGAGGCGCTGAGGGCAGAGGATCAGGTGCCCAGATCCAGCTCATGCTCCAGTGTCGCGGCCTTCTGGCGGGCCGGATGGGTATTGAGACGTTCCCAGTAGGTTTGCAGGTGCGGGAAGTGTGCCAGCTGGCCGCCCTGGGCCAGCAGATCCACCAGGAAGGAGTTCATGATGTCGGCGCCGGAGAGACGGTCCCCCACCAGATAGTGGCGAGTGCTCAAGACCGCATTTAGATAGCCCAGCACCTTGGCGCACTCCGCTTTGGCGTAGTCCGGCAGGAAGCGCATCGGGCTGCCATCCTTGCGCACGAACATGTCGAGCAGCAGCGGCAGTATGCCGGAGCTCTCGGCAAAGTGGATCCACTGCAGGTATTCGGGGTAGTCGGGGCTATCCTGAGCTGGCGCCAGCCGCTCGGGGGCGTGGCGGGCAATCAGGTACTCTGTGATGGCGCCGGATTCCGCCAGCACGCGTCCTTCCAGCTCGATGACAGGCGACTTGCCGAGGGGGTGGATGGCTTTCAGCTCGGGCGGCGCCAGAAAGGTAGTGGCATTGCGCTGGTAGGCCTTGATCTGGTAGGGCAAGCCCAGCTCTTCGAGCAGCCAGATGATGCGTTGGGAGCGGGATTTGTTCAGGTGGTGCAGGATTATCATTGGAACCTCGATTCGGTGGCAGGAGTCGGTATACGCGTCGGCGAGGTGACTGGTTCACCGGCATGGAGAAATCAAGAGAGCGGGCAGTGCCCGCTCTCTCGTTGGCTGACTCAGGCCTCCAGCGCCTGATCCAGATCCGCCAATATGTCCTCGATCGCTTCTATCCCCACCGACAAGCGGATCATCTCCGGCTTGACCCCGGCCCTGACCTGTTCCTCCTCGCTCAGCTGGCGATGGGTGGTGGAGGCGGGGTGGCAAGCCAGCGACTTGGCGTCGCCGATATTGACCAGCCGTTTGAAGATCTTGAGGGCATCGTAGAAGCGCACCCCGGCCTCATAGCCCTCCTTCAAGCCAAACGAGAGGATGGCCGACGGCCGGCCCCCCATGTACTTCTCCGCCAGCAGATAGTGGGGATGTCCCGGCAGACCGGCGTAGCTGACCCAGGCTACCTTGGGATGATGCTTGAGGTGGTGGGCGACCTGAAGGGCGTTGTCCACGTGGCGCTCCATGCGCAGGCTCAGGGTTTCAAGCCCCTGCAGCAGCAGGAAGGCGTTCATGGGGGCCAGCGCCGCGCCGGTATTGCGCAAGGGCACTGTGCGAACCCGGCCGATAAAGGCGGCGGGGCCGAAGGCTTGTGTGTAGACCACACCGTGGTAGGAGGGCTCGGGCTGGGTGAGCTGGGGGAAGCGTTCTGCGTTATCCGCCCAGGGGAACTTGCCCGAGTCGACCACCACACCACCCAGCGAGTTGCCGTGGCCGCCGACATATTTGGTCAGGCTGTGCACCACGATATCGGCGCCGTGTTCTATGGGTTTGCACAGCACCGGCGTGGCGACCGTGTTGTCGACGATGAGGGGCACGCCACGGGCGTGGGCCACCTTGGCAAAGGCGGCCAGATCGACGATGTTGCCTGCCGGGTTGCCTATGCTCTCGCAATAGACTGCCTTGGTCTTGTCGTCGATGAGGGCGGCGATGGCCTCGGCGCTGTCATCACTGGCGAAGCGCACTTCAACCCCGAAGCTCGGCAGCATGTGGGCGAACAGTGTGTAGGTGCCGCCATAGAGCTGGGGCGTAGAGACTATGTTGTCGCCGGCGGCGGTCAGCGCCTGGATGGCGTAAGTGATGGCGGCGGAACCCGCCGAGACCACCAGCCCGGCGATGCCCCCTTCCAGCGCGGCCATCCGCTGTTCCAGCACATCGTTGGTGGGATTCATGATGCGGGTATAGATGTTGCCCGGCACCGCCAGATTGAACAGGTCCGCCCCGTGCTGGGCGCTGTCGAACTCGTAGGCCACCGTCTGGTAGATGGGCACAGCGACCGCCTTGGTAGTGGGATCGCTGGAAAAGCCGTGGTGCAGGGCCAGGGTCGCATCTTTCATCACACACTCCTTGTTGGATGTTGCTTGTCGCAGTTACAGCTGGGCAGTTATAGATGGATAGACGTCCAATCTATCAGGCTCAGCGGCGATGTAAACCACCCAATCCGGTAAAGCAATTGCATGCCTCGCCTTTGAGCAACCGGGGCTGCACTCAGAGGCGGCGACGATACTCCTTGTCATCGATCTGGTGCATGTCCCACTGCATCAGGCGGTTGAGCTGGCTCATGGGATCCTCGATCAGGGTCAACGGGCGAGGGAGGATCCGCTTGAAGTAGCGACGCAGGGTTTGCTGGATCCGGTTCGGTTTGGGGGCGCTTTGCTGGTTCATGATGATGCTCCTGTGCTGTGGCTCTCATGTTCATCAGCAGTATTGAGCTAAAATGCGGAAGTAAAAACTGATGACTTATAGCAACAGGATTTCCTCTTTTATGCCGACCAGTCGCCTTTATCAGCAGTTTCAACGACTCGCCCAGCAGCTTGGCTGCGATGAGCGGGAAGCAAGTCTCGCCGAAGTGGCGGACCTGCTCTGCTGCACCCCGCGCAACGCCCGCCTGCTGCTGCGGCGGATGCAGGATCAGGGCTGGCTCAGCTGGTCAGCCGAGGCGGGCAGGGGACGGCGCTCCCGGCTCACCCTGCTCGACAGCCAGGAGAGTCTGACCCGGCGCCGCCTGCGGGATCTGCTGAGTCAGGGCCAGCTTGCCCAGGCGGTGCGGCTGGCGGAAGGTCGGCTGGATCTGCTCACCCCGCTGCTCATCGAACAACTCGGCCAGGCCACCCGGGAGGGACGCCAGATCCTGCGGGTGCCCTACTATCGGCCGCTGCCCCAGCTGCTGCCCACGGATCCGCTGCGTCGCTCCGAAATTCACCTGAGCCGACAGATCTTCAACGGTCTCACCCGACGAAATGAGGAAAATGGGGAAATCGAAGGGGATCTGGCCCACCACTGGGAGTGTCTGGGGCCCTGTCACTGGCGCTTCTATCTGAGGCCGGTGGTGCGCTTTCACCACGGCCGTGAGCTGGTGGTAGAAGATGTGATGGAGAGTTTGCTGGCACTGCGGGATCGTCCCCTGTTCGCCCATCTGGTTCGGCTGGAGAGCCCCTGGCCACGCACTCTGGATCTGTATCTCGACAGCCCGGATCCTCTGCTGCCCCACCTGCTGGCCGAACCGGTGGCAACCATATTGCCGCGGGAGCTCAAGGGGGAGGCGGGCTTTGCCCTGCAGCCGGTGGGCACGGGCCCCTACAAGGTGACCGCCAACGATCCCCTCCACCTTTGTCTGGAGGCGTTCGACGACTACTTCGGTCTGCGTACCCTGCTCGACGAGATCGACATCTGGATGCTGCCGGAGCTGGCGGAGCGGCTGGAGACCCACCTGCAGCTGGGACGTGACAGCCCTGAACTCGGCAGCATGCGCGGTGAGTCCGAGCTTGAATCCGGCTGCTACTTCCTGCTGCAGGACGACAGATCCGTATCCTTGCAGGATCCCGCCCTGCGTCACTGGCTGGCCCAGCTGCTCAACCCCATCGCCCTGATGGCACGGGTCGCCCCCGAGTTGCAGCGGGGCTGGACCAGTGCGCTGGGTCTGTTGCCCCACTGGCGCGAGGCCCTGCCTGCGTCATTGCCAACGCCGGAGCAACTGCCGACGCGGCTGGTGCTGGCCTGTTTCAATCAGCATCTGGAGTTCAACGAGTGTGCCGGCGCCATGGCCAGCCTGCTGGCAGAACAGGGGATCCGGCTGGAGGTTCGCACCCTGGATTACGGCCGCTGGGTGAGCGGGGTGGATGAGGATGTGGATCTCTGGCTCGGCACCCTCAATCTGGAGCACGAGCATGCCTTCGCCCCCTACGCCTGGCTGCTGGGCACGCCGCTGCTGCACAAGGTGTGGGCCAGTCAGCATGCTTTATGGCAGGGCCTGACCCGGTGGCGTGCCAGCGGTGAGGAGCCGGGCCCGCGCGCTCTGCTGGCCCGGGTGCAGCAACAGGGCTGGTTCGTGCCCCTGTTCCACCACTGGCTGGAGCTGGAGAGCCGGGTCGGCGTGCACGGGGTGCGCATGACGGCCCTCGGCTGGTTTGATTTTCGCAGTGCCTGGCTTCGCCCCGAGTAAGGACGATGCTTATGAGGTGGGTTGAACCTGTCTCGCCTCACCTTGTACCTGCAAGGTGCTCTTCCGGCAGATCGTCATCCTGTTTTAATTGCCGTTTTTACTATGGGTCGGCGGGTCGCAGTTCATTGGACATTCAATTCCAAAGTGCCATGCTGGTTCAGGTTATGGAAAGCAGAGCAAATGAGGAAAAAGATGAGCAACAATTCAGAACGTTCCCAAGGAAAATGCCCGGTCATGCACGGTGGTACCACCTCCGGCGAGCAAGCCAACATGGCGTGGTGGCCGAAGAGCCTCAACCTCGACATTCTCCATCAGCACGACACCAAGACCAATCCGCTGGGGCCCGGTTTCAATTACCGGGAAGAGCTCAAGAAGCTCGACATGGCCGCCCTCAAGCAGGATGTGACCGCCCTGATGACTGACAGCCAGGATTGGTGGCCGGCAGACTGGGGCCACTACGGCGGCCTGATGATCCGCATGGCCTGGCACTCGGCCGGCACCTATCGTATCGCCGATGGCCGTGGTGGTGGCAGTACCGGCAATCAGCGTTTTGCTCCGCTCAACTCCTGGCCTGACAACGCCAACCTGGACAAGGCCCGGCGTCTGCTGTGGCCCATCAAGAAAAAGTACGGCAACAAGATCAGCTGGGCCGATCTGATCATTCTGGCCGGCACCGTGGCTTATGAGTCCATGGGGCTCAAGACGTTCGGCTTCGCCTTCGGCCGCGAGGATATCTGGCACCCCGAGAAAGACATCTATTGGGGCGCGGAGAAGGAGTGGCTGGCACCGAGCAGCAAGCCCGGCGGTCGTTACTCTGGCGAGCGGGATCTGGACAACCCGCTGGCGGCAGTGATGATGGGGCTCATCTACGTCAACCCGGAAGGGGTCGACGGCAATCCGGATCCTCTGAAAACCGCCAAGGACATGCGGGTCACCTTTGCCCGCATGGCGATGGATGACGAAGAGACGGTCGCCCTGACGGCCGGGGGGCACACGGTAGGCAAATGTCACGGCAATGGGGATGCCCGGCTGCTCGGGCCCGAGCCGGAAGGTGCCGCTGTCGAGGAGCAGGGGCTGGGCTGGCTCAACAAGACCCAGCGGGGCATTGGTCGCAATGCGGTGACCAGCGGCATTGAAGGGGCCTGGACCACCCACCCCACCCGTTGGGACAACGGCTACTTCTACCTACTGTTCAACTACGAGTGGGAACTGAAAAAGAGCCCGGCCGGTGCCTGGCAGTGGGAGCCCGTCAATATACGGGAAGAGGACAAGCCGGTGGATGTGGAAGATCCTGCAATTCGCCACAACCCCATCATGACAGACGCCGACATGGCGCTGAAGTTCGACCCCGAGTACCGCAAGATCGCCGAGCGTTTCCGCGCTGATCCGGCGGCCTTCTCCGATGCCTTCGCCCGCGCCTGGTTCAAGCTGACCCACAGGGATCTGGGGCCGAAAACCCGCTATGTGGGGCCTTATGTGCCAGCTGAAGATCTGATCTGGCAGGATCCTGTGCCTGCCGGGCGTACCGATTATGACGTGGCTGCGGTGAAGACCAGGATTGCCGCCAGCGGCCTTTCCATCAGCGATATGGTCAGTACCGCCTGGGACAGCGCCCGTACTTTCCGGGGCTCGGATCTGCGTGGCGGTGCCAATGGTGCCCGTATCCGGCTTGCCCCGCAGAAGGAGTGGGAAGGGAATGAACCGGCCAGACTGGCGCGGGTGCTCAAGGTGCTCGAGCCCATCGCCGCCGCCAGCCAGATCAGCGTGGCGGATGTGATAGTGCTGGCGGGTAACCTGGGTGTTGAGCTGGCGGCCAGGGCCGCCGGGGTCGAGGTGACAGTCCCCTTCAGTCCGGGTCGCGGTGATGCGACTCAGGCCCAGACTGATGTGGCGTCGTTCGACGTACTTGAGCCGCTTGCCGACGGTTACCGCAACTGGTTGAAAAAGGACTATGCGGTCACTGCGGAGGAGCTGATGCTGGATCGCACCCAGCTGATGGGGCTGACGGCCCATGAGATGACGGTTCTGGTGGGCGGCATGCGGGTGCTCGGCACCAACCATGGCGGCACCCGGCACGGTGTCTTTACCGAGAGGGAAGGGGCCTTGACCAACGACTACTTCGTCAACCTCACCGACATGGCCAACACCTGGCACCCGGCGGGAGATCGTCTGTATGAAGTGCGCGATCGCAAGAGCGGCAAGGTGAAATGGACGGCGACCCGGATCGATCTGGTGTTCGGCTCAAACTCGGTATTGCGTGCCTACGCCGAGGTCTATGCCCAGGATGACAACAAGGAGAAGTTCGTCTGCGATTTCATCAGTGCCTGGAACAAGGTGATGAATGCGGACCGCTTTGATCTGATGAGCTAAGGCTGACCCGACGGCCCCGCACACCCGGGTGTGCGGGGTATTTTTTTGTCCTGAGCCAAGGCTTGCCTGGGGTTGCGACAGAGATTGGCCAGTACCGGAGAGCAGTGCCGCCGCTGTCCTTTTGGACTGGATATCAGGTAACATCTTGATTCATTGATGATGGCTAGCTGCCAAGCCCCTGCTGACAAGGAGTCGCCCATGCTGGAAATGCAGATCCAACCCCGTTTTCAAGAGACAGATGCCCTCGGCCACATCAACAATACGGTGCCGGCGGTCTGGTTCGAGGCGGCGCGGGATCCCCTGTTTCGCATCTTCTCTCCCGAGCTGGATGTGCATAACTGGCACCTGATCATCGCGGGCTATACGGTACAGTTCAAACGCGAGCTGTTTTATGGTCAGCAGGTATCGATCAACACCGGGGTGCGCCGCATCGGATCCAGCTCCTTCACGCTCTGGCAGGAAGCCTGGCAGGGCGGTGAGCTGGCCGTCACCGGCGAAACGACCCTGATCCATTTTGACTATCAGACCCGCCAATCCCTTCCCTTGAGTGACAAGCACAGGGAAGCGCTGCGGGCCTGGCTGATAGAGAGTTAACCTTGGCCTGTTGGCCTACCACAGGAAAACCATGCACAGGAACATAATGCGCAACACAGTGACTGCTCTGACACTGGGACTCTGTTCCCTGCCTTCTCTGGCCGCTTCTCTTGCGGAGCAGTTCACCCTGATCGACCGGGGGGCCGAGAGCGCGCTCGACACCCGTCTGTTCAGTCATGACGGTGTGGAGATCAAGGCCTGGATCGATGGCACCCCCGTCATCATAGCCGTGCCCATCATGAACGAGCAGGGCAAGCTGCAAGGGGAGAGCCGTTACTACTTCAAGGGGGGCAAGCTGTTCGGGGTCAGAGAACCTGCCGCCCAGTTTGCCTTCGATGAGCAAGGCAAGCTGACCCACTGGCTTGACAACAAGGGACAGCCTGCCGAGTTCGTCAGCAAAATAAGCATGCAACAGCGTGAAGCCTGGCTCACCAAGCGATCTGCTGACCTGGCCAGGCTGTTTGCCATCAGCCCTGCGGAGCAGAAAGCCAGCAGTGGCAGCGTCAAGCTGAAAGGTGCCGAACTCACCCACTGGCTCTGCAACGGCAAGCTGATGGATCTGGCCAGGGGCGACAAGGTGACCTTCGAGCAGAAGACGCTCAAGGTGAGTGAATCGGGCATCGAAGGAGAGGTCTCCCTGCGCCAGGACAAGGGCTGGCAGGATCTGAACCTCAAGTGCGATGTGCAAGGCTCCCAGGTGACCCGTCTCACCTGGCAGCCACTGCCCGGCGCCAACAAGCCGCAATAAGTAGGGTTGCAGCATGAAACAAGGGGGCCGTCAGGGCCCCCTTGTCGTTGTGGTCTATTCCCCTGGACCTGGCAGCCACTGCCGAGGGCCAACAAGCGATAATGAGTGCGGTTGCAGCATGAAGCAAGGGGGCCATCAGGGCCCCCTTGCTGTTTATGGCTGTTCTTCGAGCCGCAACCGGGTCAGTGCCTCGACCCGCCGCCACTGCTCGGCGGGAAACCAGCGCGCCAGTATCTCCTGTTGCTGCTCGGCCCGATCAAGGGCGGGCAAAGGGGTGAGCTCGGCCAGATAGCCTGCCAGCTGCTGCTCGAACCCTTGCTGACTCTGTTCCAGCTGATGCAGTCGATCCACGGCCTCTGGTCCCAGCTGCTCCAGCAGCACGGCTTCTCGCTCGGCGGGGGGTAATTGCGCCAGCGTCTGCAACTCGCCGAGCAGTCGGCTGTTGACCTCTGCTTCTCTGAACCATTGGGGCTGCTCCGTCAGCCAGAGTTCGAGTTCACCGGCCAGCATCTTCTTGTCGGCATCGCTCGCCTGGGCCAGCGCCTTGCGGCGCAGGGTCCACTGCTCCATCAGTCTGTCTTCGGCAAACAGCTGATCCTGCTCGGCCGGGGTGAAGCTCTGCTGGCGCAGTTGTTCACGCTGGTCAAACAGCTGCTGCAGGCTGGCGAGGTCCGGATCCGTCGGCACCGTCAGGCGGCCCTCCGCCGCCAGAAAAACCTGGTAGCGGGCCAGCAGTGGGTTCTCTGCGTCAGCCTCGCCCTGTTCCAGGCGTTGGGCCAGCTGATGACGCAGGGCTCCCTGTTCGGGGGCGGCATTCAGACTCGGCGGCGGGTCGGGCCATAACAGGGCGGCCCCCAGCAAGAAGGCTCCGCCCAGAGGCAGGGCGAGAAGGAGGGATCGCTTCATAGCCCCAGACCCTGCAAGCGGTTGGCGTGCTGGCGGTAGAGGGTGACAGGATCGGTATCAAACAGGTGATGGATGCCAAACGACTGATTGACCTCGTCCAGATGGTTCATCCGGTAGCCGGTGCCGATCACCTTGCCGAGGTGGCTGCTGCATACCCCGACCAGGCCGTCATTGGGCTCGCTGAAAAAGGTGCTGGTGAGGGCCAGCGCAGGATCCACCGGATCCAGGACATTGGTCATGCTGCCGCGCCCGCTCCAGGAGAAGTAGTAGACGCCGTTGGCGGCGCGCAGCGGCCCTTCGCCACAATACTGGCTGGGCAGCCCCTCTGGGTAGCGCTGGTTGAAGCGCTGGGCTCCTGCACTGGTGAGCGCATCGAGGGAGGCGAGAGGATCCTGTGGCAGCTGGCTGCCACCGGAGAGCAGCGAGATGACACCGGATAGTGCCGAGGCGGCCGCGGCCGCCAGTTTCTCGGCTATCGAGCCAGGGGCTACGTTGGCACGCACCAGGTCTGCTATCTCGGAGCCATAGTTGACGCCCCCCACGCTGGTGGCTGAGGCGACCAGTTCCGGGGCGACAGAAGCGACATAACGTATGGTCGGGCTGCCGTGGGAGTGACCTATGAGGTTGACCTTGTCAGCACCCGTGATGGCGAGCACCTGCTGTACCTGCTTGAGCAACTGTTCACCGCGCAGTTCCGAGCTGTGGGTAGCCGAGACCTGCGCGACATAGACGCGGGCACCGTCCCGGGTCAGGGCCTGAGGGATACCGTAGAAGTAATCGACCCCGAGCAGCTTGTCGAAGCCGAACAATCCGTGCACCAGCACCATGGGATAACGGGTCTGGGTATAACCTGCCGCCTGACCCAGCATGGGCAGGGCGCACAGCAGCACCAATAGCCATCTTTTCATCGTCATCATCCTTGTGAAATAGGCTGTCCATCCGACAGCCACCGGCTTCATGCCAGTACCCGCCAGCATGGCCAACCCGGCCAGTTGCATCTGTGCAAGTGATCACTAAACAGACAGATTCAAAAAAGCCCTACCCATATGGGCAGGAGAGGAGAAGGCGTCAGGCTGGCGAAGATCAAGTATCCCTTGTATTCGGTCACTACATAAGTTAAATAATAATTATTATCATTTGAGTGGCTGGGATCATGACAGGAACCTGGGTGAAGGGATGGGTCGGGACAACCGACTCGGACAGCAGCATGGTGCATTGGAAGCAGCAGACTCTGAGTGGCAATCGCTACTTCGATGCCGGCGAGTACGCCAAGGCACTCTCCTATTATCAGCAGGCGCTGTGGCTGGCTCGCCAGCAGTTCTCTTTCTGGCCCGATGCAGACGAGGCAGTGGCTGCCCTGGTGGTGGCTCATCACAATCTGGCAGATCTGTTGATCGCCATGACGCTGCCGGACCGCGCAGCCGATCTGCTGTGCCATATCCACGATTGCCTGCTTGCTACCAGCCAGTCCCCCGCCTGTCCGAGCCCACTGCGGGCCGCGGCTCTGCGCCATACCCGCAGCACCCATACCGAGCTGATCGCCTTCGTGCGCAAGCACGGCACTCAGGATGCCATTCAGCGTTGCCTCGGTCAGTGCCTGTGCCACGCCGAGCCCGCCCATCAATTGCATTAATCACAATAAAAAGAGGTGATCATGAGCCATACCCTGCCAGTCCTTTCTTACGCCTACGATGCGCTGGAACCCCACATAGACGCGCTGACCATGGAGATCCACCACAGTCGTCACCACCAGACCTACATCACCAACCTCAACGTCGCGCTGGAAGCTTTTCCTGAGCTGGCCGCCCTGCCGGTGGATGAGCTGCTTGCCCGCTTCGACAGCCTGCCGGTCAAGGTGCAGGGGGCGGTGCGCAATCATGGGGGGGGTCATGCCAACCACAGCCTGTTCTGGCAGGTGATGAGCCCGCAAGGCGGCGGTGAGCCGACTGGCGAGCTGGCGGAGGCGATCCGGCGGGATCTGGGAGGGCTGGATGCTTTCAAGCAGGCTTTCACCCAGGCGGCGTTGAGCCGCTTCGGCAGCGGCTGGGCCTGGCTGGTGGTCGACAAGGAGGGTAAATTGCAGGTGGAGAGCAGTGCCAATCAGGACAGTCCCCTGATGCTGGGCCATGCGCCCATATTGGGGCTGGACGTGTGGGAGCACGCCTATTACCTCAAGTACCAGAACAAGCGTCCCGACTATATAGCAGCGTTTTACAACGTGATCGACTGGGACGAGGTGGAGCGTCGTTACCGGCAGGCGCTGGCCTGATCTGCTAGCGTCTTGTTCCATTCACAAAAAGAGACCCGCTATCCGGCGGGTCTCTTTTTGTCTGGTCAGGGCGTTGGATTGGCGCCTGCTGAACTGGTTGCCGCCGATGCACTGGTTGCAGGCGACGAACTGGCTGCTGTGGCAGCACTGGTTGCAGGCGATGTACCGGTCGTTGCTGCTGCGCTCGTGGTCGATGCGGCACTGGTCGCCGCGGCCGAGCTGGCGGCATTGACGGCGGGAGCTGTCTTGTCGCGCGGCTGCTTGTCCTGCGTCACAGGGGGAATAGGCAGGCAGGGCTGGCTCATACCCAGGGTACTCAATGTCAGACAGGGAACCGGGCCGCCGATGACGATGGGCTCGCCGAGGAATTTGGGTCCCTTGTCCAAAACATAGAGGTCGAGCAGTCCCATCAGCCGGGCAAACACCTCGCGCACCCGGGTCTTGATACCCTGATAGGCGCTGGGATCCTTGGCGTTGAAGCCGACGGCCTCGATGCCGAAGTGGCGGGCGATAAAGATGGCTCGCTCGTTGTGAAAGGCCTGCGACACCACTGTGAAGTGGGCCTGACCAAACACCTCCTTGGCGCGCACTATGGAGTCCAGGGTACGAAAGCCGGCGTAGTCGCTGTAGATCACCTTGGCCGGAATACCGGCCTGGATCAGGGCACGCCGCATCTGGCGTGGTTCGTTGTACTGGACGGTCGCGTTGTCACCGGAGACCAGTATGTAGTCCACCTTGCCATTGTTGTAGAGCTCGGCGGCGGCCTTGATCCTGTATTTGAAGTAGTGATTCGAACTGCCGCCAATCAGGTACTTGGAGGTGCCGAGCACCAGTGCGACCCTGTTGTAGGGCACCGCATCGACGTCGTCATAGGTGTAGTGGCGGGTGTCCGAGACGGTCCACTCGCTGTAGCCCAGCAGCATGGCGGCAGCTACCAGCAACAGGCAAAAGCAGGCGAGGAGGATCTTGGCAAACTTCTTCATGCGCGGTGCAGTTCGGGTCTGAAGTAGGAGGTGACAGAGGGTCATTCTATTACAAGTTGCCGCTGCGCGTCAGGCTTGATAACTGCCTATGGCGTCACTCGGGCAGAGGTTGTCGCATCTGGCTGTCTTCTAACCGCTTGATCCGTCACCTATATAAAGTACTCATATAAAAACAGAGGGCAGCCGTGGCTGCCCTCTGTCGCTAACGTCTCAACCTCAGTGGGAGGAGTCGTTGGCCTTGCACTCGTCAGACTCCTTGTTGGCCTCCCACCATGGCAGCAGATCGCGGCTCAGCCAGCTCTGGTAGGCCTCGCTGTCGCTCGCGATCAGCTGATCCAGCTCGGCTTCGAAGGCGCTCATCGCCTGCTGCTGGTCCGGGTTGCGCAGGGCCTGGGCCATGGCAAGCCAGCTGGCACCGCGGCCGGTCTCGTTCAGGAAGCGATGCACCGTATAGGACCAGGAGTAGACCATCTCGCCACCCTTGTCGTAATCTAGGTGCAGTATGTCGGCCAGGCTCGGTCGTTCGGCCGCCGGGCGACCCGCTACATTGTCCATGCCACGGGCGAAGCACTGACCGTGGGCGATGAACTCCGCCAGCCCTTCCGACCACCAGGTGGTGCGATTGAGCGGGTAGTGACCGAAGCTGCCGTACTGGTTGAAGCGGCCATCCAGATAGTGCACATACTCGTGGCGCAGGTTCCACACCTGGAAGGCGGGGCGCTTCCACTCAGCCTCATAGGCGAAGAAGCGGGCCTGGTTGCCGGGGCGAGCCGGATCTCCTTCGATGTAGATGCCGCCGTTGTCGGTAGAGACACCACCAAACAGGGCGCCGCCGTAGCGTTTCCAGTCGGCAGAGGAGTTGAAGATCACCAGCTCCAGCGCCTCGTTGTTGTCATCCGCCACCGGCTGCCAACCGGTTTCCATCTGCTGATGGAACTGCTGCTCCTCGGCGCCCAGCTCGCGGCAGATGCCGTCGGCCTGATCCTGGCTCAGCTCCTGGGCCCGCAGGTGCAGGGTCGGCGAGCAGGTATGTTCGAACGGCAGCACATCCTCCAGCCGTATCGGGGTGCAGAGACCGGCAAACTCGCCGCTGATGCAGGCTTCGCTGGTGCGATCCGTGTAGGTCAGATAGTAGGTGGAGAGTGTCAGTGACATGTCTTCCAGCAGATCCTGGCTCTGCTGGCCACCCGGGATCAGGCTGTGATGACGGATGAGATCGATGACTGAACCATCCAGCAGCTTGCGATAGTTTTCACTCTCGTCGGGACGGGTATAACGGGCGACCCGATAGAGGCGGGTGTAGGCATCCAGCACATTGTTGAGCAGGAACAGATCCTTGCCATCCCGTCCTTGCCACAGCGACAGCTCGCTCATGCCGAGGGCGTGCAGCTGTTTGCGCAGCTCACCATCCTGCTGGCGGAAATCGGCGGCGAAGGCATCACTGTAGTCACTGGCGAAGTCGAGGAAGTTGAGCAGATCGAACAGACCCGTTGCCCAGGCATGCTGACCATTGATCTCGCTGGCGTGGCGGGTGCTGTAAGCCAGCATCTGGTTGAACTGGCCGAGCAGGGTACCGAACCGGCTCTGCACCGCCGGGCTCTTGAACTGGCCATGCAGGGCGATACTCCAGGCACCCATGACGGCTCCCACCTCATCGCTGGCCTGCTCCGGATAGAGCAGCGGATGGGCTCCGAGCGCAGTCAGGGCTTCAGCCAGCGCCTCGGCGGCGGCCGGGCCATCTTCCTTGTGCTTGCCGTAGTTGTGATAGTTGTGGGCGCGCACATATTCGAGCAGCAGCTTCATGGCCGGATGGGCGGGCTGATTGGCCGCCAGCAGACGCTGCATGCCCCGTGACACGGCCAGCAGCTTGGTGTCATCGTGGCCATAGTTTTCCTGCCAGACGGGAGCGGGCTGACCGCTGGCGTCCTGCACTATCCTGGCGGCATCGGCATCCAGCAGATCCGTGCCCGGTTGCTCCGGCTCGGAGCAGGCGCGGCCATCGGCGCGACGGCAGTCGAGCTGCTCCTCCTTGCTGGCCAGCACTATGGGGCGATTGAGCACCCGGCTCTCTTGCCACTCGTCGGTTTCCGGCAGTGTCTGCCATTCGCTGCCACCGACCGGGTATTGATAGCCGGTGTCTTTCAGTACTACCTGCACCTCGCTGCCGGCGGGCAGGGTCTGGCGGCAAACCCGATAGCTGATGGTCTTGTCCCCTTCCTGGCGGGTCTGGGGTTCATCGCACTCCTGCTGCGCCCTGGTTTCGTCCAGCTGCCAGCTGTACTTGCGCCATACGTGGATCTCGCTCACCTGGCTGGCGGCCTGACTGCCTGGCACGGGTTGCAGGCGGAAGAAGATCTGCTCGAGGCGGCCATCCCGCTCGTTGGGCGTCTCTTCCAGCACGCTCAGTTGCTGCCAGTTTTGTGGCTGATATTGCCAAACCTGCTCGGCGCAGCGACCCTGGGCGTTGAGCTCGCAGCGATCCAGCTCCTGCTCGCTGTGACCCAGTATGATGCGCTCGGCCAGCGGCATACGATCCTGGCGCGGTGCGGTCGGAGTGCCGGCCAGTGGCTCCCAGCGGCCTTGCTCCAGGCCGTAACCATAGTCATAGCTGCTGGCCGGGATGGCCTTGCCTGCCGGCACCACCTGCTCGCAGCTGAGGTAACGGATCTGCCAGCCCTGCTCAATCCTGAGCTGCGGCTCGCCGCAGACTTGCTCCGCGAGAGCACTGAGGTCGCTATCGTTCCAGTCGAAGCGGCGATAGACGCGCAGTTGCTGATAGGGGGCATCGTCATTGCGGGCGCTGAGCTCGTAGGTGACTTCGGTGACGCGATCGCTCAGCTGGCGGCTCGATTCACCGTTCAGCCGGTATGCTTGCCAGTCGGTGGGGGAGTAATTGGCCAGCGCCGAGGTGGCGAGCAGGCCCGGTGCTGCCAGAAGCAGCAACCTTGTACCCAGATTGTTCATTTTTATCCCTTTGGATGAGAGTCTGCGTGGTTATCGCGGGCAATGTACTTAGTTCCAAAAGGGTATCAACTCACCAATCAGGCCATATAAATCATTTATTTAGCATCTATCAAAATACATTGAGTCTCATTGGGGGCTGCAGCGATAGCAAGGACTCATCTGCCATCTGGGGGGGATCTAAGCCTCCACGCTGTGAGTGTGATCCAGCTCTCGTTTGAGGTTTGCTGTGTCATGGGCAGGTGGGCCTCATGTCCGAATGGTATGGAGGCTCTGTACTGGCGGTCGCCAGGCGTTTATGTGGCCATGACGCTGTGACCCAAGAAAGGGTGAAAGGGAGTGGAAACAGATCGAGAGGATTCGGAGCAGAGGGGCAACCGAGACTGACAAGAGGGACGCGACACAGAGGCAACAGAGGTTGCTTTGATAGTGACCAAGGCAGGCTGCCGACAAACCAATCGGTATGCCGGCCCTGATCCTCAAGCAATCCTGAGCCAGGCTCAGGAGGAAACTAGAGGTAACTGACGGTCACTATGGCCATGCTATTGCTGCCTTCTGACAGCTTGTAATTCAGGGTGCCATTGATGGCGTTGAGGCTGCCAGTTTGTCGCAGGCTGGCCAAATCCAGGGTTTGGCGCTGTGCGCCGGAATAGCAGGTCACGCTGTTGTCAGAAAAGTCACAGGGTGATTCATAAATGGTGCCAGTCAGGGTCACAGTGCCATCGTAAGCTGACGCGGTAGCGGGCAACAGTGCAGCGCCAAGCAGCAAGGCGGTGGCGGCTGAGGAGGCGCAACGGATAATGCTTTTGCGGACAGAACCGGTGGAGGGGATGCAAGTGTTCATTTTATGTCCTTTTCGTCACATGTCGTTGTACGAAAAGGGCAACGCAATCAAAGAGAATGGCATTTAGATCATGACATCACTCTTCTCAGTTGGCAGCTCCGCTGTCTTAGGTATCTACACCCTTAGACCGGTGGCTTTGCGTCCCGACCTTTCGATCGGTTTGCCCTTTACTCTATGTTCGGATGATAACACCCCACTTTGAGAAATCAATCGCTATAAAAAAAGATGGGATATAAGTCACACCTCACAAGTGCCGATTAGTATTGGTGGGAAAATATGCCTGTTCCATATTGATGATTTTTTATTTCCTTCCAATTAAATTAATAGTTATGAATTCCTGTAAAGAGTGAGCCAACAACTGCGGATGTTTTAAAGCCAATGTTATTTGACATGGAAACTTTGAATGTTATCCCTGCCGTGAGAGCAAGGTGTGACCTCTTGTGCATCACAGGCAGCTTCAGATAATCCTGATTGCCTGATTGCCTGATTGCCTGATTGCCTGATTGCCTGATTGCCTGATTGCCTGATTGCCTGATTGCCTGGACGTGATCAGAAGCATGGCCAGGAGAGTATATTTATCGTGCTCAATGTTGGTTTTTTGTTAATTTGATTTGTGGTGTGATTAGGTTATTGGTTAATTTAATATCGCCAATGTTCAATACAGTGCTGATAATGGTATTTTGTTATTTCAATGTGTTCCGTTGCGATTGTAAGTGTATGATTTTAAAGTGTTTAAAAAAGAATTTATAAAAATCAAAATGTATTTGATGTGCATCAAATACGTCGTTAATTTGTTTCCCAAGCAAAGGTTGAAAGCAGTATTTCTACACGGCTTACATGGATATGTATTCGTGCAGATATAAAAGGTAGCGGGAACTGCCTTTGATACGGTCTTCTGCCTTGGCTTGATAAAATTGGACATACACAGAGCAACTGATTGTCTGGCTCATATCTTCACCGGCTTAATGAAGAAAAAGTCATGCAAGAGTAGCTGTGTGGCATATCGTCTCATTATTTAACACTGTGACTCCAGCATGGTTTAGGTAATGAGATAAAACACACGTTAATGTAGGTATAAAGAATGAACGCTAATAAAATTTTGGTTGCTATGGGTGTTGGTTCCATGCTGCTGTGCGGCTCTGCTGTTGCTGCCGGCGGTGCTGGTTCAGGTAAAGTCACCTTTAACGGTGAAATTATCAATGCCCCTTGCTCCGTTGCTCCCGAGTCTGTTGACCAGGTTGTTGAAATGGGCCAGATCAGCACCAAAGAGCTGGTCAAAGGTGGCGAGTCCAACTCCAAGCCGTTCAGCATCAAACTGCTGAACTGTGAAATCACTCCTGATGAAGATGCTGTAAAAGTCACCTTCAGTGGCATCAAAGATAGTATTGATCCGAGCCTGCTGATTATCGGTGGTGGTCAAGCTAAAGGTGCTGGTATCAAGATGACTGCTCCGGGTGGTGCTGCCATTGTATTGGGCGAGCCTACCACTGCCTTCAACTTGGTGAACGGTGATAACGAGCTGCCCTTCAGCGCCGTGCTGAAAGGCTATGCCGACCAGACTGCCAACCCGCTGACTGCCGGTGCCTTCACTGCAGTGACCAACTTTACTCTCTCCTACGAGTAATAGTCTGCCTTAACGTGTGATACGGGTTGTGGTGGTGCAAACCACCACAACTTCACACATGGTTTCCCCCACATCGTGCCTTGACCATGAAAACTCCAATGATTGTGCCAGTCGTGTTGCAGGTTGTGATGATGGCAATGCCTGCGTATGCAAATGAAGTAACGGATGGGTTGGCCGAGTCAGGCTGCACTTTGGATGAACAAAGAAAAACTCCCCAGCAACAAGCCAACCACAGAGTACTGAAAGTCAGTGGTTGTCAGATAGAAGGGCGAGTGGATACCTCACTGCCTTTTATATCCATGTCTGTTCATGGTGTCGTGAATGATGAACTGGGTATTGTCAGTGATGGGAAATATCACAAGGTATCTGGGGAATATTTTATTGTCTCCGATATTGTCAATCGTGATATGGAACTTGATTTGAGGGTGAATAATGGAGTGTTGTTCTATCCGAGCAATACAGCCCTATTTGAACTCAATTATATGTAAGCAACCCGATTGCTTAGTGTAGATACCTCATTATGTGAGACCGTTATGTTACCCCTAGAGTGAATATATGAGCGTTTCAACATCAAACTCTGTTAGAACACATTATCTAAAAATGGCTTTTATGCTATGCGTGCCTTGCCTGTTGGCTGTGGCAGATAACGCGTTGGCAGAAACGGAGTTTAATATTGATGCGCTTGATCTGGACGAGCGAACCAAGATAGACCTTTCCCAGTTTGCAGATGAAGGTTATATCCTGCCTGGTGATTACTATCTTGAGATTGAGGTCAACAAGAACAAGCTGCCACTCCAGAAAATCCCTTTTTATGAAGTGGAAGACGGCAAGGGAAAGGGCGGCGTTGCCTGCTTGCCTCAGGATCTTGTTCCCAGGATGGCGCTGACGGATGAAGCCATCGCCAAGATTGACAGCTGGCATCAGGGTCAGTGTGCCAACCTTCTGGCGCTGGATGGGGTCATCATCTCCAATGATATTGGTAACGGCTTGCTGAGGATTGCCGTCCCCCAGGCCTGGCTGAAATACAGTGACCCCAACTGGATTCCGCCCGAGCAGTGGGACGTCGGCGTCACTGGTCTGATGCTGGATTACAACCTCAATGCCCAGGTCAATGAAGGGCGCGACTACTCCAACAGCAACCTCAGCAGTTACGGTACCCTGGGGGCGAACTACGGTCCCTGGCGCCTGCGTGGCGATTACCAGGCCAGCGCTTATTGGGGGGATGACGAGCGGTCGTCAGCCGAGCTTAACCGTCTCTACGCATACCGGCCTCTGTCGACCATGGCCGCCAAGCTGACCGTGGGCGAACAACAGCTCAACTCCCAATTGATCGATGGTTTTCGTTATACAGGTGTCAATCTGGCCAATGATGAGCGCATGTTGCCGCCCAGCTTGCAAGGCTATGCCCCCGAGGTGAGCGGCATCGCCAAGACCAACGCCAAAGTCACCATCTCCCAGTCTGGCCGCATCATTTATGAGACCAACGTGCCTGCCGGCCCATTTCGTATTCAGGGATTGGACAGTTCTGTGCGTGGTCGCCTCGATGTGCGGGTGGAAGAGCAGGATGGCAGCGTCAGCTCTTTTCAGGTAGATACGGCAACCGTGCCTTATTTGACCCGGCCAGGGTATGTTCGCTACAACATCTCGGTCGGCGCCCCATCAGAACTGGGTGACTCTGCTCACGATATCCATGGTCCTGGTTTTGTGACGGGGGACTTCTCATGGGGGGTGGCGAACTCCTGGTCTCTTTATGGTGGTAGTCTGGTTGCTGGCGAATATAACTCCATGGGCCTGGGGATTGGTCGCGACCTGTATGCATTCGGTGCTATTTCTGCTGACTTGACCCAATCCATTGCGAAATTACCGGGTTTATCTACCAAGATTGGCCAGTCATTTCGGTTGAACTATGCCAAGCAGTTCGATGAATACAACAGCGCCATCACCTTTGCGGGTTATCGTTTCTCGCAACATAACTTCATGACAATGTCGCAGTTCCTGAGTAACAAGGATCGACTGGAAAATAATAACGTTGCATCGAGTGATGATTACAATACCTGGGGTGATAAAGAGCTATATACCATTACTGCCAACAAGACATTCTGGGCTGATGATGCCGCCAAGGCATTGACCATGTATATGGATTACACCCATAGAACCTATTGGAATCACGATGCGGAAGATCGTTACGGCCTTTCCATCAACAAGAGTGTGAATATTGGCAGTTTCAAGGATGTCTCTCTCTATTTGTCTGCTTACAAGACCAAGACAGAGAATTATGAGGATGACAAGAGTGTCATGCTGACGGTCAGCATGCCGATCGGGGACAGGAAGAGTGCGGGATACAGCGTGCAGTCTTCCAACGGCAAGGTTACCCACCTGGCAACCTATCAGGATTACAGCCGGCCGGATGATACCTATCAGCTGGGGGCCGGGGTGCAGAGCAATGGTCATGCGGTCGCGCGAGGTTATTACAACCACAACAGTGACATCGGCGCTGTCAGCCTCAATGCCTACAGCGTACAGAGCGAATACACCTCGGTTGGTGCCAGCATGCGGGGCGGTTTGACGGCGACCGAACATGGCGCCGCCTTGCATCAGGCGACCCGACGTGGAGGAACCCGCATGATGGTAGATACCGGCAAGGTCGCCGATGTCTCTTTCAATAATGGGCGTGCGGTGACGAACCGGTTTGGCGTGGCCGTGATCAGCGACATGACCGATTATCGCAAGAGCGATACCCGTATCGACGTGGACCAGCTGAGCGATGACATAGATGCCATGAATGCCATCAAGCAGGGAACCCTGACGGAAGGTGCGATTGGGTATAATGCCTTTGAAATTGCCCAGGGCTTCAAGTTGCTGGCCAGCGTCAGGCTGCCCAATGGTTCCTATCCGCCCTTCGGTGCGACCGTCGTCAATGACGCCGGACGGGTACTCTCCGTCGTGGATGAGGATGGCCTGGTCTATCTGGCGGGAGTAAAACCGGATGAATCGTTTGAACTTTCCTGGGGTGGTGCCCGTCAGTGCAAGATAGCGGCACCGCACGAAGTAACCGATCTGTCGATGAAGACGCTCACTTGTAAGTAATGGGAACCCGATGAAAAAGCTGCTCTCTTTTACCTGTCTGGCCGTACTGGGTATGACGTCACTGAACGTCAGTGCCGCGATTGTGCTGGATCGTACTCGCGCCGTTTATCCTGGTGGGGCCAAATCCATCAGTCTCAACATCAAAAACGA
Organism: Aeromonas sp. TS_SC_11; assembly: GCF_057318915.1. Lineage (NCBI taxonomy): Bacteria > Pseudomonadati > Pseudomonadota > Gammaproteobacteria > Aeromonadales > Aeromonadaceae > Aeromonas > Aeromonas sp. TS_SC_11. Next base: position 1,612,095 of record NZ_CM170470.1, read on the forward strand.
AAATCAGAAGCTGCCTTATCTGGCGCAGGCCTGGATTGAAGATGCCCAGGGGCAGAAGATCGCTTCGCCTTTCGTGGTGCTGCCGCCAGTACAGCGGGTGGATGCCAATCAGAAGTCGATTGTCAGGATCGCCTCCGTGCCTGCGATCGAGACGTTGCCAAAAGATCGCGAATCTATCTATTACTTCAACCTGCGCGAGATCCCGCCCAAGAGCGAGAAGAGCAACGTCATGCAGATTGCCGTGCAATCCAAGATCAAGCTCTTCTACCGCCCCGAGGCTATCCTCCCTGAGCGTGGTGCCGTCTGGCAGGATCAAGTGACGATCACCAAGCAGGGCACAACCCTGAAGGTCAATAACCCGACCCCTTACTACGTCACCTATGTCGGCCTGGCTCATCCCAAGGGCAAAGAGAAAACATCCATTAAAGGCTTCTCTGCCTTTATGGTGGCCCCCAAATCCGAGCTGGATGCCAAGATCCCCGAGACGTTGGGCAGTGAATTCATTATCAGCTATGTAAACGATTACGGCGGATATATGGATATCAAGTACCAGTGCGCAGGCAATGCCTGTAAAGCCATAAAGGGGACATGAACATGATATTTCGTGCAGGCGTACTTGGTGTCATATTTTTGTCCATGCCAGCGATGGCCATTAATGGTGAGGTTAGGGCAACCACAAAAACCTATGACATTGAACTGACAAAGGAAGATATAGCCAACCAGGTCAATGCAACGAAAGAATTCAAGTGGGATTTGAATGGTACTTACCCTGGTACGGCATTCTGTCCCGCCCAAGACATTATCAATCAACCAATCTATTACAAAGCAGTCATGAGTGCAGGGTTACCTAGCGTTGGCGGTGGATTCGTCAAGTTGAATGAATTTCTGGATCTCAAGGTTGATATCTGGATTGAAGGTAGTCGTCAGGCATATGTAACGGCTCCCTTTAATGAAGAATCCAATCAGGGTAGGTTCACTTGCTACAAGAGAAATGGCTCTGCACAATTTGGTTTTAGAAGTGGCAGCAAGGGAAAAGTGACCTTCCGCGTTCGCAAGCCAATTATCAATGGTGTGCAAATTGCTGACCATGAGATAGTCGAGATGTTTGGTCGATTGGGTAAAACCGATGTTGGCTTCAATAATGACGTCATGTCAAGAATAGTCATCAAGTCTTCTGTGCTTTATGTACCAGAAAAATGTACTATTAATGGCGGGCAGTCAATAGAAGTTGAATTTGGTGATCTGCCTGGGGTCGGTTTGGATGGCAATAATTATGAAAAAACAGTTCCGCTAAGCTTTGTTTGTAGCGGCGGGGTGTTTGATAAAGATGCATCAATGAAAATAAATTTGGCGATTTCTGGCAAGCCGGTTTCTTTTAACTCAAATTATTTGAGAACCACTCGAGATGGCTATCAGGGTGGAAATGCCATTAATAATCTGGGTATAAAATTCAAGCAACTGGATGGAGCGCCTCTCAACCTGAATGACTGGTATCCAGTTTCCATGCAGGGAAATATCGGTGACTGGGGTTTTATTGCGGCGCCTGTAAGTCCTGCCGGTGTTGAAGTCGACGCTGGTGATTTCTATGCGACCGGTACGATCGTTGCTTCATTTCAGTAGGAGGGGGTATGTTGCGCTTAGTCTATTTCGGATTGCTAATTATCCCTTTATGGGTCAGTGCTGCGGCTGACGACCTTGAACTCCTTGGCGGCGCGCTCAACCTGCATGGCAGGATTATTGACCAGCCATGCCTGGTATCACCCGAGTCAGCCGATCAGTCGGTCGACATGGGGGTAGTTGACGTCAGGGAACTCTATTCAGCCGGTGCCGGGGCCCAGGTGCCTTTTGTTATCCGCCTGACCAACTGCAAGCCAGGTATTTTCCGCATGGCCAAGGTGACCTTCAGCGGTTCGGCAGATCAGCAGATGAGCGGTGCTCTGGCTTTTTCCGCAGGTTCTGCCAAGGGGGCGGGTATCCGGTTGTATGACGCCACTCAATCCCCGCTGGATTTGGGTACCCCTTCCCGTGGCTATGTGCTGGGCAATTCAACAGAGAACGAGCTGAATTTTTTCGCTCGGGTTGAAGGCCACCCGGATGCCATCGCCGCAAGGAATATCAAACCTGGCGATTATACCGCCGTGGCCAATTTCATTGTCGCCTATGAATAACTCAAGGGTCATTGCGCTGGATGACCTTCAAGTTTTCTCTGCTGGGCCAGGAGAGAACGCCCCCCATATAGCTGGATAAATATATTCCACCCGGCAGTTGGATGAACAGCGCCTTCTGTTTTGGTGGCGTCAAGGCTGCAACCAGAGTGGCGACCATGCTATTATTGATGAGTGCTTTCTGGTCAATGAAGTTGACAATAGTATTCTTTATTTCGACCGCAATATCATCATCATCACGCTCTACATCCCCGACGGAATCCAGATTGAACAGTGTCTGTCCCTTATGATCGGTTGCAATCACTGTCGCCACCACAATCTCTCTGTTCATGGTGACAATCATCTTGCTTTTTCTGGTTATTTCTACCCAGTTCTCTGGCGCCAGGCAGCTGCTATGGTATCTGACAACGGTATGCGGATTGTTATAATAATTGTGGGAAACATTCTCTCCCTGCAGCGCCATCGTTGCTACGACACATTGCACCTCTTCCATGACAGGGTGGCCCGCTCTCAACAGGAAAATATTTTCTGAAAGAAGTTTGTTTTTATTGTCAATGGAAAAGTAGCTGATAGCTTCCTTTCCGATGAGAATGGAAACATGTTCATCTTCATAATGAGGGATGCGCTGAGCAAGCGGAGTCAGAGTCGCAATGTTCAATTTCAACGCATGCTCTGTCTCACTGGTCATATAGAGAGAAACATGGCTGAGATTGATCGTTCTCAGGGTATTGGCATTGGCATAATGGTAAATGAATATCACCAATGAGGTAATAGATACCATGATCAATGCAAACAGCATGATGCGTTTTGGACTGAAATAGCGGTCATATCGTCTACGGCTATATTGTCGTCTTGGTTGTGGCATGCTTGCAGGCGTTGGCACTATGTTATCAGTAGCTACCGTTTCCTCTTCTTCTCCGCTGATCTCAACCGGTGCACAGAAGATATAACCGACTCTCGGTATAGTATCGATTGCATCCAGTAAACCAATGGATTCCAGTTTTCTGCGCAGAGAGAGGATCTGACGGTTAAGGTTGGTATCGGTATTGTCCTGATTTGGCCACAAGGTCTCCTGCAGCTTGCCTCTGGCAATGACACTGCCTGCCTCATCACACAGCATTTCGAGTAGCTCTGCTTCCTTGTTGCTGAGCTTGATGTCTCTTTCTCCCTTTGAGAGCTTGAATATTGCAGCGGAGAAAATAATATCCTCTGCAATTTTATAATTTTTGTTACTCATGTGTGACTCGTCTTACCGCCAAGGAGTGCATTTTACCATCATGTGGCAGTTGTTCAAATAATGAAAAAACTACAATATCTTTAATTATCAATTATTTAGGTTTCCATTGAGGTGCCTGGCAGCGGGTATGGTACTACAGGTTATTAATTTGGTTCAAAAAACACTCAAAAAGATGGCCGTTTATGTAATCGTTCTCACTTAGCTTGCAGCCTGAGTATGTTTTTGGCCTCGTTCAGGAGTTTTGTTGAATACGGTGCTGATCGGATGGATCTGTTGTGCCAGATCTTGTCGTATGGCGGTTTATTGCTTGAAGATTGACTGCTGATACAGCTTTCGCTGTGGTTTGAGCGCCCCGCCCATGTCCGGCCAGGGTTGCCAGAGGTCCGGCACCATGAAGCCGGGTAATGTCTGCCTGATCCAGGCGGCCAGCTCCGGATAGGGCACAGGTTCGCCATGCCAGTCGATGAAGGCGGCGGGTCTTTGCCCCCACTCCTCACTCGATATGGGCACCACCAGTGCCTGCGCCACGGCAGGGTGATCCACCAGCCGCTGCTCTATGGTTTCGGGCTGGATATTCTCGCCCCCCGAGATAAACAGATTGTCGAGCCGCCCCTCCACTACCAGCTCACCGTCGGCGGTGACATGCCCCTTGTCGCGGGTGTGAAACCAGCCAGCCTCGTCGAGCGGCCGCTCCAGTACGCCCTCCTTGAAATAACCGGCAAACAGGGTGTCACCGCGTACGCAAATTTCCCCTTGTTGAATGCAGACTTCGCGCCCCGGCAGCGGCCTGCCGACCAGGCCCGCAGTGGTCGGCAGGCCGGTACAGACCTGGCTTCCCATTTCGGAGAGGCCGTAACTCGACTTGGGGGTGAAGCCCATGGCCGCGAGGCGAGCAACCAGCGGCTGCGGGATGGCGGCGCCGCCGAGCAACAGCTCGCGCAAGCGGGTGCGAGCGGGGTCAAAACCCTCAGCCATCAGCCGCCAGAGCTGGGTCGGTACCAGCGACAAGTGAGTGATGGGCTGGCATTCGAGGCGCGCCTTGAGGGGCTGACTGCGTTCGTCCAGCACCAGGCTGGCCCCTGCCAGAAAGACCCGGAACAGGATGGCGTAGCCGCCGACGTGAAATAGCGGCAGGGAGAGCAACCAGCCGGACTCCTCATCCAGCGGGATCAGGGAGGCTGAGCCTCGCGCCGAGGCCAAGTGGTTGGCGAGACGATGTACCACGGCTTTCGGTGTACCGCTGGAGCCGGAGGTGAGGATCATGTTGTTCAACTGGGCAGGCGCGAGTGGCCAGGGCTGCTCGGTAGCCGCCACGTCTGTGCTGAAGTCCAGCCGCAGTGGGCACCCACTTCCCACCGGAATTTCGTCGGCCGACCAAAAGGCGGCCACGTCCAGCTGCTGTGCCAGTGCGGCCTGTCTGGTCAGTGGAAAGGCGGGGTTGAGCGGGCAGAAAATGATGCCGCTGCGCACGCAGGCCCAGGCCAGCAAGACGTCTGGCAGGGCGCCGCGCACCACGGCAGCCAGCCGGTCGCCGCTTTTCAAGCCGGCCCCCTCCAGTTGCAGGCACAGGCTGTTGAGCCTTGCATCCAGCTGCTGGTAGTTGAGGGGGCTTGCTGTGTGGATGGCGATCCGGTGGGGCGCGGCTTGTGCCCAGTGGCGCACCGGGCATGGTTCTAAATGGGAGTGATGGTCAGATGTCGGCAGCATGCAGGCCCCTTCAGTCACGGTGAAACAGGGGCTCCAGCAGACTCAGGTCAGGGTTGCCCTGGGTATCCAGCAGGTCGCTTGCCAGCCAGCGTTTGGTGTCCAGGCCCGGTGCCTGATCCGGCGCCCATTCACCCGCGAGACGGGCGAGCTGGTCGAGGCCGACACCGGACTCGAAACAGGAGGAGACGATCACTTTCAGGCGCAGCTCGCGGGCGCGGGCCACCAGGGCTTCACTGTTGGCCAGAGAGCCGAGCAACATGGGTTTGAGCACCAGGGCTCTCAGCTGCGGGATGGGCTCCCAGGGTTTGCCTTGTGCCAACAGCTCGTCGATGGCGACCGGCATGCCGGTGCGGTTTGCCACGAAGGCGATGTCGTCAAAGTTGGCGCAAGGGTCTTCCAGATATTCGATCCGGTTTGGGTCCAGGTGACCGCAGAAGGCCCAGGCCTCCTCACGGGTCCAGCCCTGGTTGGCGTCCAGCACCAGCTTGAGAGTGGGGATGCGATCGCACAGCAGGCGGATCAGCGCCAGCTCGTCGCGCATGGGGTAACGGGCCACTTTCAGCTTGGCCTTGCTGGGGGTCTGGTGCAGCCAGTCCTTCCAGTGTTTGAGCAGCTCCTGGGGGGAGCCTTGAATAAGGGGATAGGGTGCGGGCAGGGTGGCGGCCTGTTCAGGCCAGATCCGGCGCGCGCAATCGAACCCAAATTGCACCGAAGGCAGTAGGGGCGAGATGGGCTGTCCCTGAGCCAGTTGCTCCAGACAAGCGAGCGCTTCGGCTTGCGCTTCGGCCAGGGTCTCTTTGGAGAAACCGGGCAGGGGGGCTATCTCCCCCCAGCCCTTGTCAACGCGAACCAGCAGGCCCTCTCGCGCCACCTCCACCTTGCCGTGAAAGGTCAGGGGCTGGGTAAAAGGCAGTTGGTAGCGATAGAGAGCGAGTTTCATCAGGGATTCCGCTTGTATTTGGAGAAGTCGGGACGACGTTTTTCGTTGAACGCGTTACGCCCTTCCTGACCCTCTTCGGTCATGTAGAACAGCATGGTGGCATTCCCCGCCAGCTCCTGCAAGCCGGCCTGGCCATCGCAGTCGGCGTTGAGGGCCGCTTTCAGGCAGCGCAGCGCCATAGGGCTGTTTTGCAGCATCTCGCGGCACCAGCGCACGGTTTCGCGCTCCAGCTCGGCCAAAGGCACGACTGTGTTGACCAGCCCCATGTCGAGCGCTTGCTGGGCATCGTACATGCGACACAGGAACCAGATCTCGCGGGCCTTCTTCTGGCCGACGATGCGGGCCATATAGGAGGCGCCCCAGCCGCCGTCGAAGGAGCCGACTTTCGGACCTGTCTGGCCGAACTGGGCGTTGTCTGCGGCAATGGTGAGATCGCACATCATGTGCAGCACGTGGCCGCCACCGACGGCGTAACCGGCCACCATGGCGACCACGGGTTTCGGGCAGGTGCGGATGTCACGCTGGAAGTCGAGCACGTTGAGGTGGTGAGTGCCTTCGTCGTCCTGGTATCCACCGTAGTCGCCACGGATCTTCTGATCGCCACCGGCGCAGAACGCCTTCTCGCCGAAGCCGGTGAGTATGATGGTGCCGATATGATCGTCATAGCGTGCATCGGCCAGCGCCTGCAGCATCTCTTTGACGGTGCGGGGGCGGAAGGCGTTGCGTACCTGAGGGCGATTGATGGTGATCTTGGCAATACCATCGCCGGACTTGTGATAGAGGATGTCCTCGTAACCGGCGGAGCAATCGCGCCACTCGACAGGTGCGTACAGTTCCGCTTCCGTCATTGCCTCAATCATGGTTTTTTCCTTCTGATCTGGTAGAGCAGAGTTGAACAATAGAGTTGAGCAATATCGTCATGCTGGACGAGGGTATACAGTCCCGCTTCCGTCATTGCATCAATCATGTGCACTCTCTTTTTCTTGTTGGTGATAAGCCCGCGACGCCGGCTCGGGTAAAGGGTGTCATGCCGTTTTATGGCGTACTCGCAATCCAGTCGCGCAGGCACGAGGCAAAGCGCTCGGGCTGGCTGGTGTGCAGATTGTGGCCGCCATCCAGGGTCAAGTGATTGATATTGCAGCCCTGCTTTACTAACTGGCAAGCCAGCTGATGGAATTTGTGATCCCGGCTGCCGGAGATCCAGGTCACCGGCAACCGGGTGCTGACGAGCCAGGGCGCGAGATCCGGCTGCTGGCCCAGCGAGGTGGCGCGCAGCATGGTCGCGACGGCCAGGCCCTGATTGCCAAGGCGTCCGGCTATCTGGCGGGCGCGAGCGGCCTCGTCGAGATCGGCAAAGACTCCCTGTTGATACCAGTCGGCCAGCACTTCTGTCAGCGGTTCGCGCTCGAAGCGCCGGGCCCAGCACTCGTCGTGTTCGATGCGAGCGGCCCGCTCGGCCAGCGGCAGGCCGGGATGGCAATTTTCCAGCAGCAGGGCCTGCAATCCGGCAGGGGATTGGCTGGCGTGATAGAGGGCGAGCCGCCCGCCCAGCGAATAGCCGGCCAGTCGGTACTGCTCGATGCCGAGTGCTTTTAGCGCATCACAGAGCCACTGATGAGCCTGCTCGAAGCCGGTCACACTCACCCCTTGATGGCTGCCGTGGCCCGGCAGATCCAGCGCGTGGCAATCTATTCCAGGCAAGGCTTCGATCACTGGCTGCCAGTCGCGGCCATCGCCGAGCAGACCGTGCAGCAGTACCAGAGGCAGTTCCTGGCTGTTCGGGTTAGAGGCCACGAATAGCCGCCCCCAGTGCCTTGAGATCCTCGGCGACTTCGCTGCTCGGTACCTTGATTTCAATCAGGGTTACTTTCTTTTCCAGCGCCGGTTTTTTCAGCGCGGCGGTGTAGGCCTGCTCGAATTCAGCCAGCGTGGTTGGTGCCCGATAATGGAGGCCGAACATGGCGGCGGCGTGCTCGAAGTGCAGGCCGTGGGGCAGGCAGTAGTAGGTCTCCAGCAGCCGCTCGCCGGTGGGCACCGGCAACATGCGAAAGATGCTGCCGCCGTCGTTGTTGAGCAGGATCACCACCAGCGGCCGGCTCGATTTGCCGAGCAGGGCCAGACTGTTGAGATCGTGCAGGGCGCTGAGATCGCCAATCAACAGGGTCGTTGGCTGCTCGCTCGACTGGGCAAAACCATAGGCGGTGGCGATGAGGCCATCGATGCCGGAGGCACCACGGTTGGTCATCACCCGGCTCGGCCCCTTGCCCGCTTCGCCGAGCATGTCCATCAGCCGGGCCGGCATGCTGTTGCCGACAAACAACTGGCCTTGAATCAGGTTGCCCAGCCGATGACAGACGCCGAGCTCTGAGAAGCGATCGCAGGCGCTGCGGATCTGGCGGGTGGCGCTCTGCTGGCGCTCCGCCAGCCGGTGCCAGGGCAGGTGGCGAGTGCTCACTTTGTGGGTTGCGGCGAAGGCTGCGGGCTCGCACACCAGACGGCGGCGCAGCCGGTAATCGGGATCGAGTCGCGCCGGCTGCGGGTCCACCAGCCAGTAATCCTGCCAGGGGTGCTGCTTGATGAACTGGCCGAGCCGCTTGGAGATGAGGCGGGCACCGAATTGCAGCAGCACTTCGGCGCGGGCCAGCTCGGCCACGAAGCAGCTGTTTTGCAGGGCGAGATCCATGTGGATGAGGTTGCGGGCATCGAAGCGGATCTGGCTCTGCAGATCCGCCAGCAGCGGCCAGCCGAGGCGCTCGGCCAGCTCGGCCACCACCTGCGCCTGGGCGGGATCCTGAATGCGTCCCGCGACTATGATGCCGCGTTTGCCCTGCAAGGCTGCCCAATCGGGCTGGCGGGGACAGATCTGCTCATTCTGCTGCCAGGGGCTCCAGGGCTCGCTTGAATGCAGCCAGTCGCCGAGGGGGGCCAGATAGCCGGAAAAATCCAGGTACTCATCACCGGGATAGAGGGGCTCGGGGTACATGCAGTTGAAATGGACAGGTCCGGGAGTCAGCGCCTGCTGGGCCAGCGCCTGATCCACCGAGCTCAGCACGAAGGCCGCGGGTATGGTCGGGGTGGGGCTCGGCAGGTTCTGCTGATAGACGGGGTAGCGACCGAAGATCCCCTGCTGATCGATCGCCTGGTTGGCGCCGTTGTCGATAAGCTCGGGTGGCCGATCGGCCGAGAGGATAATCAGCGGCACGCCTGTGAGTTGCGCCTCTGCCACGGCGGGCCAAAGGTTGGCGACCGCCGTGCCCGAGGTCATGATCACCGCCACCGGTCGACCGCTGCCCTTGGCCAGCCCCAGCGCCATAAACCCCAGGCCCCGCTCGTCAAAATGGAGGTGGCGGCGAAAGCCGGCATGGGCGGCCGCGGCCATGGTGAGCGGTGCCGAACGTGAGCCCGAGGCCAGCGCTATGTCTCGCACGCCGAGGCGATAGAGCTCTTCCAGCAAGAGGGAAGACCAGACGTGATTGAAGGTGGCATGTTGACTGGCAAACATGAGGCTCTCGCTGAATGAGGGGTCGATGAGAAAACGCTATCCCAGCAGGGAGAGCACGTTGGCGATCTTGTTGTCGAGTTCGGCCCACTCGGCGGCGGGTTCTGATCCCGCCACTATGCCAGCCCCGGCATAGAGTGTGATGGTCTGCGCCGTGACGCGGGCGCTGCGGATGGCGACGGAGAACTCCGAGGTCTCCCGGCTCAGCATGCCGCAGGCACCGGCATACCAGCCGCGATCATGGGGCTCGAACTCGCGGATGAAGGCCAGAGCGGCTTCGCGCGGGGCGCCGCCCACTGCTGGGGTCGGGTGCAGGGCGTCCAGCAGTTGCCAGTCATACACACCAGGCTTGAGTTCGGCCTCTATATCGCACTTGAGGTGTTGCAACAGCCGCAGTTTCAGAATGCGCGGCTCGGTCAGGCTGGCGCCCGTGGTGAGCGGGGCCAGTCGACTGAGGATGTCGGTATGCACCAGCCTGTTCTCCAGCCGGTTCTTGCTGTCGGCCAGCAGCTCCGCGGCCAGGGCCGCATCGGTCGCTTCGTCGCCGGAGCGGCGTATGGTGCCTGCCAGTGCCTCGGTGAAGAGATGATCCTGTTCCCGGCGGTAGAGCCGCTCGGGGGAGCAGGCGATGAAGCTCTGCTCGGGGGAAAACTGAAAGCCGAAGTGGAAGCAGTCCTGGGCATGCTGTGCCCACTGTGCCAGCAGGGCCCAGGGGGAGACGGCATTGCCGGCATCATGTGTGGCATCAGCCCTTGCGTCATTCAGGGTAAGACGGCTCTCCCGCGACAGCACTACCTTGGGAGTGTGCGCCTGAAAATCGGGGGCTGTGACCCGTTCCACCAGTTGCTGCCAGTGCGGCTGGGCAGGGCAATCCTGGCGTTGCCAGTCGCGCCGCAGCAAGGGGGAAAGCGGCGCTTCCGGCAGCAGGGCATCAAGCGCTCTTTCGGCGGCCAGCATTTCGGCATCGAACTCGGCCGCCCCTTGCTGCTCCGGTAGCCAGAGGTTGAGGCAAAGGCTGACACACTCGCCCCGGCGCACCAGCTCGATGCGGGGCAGCACGAAGCGGCAGGGGCCGAATCCCTGCCAACCGGGCTGAGCGGGATCGAACGCCAGTCCGCCGTAGTAGCGCGGGCTGTCATCGTGGGGCTGGTTGGCGTGCTCACAGACTCGCTGTATGTCTTGCGGACGGGTCAGTTCGCGGATACAGCCCAGCGCCACATACTCGGGCTTGTCGTGTCCTCTGGCATGCCAATAGATGCGGGGATAGAGAGTCTGCGCCGCGAGCCAGCCCAGAAAGGAGCCGACCTCGATCGCTACGCGCAGCCGGACGAAGCCGCTGGCGTTGCTGTGACGCAGGGCGTCCAGTTGTTGCTTGATATGGGTCTGAGCCAACATGGATTTCGTCTATGAGCCGATAGTGACGGTCAATCCTGCAGAAGGATGCCGTTGGTTTATGCCAAAGGAGCGATTATTCCTATATATTATCTGCCCATTCGTCCATGTAAATCGCCCGGGGAGCTTACCTCCCGAGGCGCCAAGTATACCGAAATCCAGTTCGATAACCCTTAACACGATCAATATCTGATTGTTTGGCCATCACAATATGACAAATACCTTCTCTATCTGGTTGCTGGCGGCGCGTTTGCGAACCTTGCCGCTCGCGTGCTCCTCCATTTTGCTGGGCTCGGGGCTGGCGGCCAGTCGTGGGGCCTTCGATGGCACCATAATGGCGCTCTCCCTGCTGACCGCCATACTGCTGCAGATCCTCTCCAATCTGGCCAACGATTACGGGGATGCGGTATCCGGTGCGGACAATGGCGAGCGGATTGGCCCCCAGCGCGCCGTGGTCTCGGGTCTCATCACCCAAAAGCAGATGTGCGTGGCCATGGGGCTGACCGCCCTGGCTGCCGTGGTGAGCGGCCTCTCTCTGCTGGGTTGCGCCTTTGGCGATCAGTGGCTGCAGATCCTCACTTTCGTGGTGCTGGGTGGCGCAGCCATAGTCGCGGCCATCACCTACACGGTGGGCAAGACCCCTTACGGCTATCGCGGGTTCGGGGATATCTCGGTGTTCCTCTTCTTCGGTCTGCTGGGGGTACTCGGCTCCTACTATCTGTTTACCAAGACACTGGCGTGGGATCTGCTGCTGCCGGCCACTGCCTGCGGCCTGCTGGCGACCGCCGTGCTCAACATCAACAATGTGCGGGATATAGAGACGGATGCGGTCAGCGGCAAGATCACCCTGGCGGTGCGGCTGGGTCGCAACCGTGCCATCGCCTACCACTGGCTGTTGCTGGGGGCGGCGCTGGTCAGCACCATCGCCTTCCTGCTGACCCAGCCCGCCAGTTTCTGGCCCTGGATCTTCCTGCCTGCCATGAAGCCCCTCACCGATGCTGCGCGCACCCTGCGTGAAAGCTACGATGGCGAGGTGCTGACCGGTGCCCTCAAGAAGACCGCCATCAGCGCCTTCCTGTTCAGCCTGCTGCTCTCCATCGGGTTGGCGCTCTCCTGATGGGATGCTTGCTTGTTTTTTATGTGAAAAGGGCTCCCGATGCGGGAGCCCTTTTTGTGTGCTGACGCGACTCGTTGGCACGTTACCAGTCAGACAGGAGAACGCCTTATGCGCGAGTCACTCAAACAGAAAATCATCCAGGTTTGCCGCCAGAAAATAGCGCAGAAGGGGGAGACGGTCGGGCTCTCTTTTTATGCGTTTTTCGCCAACAGAAATGACGACCCCGACTTGCTGATGGAGGCGGCGACCTGGTGGATCCAGACTCACAGACTCGACCATTTCGAGAAGGCCAGAAAGATCCTCCAGCTGGTCGAGGGGAGCAAGTAGGACAGGGATGAAACAAGCAGGGCTCCAAGAAGGAGCCCTGCTTGCATATGGCTTTGTCACCCCGTCGTTCGGGTGAGTGACACTCAGCTGGCTTGGGCCAATCTGGGGGCCCGGCGGGAGAAGAAGAGGCTGTCCAGCAGCCAGATGACCAGCATGGAGGCGCCCACCAGCGGGAAGGCGATACCGAGCAGGATCAGCAGGGCGATGGCACCGCGCATGGGGGGCAATTTGGCAGGCAGCGGCGGGGCGGCGAGACGACCCTGCGGGCGGCGGCTCCACCAGATCCAGAGGCCGCTCACCGAGCTCAGCAGCACCATCAGACAGATGACCAGCATGGCGAGCTGATGGGGCCAGCCGTAGAGTTTGCCCATGTGCAACATGACGCCAGTTTCCACCGTCTTGGCGACCGGGCCGTAATCCTGCCAGCGCACGTCGGCCAGTACCTTGCCGCTGTACTGATCGATATGCAAGGTGGCATCGTTGCGCGGATCGTCGGCGAACAGGGCTATGGTGTAGACGCCGCTCTCACCGACCGGTGGTGTGATGCTGTAGCCCGGCGTGACCTGGCGCGCGGTTGCGATCTCCACCACCTGTTGCAGCGGGATGCGGTGCTCCGCCATCACCATGCCGTCGTGCTCGCCGCCGTGACCCATGGCGCTGTGGTCGTGGGCCTTGGGCTCGGCCGAGCTGGGGATGGGGGTGTTCTCGACCGCCCAGGGGACTGTCTGTTGATGGGCATGGTTGAGGCTGCGCGCCAGGGGAGCCGACTTGGGTACCTCGTTCCACATGGCGGCGGGGAAGCGGTTCCAGAGGTCGGCGAATTGAGCGCCCCAGAATCCGGTCCAGGTCATGCCGCTCAGCAGCAGCAACAGCAGGAAGCCCGCGCCCCAGAAGCCGACCACGGCGTGCAGATCGCGCCACCAGAGGCGCCCGCGCTGGTTCAGCCGTGGCCACAGGATACCGCCGACACCCGGGCCCTTGCGCGGCCACCAGAGATAGAGGCCGCTGACAAGCAGCACTATGCCCCAGCCGGCGGCCAGCTCGATCAGCCGATCCCCTGTGGTGCCGAGCAGCAGGTCGGCATGCAGGGCGCGGGCCACCGCCTGCAAGTTCCACTTGTTGTCCATGGTGCCGAGCAGGGTGCCACTGGCAGGATCCATAAACAGGGTGAGCTCATTGCCTTGTTGCGTGACGATAAACTGGGCGCTGGTATCCGGCGCGGCCGGTGGCAGGTATTTGCTCAGGTTGGCGTCCGGCATGGTGGCCCGTGCCTTGGCCCACAGGGCATCGGCGCCAAGGGGCTTGCCCGGCAGTTGATCGGCGCTCAGGATGTGGGCGGCGGGGGGTACTTTCATCAGCTCGGGATAGAGCAAATTGTCGAGCTGGGGTTTGAACAGATAAACGATCCCTGTCAGTGAGAGCAGGATCAGGAAGGGGGCAACGAAGAGGCCGGCGTAGAAGTGCCAGCGCCAGATCCGCTGGTAATGGCTCGAGGCCCTGTTTTTCATCTCTGATCCTTGCGCTAATGACCAACGTTTCTGCTGGTGGAATGTTTGTGGCGGCGCGGATGATAACAGCAACGTTTTGTTAACTGCAACAGAACATGATGGGTTCGCTCTGGGAGTGATACAGAGCGTCAGCGTCAGGCTCGGGGAGTCAAAAGGTGGCGCAGTCGGCGTCAGGGCGCTGGATGTAGCATGGACTTTTTGTAGATAAATCCTTACCTTGTTGCAACATCCGGCTGTGCTGGCACAGTGAAAATCCATGGAAGGAGGCGGACGTGACGTTACAAGCACACGGTCATTTCAAGATGCAGCGGCAGGGACAGGTGCTGATCTGTCAGCCGAGTGGTCCCTTCAATCTGATGGGGGCCATGGCCTATGAGTCAGCCTTCAGCCAGCAGTTCGCCCAGTTGCGTGATGCGCCCTGGGGCATTGTCGAGGTAGCAACCGAATTTGAGGCAGCAGGGCCCGAGGTACTGGCCCGTTTTCGTCGCCAGTTCGGCTGGTGCGCCGCCAACGGCTGCGCCTTTCTGGCTGTGGTGCTGGCGGGGAGCTTCAAGCAATACCTGGCGGATCAGATATTCCACGACCTGCCATTTCAGGAGGTTCGCTACTTCGGGCAGACCGAGGAGGCGCTTCAGTGGCTTAAGCAGCAGCTGGCCGCGAAACAGGCCTAGGTCAGTACCTTCGTATCGTGACTAGCTCAGGTTGATAAACCATTTATCCCGCTCGTCGACGCAGTCGGGCTCGCCCATCTCGAATTCGCGGCAGATAAGCGGGCGAACTTCGTAGAAGCGGCACATTGTTGAGAGTGCGGTCCAGCGCCGCTTGCTATCCCTTGAGATAAACCATTTATCCCGCTCGTCGACGCAGTCGGGTTCGCCCATCTCGAATTCACGGCAGATAAGCGGGCGTACTTCGTAGAAGCGGCACATCGTTGAGAGTGCGGTCCAGCGCCGCTTGCTATCCCTTGGTCAACTCAGATTGATAAACCATTTATCCCGCTCGTCGACGCAGTCGGGCTCGCCCATCTCGAATTCGCGGCAGATAAGCGGGCGAACTTCGTAGATACGGCACATCATGGTATTGCGATCGAGCGCCGCACACCAACCATCTTCCAGCCGGTGCATCACGGGCACCTGTCCCTCTATCTCGTCCACGTAGCGATCCGGTACGCCGGTATCGGTAAACAGCATGACTTCGAGGCGGCAGCAGCAGGCTTCGCAGTTCTGGCAGCTGACTTCGGCTTGGGGTTCTCTGTTCATCTGTGTTGTCCATGCCATGGGAATGGCACATGTGCGATAAAAAACAGGCGCCTGCAAAGGCGCCCGAGTCGTGGTCAAGATTGAGCCCGGCAGATGAGCTGCCAGGCTGCGTCGTTAACCCAGTTTGCGGGCGCGGTAGGTACGGCCCTTGATCTTGCCTTCCTGCAACCGCTTGAGGGCGGCGCTTCCTACGCTGCGCTTTACCGCCACGT
Organism: Aeromonas sp. TS_SC_11; assembly: GCF_057318915.1. Taxonomy (NCBI): domain Bacteria; kingdom Pseudomonadati; phylum Pseudomonadota; class Gammaproteobacteria; order Aeromonadales; family Aeromonadaceae; genus Aeromonas; species Aeromonas sp. TS_SC_11. The sequence goes on from NZ_CM170470.1 coordinate 1,627,458, forward strand.
AGGAGTACTGTTCGGAGATCTGGATCTTGCCTACATCGGCACCGGCAATGCCGCCTTCACCGGTCAGGGCGCCCAGAATGTCACCGGCGCGCACCTTGGTCTTGCGGCCTGCATCGATGGAGAGGGTCACCATCTGCGGCGCAATCGGCTTGATCTCGCGACCAATCTCGGCCAGATCGCCCTGCGGCATGGGGGCCTGCTGGTACTCTTCGATGAGGTTGACGCGCTGGGCCTCGTTCGGCTGGTAGAGGCTCAGGGCCAGACCCTGCTGGCCGGCGCGACCGGTACGACCGATGCGGTGCACGTGCACTTCCGGATCATAGGTCAGCTCGTAGTTGATGACGGCGCCCAGCTCCTTGATGTCGAGCCCACGGGCGGCCACGTCGGTGGCCACCAGAATGGTGGCGCTGCCATTGGCAAAGCGCACCAGCACCTGATCCCGCTCCCGCTGTTCCAGATCGCCGTTCAGTGCCAGCGCCGAGAAGCCCTTGGCGGCCAGATGATCGGCCACGTCGTTGCAGGCCCGCTTGGTGTTGCAGAACACCACGCAGGAGGCCGGTTGATAGTGGCTCAGCAGCCAGGTGAGGGCGTCGAGGCGCTGACCGGCCGGGACTTCATACAGCTTCTGTTCGATGGCGCTCCCTTCGTGCAGGGACTCCACGCTGACCTCGACCGGATTGCGCTGCACACCGCGGCTCATCTGGGCGATCCCCTCCGGATAGGTGGCGGAGAAGAGCAGGGTCTGGCGCTGCTCGGGTGCATAGCTGATGACCCGGTTGATCTCTTCGCCAAAACCCATGTCCAGCATGCGATCCGCTTCATCCAGCACCAGCGTTTTGAGGCCGGAGAGTTCGAGAGTGCCCTGCTCCAGGTGTTTGAGAATGCGACCCGGGGTACCGACGGCGATGTGGGCACCAAAGCTCAGGGTGGCAGACTGGGGGGCTGTCTGGGTACCGCCGCACAGGGTGACCAGCTTGACGTTGGGCAGGGCGCGGGCCAGACGACGTATCTCCTGCGCTACCTGATCCGCCAGCTCGCGGGTCGGGCAGAGCACCAGCGCCTGCACTTCGAGGCGGTTGACGTTGAGCTTGGCGAGCAGGCCGAGGGCGAAGGCCGCTGTCTTGCCGCTGCCGGTTTTTGCCTTGGCGATCAGGTCTTTGCCGTCGAGCACCAGGGGCAGGCTCTGGGCCTGGATCGGGGTCATCTGCAGATAACCCAGGCTGGTGAGGTTCTCTTGCAGGGCGGGGGAGAGATTGAGGCTGCTAAATTCGGTGTTGTTCACAAAAGGACTCTATTTCGGAGAATACGGGGTGCGCACAGCGCTAAGGGCGCGCATTGTACCAGAATGCGGCACCGGATGTGGCGGATTTTTGAACGCATGAGCAAAGGCGGGCAGCAAGGAGTGTGAAGGGAAAAGAGGAGCTTCTCCTGCTTGGTGTGGCAAAACAGAATGCCAGGCATGGTCAAAGTGTATGGAGATGGTTTCTGACTAATTAATCGAAGGCAAGGTAAACGTTTGTCGCCTTGTTTTGATTCAGTATTTATATCTTCAATTTATCCTGATGACATGAATTAGATGTTGGTGAATTTAAATAGATGTGATGATGATGTGAGTGTCAGCTTTTAAAGTTGAGTGATTTATATTTAAGTGATTGTTTTATAGCTATTTAATTTTTTTATTGTCGTATTTAATTACCTGCTGATACGTTTAATTAATTTAAAAACGTTTGTATTATCCAACATGCATATTTTTACCGCAGATTGTGATGGCTATCTGATTTTTAAATATGCATATGTCTATGATGGCGCCCATCAAATATAACAATTCACTCAGGTGCTACAGGTATGGAATACGTTCACTTTATACTCGGACTCGTCATGGTCCTTGCTCTCGCTTTGCTGGCCAACCGCCACAACTGGAAACAGATCAAATTGCGTTATATTGGCCAACTGCTGGTGGTCGAACTGGCGCTGGCCTGGTTCATGCTGAACTCCGAAGTGGGCCTGGCCGTGGTGGGTGGCTTTGCCGCCGGCTTCACCAAGCTGATGGAGTTTGCCAAACAGGGGACCGATTTTGTATTCGGTGGTCTGGTCAACGAAGGGGCCTTCTCCTTCTTCCTGATGGTACTGATGCCCATCGTCTTCATCTCTGTACTGATCGGCATTCTGCAGTACATCCGTCTGCTGCCCATCGTCATCCGTGGCATAGGGACAGTGCTGGCCAAGGTGAACGGCATGGGCAAGCTGGAATCCTTCAACGCCATCAGCTCCATGATCGTCGGCCAGTCCGAGAACTTCATCGCGCTCAAGAACACACTGCCGCACCTGAATGAAAAGCAGATGTACACCCTGGCGGCGACCGCCATGTCCACCGTTTCCATGTCCATCGTCGGCGCCTACATGCAGTTGATCGAGCCGCGCTACGTGGTGGCCGCGCTGGTGCTCAACATGTTCAGTACCTTCATCGTGCTGTCGCTGATCAACCCGTACGAGCCGGATAACTCGGTCACCGATCTGAAAGCCATCGCCGAAGGGGACGAGCACCACACACCGAAGAAAGAGAACTTCTTCGAGATGCTGGGCGAGTACATCATGGCCGGTTTCACCGTGGCCGTGATAGTGGGTGCCATGCTGGTCGGCTTCATCGCCCTGATCGCCCTGGTCAACTACCTGTTTGAAGTGGCGTTTGGCGTCAACTTCCAGTACGTCATGGGTTACATCTTCTACCCAATCGCCTGGATCCTGGGTATCCCCAGTGGTGAGGCCCTGCAAGCCGGCTCCATCATGGCGACCAAGCTGGTGACCAACGAATTCGTGGCCATGATGGATCTGGGCAAGATTGCTGCCGAGCTCTCCCCGCGTACCGTCGGCATCCTCTCCATCTTCATGGTGTCGTTCGCCAACTTCAGCTCCATCGGTATCATCGCCGGTGCTGTGAAGGCACTGAACGAAGAGAAGGGCAACATGGTCTCCCGCTTCGGTCTGAAGCTGGTGTACGGTTCTACTCTGGTGAGCCTGCTCTCCGCCGTGATTGCCGGTGTGATGATCTAGTCACACCTCGCCATCACCACGACAAACCCCTGCCTTGGCAGGGGTTTGTTTTTTTCGGGGGTGGGCAAATGCGTCCCCACCTTCGCAGACATGCCGTGCCTGGGCCGGTTCAGCCGAGCCAGTGGCTCCACCAGCCGGCCGCCAGCAGGGTGAGAGTACAAAAGCCGGTTTCGATGGCGCCACCACTCTTGAGGGGCCAGCCTGGCAGCCGGTAGCGGCGTTTGATGGGCCAAAAGAGCGGAATACCCGCCGGCGTGAGCCAGTCCCCCAGCAGGTGGCTGAGGTAGCCGATAATGAGCGCATCCTTGATCCCGGCGGGCAGCAGGTCGGGCGCCAGGCTCTGATCCAGTCCCCACACGGCTGCGGCGACCGCCAGCAGGCTGTGAGTGAAGCCGCGATGACCAAACAGTCGCGAGAGCGGTTTCGAGATCCAGGGCAGCCGCTGCCCCAGCACGGACTTGGGGTGGTCGAGATCCGGCAGCAGGGCGCTGGCCAGCGCCGCCGGTATGGTCTGCCACAGGCTGGCATCCGACAGGGCTGGCGTGAGCTGGAGTTTGTGGGCGAGCAGGGTGCAGGTAACGGAAAACAGCAGATGCCCTTGGGCGGTCATGGTGGTTACGGCGTGGAGAAATGGCGGCGCATCTTACCAGTGTCGCAGGCCATTGCAGCAAAAAACCGGGGCCGGTGGGCCGGCCCGGTCATTAACTGCGCGGATCTTCCACTCTGGCATCGGCGGGCACCCGTTTTTTCCCTACCACCATGGCACGCAGCAGATCGCTGCGGGTGAGGAGGTCGGTCAGGATCACCACGGCGGCGTGCACGGCTATGATGGCCAGCAGGGTATTGGCGACGACCTCATGGGCCTCTTCCATCCACTCTTCCCCCCAGAATGCATCCCAGGTGGTGAGCCAGCCGGTGGCTATGGTGCCGACCAGTGACAGCAACAGTACCCAGATCATCAGGGCCCCGAGCGGGTTGTGACCCAGATAGTAGGGGTGACGACCCCGGGCCAGCTGGCGCAGGTAGTCACGGACGCGGGTGGGGGTCGGCCACCATTGGCCGAAACGGGCGTAGTAAGAGCCCACCAGACCCCACAGCAGCCGGATCAGCAGCAGGGCAGCCAACCCATAGCCGACATACCTGTGGTTCCTGCTGCCCTCTTCCAGTACGAAGAAGTTGAGCAGACAGAGGATCACGGTCGCCCAGTGAAACCCTCTGATGAGGGGATCCCAGACCTTCACTTCAGACGAGGTTGTCATGGCAAGACTCCATCAAATAGGCCGCGACGGACCGGCCCATGGTTGCGCTACTGGTCGATCTCTTCTTTCACTTTCTTCAGGTCGGTCGGGTCGAAGTAGATCTCGACCTTGCGCTTGTCCTTGTCCCAACCGTAGATCTCGTAGCAGTGGGTCTTGGTCACCTTGAACTTCTTGATGTCGTAGCCCATGGCCTTGATCTGCTGCTGGGCCTCGGCTTCGCTCAGCCATTGCGTCTTGTCGGTCTGGGTACACTGGGGGCCGGCCAGTACAGTGGCGCTAAACAGGGGGAGCAGTAACAACAGTGGTGTCAGTTTCATTGCGGGTTCCTTGCGGGTGGGGGATGAACAGCCGCAAGGTTAGGGCGTCAGACTTAAGGAAAAATTAAGCAAAAGGGGATAGGCATGAATATCCCCGGCCGCAAGCCGGGGAGGCGGGATCAGCTCAGCTTGCCCTTGAGCAGCCACTTGTCGAGGGCGTTGGCGAAGCGCTGCTTGTCGGCCGCGTTGAAGGGGGCCGGGCCGCCTGTCTGCACCCCGGCCGAGCGCAGCTCTTCCATGAAATTACGCATGCCGAGACGGGCCTGTATGGTCTCGCGGGTGTAGATCTCGCCACGGGGATTGAGCGCCTCGCCACCGGCATCTATGACCCAGGAAGCGAGGGGAATGTCGCCGGTGATCACCAGATCCCCCGGTATGACTTGCTGGGCAATGACATGATCTGCCACATCGAACCCCTTTTCTACCTGCTGGGTTTTGATGTAGGGGGAGGGCGGAACCCGCAGTCCCTGATTGGCCACCAGGGTGGTGACGACCTGGGCGCGGTGGGCGGCGCGGTAAAGGATCTCCTTGACCGGGAGGGGGCAGGCATCGGCATCAACCCAGATGGGCATGGCATGGTTTCCTGTGTCTGAAACGAGGGTCGCATCTTAGCACGGCTGGTGAGGAGTGGCTGCCCCGGGGCTGAGTCAGGCCGGGCTTTAGTGTAAGCTGGCCCGATGAGACTGAATGAAAAGGACGAGCAGATGGATCGGGTACCCAGTGATGTGATTTATGCCCTGACCCTGGATGGCAAGGGTGGCATGCAGCCACTGGCGGCGGGGAGCGAGATCCCGGGGAAGAGCCCTGGCTGGCTGCATCTGGATTACGGTAATCCGGAGGCGGCCCGCTGGCTGCTGCAAACCCCCTTGCTCAATGATGCTGCCAAGGAGTCCCTGCTCGGCCAGAGCAACAGGCCCAAGCTGGTGCGGATGGGAGAGACTGTGCTGCTGATCCTGCGCGGCATCAATCACAACAAGGATCACAGGCCGGAAGAGATGGTGGCGCTGCGTATCTTCATCACACCGGATCTCATCATCAGCAGCCGTCGTCGTCCGCTGCTCTCCGAGCAGGACGTGTTCAACCAGCTGACGCAGGGCGGTGGTGCCGATACCCCGGCCGACTGGCTGGTGGAGGTGTGTGATGCCCTGACCGACAGGGCGGGGGAGTTTGTGGAAGAGCTGCATGATCAGATCCTGGAGCTGGAGGAGCATGTGCTGGCCCGCGACCTGCCCGCCAACGGCCGACTGGCGCGGATCCGCAAGCAACTCATCATGATCCGCCGCTACCTCTCTCCCCAGCGGGATCTGGTGGCGCGTCTGGCCAACGAGAAGATCAGCTGGCTGGACGAAGATGACCGCCGCCGCCTGCTCGACATCGCTGACCGTCTGCGCCGCTGGCTCGATGATCTCGATGCCGGCGTGGCCCGCACCGGTGTGCTGGCGGACGAGATCAACAACCTGATGGCGGAGGCGACCAACCGCCGCGCCTACCAGATGTCGGTGATGGCGCTGCTGTTCTTGCCCGCCAGTTTCCTGACCGGTCTGTTTGGCATCAACCTGGGCGGCATTCCGGGGGCCGAGAGCCCGACCGCATTCTGGGTCTTCTGCGGATCCTTGGTGGCGCTGGCCACCGGGCTGGCGGTCTGGCTCAAACACAGACGCTGGTGGTAAGGAGCAATCATGACAACCTGGCAATCTTTTGGTGTGACCCTGCTGCTGTTGCTGGGCCACACCCTGATCCGCAGCCTCATTCACAAGAGTCTGCTGGCGCTGGCCCATACCCGACAAGTGAGCGAGAACCGGGTGCTCTATGTGGAGCACGTGTTCCACTTCCTGCTCGGCTGCACTACCCTGCTGATCCTGGCCGGGGTATGGGGGCTCGATTTTTCACGGCTGGTGGTGCTCGCCTCCTCCTTCTTCGCCGTGCTCGGGGTGGCCATGGTGGCCCAGTGGTCGATCCTCTCCAACATCACCGCCAGCATCACCATCTTCTTCGCCTTTCCCTACAAGATTGGCGACCGGATCCGCATCCTCGACAAGGATGATTCCGTCACCGGCGTCATCACCGAGATCGGTCTCTTCTATGTGCGGGTGCGGGATGACAACGGCGATCTGGTCACCTATCCCGCCAACCTGATCCTGCAAAAGCCGGTCAGGCGACTGGAGGGCAAGGTGGCAGACCCCCTGCAGCCAGAATGAAAAAAGGCTCCTCACGGAGCCTTTTTTTGATCATGTGTCTCTATCAGCGTTCGAAGAAGCGATAGAGATGCTCGACCTGGATGGGGCAGTCTGCCACCAGATGAATGTGCTGGCGGGCCTCTTCGACCGATCCGAACGAGAGGGGGCAACCCAGGGTGTCAGTCATCTCGTACAAGCGGCCATCTTGCCCTCTGAACTCCACGATCCAGCCCGGCAGTATGGCATCTTGCAGTATCTCGGCTTCCTTGAAGGCTTGCTGCTGATAGAGCAGGCGAAGTTCATTGACTGTCATGACGTCCTCCTGTGACTCATAGCGCCTCTTCAAGTCTAGTGGCTGAATCTGCCTGATTCATCTGGCCGTGTTCAGACACTCCCAGGCCCAGCGCATGCGGATGAAGGTCTCTGCATCGCCACCCCGATCCGGATGGTGTTGCAGGGCAAGCTCCCGCCAGCGTCGGCGGACTGTCTCCTGGCTGGCATCTGCGGTCAGCTCGAACAGGGCCAGCGCTTCCGCCCTGTGTCCCGCTCCGTCATAAGCGCGCCAGAAGCGGTTGAGCAGAGCCTCCACCTCTTCCCGGTCGGTCTGCCAGAACACCTGCCAGTCGAGGTAGTAGTTGCGCAGAGACTGGCCGAGGGCCAACCTCTGGCGAGTATCTGTTACCCCTGCAAGGGGCTCTAGCCGTATATCCAGGGAGCTGATCACCAGCCACCACCCAGCGTCATGGAGCTCAGCCTGCAACTGGTAGAGGGCATTCATGATCAGAAAGTTGACCCGAAACAGCTGCAGCTGTTCATCCCCGGCCAGGGTGGGAATGGCTCCTTGCTGGCGCAGGGCGGCCAGCAGTTCGTGCACCTTGTAGCTGGCCGCCGCCTCTTGTAGCAGTGTCAGCAGGGGGGCGAGCAGCGGGTTGTGACAGTGCTCTGTCTCACTCATGAGCTGGCCGTCTCCTTGGGCGGTTGCAGTGCGATCAGCAACTCTCCTGACAGGGGCGTGACCGGACCTGTGACGATGCGGGGCTGCGCCCTGGCATCCAGTACGAACAGCGGTATGGCACCGGGGTTGGCATCCTGATATTGCGTCCAGTCGAAGGTGTCGCTCAGGCGAGTCGCCTTGATCTGGCCGCCCCGGCTCAGCAGGCCGCTCAAGCGGGCGTAGTTGATATCGGGCCCGAACAGGTTCTGGCGGGCGCGGAAGGTGGCACTCTCCCGGTTCGCCTTGCCGTGCTGTTCGCTGGAGCGCAGGGAGTAGACCTTCTCTTCACCGTATAGGTGGGCGAAGTGCAGCACGCCGAGGGCGTTGTTGTGACGGTTGGGGGAGAGCGCCAGCACTGTACTGATGCTGGTGAGCGGCAGATGCAGCTCGGCATGTTCCGACTGGGGGTTGCCGAAATAGCAGGGCAGGTTGCTCATGCGTGCCTGCTTGTAAAATTCCCAAGCAGGATCAGAAAGATAGACTGGGACTCCCTGATCCGCCAGCGCCTTGCCTATGGCCCTGGCCACAGAGTTGGCACCTATGATGAGCCAGGTGTTGGGGGCGCTCTGACGCATCCCGAGCAGGCCCGCCAGCGGCGCCGAGGTGAGGCTCTGCAACACCACAGTGGAGATGATCACCGCAAACACCAGGGGCACCAGCTTGTCCGCATCGGGAATATCGGCCTGATGCAGGCTGATGGCGAAGGAGGCACTGACCGCCGCCGCCACTATGCCCCGCGGCGCTATCCAGCTCAGCAGGGCGCGGGCCTGCCAGGAGAGATCCGAGCCCCAGGTCGAGACCAGGATGCAGAGCGGTCGTGCCACAAACTGCACCACGCACAGCAGTACCAGCACCATGGGGCCAAGCTGCCAGAGCTGGGCCAGATCGAGGCGTGCCGCCAGCAGGATAAACAGGCTGGATATGAGGATGACGGCGAGATCTTCCTTGAATGCCAGTACCTCCTCCAGATCCAGCCCCTCCTGATTGGCGAGCCAGATGCCGAATACGGTCACCGCCAGCAGGCCGGATTCGTGACTGAGCCAGTTGGAGAGGCTGAAGGTGACCAGCACCAGCGCCAATACCCCGAACTTGTGCAGGCTGACCGGCAGCCAGTCCTTGCGGATCAGCAGTGTGGTGAGCCAACCGGCTCCAACCCCGATCAGGGTTCCGACTCCGACGGTTCTTGCCAGCGCCAGCAGGGTGTGACTGAGCAGATCGCCCTGACTGCCGAGGCGTACCGCCTCGAACACCAGCACGGCGAACAGGGCACCGATGGGATCTATGACGATCCCTTCCCAGCGCAGTATGCGATCCACCTCCCGGGTGGGGCGGATCACGTTGAGCATGGGCGCAACCACAGTGGGGCCGGTCACCACCAGCACGGCGCCGAGCAGCATGGCGACCCGCCAGTCCAGTCCCAGCAGGAAGTAACTGGCGCTGCCGATGACGGCGAAGCTGACCAGCATGCCGGTGGAGCAGAGGTTGCGCACCACCTTGCCGATCCCCTTGAGTTCCGTCAGATGCAGGGTCAGGGCACCCTCGAACAGGATGATGGCCACCGACAGAGAGACCAGCGGAAACAGCAGGTCGCCGAGCAGGGCATCGGGGTCGAGCAGGCCGCTGACCGGTCCCAGGGTCAGGCCGGTGAGCAGCAGAAACAAAATGGCGGGCACTCGCAGTGACCAGGCGAGCCACTGGGCCAGCACTGAGACCAGGGCGATCCCGGCCAGGGAAAGAGCAGTCATGCAGACCTCGATTCAGGTAATGAGCTTGGAGGAAGTGTAGCGGGGAAGATGGCCAGATTGACACCCGCAGAGGTCGGGAGCAAGTGCCGTGGGGAGCTGCGCGACAGTCGGCGTCATGGTGGGCCGGAAAGGGCGTGGCCGCAGAGGAGTGGGGGGCGCTACGTAGCCATTATCCGTCGAATTAGATGGGGCTCTCTTTGTGAAGGTCGGTGACACAGTCGGCCACCGCCAGCACCAGGGCCGAGCGCACCACCTGATCGAGCCGGTTGAGCTGCATCTGGTAGAAGGGCCAGTCCTCCTCGTTGGCAGGGGGATCCTGCGGCATCATGCTGCCCTGGTTCAGGCAATGCAGCTTGTCCAGCAGATCGCGAATGGGCTTGTCGCTGAAGCGGTAATCCTTGGGGTCGCGCACCAGAAAATCGCGGATCTTCAGGTAGGCTTCGAGATCCTGATAGCGTTCCAGAGAGATGAGGCCGAGGGCAAAGATAAGCTTGAGGCGCACCTCCAGCTGGCCGAGGGGGCCGCTCTGGTTGAGCAGGGGTTCGATGGCGTATTTGACGGCATACTCCTCTTGGCGAAAGGCTCGCCGCATCAGGGAGTCGACCGCCTCTTCCAGGATGGTCACGACTTCGAGAAAGAAACCGCGGGGGCCATCCTGCTCGTTCAGTCGCTCCAGTACTTCATCTTCCTGGTGTGTGGTCATAGGTGCATTGGGTCCAGCTGACTGGGAGAGAGAGTGCCTCTCTCCCGGTTTTTATCATATGAGGCGAATTCCCATGCCATTCAACCGGTTGAGGCGGCGGTCTGGCGGTGAGTGCGCCCCATCAGGGTCACTTCAAGCTGTCGTAACGGGCGACGATGGCACTGACAATATCGCTGTCGGCGGCAAGGCCGGTCACCCGGGCCAGGGCCTGGGCCGGCCCAAGTTCCGCCAGCAGGGCCTGCAGCTCCATCGCCTGGGGATCATCGGCGTTGTGATAGTGCAGCGCCGCTGCGATTCCTTCTTGCAGATGGTCGCTCGGCAGGCCGTACTCCAGGGTGCCGAGCAGCGGCTTCACCAGCCGATCCCCTGCCGCCAGTTTGCGCAGCGGCTGACGGCCGACCCGGTCAATTTCGTCCACCAGATAGGGGTTGGCGAAGCGGGCCAGGATCTTCTCTATGTAGGCGGCGTGCAGACGCGGGTCGAAGCCGTAGCGTTTCACCAGCACGGCTCCGCTCTCCTCCATGGCGCGGCGCACCTTGCTGCGGATCACCGGATCCTCGATCGCCTCACGAATGGTGCGGTAGCCCCGCAACTTGCCGAGGTAAGCGGTGACGATATGGCCGGTGTTGAGGGTGAACAGCTTGCGCTCGACGAAGGCCATCAGGTTGTCGGTGGGCTCCATGCCCGCCACCTGGGGTAGTTCGCCCTTGAACTGGGTCTGGTCGACGATCCACTCGCTGAAGCTCTCCACCGTCACTTCCAGCGGATCGTCGTTGGCCGCGGCAGGCGGCACTATGCGATCCACCGCCGAGTCGACGAAGCCGACGCAGGATTCGAGCGTGGCATGATACGCGACCGGCAGGTACTTGAGTACCTCCTGCTTGAGGTGGCTGGTGCCGCGCACCATGTTCTCGCAGGCGATGACGTTGAGCGGGCTCAGGTTGCCGGCATCGAAACGGGCCTGAAGCCCCTTGGCCAGGGTGCTGGCAATCTTGTCCAGAATGTTGGGGCCGACCGCCGTGGTGACCAGATCGGCGGTGATGATACGGGCGATCACCTCGTGTCCGGCGGAGCTGACCGCCGCTACGTTGCGTACCACGTCCAGCTTCTGATCCGCCCCCACCACGTGCACCTTGTACTCCTGACGGTGGTTGAGCTGATCGATCAGGGTCTCGTTGACGTCGGCGAAGGTGACCTGATGGCTGGCGTCGGCCAGCAGTTTTCCGATGAAGCCACGACCGATATTGCCGGCACCAAAATGCAATGTTTTCATGATATTAACCTCTACAACCAAAGACGATGAAGGATGATTACGCAGCCTGTTCGGCACCCAGCAGATCCAGAAACTCCTGGGGATCCGTGGTGCTGGCCAGCCGGTCGATGAGACCGGGTTCATCCAGTGCATTGGTCAGGCGGGTTATTACCTGCATGTGTTCGTCGTTGCGGGCGGCGATGCCGATCACCAGTCGTGCCACCTCGTCCGCCGCCTCGCCAAAGGCAACGCCGGCCGGATACTGGCAGATGACGATGCCGGTACGCTTCACAAACTCCTTGGCGGCTATGGTGCCGTGGGGCACGGCGATGGACTCGCCGAGGTAGGTGGAGACCAGCTGCTCGCGCTCCAGCATGGCGTTGACGTAATCCGGTGCCACGTAGCCCCGTTCCGCCAGCAGTCTACCAGCGGTCAGGATGGCGGCCTCCTTGTTGTCGGCCTTGAGCCCCAGATGCACGTCGTGACGACTCAGGGTAAACACTTCAGCCGCTTGAAGTTCGTAGTTGTCATCGTTGGCCGCGACCAGCAGTTGCGGGTTGGCCACGTCATCGTTGGCCGCCAGCGTCAGGTTCTGCACCAGCTCCTGATAGAGGCCGTTGTCGAGGAAGTTGGTGAGCGAGATATGGTGAGCGTTCGGCGCATGACGACGGGCCCGTTCGGTCAGATCCTTGTGGGTGATGACCCAATCCACCTGATCGTCGAGCTGATCGATGGCACGGTTGGTGACGCTGATGTCGAGCCCGGCAGCCTGCACCCGTTTGCGCAGCATGCCGGCACCCATGGCGCTGGATCCCATGCCCGCATCGCAGGCGACCACGATATTGCGCACCGCCATCAGCTCGCCGCCCGGCTTCTTGGCCGCCGCGGTTTCGGGCTTGCCGCCCTTCATGGCTTTCATCTTGCGGGTGGCTTCACCCAGCGCATCGGCCTCGTCGGCTTCCGGCTGCTGGGCGCGAACGAACACGGCGGCGACCAGGAAGGAGACCAGGGTCGAGCTGATGATGGAGAGGGCAACCCCGATCAGGGAGGCTTTCGGCGTCATCAAGAGCACGGCGAAGATGGAACCCGGTGAGGCAGGGGAGACCAGACCGGCGTTGAACAGAGTCAGGGTGAAGACCCCTGTCATGCCACCGGCGATCACCGCCAGTATGAGGCGCGGGTTCATCAGCACATACGGGAAGTAGATCTCGTGGATGCCGCCGAAGAAGTGAATGATGGAGGCGCCAGCCGCGGACTGCTTGGCGGCGCCACGGCCGAATACCATGTAGGCCAGCAGCACGCCCATGCCCGGGCCCGGGTTCGCTTCGATCAGGAAGAAGATGGAGCGGCCCTGTTCGGTCGCCTGCTGGATCCCCAGCGGCGAGAAGATGCCGTGGTTGATGGCGTTGTTGAGGAACAGGATCTTGGCCGGTTCAACGAAGATGGAGGTGAGCGGCAACATGTGGTTTTCCACCAGGAAGCCGACGCCACCCGCCAGTACGCCGGAGAGCACCTTGACGAAGGGACCGATCACGAAGAAGGCGAGGATAGCCAGCAACATGCCGATGAGACCGGCGGAGAAGTTGTTGACCAGCATCTCGAAGCCGCTCTTGACGCGCCCTTCCATCACTTTGTCGAAGCGCTTGATTGCCCAGCCACCCAGCGGACCGACCATCATGGCACCCATGAACATGGGGATGTCGGTACCGACGATCACGCCCATGGTGGTGATGGCACCGACCACGCCGCCCCGTTCACCGCCCATCAGCTTGCCGCCTGTATAGCCAATCAGCAGCGGCAGCAGATAGGTGATCATGGGGCCGACCAGCTTGGCCAAGGTTTCGCTTGGCAGCCAGCCGGTGGGAATGAAGAGAGCGGTAATAAAGCCCCAGGCGATGAAAGCGCCTATGTTGGGCATGACCATATTGGACAGGAAGCGTCCAAAATTCTGTATCTTGACTTTGGTATCCGGTGATAACATGTCGGGACCCCGTTTTAAGCCTGTTTGATTAAAAGTGGTAGTCGGGATGACGGGTTTTGCCGAACCCCCATCCCAGTCGTCTAAGCAACTTCAATCTACCAGCTTGTGATCAAATTAGGCTGAAAACGGGGTGTCTTGTGACGTACCTCTCAAATACCCAGCCATACCCCCTCCATAAGTAGTGACCCTGATCACATTCAAGCTCTGTAGTTTGGCTACATTTCGATCTTTCTTGCCGCCATCACCCATTTAGTGTGATTCGTGTCACCTTTTGTGGTTTGCGCAAACCCGCTGTCAATGTGATTGCTGTCACGAATATTTAATTTGTATTCAAACGGGTCAGTGTGTGGGATGCAAAATCCGAGAGGGATAACGATGGATAGATAGTATTTGCTCATTAATCGCCAATGAATCAGTAGGTTTGTAACCCACTTTCAGTTTTTCATGATTGGCATTCAACCGCACAAGCGGCGCATTACCCCCTCCAGTGGTCCTCTGGCGAAGCGCAGGCTCCACAGATTGGCGAACAACAGAGCCGTCAGGGCAAAGAGGGTGGCGGCCAGTACCACTTCGGGCAGATCTTGCCCCTGCAGCCAGCCCAGCCCCTCCAGCACGCCCATGCCGAGCATGACATGGGCGATATAGAGTGTCAGCGTCTGCCGTCCGACCGGCAGCCAGACTCGCCACCAGCGAGCAGTGGGCAGGGTGCGGCCGAGCCAGAGGCAGAGCGCGATCAGGGTGCTGGCCGCCCCCATGCCAAACAGCAGGTAGAGCGGGGCAGGAGGAATGGGCCCGGTCGCGAGCAGGGGGGCCAGTTCGGGCTGGGGGAACAGTATCAGCAGCCAGAGCGACAGCCCCTTGGCCAGCACCATGGCCCCCACACCGCCGGCCAGCAGCCATCTCTGTACGCTCGCGTTCGCGAGGGCCTGACGACTCAGCCAGAGGCCGTAGAGCAGAAAGCCCAGCCAGGGCACCACAGGGTGCCAGCCATTGAACAGCAGATTGCGGACGAAGCCGTTCAGGGTCCAGAACTCGGGGTAGCTGAAGCTGTGCCACTGCCAGCCCTGATCGTAATTGAAGTGAAACAGCAGGATGACGAAGCCCGCTGCCAGCAGGGGGATCAGGGCGAGCAGCCAGAGGGAGGGTAACCGCAGGCAGCAAGCCCCCAGCAGGAAGTAAACGGCGTAGTAGTGAATGATGTCGGCTTGAAACACCAGATAGTTGAGCAGTCCCAGGATCAGCAGAAACAGGGCCCGCTTGGCGGTGTGCTGCATGGCTGTCGGCCAGCTCAGCTTGCGGCTCGAGAGACCGAGACCTATGCCGGCCAGCACCACGAAGCTGGCGGCAGAACGACCCTCCAGCGCATCCAGCATGACTTTGAGCCAGTCAGGCCCGCCTGTCAGCACCCCCATGGCGATGCGAAAGTTCACCAGCACCATGCCGAGCAGGGCCATGGCGCGGGCCAGATCCAGCCCCTCCAGTCTATTGGATGACGATGTCATAAGCGGTTTGCCTCGCAGGAGAAGAATCCATGGCTCAGTTGGCCGGCCCCAGCAGCAGGTCCAGCAGCTGGGGCAGTCGTTGCGCCGCTGAGGGCTGATCCGGATGTAGGACAAGTGCATCGCGCAGTGCCTGTCCTTCCAGCCCGTCCAGCAGCAGTTGGGCGGTGAGAGCGGGGTCCAGTCTTGCCTCCAGACATCCTTCTTGCTGTCCCCGCCGTACCGTATTGGCAAGGGCATCGCACAGCTGGCTCTGGTTGCCGGCGAAGGTGGCGGCCATCTCGGGGTGGCGGGTCAGCTCGGCCAGGATTTCGGTGCCGAGCAGCAGATTCTCCGGCGTCTGCGACCAGGCGAGATAGCCAGCGGCGAAGCGGGCCAGTGCCGCGCGGGCGGAGCCCTGATCCAGCTCATCCAGCAGAGGCTGCAACTCGGCGGCTTCCAGCGAGGCGATCAGCGCGATCAGCTCCTCTTTGCGGGCGAAGTGGTTATAGAGGTTGCCCAGACTCACCCCTGCGGCGGCGGCTATGTCACGCATCCCTGTCTGGTGGAAGCCCCGCTCGATGAAGCAGCCGAGGGCTGCCTGGATGATCAGCTCCCGCCGCTGCTCCAGGCGGTTGTGATTGATGGACATGGTCGGCTTCCTCTCTGCTGGTCGATATTTCGTGAGCGAACGTTCGTTCATTTGTGATGTTCACCTTATCTCCGGTGTGAAAAAGAAGCAAGCCACAGTTAGCCAAGAGGAGGCATCTCCTTGGTCGGAAGACTCCAGGGCAAGCCATGCGTCCGCCGAGCGGCCAGTGACGTTCCCGAATAATCCGGTCCCCCAGCTGGTCAACGCCATGACAGGTAGAGGGTCATTGCACTCCTGGAGCCATCTTCTCGTCGGGCTACCCGCTCCTCAGAGCGTTCGTCTGTTGGCTCAAGGGGGCTGAGGGCGGGGCATCGTCTTCCTGCCGGCCATGAACAAGGGGTATAAAAAAGCCCGCAGGGTTGCGGGCTTTTGCATCGAGCTGTAGAGGCTTGGCTTATTCCGCCTTGGGGGCTGCCTCGGCTGGTGTCTCAGTGCTTTCGGCTACCGTGTTCTCGGTTACGGCACTGTCGGCCACCGGGGCTTCCGGTGCCGGGCCTGGTACCAGCTCCACTGCCGGTTTGGCGATGAGGGAGCGAGTCTCTTCCACCGCTTCACTCAGCTTGACCTCGATAACCTGACCCAGTTCATAGACCACTTCGGTCTTGTCCAGGTAGACACGGCCATTGTCCCAGTTGCACTCCAGCCGATCCTTGTTGTCCAGGATGTGACGGGCGGGCATGAAGACAACGGCGCCGTTTTCGCGCAGGCGCAGCTTGAGACCGGCGCGCATCACGTCGATGATCTCGGCGTTGAACACCTGATCGGTGCCGGCGGCAGCCTTGAGGTAACGGACATAGAGCCAGTCGCCGATGTCGCGTTCCACCATGCGGTGCAGGCGACGACAGGCGGTCAGGTGCTCGGTCAGTTCCTGGCTAGGACGATCGCCCGGGGTCTTGCCGGCGATGACGGCTTTGAGCAGGCGATGGTTGACCATGTCGCCGTATTTGCGGATCGGGGAAGTCCAGGTCGCGTAGGCATCCAGCCCCAGGCCGTAGTGGGCACCCGGCTCGGAGGACATAAGCGCATAGCTCTGGAAGCGGCGGATCTTGCCATCCAGCCAGCGGGTGTCCAGGTTGTCTATCCAGCGGCGCAGGGCGCAGAAGCCGGTCAGGCTGGCGATCTCGTCGCGCTCGAATGGGGCCTCGGCGCTTTTCAGCAGGTCGATGGCGCCGTCGAGGGACTCTTCATCGAACCCTGTGTGGACGTTGAAGATGCCGTAGCCGACGCTCTTGCCCAGCACGCGACCGGCGCAGATGTTGGCCGCGATCATCGACTCTTCGATCATGCGGTTGGCGATGCGGCGCGGTTCCACGTGAATGGCCAGCACTGCGCCATTTTCCCCCAGCTCGAAGTCGTAGTCGGGTCTGTCCGGGAACACCAGGGCGTGCTCGGTACGCCACTTGATCCGCGCCTCCGTCATGGCCTTCATCAGCGGCAGCTGGGCCATCACGCCGGCGTCGATCTCGAGAGGTTTACCCTGTTCGGCCCAGTCGGAGACCTCGTCATAGTTGAGACGGGCATGGGAGATGATGCGGGCGGCGAAGAACTCGGTCTCCTCCAGCAGCAGGCCATCTTCGGCGATCAGCAGGCGGGCGCAGAGCGTGTTGCGCTCCTCGCCCTCTTTCAGGGAGCAGAGCTCGTCCGAGAGGGTGCGCGGTATCATGGGCACGTTGCGACCCGGCATGTAGACGGTGAAGGCGCGCTGGGCAGCTTCCTTGTCCAGCTCGCTGCCTTCGGCCACATAGGCGGTCGGGTCGGCGATGGCGACCAGCAGCTCCCAGCCGTTGTCCAGTTTGCGGATGGCCAGGGCGTCATCCATGTCCTTGGTCTTGGCGCCGTCAATGGTGAAGAAGGGGGTCGCGGTCAGATCGGTACGTGGCAGCTCCTCTTCCTCGATCACCTTCCACTCCGGCAGATCAGCCGGTTCTATCTGGGCCAGGTTATGGCGAGCCAGCACCACCCACCAGGGCACATTGTGGTCTTCCTGATCGGCGATCTTTTCGATGATCTCGGCAGAGAAGTTGCCATCACTCAGGGCGTGGCGCTTGAGGGTCGCAACCACCCAGTCCCCTTCCTTGAAGGACTTCTCATCCAGACCCTTCTTGGCGCGGGCCTTGATGGCATCCTTGATGAGGGGGTGGTCCGGCACCACGTTGAGGCGGTCACGGAACATTTTGACGCGACCGACGAAACGGGTCACTGCCTGCTCCAGCAGGGCATCCGGCTCGGCCACTTCCTTATCTTTTTCGGTACGGATCAGGGCGCTCACCCGGTCACCGTGCATCACCTTTTTCATGTAGGGGGGCGGCACGAAATAGCTGGTCTTCTCATCGACTTCCAGAAAGCCGAAGCCCCGGTCCGAGGCGCGGATAACACCCTCTTTCTTGGGGATGTTTTCGCGGATTTGTTGCTTGAGCTGGGCCAGCAGCGGATTGTCTTGGAACATAAGTGAGGAACCTGAGTGGAGACCTGATGAAGAAACGCCCAGCACTATACGATTTTACCCCCTCAAAGCCAAGGTGAATGGCCCCGTCAACCGGGTTGCAGTGTGCGGCGCCCCTCGCTGATCAGACGCTGGGAGATCTGTTTGTGCAACCCGCGCTCCAGCACCCAGCGGTGCCAGTAGAGGCGCTCAATGAGGTGATGTGAGGGGCTGAGATCGAGCAGTCTCCCCTGTGCCAGCTGCTGGCGGATCTGCAGTTCCGGGATGAGACAGTAGGCGAGTCCCTGCTCTGCCATGGCGACGAAGGCTTCCGACGAGCGCACCGTATGGCAGGGATAGCCACCGGGTTCCAGCCCGAAGTGGCGCTCCATGAAGCTCACATGCATGTCGTCGCGCTGATCGAAGGCCACCGCCGGTGTCTTTGCCAGCGCTGCCGGGGTGAGCCCGGCGGGAAAGTGACGGGCGACGAAGGCGGGGCTGGCGGTGAGCAGGTAGCGCATCTCGCCGAGCTCGTCCACGCAGCAGCCCGCCAGTGGCTGGCCGTGCAGGCTGACGGCACCGAAGGCCTGACCCTCGCGCACCCGATCCAGGGTGCGGCATTCGTCATCCACCAGCAGGTTCAGCTCTATAGGGTGCTGCTCCAGCAGAGGTGCGAGGGCTGGCAGGAACCAGGTTGCCAGGCTGTCGGCGTTGACCGCTATGCTGACCCGGATCGGGGCCTGCGGTTCGTCGGGCGCGATCTCGCCGGCCAGCTCCAGTTCCAGCTGGCGTACCTGGCGGTAGTGGGCCAGCAGCTTTTGGCCAAGAGGGGTCGCCTGTAGTGGCTGGCTGCGAATGAGCAGCGGCTCGGCAAACTGTTGTTCCAGCTGCTTGATGCGCTGTGAGATGGCGGACTGGGTGATGTGCAGGCGCTGGGCGGCGCGCTCGAAGTTCTGCTCCTGCATTACGGCATCCAGCGCCAGCAGCAGCTTGTAGTCCAACGCCTTCATCAGCATTCCTTATCAGAGAGGGTATTGAGAAGAGATGCTACTGGAGTGATGGCAGGACGACAACGAAACTCTGACCGGATCGCCGAGAGGCACGGCTGGCGTGGTGTGCGGGGTGAAAGCGGGTTTGTCACTGCGAGATGTGACAGTGGTGGTCAAAAGGTATTCAGGAGATACTCTTTTGCGTCCGTTTTTGCATGGGGTGGAAACGGGCCATAGCGAGAACTTTTAATCCCGGGCCTTATCCCGGGATTTTTTTATGTGGCGTTTACTCGGTGACCAGTTCCCTGGCATCGGCATACTCGCCCTGCATGGGGTGGCCGACGGCACGGGCGAAACGTTCATCCAGATGAAAGCGGATTCCGACCCCGCGCACTGCGCCCAGATCCACGGCCTGACGGTGACCGAGTCGCTCTATGGGCAGGCCGAGACGGCGGAAGATACGCTCCACCGGCAGGCTGACCACGGCGACCAGTTCCCGGATCCCCTTCGCCCTGGCGAAGGCATAAACCTCGCGGAAGATGACGCAGGTCAGCTCGCTCACCCCGTTGCCCATGCGCGGCGCCCGGTTGGCGTCGATGGCGAGGCGAGTCAGTTCCCACACATCGCTGCTGCGTGGTGCCATCTCCCCGGCGAGAGCGGTGGGGAATATGCTGGGCAGCATGTAATCCTGGGCGCAACTGAGCAGACGGATGCAGCCGCACAGGCCTTCTTCGTCCTCGATCAGCACCCAATGGGTGTCTGGGGTGTCGAAGCTGTCCTGCTCCAGACCACGGTGAGACTCCACATCCCAGCCGAGACGATCGGAGAAGACGCGATTACGGAAGCGATAAAGCTCGTTTTCTACCTCCCATCTGGGGTGTTCTTTTAATTTTCCTTTGAAAACAAGCATTCAGATGTCTCCATTTCAGTGTTCGGCGCTATAATCGAGGCCCTGGCCAGGGGGGCTAGCATATGAAACAAGACCAACTGCTTGAGTACCTCGAACATTTCACTTCGGTAACAGACGGGGATCGTTTGGCCGAGTTGATCGGTCGATTCACGCTCGGTATGGGCTATGACTACTACCGGTTCGCACTGATCATTCCCATGTCGATGCAAAGGCCCAAGGTGGTGCTGTTCAATCAGTGCCCTGACTCCTGGGTGCAGGCCTATACGGCCAACCATATGCTGGCCTGTGATCCCATCATCCAGCTGGCCCGCAAGCAGACCTTGCCCATTTATTGGAACCGACTGGATGAACGGGCGCGTTTTCTGCAAGAGGGCAGTCTGGATGTGATGGGGTTGGCGGCGGAGTTCGGGCTGCGAAACGGTATTTCGTTTCCGCTGCACGGTGCGGCGGGGGAAAACGGCATACTGTCGTTCATCACCGCCGAGCGGGCGTCAAGCGATCTGCTGCTGGAGTCCTCGCCCATCCTCTCCTGGATGTCCAACTACATCTTCGAGGCGGCGATCCGGATTGTGCGGGTCAGTCTGCGGGAAGATGACCCTCAGGAGGCCCTGACTGACCGTGAGACCGAATGCCTGTTCTGGGCCAGCGAAGGGAAAACGTCGGGTGAAATTGCCTGCATCCTGGGGATCACGGAACGTACCGTGAACTACCACCTCAATCAGGTCACCCGTAAAACGGGGTCGATGAATCGCTACCAGGCCATCGCCAAGGGGGTGAGCAGTGGCATTTTGCTGCCCAATCTGGAGCAGGTCGTTGTCACCAACTTCCCCAAGCTGATGCAATAAAACCCAATGATTCTCGGGGCAGAGCGACAGGCTCACAATTGTCAGATCATGCAATTGACAGTTGGTGCCGGATGGAATTCATCCCTGCCCTCAGGATCCCGCTTGATTAGAGAAATGAATCACTCAGCAGATTAATGAATTTCTCTGAACACCCCACCGCCCTTTATAGTGCCGTCCACTCACTCTTCTGGACGGTTTATCCATGTTCGCGACCACTCTGCAAGGCTTCACCCTTGGCCTTGCCATGATCATTCCCATTGGTGCCCAGAACGCTTTCGTGCTGAGCCGGGGCATACATCGCAATCACCATCTGCTGGCTGCGACCCTCTGCTGTCTGTGTGATCTCATCCTGATCGGGATTGGGGTATTCGGCGGGGCCAACCTGCTGGCAGCCAGTCCCATCGGGCTGGCGCTGCTGACCTGGGGTGGTGTGCTGTTTCTTTGCTGGTTCGGCATTCGCTCCCTGCGCAGTGCCTGGCAAGGGCAGGGGGCTGCGCTGGTGGATTCACCCCGGCTGATGGGGGTCAAGAGCGTGCTGGCCATGACGCTCGGGGTGACCCTGCTCAATCCTCACGTCTATCTGGATACCCTGATGCTGCTCGGCTCCTTTGGCAGCCAGTTTGCCGAACCGTTGCGCCCGGCCTTTGCGGCAGGGGCCATGCTGGCTTCCCTGGTCTGGTTCTACAGTCTCGCCTTTGGTGCGGCCGCGCTCTCACCCTGGCTTGCACGGGGCCGGGTGCAGCAAGCTATTGATACTATTGTTGGTTTAATCATGTTGGGACTGGCATTGCAACTGGCGAGTGGGGCCTTGCTGGCCTCATAAGGCTATTTTTGTGCCACACCTCATAAAAATTAATCCCGGCTTCATGCCATGACATATTCGTCTGTTAAATTCCCGTCGCTGGTAAAGCGACACTCATAATAAAAGGGAAAAAACAGTGAATAAAACCATGAAGCTGGGTGCTATTGCAGCCATAGTGCTGTTGTCTGCCTGTAGCAATGAAAGCGACAGCAAGACGCAACCGGGCGCTGTGGCCCTGCGTCTGATCCAGACCTCCGATATCCACTCCAACGTGCTGGGATACGATTACTACCAGAACAAGGAAGATCGCAAGTTTGGCCTCTCCCGTACCGCCTTGCTGATCCGTGCGGCGCGCTCGGAAAATCCCAACAACCTGCTGCTCGACAACGGTGACCTGCTCCAGGGCACGCCGCTGGCGGATTACATCTTCGAGCAATCGGGCGCCGGTTACCTCGACAAGCAGGCCCACCCCGTGTTCAAGGCCATGAACGAGCTGGGTTATGATGCCGGAAACCTGGGCAACCACGAATTCAACTATGGGCTGGATTACCTCACCAAGACACTGCAGGGTGCCAAGTTCCCCTATGTGAACGCCAACGTGTTCGAGGCGGGCGCCTTCAAGCGCGATGCCAAGGGGCAGATCGACTGGAGTGGCAACAAGTTCACCCCTTACCTGCTGCTGGAGCGTAAGGTGAAGGATGACAAGGGGCAGGAGCAGACCGTCAAGGTGGGCATATTGGGGCTGACTCCGCCGCAGGTGCTGCAGTGGGACAAGCGTCATCTGGAAGGCAAGGTGGTGGTGGCCGACATGGTCGAGACCGCCAACCACTATGTGCCAGAGTTGCGTGCCAAGGGCGCCGACATAGTGGTCGTGGTCGCCCACACCGGCATCAACGCCAGCAGCTACGAAGCCATGATGGAGAACTCCGCCTGGCACCTGGCCAAGGTAAAAGGGGTGGATGCCCTCATGCTGGGGCATGCCCACAAGAACTTCCCCGGTGATTTCCCGGATCTGCCGGAGGTGGACAACCAGGCCGGTACCCTGAGCGGCGTGCCAACCGTGATGCCAGGCTATTGGGGCAACCATCTGGGCATCATAGACCTCACCCTGGAGCAGGTTGAGGGCAAGTGGCAGGTGAAGCAAAGCCAGGCCAGCCTGCGCAAGATCGATTCCAGTGAAGGCAGCGCCGTGGATCAGCGAGTCGTCGATCTGGTGCAGGCGGATCACGATGCCACCAACCAGTGGCTGGATGAACCGCTCGGCAAGATCACCTCCTCCATCCACAGCTTCTTCGCTCTGGTACAGGACGACCCTTCGGTGCAACTGGTGAGCGATGCCCAGCGCCGCTATGCCGAACAGCTGCAACAAGACGGTCTGCTCAAGGAGTCCTACCCCATTTTGTCGGTGGCGGCCCCCTTCCGTGGCGGTCGCAACGGCATCAATGACTTCACTTATGTGGCCCAGGGCGACATCTCCCTGCGCAACGTCTCCGACCTCTATATCTATCCGAACACCTTGCAGGTGGTCGAAGTGAACGGGGCCACCGTCAAGGAGTGGCTGGAGATGAGCGCCGGTCAGTTCAACCAGATCGACACCGGCAAGACAGAGGTGCAGTGGCTGGTGAACGAGAAGTTCCCCACCTACAACTTCGATGTGATCGATGGCGTGAACTATGAAGTGGATATCACCCAGCCGGCCCGGTACAACAAGGAAGGGGACAAGGTCAGCAACGGCCAGCGCATCAGTGCGCTCACCTTCAACGGCCAGCCCATTGACCCGGTCCAGAAGTTCTACGTGGTGACCAACAACTACCGCGCCAGCGGTGGCGGTCATTTCCCGGGCATAGACGGCAGCAACATAGTGCATGAAGATCCCTCCGAGACGCGGGAGATCATTGCCCAGTACCTGAAGGCCCAGTCTGCCGACAACCCGGGTGGTTTCAGCCCGGCGGCCAACAACAACTGGCACATGAAGGCCCTGCCCGCCAACGTGGACGTGCGGCTCTACTCCTCTCCCCGCGAGGAGGCCAAACAACTGGCCGGCGCGGATCTGGAGTACAAGTCCACCCTGCCGATGGACGATGCCAAGCATCCGGGCTACGCCATCTTCCGCCTGATCCGTCAGTAACCCTGGCTGGAAAACACGATAAAAAAAGCCCTCGCAGTGCGAGGGCTTTTTCGTGGGCGGCTGGTGGTCTGTGCTTAGTTCACCACGGCCACGTTGATGCTGCCGTTGCCTTGGGTCATGCGTACCCGGGCGCCAGGTACGAAGGTGGGGCTGGCTTTTTGCACCACCACGATGGATTCGCCGTTCTCTTTCTTGATCTCGAGCTCGACACCGTCAACCTGATTGAGCTTGTCGCCGGCAGCTTTACCGGCGGCGGCACCTGCGATGGCACCACCGGCGGCGGCGATATCGCTGCCCCGGCCACCCCCTATGGTGCTGCCGAGCAGGCCACCGACCACGGCGCCGCCTATGGTGCCGACCAGAGAGTTCTCATCGGCCTGGATCTTGACCGGGCGGGTGGAGAGTATGGTGCCGTAGCTCACTGTCTGGACCTGCTTGGCACGATCCTTGGTGTAGACATCGCCGGAGTAGACATCGCTGTTGGCACAGCCGCTGAGGGTGGTGGCAGTGGTGGCGGCCAACAAGGCGATAAGGGTCATACGTTTCAACATGATGGGCCTCCTGGGCTGGCATCTAATCTGGTTAATTCGGTCAGTGAGTGCAACTTTACGCCAACCGGATTGAGCATGAAACCAGCAAAGTGTAACCAATTATGAGACTCGGGGACGGGAGGCGACGCCTGCAGCGGGATTAGCCGAGGCTTTTTTCCAGCAGCAGGCGATCTTCACCCGGGCCGAAATAGTCGCGCTCCTCGGCAACTTGCTGATAACCGAGTCGAAAGTAGAGGCGTTTGGCCGGATTGGCCGGATCCACCGTCAGTCTGACGCGTTCGACCAGCACCTGGGTCAGTGCCTGCTCCAGCTGCAGCATCATGCGCTCGGCAAGACCGAAGCCGCGCGCCTCGGGCAACACAGCCAGGGAGAGCAGCCAGCCTTGCGACCGATCCTGTCCCAATCCACCCAGGGCATAGCCAAGCAGCTTGCCATCCAGTTCGGCCACCAGCAGCAGCTCGGGCCAGAGATCCATGGCCTGGCGAAAGAAGAAGCCTGGATAGACATCCTCCCCGAAGACGTTGACGTCTATCTGCCAGATGGCGTGCATGTCGGCGTGGGTGGCCACTCTCAAAACGGGGGGCTGATGCATCCGGGCTCCTGTCATTGCATTCGTGCTGCCGTGCGGCAGTCAAAGGAGTCACAGGTTAGTGGGCCATCCTGGCTGATGCAAGCTTACCTGATGATGTCGGGCGCGCGTGGTCGAAGGTCTGTGTCAGGGCGGCAGGGGCCGGCTGTTGGGCAATCTTGGGGCCTTGCGGCGGCTGTCCAGCAGATGGCACAGGGCAAGCCAGGGGTGACGCCACAGCATGCGCGGGCCGCTCCATTTCATGATCTGCTGGATCTGTTTGCGCATGGCGGGGGCATAGCAGTGGATGTGGCAGTTGGCGCAGGTCGGTTTGTGGCCGTGACCATAACGGCAGCGCCGCAGTCGCTGGTGGGCGAAGGCTTGCAACTGCTGGCAGTGCCGACAGGCGGGATCCTGATGGTGGTGGTGGCAGTAGAGGCGGATCATGGCGCTGACCGTTTGCTGCTCCCGCTTGAGCCTGGGGTGCTCGGATGCCTTGCTGGCACGAGTGCTGTGCATTGAGTCGGGATCATGGGGTTTCATGGCGGTCATTGTCCTGACCTGAGGGGACTGGGTGTTGATACAGGTCAAGACGTGAGGCAAAAAAACAGGGCCCGCAGGCCCTGTGTCATCAGATGAGGCTGGTTGCTTGTTCCAGCCAGAGGAGATCCTCGCCCTCCAGCATGGGGCTCAGGCGGCGGAACACCTCGACATGGTATTCGTTGATCCAGCGGAACTCGGCCGGGCTCAGCAGGCTGCGATCGATGAGGCGGGTATCGAACGGCACATAAGTCAGGCGCTCGAAGCCCAGCATCGCCAGTTCGCCCATCTGTTCCTGTTCGGTCACGACCACCAGGTTTTCGCAGCGGATGCCGAACGCATCTTCCCGGTAGTAACCCGGCTCGTTGGAGAGCACCATGCCCGGTTGCAGCGCCACCAGGCTCCCCTTGGGCGCGATGCGCTGGGGGCCTTCGTGCACGCTCAGGAAGTGACCGACACCATGGCCTGTGCCGTGGTCATAGTTGTAACCCGCCTGCCACAGCGGCATGCGGGCCAGCACGTCGAGCTGGATGCCGGCGGTACCGCGCGGGAAGCGGGCCTGATCCAGCGCGATATGGCCCTGCAGCACCCGGGTAAACATGGCCTTGTGCTCGTCAGTCACCTCACCCACCTTGACGGTGCGGGTGATGTCAGTGGTGCCGTCCAGATACTGGGCACCGGAATCCACCAGATAGATGCTGTCCTGACCGAAGGGGCGTGGTGTGCCGTTGGTGTGACGGTAGTGGCACATGGCGGCGTTGGGCCCCAGCGCCGAAATGGTGTCAAAGCTCGGCTCGACGTAGTGTTCCTGCTCGTGACGGAAGGCTTCCAGCTGATCTGCCAGGGTGCCTTCATCCACCCCCTCGAATTCGCCGGAGGCGATCAGCCGATCCAGCCAGGCGAGGAAACGGGTAACGGCGACGCCGTCACGCAGGTGGGCGCGCTGCATGCCGGCCAGCTCCACCGGGTTCTTGCACGCCTTCGGCAGCATGGTCGGATCCTGACCGGCCACCAGGATGGCGCCTGCCTCTTCCATGATGAGCTGGGTCCAGGCGTTGGCCGTGTTGGGATCGGCCAGTACTCTTTGCTGGTTTTCACCAATGCGTTGCAGCACATCACCCAGCTTGTCGATGGGGTAGACGGAGACATCCTGTCCCACATGTTTGGAGAAGGCGATGCAGTCAATCTTGTCGGTGTCGACGAAGAAATCCATGCTGGTGTTGGCGTAGAGCACCGCAAAACCCAGCACTACCGGCAGACGCTCCACGTCACGGCCACGCAGGTTGAGCAGCCAGTTGATGGGCTCGGCCTGGGTCAGCAGTACGGCATCCAGCCCGCGCTTGCGCAGGTCTGTGGCCAGCAGTTCGCGCTTGGCCTGGCTCGACTGGCCTGCCAGCTCTTCGCTGTAGAGAATGACAGGGGTTTTGGTCGGCGCGGGGCGATCGCTCCAGTGCAGGTCGATGGGGTTCTCATCGACCCGTACCAGCTCGATGCCACGTTCGGTCAGCAGGGCCTTGGCGTGTTGATACCAGGCCAGGCTGTGCAGGCGGGCGTCAAAGCCGACCCGGGAACCGGACGGCAGTTGTTCAGCCAGCCACTGCACATGGGGATCTTCGTTCAGGTGAAGAAACTCGAATAGCTCGGCCGGTGCCTGCATGCGGGCCTGCACCGTGTAACGACCGTCGATGAACAGGGCCGCCCGCTGCGCCATTATGATGGCGAGCCCGGCGGAGCCGTTGAAACCCGTGATCCAGTCCAGACGCTCTGCGTAGGCTGGAATGTATTCGCCCAGGTGCTCGTCATCGTGGGGGACTATGAAGGCGTCCAGCTCTTGAATGGCCAGAGCGGCCCTGACCTGGGCGACGCGGGTTTCAATAATCTCGAAATGATTCATGTCGTTAATGCCAGATTGTAGTGATGTGAGTGTTCAGTGGTTGTGGCCGCTGTCCAGGATCCGTTTGATCGACTGGCCAGCCGCCTCGATATGTTGTTTGAGCAGCACCACAGCCTCGTGTTTGCGGCGGGCGCGACACAGCGCCAGCAACTGGGCGTGCTCACGTTCGGCCTTGTCCACTCCGTCGCTGGCAAACAGCAGCTCGAAGCGTACATAGCGGTCACAGCTCAGATTGATCTGGGCAATCAGCTCCAGCGCCTGGGGGCGACCGGCAGCCTGATAGAGGGTGGCGTGAAAACTGTGGTTCAACTCTGCCCAGTGTTCGATCTGGGTGCCTGACTCGAGCGCCTGATCAAACTGGGCCAGGATGGCCTCTGCCTTGGCAAAGGTCTCCTCCGTCATCAGGTCGACGGCGTGAAACAGGGTATCGGCTTCCAGCAGGGCTCGCAAATAAAAGAGCTCCTCGATGGCCGAGGCGTCCAGCATGGTGACCACGGCGCCGCGGTGGGCCTCGAATTTCACCAGTCCCTGGGCCTCCAGTTGCATCAGGGCTTCCCGCACCGGAATGCGGCTCACCGCCAGCTCCTTGGCGATGGCATCCTGACGAAGAGGGGCGCCGGCGGGAAACTCCCCACGCAGGATCCGGCCGCGGAGGTTCTCCATCACCATCTGGGTTCGGGTCTTGTAGGGTGGGGTCATGGTCGGGTCACAGGGGAATCGTTACAAAATTGTATATTGTATAAAGTTGGGCTGAATCTAACGCGCAACCGCCCACAAGGCAAGGTTTGGGGGGGATCAAACGCCGCCATCTGGTTAAAAAAATACCGGTCAGCAGGGCTGACCGGTATTGGAGTTTGCAAGAAGACGGGTGCTGGCGTTACAGCTGCGGACCTGCCGCGACCAGGCGCTTGCCCTCTTCGTTGTCGGTGAAACGCTCGAAGTTCTTGATGAAGCGCTGGGCCAGATCCTCTGCCTTGGCGTCCCACTCGGCCTTGTCGGCATAAGTGTCACGCGGGTCGAGGATCGCCGGGTTCACGTCGTGCAGTGCGGTCGGCACTTCCAGATTGAAGACCGGCAGTATCTTGGTCTCGGCTTTCTCGATGGAACCGTCCAGGATGGCGTCAATTATGGCGCGGGTATCCTTGATGGAGATGCGCTTGCCGGTGCCATTCCAGCCGGTGTTGACCAGATAGGCTTCCGCGCCGGCCGCTTCCATCCGCTTCACCAGCTCCTGACCGTACTTGGTCGGATGCAGGCTGAGGAAGGCCGCACCGAAGCAGGAGGAGAAGGTCGGAGTCGGCTCTGTGATGCCGCGCTCGGTACCGGCCAGTTTGGCGGTGAAGCCAGACAGGAAGTGGTACTTGGTCTGCTCCTTGGTCAGCTTGGAAACCGGGGGCAGCACGCCGAAAGCGTCGGCAGTCAGGAAGATCACCTTGTTGGCATGACCCGCCTTGGAGACCGGCTTGACGATGTTCTCGATGTGATAGATGGGGTAGGAGACACGGGTGTTCTCGGTCTTGGAGCCATCATCGAAGTCGATGGTGCCATCGGCAGCAACGGTCACGTTTTCCAGCAGCGCATCGCGACGGATGGCGTTGAAGATGTCCGGCTCGGCTTCTTTGGAGAGCTTGATGGTCTTGGCGTAGCAGCCCCCTTCGAAGTTGAACACGCCGTCATCGTCCCAGCCGTGCTCGTCATCGCCGATCAGCTGACGCTTGGGATCGGTGGAGAGGGTGGTCTTGCCGGTGCCGGAGAGGCCGAAGAAGATGGCAACGTCGCCGTCCTGACCCACGTTGGCGGAGCAGTGCATGGAGGCAATACCGCGCAGGGGCAGGAAGTAGTTCATCATGGAGAACATCCCTTTCTTCATCTCGCCACCGTACCAGGTGCCGCCGATGAGCTGGATCTTCTCGGTGAGGTTGAAGGCAACGAAGTTCTCGGAGTTGAGACCCTGTTCCTTCCAGTTCGGGTTGGTGCATTTGGCACCGTTCATCACCACGAAGTCAGGTTTGAAGGCTTTCAGCTCTTCATCGCTCGGGCGAATGAACATGTTCTTGACGAAGTGAGCCTGCCAGGCCACCTCTGTGATGACGCGCACGGCCAGACGGGTATCCGGGTTGGCACCGCAGAAGCCATCGACCACAAACAGGCGCTTGCCGGAGAGCTGTTTGGTCACCAGGGATTTCAGATGTGACCACACTTCCGGGGTAATGGCTTTGTTATCGTTTTTACCCTGGTCAGACCACCACACAGTATTCTGGGTGGTGGCGTCTTTGACGATATATTTATCTTTCGGGGAGCGGCCTGTAAAGATACCGGTGTTGACATTAACGGCGCCCAGTTCAGTCACTACACCGCGCTCGAACCCTTCCAGGTCAGAACGTGTCTCTTCCGCGAACAGCTGCTCGTAGGAAGGATTGCGAACGATTTCTTGGCTGTTTTTGATGCCGTACTGGTCCAGTTCTAATTGTTGGGCCAGGGTGGGTTCTGCCACGATTGTCATTGTATTCTCCTGGGTTCAGAGGTTGGTAGGGTTCTATCTGGCATTCATCCTATCACTTAGGTGGTAGAGTTTAGAGATCGCCATCAAACTTTATAAAATAGGGTATTTTTTTGTTATTTAAGTTAAAGGCGGGTTTTGCCCGCCTTCAATTAGTGTAACTTGTTTGCATCATTATCGGGAGCCCTGCTGAACAGGGTTTCGACGTCGATCCCATCAAATTGGTACTGGGCGCCGCAATAATCACAGTGCATGTCGATCTTGCCGAGCTCCTGCACCATCTCCAAGACTTCTTCCTTTTCTATCTGCAGCAGGGCCCCTTCACAGCGTGCGCGGGAGCAGGTGCAACGGAATTCGACTGCCTGGGGATCGAACACCCGCACCTTGTCCTGGTGGTAGAGACGGTAGAGGATCTCTTCCGCTTCCAGCCCGAACAGCTCTTCATCCTTGATGGTGGCGGTAAGCTGGGTCAGGTGATCGAAATCTGCGCTGTGATCCTCGCTCTGGGCGGGCAACGCCTGCAGCAATATGCCGGCGGCGCGCGGTTCACCCTGGTGGTAGCCGGTACGGATCCAGAGCTTGGTGGCCAGCTGTTCGGATTGGGCGAAGTAGTGCTCCAGGCAACCTGCCAGGGTATCGGCGTCCAGGGCTATGATGCCCTGATAGCGCTCGCCCTGCTCCGGAGTGATGGTGATGATCAGCTGGCCGTTGCCAATCAGGCTCTGCAGCTTGCCATCGCTCGGCAGCTCCCCTTCATAGCGGGCCACGCCGCGCAACTGCTGGTTGTTGTCACCGTTGATCACCGCCAGACGGACAGGGCCATCACCCTGCAACTGCACAGTGATGGAGCCTTCGAACTTGAGGGTGGCGGTCAGCAGGCTGGTGGCGACCAGCAGTTCACCCAACAATTTTTGCACCTGCACCGGATAACTCTGGGCTTCCACCACGTGGCGGTAGGTGTGATCCAGCTGGACCAGCTCACCCCGGACTTCGTACTCTTCAAACAGATAGCGATACAGGAGATCTTGGTTACTCATCATGCATTCCTGGGTTTTTAGGTGAGGTGAATAGATAAAAACAATAATAAACAGGTGGTTAGGAACTTATCTCGCCCCCTGTCGTCATAAAAGGGCCACGTTGGCGAGTCAGTATTGCTTGACCTTGATCAGCTGGCGCCGCTCCTGCTTGTCGGGACGACGCTCGGGGCTTGGGGCAAACTGGCTGTTGAAGCGGCGCGCCTCGCTGTTCTCGGCCCGTTTTTTCAGGCTGGCTTCCGTCTCTTCATAGAGCAGCTGGGCCAGCGGGGCGGACTTGCGCTGTTCGCTCACTTGCAGTACCCGCACCTCCCGCTCGTCCTGGCCCTGCCAGACACGGATGAGGGCGCCGGCTTCAACGGCCTTGCCAGGTTTGCTGCGCTGGCCGTTATAGTGCACCTTGCCCCCTTCAATCTGATCGCGGGCCAGGCTGCGGGTCTTGTAAAAACGCGCGGCCCACAACCATTTGTCGAGGCGGACCTGGGTTGTGGTTTCTGCGGGATTCGGCATGAATCGACTCCGGGATGGCTGAAAGGGGAGCCTGATTATACCAGAGGCAGGCCTCGGGATAGAAACAGGGGGCTGATGGTGTGACGGAATGTCAATTTTCACAGCTTGATACCATCCGGTCGGTTGTCTCTGGGTCCATTGCCGTACACAATAGCCAACCGATTTGGAAGCCAGAATATATTGATAAACATGACGCTACCGTTCAGGGATGACTTGTTGAGCTCCCTTCTGGCCCGTTGCAAAACCGTGCCGCTCTCCCGTTTCAGCCAGCCCCTGTTCTGGCTCTTGCTGCTGTTGCTGGCCCACCAGTGCGCCGGTCTTACCTGGCGGCTGCTGGATCTCGGTAGCCAGCAGAGCAGTCAGCCCTGGCAACCGGCCGTGGCAGGCAGTCAGGGTCAGGGCAAGGCCCGGCTCGATCTCGGCGGCGTCAGCCGGCTGGCACTGTTTGGCAAGGCGAAGCAGCAGGCCCGGGCGGCCGATGCTGTCGCAGCCGACGCACCCAAGACCCAGCTCAATGCGCAGCTCAACGGTGTGCTGGCCAGTTCCGATCCCGCCAAGTCCATTGCCATCATAGCTCACAGCGGTGTGCAAAATTCCTATGGCATAGGTGACTTCATCGATGGCACCCAGGCCAAGGTTCGCCAGGTGTTTGCCGACCGCGTCATCATAGAACGTGACGCGCGTGACGAGACTCTGATGCTGGACGGGGAAGAGTACGGCAAACCCCTGCCCAAGCAGGGCAACCCGGATGAGAAGCTCTCCTCGGTGCGCAGCGAATTGCTGGGCAACCCCGGCAAGATCACCGATTACCTCAATATTTCACCGGTACGAGTGGATGGCCGCATGGTCGGCTATCGCCTCAATCCGGGCAGCAATCCAGAACTGTTCAATCAACTCGGTCTGGTCGCCAATGACATGGCGGTCAGCATCAATGGTCTGGATCTGCGGGATAACGCTCAGGCCATGCAGGCGATGCAGCAGGTGGCAGGCGCCACGGAAATGACCGTCACCGTCGAACGGCAGGGACAGCTCTACGACGTTTATGTCGGCTTGTCAGAATAATGATTTGGAGTAGCACCAAGAATGATAAATAAAGGGAAGAGCTGGCGTCTTGCCACGGTCGCGGCGGCGCTGATGATGGCAGGCTCTGCCTGGGCCACCGAGTATTCTGCCAGCTTCAAGAATGCCGACATCGAAGAGTTCATCAACACGGTCGGCAAGAACCTGAGCAAGACCATCATCATAGAGCCTTCGGTGCGCGGCAAGATCAACGTCCGCAGCTACGACCTGCTCAACGAAGAGCAGTATTACCAGTTCTTCCTGAGCGTGCTCGACGTCTATGGCTTTGCCGTTGTGCCCATGGATAACGGCGTGCTCAAGGTTGTGCGCTCCAAGGATGCCAAGACCTCGGCCATCCCCGTGGTGGATGAGACCAACCCGGGCATTGGCGACGAGATGGTGACCCGGGTGGTGCCGGTGCGCAATGTCTCGGTGCGTGAACTGGCCCCCTTGCTGCGTCAGCTCAACGACAACGCCGGTGGCGGCAACGTGGTGCATTACGATCCCTCCAACGTGCTGCTCATCACCGGCCGTGCCGCCGTGGTCAACCGTCTGGTGGAAGTGGTGCGCCGGGTCGACAAGGCGGGCGATCAGGAAGTGGACATCATCAAGTTGAGATATGCCTCCGCCGGCGAGATGGTGCGACTGGTGACCAACCTCAACAAGGATGGCAACACCCAGGGCGGCAACACTTCCCTGCTGCTGGCGCCCAAGGTAGTGGCCGATGAGCGCACCAATTCCGTGGTGGTCAGTGGTGAACCCAAGGCGCGGGCTCGCATCATACAGATGGTGCGCCAGCTCGACCGCGACCTGCAGAGCCAGGGCAATACCCGGGTCTTCTACCTCAAATATGGCAAGGCCAAGGACATGGTGGAGGTGCTCAAGGGCGTCAGCACCAGCATAGAAGCGGACAAGAAGGGGGGCGGCACCACGGCCGGTGGCGGCAACGCCAGCATAGGTGGTGGCAAGCTGGCCATCTCGGCCGACGAGACCACCAATGCGCTGGTCATCACGGCCCAGCCGGATGTGATGGCCGAGCTGGAGCAGGTGGTTGCCAAGTTGGATATCCGCCGTGCTCAGGTGCTGGTGGAGGCGATCATCGTCGAAATCGCCGACGGTGACGGCCTCAACCTGGGGGTTCAGTGGGCCAATACCAACGGTGGCGGAACCCAGTTTACCGACACTACTCTGCCCATTGGCTCGGTGGCCATCGCCGCCAAAGACTACAAGGATAATGGCACCACCACAGGTCTGGCTGCCTTGGCAAAAGACTTCAACGGCATGGCCGCCGGTTTCTACCATGGCAACTGGGCTGCACTGGTGACGGCGCTCTCCACCAACACCAAGAGCGATATTCTCTCCACCCCGAGTATCGTCACCATGGACAACAAGGAAGCCTCCTTCAACGTGGGTCAGGAAGTGCCGGTGCAGAGCGGCTCCCAGAGTTCCACCACCAGCGATCAGGTGTTCAATACCATAGAGCGCAAGACGGTGGGCACCAAGTTGACGGTGACGCCGCAAATAAACGAAGGGGATTCAGTGCTGCTCAATATCGAGCAGGAGGTCTCCAGTGTCGCGCAGAAACAGGCTACAGGTACGGCTACCTTGGGTCCCACCTTCGATACCCGCACCATCAAGAACGCCGTGCTGGTCAAAAGTGGCGAAACCGTGGTGCTGGGCGGTCTGATGGATGAGCAGACTCAGGAGAAGGTCTCCAAGGTGCCTTTGCTGGGCGACATTCCCGTGCTGGGCTACCTGTTCCGATCTACTTCCAACACCACCTCCAAGCGCAACCTGATGGTCTTTATCCGCCCCACCATATTGCGCGATGCCAACGTCTATTCGGGGATATCCAGCAACAAGTACACCCTGTTCCGCGCTCAACAGCTGGAGGCGGCGGCTCAAAAGGGATATGCCACCTCGCCGGATCGGCAGGTGCTGCCCGAATACGGGCAGGTGCTGCCCGAATACGGGCAGGATGTGGTCCAGTCGCCCGAGATACAGAAGCAGATCGAGCTGATGAAGGCCCGCCAGCAGGCGACGGCCGATGGAGCACAGCCGTTCGTACAGGGTAACAAGTAATGGCGGCGTACCAGCTTGATGGAACGGATCTGCCAGCAGCCCTGCCCGAGCTGCCGTTTGCCTTTGCCCGCAACTTCGGTGTCATTCTGACCGAACGGCAGGGGACTCCCTTGCTGCTCTGTCGTCAGGGGGTCGCGCCGCAAACCCTGCTGGAAGTTCGGCGGGTAGCGGGCTGCGCCTTCGAGGTGGAGCAGCTCGAGAACGATGCTTTTGAAGAGTTGCTGATGGCTCACTACCAGCGCGACTCTTCCGAGGCGCGCCAGCTGATGGAAGATCTCGGCAACGAGATGGACTTCTTTGCCCTGGCCGAAGAGCTGCCGCAAAGCGAGGATCTGCTGGACGCCGATGACGACGCCCCCATCATTCGCCTCATCAACGCCATGTTGAGCGAGGCGATAAAAGAGGAGGCGTCCGACATCCATATCGAGACCTTCGAACGGGTGCTGGTCATTCGCTTCCGCATCGATGGCGTGCTGCGGGAGATACTGCGTCCCCATCGCAAGCTGGCCTCCCTGCTGGTGTCGCGCATCAAGGTCATGTCGCGGATGGACATCGCCGAGAAGCGGGTCCCACAGGATGGCCGCATCTCATTGCGTATCGGTGGTCGGGCGGTGGACGTGCGGGTTTCGACCATGCCGTCCAGCTATGGCGAGCGGGTGGTATTGCGTCTGCTCGACAAGAACAACGTGCGCCTCGAGCTCAAGCAGCTCGGCATGACGCTGGCCAACCGCAACATCATCAGCGAACTCATTCGCAAGCCCCACGGCATCATATTGGTGACGGGCCCGACCGGTTCGGGCAAGTCCACCACCCTGTATGCGGCGCTCTCCGAGATCAACTCGCGGGACCGCAACATACTGACGGTGGAAGATCCCATCGAATATGACCTCGAAGGGGTGGGCCAGACCCAGGTCAACACCAAGGTGGACATGACCTTCGCCCGCGGCCTGCGCGCCATCTTGCGTCAGGACCCGGACGTGGTGATGGTGGGGGAAATCCGGGATCTGGAAACCGCCCAGATAGCGGTGCAGGCGTCGCTGACCGGTCACCTGGTGATGTCGACCCTGCACACCAACACTGCCATCGGCGCCATCACCCGAATGCGGGACATGGGGATAGAGCCTTTCCTGCTCTCCTCATCCTTGCTGGCGGTACTGGCCCAGCGGCTGGTGCGTACCCTCTGTCCCGATTGCCGCACTCCACGCCCCATCACTGAGCAGGAGCGGGAGGCCATGGGTATGGAGCTGGCGCCGGATCAGCAGGTGTGGCGCCCGGTTGGTTGCGAGCAGTGCAACCACACCGGCTATCGCGGCCGGACCGGTATTCACGAGCTGGTGGTGATCGACGAGGCGGTGCGCGAGGCGATCCACAGCGCCAGCGGCGAACTGGCCATAGAGCGGCTGATCCGCGGTCATACCCCCAGCATCCGCCGGGATGGCATCGACAAGGTGCTCAAGGGCCAGACCAGCCTTGAAGAAGTGCTGCGGGTGACCCGGGAAGATTGATGTTCGGTCAGGCAAGTGATTTGAATCGGGATAGCAAGACGTCACAGTGCTAGGGCAGAGGAGCAAGAGTATTGTCAGCATTTGAATACAAAGCCCTCGACAGCAAGGGGCGCCAGAAGCAGGGGGTGACCGAGGGCGATTCGGCCCGTCAGGTACGCCAGCAACTGCGCGAGCAGGGGCTGACCCCGCTCGAGGTGAACGAGACCACAGAGAAGGCAAAGCGGGAAGCGAATCGCTTCGTGCTGTTTCGCCGTGGTGCCTCCACTTCCGAGCTGGCCCTCATTACTCGCCAGTTGGCGACCCTGGTTGGTGCAGGCCTGACTATCGAAGAGGCGCTGCGGGCAGTGGCCGAGCAGTGCGAAAAGGCTCACTTGCGCAGCCTGGTGGCAACCGTGCGCAGCAAGGTGGTAGAAGGCTACTCGCTGGCCGATTCGCTGGGGGCCTTCCCCCACGTGTTCGATCAGCTGTTCCGCTCCATGGTGGCGGCAGGGGAGAAGTCCGGTCATCTGGAGAAGGTGCTGAACCGGCTCGCCGACTACACGGAGCAGCGCCAGCACATGCGCACCAAGCTGCTGCAGGCGATGATCTACCCCATAGTCCTCACTCTGGTGGCGGTCGGGGTCATTTCGATCCTGCTCACTGCCGTGGTACCCAAGGTGGTGGCCCAGTTTGAACACATGGGCCAGCAGTTGCCTGCGACGACCCGTTTCCTCATCGGCACCAGCGAGCTGATGCAGCATTACGGCCTCTGGTTCCTGCTGCTGCTGTTCCTGGGTGGCTTTGTCTGGCGCTGGTGGCTGACCGACGAGAAGCGTCGCCGTCACTGGCATCAGGTGATTCTGCGCTTGCCGGTCATAGGCCGGGTCAGCCGTGGTCTCAACACGGCCCGCTTCGCCCGCACCTTGAGCATCCTCAATGCCAGTGCCGTGCCCTTGCTGGAGGGGATGAAGATCGCCGGCGAAGTGCTCTCCAACGACTTTGCCCGCACGCGCATTGGTGAGGCCACCGAACGGGTACGTGAGGGGACCAGCCTGCGCAAGGCGCTGGATGAAACCAAGATTTTTCCGCCCATGATGCTGCACATGATCGCCTCCGGCGAGCAGAGCGGCGAGCTCGACAACATGCTGGAGCGGGCGGCGGACAACCAGGACAGGGAATTTGAAACCCAGGTGAACATAGCCCTCGGCGTGTTCGAGCCCCTGCTGGTGGTCTCCATGGCGGGGGTCGTGCTGTTTATCGTGATGTCGATCCTGCAGCCGATCCTCGAGCTCAACAACATGGTGAATCTGTAAGGTTCGGGTGTCCGAATACGCTTCGCTATTCGAACCTACAAATCCAATCGAACTCGCAGGTTCGATTAGCCGGCAGGCGTAATCGAACGATCGCGGTTTAACAGTTAATCGTTGATGGTTCATGCCATCTCATTTCGTTAGGGAGTAAGTCATGCAAAAGCGTCGTCAATCCGGTTTTACCCTGCTGGAAGTCATGGTGGTCATAGTGATCCTCGGGATCCTGGCCAGCCTGGTGGTGCCCAACCTGATGGGCAACAAGGAGAAGGCTGACCAGCAGAAAGCCGTCTCCGATATAGTGGCGCTGGAAAATGCCCTCGACATGTACAAGCTGGACAACAACCGTTACCCGACCACGGAGCAGGGCCTGGATGCGCTGGTCAACAAGCCGACCGCCGCCCCCGAGCCGCGCAGCTACCGTGACGGCGGCTACATCAAGCGCCTGCCGCAGGATCCCTGGGGCAATCCTTACCAGCTGCTGAGCCCGGGCCAGTTCGGCAAGATCGACATCTTCTCCATGGGGCTGGATGGCGAAGCCGGTACCGATGACGACATCGGCAACTGGAATCTGAAGGATTTCCAATAAGTGATTGATTGCGCTGCCATCAAGGTGCTGTGGGCGAGGCTGCCGTGAGGGGCTCCTCGTCTCGTCATCGCCAAGCCGGTTTCACCCTGCTGGAAGTATTGCTGGTGGCCATGCTGATGGGGCTGGTGGCCACTGCCG
Source organism: Aeromonas sp. TS_SC_11 (assembly GCF_057318915.1). Classification (NCBI taxonomy): domain Bacteria; kingdom Pseudomonadati; phylum Pseudomonadota; class Gammaproteobacteria; order Aeromonadales; family Aeromonadaceae; genus Aeromonas; species Aeromonas sp. TS_SC_11. Next base: position 1,665,419 of record NZ_CM170470.1, read on the forward strand.
TCACCCTCAGCATGGGAGGGGCCAGAGGCGATCGCGAGCTCGACAAGCAGGCGCGCCGCTTCATGGCGACCCTGCAACAGGCGCAGGAGTATTCAGTGATGGATGGTCGGCTGGTGGGGCTGCGTATCGAGGCGAACGGCTGGCAGTTCATGCAGCGCGGGGCCAAGGATCGCAAATGGCAGGCGTTGACCGATGACAAGATCCTGGGGCAGGTCACACTGCCGGACGAGATGACGCTGGCCATCGAGCTGGAAGGGTTCAGCTGGCGGACCGAGTCCGACGAGAAAACCGAGCAGGGTCGGGACGAGAAGGAGCGCACGCCCCAGGTGCTGATCTTCCCCGGTGGCGAGCTCAGCCCTTTCGTATTGACCCTGACCCAGCAGAATGAGGACGTGCGCTACCTGCGGACTGTCAAGGCGGATGAATTCGGCCGTTTGCGACTGCTGCAGGACGAGGAGGAAGAGGAGTGAACGCCCGTGGCATGACATTGCTCGAGGTCATGGTTGCACTGGCGGTGTTTGCCATCGCGGGTCTTGCCGTGATGAAAACCGCCAGCGAACACCTCTCTGCACTCAGTTATCTGGAAGAGAAGACGCTGGCGACCTGGGTGGTGGAAAACCAGCTGGTGCAGCAGAAACTCGAAGCCAAGTGGCCCGGCGACAGCTGGGTGGAAGGGGACGAGAAGATGGCTGGGCAGACCTGGTATTGGCGCTATCGCGGCGTCGCCACCGCCGACAACAACTTCAAGGCACTGGATATGGAAGTGCGTACCGCCCCCAAGGCCGAGAGTCCTGTGGCCATGATCCGGACCTATATCAGCCGATGAGCCTGGTCAACGACACCCAAATGAAGTCCCGTCAGGGTGGTTTTACTCTGCTGGAGATGCTGGTGGCCATCGCCATCTTCGCCAGCCTCAGCATGGGCGCCTATCAGGTGCTGCAGGGGGTGCTCACCAGTGACGAGGTGGCCAAGAAGAAAGAGGCCCGTCTCTCCGAGTTGCAGCTGGCCTTCACCCTGATGGAGCGGGACATCACCCAGATGGTACCCCGCAGTGGCCGTATCGATGGCGAGAACAACAAGGTGCTGCTGGCGGCATCCCGTTTTGGCCAGCAGAGCGATGACTGGGGCATGGCCTTCATTCGCGGTGGCTGGCTCAATCCGGATGGTATGCTGCCACGCTCCGGTTTGCAGCGGGTTGGCTGGCGTCTCAAGGATCACAAGCTGGAGCGGCTGAGCTACCTCTATCCGGATCCGGTGATCGGCACAGAGCCGCGCATTCAGCCCATGCTGGATCGGGTGACGGCGCTGCGGCTCTATTTTTACGACAAGGGTGCCTGGAAGGAGGAGTGGACCCAGCGCAACGTGCTGCCTTACGGCCTGGCGGTGGAGCTGGATCTGGAGGATTACGGCACCATCCGCCGTCAGTTCCTCATCGGGGCCGGTGGCCAGAGGGCTGACAATGGTAATTGATCGTCGTTTTCCCCTGAGCGTTACTGAAGATGACGGCACAATTCGTCGCTGTCAGTGCCTGATAGGGGCCGGTGGCCAGAGGGCTGACAATGGCAACTAGGGGCAATCGGGGAGTGCACGCAGCCAGACCGGGTCGTCAGGGCGGCATGGCCCTGCTGGTAGTGCTGCTCATCTTGTCGGTGATGGTGATCATCGCCAGCAACATGAGCGGTCGCTTGCAGCTGGAACTGCGCCGCACCGGCAACCTCACTGCCGGCAAGCAGGCATGGTGGTATGCCATGTCGGCGGAGGCGCTGGTGAGCAAGGTGCTGGCTCAGGATTTTAAAGACGACCCCAATGTGGTGAGCCTGGGCCAGAACTGGGCCAGGCAGGATGCTGTCTTCCCGGTGGATGACGGCAAGCTGACCGGTCGGGTGCGGGATCTGCAATCCTGCTTCAACCTCAACAGCCTGAGCGTGCCCCTGAAAGACGGGGTGAGCGGCGATGACCTCGAGAAGCAGCCCTATCAGGTCAAGGCGTTTCGCGCCCTGCTCAAGCAGCTCGAAGTCGAGGATTACGAGGCGGTGCAGCTGACCGATGCCATCCGCGACTGGACCGACAAGGATACGGCGCTGGTCTCCAGCTACGGTGCCGAAGATGCCTATTACGAAGGGCTGACGCCCCCTTATCTGACCGCGAACCAGTGGATGATCAGCACGGATGAGCTGAGGGCAGTACGCGGTGTGAGTGCCAAACTGTATGCCCGGCTGGCGCCCTATGTGTGCGCCTTGCCGACCGACAAGCTGGTGGTGAATATCAACACCATCAAGCCGGATCAGGCCGCGCTGCTGGTGGCGCTTTATCAGGACAAGGTTGGTCTCGATGACGCCAAACGGGTGCTGACCAGCCGCCCCCAGAAGGGGTGGAAGGATAAGAAAGCGATGACGGATCAGATGCCGGTGCAGGTGAGCACCATCCAGGGGCTGGATGCGGCGCTGGACGTCAAGAGCAGCTATTTCGAAGCCAAATTGATCGCCGAAGTCGGTGATACCCGGGCCAGGCTGGAGAGTGTCTTCGTGCGTGGCAAGGACAACAAGCTGGTGATGCTGCGCCGCCTCAGCGGTGGCGCCGAATAACAAACAGGTGTGGGTGACGGCTGATGGCCGAACCCGCTCTGAATCCGTATTGGACAGCAGCCAAAGGCTGCGCTCCCGCCCATCCCCTGGATGCGGACGGGAATGGCAGGAGAGATATTTGTGAGCGAGAGTCTGGTCATCCGTCTGGGGACCAATGCGCAGCAACCGGTCGAGTGGCTGGTGTGGTCGGCGAAAGAGGAGGAGATCATTGCCTCTGGTACCCTGGCCTCGGCCCATGCCCTCGGCGAGCTGCGGGAGCGTGCCGGTGGCCGCCCCGTGGTGACCCTGGTGCCGGGCAGCGACCTTATCTTCCGGCGGGTTAGCCTGCCGGGCAAATACAGTCGCCAGGCCGCGGCCGCCTTGCCCTATCTGCTGGAGGAGCAAATCGCCTCCGATGTGGATGAGCTGCATCTGGTGGTGCTGGTCCACGAGGGCCACGATGTGGACCTGATGGCGGTCGACAAGGAGAAGATGCAGACCTGGCTGGGCTGGCTGGAGGCGGCGGGCCTCAAGAGCCAGCAACTGCTGCCGGACGTGCTGGCGCTGCCTCAGGCCGCAGACGGCTGGTCAGCCCTGCAACTGGGCAAGGAGTGGCTGCTGCGCCAGGGCCCTTGCCAGGGCATAGTGGCCGACGAGCCGCTGCTGGCCATGTTGCTGGCGGTCGAAGCCGAACCGGTCACCATCCACAGCCATACCCCGGTACCGCCGATCCCGAATGCCAATTGGCAGGCGGCGGATCCCGAACTGCCCATGCTGCTGCTGGCCAAAGGGGCGTTGAACTGTCAGGCCAACCTGTTGCAGGGCCCCTACCGGCCGCAAACCGAATACTCCCGTTACTGGTTGCAGTGGCGCAAGGTTGCCGTGGTCGCCGGCTTGCTGCTGTTGGTGGCGCTGACCCAGCGCGGTGTGCATCTCTATCAGCTGGCGGAGCAGGACAAGGCTCTCAAAGCCGAGATCCGGCAGGTCTACACCCGCATCTTCCCGGGGGAGACCCGCATCGTGAACGTGCGCAGCCAGATGGTTCAGCACCTCAAGTTGCTGGGGCAGACGCCGCAGGATGGCGTGCTCTTGTTGCTGACCGAACTGGCACCCACCTTCGCCGAGGTGCCGGGTCTCAAGCCGCAGGTGCTGCGTTTTGACGCCGCCCGGGGCGAGCTGAGATTGCAGGTGACTGCGCCCGGTTTCACCGAGATAGAGCGTTTTCGCGAGCTGGCGGGCAAGCGTTTCGAGGTGCAGCAGGGTGAGGTGCGCAGCACAGAAGGCAAGGTTGAGGGGGCACTGGTGCTGAAAGGTAAATCATCATGATGGACAAACTACAAGGCTGGTGGCGCAGTATCAGCGCCCGCGAGCAGCGGCTGGTGGCAGTAGGTGGCAGCTGCTTGCTGATCGGGCTCTTCTACTGGATCGTCTGGCAGCCCATCGCCAACCGCATCGCCGAGCGCGAGCGGCAGGTGCTGAGTCAGCAACAGACGCTCGCTTGGCTGAAAGAGAAGGGGGAAGAGGTGCTGGCGATGCAGGGCGGTCAGGGCCGCCAGATCGACACCAGCGGCACCCTGGAAGGTGTGGTGAACCGCACTGCCTTCAACCAGAAGATCAAGATTGCCCGTCTGCAACCCCAGGGTCAGGAGCTGCAGGTGTGGATCGACACAGTGCCGTTCGATGATCTGCTGATCTGGCTGGCGAGCCTAGCCGATCAGCACGGTGTACAGGTGCAGGTCATAGAGGTGGCCCGTGAGAATCTGGCCCCGGGTCTGGTCAAGGTCAGACGCTTGCAGTTGAGTCGTCCCCAATGACATCCAGCGGGCTGAGTGCCGCCGAGTGCCCGGTATTTCGTCCCTGTGGAGCTCCGGGCCTGGTCAAGGCCAGACATTTTCAGTTGAGTCATTTTCTATGAAGAAAAAAGTACTGATCGCCGCCCTGTTTCTGGTGGCCTATCTCGGTTTTCTGTTGGTGAAGCTGCCCGCTACTCTGGTGGTGAGCCATCTGCCGTTGCCGCCCAACCTGGTGCAGCTGGAAGGGGTGAGCGGCACCCTCTGGAGCGGCCAGGTCGCCCGGCTGCAATATGCCAGCGAGTCGCTGACCCAGCTGCGCTGGGAGCTCAACGGCTGGTCACTGCTGCGCTTCGCCCCTGAGGTCTTTCTGCGTTTCGGCGATCGCAGCGGCCTCAATGGCCAGGGTGTGGTCGGCTGGAACGGCGCCGCCTTTGGTCGCGACATTACCCTCAATGTGCCCGCACCCTGGGTGCTGGATCGGGTGCCCATGCGGCTGCCGTTCCCGCTGACGGTGGCGGGTCAGTTGCAGCTCAAGGTCGATCAGTTTGCCCAGGGCAACCCCTGGTGTGACAACCTCTACGGCAACCTCTATTGGTATGGCGCCGATGCAGACACCTCGGCCGGCAAGCTGCCGCTGGGGGATCCCGAGATCAAGCTGACCTGCATCGACTCCCGTCTGGTGGCCGAACTCAAGCAGAGCTCGGAGGCGGTGCAGGTGATGGGCAAACTGGAACTGCAGGCCAATCGCCAGTACCTGTTCCAGGGCTCTCTCAAACCTGGCCCTGAGCTGCCGGAAGAGATGAAGCAAGGATTGCCCTTCCTCGGTCAACCCGACGGTCAGGGCCGTTTCCCGCTGCGCTACCAGGGCCGTATCTGACGATACTGTCTGGTATTGTGGACGCATGATGAAAATAACCCCGCTTCTGCGGGGTTATGTCGTTATGGGGTTTGTATGTCGCCAACCGGCGCCGTGATCAGGTGGTTCAGAAAGAGATTGAACAACTCGGCGCGCGAGCCGAGCCGCAGCTTGCCATAGAGGTGCTTGCGGTGATTCTTCACAGTGCCGCCGCCAATCCCGAGCTCCGCGGCAATCGCCTCGGTATCCAATCCCTGCAGCAGCAACTCCGCCACCTGCCGCTCGCGCCGGGTGAGCAGATCCCCCCCGACACTCGACATAGCCTGCTCCACCGCACTCCGGAGGCTGGCGCTGTCTGGCAGCGCAGTGCTCTGGGCCAACAGCGGCTGGCTCTGCCGCCACTGCTGGCGACAGAGCGAATGCACCAGCGGGAACAGCTGCTCCAGCCTTACCAGCTCGTCACGGCTGAGGGTACTGCGCTTGTCGAGGCGACCGAAAAACAGCATCAGCGTCAGCCCGTCCCGCACCGGCAGGATCAGTCCCACCTCCTCCTGCCAGCCGGTGGCCTGATAGAAGTGATGGCGATATTCGGGATCGAGCCGCCCTTGGGAGACCTGCGCCAGGGTCCAGACGCCGGCAGGCAAGCCCTGCTCCAGCGCCTGCATAAAGGGATCCTGACTGAAGTGGCTGGTGAGGTAGCGATCAAACAGCAGATCCCGCTGATGATTGAGGTTGTCGTAGAGGTAGACGGGCCGCTGCCCCACCCCGAGCAGCAGGGCGCAATCAAACGCCACCTGCTGCTGGATCAGCCGCACCAGCGCCGCAGGAAAGGCGCTGCTATGCAGAGCATCGACCACCTCTGTCATGCTGCGGGTCAGGGCATCAGTGGCGAATGGCGGAGTCATGGTCGTTGAGTCACGGTGGTGGATTTCCGGTGGCGGGGAGCATCTCCCCACTATGGCTGGATGCTAGCACGAGAGTGGCAAAACTGTCCCTCAGGGGACATATCCGCCACCGACCAGAACAGCGAGGATGACGGCTTTCCCCCTGCTGTTGGAGCACCCATGATCAACCCCCACCTGCTCGATGAGCTGAGCCAGCGCGGCCTGGTGGCCCAGAATTCCGACCCGGCGGCCCTGGCCGACCACCTCGCCACCCCGCGCACCATCTATTGCGGGTTCGATCCCACCGCCGGCAGCCTGCATATCGGTCATCTGGTGCCGCTCTTGATGCTGCGCCGCTTTCAGTTGGCGGGCCACACCCCGGTGGCACTGGTGGGCGGGGCAACCGGCCTTATCGGCGATCCCAGCTTCAAGGCGACCGAGCGCAGCCTCAACAGCGCCGATACCGTGCTGGGTTGGGTCGCCAGCCTGTCGGCCCAGATCAGGGCGCTGCTGCCCGCCGATGACGGCCTGTCCGCCCCGCAACTGGTCAACAATGGCGACTGGATGGGGCAGATGTCCGCCCTCGATTTTCTGCGGGATATCGGCAAGCACTTCTCGGTCAACGCCATGCTGGCCCGCGAATCGGTGCGCCAGCGGCTGGCCCGTCCGGATCAGGGCATCTCGTTCACCGAGTTCTCCTACGCCCTGCTGCAATCCTACGACTTTGCGGTGCTGCACCAGCGGCTCGGCTGCACCCTGCAGATTGGCGGCAACGACCAGTGGGGCAATATCACCAGTGGCATGGATCTCACCCGTCGCCTCCATCAGGCGCAGGTGCACGGCATGACGTTGCCGCTCATCACCAAGGCGGACGGCACCAAGTTCGGCAAGACGGAGGGGGGCGCAGTCTGGCTGGATCCTGCGCTCACCTCGCCCTACGCCTTCTACCAGTTCTGGCTCGGCACCGCGGATGAGGATGTCTACCGCTTCCTGCGCTACTACAGCTTTATGTCGCTGAGCGAGATTGCCGAGCTGGAGGCGGAAGATGCCAAGCGGCAGGGGCGCAAGCAGGCCCAGCAGGTGTTGGCAAACGAGCTGACCGAACTGGTGCACGGCAAGGCGGCGCTGGCGGCGGTGCAGCGCATCAGCGAGCTGCTGTTTAGCGGCGACGTGGCCCGCCTCGGCGAGAGCGATCTGGCCCAGCTGGCGCAGGATGGCATGCCGAGCAGCACAGTCAGCGGCGAGACTGATCTGGTCAGCCTGCTGGTCAGCTGCGGTCTGGCGAACTCCAAACGCATCGCCCGCGAGCTGCTGGCGGCGGGGGCCATCAGCCTCAATGGCACCATCAGGCAGGATGAGCAGCTCAGTGCCGAGGAGCGGCTGTTTGACCGCTACCTGCTGCTGCGCAGGGGCAAGAAGCAGTACCAGCTGGTGGCGTGGTTGGGCTAGCCAGCTTCCCGACATCAACGAGAAAGGGCTGCCCGGGCAGCCCTTTCCATTGTGCGTCCCCGTCTGTCAGCCGCTTGGTATGCTGGGGAAGGCGGTGAATTCTGTCCCCGTATCGGCATCAAATAGTCAGCGGCAGCAATTCGGCGTAGTCACGGAATACATCGGGGAGGGTGGTGAATCCTGTCCCCGTATCGGTATCAAGTAGCCAGCGGCAGCAGTTCGGCGTAGTCACGGAATACATCGGGGAGGGTGGTGAATCCTGTCCCCGTATCGGTATCAAGTAGTCAGCGGCAGCAGTTCGGCATAGTCACGGATCGCCGGGAAGGCGGTGATGTGCTGCTCGGGCTGGCAACTGTCCGGATTCTGGATGGCAAGCTGATAGCCGATGCCGTAGTCGGCGGCGGCGCGCAGGATCCGCTCGCTGTCATCCACAAACAGGGTGCGGGCCGGATCGAACGCCAGTCGAGCAGCCAGCGCCTGCCAGCAGTGCTGGCTCTCCTTCGACCAGCCCAGCTCGTGGGTGCTCACCATCAGGTCCAGATGCCCGGCGAGCCCGAGCCGCGCCTCCTTGACCGACAGGCTGGCGGGGTGGGCGTTGGTAAACAGCACCAGCTGCTTGCCAGCCGCCCGCAGCTCGGCAAGGAAGGGGATGACGTTGGGCCGCCACTGGATCTTCTCCAGGATCTCCTGCTTGAGGGCGCGAATATCCAGCCCCAGGGTCTGGCTCCAGTAATCCACACAGTACCAGTCGAGGGTGCCGCTGACGGCGTGATAGTGGGCATCGATCTGTGCTCTGGCTTGGTCCAGCGGCAGGTCGAGTCGCTCTGCGTAGCGTGCCGGCACCAGTTGTTGCCAGAGGTGGTTGTCAAAATGGAGATCGATCAGGGTGCCATCCATATCGAGCAAAACAGTATCTATCTGGTGCCAGGGCAGCTGGGTCGGCATGGGGCCTCTTGGTGTCAATATTCGGGAGGAAAACGGGGCGGCATTATAACGGATTTTTCCGTCCGTTTTCCCGTCCTTGCCCCGTGGTGTTCGGTGTGGGAGTCGTTTACTCTTGAAGCACTATTTTTTAACGAGCAGCCAACGCCCGATGAGTGACCACCACAAGAGCAAGCCCGAGCATATCTGTGTCGAGACCCTGGATCTCGACAAGAACAAGCCGGAGATCCTCAAGGCCGAGATAGTGGCCGAGAGCCGGCTGTTCAAGGTGGAATCCCTGCACCTCAAATTCTCCAATGGCGAGGAGCGAGTTTATGAGCGGATGCGGGGAGGCAACCGGGGCGCCGTCATGGTGGTGCCCCTTTATGACGCCCACACCCTGCTGCTGGTGCGCGAGTACGCGGCTGGCACCCACTCCTACGAGCTGGGCTTTCCCAAGGGGCTGATCGACCCGGGTGAGAACGCCTTCGAGGCGGGCAACCGGGAGCTGATGGAGGAGGCCGGTTTTGGCGCCAACAGCCTGATCCCCCTCAAGCAGGTGTCACTGGCGCCGGGTTACTTCTCCAGCCGGATGGACATACTGCTGGCGAGGGATCTCTTCCCCGAGCAGCGGGTCGGCGATGAACCCGAGCCTCTGGAGGTGATCCCCTGGCCGCTCAACCGGATTGATGAATTGCTGGCGCGTTCCGACTTTACCGAGTCGCGCAGCATCAGTGCCCTGCTGCTGGCCCAGAAGTGGCTGGCGGAGCAGGAAAACTAGCCCGAACGTGGGCAAAGGCAATAAAAACAGAGGATAACAAGATGCAGGAGTTGTTGGCCTGGGTTCCAGGGGTCAAGGAGATCGCCCGCGAAGCGGGACGTATCCTTCACGAAATCTATCACGGCGGTCAGTTCGAGCGTCAGCTGAAGGAGGATGCGACCCCGGTCACCAGTGCCGATCTTGCTGCCGATGCCTACCTCAAACAGGCGCTGTCGGCGCTCACCCCCCATGTACCTGTGCTGACCGAAGAGGCGGCTGATGTGCCCTTCAGTCAGCGATCCAACTGGCGGCAGTACTGGTTGGTGGATCCCCTTGACGGCACCGGCGAGTTCATTGCCGGCAGCGGCGATTTCGCCACCCTGATCGCCCTGGTACGGGACAATGTGCCGGTGCTTGGTGTCATCTACGCCCCCGAGTCTGACGTGCTCTACTGGGCGGTGCGTGGTCACGGCGCCTTCAAGGAGGTGAACGGCGAGACCTTGCCCATCAGCGCCATGCATCACGAACATGACCAGCCAGACTCTCTGGTGGTGGCCATCAGCCGTCGCCAGAAGCTGGAGAATCTGACCCGTCGCCTCAATCCGGCCATCAACTACGAGCTGATACCGCTCGGTTCCAGCTCCCTCAAGTCCTGCCTGGTGGCGGAAGGGGCTGCAGATTGCTATGTGCGACTCGGCCCCACCGGCGAGTGGGATACCGCCGCTGCCCAGTGCATCGTCGAGGCGGCCGGTGGCCGTATCCTCAGCCTGGCGTTGCAACCGCTCAGCTACAACGAAACCGAGTCGCTGGAGAACCCGGACTTCATAGTGATGGGAGATCCGGATCTCGCCTGGGGCACTATTCTCGCTCACTGAGTTGCCTGACATGTCATCGCAAGACTCAATCAGGCGACCTCATGGTCGCCTGATTGTCTGGTGTGATCCGCTGCTTTTATCCGGCATGCATAGGAGTATCCACTGGCAAAGAACGTGAATGACAGTGGAACGTCATCATCGAGCGGGAAGATTTGGCATGGATTTTCAGGTAATCCTGCGAACGATCATTTGGTCAAAATAAAAAAGTGAGTATGGATGTAAATTTGGATTTATATATCGCAATTTTTCTGTTTTGTAGTTTTACACGATTATCCAATCCCGATTGAATTCCCTATCTCACTGGCTTGAGCGCGTTATGGTAGTGATATGTTTCAGTCCCTTATTTTGAGAATTAAATCCTGATAAACCACAATATGCTCAGATTAAAACACTGACAAAAAGTGGATTAGTAATGAGTTTATCTGTAGATGTCGTCAAGGAGCTGTCTGCTTCCCAGCCAGCCGTTACCAGCACTGCCCGTTGGCGCAGCCATGATACCCACTGGGTGATCAGCCTGTTTGGCACCGCAGTTGGTGCCGGCATACTCTTTCTGCCCATCAACCTGGGCCTGGGCGGTATCTGGCCCCTGGTCATAGTCGCCGTACTGGCTGGCCCCATGACCTTCCTGGCTCACCGCGGGCTGGCCCGCTTCGTGCTTTCTTCCTCCCGTCCTCATGCTGACTTCACCGAGGTGGCCGAGGAGCACTTCGGCAAGATGGCCGGTCGGCTCATCTCGGCGCTCTATTTCCTCTCCATCTTCCCCATACTGCTCATCTACGGCGTCGGGTTGACCAACACGGTCGAGAGCTTCATGGTCAACCAGCTCGGCATGGCGACCCCGAACCGGGTGATGCTCTCCGGCATGCTGGTGTTTGCCATGATCGCCGTGATGATGGCCGGGGAGAAGGCGATGTTGCGCGCTTTTGCCTTCATGGTCTATCCGCTGGCTGCCATTCTGGCGGCGCTTTCCTGCTATCTCATTCCCCAGTGGCAGTGGCCGGAAGTCACCGCCTTTGATGGCGGCAGCTTCCTTAATACCGTCTGGCTGGCACTGCCGGTGACAGTGTTTGCCTTCAGCCACGCCGCCGCCATCTCTGGCTTTGCCAATGTGCAGCGCCGGGAATATGGCGAGCAGGCCGAGGCCAAAAGCGGCCTGATCCTGCGCAACACCACCATAATGCTGGTGGGATTCGTGCTCTTCTTCGTCTTCTCCTGCGTGCTAAGCCTCACTCCGGCCCAGCTTGCCGAAGCCAAAGCCCAGAACGTCTCGGTGCTCTCCTATCTTGCCAACATCACCGACAACCCTGTGATAGTGACGCTAGGGCCGCTCATCGCCTTTATCGCCATCAGCTCCTCCTTCCTCGGCCATTTCCTCGGTGCCCGCGAGAGCCTCAAGAGCCTGATCGCCAAGCCCACCGGCCTGTCGCTGGCCAAGGCGGACAAGCTGGGCATCGCCCTGATGTTCTTTGCCATCTGGGGTGCAGCCGTCATCAACCCGGGTATCCTGGGTCTGATGGAGACCCTCTCCGGCCCCGTCATCGCCATGATCCTCTTCATCATGCCGGTGATAGCGGTCTACAAGGTGGAGGCGCTGGCCCGCTTCCGCCAGGGCTGGACCAACGGCTTTATCCTGCTGACCGGGGCGCTGGCGGTGTCGGCGCTGATCTTCAGCCTGTTGAAGTAACGGCGAGCGGCGGTAAAAAATGAGAGAGGCGACCCCGGAGTCGCCTCTCTCATTTCATGGGGCCAATGGTATCAGCCCAGCTTGGCGCCATTCTCCACCTCCCGCTCCGGGATGGCCATTACCACGGCGCCATCCGCCCGGTAGAAACCGGTCAGTAGAAACTCCGACTGGATGGGGCCTATCTGTTTGGGGGGAAAGTTCACCACGGCGACTATCTGGCGGCCCACCAGCTCCTCAGGTCGATAGAGGTCCGTTATCTGGGCGCTGCTCTTGCGTACCCCGAGCTCGGGACCGAAATCCGCCCACACCTTGTAGGCGGGCCGGCGTGCCTCGGGGCAGGGCTCGACCCGCACCAGGGTGCCCACTCTCAGCTCTATCATCTCGAACTGCTGCCAGCTTATGGTCTGCATCTTGGCTCCTCGTTTCATACACCTTGCATTGGCCTCAGCATGCCTCGAAACGGCGCTGGCTGTCTTCGGTGACTGGCCGCCCTGTTACGGCAAAAGGCCGTTTTGCTGGCGCCAGAGGGAAGGGGTCAGCCCGCTCTCGGTCAGGAAGCGCTCGGCGAAGGCTCCCTGATTCTGGTAGCCGCAGCGACTGGCGATCTCGCCTATGGGCAGTTGGGTGTGGGAAAGCAGGGTGCGTGCCAGTGTCATGCGCCGTGCCCGTATGTAGTGGGAGACGCTCATCCCCAGCTGCTGGCGAAAGGTGTGCTTGAACTGACTCTGACCGAGGCAGGCGATGGCGGCGAGCTGCTCATTGCCAAGGGGCTCGGCGAGATGGGCCTCGATATGGCGCTGCACCTTGAAGATACGGGCGGCAAGGCGAGGAGGTACAGAGGAGTGCATTTCTTGCCCTTGTGCCAGCAGGGAGAGCCACACCTGCTCCATCCCGGCGACCTGTCGACCCGCTGCCACCATGCGGTGCAGGAAGGCGAGGTAGTGGCGCTGGGGCTCGTCCAGCTCGATAAAGGGGCGGGCCGCCAGATCGCCGGGGAGCCAGTCGCTCTCCTGCACCAGAAACGAGAGGGCCGGATCGGCGGCGTAGTCGTGCCGCTCGCCGGGGGCTATCACGCAGATAAAACCGGGGGCAAGGCGACGTCCCTGGCCCTGCACCTCGATCTCGAGGGGGCCGTCCAGGGGGATCACCAGCTGGGCGAAGTCGTGGCTGTGGCTGCTGATGTCGCTCTGGTAGTGGCGCAGGCTGAAGGGGGAGGAGGTAGATAGCAATGACGCGGCCTGGGGCCGCGTCATCTTCAAAGAGGGATTGCTGTTTGGCATAGGTCGCAGGTATTACTCTGCGTCGAAATCTTCGATCTCTTTGCCCAGCGCTTCCATGATGGCGCGCACCTCGGCGGGGACGCTGTCCGGATGATCCTTGCGCAGATCGTCGTCGCAGGGCAGCGGCTGACCGGTGAAAGCGTGCAGGAAGGCTTCACAGAGCAGCTCACTGTTGGTCGCATGACGCAGGTTGTTCACCTGGCGACGGGTGCGCTCATCGGTCAACACCTTCAACACCTTGAGCGGGATCGAGACAGTAATCTTCTTGACCTGTTCGCTCTTCTTGCCGTGTTCTGCGTAGGGGCTGACGTAGTCGCCGTTCCACTCTGTACCCATGATTCACCTGTTCTCATTTGGCCGTGAGCGCGGATTTTAACCCTTAAGGAAATTAATGGCAATCCAACAGCAAAGCCATTTAGACGTCCAGAAGTGTTGACGGCTTTTTTGCAGTGGCGTAGTGTGGTTCACCATGAGCCAGCAATGGCGGGGATGAGTGTGGCAGAGAAGCCGCAGACACAGTCCCGAGACACATCAAGGAGAGCGGAAATGACCCACAAGGCTACCCTGCCGGTACGTTGCATCGGAAATCGAGCCGGATCAATCGCCCAGTCACAAAGCCAAGGAGAGCAGCATGAGTCATAAGGCCACCCTGGCGGTACGCACCGGGATTGAAACAGACACGCAGCACGGTGCCGTGGTGCCGCCCATTTACCTCTCCAGCAACTACACATTTGCCGACTTTGGCGAGCCTCGTCAATACGATTATGCCCGCTCCGGCAACCCGACCCGCACCAATCTGGCGGACGCCCTGGCGGCGCTGGAAGGAGGCGCTGGCGCCGTTGTGACCGGCACTGGCATGGGGGCCATTCATCTGGTGACCACGGCTCTGCTCAAGGCGGCGGATCTGCTGATCGCCCCTCACGACTGTTACGGCGGTACCTGGCGCCTGTTCGAGTATCTGGCTGCCAAGGGCCACTATCGGGTGCAGTTTGTCGATCAGGGTGATGAGGCCGCACTGGCAGAGGCGCTGACACAGAAGCCGGCGCTGGTGTGGGTGGAGACCCCTTCCAACCCCTTGCTGCGGGTAGTGGACATCGCCGCCATCGCCGCCGCCGCCCATGAGGTGGGTGCCCAGGTGGTGGTGGACAACACCTTCCTCTCTCCGCTGCTGCAACAGCCGTTGTCGCTGGGTGCCGATGTTGTGGTGCACTCCACCACCAAGTACATCAATGGCCACTCCGATGTGGTGGGGGGCGTGGCCATTGCCAAGGATCCCGCGCTGGCTGAATCACTGGTATGGTGGGCCAACTGTCTGGGACTCACCTCCGGGGCGTTCGACTCCTACCTCACCCTGCGCGGCCTGCGCACCCTGGCTCCCAGATTGCGCGCCCATCAGGAGAACACGGATCGCATTCTCGCCTTTCTGCAGCAACAGCCGCTGGTCAAAAAAATCTATCATCCCAGCCTGCAGAGCCATCCAGGCCATGATATTGCGCGCCGTCAACAGTCCGGCTTCGGCGCCATGCTAAGTTTTGAACTCGATTGCAGCGAGGCGGGATTACGCACCTTCCTCGCGGCCCTCACCCTCTTTTCGGTAGCCGAGTCCCTCGGCGGGGTGGAGAGTCTGGTGGCCCATCCGGCCAGCATGACCCACAGGGCCATGACACCGGCGGCGCAGCAGGCGGCGGGCATCAGCGCCCAGCTGCTGCGGCTGTCGGTAGGTATTGAACACGGTGAAGATCTGGTGGCCGATCTGGCTCAGGCTTTTGAACAGGCGCAGCTGGCAGAACAGGTGGCGAAGTAATGGAACAGCAGCAAGGAGATATAGCGGTGGCAACACAAGCAGGGTTGAAGCGGCGGCAGGTACACAAATTCGGTGGCAGCAGTCTGGCGGATCCGGTCTGCTATCGCCGGGTCGCCGCTATCGTCGAACAGCAGGTTGGCGGGGATGAGCTCGTCGTGGTCTCCGCCGCCGGCAAGACCACCAACCGCTTGATCCAGCTGGTGGAGCTGGCCGATGCGGGGGATGAGGCGGCCGGTGAAGCCATCTCTGCGCTGCAAGCCTATCAGCAGAGCCTCATCGATGGCCTGCTGGAGGGAGAGCTGCAGCTCGATCTCAGCCAGCAGCTGGCCGACGACATGCAGCTGATCGCCAAGACCCTGGAGGGGCAGTTTGACCGCTTCGCCCGCAACGGCCTGCTCGCCTTTGGCGAAGTGTGGTCGGCGCGCCTGCTGGCCGCCCTGCTCACCAGCCGCGGTGAGAAGGCCATCTGGCTTGATGCCCGCAGCTTCCTGCGTGCCGAGGATGGTGCCCTGGTCAAGGTGGATACGGCCCTTTCCAGTGAACTGCTCAAGGCCCGTCTGGCCGAACATGCCGGTCGCATCGTGGTGACAGGTTTCATCGCCGCCGACATGGAGGGGCGCTCCCTGCTGCTCGGGCGCAACGGCTCCGACTACAGCGCCAGCCTCTTGGCAGCCCTGGCTGATGGCGAATCCACCACCATCTGGAGCGACGTGGCCGGTGTCTACAGCGCCGATCCGCGCCGGGTGAAGGAGGCGCGCCTGCTGGAGCGTCTCAGTCTGGCAGAAGCAAACGAGCTGGCTCGCCTCGGTTCGTCCGTACTGCACTCCCGTACCCTGCAACCGGTGGCGGACAGTCGCCAGCGTCTCACCCTGCGCTGCAGCTACAACCCGGATGAGGGCTGCACTCACATACTGCGCCGGGCACCGCGCTCCGGTGGTGCCCGCATCGTCTCTTCGGTGGATCAGATCGCTCTCATCGAGCTGAAAGTGTTGCCGCAGACCCACTATGAGCAGACGGTAGCGGCCATCGAAGCCCATCTGGCCCGTCATCGCCTCAATCCGCTCACCCTGCAGCGCCAGCCTGATCGGCGGGTGCTGCGTCTGGCCTATACCCTGGAAGTGGCGGAAGGGGCCTTCGAGATACTGCGTGACTTCCAGCTGCAGGGCAGCTTCACCGGTCTCATCCAGAAAGAGGGGTTCAGTCTGGTGGCCCTGGTGGGCGCCGGTGTCACCGACAACGCAGAGCAGTGTCACCGCTTCTATCAGTTGCTGGCGGATCAGCCGCTGGAGTTCGTGCAGGTGGCCAGAGATGGCCTGAGCCTGGTGGCCGTGCTGCGTCAGGTGGTGCTGGAGCCCCTGCTCATCGCCTTGCACAGCGCCCTGTTCAGTCGCCCTACCCGGGTCGGGCTGGTGGTATTTGGCAAGGGCAACATAGGCGGCCACTGGCTCACCCTCTATGCCCGCGAGAAGGCGCGGCTCGAACGTGAGCTCAATCTGGCGTTGACCCTGTACGGGGTGTTCAGCTCGGAAGGGGGGCTGCTGGACGAAGAGGGGCTGGATCCCCTCAAGGTGCAGGACAAATTCAACCCCAAACCGCTGATCTGGCCCGAACTGCTGACCCAGCTGGAGCAGCACAGTTTCGATACGCTGATTGCCCTGGACTTGACCGCCAGCGAGACGGTGAGTCGCTACTACCCGGATTTTGCCCAGCTCGGTATTCACATCATCGCCGCCAACAAGTTTGCCGGTGCCGCCGAGAGCGAGTTCTACCAGCGCATCAAGCAGACCTGCCGCGATCATCAGGTGCAGTGGCGCTACAACGCCACCGTGGGCGCCGGGCTGCCGATCCAGTCCAGCATCCAGATGCTGCGCCAGAGCGGCGACCGCATTCAGGGGGTCTCGGGTATTTTCTCCGGCACCCTCTCCTGGCTGTTCCAGCAGTATGACGGCACTCGCCCCTTCTCCGAGCTGGTGGACGAGGCGTGGCAACACGGCCTGACCGAGCCGGACCCCCGCGAGGATCTCTCCGGCCAGGATGTGCGCCGCAAGCTGCTGATCCTGGCGCGGGAGGCGGGTTTCGAGCTGGATTCCGCCGATATCGAACTGGAAAACCTGGTGCCGGTGACACTGCGCAAGGTGAGCACGGATCAGTTCATGGACAGGCTGAAAGAGCTGGATGACCCGATCCAGACCGCATTTGAAGGGGCGCGTCGGGTTGGCAAGGTGCTGCGCTACGTCGCCCGCTTCGAGCACGATGGCAAGGCCAGGGTCGGGCTGGAGGCGCTGGAGCCTCACCACCCGTTCGCCAATTTGCTGCCTTGTGACAACGTGTTCGCCATCGAGAGCGACAGCTATCGTACCAACCCGCTGGTGATACAGGGGCCGGGGGCAGGGCGGGAAGTAACGGCCGCCGCCATCCAGTACGACCTGTGGCAGATCTGCGCCAGCCTCTGAGGTGAGAAGAGTGACGCTCGGATCTGGCGCTGTCACCGCAAATAAACAGAGGGTGCCCGGTTGGCGCCCTCTTGCTATGGCTCGCCCGGCCCGAACCGGCTGTGGACCGGATCGTAGAAGTAAGCCTGGTAGTTGAAGCCTATCCCCTTGATGAAGGGGTTCTCAAGCCGAAACAGGCGGCGTGTATCGAGGTGGGCGAAGGTGAGGGAAGGTTTGAAGGTGTTGAGCCAGAGGGTTTGCAACGAACCGTCTTGCCAGGCGGCTTTCAGCCCGGCCTCTACTCTCTGTATGGCCTCCCGATTGGCATTGTGGGCGAAGAAGACCCGGGGCAGGGGATAGTAGAGGGCTATGCTCTCATCCATGACCAAGTCCCTGATCTCCTTGTGGTTCAGTTTCTCCTGCGGCAACTCGTTGATCCCGCGACAGAAGAGATCGAAGCGACCGCGTGCCACCATCTTGAACAGCAGCTCATAGCCTTCTACTTCCTGCACCTTGAACCCTGCCTGCCTCAGGATCTGTACATCGAGCCAGCCCTTGCCCTGGCCGAGAGTAAACTTCTTCAGCTGATCCAGGGTGGTGACGCTGGCGACGGCTGCCTGCTGTTGGGGGCTGACGAAGCAGATGCGGTAGCTGACGATCCCGAGATGGATGGGGAAACGAACATAGTCGACCCCCGTCATGTCACGGTCTGAGCGGTAGCTGTCCATGGCAAACAGGTTGGGATAGTGGTTGAAGCGCAGGCTGATCCACATCCTGGCCAATGTCATGGGGGGGGCGGCTCGCAATTGAAAGTCACCATGGCTGGCGCGAGTCTTCTCCAGCGCCAGTCGCAGCAGTTCACGGTCATAGGTGACTCTGGGATCCCGTTCACTCTCAGGGCTCATGTGGGTGAACAGAGTCGGTGTGGCAGCCTGCGCCGACAGGGTCAGCAAGAGGACAAGCAGAGAGAACCAGATCATCACGACCTCCTGTCGAAAAATAGACTCTTCTGAATATAGTGGCTGCTGCCGTGTTACTGCGTCTGTGTCACCTGGTGTCAGGGCTCGCCGTTTCTCGTGCCGCCTGAGCCAAAGGTGCCCCTGAGCGGATCGTAGGTGTAGTCGCGGTAGTCAATCTCCAGCTCCCGGAGTTGCGGATTGTCCAACCGGAACAGCCGTCGTTTATCCAGTCTGGCAAAGTCGAGGGCTGGCTTGAAGGTCTTGAGCCAGAGCGTCTGCAGGGAGCCATCTTGCCAGGCCAGTAACAGTCCTGTCTGGATGCGTTTGAGGGCGTGCTTGTTCCCCTTGTGGGTATAGAAGAGGTGGATGAAGGGATAGTGGAGGGCTATGTGTTGATCGACCGTGAGGCGGGTGAGATCCCTGTGGGTTTCCAGCTCGGTAAGCAGCTCGTTGGCCCCCCGGCAGAACAGGTCGATCCGGCCCCGCTCTACCAGCTTGAACAGGCGCTCGTAGTTGTCGACCTCCTGCACTCGCATGCCTGCATGACGCAAAATGGTGACATCCTGCCAGCCTCGCCCCTGGCCATGGAGGAAGCTTTTCAACTCATCAAGGCGAGTCAGTCTGGCTAGTGCCTGTTGACGCTGGGGACTGACAAAACAGATCCGATAACTCAGTATGCCGAGGTCTACCGGGAAGGGAACATAGTCGAGAGACTCGGCTTCACTGGCCGGGCGCTGGCTATCCACCGCAAAAAAGTTGGGATAGCTTCCCTGCTGTATGGCTAGCCGCAGCCGTACCCGGTTCATGGGCGGTGCGGCCTGCAGTTCATACTCGCCGTAGCTGTCACGGGTTTTATCCAGTGTCAGCTGCAGCAGATCACGGTAATAAGATGCCCGCTTGTCCTGTTCGCTCTCCGGGCTGGCATGCGTAAAAATCTCGACCGCCAGCAGGGGCTGGGTCAGCAGCAGGTTGCCAAGCAGCAACCAGAACAGGAACAGGCCATAACGGATCATGCGATGTTTCCAGACACACTCTTGCTTGAGTGTAGTGTGCCCAGCCTGTTTGCCCGTGCTACCAGAACATCCGGCCGAGCAGGGGGGCGAGCAGCACCGTCACCATGCCCGCTATCATCATCACCATGCTGGAGACGACGCCCTCCTCGTTACCCATCTGGTACGCCTTGGCGGTACCGGCGCCATGGGCCGAGGCGCCGAAACCGGCCCCCTTGCCGAGGCGGCTGCGGATGGCGAGCAGGGTGAGCACGCTCTCTCCCACCGCCATGCCGATCACCCCGGTCAGCACCACAAACAGCGCTGTGAGATCGGTCTGGCCGCCGATGGCGCGGGTCGCTTCCACCGCGAACGGTGTGGTGATGGAGCGCATCGCCAGGCTGCGCTGCAACATGTCGGAGAGGTGCAACC
The DNA here is from genome assembly GCF_057318915.1 of Aeromonas sp. TS_SC_11. Taxonomy (NCBI): domain Bacteria; kingdom Pseudomonadati; phylum Pseudomonadota; class Gammaproteobacteria; order Aeromonadales; family Aeromonadaceae; genus Aeromonas; species Aeromonas sp. TS_SC_11. Next base: position 1,685,101 of record NZ_CM170470.1, read on the forward strand.
AGCGCGCCAGCAGCACTGTGCTGCCCACAGCCATGATGACGGAGGCGACGACGCCTACCGAGAGGGAGAGCCAGTGCCGGTGGATCAGCTGGCGATTCTCGTAGACGGGTACGGCGAAGGCGACGGTGGCCGGTCCCAGCAACCAGAGCAGCCAGTGGGATTGAGCCATGTAGTCCTGATAGGGGATGTGAAACAGCAGCACCACGGCCACCAGCAGGGTGGGTGCCAGCAGCAGCGGCATCAGGGGCAGTATGCGCTTGCGGCCATAGAGCCACTTGCTGGCGTAGTAGAACAGCAGGGTAAGGGCGAAGCAGAGCAGGCCGAGCAGGGTATCAGACATGGCGGCGACTCCGGCGGGCGAGCTTCAGTTCGAGGCGATAGACCCTGTCCACCACCAGCGCAGTGGTGCCCAGCACCAGGGTGGTGCTGATCAGCAAGACCAGCATGATGCGCCACCCCTCCTGCAACAGCAGATCCTGATAGTTGACCACGGCCACCACGGCCGGCACGAAGAACAGCAGCATCTCGGCCAGCAGCCAGCGGGCACCTGCGCTGAACCACTGGGTCTTGACCACGCCGAGCAGGATCAGGACCAGCAGCGCCAGCATGCCGGTGAGGTTGGCGGGCAACGGCAGGTGGAAGGTTCGTACCGCCGCATCGGCCAGCAGCCAGATGGCGGCCAGCAGGGCGATTTGAAAGGGAGTCTGGAACCAGCGAATGCAGAGGGCTTTCATGATGGGTGTCTTTCTGTGAACTGGCTCACAGTATAGAGACGGGTTAAACCTGCAAAAAATGAATTTAAATTATCAAATTCATGCCAAAGAGGCATGATCAAGGTTCCAGCCAGCATAGAGAGCACCATGGATATCCGAGCCCTGCGTTACTTTGTGGAACTGGTGCGGGAGCAAAGCTTCACCCGCGCCTCCGAGAAGTTGTTCGTCACCCAGCCCACCATCAGCAAGATGATCCGCAACATCGAGGAGGAGCTGGGCCAACCCTTGCTCAACCGCGAGGGGCGCCGCTTCACCCTGACCGACAGCGGCCAGGTGCTGTTCAACCGGGCCCAGACCATATTGGCCGAGATGCAGCAGCTGGAGGCGGAACTCGCCGATCTGCAGAGCCTGCAATTTGGCCGGTTGGCCCTCGGCATACCACCCATGGTGGGTCACGTCTATGCGGATCTCATTCGTACCTATCGCAGCCGTTATCCCAAGGTGGAGCTCTCCATCGTCGAATATGGTGGTCGGCGCATCGAGCAGGCTGTGCTGGCGGGGGAGCTGGATCTTGCCATCACCATGCTGCCGACCCGGGAGGGGGGCGCCCTGAGCGCGCTGGAGCTGGATCAGTATCCCATTCAGGTAGTGCTGCCGGACTTGCCGCGCTGGCGCGCATGCCGTGAGATCCGGCTGGAGGATTTGCGTGATGAACCCTTCCTGCTTTACACCCAGGCCTTCACCCTGAGCGAGCGGCTGGAGCAGGCATGCCAGCAAGCGGGCTTCGTGCCCCAGGTGGCAGCCCGCAGCAGCCAGTGGGACTTTCTCACCGCCATGGTGCGCAGTGGCATGGGGATTGCCTTCCTGCCCGAGCCCATCTGTCGGCGGCTGACACCGGACGGGCTGGTGCTGCGGCCGCTTTTGCCTGAACTCAGCTGGCGGCTCGGGGTGATCTGGCCGAGCGATCGCTATCTCTCCCGCACCGCCGAAGCCTGGCTCGCGCTCTGCCGCGAGCAGGGCTGAAATCGTGCTCAGCCTTTGCCGAAGCTATCCGTCATGGGGTTGTAGAAGTAGGGGAGATAGTCGAAGTTGATCCCCTCGAGGAAGGGGTTTTCCAGTCGCAGCATGCGCCGCTGCTTGAGCCCGGCAAAGGCGATGGCGGGGCCGAAGCTGTGGCGCCACAGCGCTTGCAGGGATCCGTCCTGCCATGCCCGGTGCAGACCGACCTCTACCCGTTTCAGGGCATCACCATTTGCCATGTTGGTGTAAAAGAGCCGAGGTAGCGGGTAGTAGAGCAGCAGATGCTCGTCTACCAGCAGGTTCGCAACGTCCTTGTGGGTCAGCTGTTCGCTGCGCAATTCGCTCGCGCCGCGGCACAAGAGATCGAAACGGCCACGAGCCACCATTTTGAACAGCATCTCGTAACTCACCACCTCCACGACCTTGAGACCGGCATGGCGCAGTATCTCCACATCCAGCCAGCCTTTGCCCTGGCCAAAGGTGAAACGGCGCAACCCGTCCAGATCGGTTACCCCAGCCATGGCAGTCTGCTGCTTGGGGCTGACGAAGCAGATGCGGTAGCTGACGATGCCCAGATGAATGGGAAAGCGCACATAGGCCAGCCCCTTCCCATTGCGCCTGCTGCTGTAACTGTCCATGACGAACAGGTTGGTAAAGCTGTTGAATTGCAGGCTGATGCGCGCTCTGTCCTTGGTCATGATGGGGGCGGGCACCAGCTCATAGTCACCAAACATGTCGCGGGTTTTGTCGAGCGCCAGCCGTAGCAGCTCTCTGTCATAGGTCATGCGGGGATCCCGTTCGCTCTCCGGGCTGATATAGGTGAAACGGGTAGCTGCCATCAGAATGGAAGGGAGGAAAAGGCAGAGGGTCAGAAACAGGAGTCTATACATCTCGGCTAGGCTCAACGGCTATCTTGCATCCATTATAGTTCGCTGTTTTCGGGTCTTGCCCGGTCGCAGGCCACGTATCTGCTCGGCGAAGAGTGCGTTCACACCGCCATCAGGATGACTTCATCAAGTTTCCCAACTGGCGACATAGCTGGCGCAGTGTCTGGTTGTCGAGGGCGCCAAAGCCGAGCAGCCAGCCCTCCAGATTTGGCTCGCCGAGGTAGAACTGTCCGAGTGGACGAAGACCTATGCCCCGGGCATTGGCGGGGTTGGTCCAGCGGGTCTCGCCGCCAGCGGGCAACAGCACGGCGCATTGCAGCCCGGCGCCGCTGTGAACCGGGGTGAGCAGGGGGCAGTGGCTGGCCAGCTCGGCCAGCAACAGGTCGCGCCGGCTCTGGTAGATGAGCCGGCTCTGGCGCAGGTGGGTGGCGAAATGACCGGCGCGGATGAAATCTGCGGTGACCGCCTGCTGCAACTGGTTGCTGTGGCCATCAAAGGCCGCCCTGGCCTGGCAGAAGGCACTCATCAGCGGCCTTGGCAGTACCAGATAGGCGAGTCGCAACGAACCGAACAGCACCTTGCTGAAGGTCCCCACATAGATGACTCGCCCCTGGTTATCCAGCCCCTGCAAGGCGGGCAGCGGGCGCTGATCGTACTGATATTCCCCATCGTAATCGTCCTCCAGGATCCAGGCGCCGTGACGCTCGGCCTCCCTCAGCAACGCCATTCGGCGGGCGAGGCTCATGGGCACGCCCAGGGGGTACTGGTGGGCCGGCGTGGTGTAGATGAGGCGGGGCGCCGGGTGTTGTCCCAGCGGGTTGAGCCCCTCCCCATCCACTGGCACAGGGTGCACTTTGGCACCGGCGCTCTCCATGGCGGTACGGGCCCCGGGGTAGCCGGGATCCTCTACCCAGACGGTGTCACCGGCATCGATGAGCAGCTGGGTCGCCAGCAGTATCCCCTGCTGGGAACTGGTGAGGATCAGGATTTGATCCGGTTCGCACACCACGCCGCGGGACTGCACCAGATAACTGCTGATGGCGGCCCGCAGCTCAGGCAAGCCTTGCGGGTCGCCATAGTTCATCCAGCGTTCACCCTGCTGGCGCCACTGCTGCTGCATCAGCCGACCCCAGAGCGCATGGGGGAAGAGGCGGGAGTCAGGCTGACTGGACGCAAACGAGGTGCCGATGTCTGGTGTGTCATGACAGGCACCGCCTGCTGCCATCTCCTGACCACGGCGGGAGAGTCCGGCCGCCGACTGGGGCGGACGTGGCGCCGGGCATACCGCTGCCAGGGCTACAAAGCTGCCGGCCCCCACCTTGCGCACCAGATAACCTTCCGCCTCCAGTCGACCATAAGCCAGCTCTACCGTGCTGCGGGAGACCCCCAGATCCCCTGCCAGCATACGGCTGGCGGGCAGCCGGCTGTGCTGGGGCAGATGGCCGGCCAGGATGGCACCGCGCAGGGTGCGCACCAGCTGCTCGTGCAGCGGCAGATCGCTGGCTTGCTGAGTGGCAAACAGGGTTGGCAGGGCGGGCATGGCTATCTCCGGCGCTTGGCATAATTGGTCTGCCCATATTGGCAAAATTGGTCGGCGTGGCAAGGCCATTATCCCGTTACATTGGTGCGCAAGGAACATGAGCAACCACATTGGCAACGAAAGGAGTCTGCATGTCGGAATACAGCGCCATCATCAGCTGGGAGCGAGGTGCCAGCGAGCGCTTCCTCGATCAGCGCTACAGTCGGGCCCATCAATGGGAATTCGACGGCGGCGTCAGGGTGGCCGCTTCTTCATCCCCTCAGGTCGTGCCCTTGCCCTGGTCGGTGGCCGAGCACGTTGATCCGGAGGAGGCCTTTGTGGCCGCCCTCTCCAGCTGCCACATGCTGACCTTTCTCTGGCTGGTGGCCAAGCAAGGCTATCTGGTGGACCGCTATCGGGATCAGGCGATTGGCGTCATGGAGGTGGATGAACGGGGGCGTCAGTCGATTACCCGGGTGACCCTGCGTCCGCAGGTATTGTTTGGCGGCGCACGCCAGCCGACCCTGGCCGAGCTGGAGCAACTGCACCACCAGGCCCACGAGGAGTGCTTCATCGCCAACTCGGTCAGGACCACAGTGACCACCCAAATCGTACTGTGGCCACGGGAGGCTTCCCTATGAGCCATGTATTGGCCTCCGACCTCATCAGCCAGGTCAACACCATCGCCACCACCCGGTTCCGGGTTTAGTCACAAGGAGCTTCACCATGAGTCATGTATTGAGTACGGGTCTTGCCAGCCCGATGGACGCCAGCGCCTTTTTCGAAGCCCAGCTGAGATTTCGCACCGACCCGGCGGACCTGGCTGCCGATCTGCTGGAAAAAGAAGAGCGCATCGTCGTCATCGACACTCGAACCGCGCAGCATTACCGGCTGGGGCATATTCCAGGGGCCGTCTCTTTCCCCCATGGCTCCATGAATCCGGCGACGACGGCCATCCTTGCGCGGGACAAGGTTTATGTCTGCTACTGCGATGGCATAGGCTGCAACGGGTCGACTCAAGGGGCCTACAAACTGGCGGCGCTGGGCTTTCAGGTCAAGGAGCTGATCGGTGGTCTGCACTGGTGGCGTCAGGACGGCTTTGCCGTTGCCCTCGGTGAGGATGCGGGCGTTTTGCTGGAAGGGGGAATGACCTGTGGCTGCTGATCATCATCTGAACGAGTTTGACCAAGCGGTTGGTGTCCCTTTGCCCGACTGGCGCGGGGCCGAGTTTCCTCCTCATCAGCCACTGTCAGGCTGGGGCTGCCGGCTGGAGCCGCTTGATCCCGAGCGCCACGGACCCGCTCTCTGGCAGGCGTTCGGCACCGACAGTGGGGCCATGTGGACCTATCTCACCAGTGGTCCCTTCGCCGATGAGGCGGCCATGCAGGCCTGGCTGCAACAGTGCGTCGCCAAGGCTGATCCCCAGTTCTACGCCATAGTGGACGCAAAAACGGACGCCGACAGCGGCAAGGCGCTGGGGCTCGCCAGCTACCTGCGCATCGATCCCCAGGCGGGCAGCATTGAGGTGGGTTGGCTGCACTTCTCGCCGGCCCTGCAACAGTCGCGTCTGGCGACGGCGGCCATGGCGCTGATGATGGCCAACGCCTTTGCTCTCGGCTACCGGCGCTACGAGTGGAAGTGCAATGCCCTCAACAAGCCCTCCTGGCGGGCGGCGCTGCGGCTCGGTTTCAGTTATGAGGGGACATTTCGCCAGAACAGGGTAGACAAGGGACGCAGTCGGGATACCGCCTGGTTCTCGGTGATCGACAGCGAGTGGCCCGCCCTGCAGGCGTGTTTCACGCGCTGGTTGGCAGAGGAGAACTTCGATGAGGCTGGCAGGCAGCGGCTGCGGTTATCCGATCTGACCACCGCCTGTCATGGGAAAGTCGAGTGATATGCAGAGGCTCAGGGTCGGCCTGGGCCTCTCTTTTTGACTAGTCCTCCTGGTGTTCACCAATCGGGGCCGCAATCCATTTCATCAGCGTCAGCATATCTTGCGGCGCCACCCCGACCGAGAGGCCGCGTTTGCCGCCGCTCACCAGGATCTCGTCAAACGCCATGGCGGAGTCATCGAGTACGGTTGGCAGCAGCTTCTTCTGGGCCAGCGGGCTGATGCCCCCCACCTTGTAACCGGTCAGCTTCTCGGCCTCCGCCGGTTTCATCATCTCCACCTTTTTCAAACCCGTGGCCTTGGCCAGCTGTTTGAGACTGCACATGCCGGATGAAGGCACTATGGCCACCACTGCCTGCTTGTCATGATGGGCAATCAGGGTCTTGAACACCTGGGCTTCCGGCAGGCCGAGCCGGGTCGCGGCGTGCTTGCCGAAATCGTCGTGAGCATCGCATTCATAGGGGTAGAGCTTATGGGGGATCTTGAGCTTTTTCAGCAGGTTGATGGCAGGAGTCATGGTGGTTGCCTTGAGTCAAAACAAGGCCAAACAGTCTGCTCTCGCGAGTCGATAGATGCAATGATGAGCTCTGAACGAATGACATCCGGCTGCCAGTATGGCCGTGCTGAGACCGGCAAGGCGGGCTGCTGCCCTGCTCCGGTTGCGGGGGATGGCAGCAGGATCGCATAATGAGCCTCCTCAACGAGCTAGGGAGCCGGGATGAAACTGGACACAGAGATAGAGCACCTCGCCACCGAACTGGGCAAGGCCCTGGGCCAGCGAGGCTGGCTGGCGGCTACCGCCGAATCCTGTACCGGCGGTGGCGTGGCAACGGCCATCACCGACATTGCCGGCAGCTCTGGCTGGTTCGATCGCGGCTTCGTCACCTATACCAACCAGGCCAAGCAGCAGATGCTGGGGGTGAGCGGCGAGAGTCTGCAGCAGCACGGGGCCGTAAGCGAGGCTGTGGTGCTGGAGATGGCCCGTGGCGCGTTGGCCCACTCGTCGGCCGCCATCAGCGTGGCCATCAGCGGTATCGCAGGCCCGGGTGGTGCAACCGAAGACAAACCTGTCGGTACCGTCTGGTTCGCCTGGGCCGACAGCAACGGCCGTCACCACTCCCTGCTCGCCCGTTTCGACGGTGACCGGCGTCAGGTACGCCAGCAGGCGGTCAGACAGGCCTTGTCCGGACTCTTGGCCCTGCTCAGATAAATTGGGCTTGATACTGTATGAATAGACAGTATACTTAGCCCAACTTCACTTATTACTCACGATTTCCAGCGGAGATTGGCATGGATCAGAACAAACAGAAGGCACTGGCGGCTGCGCTGGGTCAGATTGAAAAGCAGTTCGGCAAAGGCTCCATCATGCGTCTGGGCGACAGCAAGACCATGGATATCGAAGCTATTTCTACCGGTTCCCTCTCCCTGGACGTGGCGCTGGGTATCGGCGGTCTGCCGTGCGGCCGTATCGTCGAGATCTATGGTCCGGAATCTTCCGGTAAAACCACCCTCACCCTGCAGGTGATTGCGGAAGCTCAGAAGAAAGGCAAGGTCTGTGCCTTTATCGATGCAGAGCATGCCCTCGACCCCATCTATGCAGCCAAACTGGGTGTCAACGTTGATGACCTGCTGATCTCCCAGCCGGATACCGGTGAGCAGGCGCTGGAAATCTGCGACATGCTGGTACGCTCCAACGCCGTTGACGTCATCATCGTCGACTCGGTGGCCGCTCTGACGCCGAAAGCAGAAATCGAAGGCGAGATGGGTGATTCCCACGTCGGTCTGCAGGCTCGTCTGATGTCCCAGGCGCTGCGCAAGCTGACCGCCAACATCAAGAACGCCAACTGCCTGTGTATCTTCATCAACCAAATCCGGATGAAGATTGGTGTCATGTTCGGCAGCCCGGAAACCACTACCGGTGGTAACGCGCTCAAGTTCTACGCCTCAGTACGTCTGGACATCCGTCGCATCGGCGCCATCAAGGAAGGTGACGAAGTGGTCGGTAACGAGACCCGCGTCAAGGTGGTCAAGAACAAGGTTGCGCCTCCCTTCAAGCAGGCTGAATTCCAGATTTTCTACGGTGTTGGTATCTCCAAGGAAGGTGAGCTGGTGGATCTCGGCGTCAAGCACAAGCTGATCGACAAGGCCGGTGCCTGGTACAGCTATAACGGCGAGAAGATAGGTCAGGGCAAGGCCAACGTGATGAAGCTGTTCACCGAGAACAAGGTGATGGCGGCCGAGGTGGAAGCCAGACTGCGTGAGTTGCTGCTCTCCGGCGATGTGCCTGCCGAGAAGCCGGTCGTGGCGGATGCCGACGAGCTCGAAGCCGAAAGCGAACAAGAGTTCGAATAACAGTGAGGCCGGGCTAACCCCCGGCCTTGTCATTTATGACTGATACACCTAACTGCGAACCCACTGAACCCTCCTTCGAAGAGCAGTTTGCTGCCGCCCGCGCATTTGCCATGCGCAGTCTGGCTCGCCGCGAGAGCGCCGAGTCTGAACTGGCCAACCGGCTGCACCAGCAGGGTTTCAACGAAGATGTCGCCTGCGCTGTCGTCGACTACTGCCGCGAGTATAACTGGGTCAATGACGAGCGCTATGGTGCCATGGCGGTGCGATCCGGTGCTGCCAAGGGCCATGGTCCCATCAAGATCCGCTTTGAGCTGCGTCGCAAGGGGCTGGACGATGGCAAGATAGAGGCCGCGTTCGATCAGCCTGAACTGGACTGGTTCGAGCTGGCTCTGGCACTGCTTGAGCGGCGAGCCAGAGCCAGCGATCTGGGTGACTTCAAACTGCGGATGAAGTGGCTCAAGTATCTGCTAGGGCGCGGGTTTAATCAGGATCAGGCCCGTTATGCCATCGCTACCATGAGGGAGAGCGAAACTCAAGACGATTGATCTGGAAGCGGCATGCCATCAACCGTGCTGACTGTGCCATTATCCCGATACAGGCCTTGTTCCTGCATTGTTCTGGGTGACCGCCAGTCAGCCTATGAGGCCACAGGTCGCGTCACATCAAGCCACCAAGCGGTGCACAGATCGAACGGCAGGCCCACGTCCGCGTATTGAGGGTAAGTTCCTTTTTTCTGTAGGGTCACCGACCCGTTTTGCCACGAATATTCCCCCGCGTGTGGCCGTATTTTCTCTGCAAAAACGGCTTGTCTGCCTCCATTGCCTGCCAACACACATTTATGCGCACTTTTTCACCCGTGACCGGCTGGCACGTTTTACTTTACTCCGCAGAAAACTTACATTAATGCGGTTAAAAGTCCGTATTCGAATCAAGCAGGATTTTCCATGTATATGTCCACGTCAGAGATACGCGCTGCGTTTCTCGAGTATTTCCGCTCCCAGGGGCACCAGGTTGTCTCTTCCAGCTCGCTGGTACCGCATAACGACCCGACCCTGTTGTTTACCAATGCAGGCATGAACCAGTTCAAGGATGTGTTCCTTGGTGCAGACAAGCGTGCCTACAATCGGGCAACCACTTCCCAGCGTTGCGTGCGTGCCGGTGGTAAACACAATGACCTGGAAAACGTCGGCTATACCGCTCGTCACCACACCTTCTTCGAAATGCTGGGCAACTTCAGCTTCGGTGACTACTTCAAGCAGGACGCCATCCGTTTTGCCTGGGAATTCCTGACCGGTACTCTCCAGCTGCCCAAAGAGCGCTTGCTGGTAACCGTGTATGAAACGGACGATGAAGCCTTCAATATCTGGGCAAATGAAGTGGGTGTGCCGGTCGAGCGCATAGTGCGCATCGGTGACAACAAGGGGGCAGCCTTTGCTTCCGATAACTTCTGGCAGATGGGTGATACAGGTCCGTGTGGCCCCTGTACCGAGATCTTCTATGACCATGGAGATCATATCTGGGGTGGCCCTCCCGGTTCACCAGAAGAAGATGGCGACCGTTTCATCGAGATCTGGAACGTGGTGTTCATGCAGTTCAACCGTCAGGCTGACGGTACCATGGAACCGCTGCCCCGTCCGTCCGTGGATACTGGCATGGGTCTGGAGCGTATCTCCGCCATCATGCAGGGCGTGCACTCCAACTACGAGATCGACATCTTCCAGGCGCTGATCAAGAAAGCGGCCGAGATAGTCGGCACCACGGATCTGAACAATCAGTCCCTGCGCGTCATCGCCGACCACATCCGCTCCTGCGCCTTCCTGATCGCTGACGGCGTCATGCCGTCCAACGAAGGCCGTGGCTATGTGCTGCGTCGCATCATCCGCCGCGCCGTGCGTCACGGTCGCAAGCTGGGTGCCACCGACGTCTTTTTCTACAAGCTGGCTGCCGAACTGGCGGTGCAGATGAAAGACGTGGGCGCCGAACTGATCGCCCAGCTGCCGCTGGTCGAGCGCGTGCTGCGCATCGAGGAAGAGCAGTTCGTCCGTACGCTGGATCGCGGCCTGCTGCTGCTGGAAGACGTGCTGACCAACCTGGGTGATGCCAAGGTCATACCTGGCGAGGTGGTGTTCAAGCTGTATGACACTTACGGCTTCCCGGCTGACCTGACCGCCGACGTGGTGCGCGAGCGCGAGATCGGCATCGACGAAGAGGGCTTCAATGCCGAGATGGAGAAGCAGCGTGCCCGCGCGAAAGAGGCCTCCAGCTTCGGTGTGAACTACAACGAGGTGCTCAAGCTCGACTTCGAGACCCCGTTTACCGGTTACAAGCAGCTGAGCCAGAAAACCAGCGTCGTCGGCATCTACAAGGATGGCGTCGAAGTGAATGGCCTCATCGCCGGTGAAGAAGCCGTCGTGGTACTGGCCGAGACTCCCTTCTACGCCGAGTCCGGTGGTCAGGTGGGTGATTGCGGTGTGCTCAAGGTAGATGACGGCATCTTCGCCGTGACCGATACCCAGAAAGCGGGCAAGGCCATCATCCACAAGGGTTATCTGGAGCTGGGTACCCTGGAGAAAGGCGCCCTGGTCGAAGCCGTGGTCGATGGCGAGCGTCGTCAGGCTGTGGCCCTGAACCACTCTGTGACTCACCTGCTGCACGCAGCCCTGCGCCAGGCGCTGGGGGATCACGTGACTCAGAAAGGGTCTCTGGTGGGAGCCGAGCGCATGCGCTTCGATTTCTCCCACTTCGAAGGACTGACCATGGCGACCATTCGCCGGGTCGAGGAGCTGGTCAATGCCCAGATCCGTGCCAACCACGACATCGCTACCCAGGTAATGGATCTGGAAGCGGCCAAGTCGGCCGGTGCCATGGCGCTGTTTGGTGAAAAATATGAAGACGACGTGCGCGTAGTGCGCATGGGCGACTACTCCACCGAGCTGTGCGGCGGTACTCACGCCAAGCGTACCGGTGACATCGGCTTCTTCAAGATCATCGCCGAGAGCGGCATTGCCGCCGGTGTGCGTCGCATCGAAGCCGTGACCGGCAAGGGTGCCATCGATTTCATGCACCAGATGGGTGAGCAGATCGAAGAGGCAGCTGCTCTGGTGAAGGGGGATCAGTTCTCCATCGCCGATAAAGTGCGCCAGATACTGGACAAGTCCAAGATGATGGAGCGCGAGCTGGAGCAGCTCAAGGCCAAGCTGGCCGCCCAGGCTGGTAGCGACCTGTTGAGCCAGGTGATCGAGATAAACGGTCAGAAGGTGCTGATAGCGGCGCTGGAAGGGGCGGATCCCAAGTCACTGCGTGGCATGCTGGATGAGCTGAAAAACCGGATGAAGTCCGGTGTCGTGCTGTTGGCAACCAGCAGCGATGACAAGGTCAACCTGATCGCCGGCGTGACCAGCGATTTGACCGGCAAGGTCAAGGCCGGTGAGCTGGTCAATCTGGTGGCCCAGCAGGTGGGTGGCAAGGGTGGTGGTCGTCCTGACATGGCTCAGGCGGGTGGCACTCAGCCAGAAGCTGTGCCTGCGGCCCTGCAATCCGTTCACTCCTGGCTGGAAGAGCGCCTGTAAAAGGGCGAGGTGATCTGTGGCACTCTATGTACAGAAGTACGGCGGCACCTCGGTCGGCACGCTGGATCGGATCGAGGCGGTGGCTGAGCGGGTTCAACTGACCCGCGCCCAGGGACACGACGTGGTGGTAGTGGTCTCTGCCATGTCGGGGGAAACCAACCGGTTGCTGGGTATGGCCCAGCGGCTGGATCCTGATGCCAACCGGCGCGAGATGGATGTGCTCGTCTCCACCGGTGAGCAGGTCACCATAGCGCTGCTGGCGATCGCGTTGAACAAACGCGGTTGCGCTGCGGTCTCTATGACCGGCGATCAGGTACGCATTCATACCGACTCCGCCTATGGCAAGGCACGTATCAGCCACATCGACACCGAACAGGTTCAGGCTGAACTGGGGGCGGGCAAGGTGGTGGTGATCGCCGGTTTCCAGGGCCGTGATGAGCACAATGCCATCACGACCCTGGGGCGCGGTGGTTCGGATACCACGGCAGTGGCGGTAGCCGCGGCCATCAAGGCCGATGAATGCCAGATCTTTACCGATGTGGATGGGGTCTATACCACGGATCCGCGCATCGAGCCCAAGGCCCGTCGTCTTTCCACCATCACCTTCGAGGAGATGCTGGAGATGGCGAGCCTGGGGGCCAAGGTGCTGCAGATCCGTTCGGTGGAGTTCGCGGGCAAGTACCGCGTACCACTACGGGTGCTGTCGAGCTTTGTCGATGGAGAGGGAACCTTAATCACATATGGAGGTGAGAGGATGGAAGCTCCCCTGGTATCCGGGATAGCCTTCAATCGCAACGAGGCCAGTCTGACCATTCTGGGTGTGCCGGACAGGCCCACCGTTGCGGCGCAGATCCTGAATCCGATCAGCGACGCCAACATAGATGTCGACATGATAGTGCAGAACACGCTGGGGGATGGCACAGCCGACTTCACTTTTACGGTGAATCGCGATGACTATCGCCGGGCGCGCGCCTTGCTGGAGGAGACCGCCAGCGAACTGGGGGCCGCCTGCGTGCAGGGCAACGGCGAGATAGCCAAGGTGTCCATTGTCGGTGTCGGCATGTGGAACCACCCCGGTGTCGCCCGCACCATGTTCAAGGTATTGGGCGAGGAGGGGATCAACATGCAGTTGATTTCCACCTCTGAAATCAAAATATCCGTGGTGATTGACGAGAAGTACCTGGAGCTGGCCGTGCGCGCCTTGCACGCCGCTTTCGGGCTGGATAATGAGCCTCATGAGCAGCCCTTGGGGAACAATCCCTGATTGATTTAGTTTCAACCATTTACCATATCGGTATCTTTGTAAGATAATGTCGCATATCGATATAAATACAAAACAGGATACAGGAGCAAGCGAATGCTTATTTTGACTCGTCGTGTAGGGGAAACCCTGATGATTGGTGACGAAGTGACTGTCACCGTACTGGGCGTTAAAGGCAATCAGGTTCGTATCGGTGTTAACGCACCGAAAGAGGTCTCCGTACACCGTGAAGAGATCTACATGCGGATACAGGCCGAGAAAGTGCCGGGCCAACCGAATTTCTAAGCCGCATCGATAGCTGCTTTAAGGCGACACTGATTGTGTCGCCTTTTGTTTTTTTGCGCGTCTGAAATGGCCCTGCAAGGCACTAAACTGCGGGGTAAGTGCCGATATTGTTTGAATATTCCACGCTTTGTCCAAATGCTGAGCGAACACGCTTTTTTCTCCAAAAAAGTGTTTGACTAAAAATCCCTGTGAAGTATTATCAGCCCCGCAAACGGAGAGGTGGCCGAGAGGCTGAAGGCGCTCCCCTGCTAAGGGAGTATGCGGCTTATACCCGCATCGGGGGTTCGAATCCCCCCTTCTCCGCCATTTGCGCCCGTAGCTCAGCTGGATAGAGTACCTGGCTACGAACCAGGTGGTCGGAGGTTCGAATCCTCCCGGGCGCACCATATTAAGACTCAAGCAAGAGTCATGTGTTGACCATCAGCAAGTCGACACTTTGGAAAAGGCTTACTGATAAGTAAGCTTTTTTTATCGTTTTAAATCAGGGCGCCCGTAGCTCAGCTGGATAGAGTACCTGGCTACGAACCAGGTGGTCGGAGGTTCGAATCCTCCCGGGCGCACCATTTTGAGCAGTACCAAAAGTTTGTGAGCGCCCGTAGCTCAGCTGGATAGAGTACCTGGCTACGAACCAGGTGGTCGGAGGTTCGAATCCTCCCGGGCGCACCATTTTTAGCAGTACTCAAAAGTTTGTGAGCGCCCGTAGCTCAGCTGGATAGAGTACCTGGCTACGAACCAGGTGGTCGGAGGTTCGAATCCTCCCGGGCGCACCATTTTGAGCAGTACCAAAAGTTGATGAGCGCCCGTAGCTCAGCTGGATAGAGTACCTGGCTACGAACCAGGTGGTCGGAGGTTCGAATCCTCCCGGGCGCACCATATAGACAGCCTCGACTTAGGTCGGGGCTGTTTTTTATGTGCCGGATCTGGCCAGACAGCCCCTGATGCCTGGCAACATGACCAATCGTCCCCCTTTCTCTTTCCTTATCTATGGGTTTCCACCCGGCTTCATCCCTGCGTTCACCTCGTCCTGCTGATCCCCTCAATACCTTGCACCATAGCGCCATTCTGCGCTCCTCTGCCAAATAGCGGGATGAGCCAAGCCGATGGGCAAGCGTGGCAGGCTCGACGTGACGAGACCCGTAGAGCTGCGGGCAATGAAAAAGGATGCCGCAGCATCCTTTTTCCCATATCTGTTCAGAGACTCAGCTTTTCAGCCATTTACGAATGCGGTTGGCATCGCCGATGGGGGTGCGCTTGCCCACAGAGTTGAGCAGTACTATGGCCAGCTCACGGCTGTCTGGTTTGGCGCGCATCACCAGACAGCGGCCAGCCTCATCGGTGAAGCCCGTTTTGGAGAGGCGCACACCCCAGTCAGGGTTCTTCACCAGCGGGTTGGTGTTGTTGAACATCAGGCGATAGGCGGGGGTGTTGAAGCGCATATCCCGGTTTGCATCCTGAGTGAACTGGCGGATCAGCGGCTGGCGATAGGCGGCGGAGATGAGTTTGGCCAGATCCTGGGCGGTGGAGACGTTGCGCGTCGACAGGCCGGTGGAGTCATGGAAGCGGCTGTTGCGCATGCCAAGCTGCCTGGCTTTGTTGTTCATGGCGCGGATGAAGGCCTGACGGCCGCCGGGATAGTGGCGTGCCAGGGCCGAAGCCATGCGGTTTTCGGAGGACATCAAGGTCAAATGCAGGGCATCACGGCGTGTCACCTTGGTGCCGAAACGGATGCGTGAATAGGTGTGCTTGACGTTGTCCCTGTCATTCTGATCTATGGTCAGGGTCTGGTTGAGGCTCTGTCGCCCCTCCAGTACCACCAGCGCCGTCATCAGCTTGGTCAGCGAGGCGATCGGCCGAACCCGGGTGGCGTTCTTCTGATACAGAGTCTTGCCCGTGTTGACGTCCACTACAAGGGCACTGCTCGATCGCAGTTGCAGTTTGGCCGGGTTGGGGGCAGCCAATGCTGCTGGCAAACCCAGCAGTCCAACCAATGCATATACCAGCGCCATTGCGCTAACCCGACACCGCATACTACCGACTCCGTTTACATCGAAAAAAGGCGCTAGATTCACGCATTTTTACTCTGGTTTTACAAGGGTGCCCGTGGGAATTCACCACTATTTTGGTAAAAAAAGGGCCATCTTGCGATGGCCCTTGGTATTTGACTCACTCTCGTGGGAGAACGGCTTTGCGTTTGCTCAGCCAGCGCCAGAGCAGGGCGACAATGCCCCCCAGCAAGAGCACCAGCGGCAGGTAGAGAATGATGCTGAGAAACTGTGACTCATACTGGGCGGCGAGCTTGGTGTGGCTCAGGTAGTAACCCAGCCCGACCAGCGGGCAGATCCACATGATGGAGCTGATCAGGTTGACGATGAGAAAGCGCCCCTGGGGGATCTCGGTCGCCCCGACGATATAGGGATAGGCAGTGCGTACGAAAGCAATATAGCGGGCGGTGATCAGGGTCAGGATGCCGTACTTGTCCAGCAGATAGAAGACCTTCTCCTTGTGCCTGTCTTCAACATGAGACAAGAGGCGATGGTACATCCTGGTGTGGCCGAGGAAGCGACCCTGCATATAGCCCAGCCAGGTACCGACGAAGGTAGCTAGGATAAGTAGCGGCACTATGCTGAGGGAGAGCACATCCTGATAGATGAGTACTCCCGTCAGGATCAGCAGGCTATCACCGGGCAAGAAGGCGGTGGGGATGAAGCCATTCTCCAGCACCAGAAAAGTCAATAACACGCCACAGACCATAAAGGCCATCTTGGGATCGGACAAGGTCACCAGATCCTGATGCATAAAGGCGTGAGCCAGTTGGTAAAACTGCTCCATTCTTGCAAACTCCGCAGGTTAGCTGGGTTGATCGAGCAAAGGCATGGCGAGCACCTTGTCGATGCGCAGACCATCCATGTCAACAATTTCCAGTTGCCACTGTTCCAGGGTGACCAGATCTCCGGTCCTGGGAACACGGCCAAGGAGCAGCATAATAAGCCCTCCGAGGGTGTGGTAGTGATGTTTTTCTTCTTCCGGTAGTCGAACCAGTCCGAGGCAGTCCTTCAACTCCGGCAGGGGAATGAGGCCGTCCAGCAGCCAGCTGCCATCGGCTCGCTGGAATGCCCAGTTATCCTCGCTGTCTTCCTGTTGAAAATCGCCAGCCAGCGTCTCCAGCAGATCCTGCTGAGTGACCAGCCCCTGCAACTCGCCATATTCGTCCACCACCAGCACCATGTGCTCGGCGTGGGTGCGAAAATGGTTGAGCAGCTCGAGTCCGTTGAGGGTCTCCGGCAACAGGCTGCCATCCTGGGTCAGGGCCGCCAGATCGATGGGCTCCCCCTTGATGTAGGCGTGCAGCACCTTGCTGACGTTGATGATGCCCACCAGATCGGAAAGGCTGCCATCACAGACAGGGAAGAAACTGTGGCGATACTCCACCAGTCGCTGCAGATTCACCTCCAGTGGCAGCGCGAGATCCAGATAACGGATGTCGCTGCGCGGCACCATCAGGGAGGCCAGGCTGCGTTCGTCGAGACGAAACACGTTGCGCAGCATAGTGTGTTCATGATCTTCGATGACCCCGGCTTCCGAACCCTCCGCCAGCATGGCGTGGATCTCCTCTTGGGTCACGTTGGCACCACCATCCTGCTTGGCCTTGAGAATACGCAGGCTGGCGTTGGTGGAGGCCGACAGCAGCCAGACGAAGGGGCGCGTGATGGCAGCCAGCCACATCATGGGGCGGGCTACCAGACAGGCGAGGCGTTCGGCATTGAGCTGACCGAGGCGTTTGGGCACCAGTTCACCGACAACGATTGAGAGGTAGGTGACGATGACGATCACCAGCACGGTCGCAAGCATGCTGCTGCTCTTGGCGGCCATGCCCCACTCCTGCAGCCAGAGTGCCAGCGGTTGGGCCAGCAGTGACTCGCCGTAGATGCCGTTGAGCAGACCTATGCTGGTGATGCCTATCTGGACGGCGGAGAGGAAGTTGGTCGGATCTTCGCTCAGCCTGAGGGCAATGGCAGCAGAACGATTCCCTTCGCTCGCCATCTTGCCAAGGCGGGCCTTGCGTGCGGTAACAATGGCGATTTCCGACATGGCAAAGACGCCATTGAGCAAAATCAATCCAAACAGGATCAATATTTCCATACTGCCACAGCACTCCTGGTAGAAAAGATCGCTGGCAGTGTAATGAATTTGGGGGAAATGCGCTTGTGAAAGCAGGTGATTTGGCTCGCTAAATTTGTATGAAAGTGTGAGTAAACCAGCGGGGATGGGGACAGATAAACAAAAGCCCCCTGTAAAAGGGGGCTTTTTCAGGACAGCAATCGGCTTACAGGGCGGCGATTTCGGCCTGCTGGGTCTCGAGCGTCACCAGCTGGGCACGGTACTCTTCCAGCTTCTCGCGCTCCTTGGCGATGACGGCTTCCGGCGCCTTGGCCACGAAGGCCTCGTTGCCGAGCTTGCCTTCGATGCGGGCGCACTCGCCGACCAGTTTGGCCACTTCCTTGGCCAGACGGGCCAGTTCGGCATCCTTGTCGATGAGACCTGCCATCGGGATCATCAGCTCGGTGGCACCGATCAGCTTCTTCACTGACAAGGGAGCCACTTCACCGTCCGCCAGTACGCGGATGGATTCCAGACGGGCCAGGGACTTGAGGAAGGCCTCGTTGTCACCGGCGCGCTGGGTGTCCTTGGCATCGCACTTGAGCAGCACGTTCAAGGCCACGCTCGGCGCCACGTTCATCTCGGCGCGGATGTTGCGAATGCCGACGATAAACTCCTTCACCCACTCCTGATCCGCCATCGCAGCGTCGTCTACCTTGGCGGCATCGAACTGCGGGAAGGCTTGCAGCATGATGGTGTCGGCGTGCACGCCGGTCAGCGGCGCCACCGATTTCCAGATGGTTTCGGTGATGAACGGGATGATCGGGTGCGCAAGACGCAGCAGGGTTTCCAGCACAGTCACCAAGGTGTGACGGGTGGCACGCTGCTCGGCCTCGGAGCCTTTGCCTAGCACCGGCTTGGTCAGCTCCAGATACCAGTCGCAGAACTGGTTCCAGATAAATTCGTACAGCACACCGGCGGCGATGTCGAAGCGGTAGGTATCGAGCGCGGTGCGGAAGTCGCGGATGGCGACCTGCAGCTGGGACTGGATCCAGCGATCCGCCAGGCTGAACACCATCTCACCACCGCCAAAGCCACAATCCTGATCTTCGGTGTTCATCAGCACGTAGCGGGAGGCGTTCCACAGCTTGTTGCAGAAGTTGTTGTAGCCATCCAGGCGCTTCATGTCCCAGTTGATGTCACGACCGGTAGAGGCCAGCGCCGCCAGGGTGAAGCGCAGGGCATCGGTGCCGTGAGCCTCAATCCCTTCCGGGAACTGCTTGGCGGTACGCTTGCCGATCTTCTCGGCCATCTGCGGCTGCATCATGTTGCCGGTGCGCTTCTCCATCAGGTCTTCCAGGGAGATGCCGTCGATCATGTCGAGCGGATCCAGCACGTTGCCCTTGGACTTGGACATCTTCTGGCCTTCTTCGTCACGGATCAGACCCGTGATGTAGACGGTCTTGAACGGGACTTGCGGCTGGCCGTTTTCGTCCTTGATGAAGTGCATGGTCATCATGATCATCCGGGCGATCCAGAAGAAGATGATGTCGAAGCCGCTCATCAGCACGTCGGTCGGGTGGAAGGTCTTGAGCGCTTCGGTGTTGTTCGGCCAGCCCAGGGTGGAGAAGGTCCACAGGGCGGAGCTGAACCAGGTGTCGAGCACGTCTTCGTCCTGACGCAGGGTGGTCACGGACGGGATGCTGTGCTTGGCACGTACTTCCGCCTCGTCACGGCCCACGTAGACATTGCCGGCATCGTCATACCAGGCCGGGATGCGGTGACCCCACCACAACTGACGGGAGACGCACCAGTCCTGAATGTCGCGCATCCAGGAGAAGTACATGTTCTCGTACTGCTTGGGCACGAACTGGATGCGGCCATCTTCCACCGCTTCGATGGCGGTCTTGGCCATCGGCGCCACGCGCACGTACCACTGGTCGGTCAGCATGGGCTCGATGGGCACGCCACCGCGATCGCCGTAGGGCTGCTGCAGCACGTGATCCTTGATTTCGGCCAGCAGGCCCAGCTCATCCAGCTTGGCCACGATGGCCTTGCGGGCGGCGAAGCGCTCCATACCTGCGAACTCGGTCGGCAGGGCGGCGTCGTAGGCGGTGCTGGGGTTGCCGTTGGTGTCGACCACTTCGGCCTCGGCGCGCACGTGGGCGTCCAGGGTGAAGATGTTGATCATCGGCAGGTTATGGCGCTTGCCCACTTCGTTATCGTTGAAGTCGTGGGCCGGGGTGATTTTCACGCAGCCGGTGCCCTTCTCCATGTCGGCGTGTTCGTCGGCGACGATGGGGATCAGACGGTTCACCAGCGGCAGCAGTATGTGCTGGCCGATCAGCGCCTTGTAACGGGGATCTTCCGGGTTCACTGCCACGGCGGTATCGCCCAGCATGGTCTCCGGACGGGTGGTGGCGACGATCAGGTGATCCTGACCTTCAGCTGTCTTGGCACCGTTGGCCAGCGGATAGCGCAGGTGCCACATGTGGCCCTTGATCTCGCGGTTTTCCACTTCTAGATCGGAGATGGCGGTGTTGAGCTTGGGATCCCAGTTCACCAAACGCTTGCCGCGGTACATCAGGCCATCTTCGTAGAGACGGACAAACACTTCCTGCACGGCGCTCGAGAGACCCTCATCCATGGTGAAGCGCTCGCGCTCCCAGTCCACGGAGTCGCCGAGGCGGCGCATCTGGCGGGTGATGGTGCCACCGGACTCTTCCTTCCACTGCCAAATCTTGTCGATGAAGGCATCACGGCCGTAGTCGTGACGGGTCTTGCCTTCTTCTGCGGCGATCTTGCGCTCCACCACCATCTGGGTGGCGATACCGGCGTGGTCGGTGCCCGCCTGCCACAGGGTATTCTTGCCCTGCATGCGGTTGTAGCGGATCAGGGTATCCATCAGGGTTTGCTGGAAGGCGTGACCCATATGCAGGCTGCCGGTGACGTTCGGCGGCGGGATCATGATGCAGAAGGAGTCTTTGCTGGTGTCGCCGTGGGGCTTGAAGTAACCCTGGGCTTCCCAGTGCTGATAGAGCGCCTGTTCGATGGCGTTGTGATTAAAAGTCTTTTCCATGGTCTCGCCGTAATCTGGATGGATGGAGTCTGGTGTTGATTCGTCGTGGATCGAGGGTGGTGCAGTCAGGGCTGCGCCGGATCCGGTGCGGCAAGGACGGGCTGATCCCTCATCTCGAGGGTATGGCCCGCCTGGCGATAGTGCTTGTAGCGCTCGCGGGCTTGCTGCTTTTGCGTTTCGTCAGTGGGGACAAAATCTACCACTTGAGCGAAGTGTCCTGCAAACAAAGGTGTCTCTCTGGCCAGATTGATGAGGCGGGCGTAGCGCCGTTTCGGCGGCTGATGGCCTATCTCCACCGGCGCCTGACCGCTCTCGCCTTGCAACTGGTGCGGCACGAAACGCTCCGGTGGCAGTTGCCACAACAACTCGTCCAGGCGCAGGGCCTGCGCCTCATCGTCGCAAAACAGGTAGAGGTGGCCTGCGCCCCACGACTCGGCCGACAGTTGGCAGGCGAGCCGTTCGACGGCGCTGGCCTGTGCGTCATCCTGTTCGTTCATCAGGTAAAAAGTCACTTGGCTCATCAGGTTGATCCCGTTTTGCGGTGACGGACTATTGACCGCCGAAGAGGCTGACAGGGAGTTTTCCCGCCTGCTGCTCACTGATTCAAGAATGAAACAAGGAAGAGGCGGGCCTCTTCCTTGTGGTACTGGGCAACTCCCGGGCTTCCGATGCATTCATCGAAAGGGGCAGGGGAGTTACTCTTTTTCTTCGATATCCACGCCTGCCCGGTTGAGCAGGAACTGGGTCAGCAGGGGAACCGGGCGACCGGTGGAGCCTTTGTCCTTGCCACTCTTCCAGGCGGTTCCGGCGATATCCAGGTGAGCCCAGTTGTACTTCTTGGTGAAGCGTGACAGGAAGGCGGCAGCGGTAATGGTACCGGCCGGACGTCCGCCTATGTTGGCCATGTCGGCAAACGGGCTCTCCAGCTGTTCCTGATACTCGTCGAACAGCGGCAGGCGCCAGGCGCGATCGCCGGCCTGCTCGGAGGCGTTGAGCAGCTCGTGAGCCAGCGGGTTGTGGTTGGCCAGCAGACCCGTGGTGTGGTGACCCAGCGCTATGATGCAGGCACCGGTCAGGGTGGCCACGTCGATGACGGTCTCGGGATCGTAACGATCCACATAGGTGAGCGCATCGCACAGCACCAGACGGCCTTCCGCATCCGTGTTCAGCACTTCAATGGTCTGGCCGGACATGGAGGTGAGGATGTCACCTGGGCGATAGGCGTTGCCACCCGGCATGTTCTCGCAACCGGCCAGCACGCCAATGACGTTGATGGGCAGCTGCAACTGTGCCAGGGCATGCATGGTACCGAGCACGGAGGCGGCGCCACCCATGTCGTACTTCATCTCGTCCATGCCTTCGGCCGGCTTGATGGAGATGCCGCCCGAATCGAAGGTCAGACCCTTGCCGACCAGCACTATGGGCTTGGCATCGGCGTTGCCCTTGTATTCGATGATGGCCATCATGGCTTCATTCTCGGAGCCACGGGCTACCGCCAGATAGGAGTTCATGCCGAGCTCGGCCATCTCCTGCTCGCCGATCACCTTGGTGGTGATATTGTCGAAAGAGTCGGCCAGACGGCGGGCTTGGGAGGCAAGATAGGCCGGATTGCAGACGTTGGGCGGCATGTTGGCCACGTCGCGGCAGACTCGGACCCCTTTCGCCACGGCCAGACCGTGGGCGATGGCTTTTTCACCAATGGTCAGTTCCCGACGCGTCGGCACATTGAATACCAGCTTGCGCAGCGGACGGCGCGGCTCGGCCTTGTTGGTCTTGAACTGATCAAAGTTGTAGAGGCCCGCCTTGGTGGTTTCCACCGCCTGACGCACCTTCCAATAGGTATCCCGCCCCTTGACGTGCAACTCGGTCAGGAAGCAGACAGCCTCCATGGAGCCGGTCTCGTTCAGGGTGGTGATGGTCTTGTTGATGATCTGCTTGTACTGGCGTTCGTCGAGTTCCCGCTCCTTGCCACAACCGACCAGCAGCACGCGCTCACTGAGCACGCCCGGTACTTGATGCAGCAACAGCATCTGGCCTGGTTTCCCTTCCAGGTCGCCACGGCGCAGCAGCGAGCTGATGTAGCCATCGCTGATCTTGTCCAGTTGTTCGGCAACCGGAGAGAGACGACGGGGCTCGAATACGCCGACCACGACGCAAGCACTGCGTTGCTTCTCAGGACTGCCACTCTTTACACTGAACTCCATGGAATCTCCTACATCCTAAAGACAAAAGGCACCTTTTATTGAATAATGCGGTGCTTGTTGGGGTATCAGAGGCGGAGCGAACAGCCATAGGCTCCGCAGTTCAAACTGGTAAAAATCCAATATACGGCCCTATTTTTCAGGCATTCGACTAAAAACACAAGTTTACTTGGGAATGACTGTGATCGTTTTCCGATATTTGTTCAGGGAAACCCTGAAAACGCAGCTGGCAGTGTTATTCGTATTGCTGCTTATCTTTGTCAGCCAACAATTTATCAAGATCATCGGCGATGCCGCCGATGGTGAGGTACCGACACGCCTGGTTTCCACCCTGTTGCTGCTCAACCTGCCCAATATGGCCTTGTTGATGCTGCCTATCAGCCTGTTTTTAGCCATCTTGTTTGCTCACGGGCGCCTGTATGCCGAAAGTGAGATGACGGTGCTGCATGCCGTGGGATTCAGCCACCGCTTCGTGATGCGCTGCGCCATGGTGCTGGCCCTGTTGACTGCCGCCGTTGCGGCCTTCAACACCGGCTGGATAGCTCCCCAGGCCAAGGAGCGGGAGTATCAGGTGATCGATGAATTCAAGGCCGATCCGGGAATCTCCTTCCTGCAGGCGGGTCGTTTCATGGAGCTCGACAAGGGACGCCTCGTTGCCTACATCCAGGAGTTGAATGACAAGGGGTCTCTGCTGCAGAAGATCTTCGTGCTGCAACGCTCCCATGATGGCAAGCCGCCCTCTGTGGTGGTCGCGACGGAAGGGGTAGTGACCCTCGACAGCAATGGCCTGCAATGGTTGACCCTGAAAGATGGCTCTCGCTATGAGGGGCACTTCAGCACCAGGCAGTTCCAGATCTCCGAATTTGACGAGTACAGTCTGGTGATCCGTCAGCAGGAGATGGAGCGTTCCAACCGCAAGGCGGCCGCCAGGCCGACGGTCGAGCTGCTGGGGACTCAGGACAACGGCATGATGGCTGAGCTGCAGTGGCGTATCTCGTTGCCGCTCTCCATTCTGGTGCTCACCTTCCTGGTGGTGCCACTGGCGCGGGTCAACCCCCGTCAGGGCCGTTATGCCAAGCTGCTGCCGGCCATCTTGCTCTATCTCTCCTACTTCCTGTTGCTCAGCGCGGCGCGCTCGGCCATCGACAGCGGACGCCTGCCCCATTGGCCGGGTATGTTCCTAGTGCCCCTGGTCTATCTGCTGTTGATCGGCCTGCCGCTCAACTTGCAGGGCACCAGTTGGTGGAACGGGGTGAAAGGACGCTATTTCAACAGAAAATCAGCATGATGCTGCAACTTAGGAATCTCGCCTGATGTTTGGCATTCTCGATAGATATATCGGCAGGGTCATTTTCATGTCGATCCTGTTGTGTGAACTGACCCTGGTCGGGCTGGCTGCGCTCATCAAGTATGTGGAGCAGCTCAAGTCGGTCGGGGAAGGCAACTACGACATGATCAATGCGCTCTATTACGTCCTGCTCTCCATGCCCAAGGAGGCGGTTCAGTTCTTCCCGCTGGCTGCCCTGCTGGGCGGACTCATAGGGCTGGGTCAGCTGGCGACCAGCTCTGAGCTGGTGGTGATGCAGGCGGCAGGCCGCTCCAAGATCAGTATCGTGATGGCGGCGCTCAAGACTGCGATCCCCTTGATGATACTGGTGGGATTGATGGGTGAGTATGTGGCGCCCATCGCCAAGCGGATGGCCGACGACGTCAAGGCTGGCGCGCTGTCAGAGGGGCGATTGACTGTTTCTGCTTATGGGGTCTGGGCACGTGATGGCAACAACTTCGTCAATATCAACGGGGTGCGCAACGATGGCGCACTTACCGGCATCACTCTCTATCGCTTCACGCCAGAGCGTAAACTGATCGATATCCTCCAGGCTCGCGAAGGCGTGTTTGAGCAGCATCACTGGCTGCTCAAGCAGGTCCAGATCACCCGTTTTGACGATCCCGCGCAGATCCTGAGCGAGACGCAGGCCCAGATGGAGTGGAGCTCCGAGCTCACGCCCAAGCAGCTCGGTGTGGTGAGTATCGACCCCGAAAACCTGCCGGTGGCCGGTCTGCTCGACTACATAGGTTATCTGGACGCCAACAAGCAGGACGCCGGGCGTTACAAGCTGGAGATGTGGCGCAAGCTGTTGTCGCCGCTCTCCGTGGTGGCCATGATACTGCTCGCCTCCTCCTTCATCTTCGGCCCGCTGCGCTCGGTGAGCATGGGGGCTCGCATGCTGATGGGGATCATGACAGGTTTCGCCGTCTATGTGAGCGATCGTGTGTTCGGGCCCATCAGTCTGGTGTACGCAGTGCCGCCGATCCTGGCCGCCATTGCTCCCAGTCTGTTGTTTGGCGGTATCTCCTTCTATATCTTGAGCCGCAAACAGTAGCGGCCTGCATAGACCAAACAAGAAGGGCACCCACTGGGTGCCCTTCTTGTTATTCATACCCTGCTCGCCAGATCACTTGTTCAGCTGCTCCAGATTCTCCTGCTTGCTCAACACCACCACTTCGCACTCGGACCAGATGTCCTGAAAGGCGCGGGGTGTCTTGCGGTTGAACAGACACATCAGGTTGCCAAGGCCGAATGCCGCCGTCGCCAGCCGGATCAGGGCCTGGGTGATGCGGATGTTGCTGCCATCCGCATTCTGAATGCGCAGTCGCCAGGCGCGCATGCCTATGGTCTGACCGGCACGGGTCCAGAACCAGGTGTAGAAACCGCAGATGATGAAGGCGAGCCAGGCGCTGTAGATCGGGCTGGTCAGCAACCAGGAAGCGTCTTTGCCTTCCGGAAGGGTAGCTGCGCCGGTTGCCAGCAGCAGATGCGCGACCCCCATACCGATAAAGCCTGCAATGATCAGCAAAGAGATGACCACAAGATAGTCATAGAGCAGAGCGCCGAGGCGGCGTAGCAGACCAGCCGACGGGTAGTGCGGGGTAGCGGTAGAGACAGGTTTTGGTGAGACGGGTGTACGCTTGGCCATCGTTTTTATTCCATTAATATGATGCGGGCATTCTATGTAACTGACCTTGTATCGGCAAGGCGTTGAATAAATGAGCAAACGAGAGCGTGCACAAGAAAAACACCTTGCATGGCATCGCGCCATTCGTATAATCCCTCGCAGTTGCCCGGGTGGCGAAATCGGTAGACGCAGCGGATTCAAAATCCGCCGATGAATAATCGTGTCGGTTCGAGTCCGACCCCGGGCACCATCAACTAATTCAATGACATAAGGCCACCCAAGCGGGTGGCCTTTTGTTTTTTCAGTGCCTGAACAGGATGCAGTCTCGCCAAAGTGGAGGCATGTTCATGACTGTGTCCTGTCAGATCCCGGCCAATATCAAAGACTATCCTTGTTGATGACCTTTGATATTGCGTCAATGCTCGCTTCTCTCCACTGCTTTCTCTCTGTATCCGCATTCATCACGGGCGGTAGCCAGGTATATCCCCGTTGTTACCTGCTGTTTGGTCGTCACCGGTCTGTCATCTGTCCTGGCTTATGCTCTGCTCTATTTCGGTGCGAGCGAGTTACCCTGCACAGCATAAGTGCGCCCTTGCTCCCGCGCTGACGTACCTTGTGCTCAACTCTGGTGCATTGCTCAGCCGGTATGATTACAACATATTGATCTTAAATGATTTAGTGAGTTGGCCTGTTTTATGCTTTGAGATTGCCATGATGCTGGACAAGTCGATGCACTGCCGAGTAACAGTGGTGCAACAAAGTGGATTCAGTGTGCGGCGTAACGCATGGATTCGATATTCATATCAGGAAATGGACCCGGACTGGTGCCGGGACGACAGGGAAGGAGAAGGCAGTATGCTCAAGAGACTCGTGATGACAGGCCTGTTGGCGCTTGCCGCCTTGCTGGCCAGCCCCAGTTGGGCTGAAGAGGTAATAGTGACCGCATCGGTCGATGTCGTGCAGGCAGCGGTGCCAGTGGTGGCTGCCGTGACCATCAACAAGGGGGACAACACCTGGATGCTGCTCTCTGCCGCCTTGGTGATCCTGATGTCGATCCCCGGGTTGGCGTTGTTTTATGGCGGTCTGGTACGTAGCAAGAACATGTTGAGCGTGCTGATGCAGGTATTTACCCTGTTTTCGCTCATCTGCGTGCTGTGGGTGATCTACGGTTATTCACTGGCCTTTACCGAGGGCAACAGCCTTTACGGTTCTTTCAGCAAGGTGCTGCTCAAGGGGGTAACCCCTGATTCCATCGCGGCCACTTTCAGCAAAGGTGTCGGTATCAGCGAGTTTATCTACGTGGTGTTCCAGGGGGCTTTCGCGGCCATTACCTGCGGCCTCATCGTGGGGGCCTTCGCCGAGCGCATCAAGTTCGCCGCCGTCTTGCTGTTCTCGGTGATCTGGTTCACCTTCGCCTACATACCGCTGGC
The DNA here is from genome assembly GCF_057318915.1 of Aeromonas sp. TS_SC_11. Taxonomy (NCBI): domain Bacteria; kingdom Pseudomonadati; phylum Pseudomonadota; class Gammaproteobacteria; order Aeromonadales; family Aeromonadaceae; genus Aeromonas; species Aeromonas sp. TS_SC_11. The sequence goes on from NZ_CM170470.1 coordinate 1,712,363, forward strand.
CCACATGGTGTGGTACTGGGCGGGCCCGGATGCCTATACCACGGCTGATGCCGCAGCCGCAGCAACGGCGACGGCTGGTTATCTGTTCCAGCATGGTGCACTGGATTTTGCCGGTGGCACAGTGGTGCACATCAACGCCGCCGTAGCTGGTTTGGTGGGGGCCTATCTGGTGGGAAAACGTCTGGGCTACGGTCGTGATCCCATGACACCGCACAGCCTCACCATGACCATGATAGGGGCCTCCCTGCTCTGGTTCGGCTGGTTCGGGTTCAACGCAGGCTCAGCACTGGAAGCCAATGGCATAGCCGCACTGGCCTTTATCAATACCTGGGTGGCCCCGGCAGCCGCAGCGCTCTCCTGGACGATGGCCGAGTGGGTGATGAAGGGGCGTCCCTCCTTGCTGGGCGCAGCCTCAGGTGCCGTCTCCGGTCTGGTGGTGATCACCCCGGCGGCCGGTTTTGTCGGTGTAGGTGGTGGCCTGGTGATGGGCCTGATTGGTGGCGTGGCGGGGTTATGGGGAGTTCATGGTCTCAAACGCTTGCTTGGCGCCGATGACAGTCTTGACGTGTTTGGTGTGCATGGTGTGTGCGGCATTCTCGGTGCCCTGCTGACCGGCGTCTTTGCCAGCCCGGATCTGGGTGGTACCGGGGTGTGGGACTATGTCACCAACCAGGTTGCGCAGGGTTACTCCATCCTGACTCAGGTGAAGATCCAGGCTATCGGGGTTGGAGTCACCATCCTCTGGTCCGGTGTTATCTCTGTGGTGGCTTTCAAGCTGGTGGATCTGATGGTCGGTCTGCGAGTTAAAGAAGATGCGGAGCGTGAAGGGCTGGATGTCACCACCCACGGTGAGAAAGCCTATAGCCTGTAACCCAGTCGTGGCCCTGTGCCAACAAGAGTGCGCCGCCGGTTATGCCGGCGGCTTTTTTATGCCTGCAAAAGTAGAGTGCGCTTTACCCAACCTTTTATGCCTGCAATTTGGGCAGATCTCCGCTAAACTCTGCCACCCTTAATGGGCTTGCCCCATTTTCCCCATCATTTTCTATGCCTTTGGAGCCGCTCATGCCGTTAGTGGGACATCAACACCAGATCAAGATCCTGGAACTGACTGACAAGGGAGATGGCAAAGGACGCCTGTTCGACCGCCCCCTGTTCGTCGAGGGTCTGCTGCCCGGTGAGCAGGCGCTGGTGGAGCTGACCGAGGTCAAGCCGAACTATCTGCACGGCAAGGTCACCGAGCTGCTCCAGCCCTCTGCCGATCGGGTCGCCGACTTTTGCCCCAACACAGAGTGCGGTGGTTGTCAGGTACGCCCGCTGGCCTATCCGGCCCAGCTCAAGCTCAAGCAGGCTCTGGTGCAGAGCGCACTGGAGCAGGCCGGGTTGGGTAACACCACAGTCAACCCCATCCTCGGCATGGAGAGCCCGTTCGCCTATCGCAACAAGGCCCAATACGCGGTGCGTGGCTGCGAAGCCGGTGCCGAGATCGGCTTTTATCGCAAGCACTCTCACGATCTCATCACCGCCGACGATTGCGCCGTGCAGGACTCGTTGCACGTGGAGCTCAATGCCCGTGTGCGCAACTGGATGCGCGAGCATGACATCGCGGCCTATGACGAGGTGAACCACACTGGCTGCGTGCGCAACCTGATGACCCGCAAGGGTTTCAAGAGCGGTGAGCTGATGGTGGTGTTGGTGACCCTGGGTGAAGCGCTGCCATTCGAAGCGGAGCTGCTGGCTACCCTGAGCGATCTGCCCATCACCACCCTGGTGCAGAACATCAACGATGAGCGCACCAACCGCATTCTGGGAGCCAACAACCGGGTGCTGCTGGGGGAAGGGGTGATCCGCGACAAGATCCATGAACTCGAGTTCGAGATCTCGCCGCTCTCCTTCTTCCAGAACAACCCGACCCAGACTGACGTGCTCTACTCCAGCGCCCTCGAGTATGCCGAGCTGACAGGCAACGAGACTGTGTTCGACATCTATTGCGGTATCGGCACCATCTCCCTCTTCCTGGCTGGCAAGGCCGCCAAGGTGGTGGGGATAGAATCGGTCGAGAGCGCCATCAGCGATGCCCGTCGCAACGCGGCCCTCAACGGCATAGAGCACACCGAATTCCATGTGGGCAAGGCCGAGCAGCTGATGCCCGAGCTGTACGCCCAGGGCGTGACCGCCGATGTGGTGGTGATGGATCCGCCCCGCAAGGGTTGTGACAAGGCGGTACTGCAGACCCTGGTGGCCATGGCGCCGCGCCGTCTGGTCTATGTCTCCTGCAACCCGCAGACCCTGGCCCGCGACCTCGCCTGGTTGGTCAAGCAGGGCTTTGTGCTGGACGAGGTGCAGCCGGTGGACATGTTCCCTCACTCCATGCACGTTGAAGCTGTTGCCAGACTCAGTCTGCCTGCCGGCAAGTGATCTGCCGGTATCGCCATTGATTGAACTGGCCAGATGGCTCTGATAAAAACGACTCCAAATGGAGTCGTTTTTTTTATGACCGTGATCCGGCACTGCAGCCAAACAGGGAGGGTGAGCATGACGATTCGTCTGGCAAACGTGGAGGATGCGGCGGCGCTGGACCACTTCTTCCAGCAACTGGATCGGGAGACCCGCTTCATGCTGTATGAGGCAGGGGAGCGCCCCTCCGATGTCGAGGGTCAGCGCCAGCGTCTGGCGGCTATGCGGGTCAGCTCCAATCAGCGGATGTGGCTGCTGAGCCTGGGCGGTGAGGTGCAGGGTTTTGCCGTCCTGTTGGGAGGGAACATGCATCGCAATCGCCATTGTGCGCTGGTGGTGATGGGGCTGCGGCCGAGTGCGCGCGGTCAGGGCTGGGGAGAGCGGTTACTGCGCACGCTTATTGAGGCGGCCAGCGATCTGGGTATCAACCGGCTGGAGCTGGGTGTCATGGCCCATAACGAAGTGGCTCATTCACTCTACCGCAAGTGTGGTTTCAGGGATGAGGGGCTACGGCGGCAGGCGTATCGACTGGATGAGGGCTATGTCGACGAGATCAGCATGGGGCTGCTGTTGCCGTCCGAAGCGCCATGATGCCGTTGGCCCGATTGTGCTTGGCCGGTATGAGGCAATGGAGCAGGGTATAGAACCGCTTTATAGCAACCCCAAGGAGCAGACGATGAAAGGTGTCTTGTTACGCTGGCTGGCCCGCTACGATGCGTGGTGCGAGGAGTGGGGACTCACCCCGGAGAACCGGCGCTGCTGCATGCCGGTTCGTTATGATGACGATGAGACAAAGAAGGCTGCGCCAGAGTGCGATGCAGAGTCTCTCAATCAAAATTGCGAGTCACGACGCCAGTAACGCTGTTGTAGTCAAAACTCAAGCCATCCGGGTAAGCTGGAAAGCGGGAGATGGAGTCACGCAGGGTATAGCGGCAGTTGTCATGGCGCAGCTGTCCGTCGATCTGGGCATCGGCCGGGATGAGTTGTGAGATGTAATCGCTCTCTGCATCAGTATGAAGTTCATCGCTCGCTGTCTGATTGGTATCGAGCAGGCCTTCGAACAGACTCTCGCAATCATCCCGGCTACTGACGGAGATCTGATCACTGTCGCCACCCGGGAAAATGGTATCGGGGCTCTGGCCTCCCTGGTCTTCCTTGGTGCCCACCGGCCAGCCAAACCGGTTGATGTCGAGATCCTGCTTACCCATGCCGCTAAAGTTATAGAGTGCCAGCGGCTCCCCTCTCGTCTTGACCGCCCAGCCAGCATGGGCCAGTTGCACCGCACCGGCAAAGCTGGCTGCGGTGGTGGAGACAGTGCTCTTGAGCGCATCATCCTTGATATTGATGAAGCGGGGCAGGGCGATGACGGCCAGGATCCCCAGCACTATGATGACCAGCACCAGTTCAATCAGGGTAAAGCCAAGGTTCGAGTGTTTCATTATTGAGTAGACCCATCAAATACGACAAACAGGTGAAAGTGACATGCAACTGATCGACACCCATTGCCATCTCGACTTTCCGGTCTTCGATCCCGACCGGACGGCGCTGCTGGCCGAGTGCCGGCAGTTGGGGGTCGGCGAGTATATCATTCCCGCCGTGGGGGAGGAAAACTGGACCCGGGTGATGGCGTTGAGCGAACAGCATGCGGGCATTGCCTATGGACTGGGTATTCATCCCTGGTACGTGGGCGCCCAGACGCCAGGGGTATTGACCCGGTTGCAAGGATGGCTGGCTGCCCGGCCCCGCGGTCTGGTGGCGGTTGGGGAATGCGGGCTGGATCTGCGCTCCCATGTGCCGCAGGAGGGTCAGCTTGAACTGTTCGAGGCGCAAATCAGGCTGGCCATGGATCATGAGCTGCCACTGATAGTCCACTCGGTACGGGCCAACGATACGGTCGCGAAAATATTGCGACGCTTCAAACCGGCCAGAGGCGGAGTCATTCACGCCTTCAGTGGTTCCCTGCAACAGGGACAGGCGTTCTGGCAATTGGGGTTTCGGTTGGGCGTCGGAGGAGTGATCAGCTTTGATCGGGCCAACAAGACACGGGAGGCGATCCGCGATCTGCCGCTGGAAGCCTTGCTGCTGGAGACGGACGCGCCGGACATGCCGTTGCAGGGTCAGCAGGGGGCGCCAAACACCCCCGCCAACTTGCCAAAAATTGCGCAACTATTGGCCGAGTTGCGGCAACAGCCATTGTCTCATGTTGCTTCGGTGTTACATGAATCCACTTTGCGTACTTTCCAGATTGAAAGAGGCTTTGGTAACATTTGATTAACGCCAGGTTGCGTTTTGCTGAAAGTTGCAGGGAGTAAAAATCGTTTGCGGTCTAATTTGGCGACCTTCAGCGCATTTCATGCTTATAAAATGTGACCAGCATTCTACTTTGTCTTCCCGTAATTAGTATAATGCGCACCCTTGATTGACAGCAGAAATACACAAGTTGTTAACAAGCTGGAAGGTGCTACTAAAGAGGAAGTGTTAATAATGAATTTGATAATGGGTCTGGTGGGGATGGCAACGCTCATCCTTATCGCGGTGCTGTTTTCCAGCAACCGCAAGGCAATAAGAATTCGCACCGTGGCCGGTGCCTTCGCAATCCAGGCTGGTCTGGGTGCATTTGTACTGTATGTCCCTGTGGGTCGCGATATTCTGGTGGGTGTATCTGATGCCGTTTCCAGCGTCATCGGTTATGGCCAGAATGGTATCGACTTCCTGTTCGGTGGCCTGGTCAGCAACAAGATGTTTGAAGTGTTCGGTGGCGGCGGCTTTATCTTTGCCTTCCGCGTTCTGCCCGTCATCATCTTCTTCTCTTCCCTGATCGCGGTTCTCTATTATCTGGGCATCATGCAGTGGGTGATCAAGCTGCTGGGTGGTGGCCTGCAAAAAGTACTGGGCACTTCCCGTACCGAATCCCTCTCTGCGACTGCCAACATCTTCGTTGGTCAGACTGAAGCGCCGCTGGTCGTGCGTCCTTTCATCTCCAAGATGACTGACTCCGAGCTGTTCGCCGTCATGTGTGGTGGTCTGGCCTCCGTTGCCGGTTCCGTGCTGGCCGGTTATGCCTCCATGGGCGTCAAGATGGAATACCTGATTGCCGCCTCCTTCATGGCCGCGCCGGGTGGTCTCCTGTTCGCCAAGCTGCTGGTGCCGGAAACCGAATCCCCCAGCTATGACGAAAACTCTGCCGATGGCGACCTGGAAGACAAGCCTGCCAACGTGATCGATGCCGCCGCTGCCGGAGCATCCGCCGGTCTGCAACTGGCCCTGAACGTAGGTGCCATGCTGTTGGCCTTCATCGGCCTCATCGCCATGATCAACGGTATCTTCTCTGGTGTGGGTGGTTGGTTCGGCATGCCGGAGCTTTCTCTGGAACTGCTGCTGGGCTGGTTGTTCTCCCCGCTGGCTTTCCTGATCGGTGTACCCTGGAGCGAAGCCGTGGTTGCCGGTTCCTTCATCGGCCAGAAGCTGGTGGTGAACGAATTCGTGGCCTACCTGAACTTTGCACCGTATCTGAAGGATGAAGTGCTGATCAACGGCGTGGCCATGTCCGATCACACCAAAGCCATCATCTCCTTCGCCCTGTGCGGCTTTGCCAACCTGTCCTCCGTTGCCATCCTGCTGGGTGGTCTGGGTTCAATGGCACCGAACCGTCGTGGCACCATTGCACGATTTGGTCTGAAAGCTGTACTGGCTGGCTCTCTGTCCAACCTGATGTCTGCCACTATCGCAGGCTTCTTCCTGGCACTGACTGCCATGTAATATTTGCCTGACACTCAGGTAAAGACGAACGCCACAGCGAAATGCTGTGGCGTTCGCGTTTGGGGCGGTGACAACCGTTTTCCTTTCTAAACTAATAATAAAATGAGTCAAATCGGAGGTTATATGAATGAAGTGCTACTGGCGATGGCGGCCGGCTTTATTGTTGGCTTGTTGTTTTCTTTCCTCAAATTGCCGATCCCGGCACCACCCGTCCTGTCCGGGGTGATGGGGATCGTCGGAGTCTATCTTGGGGGCATTGCTTACTCCTGGGTACTCACACGTTTCTTCTCTTGACGCACTTTCCAGTACCGGATTTGCCAGATGTGAGGTACCTCTGAAATTGGCAAATCCGGCTTGCAAACACGGGGTATCTCGGCTGAAATAGGCATTGCCAGCAGGGTGCTGGCATTGACTAATACCCGATCAAGTCGGGTGTTGGCGGTCAAATGGAATTGATTGGGAAGTCGGGTCAGAAGTCGTCGGCCTTTCTCAAGTCTTCATGGAACCAAGTCCGCACTTTTGTAAGAAAGTGACAGGGCTCTTGCCTTATTTACAGTCGTAGTGCCTGCATGGTGCCTGTGCATTCGCGCTGTAATTCCATTCCCGTATCCTGGGGAGTCGTGTCTTGCTGGTTGCGTTGCGACAAGCAGACGCTTGCCCTTGAGATCTGGATTAAATCGAGACTTTGGAGAATAGAATGACTGATCTGAAACTGGCCGCTCAACGCGCCCTGAACCTGATGGACCTGACCACCCTGAACGATGATGACACCGATCAGAAGGTTGTCGACCTGTGCCGCAAGGCCAAGTCACCGGCCGGCCTGACCGCCGCTGTCTGCATTTACCCCCGTTTCATCCCCATCGCTCGCAAAACTCTGCGTGAAATCGGTGCCGCCGACGTGCGCATTGCGACCGTGACCAACTTCCCCCATGGCAACGATGACATCGAGATCGCCGTGGCCGAGACCCGCGCCGCCGTCGCCTACGGTGCTGACGAAGTGGACGTGGTGTTCCCGTACCGCGCCTTCATGGCTGGCAATGAACAGGTTGGCTTCGATCTGGTCAAAGCTTGTAAGGAAGCCTGTGGCGACAAGGCACTGCTGAAAGTGATCATCGAGACCGGCGAGCTGAAGGAAGAAGCGCTGATCCGTCGTGCTTCCGAGATCTGTATCGATGCCGGTGCCGATTTCATCAAGACCTCCACTGGTAAAGTGCCGGTCAATGCGACCCCGGAAGCGGCCCGCATCATGATGGAAGTGATCAAGGCCAAGAACCCGAAAGTTGGCTTCAAGCCGGCCGGTGGCGTAAAAGATGCCGCTGTAGCGGGTCAGTACCTCGCCATGGCCGAAGAGATCCTGGGTAAGGAGTGGGTATCCGCCCGTACCTTCCGCTTTGGTGCATCCAGCCTGTTGGCCAGCTTGCTGGCCACGCTGGGGCATGGCGACAAGCCTGCCAACACCAGCGGTTACTAAGTTGATGAGAGGGCGAGCGCGGCTCGCCCTGTTATGCCCCCGTCAGACGGCGTGCGGGCAGGGATAACGGCTTATGTAACGCCAGCAATGGCGGAGGGAATGAAAGATGTTTTTGCCTCAAGAAATTATTCGCAAGAAGCGCAACGGTGAAGCGCTCAGTACCCAAGAGATTCAATTCTTCGTTCAGGGCATTACCAACAACACCATAGGCGAGGGCCAGATTGCGGCGCTGGCGATGGCGGTTTACTTCAAAGACATGACCATGGATGAACGGGTCGCCCTGACCTGTGCCATGCGTGACTCCGGCATGGTATTGAACTGGGAGCACCTCAATCTGGGGGGCCCCATTGTCGACAAACACTCCACCGGTGGCGTGGGTGATGTGGTCTCCCTGATGCTGGGCCCCATGGTCGCCGCCTGCGGTGGTTTCGTGCCCATGATCTCCGGCCGCGGTCTGGGTCATACCGGTGGTACTCTGGACAAGCTGGATGCCATTCCCGGCTACCAGACCTCGGTCGACAACGATCGTTTCCTGAAAGTGGTGAAAGAGGCGGGTGTGGCCATCATTGGCCAGACCGGCGATCTGGCGCCCGCCGACAAGCGCATCTATGCGGTACGCGACATCACGGCGACCGTTGAATCCATCGCCATGATCACCGGCTCCATCCTCTCCAAGAAGCTTGCATCCGGGCTGGAAGCGCTGGTGATGGACGTCAAGGTGGGGTCAGGTGCCTTTATGCCGACGTTTGAAGCATCTGAGGAACTGGCCAAGAGCATAGTGGCCGTGGCCAACGGTGCCGGTTGCCGCACCTCTGCCCTGCTGACCGACATGAACCAGGTGCTGGCCTCCAGCGCCGGTAACGGGGTGGAAGTGCGTGAAGCGGTGCGTTATCTGACCGGTGAATATCGCAACCCGCGCATTCACGAAGTCACCATGAGCCTGTGTGCCGAGATGCTGATCTCTGCCCATCTGGCCAGCGATGACGCCGATGCTCGCCGCAAACTGCAGGCGGTGCTGGACAACGGCAAAGCGGCCGAGATCTTCGGTCGCATGGTGACCGGCCTTGGTGGTCCGTCCGATTTCATGGAACGTTATGACAGTCACTTGCCCAAGGCTGCTATTGTGCGCCCTGTGTATGCAGCCAATGCCGGCTTCGTGACCGCCATGGATACCCGCGAACTGGGTCTGGCCGTGGTTGCCATGGGTGGCGGTCGCCGCGCGGCGGGTGACAAGCTCGATTACGCCGTCGGTCTGACCGACTTTATCCGACTGGGTCAAAGCGTCGATGCTGACAAGCCGCTCGCGCTGATCCACGCTCAAACTGAAGATCAATTTGCTCAGGCTGCCAGCATGGTGCAGGCGGCCGTCAAGATCGGTGATACCCAGCCCCAGGCGTTGCCTGAGGTTTACCGTCGCATCGGTCTGGCTGATTTGTAACAAGGGGAAAACCCATGAAACGTACCTTTATTCTGATGATGGACTCTTTCGGTATTGGCGCTGCTGCCGATGCCGACAAGTTCGGAGATGTGGGCGCCAATACCCTTGGCCATATCGCCAAGGCCTGCGCTGCGGGTGACATTGAAGGCCGTGGCGCCCTCAATCTGCCGAACCTGAACAAACTGGGTCTGGGCCATGCGGGCGAACTCGCTTCCGGCTACTTCCCGGAAGGGTTGAAGAAGGATATCGAGGTTGTCGGTGCCTACGGTTTCGCTCAGGAGCTCTCTTCTGGCAAGGACACACCGTCCGGCCACTGGGAGATTGCAGGTGTGCCCGTGCTGTTCGAGTGGGGCTACTTCAAGGATCACCACAACAGCTTCCCGCAGGAGCTGCTAGACGCCATCGTCGAGAAGGCCGGTCTGCCTGGATATCTGGGCAACTGCCACGCCTCTGGCACCCAGGTGCTGGACGATCTCGGCGAAGAGCATATGCGCACCGGCAAGCCGATCCTCTACACCTCTGCCGACTCCGTGTTCCAGATCGCCTGTCACGAAGAGACCTATGGCCTCGAGAAGCTCTATGAGCTGTGCCACATAGTGCGCGAGCTGCTGGAGCCCTACAACATAGGTCGCGTCATCGCGCGTCCGTTCGTGGGCAGCGGCAAGGGCAACTTCAAGCGTACCGGCAACCGTCACGACTACTCTGTGCTGCCGCCGGCGCCGACCGTGCTGGATTACATGAAAGAAGCGGGTGGTCAGGTGGTCTCCATCGGCAAGATCGCCGACATCTATGCCAACCAGGGCATCACCAAGCAGGTGAAGGGCACGGGTCTGACCGAGCTGTGGGATCGCACTCTGGAAGAGGTGAAAGCGGCCGGTGACAACACCATCGTCTTCACCAACTTTGTCGACTTCGACTCCTCCTACGGTCACCGTCGTGACGTCAAGGGCTACGCCGATGCGCTGGAGTACTTCGACTCCCGCCTGCCGGAGCTGTTCGAGATACTGCAGGACGGCGACGTGGTGGTGCTGACCGCCGACCACGGCTGCGATCCGACCTGGGGTGGCACGGATCACACCCGTGAATACATCCCCGTGCTGTTCTTCGGCAAGCCGGTCAAGGCGGGTTCCGTCGGTCGGCGCGAGACCTTTGCCGACATCGGCCAGAGCATAGCGGCCTACCACGGTTTGCCGAAATTGGAATACGGTACCAGCTTCCTGTAATTTACCCGCCCGTCACCCAGGTGGCGGGCAACCAATAAAGACAATAAAACTCAACCTAGTGTGAAGGAATCAAGAGAATGGCAACTCCTCATATCAATGCGAAAGATGGCGCCTTTGCTGATACCGTACTGATGCCGGGTGACCCCCTGCGCGCCAAGTACATCGCCGAAACCTTCCTGGAGAACGTCGAGCAGGTGTGTGACGTGCGCAGCATGCTCGGCTTTACCGGCACCTACAAGGGTCGTCGCATCTCCGTCATGGGCCACGGCATGGGCATTCCGTCCTGCTCCATCTACGCAAAAGAGCTGATCACCGACTACGGTGTGAAGACCCTGATCCGCGTGGGTTCCTGTGGTGCCGTGCGTGAAGACGTGAAACTGCGCGATGTAGTGATCGGCATGGGTGCCTGCACCGATTCCAAGGTCAACCGTCTGCGCTTCAAGGATCACGACTTCGCTGCCATTGCAGACTTCGACCTGGTCGCCAATGCAGTGCAAGCCGCCAAGAACAAGGGCGTGCCGGTGCGCGTGGGTAACATCTTCTCCGCCGACCTGTTCTATACCCCGGATCCCTCCATGTTCGACGTCATGGAAAAATACGGCATCCTGGGGGTCGAGATGGAAGCTGCCGGTATCTACGGCGTGGCCGCAGAGTACGGTGCCAAGGCACTGACCATCTGCACCGTCTCCGACCATATCCGTACCGGCGAGCAGACCACCTCCGAAGAGCGTCAGCTGACCTTCAACGACATGATCGAAATCGCGCTGGACTCCGTCCTGCTGGGCGACAAGTAATCCCCATTCACATCATGCAAAACGGCGACCCTCGGGTCGCCGTTTTTTTATGAGCCGACTGCCTGTTGCCGGTTCAGCTTGCCGGCGTATCCGATGAGGGCGGACTCTTCTTCTTGTGTTTGCGCACCCGCATGTAGTTGCGGCGTACACCATAGGAGATAAGCAGACCGGCCAGCAGCGCCACCAGCAGCATCAGCCGCTGTTTTTCCTGGATCACTTTGAGCCGGGTGTCCTTCTCCGCCAGTAATTGATGCTCTTCCAGCGTGATGCGCAGGTAACCCAGCGTCTGTTCCTCATCCAGTATCTCCTGCACAAACTGGATGCGTCCCTTGCCCTGCTCAGGCAGCGACTTGTTGTCACCGCCGATGGGGAGCAGGCTGTCCAGTGGCACGGCCTGATCCGATTGGGCGAGGGGAATGCCACGGGCATCATAGAGGGTGGCATCGAGGATCTCGGGCTCGGCGGCCAGATCCTGGGCCAGCCGTTCCAGCTCGCTGTTCTTGTCCTCCTTGATCCAGCGTTTCATGTCGCGGGCAGCATAGGCGACCAGTGCCTGGGCCCGGTTGCGCGCCTCGCTGTGCAGCGATGCCTGGCTCTCGCTCTGCATGTGGATGAGCACACCGAGCACCCAGAGGCCGAGCAGTATACCGGCGCCCAGGCTGAGAACGCGTTTGATGGGAAGATGACGCAAGCGTTGAGCCTCCTGATGACAAGCGGTGGCGGGATCTTGGCGCTTGCCTGTACAAAAAGCAATACGCTACTCTGGGCCAGTTTTGTAACCCCATGATCACCAAGGAAGGTTCTATCCCTATGCTGTTGTCCCAATTACCCGCTGCCTTGTCCGAGTGGCCAGAGTGCCTGCACAGCGCCCCCTGGTGGCAGCTGACGCCACAAGCCTTGCTGCCCGTTGCCCAGCCGCTGGACGGCGCCTGGCTGGTGCTGTTTGGCAAGCCTCTTGCCGCCCGGCATCTGGCGCGTCTGGCCGAGCTGCTGGCGGCGCAGGATATTCAGGCGCAGCTCTATCCGCCGAGTACACCAGCCGGGGTGCCCTTGCTGTTGCTGGGCACGGACAGGTTCTCCCCCGAGCTGGTGCAGTTGCTCAAGGCCGAGGAGTGGGACATCGACATCTGCCATCTGTCCGCGCTGCCTACCCTGAACGAGCCCGGCTTGCTGGTAATGGACATGGACTCTACCGCCATCCAGATCGAGTGCATCGACGAGATTGCCCGTCTGGCTGGCGTGGGAGATCAGGTTGCCGCCGTGACGGCCGCCGCCATGCAGGGCAAGCTGGAGTTTTCCGACAGTTTGCGTAATCGGGTCGCCCTGTTGGCGGGCGCACCAGTGACCATTCTCGATGAGGTAGCGGCCCAGATGCCCTGGATGCCAGGGCTGCAGCTGATGGTCGATACCCTCAAGCAGGCCGGTTGGAGGGTGGCGATCGCCTCGGGCGGTTTCACCCGTTTCGCTGGTGAGTTGCAGCAGGCGCTGGGGCTGGATGCCATCTTCGCCAACGAGTTGGCAGTCGAGGGGGCACAGCTGACCGGCCAGGTGAGCGGGCGCATCGTCGATGCCAGCGTCAAGGCAGACGTGCTGCAACAGCTGGCGACAGCGTTCGGTATTCGTCCTGCCCAGACAGTGGCCATTGGCGATGGTGCCAATGATCTGAAAATGATGGGGGTGGCCGGACTCGGCATCGCCATTCATGCCAAACCGCTGGTGCGGGCCCAGGCTGCAGCCACCCTAAACCATCATGACCTGGAAGGGGTGATCTGCCTGCTGGGGGCTCTTGCCTGTCGCGATCGTCGCTGGGATCGCAGCTGACCCCTGATTAGCCGCGCACAACTGACCCCACGTCACGGAGGACGTCACATCGAGATGGAACTGTTACAGCAATCCCTGTTTATCCCCTGTGGCGCACATCAACTGCATGTGCGTCACATACAGCCGCGGGTGGCGGTACATGGCGAGCCAATCCTGATGGTGCACGGCGCCATCGAGAATGGCCGCATCTTTTATACCGAATCGGGCAAGGGACTGGCCTGCTTTCTGGCACGCCACGGTTATCAGGTCTATGTGGCCGATCTGCGGGGGCGGGGCTTGAGCACTCCGGCCATCGCCGAGCAGTCGGAGCATGGCCAGCATGAGTTGATCACCGAGGATCTGCCCGCTTTGCACCGCTGGATTGCGGCGCGTCACAGCGGTTTCAAGCTGCACTGGATGGCCCACTCCTGGGGGGGCGTCATCATGGCCTCGACCCTGGTGCGTTTTCCTGAGCTGATCGAGCAGATCGCCAGCTTGGTGTTTTTTGGCACCAAGCGCGGGGTATCGGTACAAAACCCCGAGCGCTGGTTGAAGGTGGACCTCATCTGGAATCGACTGGCGCCCTGGCTGGCCCGTCGCACCGGTTTTCTGGCGGCCCGCCGTCTGAAGATGGGGGCGGATGACGAACCGCTGCGCTACTTGCAGGAGACGATTCCCTGGGTCAAATGCGGCCCCTGGAAGGACCCGTACGACGGCTTTTCCTATGACGAAGCCGCGGCGCGGGTCAACTGGCCGCCGCTCTGGATGATCTCGGCCAAGGCTGACAAGGTGCTGGGTCACCCGACCGATGTGCGTCGTTTCACTGTCGAGATGGGGTCAGCTGCGCGCCACACCCGGCTTGGCAAGGATAACGGCAACCGGCTCGATTACGATCACATCAATATGCTGACTGCGCCGCAGGCGCAGGAGGATCACTTCCCGCAGATCCTCGCATGGCTGCTTAACCCGCAGACGGCGTGATGGCGAGACAAGGCTGGTTTGCCTGGTCGATATCCGCGCTTGGGCCGGTTCATTGGCATGAGTTGCCGCTCAATTGATGGGCGGGGTGATGCCGAGCCGGAACAGGGTGGCCTGACTGGTATCGGTCAACTCACCCACGCCCACCACGCTCCACAGCTCCTCTTCCAGCTTTTTGGCCTTGTGAATGGCGAACTTGGCGATGTAGTCCAACTCGTTGGCGATAAAGTTGGTGTCGGGTCGTCCGGTGCGGGATATGCCGACCAGCACAGAGTAGAAGTCCCCCTGGCGCAAGGCCTGTTCGATGAAGCTGCGTTTTTCCGCCAGGCTCTGAAAGCTGCTGGCCAATCGGCTGGTAAACACGGGCAGGCCGGCTGGCGAGTGCAGGCTGGCGATGTAGACCTCTTCCTCCTGGGGCTTGTCCTCACGCTCGATGGCGCGCAGCGGGTTCATGACCAGCTGTTTGAGCAGGTCTCCCTGGAACAGGGGATAGAGGTTGTCTTGATCGCTGCGCTCGGCATAGGCCCGCAGCAGACGTGACAGGCTGCGTGTATGAGGGGCATGGCCGATGGAGGCCGGTCTCGGAGCTCCTTTCAGTTTGTTGATGTACACAGGGGTACTGAAGACATGGTGGGTGTAGATGTTGCGTAGCGCCCTGGCCATGCCGCGATAACGGCGCTGTTCCTGCGCCGCCTTGAGTTTGTTCTGGTTGCTTTCGATCAGCAGGCTGAAGAACTGGCGGCCGGTATGGCGCTCCGGGTCCCCCTCGATGCAGAGATGCAGCACAGTCCGTGTCTGGTTGATGCTGACCAGCCGGTAGGAGAGGTGTTGCAAGTCCATGCTCTTGGAGAGCTCCTGCAAACGGGGCAAGGCGATGGTGACTATGTCGTCTTTCGCGCAATCGATCGCCTCTTCCAGCTCTATCTGCATGCCGTGGGCCGAGATGTCGCGGGTCCAACCTAGCCATGCCTTGCCATTATGCTTGATGGCCACGGCAGTCTTGTGGATGTAGCGTGCCTCTTTGCGCAGTTGAACATAGTGCAGCGTCTCGATTTCAAAGGGGGCCGCCCCTGTATCGTGGCCGAAGCGCTGCAACTCGTTGGCGTTGTGCTGCAAAGTGGCGTCGTATTGAAACTCTTCCCGCTGGTTTTCAAGGCCAATCTCCTGCAACAAGCCGACATGGCTTATCTGCTTGAGCCGTTCTTGCAGCAGCATGTCCTGCAACTGCAGGCTCTCCTGGTTCTGTTGGCTGGCTAGATCTGCCTCGTGCAGCGCGCAGCGTTCGAGGCTGAATTTATAGACGCGCCAGCTGGGCCGACGAGCACCAACCTGGAAAAACAGTGAGGTCAGGCCGCTCTGCTGCAACTCTTCCAGGGTGGCGGAGAAAAAATAGAGGTGGCTGCGAACCGAGTGGGTGAAGCTGTAGATCAGGGTCTCACGCAAGGTACCCGCTGCGGGCAGCAGGGACTGCATACGGGCTGCCGAAAAGAGGCTGGCGAGCATGTCGCGGTTCTTGGCATCGCGCCAGTATTCGAGAATGTGCTGGTTATTCTCGGTGCGAAGGGCAATCTCGAGGCTGGGGCTGTCTCCCGAGCCGAAGAACAGCGGCATGCCGGTCATGCGAGGCAGGTAGAACTGCTCGTAGCCCTTGATGATGGCGGCCGACAGCAGGTAGTCGACACTGACCCGATAGCGGCTCTTGTTATTCTCGATAAATTCCGTGAGGAAGGCATCAAAACCCGGGTGCTCACCTGTCTTGACCAGCCTCAGCCAATATTTCCCCTCCTTGCTCTCTTCCCCCAGGATCTGGTAGCTGACCGGTTGGTGCAGGACTGGGTTGGGATGGTCCCGTTCCAGGCCGGTAAAGAAGACTTCGACCTGGGCCCCGGTCTGGTAATTGGGCAGATAGGAGACAGAGACGCGAATGCCGCCGATGGAGAGATCCGAGCTTTTGGCAAACAGCTTTTCTCCATCGGCAAACTTGATCACCACGGGAGAGCTGAAGTGCATTCGCTCCTGACGTCGACCATAGTAGCTGGCGAAGGGAATGGCATTGACGTCGAATTGTCGAAAGGGGCTGGTGGGCGGCTGCAACTGATTGTCGCTCTTGTGCTGGTGGTGCTTCTGCCAATATTGCAGCGTCTCGTAAACGCCGAGGGTGTACAGATCGCGATAGAGATAGCATTGGGACTGGAACAGGCCTATGGCCTCGGCAGGCATGAAGTGGGTGACCCCTTCAAACTCATGAACCAGACACTCCTCTCCCAGTTCGTCACGCATGTCGATGACCCGCCGGCAGGGAGTACATCTGCGCTTGATCTCCATCTTGATCAGAAAACGGCTGTTGCTGTTTTCACCTTGAGTCAGGCGGTTGAAGATGTCATCGAAATCTTTTTCTCTGAGCAGAGGAATGAGCTGTTCGATCAGGTGTTGTTGTTGTTCTGAATCCATGTGTTCCTGCCACGGAAAGTCATTTTTCCGATTCTGGGTTTGATCTGTCGGTCGCAAACAAGTATATCAAGCAGGAATTCATCCTGTCCCCGAGTTATCCATGGCCAAAAATAAAACTGCCTATGTTTGTACCGAATGTGGTGCCGACTTCACACGCTGGCAAGGCCAGTGTGGTGAATGCAAGGAGTGGAACACCATCACCGAGGTTCGTCTGGGGTCGGTGACGCCGGGCAAGAACGCCCGCTATACCGGCTACGCTGGCGCCATCGGCAGTCAGGTACAGACGCTGGCGGAGATCGCCACCACAGAGATCCCCCGCTTCTCCTCGGGTTTCAAGGAGCTGGATCGGGTGCTCGGCGGTGGTGTGGTGCCGGGTTCTGCCATCCTGATCGGCGGTAATCCGGGGGCGGGCAAGTCCACTCTGTTGCTGCAGACCATGTGTGGTCTGGCCGAGCGGATGAAGACCCTTTATGTCACGGGTGAAGAGTCGTTGCAGCAGGTGGCGATGCGCGCCGGCCGGCTGGGATTGCCCACTGACAAGCTGCGGATGCTGTCGGAGACCAGCGTCGAGCAGATCTGCATCATAGCTCAGCAGGAGCAGCCGCAGATCATGGTCATCGATTCCATCCAGGTGATGCATGTGGCGGATGTGCAGTCATCCCCCGGCTCCGTCTCCCAGGTGCGGGAGGCCGCGGCCCTGTTGACCCGTTATGCCAAGCAGAATCACGTCGCCATCTTCATGGTGGGCCATGTCACCAAGGACGGCACCCTGGCAGGCCCCAAGGTGCTGGAGCACTGTGTCGACTGCTCAGTGCTGCTGGATGGTGCCAATGACTCGCGTTTTCGCACCCTGCGCTCCCACAAGAACCGCTTCGGTGCCGTCAACGAACTCGGCGTGTTCGCCATGACGGGGCAGGGCATGCGCGAGGTGAGCAATCCCTCAGCCATCTTCCTCAGCCGGGGTGAAGAGCAGGCACCTGGCTCCATCGTCATGGTGATCTGGGAGGGCACCCGGCCACTGTTGGTCGAGCTGCAGGCGCTGGTGGATTACTCCCAGCTCTCCAATCCGCGTCGGGTGGCGGTGGGGATGGATCACAACCGGCTTGCCATGCTGCTGGCCGTGCTGCACCGCCACGGCGGGCTGCAGATGGCGGATCAGGATGTCTTCATCAACGTGGTGGGGGGCGTCAAGGTTGAAGAGACCAGTGCCGATCTGGCTCTGTTGCTGGCCATGGTCTCCAGCTTTCGCGACCAGGCCTTGCCCAAGGATCTGGTGGTCTTTGGCGAAGTGGGTCTGTCCGGCGAGATCCGGCCCGTGCCGTCCGGTCAGGAGCGGTTGCAGGAAGCGGCCAAACACGGTTTCCGCCGTGCCATAGTGCCCTACGCCAATGCACCCAAGCACCCCATTGAAGGGATGGAAGTGGTACCGGTGAAGAAGCTGGCAGATGCGCTTGAGGCGTTGTAACCCCCCATCCAGCGCAGTTTGCACAGCGTGAAGATTCAGCAATAAAAAGGAGCGCAAACTGGCGCTCCTTTTTATTGATTCTGGACTGGGGCTCAGGGATGAGGATGTTCCAGGTGCTCGTCCAGCAGTTGCTCCAGTTCACGGTGGAGCAATTCCTCGTCGCCGACATTGAGCTCTATCATCCGCTTGAGGTGGGTCGCACTGTCGATATCGATATGGTGGCAGTAGAACCCCAGTTTCTTGCTGGCTTCATGGGTCAGCTCCACCTGCATCTTGATCTCGATGTCGCTGCCGCTCAGGACAAAGCCGAGTTCATACTCTTTGTTATCACGGCTCTCCCAGTCATCGGGCCGGATCAGAAGCGCCCCTTGCAGAGAGACATCGACCAGTTGGGTCCGCCATGTTTTATCTCCCTGGACGAGGTCGGCCATGGTCAAGTAGAGGATCCGTGAGAAACGGCGACGCTCGGACATTATCATCTCCTGTCAGCAATAGGGATTAGCGCTATAAGGTCATGACATAGAGTGTAATGCACCTTGCGCATCAGGATCTTGAACTGGCTCCGAAATTGGATATCAAACCCGTTGGGCGCTGAGTGACTCTACCACTTGCAGTGCCTTGACCAGCCGATCTTCCTGTTTGAAGCGATCCTCCAGCACAGGTCCCAACTGATTCAAATCCTCATCAAGCAGCAACATTTGAGCTTCGTCTGCGTTGCTGTACTTGTCGTTGAATTCCAGTGCGAATTCAGTGCATTCCCGAATATGGGGATAGATGCGCTTGGCCAGTTCCAGCTTGTCACCGCTGGCCTGTTCAAAGGCGGCGACCACATGGTTGTAGATCTCGAAGTGACCGGCGCTGACGTAGTCGACAAGCTGATCGCAAAAGCGTTGCAGCTCGGATGGACTGGGCAGTGAGCGTTGCTTGTTGCGGGCGGGGGTCAGCCCGGCGAGCCGCATGTATTCGACCAGCAGTGCCTGCCTGGCATCCAGCCAGTCATCGATAGCACGGTGTTTTCCTGCCAATGCGCGCTTTGTTTTTTCCAGTTCAGTTAACATAATCCCTCCGTGGGGCATAGGCATGGAGTGCTATCGCTACAGGCCTCCGGCCTTTCTTATTGACTGACGACACTCCCTATAACTAGGGAAAATCCGGTTGACCGTCAATAGGTGTATGGGGATATTGTTACGTCAGGTGGTGTTTTGGCTACAAGACGTCATCATTTGTTCTCCCCTTCCTGTCGCTTACGATAACGAAGTGGCGAGATATGTGACTATTTCCGCAGATCTTGATGAAAACCCCAGCATTCAAGCCAATCTGGCTGATAAAGCCTTTGCCTGAGTGTTTTTTTTTGAATAGAGTGGCCCGGTGCTAAATGCCCGATCATAAAGGAAATGTTATGAACAAAGCTCAACTTGTCGATGCAATTGCAGCCAAAGCAGATCTGAGCAAAGCTCAGGCCAAAGTGGCTCTGGAAGAGATCATCAATGGTATTACCCAGAGCCTGAAAGAAGGCGATGCCGTGCAGTTGGTGGGTTTTGGTACCTTCAAGGTGAACCATCGCGCGGGCCGTACCGGTCGTAACCCGCAGACTGGTAAAGAAATCCAGATTGCAGCCGCGAATGTGCCGTCCTTTGTGGCAGGCAAGGCGCTGAAAGACGCCGTCAAGTAATCGTGCAAAACCCGGCGCCAGCCGGGTTTTTTATTGCCATCGTCAGCGGAATTTGTTTCAGATACACTCAAGATATGGCGTGCGCCGTAGTGAGGTGGATGATGGAACAGAAAAATGCCATTCGGCAGGTTGCCGTACCTTGGGCTCCGTCCCGCCAACTCCCACCAGGCCTGGTTGTGGCCGAGCTTCATCAGGATATCTGGAGTGACTCCCTGACCGTCATGCTGGGTCGGGCGCGCAGTATCGATCTGCCGCCACAGATCCTGTGTCGAGTCTATTTTCGTCATATCTTCGCCGTTCGGGTCATGGAGGACTGTGATCTGTCGGAAGGCAAGGAGAGCCATGCCATCGAGGAGCAGATCCAGCTCATCACCCCGTCCCGTTTCGCCAGCTGGTTCCATCAGGAGTCGGAGGGTCTGCATCTGGATGAGGATCTGCAGCACTATCGCATCTCGACCTGGGACTACTGTGCCGACGTACTGACATCATTTGCGCCCGAACTGCAGTTTGTGGACAAGGGGGAGTAGCTCAGGAGCGATGGCCCCATAGAGAAAAGCGGGTAACACCTAGTGTTACCCGCTTTTTCATTGGTTGGCAGGGAGGTGACAAGGATCAGCTCAGCAAATGATCCTTGTGCAGGCCCAGCACGATCAGCAGACCGAGAAAGTAGAAGGCGCTGAGCTTGATGCCGAGGATGGCCAACAGTCCGGCACAGAGCCGGACGACTGCCTTGTGCAGCCATGAACCCGTGAAGCGGTACATGATTACTCTACCGATTCGGCGCTGGCGAATTCCGGCACCTTGGCCATGGCATCCAGCACGACTTGAATGCCGGCGCCCTGCTTGCAGGCGTTCTCGCTAAGGTGACGACGCCAGGCACGGGCTCCCTGCATGTTCTGGAACAGGCCCAGCATGTGGCGGGTCATGTGGGAGAGGTAGTTGCCTTTGGCCAGCTCCTGCTCCATGTAGGGGAGCATCATTCGCACCACCTCATGGCGGCTCGGGATCTCGCTCGCCAGACCGAACAGCTGACTGTCTACCTGCGCCAGTATGTAGGGGTTCTGGTAGGCCTCACGCCCCATCATGACCCCATCCACCTGCTGCAGATGTTCCAGCGTTTGCTCGAGGCTGGTGACACCGCCGTTGAGGGCTATGGTCAGCTCGGGATAATCCTGTTTGACCCGATAGACGCGGGGATAGTCGAGTGGCGGGATTTCGCGGTTTTCACGTGGGCTCAGACCACTGAGCCATGCCTTGCGGGCATGGACGATGAAGGTATCGCAACCGGCATCGCGCACCTGCTCGATAAAGGCCTGCAAAAATTCGTAGGAGTCCTGATCGTCGATACCGATCCGGGTCTTGACCGTCACCGGGATATCGACCACATCGCGCATCGCCTTGACGCAGTCGGCCACCAGCGCCGGTTCACCCATCAGGCAGGCACCGAAGCGGCCATTTTGAACCCGATCGGACGGGCAGCCGACGTTGAGGTTGATCTCGTCATAGCCGCGCTCCCGGGCCAGCTTGGCGCAGTGGGCCAGATCCGCCGGATTGCTGCCACCCAGTTGCAGGGAGACGGGGTGCTCCTGCTCGCTGTAACCCAGATAATCTCCTTTGCCATGGATGATGGCACCCGTGGTCACCATTTCGGTATAAAGCAAGGTCTGGCGGGTCATCAGACGGTGGAAATAACGGCAATGCCGATCGGTCCAGTCCAGCATGGGGGCGATGGAAAAACGCTGCGCCTGCATAAAAATCATCCGGGTTGGCTAAACAAAGGGGCAGGATTTTATCACAACGTGAGGCAGCCCCAGAAAATGAATTTTGTCGCCGCGCCATGCGAGGCCCTGTGGTAGTATCCGGCTAATAGAAAGGGTATTTGCGTGATCATGAATCAAGACCAACTTTTACAACGAGCCGAACGACTCTGCGAACAACGCGGGATCCGCTTCACCCCTACCCGGCGCCAGGTATTCACTCTGCTGGCCGCCCACGGCAACGCCATTAGCGCCTATGATCTGCTGGCTCAACTGCAGCAAACCGAGGCTCATGCCAAGCCGCCGACTGTCTATCGAGCGCTCGATTTTTTGCTCGAGCAGGGTTTTGCCCACAAGGTGGAGTCGCTCAACGCTTTCATATTCTGCTGTCATTTTGACCATGCCCATCCGATGCAGTTGCTTATCTGTGACGAGTGCGGGGATGTGGTAGAGCTTCATGACACTGCCATCGATAGCGCGTTTTCCGAGCAGGCCCATCAGCATGGCTTTACTATTACCAATAAGACAATAGAGGCACATGGACAATGTGCTCGCTGTACGCCCACTGTAGGAAGTCAACATGAAGGCTGATTTTGTAAACCCATTCCTGCTTTCCCTGCTTAATGTGCTTTCTACCATGGCACAGTTGGAGCTCAGACCAGGGAAACCCAAGCGCAAGATGGACGAACTGGCGCGCGGCGATGTCTCAGGTCTTATCGGCATGGTCGGCCCGCAGACCCGGGGTTCCCTCTCCATCAGTTTCGAGAAGGGACTGGCACTGGAGATCATGCGCCGCATGCTGGGTGAAGCCCCGGCGACCATCAATGAAGAAGTGACCGACATGGTGGGCGAGATCACCAACATGGTGACCGGCGGCGCCAAGCGCATGCTGGGGGAGAAGGGGTACGAGTTTGATATGGCGACCCCCATCATTGTTTCGGGTCCGAACCACACCATTACCCATAGGGCCGACGGCACCAAGATCATGATGCCGTTCGAGTCAGACTACGGTCGTGCCACCATCGAAATCTGTTTCGAGTAATGCTATGTGGAAAGCGCTGAAATGGCTTTTCATCGGCTGGGTTTTGCTACTCATATTGTCTGATGTCCAGATCAGCACCTCGCTCTACAAGTACGACGACAACAAGGTGGTAGTGAGTTTTCCGCGCTGGCAGGCAGACAGGCCCTGGGGCACGTTTCAGTGGCATGCCGGTCGGATTGAGACGCACTGGTATGGCCTGGAAGGCAAACCCAAACCGATAGTCCCGCTGCTTTGATGTTGTGGTGACGGATCAGAGAAAAGAGAGAGGCCAGCATATGCTGGCCTCTTTTTATATCGGAACAAATTGTTGTCAGGCGGCTTCGGCAGCCAGCTTCTCGCTGGAGCGCACCGCCATGCCCAGGCCACAGGCCAGCAGGGTCGGCAGCAACCAAGCCAGGCCCTTGTCAAACAGTGGCAGGAAGGCAAAGGCATCCATCTTCATGCCGGCAGCACCCAGACCATCCAGGCAACCGAACAGGAACGCCACCATCAGGACAGAGCGAAATGCCAGACGGGGACGACCGAAGTATCCCTTCAGGAAGGTGACCAGCACCAGTGCCACTGCGACCGGATAGATGGCAACCAGCACAGGGATGGAGAGGCTGATAAGCTGGCTCAGACCCACGTTGGCGACGATGGCGCAGATGGTACCCAGCAGGACAACCAGCTTTTTGTAGCTCATGCCTGTGAGATTGTGGAAGAAGTCGGAGCAGGCGGAGATGAGGCCCACTGCGGTAGTGAAGCAAGCCAGAGTGATGATGCCGGCCAGGATAAACTGACCCGGTTGACCGAACAGGCTCAGCACATAGGCGTTGACGATGGCGCCGCCATTGCTGACATCGGTGGCAACCCCGGCTGCGGTATTACCCAGCTGGAACAGGGAAACATAGACCACGGACAGACCGATGGCAGATATAAGGCCTGCAATGGCCAGATATTTGAACTGGCTCTTGTAGTCGTTGATCCCCTTCTGGCGCAGCAGATCGATGATCAGGGCACCAAACATCAGGGAGGCCAGGGTATCCATGGTGTTATAGCCTTCCAGGATCCCCTTCACGAACGGGCCCTCGAGATAGTCACCGGTGGCGCTCGGTATTGTGCCTTGCGGTGCGACGAAGACGCCGACGGCCAGGGTCAGCAACAGTACCATCAGAACCGGCATCAGGTATTTGCCGATGGTATCCATCAGCTTGCCCTGATTGAGGGAGACCAGTATGGCAATGCCGAAGAAGATCACTGTATAGGCGGCAAGACCGGCTTGACCCATATCACCGATAAAGGGCTTGAGGCCCATTTCATAGGCAACCAGACCGGTACGGGGAGCAGCAAAGGCTGGGCCAATGATGATATAGATGGCCACGGCCAGTGCTGTTGCCAGTCCGGCAGGCAGAAATTTGGTCATGCCAGCCCAGCCATTGCCCGCTTTGGCAACAGCAATGATGGTGATGAGGGGCAGGCCCACGGCTGTGACCAGGAAGCCCAGCATGGCCAGAGAGAGGTGCTCACCTGCCATGTAGCCTGCCAATGGCGGGAAAATGATGTTACCGGCGCCCAGATAGAACGCAAAGGTCATGAAGCCCAATCCGAGTACATCGGATAATGTGAGTGATTTCGTCAAGTTCAACCTCGTCTGTCTTGTAAACTATTGCTTGTTATAGTTTTTTATTGGTCAGTGACCGGCGTTGTTCAGGGGGAAAAAAAAGGAGCCCCGCGTGTTTTTTCATCACAACCAGTGGTTTGAGCTGGTCTGGAGCGGGCGCTCGTTTGAGAGTCAGCATAATGGCGTGAAAAAATAGTTCAAGACGAAATTTACATCTTCAAATAGAAGGGGTGGGTCAGTTGGATGTATCTGTCGGAATAGGCTCCCCCAGCAGAATGGATCACAATCTCACCCTGCTCACACCTGTTTAATCCTCTGCCAAGTAGCAATAAAACACGATTTGCCTCTTTCCCGGCTCTGGTGATAACAGCTGTATAACAAACCCCATGCAGATCATAATCTGCCGAGATGCATAAAATTTCATCGGCCATGGCGGTCGGCAACACCAGCGCGACTTGTCCGACAGGGGTCAGCAAGCGATCGCATGCTGCCAGCAGATCCCGGCTGTCGAGGGAGCCTGTATGTCGAGCCAGTGCCCTGGCAGGGTCGCGCAGAGACTGGCCTGCTCCAAAGTAGGGAGGGTTGGAGACGATAAGGTCATAGGGGGTCGCCTGATAATCCTGAATGGCGCCCTCCATGATGTTGATCCGGGTTTCCCAGGGGGAGGCCGCCACATTCTCTCTGGCCTGAGTCGCTGCATTCATATCCAGCTCCACCGCATCTATGATGCAGTCGGATCTGCTGCGTTGGGCCAGCATGAGTGCAACCAGGCCGCTACCGGTACCTATGTCCAGTACCCGGCGGGTGTCGGCCACCGGTGCCCAGGCGCCCAGCAGTATGCCGTCCGTGCCGACTTTCATGGCGCAGCGGTCGTGCTCGACGTGAAACTGTTTGAAGGTAAAGCCGCTATTTCGTCCCATCTGACCCCCGCCATATGCCAGTTACACACAAAATGGTCGGCGATTATAGCGACTAAGCCACAGTCACCATAGGAGCCGACGGCATAATCGCCTATAATCTGCCGTTTCCTTAATGACCGAGTATTGCCATGAGCCAGTCCTTTGATGATTTCGACCTGCATCCAGCCCTCAACCGGGCCTTGGCCGAGATGGGATTCACCCGCCCGACCACCATCCAGCAGATGGTGTTGGAGCCAGCCCTGGACGGCCGCGATATTCTGGCATCCGCTCCGACCGGTACCGGCAAGACGGCGGCCTTCGTGCTGCCTGCCCTGCAACATCTGCTGGATTTCCCGCGCCGCAAGCCGGGCCCGTGCCGCATGCTGATCCTGACCCCGACCCGCGAGCTGGCGTTGCAAGTTACTGCCCACGCCAAGGCGCTGGCGGTGCACACCAACCTCAGCATCGAGACCATCATTGGCGGCGTCAGCCACGAAGAGCAGCTGCCTGCCCTGACCAAGACCACCGACATAGTGGTCGCTACTCCGGGCCGTCTGCTCGAGTACATAGATAAAGAAGAGTTCGAGAGCCACGACATCGAAGTGCTGGTGCTGGATGAAGCTGACCGCATGCTGGACATGGGTTTTGTCAAGGATGTGAATCGGATAGTGGCTGAGGCGCGCTATCGCAAGCACACCATGCTGTTCTCTGCGACCCTGGAAGGGGCCGGGCTGGAGAAGTTTGCCAACGAGATCCTCAACGAGCCGGTAGAGCTGCATGCCGAGCCGCCCCGCAGCGAACGTCGCCCAATTACCCAGTGGGTACATCTGGCCGATGACGCCGCCCACAAGCTGGCTCTGTTGATCCACATCCTCAAGGATCCGGAAACCCAGAAAGCCATCGTCTTCGTCAGAACCCGCGAGCGCCTGGCAGAACTCTCTGGCCAATTACAGGCTGCGGGTATTCCATGTGCCTGGATCCGTGGCGAGATGGAACAGAGCAAGCGTGTCGAGTCGATCCGCAAGTTCCATGCAGGGGAAGTCCCCTTCCTCGTTGCCACCGACGTTGCCGCCCGTGGCATTGACCTGCCCAACGTCAGCCATGTCATCAACTATGACATGCCCTATGGTACAGACGTCTATGTGCACCGCATAGGTCGTACCGGTCGTGCCGGCAACCGTGGTTGCGCCATCAGCCTGGTGGAAGCCCACGACATGGGCATGGTCGCCAAGATTGAACGTTATACCGAAGAGCGTCTCAAGCGCCGGGTGATCGATGAGCTGCGTCCCAAGCACAAAGAAGCACGAGTGCCGGTGAAGAAGAAAAAGCCGAAGGATGGCAAGAAGAAGAGTGCCAAGAAGAAAAAGAAGTAAGCCATACCTGCAGCAACGGCCATCCTCGGATGGCCGTTTTGCCAAGTGGATCCTGGATGGCGGAGTAGCGCGGGAATCGCGCGCAGAAAAAAGCCGACGCATAGACGTCGGCTGATAAAAAGTGCTTACAACAGAGGATTCACGTATTCAGACCCGGGGATCCTGAATTTGGTTCCCTCTTTCTATAATTAATTTTCGGCACGTTTAAACATCAGGGTATGAGCGTCAGACTCTTCTGGCACGAAGTAGTAACCATCGACGTTGAAACCAGTCAGTTGCTCAACCTCGGTCAGCCTGTGTTTGATGATGTGGCGGGCCATCATGCCGCGCGCCTTCTTGGCGTAGAAGCTGATGATCTTGAACTGGCCATTCTTCTCGTCCTTGAACACAGGGGTGACGATCCTGCCCTTCAGGGCTTTCGGTCGTACCGACTTGAAATACTCGTCAGAGGCCAGGTTGATCAGCACCTCGTCCCCCTGCGCCGTCAGCGCTGCATTGATGTGCTGGGTAATCACATCCCCCCAGAACTGGTAGAGGTCCTTGCCGCGACTGTTATCGAGCCGGGTCCCCATCTCCAGCCGATAGGGCATCATGAGATCGAGCGGGCGCAGTACGCCGTAGAGGCCGGAGAGCATGCGAAGGTGCGCCTGGGCAAAGTCGAAATCCCCGTCGCTGAAATCTTCTACGGCAAGCCCTGTGTAGACATCCCCCTTGAACGCAAGCAGCGCCTGGCGGGCATTGTCTGGATGGAAATCAGGTTGCCACTGGGCAAAACGGGCGGCATTGAGGCCGGCCAGCTTGTCGCTGATCTTCATCAGGCTTGCGATCTGATCCGGTGTCAGCTGGCGGGCCCGGGTGATCAGCTCAGCCGAATGATCCAGCAATTGGGGTTGGGTGAAACGGGAGGTCACCAGAGGCGACTCGTAATCCAGCGTCTTGGCCGGGGAAACCACAATCAGCATAACGATCCTTTATAGCGGTGACACACGTCCCTCATTCATCCAGGGTGACGTTGTCGAGTGTGCCTGCACCCATCTGCTCACGGCCGGACAGCTTGATCAGCAGTCGCAGGTCGTTGGCTGAGTCGGCATGGGCAAGGGCCTCACTGTAGCCAATTTGGCCGGCACAAAACAGGGTAAACAGCGCCTGATCGAAGGTCTGCATGCCAAGCTCGGTGGATTTGGTCATCACCTCCTTGAGACGATGAACCTCGCCTTTGCGGATGATATCCGTGATGAGCGGCGTGTTGAGCAGTACTTCAAAGGCCGCGAAGCGGCGGCGACCATCCAGGCTTGGCACCAGTTGCTGGGCGACGATGGCGCGCAGGTTGAAGGAGAGATCGAACAGTAATTGACGGTGTTTCTCCTGCGGCACCAGATGGAGGATGCGATCCAGCGCCTGGTTGGCATTGTTGGCGTGAAGGGTCGCGAGGCAAAGATGGCCGGTCTCGGCAAATTGCAGTGCGAACTCCATGGTTTCCTGGCTTCGGATCTCGCCGATGAGGATAACGTCAGGGGCCTGGCGCAGGGAGCTCTTCAGCGCCACATCGAATGATTCTGTATCTATGCCCACTTCCCGCTGGGTGATCAGACTGCGGCCGTGCTGATGCACGAACTCCACCGGATCTTCCACCGTCAGGATATGGCCATCCGCATTCTGGTTTCGATAGCCGATCATGGCTGCCTGAGTGGTGGACTTGCCCGTTCCGGTGGCACCGACGAACAGCACCAGGCCGCGCTTGGCCATGGCTACCTCCTGCAAGATAGGCGGCAGGGTCAGTTCGTCAAAGGTGGGAATGCGTGTCTCGATACGGCGCACCACCATGCCCGGCAGCTCCTGCTGCCAGAAGGCACTCACCCGAAAGCGTCCCAGTGCCTCGCGGTGGATGGCGTAGTTGCCCTCCCTGGTGCGGATGTAGCGCTCGAAATGCTCAGGGCTGAGCGTTTCCCTGACCAGGGTCAGCGCGCTCTGCTTGTCGAGCGCTTCGCTGCCGAGGGAGAACAGATGCCCGTTGATCTTGAGGGTGGGGGGCGTACCAACCGTGATGAACAGATCCGAGCCTTTGCGTGCGACAAGTTCGGCCAACAGGGCATCCAGATTCATAACGACTCCTTCCTTAGATTCGTTTTCCGTTGTGGTTACACGCTATTGGGGTCGACCGCCTTGGCCTTGGCATCGAGTGACGCAACTACACCACGGCTGACCAGCTGCTTGAGGCTCTGATCCATGGTCTGCATGCCGTGGGTCATCCCGGTCTGGATCACCGAGTAGAGCTGGGCGATCTTGTCCTCACGGATGAGGTTACGCACCGCCGGAATGCCCATCATGATCTCGTGTGCCGCCACCCGGCCGCCACCAATGCGCTTGAGCAGGGTCTGGGAGATAACCGCCCGCAGGGATTCGGAGAGCATGGATCGCACCATGTCTTTCTCCGCACCGGGGAAGACGTCGATGATACGGTCGATGGTCTTGGCTGCCGATGAGGTGTGCAGGGTGCCAAACACCAGGTGGCCGGTTTCGGCCGCCGTCATTGCCAGGCGAATGGTCTCGAGGTCACGCATCTCGCCCACCAGTATGATGTCCGGGTCTTCCCGCAGTGCCGAGCGCAGGGCGTTGCTGAAGCTCTTGGTGTCCCTGTGAACTTCCCGCTGGTTCACCAGACAGCGCTTGTTCTCGTGCACGAATTCGATGGGGTCTTCGATGGTGAGTATGTGGTGATGGAAGTTCTCGTTGATGTAGTTGACCATGGCCGCCAGTGTGGTGGACTTGCCCGAGCCGGTCGGTCCTGTCACCAGTACCAGGCCGCGCGGGTATTCGGAGATCTTGCGGAAGATTTCGGGAGCATCGAGATCCTCCAGGCTCAGCACCGTGCTGGGGATGGTGCGGAATACGGCCCCCGAACCGCGGGATTGCTGGAAGGCATTGACCCGGAAGCGGGCCAGATTGGGGACTTCGAACGAGAAGTCGACCTCGAAGTTCTCTTCCAGTTCCTTGCGCTGGTGGTCGTTCATGATGTCGTAAATGAGGGCATGCACTTCCCTGTGTTCCAGGGCGGGCAAATTGATCTTGCGAACCTCACCATCAACCCTGATCATCGGGGGAACCCCGGCCGAGAGGTGTAGATCCGAGGCTTTATGCTTTACACTGAAAGCCAATAACTCTGTGATATCCATAGACTTGTCATTCTCCCATCACAAGATCACTAACGAAATATGAGCCAGATTGCCCAGCACCTGCTTCAGGTAAAGGAACGTATTGTACAGGCCGCTCGCCGGGCGGAGCGCTGTGTCGATCACATCAACCTGCTTGCAGTCAGCAAAACCAAGCCGCTTGAGGCCATTCGCGAGGCCTATGCCGCCGGTCAGCGACGCTTCGGTGAGTCCTATGCCCAGGAAGCGGCGACCAAGATAGATACACTGCGCGAGCAAGCCGTCTGTACAGACATAGAGTGGCACTTTATCGGCCCCTTGCAATCGAACAAGTCCCGGCTGGTGGCCGAACGGTTCGACTGGGTACAGAGCGTGGATCGTGACAAGCTGATCGCGCGTCTCAACAACCAGCGTCCAGCCGGGTTGGCGCCGCTAAATATCTGTCTGCAAATCAATATTAGCGGAGAGAGCAGCAAATCCGGAACGTCGGAGCAAGAGATTTTCCGGCTGGCAGAGCTGGTCTCCCACAGTGAAAGGCTGGTATTGCGGGGGCTGATGGCCATTCCGGAACATACCAGTGACGAAGCGGTATTGGCTGCCCAGATGGTGCGCATGCAGACTCTGTTCACCGAGCTTGCGCAACAATACCCGAGCGTCGATACCCTCTCGATGGGGATGACCGAGGATCTCGAACTGGCCATCGCCCATGGCAGCACCATGGTGCGGGTCGGTACCGCCATCTTCGGTGCCCGTGACTATTCATAAGCAAGACCACCTGATGCAATATGGAACCCTCGCCTTTATCGGCGCAGGCAGTGCAGGTGTGTGCAGCCATTTCATCCACAGGAGTGTTTGATGCAGCAGAGAATCCTCGCCTTTATCGGCGCAGGCAATATGAGCCGCAGTATCATTGCCGGCCTTGTCCAGGCGGGTTATCCGGTCGAGCGTATCATCGCCGCCAATCCCAGCCGCCCCAAGCTGGATGCGCTGGCGAGCGAATATGGCATTCGCATCACCCAGAATAATGCCGAGGCGGCCCGCGAGGCCGACGTCATAGTGCTGGCGGTCAAGCCCCAGCTGATGGCGGGCATGCTGAGTGCGCTGGTCGGTGAGCTGGGGTCCCTTGAGGGCAAGCTGCTCATCTCCATCGCGGCCGGTATCAAGGTGGTGCGTCTTGGCGAGATGGCGGGCGGTCACGCTCGCATTATCCGTACCATGCCCAATACCCCTTCTCTATTGGGGTTGGGCATGACGGGTCTCTATGCCCCACCCGGGGTTGAGCAAGCCGATCGCGACTTTGCCGAGCAGATGATGCAGGCCGTGGGCAAGACCCTCTGGACTGCGCAAGAGTCCGGCATCAATGGCGTGATAGCGGCGGCCGGCAGTGCGCCCGCCTACTTCTTCCTGTTCATGCAGGCGATTGCCGAAGAAGCGGAGGCCATGGGCTTCAGCCCCGAGCAGGCCCGCCTGCTGGTGCAGCAGACAGCCCTTGGCGCCGCCGCCATGGTGGAGCAGAATCCCGATTTGTCGCTGCAAGCCCTGCGCGAGCAGGTGACCAGCAAGGGGGGCACCACGGCCGAGGCCATCAAGACATTCCAGGAACAGGGGCTGATGCCGCTGACCGCTCACGCCATGCAGGCAGCCGTTGCACGGGCTGCCGAGATGGAAACTCTTTTCTGAACACTCTTCTCTTACCGCTGGAGCTCAGATGAACACCGCTTACTTTCTGATTAACACGATTTTTGATATCTACCTCATGGTGGTGCTGCTGCGCGTCTGGTTGCAGTGGGCCTGCGCCGACTTCTACAACCCCATGAGCCAGATGGTGGTCAAGGTGACCAATCCGCTGGTGATACCGCTACGCCGGGTCATTCCTGGCTTCGGTGGGGTGGATATGGCCTCGGTGCTGCTGGCGGTTATCATTGCCTTCGCCAAGCTGGCACTGCTCAAGAGCATGAACGTGCTGCTGGCCGACTGGCTCACCATCAGCCTGTTTGCCGCCCTGACAGTGCTGAAAAAAGCGGGTTCCATGATCTTCTGGGTACTGCTGATCCGCGCCATCCTGAGCTGGGTCAGCCAGGGTCGCAACCCCATCGAACACGTGATGCACCAGCTGACCGAGCCCTTCCTTGCCCCTATCCGCCGCATCCTGCCGGCACTGGGCGGGCTGGATCTTTCCGTGCTGGTCGCTTTTATCGGGCTGCAGGCCATCAACTATCTGCTGGGTGATCTGTTCGGCCAGCTGTGGTGGATGATTTGATGCCAGCCGTCCTGCGGGAAGGGGATGAGCTGATATTGCATCTGATGATCCAGCCCAAGGCGAGCCGGGATCAGATCGTCGGATTGCACGGAGACGAGTTGAAAGTGGCCATCACGGCGCCGCCGGTGGATGGCCAGGCCAACAGCCACTTGATCAAGTACCTGGCCAAGCAGTTCAAGGTGGCCAAGGGACAGGTTCGCATAGTGCGCGGGGAGCTGGGACGGCACAAGACGATTGCCATCGAGTCGCCCAGGCAGATCCCCGCCGAGATCCATGCCCTGCTGGAGACTCAGGGATAACACGAGAAGGATGACACCATGAAAACAGCCTGGATAAGCTGCCTGCTGGCACTGCTGATGACGTTGCCGCTGCGGGCGGAACAGATGAAGGAGCTGGGGCCCTGGCAAGTGCACTACAGCGCCTTCAACTCCAGCTTCCTTACTCCGGACGTGGCCAAGGCCTACGGTCTGGAGCGCAGTCGCTACAATGGCATCATCAATATCGCTGTGCAGAACAAGCAAGGGGTGGCACAGGCGGTGGGGATCACGGGCGAGGCCAAGAACCTCACCGGCACCCTGCGCACCCTGACCTTCCAGGAGGTCAAGGAGGGGGACGCCATCTACTATCTGGCTGTGCTGCCCTATCGCAACCAGGATACCTACCAGTTCACCTTGAAGATCATGGGGGAGGGGCAGCAACAGACGCTCACCTTCCAGCAGACCTTCTACGTCGACTGAGGCAAGTGTCTCGTTCGATAAATGAAAAAGCCCCGAACTCAGGTTCGGGGCTTTTTCATTTGGCTGATTCAGCTGGCGGGCGTGAAGTCGTGGATCTCCCCCGGTCTCGGGTTGAAGCGGGGGTCCTGATCCTGGTGATGCGTCGCCCACTCCATGGCCTGACAGAAGCTCTCCTGCTTGGCAAATTCGTCGCGCATCTGATCGATGGCCCGCTCGGCCAGGCGTCGCTTCATCTTGCTGGCATTGCGATCGCTGAATTGCTGGTGCTGGGTCAGCATCCAGTCCGTGAACGCCTGACGGCATTGTGACTCGCTTGCAGCGTGGGCAGGCAGTGTGACCAGCAGGGGGATCATCAATAAGAAACGCATAACAAACCGGATAAGAGAGTGAAGGTTGATGGAAAGGGCGGCATTTTATGCCGAAAACTTGAGCATGAACAGCCCTGAATGGGGGCCAGTCAGGCTGGCCCCCGTATGATCAGTGCTTGATGAGGTAGAGCTGGCGGCTATAGGCCACGTCTTCCGGGTTGTTGATGGGATACCCCCTGAGCCAGGGTTTGATCAGCCGTGCATTGGTGTACTGATAGATGGGGGCGATCGGCGCCTCATCTTGCAAGATTGACTCGGCTTCGTCGAACAGGCGGGCTCGCTCACCGGGATCCCGGCTCTTGGCCGCTTGAGTCAGGATCTCGTCATAGCGTGCGTTGGCGAAGCGGGCCATGTTGCCACTGTGCCGTGAGCCCCACAGGCCGAGGAAGGCGGAAGGATCGTTGTAATCGGCCACCCAGGAGGAGCGGATCACCTCGAACTGACCGCTCTGGCGGCTGTCGAGATAGGTCTTCCACTCCTGATTGGTGAGCTCGACTTGCGCCCCCAGTTTCTGCTTCCACAGGTTGGCGATGGCCAGCGCCATCTTCTTGTGGATTTCGGCGGTGTTGTAAAGCAGGGTCAGCTTGAGTGGCTTGCCCGGGCCGTAACCGGCCTCCTTGAGCAGCGCCTTGGCCTTCTCATCCAGCGCCTGCTGGCTGCTGCTGGAGAGCAGGTTGGCCTTGGGTTCAAAATCGGCCGTCACATCCGGCGTGAAGCGATAAGCCGGTTTCTCGCCAGTGCCCAGTACCTTGGCGGCAATGAGGCCGCGGTCGATGGTGTAGGAGAGCGCCTTGCGTACCCGCACATCGTTCAGCGGTGGCAGCTGGGTATTGAAGGCGTAGTAGTAGGTGCCGAGTTGATCCGGGGTATGGACCTCACCCGGGATCTGCTGCATCAGCTTGTGATACTGCTCCTTGGGGAAGGATTCCGTGATGTGCAGATCCCCTGCCAGGTAGCGATTGGTGGCAGCGGTCTCCTGGTTGATGGGGACGAAGGTGACCTTGGTCAGCACTGTATGAGCCCTGTCCCAGTAATGGGGATTGGGGGCCAGCTCCAGCTTCTCGTTCACCACCCGTTGGCTCAGCACGAAGGCGCCGTTGCCGACCAGCTTGCCCGGCTGGGTCCACTGGTTGCCGTATTGTTCCATGCTGGCCTGATGCAGGGGTGACAGGCTGGGGTGGGTCAGCAGGCTCAGAAAATAGGGCACAGGCTGGGAGAGGGTCACCTGCAGCGTGTGCTCGTCGAGGGCTTTTACCCCGAGCGCCTCGGGCGGCAGCTTGCCAGCTACTATCTCGTCCACCTTGGTGAAGTGAGCCAGCTGGGCAAACCAGGCGAAGGTAGCGGCCTCCTTTGGATCAACCAGCTTGCGCCAGCCGTAGACGAAGTCGGCAGCCTTGACCTTGTCACCGTTGGACCAGCGTGCATCCGGTCGCAAATGGAAGGTAAACTGCTGATTGTCCTTGTTGTCCCACCGCGTCGCGACGCCAGGCAGCACCTTGCCATCCGGCCCCTGGGTCAGCAGCCCCTCGTAGAGGTCTCGCAATACCTGCAGTTCGGGCAGGCCGACCAGCTTGAGCGGGCTCAGGCTTGCCGGTTCATCTTTCAGGTGACGCACGACGGCCTGTTCGGCGGCGAGTTGGGTGCCGGGCGGAACATCGGCGGCCTGGACACAGGCACAACCCAGCAGGGCCAGCAAGGGACTCCATCCTTTCATGGTTAATCCTTCAAATAGTGTGAAGCGGGGAGAAAACTCGGCGAGAAATGATCGCCGGCAGACGGGAAATCATGATATCCCCTTTGCTGGTCAGACCGCCAGTATGAGTCCCGGTATTTCAGGGACGGTATGGAACCTTATTTGACCCGCTGATCTGCGATCAGGGGAAGAGGAGTGAACGATGAGAGCATGGATCCTGTTGGCCTTGGCCATCAGTCAGGGCGCCTGGGCGCTGGCGCCTTGTGAGCGCGAGACTCAGGTCGGCAGCTGGTGCGAGGTGAACATAGATCAACTGCATCCGACCCAGGGCGGTGTTGGCCAGATCCAGGTCGACAATACTCAGGCAGAACTAGCGGGCAAGAGCGAGAAGCAGCTTGATAAAGTGATGAAAAAGAAAGAGATCCCCATCGTCATAGCACCGGATGGCGGCTACTGGCTGGTGGACAGGCATCACCTCACCAAGGCGCTGTGGCAACTGGGGGTGAAGCAGGCCAGGGTCAAGGTGATAGCGCGGCTGCAGGACAAGTCCAGCTTCTGGAGCCAGATGCAGGGCAATCACTGGGCCTGGCTCAAGGATGAGAAGGGAGCCCCCCTGACTCCGGAGCAGTTACCTGTCCATATCGGCGACTTGCCCGATTACCCCTACCGGACTGTGGCGGGCATGCTGCAGGATGCGGGTTATTTCGAGAAGCGGGATCAGGTCTATTTTGTCGAGTTTGCCTGGGCCAGCTGGCTCGGCCAGCAGCTGAACTGGCTACCGGTCGATGGCGCCAGCTTGATGGAACGCCTCAATCAGGCCAAACGGCTGGCGTGCAGCAGCAAGGCCAGTGATCTGCCCGGTTATCCCGGCAAGCAGTGTCGGGTCAATCAGTCACGCAGCGGCAGCTGAATCAGGGAAACAGCAGGTCGAGTACGGGGCGCCCGGGCGCCCCGTACTCGTGTTTTTACTCCTGTTCGGCTGAGTGCCAGCGAGCGGCGGCCTGCTCCAGCAGCGCCACCTCTCCTTGCTGGATCAGCGGCAGCAGGGCTTGCACCTGCTCATCCGGCCAGTCCCACCAGGCCAGTGCTTGCAGCCGTGTTGTTTCTTGCACAGCAAAGCGCTGGCGGATCACCCTGGCGGGCGTACCCGCCACCATGCAGTAAGGTGGCACGTCCTGTGTCACCAGGCTGCGGGCGGCGATAATGGCGCCATCCCCGATAGTGACTCCCGGCATTATCATGGCGTCCATCCCGATCCAGACATCGTTGCCGATACGGGTATCGCCGGCGGGGCGGTAGCTGCGCTTGAGGGCATCCAGATCAGCGAAGGGATAGGTACTGATAAACGCCGGGTTGTGGGTGTGGTTGCCTCCCATGATGATCTTCACGCCCGCGGCGATTTGCACATAGTCGCCGATATGGAGCCTGTCTATGTGCCAGAGCGGCTCCCAGCCGGTGTCGGGTGAGCGGCTCCAGCTGTCACCGTGCAGATAGCGCACGGCCTCCTCTTCAAAAGGACCGTCCCAGGCCCCCGAGTAGTAGCTATGCTGCCCCTTGAGGCTGATGTTGGGATTGGTCACCGTCAGATGCAGGTACTCGACCTGCGACCAGTGTTGGCAGTGCTTCATGGCTGTGTTCCTCGTTCAATGGATAAAGGGATAAATGGCGCGAGGAGCGCAGCTAATAGATCCAGACCAGCAGGCGGGGCACGCACAGTGTCGAGCAGCCCAGCACCTGGGGTAAACGGGGTCGCAACATGAAAAGGGGATCCTGACAGTGGAGGCCAGATAATGGGACCGGATGGTAAGACATGAGAAGGACGATGCCAACCGGTTGAACGCCTTGCTGGTTAAATCCTGCACAAAAGGTCCGGTTGATATTCATTCTCAACTGGGCATGATAAGGATCCCACCCATAGACTCGGGAGATCAGCATGACCCATCATATCTGGCAGCGTTACATGCTGGAGGCGGAAAACGCACTGGGCGCTGGGGCGCTGGGTGCGGCTATTTGCCTCTATCAGCAAGCCCTTGCCGAAGTGTACGAACTGGCCGGCGATGATCTGGATGAGCTGGCCAGCATGCGGGTGGCAACCTGCCATCGACTGGCGGATTTCTGGCGCGCCATGGAAGAGCCTGCCTATGAGCTGCGCTACCTCAAGCTTGCCTCCGAGCTGGTGACGGCACTGGTGCCCCAGTGCCCGAACCGGGAGTGCGAGTCCCTTGTCAGCGAGCTGGGTTGCTGCCAGGCGGCGCTCATCTCCTTCCTCAAGCGCCACCCCAATCCCGAGATCGCCCGACTGATCCAGCTGCAGGACAAGGTACAGGGCTGCGAGCTGATAGGCCGGTTTCGTCTGAACTGAGGATCAGGCCCTGTGTTTGAGCCTTTGCGCGATCCTGTGTTGCGCCTCTTCCCCCTGCAAGGCGAGGGAGAAGGCGCGCGCCTCCAGATCGATGATGAAGTGCACCGCCTGTTTCAGCTCCTGTTTGAGCAGTGCCTTGCTCTTTTGCAGCGCCTTGGGCGGCTTGGCCGCCAGCTTCAATCCCTGATCCCGAGCCAGTGCCAGCAGCTCGTCGGCGGCAACTACCCGGTTGGCCAGACCCAGGCGCAGTGCTTCATCAGCGTCGATGGCCTCGGCCAGCAGCAAGAGTTCCGCCGCCTTCAGATGACCCACGGCGCGGGGCAGCAGCAGGCTGGAGGCAAACTCCGGCACCAGCCCCAGTTCGACGAACGGCAGTTGCAGCCGGGCATTACCCCCCAGATAGACAAGATCGCAGTGCAGCAGCAAGGTGGTGCCGATCCCGACTGCCGGCCCCCCGACGGCGGCGATGACGGGCTTGGGAAAATCCGCCAGTGTGTGCAGGAACTGCAGTATGGGGTCATCGGCATCCAGACTAGATTTGCCCATGAAGTCCGCCAGATCGTTGCCGGCGGTGAAACAATCGCGCTGCCCCTGTATCAGCAACACGTGTACGGCGTCATCTTGTGTCGCTTGCCGCAGTGCCTGAGTGAGCGCACGATACATGTCGGTATTGAGGGCATTGCGCTTGTCGGGGCGATTGAAGGTCAGGGTGAGCAAGCCATCCTGCTGCTCGGCAACGATAATGGGGTCCATGTCTAAATCCTTGTTATCACAGGCTGCCAAAAGATTACTGCTGCGGTAAGCTTCACGGCGTTTAACAACATCATAAAAGGATTTCAACCATGTTTAAACGTGCGTTTTACTCCCTGCTGGCGCTCGGTCTGGCCGCACCGGCCCTGGCCAAGGTCGAAGCCGTCGATGGTTATGTGCGCCTGTTGCCTCCGGGATCTCCCAATACCGCGGCTTTTCTGGTGCTGAAAAATGACGCCGACAAGCCGGTGAAGCTGGTGGCCGCGGCCTCGCCCGAGGTAGGGCGCGCCGAGCTGCACACCCATCTGCATGAAAATGGCGTCATGAGAATGCGCCAGGTCGAGAGCATAGCGATCCCGGCCAAGGGGGAAGTGGCACTGAAACCGGGCAGCTTTCATGTGATGTTGTTCGAGGTGCGCGAGTTGTCACAAGGCACTCCTTTCCCGCTGACCCTGACCATGGATGATGGCCAGACGCTGGAATTGAACCTGCCAGTGAAGCCGATTGAACCCATGGCAGGGATGCAGCACTGACATTAATGGACGCTTGTTCAGCTTTTTGCACTGTGTATTCCCGCCACACTGGGTAAAATGATGGCCTTTCCAGTCCATAAGAGAGTGAAATGATGAAGAAGACCTTGATTGCCGGTTGTGTGCTGGCCCTGTTCAGCCAGGCTGCCATGGCCGCTGATGACTGGCGTATCGCTGCCGGTGCCGATGTATGGAACGCTCAGGGCAGCGGCCAGATTGACGGTATCGGGGCCAACGGCAGCTATGACGAGAACTACAACTGGAGCGGCTACCTGCAACTGGAGCACGGTATCATTCTGCTGCCCAACGCCAAGTTCGAGATCTCCGATTTCGGTACCAGCGGTGGTGCCCTCAACAACGATCTGATGGCCTACGACCTGAGCCTCTACTATCGCCTGTTCAACAACGACCTGTTCCAGATCGATCTGGGCCTGACCGGTCGTCGTTACGATGGCGATTTCAACACCCAGCACTACTCCTATGACAAGGATGTGCTGATGGCTTACACCGGTGCCGAAGTGCGCATTCCGGGTACCGGCTTTGCCGCCTTTGGCGATGCCCGCGTGCAGGATGCCGACAACTATGACTACCGTCTGGGTGGCTCCTACAAGTTTGCTGCCGTACCTCTCAAGGTCCGTGCCGGCTGGCGTGATGCGAGCATTGACTTCGATCGCGTTGATCAGCGTGTAGATGGCTGGTTCATCGGCGGCGAATTCACATTCTGATCTGACTGACAGGAGCTGATAATGGGTCACATCATAGTGACGGGGGCCGGGTCCGGTCTGGGCCGAGCCCTGACCATAGGACTGGTTGAACGGGGCCATCAAGTCTCCATGATGGGGCGTCGTTATCAGCGACTGCAGCAGCAGGAACTACTGCTCGGGAGTGCCGTGATCGGCATAGTCGCCGATCTGGCGCACCACGAAGACGTGGATGTGGCGTTTGCCGCTGCCGTGGAGTGGGGTGGTCTGCCGGAGCTGGTGCTGCACTGTGCCGGCACCGGCGAGTTCGGTCCGGTCGGTGTCTACACCGCCGAGCAGATCCGCCGGGTGATGGAGAGCAATCTGGTCTCCACCATACTGGTGGCCCAGCAGACGGTACGTCTCATCGGCGAGAGGGGCGGAGTGCTGGCCAATGTGCTCTCCTCCGCTGCTCAGGTAGGCAAGGCCAACGAGAGTCTCTACTGTGCTTCCAAGTGGGGCATGCGCGGCTTTCTGGAGTCCTTGCGCGCCGAGCTAAAGGACTCTCCATTGCGACTGGTGAACCTCTATCCGAGCGGGATCCGCAGCGAATTCTGGGACAACTCGGATCACGTCGACCCGAGCGGTTTCATGACACCGGAAGATGCGGCCGCCTATATGCTGGATGCGTTGGAAGCCAGAAGCAGCTGTCATGTGACAGACCTCTTTATCGGTCGCAACTAGGCCCCTTCGTCAACCAGTACGCCACTGCTGTGATGCACTTCAAGGCCCGCTGCCCACCTCTGGGCTGCGGGCCTTATCACAAGCGCCCAGATGGCGCATCGAGTTGCCTCACGTCAAACACGGGCTGCTTCTCCTCGAATGCCTTGCTTCCCACCGCCTGCCAGGCGCCCGTTCAACTCCTTCCCGCTACGCCAATCTCCCCAACATCATTTGCACGCTTGCTGTTGATGGCTGACTCACCAGTTCCTTCATCAGGTCTTTCAGCCATATCAGTGCGGGTTGCTGCGCATGCACCGGGTGCCAGACGCAGTTGAGGTGGTAATCCGGTACATCCGCAGGCAGGGGCAGGCTTTTCAGCGGCCAGTGGTTGGCGAGCAGTTCGGCCACCATGCTGGGCAGCACTAGCAGGTGGTCGCTCTGGCTGACAATGGTCGCTGCCGACATATAGCTCTGGCTGTTGACCGAGATGGTGCGGCTGTGGCCCTGGGTGCTGAGGTAGCGATCCAGACTCGCCTCCGAGGTGCCCAGCGGCGAGTGGAACACATGGGGCATCTCGATAAGCTGCTGCAAGGTGATCCGCTCCTCCTCCAGCTCCAGAGTGGCGCGCACCAGACCGGCCAGGGGCTCGGTGAGCCAGGTCTCCTTGCCCAGATACCTCGGCACCTGCATGTATTCGTCAAACCCTAGCACCAGATCGATCTCGCCGCTCGCCAGCTCAGCTTCCGGCAGCGTATCGCGCAGTATGCGGATCTCTATGGTGACCCCGGGTGCCAGCTTCTTGAGGCGCTGCATAAGCGGCGGGATCAGTACGCACTCCACATAGTCAGTGGTGCAGAGCACGAAGCGCCGTTTGGACTGGCTCGGTTCGAACACCTCCTCGTCGCTCAGTTGCTGCTCCAGCAGCCGCAGCGCCTGCTGTACCCCCAGATGCAGTCGCTGGGCGCGGGGGGTGGGCAGCATGCCTTGCGGGGTTCGGACAAGCAGCGGGTCGCCAAAGAAGGTGCGCAGCCGGCCGAGGGCGTGGCTCATGGCAGGCTGACTGATAAACAGCGCTTCGGCGGCGCGGGTGACACTGCCCTGTGTCATCAGGGCGTCAAAGGCGAGCAGCAGATTGAGGTCGAGCTGGTGCAGTTTCATGGAGGGATTATTTGCCTTGTTTATGGGACAATCCATCCTATTCATTTGATGGATGTGAGCGCAACTTCTTACACTGCGGCCACACTCATTTTTCCCGGGTGCGCCAGGCGGTTGCGCAGCCGATGACCAACTGGTGGGCCGTCCGGCACGCTGCCGGGGCGATCGACCGCCCATTTCCTCTCTTACCGGCCCTGTGAGGCCCGCAAGGATATTGCGATGAGCATCAAGACTATTGACTCCACCCCTGCTGCTGACGGTTTCACCATGCCCGCCGAGTGGGCGCACCAGCAGGCCGTCTGGATGATCTGGCCGTTTCGCCCGGACAACTGGCGTGAGGCCGGTCGCTTCGCGCAAGCCACCTTCGCCAAGGTAGCCGATGCCATCGGCGGCGCTACCCCTGTCTTTATGGGCGTGCCCGCCCAGTTTATGGAGCAGGCCCGCGCCATCATGCCTGCTCACGTGACGCTGGTCGAGATGGCCAGCGATGACTGCTGGGCCCGCGACACTGGCCCGACCGTGGTCACCAACGCTGCTGGCGAGTGCCGTGGTGTGGATTGGGGCTTCAACGCCTGGGGCGGCCACAAGGGCGGGCTCTACTATCCCTGGGATCAGGATGAAAAAGTGGCGGCCCAGATGCTGGAACAGCACGGCATGGATCGCTACGACGCGCCGCTC
This sequence comes from Aeromonas sp. TS_SC_11, assembly GCF_057318915.1. Lineage (NCBI taxonomy): Bacteria > Pseudomonadati > Pseudomonadota > Gammaproteobacteria > Aeromonadales > Aeromonadaceae > Aeromonas > Aeromonas sp. TS_SC_11. The sequence continues at coordinate 1,753,624 of NZ_CM170470.1, forward strand.
ATTCTGGAAGGGGGCTCCATCCACGTCGATGGCGAAGGCACCTGCATGACCACAGCCGAGTGCCTGCTCAACGAAAACCGCAACCCGCACCTGACCAAGGATCAGATCGAAGCTTATCTGCGCGACTATCTGGGCGTGAAGAGCTTTATCTGGCTGGACGAAGGCGTCTACATGGACGAAACCGACGGCCACATCGACAACGTCTGCTGCTTCGTGCGCCCGGGTGAAGTGGCCCTGCACTGGACTGACGATGAGAACGATCCCCAGTACGCCCGCTCCCTGGCCGCCCTCAAGGTGCTGGAAGCGGCGGTCGATGCCAAGGGTCGCAAGCTGAAAGTGTGGAAGCTGCCCCAGCCGGGCCCGCTCTACTGCACTGAAGAGGAGTCTGCCGGTGTCGAGAGCGGTACCGGTGTGCCGCGCGAAGCACAAGGTCGTCTGGCCGGTTCCTACGTGAACTTCCTCATCACCAACGATCGCATCGTCTACCCGCTGCTGGATGCCGCCACCGATGGCGAGGCCCAGCGCATTCTGGAAGAGATTTTCCCGCAGCATAAAGTGGTCGGCGTACCGGCTCGGGAGATCCTGCTGGGCGGTGGCAATATCCACTGCATTACTCAGCAAATCCCTTCTGGCAAGTAAGAACCGGTTCCAGTTGGTATTCAAAACCCCACGCCGTGGGGTTTTATCTCTTGCTTGCGTGATGGTCGCAGGCGCTGATGCCGCGACCACCATTACAAACAGTCACCCTTTTACAGGAGATCCAAATGATCGAAGTGACAGAGGTTTCCATTGCCGAGCTGCGCGGTGCGCTCGAATCAGGCCGCACCACAGCGGTCGAACTGGTCAAGGCCTATCTGGCCCGTATCGCCGCCTACAATGGCCCCGAGACTGACACCAAACTCAACGCCGTCGTGGTGCACAACCCCGACGCGCTGAAAGAGGCGCAAGCCTCTGATGCCCGCCGCGCCCGTGGTGAAACCCTGAGTCCGCTCGACGGCATTCCCTACACCGCCAAAGACAGCTATCTGGTCAAGGGGCTGACGGCCGCTTCCGGCAGCCCGGCCTTCAAGGATCTGGTGGCCCAGCGCGATGCCTTTACCGTTGAGCGGCTGCGGGCTGCAGGTGCCATCTGCCTTGGCAAAACCAATATGCCACCCATGGCCAATGGCGGCATGCAGCGCGGCGTCTATGGCCGTGCCGAAAGTCCCTACAATGCCGACTACCTGACTGCGCCGTTTGCCTCCGGCTCCTCCAACGGTGCCGGTACCGGCACAGCCGCCAGCTTCTCTGCCTTTGGTCTGGCGGAAGAGACCTGGTCGAGCGGCCGTGGCCCCGCCTCCAACAACGGCCTGTGCGCCTACACCCCGTCCCGTGGCGTGATTTCGGTGCGCGGTAACTGGCCGTTGACCCCGACCATGGATGTGGTGGTGCCCTATGCCCGCACCATGGCCGATCTCTTGGAAGTGCTGGATGTGGTAGTGGCTGACGATGCTGACACCCGTGGCGATCTGTGGCGCATGCAGCCCTGGGTACAGCTGCCCAAGGCCTCTGAAGTGCGTCCGGCTTCCTATCTGGAACTGGCTGCCAAGCCCGATGCCCTCAAGGGCAAGCGCCTCGGCGTGCCGCGCATGTTTATCAACAAGGATGAACTGGCCGGCACCAGCGACAACCCCGGCATCGGTGGCCCGACCGGTCAGCGCATCCATACCCGCCCGACCGTGATTGCCCTCTGGGAAGATGCGCGCAAGGCGCTGGAAGCCGCTGGCGCGGAAGTTATCGAAGTGGACTTCCCGCTGGTTTCCAACTGCGAAGGGGACCGACCCGGCGCGCCGACCGTGTTCAATCGCGGCATCGTGAGCCCTGAGTTTCTCAACGACGAACTGTGGGAGCTCTCCGGCTGGGCGTTCGACGACTTCCTGCGCGCCAACGGCGATCCCAAGCTCAACAAGCTGGCCGATGTCGATGGGCCGAAGATCTTCCCCCACGATCCGGGCACCCTGCCGAACCGCGAGGGCGATCTGGCGGCGGGCATGGACGAGTACGTCAATATGGCCAAGCGCGGCATCAAGCGCTTTGACGAGATCCCCACAGTGCCGGACGGCCTGCGCGGTCTGGAGAAGACCCGCAAGCTGGATCTGGAAGATTGGATGGATGGGCTCAAGCTCGACGCCGTGCTGTTCCCCACCGTCGCCGACGTCGCCCCGGCTGACGCGGACGTGAATCCGGCCTCCGCCGATATCGCCTGGAGCAACGGCATCTGGGTTGCCAACGGCAACCTCGCCATTCGCCACCTAGGCGTGCCGACCGTTACAGTCCCCATGGGGGTGATGGCCGATATCGGCATGCCGGTGGGCCTGACCTTCGCCGGTCGCGCTTATGACGACAATAACCTGCTGCGCGTCGCCTCGGCCTTCGAGTCCACCGGCAGCAAGCGCCAGGTGCCGCCGCGTACTCCGCCGTTGGGGTGATAAAAACTAATCGGTGAAAACACTTCTTACGTCCTTTTAAGAGGGGCTTAAAACCACCTGCTATGCAGGTGGTTTTACTTGTTCAGAATGAAAGCGTTCGGATGGTGATAAGCGGGCGGGTAATCTTGGATATCCACCTTTCCTCTATCGGTTTATCACCCCGTGACATTCTACTAGGCGGCAGGAGTATTCGCGCTATCACCAAATAGATTCCATCTTGAGAATTTATTTTAGAAAGCCTTGAAATTATTTATTAAATCTATTATTAACAACTCCAACAAACTTGACAACCAAGTGATTTCTTTTTCTTCTTTATTTAGAGGGGTCAACCTAAACCCTGATTCTATACTTTCAGCATGTATTAGTTTATTGCGTGCGAAATACGCATATTTAATGCAAAGTGTGGCGGCTAGATGAGAATCGTTGGTGGTGTTTTCATGTGCATTCAAATGTGCCATCACATCATCATAGAGATTTTGTGATTTTAAATATTCATCTCGGATCGTAATAGTATCTCTGATGATCTTAATCAATCTATAATCTTCATTTCTGATGATGAATTCTTTGAATGCCTTAGTCTTCTTTAAAGTTGCGAAGTCATTAAGTACGAATTTATTCCAACGGATGTTACTTCTGATGTCCTCTATGGACATGCTATGAATTTTTGATGAAATAAGTGGGTAGGAATAAAAGTTGGTAGTCATATGCTGTCTAATAAAAATATGACATTCATGATCTGATGTTTTTTCAGCAACGGCCTTGTAAATAGCATTAAAGGCTTTCCACTTGTTTTCAAACTTTCCATGTTGACTGTCAGCGTATAAAGATTTTATAAGAAATGTTAGTCCGTAAAGATATCCATGATTCTTTGGTGTTTCTAAGAAAATAGCCTTCAAAGAAACCAAGTCAATATTTCCTAGGCTTGATAGATCAGCATTCTTATCTACTATTTGGTTAAGGTTATTATCTTCTAATTTAATACTTTCATATGGTTTATTTGAGATCAGCTCAATCGTAATGGATTTTATTTGTGTTGGTTTTCTAGTTGCGCAGTAGTAATAAATTAGCGCTTTAGTTATTTGGCGAAATAGAGCGCTATTATGATTTATGAAAATCCCATTCATATCGACTTTATTTGAACGTCTTGCGCTAATGAAAATATTATCTTCTTTTATCGTGATTTCATCACAATACATTTTCGATTGAGGGTAAGGAACTAGCTCTTTATCTAATAGCATTTTAGATGATGTTGAATTCATCTCGATAGATATAGCATACTCGTTTGTTCTTGTTGTTGGAAATTGTGAACCCACTGGTTACCCCTTTTATAAACTGGTTCTAGCAAAAATACTCATGGATGGAAACTGCTGTGCGGTACAGTTTTACATTCAGAATTTATATGATAACGATCATGATGACGGAAAAAAGATAATTTCAGCGTAAGTTTGAGGAGGATCAATTAATGACTCGAGGTCAGTAAATTCGAATAGCGAAGCCTATCCGGACGATCGCGATAAGGGGTCGCCAAGAGGCCGCTGATATCCAGAGTTCCTGCTGTCTTGCCATGACTCGGTGCGCGGCGCTATGCGGACGCTTACGCTGCGCTAATCGACCCTACCTGATTGGTCTTTTTGTTACCTCCCCCTCATCCCCGACCCTTCTCCCGCAAGGGGAGAAGGGAGCAAATATGCGCCTCTGATTTGGTCTGGCAACCGGGCTTGGGAATGGCAAGGACCATCCCCTCTCCCTCGGGAGAGGGATAGGGTGAGGGGCCGCTATCTTTGTTGTAGGTTCGAATAGCGAAGCGTATTCGGACGTTCGCGAATAGGATGTCGCTGCTGATTTCTCCGGACTTTCTCCAGACTTCACCTTCTCTTCACAGAACCCCATTTTCCCTTCACAAATCCCCCGTATCTTCTGCCCACTGCGTAAAGGGCCCGGCTTGCCACAGGGGTGGCGAGGGGGCGGTTGGTTCGAGGGAGCAAGATGATGAAAGGTTGGATCAAATGCGGGTTGGCCGGTGCCCTGGTGCTGGTGGCGAGTTTCTGGGGCGGCAGCGTGCATGCGGCGGCGATATCGCTCACTCAGGTGAGCGGCCCTGTGTATGTGGTGGAGGACAACTACTACGTCAAAGAGAACTCCATGGTCTATTTCGGGGCCAAGGGAGTGACGGTAGTGGGGGCGACCTGGACGCCGGATACCGCCCGAGAGCTGCACAAGCTGATCAAGCGGGTCAGCAACAAGCCAGTGCTGGAGGTGATCAACACCAACTACCACACGGACAGGGCAGGGGGTAACGCCTACTGGAAGTCCATCGGAGCCAAGGTGGTGTCGACCCGCCAGACCCGGGATCTGATGAAGAGCGACTGGGCCGAGATCGTCGCATTTACCCGCAAGGGGCTGCCGGAGTACCCGGACTTGCCGCTGGTGCTGCCGAACGTGGTACACGATGGCGACTTCACCCTGCAAGAGGGCAAGCTGCGCGCCTTCTACGCGGGCCCGGCCCACACGCCGGACGGTATCTTTGTCTACTTCCCCGACCAGCAGGTGCTCTATGGCAACTGCATCCTCAAGGAGAAGCTGGGCAACCTGAGCTTTGCCGATGTGAAGGCGTATCCGCAGACGCTGGAGCGACTCAAGGCGATGAAGCTGCCCATCAAGATTGTGGTCGGCGGTCACGACTCGCCGCTGCACGGCCCAGAGCTGATTGATCACTACGAGGCGCTGATCAAGGCCGCCCCGCAGGCATAGAGAGCCAGGGCGCAGAGATAGCAAGAAGCGGCGCACCCTTGAAGGGTGCCAGCCAGAGAAAACGCCCGAACGGGCGTTTTCCTGTTTCTAGCGCACCGGATTTTCTGTGGCTGATTTCCGAGTCTTGCCGACCGGCGGCTGGCCCCCGGCATTAAGGCTGTTCAAGCCGTGTGGGCTTTCATAAGATGGATTCCTCTCTGGCCAGGCAGCAACAAGTGACTGTTATGCAATATAAATCCCTCGAGCGCCTGAAGCAGGCCTTTGTCACCGGTATGTGGGCCTCGCTCGCCAGCATCATCATTGGTTTCGCCTTCAAGGTGTGGCTGGCGCAGTGGGTGGCCAAGGGAGACCTGGCGCTGTTCAACAGCGTGGTGGATTTGATCTCCCTGTCGCTCATCCTGATGACAGGTTTTCGCTCCTCCATGGTGGTGAGCTACTCCCAGACCAAAAACGACAGAGACATCATCAATATCTTCCGCTACTTCCTCATCGGAATTGTGCTGCTCACCTGGGGGATAGTGATCCCCTATATCAAGCACGGGCTCCATATCCGGGTGGAGTACCTGCAACTGGTGGGGATCATCTTCGGGCTGGGGCTCAAGGTCTACTTCACCAATCTGGTGGCCATGTACCGCATGTATGCCATTTCCAACAAGGTCACCTGGCTGGAGCCGCTCGCCAACGCCCTGATGTTTATGGCCTGCTACTTCGGGCTGGGGATGGATGCACTCTCGTCGCTCTTCTACGGGCTGACGCTCTCGTCGCTGGGCATTGCCCTCTATATGTATCTCTATCGCCGCCGGGACATCGCTACCCGGCCGCTGGCCAAAGTCGAGCTCGGCCCCGAAATGCGCAGCTATGTGAAGAAGAGCTTTACCGCCTCGCTGGAGGCGGGGGCCAGCATACTGATGATTTACATTACAGTGCTGCTCACCATACGCCACTTCAGCATCGACGAGCTGGGGGATTTCCAGGTGGTGGTGCGCCCCATCTTCACTTATATGACGCTGCTGTTTGTCTTCCCCATCTACCGCTTCGTGCTGCCGGAGCTGGCGGTCAATCTGCGCAACGGCGATCACCGCCAGATCAGGATGATCCGCCGCTGGATCTTCCGCCTCTCCGCCATCGTCAGCCTGGTGTTCTTTATGCTGATGCTGCTGGCGGGCAAGCCACTGGTGTTGCTGCTGTTCCCGGCCGAATACGGGGGCGCCGTGCCCGTGCTGTTCCACTTCTCCATCTTCTTCATCTTCATGATGCTCAACGGCTATCAGCTCGCCTATATCAAGGCCCATGGCCACTTTACCCAGAGCCTGCTGATCCGGCTGGCGGGCATAGTGGCGCTTGTGGCGGCCTACTATCTGGTAGCTCGCTTCACCACCAATGTGGTGGCCATTATCGTGGCACTCGGCCTCGGCTATATGGCGATGTTTATTCTCTCCACCCTGGCGGAGCGGCAGATCCTGAAATCCCTGCCATTGGTGCTGGCGACCCGCTAGGTGTTCAGTAGCCAAGGGTGGTGCTGGTCTGTATTGGATAATGAAAAACGCCCATTCGGGCGTTTTTCATTGGTGGGATTGAGGCGGCTTAACGCTTGCCCTTGCCGCTCTTGTTACCGCTTAGGGCCTGCTTTCTGGCTCTCTGTTTCTGGGCGGCCTTGCCGTTGCGGCGTGGCTCGGGTTCGAAACGGGTGAGGTCTGGCTCAAAGCCCGGGAACCACTGCTGGGGCAGGCGAGTGTCGAGCACGGCTTCCACCTTTTCCAGCAGCGGCGCATCTTCCGGGCTGAACAATGTGATGGCCAGCCCCTTGTTGCCGGCGCGGCCGGTACGACCGATGCGGTGGACGTAATCTTCGGCCACAAAGGGGAATTCAAGGTTAATCACGTAGTTGAGATCCAAGATATCGAGACCGCGGGCAGCCACGTCGGTGGCGACCAGGGCTTGCAGGGTGCCGGCGCGAAATTCCAGCAGCACTTTTTCTCGCGCCCCTTGCGACAGATCGCCGTGGAAGGCCAGCGCATTGATGCCCGCCTTGCCAAGCTGCTGGGTCAGCTTGTCGGCCCCCTGACGGGTGCGGCTGAAAATAAGCACCGGCGCCCACCCCTTCACCTTGATCAGGTGTTCCACCAACGCCAGCTTGCGCTCGCCATCCACCGCATAGACCCGCTGCTCCACCTCGGCCGCCGTTGTGTTGCGCGGTGCCACTTCGATCAGCTCAGGGTCGCGCAGCAATACACGGCTCAAGGCAAACAGGTTGTCATCGCAGGTGGCCGAAAAGAGCAGGGTCTGGCGATCCGCCGGTATCTGTTTGAGCAGCGCCTTGATCTCGTCCAAAAAGCCCATGTCGAGCATGCGGTCCGCCTCGTCAAACACCAGATGGCTGAGGTGTTCAAGGCTCAAGGCCCCCTGACGCAGATGGTCGAGCAGGCGGCCCGGGGTGGCGATCAGCAGATCCACCCCGGTTTTCAGCGCCTCGACTTGGGCGGCTATGCTGACCCCGCCGTAGACCAGGGCGCTGGTGAGACCCGTACCTTGCCCGTAGCGCGTCACGCTCTCAAAGACCTGTACCGCCAGCTCGCGGGTAGGCACCAGCACCAGGGCGCGGATGGGGCGGGGCGCGTCGCTCGCCGGGTGTTGCATCAGTTGCTCCAGCAGCGGCAGCACGAAGGCAGCGGTCTTGCCTGTGCCGGTCTGGGCCCCCGCCATCAGATCCCGCCCCGTCAGAATGGTGGGGATAGCGCGAGCCTGAATGGGAGTGGGCGCGGCATAACCGAGCTCGCTCAGAGTCTGCTGCAAACGGGGGGAGAGGGCCAGTTCGGCAAAGGAGGCAATGGACATAGGGGCACCAGTGTGGGGTTATCGTGGCCAGAGCCACGACAGAAACAATCGTAGTGGCCGGCATGGTAACAGAAGCGGGGGCATGGGCAGAAGGCGGGGAGGGGACTGGCCTTTATCCCTCGCCATATCCCCACGGTCGGGCTCGGGAGCTGCGCCATGGCGAGCAATTCCCTGTGCTGGTTAGCGGCAGTGAAACACCTCTTCCAGCGCATCCACCACGGCGCGCACACGGCTGGCCTTCTGCAGGTCGGGGTGGAGCACCAGCCAGATATCGACCGGATCGCTGAGGGCGGGCAGCACCCGTACCAGCTCGGTCTCTTTGTCTGCAAGAAAGGTGGAGAGCAGCGCTATCCCCAGCCCCTGACGGGCCGCCGCCAACAACAGCAGCTGGGCATTGCACTGCAGCACCACATTTGGCTCGTGCAGCGGCTCCCCGCACAGGCTGTGCCAGTGGCGGGAGACCAGCTCTTTGGCAAACAGCAGCAGGGCGTGCTGGCTCAGGCCGAGGCCGCACTTGGGCGTGCCGTGTCTGGCCAGATAGTCGTGAGAGGCGTAGAGCCCCATCTCTATGGTGGTGAGGCGCTTGATCACCAGCTCGTCGTTGTCGGGGCGCAGGCCCCGAATGGCGAGATCGGCCTCGAGACAGGCGATATCACTGACGTTGACCGCCGTCTGCAGGCTGAGACGAATGCCGGGATGGCGCTCGCGCAGCAGGGTGAGGGCAGGCAGCACGAAGGCTTGTGCCAGGGTGTCGGTGGTGGCGATGCGTACCTCGCCGCACAGGCTCTGATCCCCGGCGCTTGCCTTGCGTTCTATGGCCTGGATGGCCTGCTCCATGGCGCTGGCATCGGCCAGCATGGTTTCGCCGAGCGGGCTCAGATCATAGAGTTTTGGTGTGCGGATAAAGAGTTTGGAGCCCAGATTCTGCTCCAGCGCCGTGATGCGTCGCCCGACGGTAGCCTGATCGACCCCCAGCACCCCGGCCGCGCCACGCAGTGTGCCCTGTCTTGCCAATGCCAGAAAAAAACGCGCGTCATCCCAGTTGATCATCGAGCCTCCCACTCAAGTTCCCCCCGCTGGGGCGAGCCCATTAGAAGCCAGCACAGGCGGGATCACAAGCCAAGTGTGCCCTTGTGTGCGTGCAAATAGATGCCGAACGCATGCATTATTGAAGCCGCATGATGCATTTGTGCTGCTGTCGGCGGCGCTGTGCGGGCGCTATCATGGCCGCCTCTCACCAGCGGGGTTTGGCCCCGCGCCCATCGGAGCCGTGCATGTCATCACCCTTGTCTACCCCCGGGCCCTGCGAGTCGGGCGTTGCCCATGGCGCCATTCTGCTGTTTCTGCCGCTGGCCCTGATGTCGGCGCTGCTCAACAGCAGCGTGCCTACGCCGCTCTATCCCCACTATCAGCAGATGCTGGCGTTGAGCGATGTGAGCCTCACCCTGATTTATGGCGGCTATGCGGCCGGCGTGCTGATCTCGCTGTTCGGAGTGGGCAATCTGGCGGGCCGGGTGACGGACCTGCGTGCCATGATATTGCCTGCGCTGCTGGCGGTGCTGGGTGGAGCCCTGCTCTTCTCCCTGGCCGATTCGTTCTGGTCGCTGCTGCTGGCGCGGGTCTTGGCCGGCATTGGCACGGGTGCGCTGACCGGCGCCGCCAATGTGGCCTTGCTGCGCTTCGGTCCCCGGGATGGCGGCAAGCGGGCGGCCCTCAGTGCGACCCTCTCTTTCACCGCCGGGCTGGCGCTCGGCCCGGTATTCAGCGGCTTGGCGCTGCAACTGGACTTCTATCCGACTCAACTGCCCTTCCTGCTCATCATGGGGCTGGCGACCTGCGCCATGGTCGGCGTTGTGCTGAGCTGGCCCGCCAGCGCACGAGCGCAGCCGCCAGTGGCATCGGGGCAAGGCAAGGGCTCCTTGGGGGAGGGGCTCAAAGCCACGGGGGCTGCGTTTTTCCTCTGCGCCCTGGCTCTGTTTACTGCCTGGGCGGTGGCGGCCAGTCTGCTGGCAATCGGTCCCAAGGTGGCTAGCCAGTTGCTGGGGATGCAGGATCTCGGCCTGTTCGGCTATCTCATCGCAGCCTATCTGGTGTTCTCCGGCCTGTGCCAGCTATGGGCTCGCCGCCTCGATGCCCGCCACACACTGCAGAGCGGCTGCCTTGCCCTGGCGCTCAGCGTGCTGCTGTTTACCGGCGCCGTTCACTATCAGTCGTTGTGGCTGGCAGGGTTCGGGCTGCTGGTGTCCGGTTATGCCCAGGGCGCCGCCTTTGTAGGCAGCGCGACTTTGGTCAATCGCATTGCCCCCAGCGCCAGCCACGCCCGGCTGGTGTCGCTCTTCTATGTGATCGCCTATGTGGCCAACTGGGTGCCTGTGCTGCTGGGCTGGGTGAGCGACAGCGTCGGCCTGCTGGCAGCGGTGGATGTGCTTGCCGTCGGCAGTGTTCTGATCAGCCTTGGGCTGGCCTGGGTTGTGTCGCGAACCCGCTTCGAGCGAGCAGCGGCCTGAGGCATTTATCCGCCAGCACTTACTCCGCTACGACTACCCGTTTGGCATCCAGGTGGTGCATCCATTCCCGCAGGATCAACAACACGGCGGCAAAGTGCCGCCCCTTGGGCAAGTGGGCCGCCGCCAGCGGGTCCCCTTCCACCATGGCGGCAAACTGGCCGAACAGCTGCTCAATGCTCTCCCGACTCAGCTCATGGCTGCCGAACTCGCCCGCCAGCGGGACCGGGCTGTGCAGCGTCACCAGATCGTGGGCCGGAATGCGGGCCGCCAGCGGCATGAGCGCATCCTCCACCACCATGATGGCACGTTCCAGCTCGTGCGCTGTCGGCGGATCCTGGCGAAACGGCCCCGGTGTCATGGCGTCGAGACCAAATGCCAGCTTGTAGGTGATGGTGATGCCATCGGCCTGGGTGATCAGCACCTTGCTGATCTGTTCACCCAGATTCAACGCCAGGGTAGGGGCTTGGGGTCTGGTCATGTTGCTTCCTCTGTGATCCCGTCACGGCAAAGCCTATCCATACACCCGCCAGCATGCACTGGCGAGTGCTTTTCTGTTTCCCCCATACAGGTGAAACGGCTTGCAATGCTGATGATAGGTGGCATTCTGGATGTCTAAATGGCTATTCTTGTTCATCTATCACGATTCAGGAGTTCTGATATGGATATTCGCACCGCTCCCCGGGCCCTTGCGCTCGCCCTCCTGCTGGCCAGCGGCATCGCCGTCGCCAACGAGGCCCTGGTGATCCAGACTGATTTTGGCCTCAAAGATGGCGCAGTGTCAGCCATGAAGGGGGTTGCCTTCGGGGTAGACCGCACTCTGCCGCTCTATGATCTGACCCACGAGATACCGGCTTACAACATCTGGGAAGGGGCTTACCGCCTCTATCAGACCCTGCAGTATTGGCCCAAGGGCACTGTGTTTGTCAGCGTGGTAGATCCCGGTGTGGGCACAGATCGCCACTCTGTGGTGCTCAAGACCAGGAGTGGCCACTACATAGTCACCCCGGATAACGGCACTTTGACTCTGGTGGCCGAGCATTTCGGCATAGACGCTGTGCGTCAGATCGATGAGAAAACCAACCGTCTCAAGGGATCCGAGAAGTCTTACACCTTCCACGGTCGCGATGTTTACGCCTATACGGGCGCTCGGCTCGCCTCCGGTGCCATCAGCTATGAGCAGGTGGGCCCGCTGCTGCCCGCCGACGTGGTGAAGATCCCTTATCAGCCGGCTGTGGCCGAGAAAGATGGCACCCTCAAGGGCACAATCCCGATCCTGGATGTGCAGTACGGCAACGTCTGGACCAATATCGACGAGACACTGCTGACCCAGGTGGGGATCAACAAGGGGGACAAAGCCTGTATCAAGATCAGTGAAGGGGATGTGGTCCGGTATGACGGCAAGGCGCCCTACGTCAGCAGCTTCGGCGACGTGCCGGAAGGCCAGCCGCTGGTCTACCTCAACAGCCTGTTGCAGGTCTCGGTTGCCCTCAACATGGACAGCTTCGCCGCCAAACATCAGGTGCAGTCGGGTGCCAACTGGCATATCAGCCTGAAAAAGTGCTCATGATCATCCGCTGACACACATAAAAACGGGCGCTACGGCGCCCGTTTTGTTGCTGCTTACCGCAGCGCGACGGGGGGCGGCACTTCCGTGTAGCGCCCGTCAATCTCCCGCTGATAGTAGTGGCCGTCTCTGACGTAGTAGCGGCGACCATCCAGATCCAGCGGGATGAGGTGGGTCTCCGTTTGCACCAAGATGGCCTGAGTGGGTGGCGTGACCACCACATAGTGGCTCTCCTGTTGCTGGTAATAGATGCCGCCGAGCACATAGTAGGTGAGGCCCGCCAGCAATATGGTCTCCACCCCGCCTGGCAGCCTGTCGATGCGATGGCCCGGCGCCGGGGCTGACCAGGGGCCTGCGTAGTGACCATGGCGGAGGGCGGAAGGTGGCATGTCTCGTCCCGGCGGGCCGCCCTGTCTGCCCATCTCGCCCGGGCCCGCGAGCGCAGGAAGGGTGATAAATAGCGCCAGCACCCACGGCCAGGAGCGATCCTTGTTCATCTTATTGGCCCTTGAGCGGAGCAGTGATGGGCTGGGCCCGGATGGCTTGCGGCGGCAACTCCCGCACACTGATCACCACCTCATAGCGTTTGTCTGTCTCGGCGGCAGGGATGTTCTTGAACAGCTCCTGAGCAGTCGCCTGGGGATCCTTGCTCTGCTTGCTGGCCTGATAGAGTACCGAGGGTGGCGGCATATGAGCGCCGGGGCGATCGGGAAGGGGAGGCTGCATGTCGCTGGCCTGCACAAACAGGCTGCCGAGCAGCATGGGCAATAGGAGGGCTTTGCATGACATGGGATGACTCCATCCGGGTGAATATGGCCCATCAAACGCTACACCCATGCTGCGCTCAATCGCTTTTACACACCCTTTTCACCCCCTTTACAGTTGTGACAACGGGCGCCAGAGCGCCCGTTGTGTGTCATGAAACCGGGTCGGCCTCAAAACTCGTTTGAGAGCGCCTTGTAACCTTTGACCAGGTCTATGTTGGTGTGAGCCACATCTTCGGAAAACTCGGTGGCATCCACAGTGACTCTGGGGATCTCGGCCAGATCGCTCTGCTGGTTGATGCGGGTCGTGGAGGGCACATAGAAGCCGGGGGGCAGATCGCAGCCATCCACCACAGAGTTGTGGCGCACCACTGAACCTTCACCTATATGGCAGTTGAACAGCACACTGTTGAAGCCGATGAAGACCCGGTTACCGACTTCGCAGGGCCCGTGCACTATGCTGCGGTGGGCGATGGAGGTGTACTCGCCTATGGTGACGGCAGCGCCGGACTTGGAGTGGATCACCACCCCGTCCTGAATGTTGGAGTTGGCGCCGATGACAATGGGCTCCATGTCGCCATTGGCATCCACCTCGTCGGCGCGGATCACCACATAGGGGCCGACAAACACGTTTTCCTTGATGATCACCTTGCCACAGATGATGGCTGTCTTGTCGATATAGGCGGACTCGTCGATGACCGGCAGGTGGCCGGATGGATTCTTGCGGATCATGTTGCATCCTGTTGAAGATGAAATCGGGATGGGGAAAGGGCGAGGCATGAGGGCCTGCCGGTGGGTCAGCTTACGCCTGTGGAACGGGAGGGGGAACCCTTTACTGGTCTGACCCCCAGGGGCGCGCTGTCATCTTGCCGGGGTGTTCCCTCTTCTCAAAATATGGGAGCATGACGTCTGCCGACGGGGCTGCGCTGCCGCGTTGGCACTCTTTTGATATAACGCTGGAACCCAAGATGAAGAAGATTGTTGTGCT
>NZ_CM170470.1:1772500-1962500 GCF_057318915.1 Aeromonas sp. TS_SC_11
GAAATCGAGTAGGGCGGGACACGTGACATCCTGTCTGAATATGGGGGGACCATCCTCCAAGGCTAAATACTCCTGACTGACCGATAGTGAACCAGTACCGTGAGGGAAAGGCGAAAAGAACCCCTGTGAGGGGAGTGAAATAGAACCTGAAACCGTGTACGTACAAGCAGTGGGAGCCCTTCGGGGTGACTGCGTACCTTTTGTATAATGGGTCAGCGACTTACATTTTGTAGCGAGGTTAACCGTATAGGGGAGCCGTAGGGAAACCGAGTCTTAACTGGGCGTCTAGTTGCAAGGTGTAGACCCGAAACCGGGTGATCTAGCCATGGGCAGGTTGAAGGTTGAGTAACATCAACTGGAGGACCGAACCCACTAACGTTGCAAAGTTAGGGGATGACCTGTGGCTGGGGGTGAAAGGCCAATCAAACTCGGAGATAGCTGGTTCTCCCCGAAAGCTATTTAGGTAGCGCCTCGGACGAATACTACTGGGGGTAGAGCACTGTTTGGACTAGGGGGTCATCCCGACTTACCAACTCCATGCAAACTCCGAATACCAGTAAGTAATATCCGGGAGACACACGGCGGGTGCTAACGTCCGTCGTGAAGAGGGAAACAACCCAGACCGCCGGCTAAGGTCCCAAAGTTCTGGTTAAGTGGGAAACGATGTGGGAAGGCTCAGACAGCTAGGATGTTGGCTTAGAAGCAGCCATCATTTAAAGAAAGCGTAATAGCTCACTAGTCGAGTCGGCCTGCGCGGAAGATGTAACGGGGCTCAAACCAGGCACCGAAGCCGCGGATTCATACTTATGTATGAGTGGTAGGGGAGCGTTCTGTAAGTCTGCGAAGGTGTATCGAGAGGTATGCTGGAGATATCAGAAGTGCGAATGCTGACGTAAGTAACGATAAAGGGGGTGAAAAGCCTCCTCGCCGGAAGACCAAGGGTTCCTGTCCAACGTTAATCGGGGCAGGGTGAGTCGACCCCTAAGGTGAGGCCGAAAGGCGTAATCGATGGGAAGCAGGTTAATATTCCTGCACGACTTGTAATTGCGATGGGGGGACGGAGAAGGCTAGGTGGGCCAGGCGACGGTTGTCCTGGTGAAAGTGCGTAGGTGGTGTTTCTAGGCAAATCCGGAGACACAACACTGAGACACGAGACGAAGCCACTACGGTGGTGAAGCCATTGATGCCCTGCTTCCAGGAAAAGCCTCTAAGCTTCAGATTACAAGTCATCGTACCCCAAACCGACACAGGTGGTCGGGTAGAGAATACCAAGGCGCTTGAGAGAACTCGGGTGAAGGAACTAGGCAAAATAGAACCGTAACTTCGGGAGAAGGTTCGCTCTTGACAGTGAAGTCCCTTGCGGATGGAGCAGTTGGGAGTCGCAGTGACCAGATGGCTGGGACTGTTTATCAAAAACACAGCACTCTGCAAACACGAAAGTGGACGTATAGGGTGTGACACCTGCCCGGTGCCGGAAGGTTAATTGATGGGGTTAGCGCAAGCGAAGCTCTTGATCGAAGCCCCGGTAAACGGCGGCCGTAACTATAACGGTCCTAAGGTAGCGAAATTCCTTGTCGGGTAAGTTCCGACCTGCACGAATGGTGTAACCATGGCCATGCTGTCTCCACCCGAGACTCAGTGAAATCGAATTCGCCGTGAAGATGCGGTGTACCCGCGGCTAGACGGAAAGACCCCGTGAACCTTTACTACAGCTTGGCACTGAACATTGAACCTACATGTGTAGGATAGGTGGGAGGCTTTGAAGGCGTGACGCCAGTTGCGCTGGAGCCGTCCTTGAAATACCACCCTTGTATGTTTGATGTTCTAACGCAGGGCCCTGAATCGGGCTCGCGGACAGTGCCTGGTGGGTAGTTTGACTGGGGCGGTCTCCTCCCAAAGAGTAACGGAGGAGCACGAAGGTTGGCTAATCCTGGTCGGACATCAGGAGGTTAGTGCAATGGCATAAGCCAGCTTAACTGCGAGACGGACAGGTCGAGCAGGTACGAAAGTAGGTCATAGTGATCCGGTGGTTCTGAATGGAAGGGCCATCGCTCAACGGATAAAAGGTACTCCGGGGATAACAGGCTGATACCGCCCAAGAGTTCATATCGACGGCGGTGTTTGGCACCTCGATGTCGGCTCATCACATCCTGGGGCTGAAGTCGGTCCCAAGGGTATGGCTGTTCGCCATTTAAAGTGGTACGCGAGCTGGGTTCAGAACGTCGTGAGACAGTTCGGTCCCTATCTGCCGTGGGCGTTGGATGATTGAAGGGAGTTGCTCCTAGTACGAGAGGACCGGAGTGAACGAACCTCTGGTGTTCGGGTTGTCACGCCAGTGGCACTGCCCGGTAGCTAAGTTCGGAATCGATAACCGCTGAAAGCATCTAAGCGGGAAGCGAGCCCTGAGATGAGTCATCCCTGACCCCTTGAGGGTCCTAAAGGGCCGTTGGAGACCACAACGTTGATAGGTGGGGTGTGTAAGCGCGGCGACGTGTTGAGCTAACCCATACTAATTACCCGTGAGGCTTAACCATACAACACCCAAGAAGTGTTCTAAGGCTTGTAGCAAATCGAAGAACTACTACCTAATTCAGTGATAGCGACCAGCCAATAGGCAAATCGTTATTCACGTCAGCTTTCTGGATTGAAGAATTTGCCTGGCGGCCATAGCGCCGTGGAACCACCTGATCCCATGCCGAACTCAGAAGTGAAACGCGGTAGCGCCGATGGTAGTGTGGCATTCGCCATGCGAGAGTAGGACACTGCCAGGCACCCAATTAAACAGTTGTGCAGACATTGCATGATTGGCCGAGAGGATGACACCTCTGATAAGCGGCAAAAGATTTAGCGAAAAGCTAGCCAAATAGCGGAGCGGTAGTTCAGTTGGTTAGAATACCGGCCTGTCACGCCGGGGGTCGCGGGTTCGAGTCCCGTCCGCTCCGCCACTAATTCGAAGGCCTTCCCAATCGGGAAGGCCTTTTTGCTTTTTGGCATTTGCGAACGGGATAAGGAAGCAAGGGGCAGCAGACAGGGCTGCGACTTGCCACTGGCAACTCGGTTCCTGCCTGCAGTCCCTTGTGCTTGAGCTGGACTGCGTCCATCTCCCCGTCCGCTCCGCCAGTAAATTGAGAAGCCCAGTCGAAAGA
This sequence comes from Aeromonas sp. TS_SC_11, assembly GCF_057318915.1. Lineage (NCBI taxonomy): Bacteria > Pseudomonadati > Pseudomonadota > Gammaproteobacteria > Aeromonadales > Aeromonadaceae > Aeromonas > Aeromonas sp. TS_SC_11. The sequence continues at coordinate 1,775,647 of NZ_CM170470.1, forward strand.
CTGGGCTTTTTTTCGTCTGTTTTTTGCCAATTTGCATCACAGCCAAGCTCCAATACAACAAGGCTTTCCCGCTTGGGAGGGCCTTTTGTAGTTCGGCTCTGGGGCTCACTTGCTTGTAGTACCTGCTGAGCTGTGGGCTCTATGCAGGCTGATTTGAAGAGGCTTTGCGGCATACAATGCACTTTGGTTTCAAATGGGAGGTGGCCTCTATGTTTTGCCCGCGCTGTGGTATCGAATCGCTGCAAAAACGCAGCGAGAAAGAGTTTGCCTGTGGTTGTGGTTTCCACTATTTCCAGAATGTGGCGTCGGCCGTGATGGTGGCGCTTTGCTGGCAGGATGAAGTGCTGGTTGCGGTGCGAGGGCGGGAGCCTGGCAAAGGACTGCTGGATCTGCCCGGTGGTTTCGTCGATCCTGGTGAGTCGCTGGAGGCCGCATTGGTTAGGGAGCTGAAAGAGGAACTGGGGCTGGATCTGGGGAGAGAGGCGCCTCGCTATCTAGGCTCCTTTGCCAACGTCTACCCCTATGACGATGTTGTCTATCACACCTGCGATACCGTCTTCATGCTGGAGTTGGCTCACAAGCCCGCCGTTACCGCGGCCGATGATGTGGCCGCTTGTGAGTGGCGAAAGTTGAGTGAGATCTACCCCGCCGAGTTTGCCTTTTGCTCCACCGCTGCTGCCATCACCCAACTGCAACGCTTGCGGGGGGTTAGCGGCTGATCCACTGTCCCTGGAGCCGCGAACTAGGGCAGCGAGAATGCTGAGCATGAATGGCTAGCCCGGCAGGGAGAGGGTGACTATCAAACCGCCGTTATCGCCGTTTCTGGCCTCGACCCGGCCGCCCTGTGCCTGAATGGCTTTACGGGTGATGGCGAGCCCCAGCCCATAGCCCTTGCCTGCAGAAGGGGACCCGATCCGCACGAAGGGATCGAACATGCTGGAGAGCTTGGTCTCGTCCACCCCCATGCCCTGATCAGCCACCTCGATGGAGAACTCTCCCCCTTGCCTGTGCAGGGTCAGGGTGATGGATTGACCCGGGTGAGAGAAGCGCAGGGCATTGCGCACCACATTGTCGAGCGCGCGGCGGATAAGCTCAGCCTGACCACAGATAGTGTGGTCCACCGCCTCATCCACCAGTTGCCTAATCTCGACACCCATATGCTGCGCCTCGTAGCGGGCATCGCTCACCACAGCCTCAACCAGGGCTTGCAGATCGTAATACTCCTCACAGTCCCGTTCGCCGTGGCTGGCGCGGGTGAGGGTGAGCAGTTCGCCGATCATCTTGTCCATTCGATGGGTTTCAAGCTGGATCCGCGCCAGGGATCCCTCGATCCTTGCCGGATCCTGCTGGGCCAGACCTATGGCCAGTTGCAGCCGGGCGAGGGGAGATCGCAGCTCGTGGGAGACGTCGTGCAGCAGCTGTTCACGGCTCTCGACCAGCAGTTGCAACCGCTCGGCCATGGCATCGAAGTCACGGGCCGCCTCGCTGATCTCGTCGTGGCGTCGTCGCATCAGAGGATAGAGACGCACGCCCAGATCACCCTGGGCGAGACGCTCGAATCCCTGCCGAAACTGGTTCATGGGGCGGGTCAGATGCCAGGCGAGCAGGGCGCTGAAGAAGAGACCGCCGAGGCCGCCTATCCACCACATGGGCGGAGGCATGTTGAGCCAGTCGTTGCGTCGCGGCGGCGGTGTCAGTCGTTGCTGCAGGCCGGACGTGTCGTAACCGAGCCAGTAACGCTGGCCATCGGCTCCTTTGACAGTGCGGGTAAGCAGATGGGGGAAAGGGGATTGGGCGGCGTCACTCTGCTGGATATGCAGAAGCGGGCGTTCCTCGGTGGGCCAGCTGGTCGTCAGGGTGTTCAGGGTGGCGGGCCCCTTTTCTTGCAGCAGGGTCGCCGCCGAGTTCAGTTGCCGCCCGGCCAGCTGCCGCGTCATTCTCTCCTCTGGCGGCCCTTCATGGCTGTAGAGACTGAAAGCGACCCACAGCAGCTGGCTCATCATTATGATGGTGAACCAGAAGCCGAACAGTATCTTCCAGAACAGGTGGCCCTTGAGGATCATGTCAGCCGGTATCCTATGCTGCGCACCGTCTCTATGCCGATGGCCTCACCCGCCAGCGCCTGCAGCTTCTGGCGGATATTGCAGATGTGCACGTCGACGCTGCGATCATAGGGCTCGCGCGGGCGGCCCAGCCCGTGCAGGGAGAGTTCATCCTTGCTGACCACCCGCTCCGGCGCCCGCAGCAGCAGTTCCAGCAGATTGAATTCCGTGGCGGTCAGCTCCAGTGGCTCGCTTTGCCAGTGACACTGGCGAGTAGCGGGGGAGAGGGTCAGTTCCGCCAGACGCAAACCGTCCCCCCTGCCTGCTGGCGCCGGTGCAGGTTCGACTCGTCGCAGCACGGCCCTCAGCCTGGCGACCAGCTCTCTGGGGTAACAAGGCTTGGGCACATAGTCGTCGGCCCCCATCTCCAGTCCGATCACCCGGTCGATGTTGTCCCCCTTGGCGGTGAGCATGATGACGGGGATCTTGCTGTCGTGGCGGATCTGGCGCAGTACCTCGCTGCCGTTGATATCGGGCAGCATGATGTCGAGCACCACGGCCACATAGTTGCCGGAAAGAGCGTGTTGCACACCGCTCTTTCCTGTCAGCACATGGGTGGTGACAAAGCCTTCGCCGCCCAGGTATTCACTCAGCATGGTGCCAAGCTCCAGGTCATCGTCCACCAACAGGATCTTCATTGCTCTTCTCCCTCTCGAGTCGTCGCCATTTTCCCGTGTCTGCATGCGGCTGGCAGCTGCTTTTACGCAATCCTTACACTGCCCTGCAGGAGGCTTAACCGGGCATTGGGGTACATTGCGCTGGCTTGTTTCATCCAAGGATATCCCCGATGACCCGTACCCGTCTCTTCGTTGTCCGTCTGCTGCTGCCAGCCCTCTTGCTGATTGCGGTGGGCTGGTTTTTCAGCGCGACCGGTGCGACGCCGGTGGCCTCCTATATCACAGCCACCGCCGAGCGGCGCGATCTGGAGCAGAGCGTGCTGGCTGACGGTACCCTGCAGGCCCAGAAGCTGGTGAGTGTGGGGGCGCAGGTCTCCGGCCAGATCAAGGTCTTGCACGTTGCGCTCGGGGATCAGGTTAAGCAGGGCGATCTGCTGGTCGAGATCGACGATCTCACCCAGCAGAACGCCCTCAAGGATGCCGAGGCCGCCCTCGACAATGTGCAGGCCCAGCTGGCCTCGCATCGGGCGACCCTGCGCAACAATGGGCTGGTGTTCGATCGTCAGCGCAAGGTGCTGGCTCGGGGGCTAGGTAGCCAGGCCGACTATGACAGCGCAGAGGCGACCCTGATCGCCACTCGCGCCGATATCCGGGCGCTGACTGCGCAGGCGGTGCAGGCCCGCATCGCCGTGGATACCGCCAGAGTCAATCTGGGCTATACCCGCATCGTCGCCCCCATGGCGGGCACCATAGTGGCCATTCCGGTGGAGCAGGGACAGACGGTCAATGCGGTGCAGAGTACCCCGACCATCGTCAAGGTGGCGCGGCTCGACACCATGACGGTGGAGGCCCAGATCTCGGAGGCGGACGTGATCAGGGTGAGCACGGGCCTGCCCATCTACTTCACCATACTGGGGGCGCCCGAGCACCGTTACGAGGCCAGGTTGCGCGCCATCGAGCCCGCGCCGGACTCCATCAATGATGACACCAGCAGTTCGACCACCACAGCCGTCTATTACAACGGCCTGTTCGAAGTGAGCAATCCGGAAGGTGCCCTGCGCATCGGTATGACGGCTCAGGTACACCTGGTGCTGGCGACCGAGCGCAATGCGCTGGTGATCCCGGCCATCGCCCTGAGCGGTGACAGGGTGCAGGTGGTGGATGGTGCGGGCAAGCTGCAGTGGCGGCAGGTGAAAGTGGGCCTCAACAACAAGGTTGATGCCCAGATCCTGAGCGGCCTCGAGGCGGGGGAATCCGTGGTGGTGAGCCAGTTGACGGCCCAGAACCAGCAGAGCGGGCGCATGGGCCCGCCCATGGGGATGTGATCATGACCCAGCCACTGCTGCAACTGAGCGGGATCCAGCGTCACTTCGGCGAGGGGGATCAGCGGGTACAGGTGCTCAAGGGGATTGACCTGACCATAGAGAAGGGGGAGATGGTGGCCATCGTCGGTGCCTCCGGCTCCGGCAAATCGACCCTGCTCAACATTCTGGGTTGCCTCGACCAGCCGAGTGACGGTCATTACCGGGTTGCCGGTCAGGAGACCAGCAAGCTGGCCGCGGATCAACTGGCGGCGCTGCGCCGCGAGCATTTCGGTTTCATCTTCCAGCGCTACCACCTGCTGGGGGATCTCAGTGCCCGCGACAATGTGGCGTTGCCAGCCATTTATGCCGGTCTGGCTGCCGGTGAGCGACAGGTCAGGGCTGAGACGCTGCTGCGCAGGTTGGGGCTGGGTACGCGGCTCGACTACAAGCCGAGCCAGCTCTCCGGTGGCCAGCAGCAGCGAGTCAGCATAGCCCGTGCCCTCATCAACGGTGGTCAGGTGATATTGGCGGATGAACCGACTGGCGCGCTCGACAGCCACAGTGGCACAGAGGTGCTCGGCATACTGCATGCCTTGCATGAGCAGGGTCACACCCTGGTGATAGTGACCCATGACATGAGCATTGCCGAGCAGGCCGAGCGCATCATAGAGCTCAAGGACGGGGAAGTGGTTGCCGATCGCCGCCGCGTGCCGGCATCTGACTCCCAACCTTTCCAGGATAAACCCCGGCCTGGCCGCTCTGCATGGGGTGGCGGGCTGGACAGGTTTGCCTCTGCCTTCAGGATGGCGCTGCGGGCCATGCAGGCTCAGCGGATGCGCACCTTCCTCACCATGCTCGGCATCATCATAGGTATCGCCTCCGTGGTTTCCGTGGTGGCGCTGGGGCGCGGTTCCCAGCAACAGGTGCTGGCCAACATCAATGCCATGGGCACCAGCACACTGGAGATCTTTCCCGGCAGCGGCTTCGGGGATAGGCGTGCCGAGGCGATCCAGACCTTGCGGACCGAGGATGCCGATGCCCTGGCCGGGCTCGATTATGTTCACAGCGTGACCCCCAGTCTGGCGACCAGCACCACGCTGCGCCGGGGCAGTCAGGCGGTCTCCGGCACGGTAAACGGGGTGGGGGATCAGTTCTTTCAGGTGCGCGGCTATCGGGTGTTGCAGGGCATGTTGTTCGATGCCGGCAGCGTGGCCAGTCTGGCGCAGGAGGTGGTGATAGACGCGAACAGCCGGGATCGACTGTTCGATGCGGGGGAATCACCACTCGGGCAGGTGATCCTGCTGGGCAAGCTGCCGTGCCGGGTGATCGGTGTGGTGGCCCGCAATCAGAGCGGCTTTGGCAGCGACGAGAACCTCAATGTCTGGATCCCCCACACCACGGCCATGAAGCGGATGCTGGGTCAGAGCTATCTGCGCAGCATCAGCGTGCGGGTGCAGGGTGAGGTTTCCCTGGCCGCCGCCGAGGATGGTCTCAGCCGGCTGCTGCGCCAGCGCCATGGCAGCCAGGATTTCTTCGTGCTCAACACCGACAGCATCCGTCAGGCCATCACCAGCACCACTGCCACCATGACGCTGCTGGTTGCCATGATAGCGCTCATCTCCCTGGTGGTGGGCGGCATAGGGGTGATGAACATCATGCTGGTGTCGGTGACGGAGCGTACTCGCGAGATAGGTGTGCGGATGGCGGTAGGCGCCAGGGCCAGCGACATCATGCAGCAGTTTCTTATCGAGGCTGTGCTGGTCTGCCTGCTGGGGGGCGCCGCCGGAGTGCTGCTCTCCCTGCTGGTCGGCGTCTTGTTCGAGCACTTCAGCAGCCAGTTTGCCATGCGTTACTCCGCAAGCGCCGTGCTGTCTGCCTTCTTCTGCTCGAGCCTGATCGGCGTGCTGTTCGGTTTTTTCCCGGCTCGCCGGGCGGCGAGGATGGATCCCATCCATGCACTTGAGCGGGAGTAACCAGACTTTCGGCGCCTTTGTGCGCCAACTCATTCGCATCCGGGGGCGGGAGCTCATCCCTCTTCAACCTCCGGGTGCGGATTGGCCGGACGGCATGGACTGCCAGTCTGGCAAGCCTGAACTGTGTCATTGACGTGACACGCCCTGCTCTGCGCAGGTTTTTCAACCGGGCCCTGTGCCCGGTTTTTTTACGCCCTCCTTTGCCGTATTGAGGGGGATGCGATGGACGCGGCTCTTTGTTAACCTGCCTGTTTCACCCGAACCGCAGGGAGCTGCATCGATGCGATCCATTGTCAGCCTGCTGGCTTTGTCACTGCTGTGTGCTTGCAGCAGCCACTCAACCCGAGAGGATGTCATGTCAGGGAAAGAGCGCCTTCACTACCCCGTCACCCGCCAGAGCGATCAGGTGGATCACTACTTCGGTCACGCCGTGGCCGACCCCTATCGCTGGCTGGAAGACGACCGCAGCGCTGAGACCGAGGCCTGGGTCAAGGCCCAGAACAGTGTCACCCGGGATTATCTGGCACGTATTCCGTTTCGCGATGCCATCAAGGACAAACTGGCCGCCTCCTGGAACTACGCCAAGGAGGGGGCGCCGTTTCGCGAGGGGCGCTACCACTACTTCTTCAAGAACGACGGCCTGCAGAACCAGAACGTGCTGTGGCGCCAGCAGGAGGGCAAACCCGCCGAGGTGTTTCTCGATCCCAACCGCTTGAGCCCCGACGGCACCACGGCGCTGGATCAGCTGAGCTTCTCCCGGGACGGCCGCATCCTGGCCTATTCCTTGTCCCTGGCCGGCAGCGACTGGCGCGAGATCCACCTGATGGACGTGGAGAGCAAACAGCCCCTTGAGGCCCCCCTCAAGGACGTGAAGTTCAGCGGCATCAGCTGGCTGGGCAACGAGGGCTTCTTCTACTCCAGCTACGACAAACCCGATGGCAGCGAGCTGTCGGCCAGGACGGATCAGCACAAGCTCTACTTCCACCGGCTCGGCACGGCGCAGCAGGATGACCGCCTGGTGTTCGGTGCCATCCCGGCCCAGCAGCACCGCTACGTGGGGGCAACCGTGACCGAAGATGATCGCTACCTGCTCATCTCGGCGGCGAACTCCACCTCCGGCAACCGCCTCTATGTGAAGGACCTGAGCGAGGAGAAGGCGCCGCTGCTGACGGTGCAGGGGGAGCTGGATGCGGACGTGAGCCTGGTGGACAACAAGGGCAGCACGCTTTACTTGCTGACCAATCGGGATGCCCCCAACCGCCGGCTGGTGACGGTGGATGCGGGCAACCCCGGCCCCGCCCGCTGGCGTGACCTTATCCCCGAGCGCCAGCAGGTGCTGACGGTGCACAGCGGCAGCGGCTATCTGTTTGCCGAATACATGGTGGATGCCACCGCCCGGGTCGAGCAGTTCGACCATGACGGCACACGGATTCGCGAGGTGGCGCTGCCTGGTCTTGGCAGCGTCAGCGGCTTCAACGGCAAGCAGGATGATCCCGCCCTCTACTTCGGTTTCGAGAACTACGCCCAGCCGCCAACCCTCTACCAGTTCGAGCCAAAGAGCGGGGCCATCAGCCTCTATCGCGCCTCGGCGGCCCCCTTCAAGCCCGAGGAGTATGTCTCAGAGCAGCGCTTCTACCAGAGCAAGGATGGCACCCGGGTACCGCTCATCATCAGCTACCGCAAGGGGCTGAAACTCGATGGCAGCAATCCCACCATCCTCTATGGCTATGGCGGTTTTGACGTGAGCCTGACCCCGAGCTTCAGCGTGGCGGTCGCCAACTGGCTGGATCTGGGAGGCGTCTATGCGGTGGCCAACCTGCGGGGCGGCGGCGAGTATGGTCAGGCCTGGCACCTGGCGGGCACCCAGATGAACAAGCAGAACGTGTTCGACGACTTTATCGCCGCGGCCGAATACCTGAAGGCCGAAGGCTATACCTCCAGCGACAGGCTGGCTGTGCGGGGTGGTTCCAACGGCGGTCTGCTGGTGGGGGCCGTCATGACCCAGCGGCCGGATCTGATGCGTGTTGCCTTGCCTGCGGTGGGGGTGCTCGACATGCTGCGCTATCACACCTTTACCGCCGGGGCTGGCTGGGCCTACGACTACGGTACCAGCGCCGACAGCGAGGCCATGTTCGACTACCTGAAGGGCTACTCACCGCTGCACAGCGTGCGGGCCGGTGTCAGCTACCCCTCTACCATGGTGACCACGGCGGATCACGACGACCGTGTGGTGCCAGCCCACTCCTTCAAGTTTGCCGCCACCTTGCAGGCCGACAATGTTGGGCCCAACCCCCAGCTCATTCGCATCGAGACCAATGCCGGGCATGGAGCAGGCACGCCGGTGGCCAAGCTGATCGAGCAGAGCGCGGACATCTACGCCTTCACCTTGTATGAGATGGGCTACCGGCAGTTGCCGCGTTAACCCTGACCCATGCGAGATGGGCTACTGGCCGTTGCCGACCAGACCATGACATAAGGGCCCTGCGGGGCCCTTTTCTTGTGGCCGGTGATTGTGCTCCCATGTCGCGACCATCCCTGTCTCGCCATTCTCCCGTTTTGGGTGGAGGGGGCCATCTGCCCCGTCCCCGGTGGTATAGTCAGCCACAGGATCAGCATTCAAGGAGTCCATCGTGAAGAAGATCATTTACATCTTGCTGGGGCTGGCATTGGCCGCCCTGGTAGTCATCACAGCCCTGGTCAAGCTGATTGACCCCAATGAGTTCAAGCCACAACTGGTGGAGCAGGTACGCAAGAGTACAGGCCGCGAGCTGGTGATGGAGGGGGATATCGGCTGGCGTTTCTGGCCGAGTCTGGGTCTCTCCCTCGAGCGGGTGGCGCTTCGCAACCAGGCTGGTTTTGCCGAGCCGGATCTGGTGCGCTTCGAGCGGGGGGATGCCTCGGTCGCCGTGTTGCCCCTGCTCTCCCATCGACTGGACATTGGCGAGGTGACCCTGACCGGTGCCCATCTGTTTATCCAGACCAGGGCCGATGGCAGCTCAAACCTGAACGATCTCATCAAGACGCCTGAGGCGGCAAAGGACAGCGAGCCCGCGCCAGGTGGCCAGAGCCAGCCTCCAGCGAGCAATGGCCAGACCTGGCAGATCACTTTGCAGGGTGTGGTGCTGGAGCAGGCCAGCGCTCTGGTGCAGGACGATCGCAACGGCACTCTCTCCCGGCTCGATCAGCTCGATCTCGCTCTCGGCCAGCTGACGCCGGGTCAGTGGGTGCCGGTGACCCTGGCCGCCAAGGGGGCGCAAGGCAAGCTTGCCTTCGATATCAAGGGGGAAGGAGAGGTCAAGCTGGCACAGGATACGTTGGCCAGCGAGCTGAAAAACCTGAGTCTGAGCGGCAGCCTCAGCCAGCCGCAACAGCGGCTGGATAGCTTCTCGATCAAGGCCGATCGGCTGGCACTGGGAGAGTGGAGCAGCCTCACCCTGAACCTGCAAGGCGCCCAGCTGGAAGGTGACCAACCGATTCTGGCCGGCTCGCTGGAGGGAACCCTCAAGGCGCGAGTAGACAAGGGTTTGCAACTGGTCGAAGTCTCGGATGCGAAGCTGGCGGCCAATCTGCAAGGTAAAGCACTGCCACGCCCGCAGATGAACCTCAAACTGGCTGGGTTTGCCCGCGCCGAGCTGGATCAGCAGAAGATCACCCTGAGCAAGCTGGTGATGAGCGCCGACGATGCCCTGCTCCGTGGTGAAGGGGCGGTGCGACTCGGTGCCGTGCCCAAGATTGAATTTGATCTCAAGGGCGACAAGCTGGATCTCGACAGCTGGCTCGGCGAACCGGCAATGGTCAAGGCAGCCGCTCCGGCGCAGCCCGCTGCGGCGAAAGCGGATGATAAAGGCGCAGTGCCCGCCAAGGCTGCCAAGGGACTCTCGACGGTAGAACCGGACCTGAGCGCGCTCAAGGCATTCGATCTTGCCGGGCGCTTGCAGCTTGATAGCCTGCGGTTGAAGGGGCTGGACTTGAGCGCCGTCGATCTGCAACTTGCCCTGGCCGGTGGCCAGCTCACCCTCAAGCAATTCAGTGCCGGTGTGGCCGGTGGTCAGGTGACCGCCGAGGGTGCAATAGATGCGCGTCAGCAACCAGCCCGTTATCAGGTACACAAACGGGTGCAAGGGGTGAATGTGCGCCCGCTGCTGCAAACCCTGGCCCAGAGCGATCTGCTGGAAGGCAAGGGGGATCTCGAGGTACAGGTGCAGGGCACTGGACTGTCTGAGCAGGCGCTGCGCGACAAGATGCAGGGCAAGGTGAGCCTCAAGTTGAGCGATGGTGCCCTGCATGGCATCAACCTGGCGGAGATGATCCGCGAGGCGCGAGCCACTCTGACCGGCAAGGGGACAGATCAGGTCAAGGAGGCACGCAAGACCGACTTCAGCGCCCTCACCGCCAGCTTCCAGTTGGCGAACGGCGTGGCGCGCAGCGACGATATCCAGCTGTTCGCCCCGGCACTGCGAGTGCGGGGCCAGGGTCAGACGGCATTGGTGCCCCAAACCCTCGATTTTCTGTTCCTCACCTCCATAGTGGAGAGCAGCAAGGGCCAGGGGGGCAAGGGGGTGGATGAGCTGAAGGACATCACAATACCGGTACGCATCGGCGGCCACTGGCAGGCCCCTACCTATCGGCTGGATGTGAAAGAGCTGCTCACCAACAACAAGGTGCTGGAGGAGAAGGCCCGCAAGGAGGCCGAGCGCGGTCTCAAGAAGCTGTTGGGTGACAAGGCTGACAACGACGCTGTCAAAGGGGTGGCCGATCAGCTGCTCAAGGGGCTGTTCAAGTAGCAACTCCTTCCTGTTATTGCCATTCAGAGCCCGCCCCGTGCGGGCTCTTTGCTGCCGCTTGTCCATGCGTCGGAGGGCAGGCGGCAAGAGAGCCATGGCTGCTTCTGGTTAAAAATGGGGATGTACCCTTGTCCCAAAGGTGATATCACTGTTGTTTTGCCAAGGAGTAGATGAATTGAGTCGAAGTGAAGTAGTGAGAGAGATATCCCATCCAGACTGGCCTCTGGTCTGGCAGATCTATGGCAGCAGCTTTCCGCACTACGAGCAACGCCAGCCGCAACATCAGCAGGCCAAGATGGCGGATCCTCACTTTCACTGTCAGCTCTTTTATCAAGGCGACTTGCTGCTCGGCTTTATCTTCTGGTGGGCCTGCGGCGAGCAGATCTATATCGAGCATCTGGCCATCAATCCGGCCCTGCGCGGCCAGAACCATGGCTCCCGCCTGCTTGCTGACTTCTGCGAGACGGCTGGGCGCTCCGTTATCCTGGAGATTGATCCGCCAGAGGATGAGATTGCCATCCGGCGGCTGCGCTTCTACCAGTCGCTGGGCTTTTGTCTCAACGACCATGACCATGTGCATCCGCCCTATCATCCTGACTATCAGGGGCATGAGCTGCGGGTGTTGAGCTACCCAAGTCCCATCAACCTCTATGAGTACCAGCAGTTCAACCGGATGCTGGTGGCGCGGGTGATGGACCATGGCGTGACTGCCTGACCGGCATCCTGGTTTGCCCGCTATCGGCTAGTATCGGAGACCGGCAATCAGGGTGAAGAACAAGGAGGTTCAATGAACAGGAATGTGCTGATCACGGGCGGCAGCCGTGGGATAGGGGCGGCCACTGCCCGCTATCTGGCGGGGCAGGGTTATCATCTCTGCATCAACTATCGCCATGACTGGCAGGCTGCCGAGACGCTGGTGGCACAGATCCGGGCACAACATCCGGTATCCTGCATAGCGGTGCAGGCGGATGTCAGCGTCGAGGCCGAGGTGGTGCGCCTGTTCGAGGAGATGGACGAGCGGCTCGGGGTGATCACCCATCTGGTCAACAACGCCGGTATCTTGCAGCCACAGATGAAGGTGCTGGAGATGAGCGCCGAGCGCATCAACAAGACACTGACCACCAATGTGACCGGCTATTTTCTCTGCTGCCGTGAGGCGGTGCGCCGCATGACGGCGGGCTGCGCCATCGTCAATGTTTCCTCGGCTGCTGCTCGTCTGGGCTCGGCGGGTGAATACGTGGATTATGCCGCTTCCAAGGGGGCCATAGACGTGCTGACCAAAGGCTTGTCGCTGGAGGTGGCGGCGCAGGGGATCCGGGTCAACGGGGTACGCCCTGGCTTTATCTACACAGAGATGCATGCCGACGGCGGTGAACCCGACCGGGTGGAGAGGGTGAAAAACCAGATCCCGCTGCAGCGGGGCGGACAGCCAGCCGAGGTGGCCGCCGCCATTGCCTGGCTGCTGTCTGACGAAGCCTCCTACGCCACCGGCACCTTTATCGATCTTGCCGGGGGGCGATAGCACAGGCCGTGCGGATGGTGGTTGCAACAAGGGGCGCTGAAGCGCCCCTTTTCATTGATCCAGCCGAGCCTTGTTTCACTCCCCCAACAGCCGTTGCCAGACCGCTCCGTTCGGTCAGCAACTGGTTTTCACCCACCTTGCGGGAAGTCTCCGGGAGATTGCGGTGATGACCCGGGTGGCGGATCTCCAGATAGGCGTGTTTCAGCCCTTTCGTCTGCTCCTGGGGGATGCCCCCCATGACAAACTCGGTCATCGCCCTAAATGGGACGGGCTCGTACCAGCAGCCTGCCGGTACTGCTCACAGGCGCAGGTAGAACGGGCGGCTGTCGATGGCTCGTGCCCGTCTTTGTCGCTGTCGGGGTTGCCGCCGTGCAAGAACACCAGACCCGAGCCGTAGCCGAGCGCGATACCGCCGATCTTGCCATAAGCCACCACGGCGAAACCGCGTTGGTCTCTCACAGCCACTTTGGGCGAGAGTTTGCTCATCTTGGTCCAGCGGCCTGATTGACCACCAGGGCATCAGTCGTGGCGCTCTCATACAGGGTTTGCAGGCTTCACTGCTCAGCTTGAAGCCCAATAAGTGCGCCCGTTTTTCAGTGAATTGCCATTTAGTTGAACGATGGGAGCTAGCTTTGATTTTCAATATGAAAAACTCGATAGATGTAGAATTGCTGCTGTAACGATTCAGCTTGTTGTGTTTTACAATTTTTGAGATTTTCAGCCTTGGCTTGCTCGCCACAGGTGGCATCGTTAGCGAAATTCAAGGGTAAAAACGGAAAAAGTGCTACTTAAATCACACATTGAAAATCATTTTGTGAAAATCGTCTTTCATTGTGAAAGTATTGGGTTGCTGGGGTCGCACGCTATCAAGGAAGCAGCCAAACCCCCGTCACACAGCTGAAGTCATCCACATTCTGTGTGCCCTTATCAACCACTGGAGTTACTTGAGGACTACACCATGGATATCATTATTCATGCAGCGGAATGGTTCATTGGACTGTTCCATAAAGGAGGTGAGGTATTTGTCGGCATGATGACTGGCATTCTTCCCTTGCTCATATCCCTGATGATCGCAATGAATGCCTTGATTGCATTCATTGGTCAGGAGCGGGTGGAGCGTTTGGCCGCAAAAAGCGCTGGCAATCCCATTTCCAGATATTTGATACTGCCGGTCATTGGCACATTTGTTTTTATGAACCCGATGACCCTCAGTTTGGGGCGCTTTCTGCCTGAACGATATAAACCATCTTATTATGCAGCAGCCTCCTACAGTTGCCATTCAATGAATGGTCTATTTCCTCATGTTAATCCTGGTGAGCTGTTCGTTTATCTTGGTATCGCAAGTGGGCTGACTCAGCTTGGTTTGCCATTGGCACCTTTGGCCATGAGTTATTTATTGGTTGGCATGATAAGTAATTTCTTCCGCGGCTGGGTAACAGATTTGACGACGGCATTTGTTGAGCGTCAGCAAGGGATTTATCTTAGTGGCGAAGTCAATATTAAAGTCACTGCTTAGGTTCACTCAGGAGTTTCATCATGGATAATGTACTCTATATAACAAAAGGCGCTTCGGGTTGGGGTGGTCCACTGATTGTGCCGATCAAGCCTGGCAATAAAATTCTGTATATCACGGCAGGTACCCGCCCCGATATTGTTGACAGAATGGTAGAATTGTCCGGCATGGAGGCAGTGGATGGCTTCAAGTCTTCTGTGCCCGAGGAAGAGATCGCAGTCGTCATCATCGATTGTGGTGGTACGCTGCGGTGTGGTCTCTATCCTAAAAAGAAAATTCCTACTGTGAATATTCATTCCACCGGTAAAAGCGGGCCAATGGCACAGTTTATCGTTGAGGACATTTATGTTTCCGGAGTCACGCCTGATAGTATCAGGTTGCAAAATGCCAGCGGGGATGTGTCTACAGAGGCAGCCCCACAGACCTTGGTTCAGAATGCAGAAAAACCTCAATACGACAGTAGCAAAAAACTGAGTGAGCAAAGTGACAGCTTGCTTGCAAAAATAGGGATTGGCATGGGCGGGGTCATGGCAACCTTCTTTCAGGCTGGCCGGGAAACCATCAACACTGTCATCAACTCCATTATTCCCTTCATGGCATTTGTATCAATGTTGATTGGGGTAATACTGGCTTCTGGAATCGGTGATGTGATAGCGCATGCACTTATTCCGCTAGCTCAGAATCCGGTTGGTCTAATCATACTGGCACTTATTTGCTCTTTTCCGTTTCTATCTCCCTTTCTTGGGCCAGGGGCCGTTATTGCACAAGTCATTGGTGTCTTGGTAGGAACCCAGATCGGTTTGGGTAACATACCGCCTCATCTGGCATTGCCCGCTCTGTTTGCTATCAACGCCCAGGCTGCTTGTGACTTCATACCGGTTGGGTTGAGCCTGGCAGAGGCAAAACCAGACACGGTACAGGTTGGTGTCCCATCGGTACTTTATTCCCGTTTTCTAACGGGAGCACCTACGGTTGCTTTTGCCTGGTTTATTTCATTTTTCATTTATCAGTAATCACGTTTGTAGAGAAGGACACAGACAATGCTCTATCGGACGCAAGTAACTAAAATTGGGGAATTCGCAACAGAATCACTCAATGAAAATATGATGATTATCTTCAATGATAATGCACCAAAGGATGTCGCTGACTATTGTTTCATTCATCCAGATGCCGAGTTGAATGGTGAAATTCTGGTTGGTGGACAATTTTTATTAGGCGCAATCAGCTATCCCATTACGGCGGTTGGCTGTGTAGTAAGCCACAACCTTGATGCATTGGGTCATATTACCATTCGATTTGATGGCGCTTCAGAGGCTGAATATCCGGGGACTGTCCATGTCAATGGCACATGCCCAAAGGCTCTGGAGATTGGCACAGAAATCATATTTACATCGAATCACTGAAAACTCACACCCCCTCTACACATTATTGAGTTTGGTCGCTCTGATGTAGAGGAGGGTGAGATACAACCTTGGGAGAATAACATGTCTAAAGTAGCGCTGATAGTTGGTAGCGGTAAAAGCCTGGGAGCTTTTCTGGCCAAAGGGTTGGCTGATGATGGCTATCGTGTGGTCGTCGCCGATCTGGATGGCGAGGCTGCCCGGAAAACAGCGGATGAAGTGGCTCATGACCATGGTGCAGAAAGTGTCATGTCGATTCAGGCCAATGCCATTCAGGAAGAAGATGTCATCCGTATGGTAAACGCCATTGATGAGCGCTTCGGTCGTATCGATCTGCTGGTATACAATGCGGGAACGGCTACCGCCGCCAAGATCGACAGCTTTCCTCTCGCTGATTGGCATCGCTCACTGGATATCAACCTGACGGGTTATTTCCTTTGTGCGAAAGAAGTGGCGCGGATCATGATACGGGAGTCTCACGGTGGTCGTATCATCCAGATAAACTCCAAATCTGGCAAAGTGGGTTCCAAGCATAACTCGGCTTATTCAGCTGCAAAGTTTGGTGGCATAGGGCTGACGCAATCTCTGGCTCTGGATCTGGCAGAGCACAACATCACAGTGCATTCACTGATGTTGGGGAATTTGCTCAAGAGTCCCATGTTCCAATCGCTAAAACCCCAGTATGCGGTAAAACTCGGCATTCCAGAGGATCAGGTGGAACAGGCTTATATCGACAAAGTTCCCCTCAAACGTGGCTGTGACTTTCAAGATGTACTCAATGTGTTGAAATTCTATGCCAGCGACAATGCTTCTTACTGTACTGGCCAGTCCATCAATATTACTGGTGGTCAGGTCATGTTTTAAGTCCATCATGGCTTGTCACCAGATATTTCGGCAGTGCATGAGGCACTGCCGTTTCACTTTGTTTTCGTCAGTGAGGTAACTAATGGATACGGTAAATGCCTTGATTTTTGTTGCATTGACTGCATGGATTTTGCAAATGGTCTTGGGATTTTTCCAATTAAAATCTTTCAACCGTATATTGCAGGATCTGAGCCGAAAGGGAGTGGTCAGGATAGGCCGGACAGCTTCCCGTTGGCGGCCACGCACCCTGGTGGTACTCGTCCATGATGCAGAAGGCGTGATCCTTGATGCTCGCCTGATGAAAGGGATCAGCACCTTTACACGCCCCAAGCCACTAACCGCGTTGTTGCACGCCAGTTTGCCCCTGAGTGAGCAGGATGTGACTGGGTTATCTCCCTCCATCCGGGAGGCGATAGCGTGCGCTTTATCAACTAAGTGACGTTTTTCCTGTACATTTGTTTTCATTTTGAAAAAATGGAGGTAGATTCCTGAACTGGTCAGACTTTTAATCACTGTGAGAATCCTGAATGTCTATAGAAACTCGACGCGATATGCTGGTTCGTTATCTACGTGAAAATGGCAGAACGTCAGTGAAGGAGCTGGCTGACTATTTCAACATCACAGGAGCCACAGTTCGTAGCGATCTTCGCTTTCTGGAGCAGGCACAGCTGGTGATGAGGCGGTATGGCGGGGCGGAGGCATTCAATGGTGCCGCTCTGGAAGACCGTACCATGGACGAGAAAACCACGCTCAATTTGAACATCAAGCAGCGTATCGGGGCCAAGGCTGCCAGCCTTGTGCAAAATGGTGAGTCAATCGTGCTCGACAGTGGCAGTACCACCTTGCAGATGGTGCCCTGGCTGGCTGAACATGTCGGACTCAAGCTGATGACCAACAGCCTGCACATCATGAATGAAGCGGCAGCCCTTGAGAGCTCCCTGACATTGCTGATGCCAGGCGGTACCTATCGCAAACGCTCCGCTTCCTTTCATGGCAAGTCGGCCGAGCAGGCTTTTCGGGACTTCACCTTCGACAAACTCTTTATCGGCGCCGATGGTTTTGATGTTGAACAGGGGATCACCACCTTCAACGAGGCATATCAGGTGAGCCAGGCCATGTGCCAGTCAGCGAAAAAGATCATAGTGGTGACCGACTCCTGCAAATTTGGCCAGCGAACCCCCAACGTGGTCGTGCCGATCGACAAGATAGACATCATCATTACTGACCCCGGGATTAGCGATGCGGACCGTCAGGCACTGGAACGACAGGGTATCGAGATCTTGCTGGTTTGACGCCCGATCCAGGGTAGTGGCCTCCAGAATATGCCTGAGAGGCAGGTATAGTCTCTCAGGGACGGAATCATGACTCCGTCTATTGGCCTGTGTGCGCTTCTGAAGAGATACCGCTTATGCTGCCGACTTTTATCGAGCTGGCCGCAGGGCGATAGGGCCAGATGCCACCGACCATTCAGGGAAGTAAAAGGGGCGCTGAAGCGCCCCTTTTCATTGCTCCGGCCAAACCTTGCGTCACTCCCCCAACAGCAGTTGCCAGACCGCCAGCACATGGCCTCGTTCGGTCAGCAACTGGTCGTCACCCACCTTGCGGGAGATCTCCGAGAGATTGAGGCGATGGCCTAGGTTGCGGATCTCCAGATAGGCGTGTTTCAGCCCTTCCGCCTGCTCCAGGGTGAGCACTCCCGCCATCACGCACTCATCGAAGATACGCACGTTATCGGACCAGCGGGTCAGGGCCTCGGGTTCGCCGTTGGCGTGAGCCAGCACCAGATACTGGGCGATGAACTCGATATCCACCATGCCGCCGGGGGATTGCTTGAGATCGAACTCCCCCTCGCCGGCCTTGAGCAGGTGATCCCGCATCTTGTGGCGCATCTCGCGCACTTCTTTTGCGAGGATGGCGAGGTCTCGCTCCTTGGCCAGCACGGCGCGGCGGATCCTCCCAAACTCGGCGATGACGGTCTCATCGCCGTAGATGGGGCGGGCCCGCACCAGCGCCTGATGCTCCCAGGTCCAGGCCTCGCTGCGCTGATACTGCTCATAGGCGGTCAGCGACGAGACCAGCAGGCCAGAGTCGCCTGAGGGACGCAGTCGCATGTCGATGTCATAGAGGATGCCTGACGGAGTGCGGGTGCTGAACAGGTGCAAGATCCGCTGGGCCAGGCGCAGGTAGAACTGGCGGCTGTCGATGGGTTTGCGCCCGTCTGTGTAGCTGTTGGGATCGCCGCCGTGCAGGAACACCAGATCGAGATCCGAGCCGTAGCCCAGTTCTATGCCGCCCAGCTTGCCATAGGCCACCACGGCGAAACCGCGCTGGCCGGTCACAGTCACTTCGGGCGGCACTCCGTAGCGTTCGCTCATCTGGGTCCAGGCCTGATTGACCACCTCTTCGGTGATTGCCTCCGCCAGCCAGGTGAGGTGGTCGCTCACCTTCATCAGCGGCAGGGCGCCGGCGATGTCGGCCGCCACTATGCGCAAGAGCTGCACCTGCTTGAACTGGCGCAGCGCCTCCATCTGCTGCTCGACGTCCTCTTCGGGGATGCGCAGCAGGAACTGGCGCAGCTGGGGCTTGTACTGATCGAGCGGGGTCGGGTGGTAGAGGTGCTGGGGATCCAGCAGCTCATCCAGCAGTATGGGGTAGCGGGCCAGCTGCTCGCTCACCAGATGGCTGGCATCGCACAGCCGTACCAGCTGGCGCAGGGCGGCGGGGTTCTCCGCCAGCAGCTGCAGATAGGCGCTGCGGGTGAAGATGCGGGTCAGCAGCTCGCACACTCGCTCGAACAGGCGGGCAGGCTCACGGCTTGCTACCACCAGTCGCAGCAACTCAGGCATCAGCCAGTCCAGGGCGATGCGCCCCTGCGGGCCCACCTGGCGGCGCTTGTACTCCTCCTTGAAGCGCAGCAGGGCGGTGCAGAGCGGAACCGGATCCTGGACGCCCTGAGCGACGAGCAATGTCTCCAGCTCGGCAGCATCGAGCTCGGTGCGCCAGAGATCGAGCCAGAGTTGTTCCAGATGGGCGGGGGCCTCTTTCTCTTCGCCTACCACGGCGGCGAACTCCTGATGAACGGCGGCCATCTCCTCATCCAGATGGGCCATAAAGGCGCTCCAGTCGGCAAAACCCAGGGCGGTGAGCAGCCGCAACCGATCCCGCTCCTCGGTGGGCAGGGTTTGGGTCTGCTGATCGCCTATTTCCTGCAGAATGTTCTCGACCCGGCGCAGGAAGCGGTACGCCACCAGCAAGCGGTCGCAATGCTCTGCCTCAAGGGCGCCGCACTGGGCGATGGCGGCCAGCGCCTCGGGCAGGTGGCGCACCCGCAGCGCAGGCTCGCGACCGCCGCGAATAAGCTGCAGCGCCTGGGCGATAAACTCCACCTCGCGAATGCCGCCGGCCCCCAGCTTGATGTTGCCCTCCAGCCCTTTGCGGCGCACCTCGGCGGCGATCATCGCCTTCATCTGGCGCAGGCCGTCGATGACGCCAAAGTCGATGTAGCGGCGAAACACGAAGGGGCGCAGCATCTCGGCCAACTCCACCGCATGTTCACATTGGGGCCCCAGTACCCGCGCCTTGACCATGGCGTAGCGCTCCCAGTTGCGGCCGTGGTGCTGGTAATAGTCCTCCATGGCGGCAAAGGAGATGGCGAGCGGGCCCGCATCGCCGAAGGGGCGCAGCCGCATATCGACCCGAAATACCTGACCATCCTGGGTGGGCTGGTGGAGGGCATTGATCAGCCGCTGCCCCAGCTTGATGAAGAAGGGCTGGTTGGCGAGTTCCCGCCGTCCGCCGACTGTGTAGCCGTTCTCGGGGAAGGTGAAGATAAGATCGATATCCGAGGAAAAATTCAGCTCGCCGCCGCCGAGCTTGCCCATGCCGAGGATGAGCAGCGGCTGCGGGTTGCCATCCCCGTCCATGGGGGTGCCCAGCTCGTTGCACTGCCTCTCGTAGAGCCAGTCGCGGGCGGAGCAAATCAGGGCATCCGCCAGTTTGGTGAGATGGATAAAGCTCTCTTCCACCGCCGCGTGGCCCAGCAGCTCGCGCCAGGCGATCACCAGCATGCGGCTGCGTCTGAACTGGCGGAGGGTGCGCTTGAGCGCCTCTTCATCATCCACCTCGGCGAGCAGGGCGGTCAGATCGCGCTGATAGGCGGGCCAGCGTTCTGACCGCTCGAGATCCCCAGCGGCGAGGATCTGCGTCACCAGTTCGGGCTGCTTTATGAGCGAATCGGAGACAAAATCGGAGAGGCCAAGCAAGGTCATCAGGGTCTGGCGAATCGCATCGGGCAGGGCGCCATAATCGGGCGCCAGCTCGATCAGCCGTTGCCACTGGCGCTCGGCCTGATCCTGCAGCAAGGGCGGAAGAGAGGAGGGAGAAGAGAGAGAAGCAAAATGCTGGGCCACGGTTGCCGTCCTTGTGGTTAACGGGTCTGCAGAGTGAATGAAAATCCTGGCAGCCAATCTAGCACTGTCGCGCGGCTCGTCACAGTACGACAGAGGTCAATTAGACCAAGGGGTTCAGTGACCTGCCCCAAGGACAATCAAGTCGCGGACACCCTCATCAGGCACTGTCACGCCCCTGCGTCACAGCGCAGGGGCGTGCTGCATGAACCGGCGAGTGCCACGGGCTGCTGGCGTGCCCTTGCTCAAGTGCGCTGATAAATCTCGGGATCGTATTTTTCCATCAGGCTGGCCGGTTTGCGCGGCGGCTCGAAGCCAAAACCGGCATAGAGGCCGTGGGCATCCGAGGTCGCCAGACTGAGGCGCCGCAGTCCCTGCAATTGCGGGTGAGTCAGGATGGCCGCCACCAGCGCCTTGCTGTGGCCTCGGCCGCGATGAGCGGGCAGCACGAATACATCCGCCAGATAGCCGAAGGTGGCCCTGTCCGTGATGACCCGGGCGAAGGCCACCTGCTGGCCTGCCACGTAGCCACCGAAACAGAGGGAGTGGTTGATGGCTCTCTGTACCGTTGCCTGTGGAATGCCGAGGCACCAGTAGGCCTCCTCGGACAAAAATCGGTGGATCAGCGGCACGTCTAGCCGCCCCTTGTCGTCGCTTATTTCAAGTTGGGAGTGATTTTGTGGCTGCTGCATCCTGGCTCCTTGCCGTCACATGAATAAGAAAGGCCCCTGACGGGGCCTTCCAGTTTACTCAAATCGCGGCATCAGGCCAGCAGCATGGCGGCGCCCACCAGCAATCCCGCAAGGGCCAGAATGGGCAGCTTCAAGACGCGCAACAGATAGAAGCCGATGGCGGCGAGTGCGAGATCGCTAGGGGCCTGCACGGCGCCCAGCCATACCGGCTGGTAGAGGGCGGCCAGCAGCAGCCCCACCACGGCGGCGTTGATCCCTGTCACTGCACCTGCCAGCCGGGGGCGGGCCAGCCAGCTCTGCCAGCTTGGCCCCAGGGCCCACAGCAGCAGAAAGCCCGGCAGGAACAGCGCCAGGGTTGCCAGCAGTGCGCCAAGCAGTGGTGTTGTTGGCAGCAACTGGGCACCAAGGTAGCTTGCCAGTGTGAACATGGGGCCGGGCACCAGCTGGGCCAGACTGTAGCCGGTCAGGAACTGTTGTTGAGTGAGGGTATGGCCCACGCTCTCCTGCAACAGGGGCAGCACCACGTGGCCGCCACCGAATACCAGGCTGCCTGCCTGATAGAAATCAGCGACAAGTCGGCTGACGGAGCCATGAGCCAGCAGTGGCAGGCCGATAAACAGCAGCGCAAACAGGAGCAAGGCAGGCCAGTGGGGCGGGTGGGCGACAGGGGGTTGAAGCTGCGATGAAAGTGGCGTTGCCGGTTGCTGCGCACTGAACCGGGCACAGAGCAGGGCTGCGCCGAGCAAGAGGCCTAGCTGGGTCAAGAGCCCGGGTTGCCACCAGAGTACTGCGGCGGTGGCCACCATGACGCCCTGTTGCAACTGTGTCTTGCAGAACTGTCGGCTCATGGTGAGCACCGCATCCGCCACCACCACCAGTGCCAACAGCTTGAGGCCGTGCAGGGCGGCTTCCAGCCATACATTGGCGGTCAGCTGTCCCAGACCGATGGCGGCGGCCAGCAACAGCAGGAACGAGGGCAGGGTAAAGCCGACAAAGGCGGCCAAGGCCCCCGTCAGGCCGGCCCTGTGGCGCCCGATGGCAAAGCCGAGCTGGCTGGAAGCAGGGCCCGGCAGCAATTGGCACAGGGCCAGCAGCTGGGCAAACTCGGCCTGACTCAGCCAGCCCAGCCGCTCGACGAAGGTGCGCTGGAAATAGCCGACATGGGCGGCGGGCCCACCGAAGCTGACACAGCCCAGCCATAGAAATTGAATGAATACCTGCCCCATGTCGTCACTCCCTTGTTGTCCTTGTCGAGCCGGTTGGGATGATATGACAAAGCGGTGACTTTTTTATGACAAATCAGGGGGCTGATGGCAGGCAATGGTCACTCTGTCGGCTGGCCTGGTTGTGGCAGATAGCAACGACCGGCAAGCCAGCAGGCTATCGATTGGCGACTGGCATCGAAGTGAGGCTCTGGCAGAACGCTGGGATCGCACCATATCCAGCCCTCGCATTTTTCCGGCTCCAGCAGTTGCGGCTCGCCTTCCACCCGGGCCAACAGGGTGACGGAGATGTAGTGCAACCCGCTCTCGCGCCAGGTCTCCAGGTTGTTGGTGACGGCGATGACGCTGGGTGCCGTGATGACGAAGCCGGTCTCCTCCGCCACTTCCCGGATCGCCGCTGACTCGAAGCTCTCCCCCAGTTCCAGATGGCCGCCTGCGATGGACCAGTAGGGGGCATGGCTGCCCTTGCGCTTGCCAAGCAGCACCTGGCCCTGACTGTTGGTCAGGATAACGCCGACACCGACGCGGGGGTAGAGAGTGGACATAAGAAAAGCTCCTTGCTGTGGTTATGTGGGGCAAACGGGTTGGTCAGGATAACACTGCCATCGACCACCGACGCGGGGATAGAGAGCGGACATATGCGAGGCTCCTGGCTGAAACGGCGGATTGCACCATAAAAACGGGCCCACCTTAGGTCGGTTGGGCCCGTCATGCAAGTTTCTGGCTGTGTGATGGTCCAGTCCGGCGACTTAGTCCAGCTTGACCAGCATCTTGCCAGTATTGCGTCCTTCGAACAGACCGATAAAGGCCTGCGGCATGCTGGCCAGCCCCTGATAGATGGTCTCTTCGGCTTGCAGTGCACCGGCCTCGAATGCCGGGATCACCTCGGCCAGAAACTCGCCGTAGTGCTGCCAGTGTTCAAACACGATAAGCCCCTGCATGGTGAGGCGTTTGCGGATCACCTGAGAGAGGTTGCGCGGGCCGCTTGCCTCGCCCTTGCTGTTGTACTGCTCAATGAGGCCACACAGCACTATGCGACCGTGTTCCGCCATGTTGTTGAGAGCGGCATCCAGCATGGCGCCGCCCACGTTCTCGAAGTAGACATTGATGCCTTCCGGGGCGAGTCGCGTCAGCTCGGCATCGAGATCCGGGGTTTCACGGTAGTTGATCACCTCGTCAGCCCCCAGCGTCTTGAGGTAGGCGACCTTGTCGGCCGAGCCGGTGGAACCGATCACTCTGGCCCCCGCCCGCTTGGCGAGTTGTACCACCATGGATCCGACCGCGCCTGAGGCCGCCGACACCAGCACTGTTTCGCCGGCTTGCAGCTTGGCGATGCGTTTGAGCCCGACCCAGGCTGTCATGCCCGGCATGCCGAGGGCTCCCAAGAATAACTGGGCTGGCAGTGTTGTGTCGGGCAGGCGGGTCAGCTGATCGGCCTTGGCGACCAGGCTATCGCGCCAGCCCAGCATGCTGCTCACCCGATCACCAACAGCAAAGTCGGGATGGCGCGAGTCCTGCACAGTGCCGATGGCACCGCCATCGAGCGCACTGTTCAGGGCAAAGGGCGGCACATAGCTCTTGGCGTCGCTCATGCGGCCGCGCATGTAGGGGTCCACTGACAGCCATTGGTTGGCGACCAGCACTTCCCCTTCCTGTAACTCGGGCAGCGCGACCTCGGCCTGGATGAAATCGTCCTGACTGGGCATACCGACCGGGCGGCGCAGCAGCTGGATTTGATGACTGAGCAGACTCATTGTTTTTCCTCCAGTTCGATATCGTTTAGCCGCAGGCGGGTGACGACATTGCCCCGCATGGCATTTGAGAAGGGGCAGGTCTGGTGGGCCAGCCGCACTAGCTGCTCGGCCTGTGCCGTCGGTTCAGGCTGCGCTGCGGCGAGCGCCACGTCCAGCGTGATGGCGAAGTTGAAGCGGCCATCGGCCAGTGCCAGCAACTCGACGCTGGCCGTGACCGGTGCGCTGGTGATGGGCGCGCCGAGTTTCTGGGCCACGTGGATCAGGGCGTTGGAGAAACAGGCGGCGTAGCCAGCGGCCAGCAGTTGCTCCGGATTGTTGCCCTTGCCGTTGCCGCCGAGGGCGGTTGGCAGGGCCAGTGCCAGTTGCAGGCTGTTGTCCAGGGTGTGAACTTCGCCGTTGCGGCCCGCCTGGGCGATGGCCTGGGTGCGATAGAGTGTCTTCATGTCGGGTGCTCTGATTTGTTTTGTGTGCAAAGTAAAATCAGACTAGTCCTGAAAGCGAAGGTTGGCAACTGTTTTGTGTGCAAATCATTTTTCCCTCCACCTTGCTGGGGTATACTGGCCCCACTTGCCAATGAGGTGCCCCCATGAGTGAATTGAAAAAGCAGGTCTGTTTTGCCCTCTACAGCGCCTCCAACGCCGTGATGCGCGCCTATCGGCCGCTGCTGGACAAATTGGACCTGACCTATACCCAGTATCTGGTGATGTTGTCGCTGTGGGCGCGGGATGAGGTCAGCCTCAAGGAGATTGGTCAGGAGACTGGGCTGGATGCGGGCACTCTGACCCCCATCGTCAAGCGGCTGGAGAGCAAGGGTTGGCTGACCCGCACCGTCTCCAGCGAGGACGAGCGACAAAAATGCATCTGCCTGACCGAAGCGGGGCGCCAGCTGCAACGGGAGGTCAAAGCGTGTTGCCTGGCAGACAACTTGCGCAATCAGGTGGATCTGGCCGATGCTGAACTGGCCCAGCTCAAGCAGCTCTGCGATCGCATTTCGGCGCAGCTGGGGCGCTGAGTTCGGCCGACCCATACAGCTGAGGATCCACCCCATGAAAATCCTGTTGCCCCTGTTTGCCCTGTTGCTGACTGCCTGCAGCACAGGTTCTCGCTCTTCTTCGATGGCGATCGATGATGCCGATGCCTGGCAGGCCATCTGCAAGGATGGCACCCGGGTACGTGCCGTGATCGAAGAGGGGATCTGCGCAGATCATAGAGGCGTTGCCATGTGGACGAATAAGCCAAGAGCGGCCCGGATGGCAGAGGAAGCCGCCAAATAGTGTGATCTCGGCGCCATAAAATGACACAACCGGCCCATTGGCCGGTTTTTTTCGCGATCTCGCCTGCACTTTGCCACCTTGTTCATGGTGTGCTCACGCTTCTCTTCCCATACTGGCTCCACAGTTCCAAAAGAGGAGAGACAAGATGCAAACATCTTTGGTCGGGCTCTCCATTCTGTGGGGGCTAGCCAGTTTTGGTGTTCAGGGGGATTTCATCGAGAGCCGTGATTCCGTTGCGCCTTCCTGGCAAGCCGAGTCCAGAGTGGAGATGGAAGGTTATCTGATAGAGTCGCTGGGGGAAGATCGCTGGCTGTTCGACAATGGCAGCGAGAGTCTGCTGGTCTCCCTGCCCGAGGGGCAGTGGATACCGACCGGTGAGCGATTGCGGGTGAGCGGTGAGCCCCAGCAGGAGCAGGCTGGTTGGCTGCTGCAGGTGCAGGATGTCAGCCAGGTTGCGGTCTGATCAGACTCCGTATCAGGGCATTGAGTCGCGACATGAGCGAGCGCCAATAGATAGCAATCAATAAAGAGAGGAGGCCCCGGGGCCTCCTCTCTTCGTCAGGGGTCTCTCATGCTCCAATCCGCCTCACCTCGCGTGTCGAGGTGGACACATGGCAGCATGCTGATCCCTTACCCCAGATGGTTCAGCGGCAGTGCCGTCTTGTGTTTGATGCGGCGCAGCACGAAGCTGGAACGGACGCCGGTCACGCCTGGTATGTGGGTCAGCTTGTCCAGCAGGAAGTGCTGGTAGTGTTCCATGTCCCGCACCACTACCTTGAGCTGATAGTCGGCATCGTTGCCCGTGATGAGATCGCACTCCAGCACTTCGGGCAGCTCCTTGATGGCCTTGTCGAAGTTCTCGAACCGTTCCGGAGTGTGTCTGTCCATGGAGATATGGATATAAGCGGTGAGGGTTAGCCCCAGCTGGCGGGCGTTGAGCAGGGTGACGTGGGTATCGATGAGACCGGCATCCTCCAGCGCCTTGACCCGGCGGGAGCAGGGGGAGGGGGAGAGCCCGACCAGCTCGGCCAGCTCCAGGTTGCTGATGCGGCCATTCTCCTGCATCAACTCCAGAATATGCCTGTCTATGCGATCAAGTTTCAGCATTCTCCGTTCCTCGTTGCAATTATTAATTCACTTTTCCTAGATTAAGGGTGAACTATTGCAAAAACAACTGAAAATGCATGCTACTTCGCAACCACTCACCGCACCGGGAGGGATACTATGGTTGCATCTTCCGGTGGCAAGACAGATACCCAACCCGGTCTCTGTGGTGAAGGACCTTACCGGGTCACACACCCCATCAGCCGTCCGACCTTATCGGGAAACGACGGGCTGGAACGAGAGCACCTCCTCCCCGAAGGCAACAAAGCAGGCATCCCGGCGCCTGCTTTGTTGTTTCTGGCATTCGGCGATCACGGAGTCGGCGGCGTGATGCGGTAGAGGCAGCGGTGATCCCCGTCCAGCAGGTACTGTTCCCGCTCCACCTTGGCCGGTGCCAGCAACTGGCGAAACATCTCCAGCTCGCTGCGACAAAACCCCCGACAGGCCCGCGCTGCGGCGCAGATGGGGCAGTGGCTCTCCCATAGCAACCAGCTGCCGTCCTCCTCCTGGCGCATATCTGCCATATAGCCCTCTCGCGTGCGCTGCTCTTTCAACGTGGCCAGCCTGTCTGCCAGCGCAGGCTGGGTCAGCTGTGCCTGATAACGGCCCAGCTGTTGCTGCTCACGCTGCTGGATCAGTCGCTCCATGCCCACTTCGCCAAACAGCTGCTGGATATTGTCGATAAGCTGCAAGGTCAGTTCGCTGTGGGTATCGGGGAAGCGCTGCCAGGCCTGTTCGGTCAGATGCCACAGGCGTACGGGGCGGCCACGGCCGCGCGTTTCATCGCTAAAACCCACCCAGCCGTCGGATTCCAGCGCGATCAGATGCTGGCGGGCGCCCATGGAGGTCATCTGCAACTGCTCCCCCAGCGCGGCGGCGCTCTGGGGGCCGTGACTCTTGAGCAGAAACAGTATCTTGTCGGTGCTGGCGTTCATTGAGGGCTTCCCGTTATCGACAGGTACGCCAAGGATCCAGGGTATCGGAAGAGGATCTTGTCAGTACGGATGTTCATGGGGTCATTATGGATAGCGGCCGTTTTTAAATCAACAATTCACTTTACTTAATAATGCGCCTTGCTCAGTATAAATAAACCAATAACTTTATTTAATGAGGCTGACATGGAAGGGATCAAGGGGCAGGCGACCCTCTGGGTATTGGTGATGACGGTGACGCTGGCGGTGGCGGGTTTCAGCCTGCCCTCGCCCGTGCTGGCACCACTGATGCTGGATCCGGCGCAGGGCATGTTGACGCCACAGGCGTCTGACTGGAGTCGCAAGGTGTGGCTGGGGGTCATTATGGGACTCTACCCGCTGTTTCAACTGGTGGGATCCCCCTGGCTGGGGCGGCTTTCCGATCGCCACGGCCGCAAGCCGATCCTGACAGTCTGTCTGGTTGGCGTGCTGGTCGGTTATGCCCTGATGGCGTTGGGGATCGCATGGCGATCCTTGCCACTGTTGTTGTTGAGCCGGGTGGTGGAGGGCTTTTTCAACGGGGATATCGCCATAGTGCAGGCGATGGCGGCTGACATGAGCACCACCAAGACCAAGGCCCGCAGCTTCGCTTGGATCAACATCGGCATGAACCTGGGCTGGGTGCTTGGCCCCATGATAGGAGGCTATGCCGCCGTGGTATCGGGAGATTACAGCCTGGCCGCTTGGCTGGCGGTGGCCATGACCCTGGTCAACCTGTTGCTGGTGCTCTGGTTGTTGCCCAATAAGGCCCCGGTTGCCCCCAGCCAGCAGGCGCCGTCGCTTTCTTCCCGTCAGCTCTTGCTGCAACCGGCTCTGTTGCCCTATTTCGTGCTGACCCTGCTCAGCTACGGCGCGGTGCAGCTTTACTTCACCTACTTCAACGTCTGGCTGGTGGAGCGGCTGGCCTGGGATCCGGTACAGCTGGCACAGGCGGCCGTGCTGGTGAGCGTGCCCATGATGCTGGGATCCTGGCTGGGATCCCGCCTTGCTCGCCACTGGCGTGGCAGCAGCCTGGGGGTCGTCGGCCATCTGGTGATGGCGGCGGGCATGCTGATGTTTGTGCTGCCGGACCACTGGTGGGGGTTGGCACTAACCTTCATTCCAGTAGGGATCGGCATGAGCCTGGGGGAACTGGCGACCTCGGTAGCCGTCTCCAACCGCAGTCATGCCGAGCAGCAGGGGCAGGCGATGGGGATCTACCGTGGTCTGGCGGTAGGCAGCGAGATCCTGGCTGTGCTGGTGGGCAGTCTGGTGCTGCTGGCAGGGACAGAGTGGCCCTTCTATCTGGCAGCCCTCTCAGGTGTGATCTGTGCCATCGGTTTCTACGGTCTGCGCAAACGGGCCGATCGACGCCAGCGTTTGGCGAGCTGTGCCGAGCCGGGTTGAGGAGCCGTGGGCGGGAGGGACTTGCCGTGTGCCCCGGTCAGATCACAGATTGGGGGCCCGGTCCCTGACAGGGCTTGCATCGGGGCGCCGGCTCTGGGACGGTAAGGCTCTTTGCTGATTTGTTTGAGGCTGGAGGAGCTATGAGTGAGTACAAGGCCATCGCGCTGGATATGGATGGCACCCTGCTGACCCGGGATCACAAGATCTCGTCTGCGACCCGAGCGGCGCTGGCCCAGGCGCGGGCCCACGGCATCAAGGTGTTGCTGGTGACGGGCCGCCACTTCATGACGGCGCGCCCCTTCCATCACGAGCTGGCCCTCGATACCCCCATCATCTGCAGCAACGGTGCCTACCTCTATGATCCGGCGCAGGAGAGGATCCTGGCGGGGGATCCGCTGGCGGTGGCCCCGCTCACCGATCTGTTGGCTCAGGTCGAGGCGCAGCAGATGGGGGCCCTGTTCCACCTTAGCGAAGGGATCGGCTATATCGGCTGCGAGGATCACATCACCCGGATGCGCCACTGGTCGGCCAATCAGCCGGATCATCTCAAGATCTCCCTGCTGCCTGCGGACGATCTGGCGAGCTGGCTGAAAAATCCGATCTGGAAGCTGGAGCTGTTCAACCAGGATCCTGCCCTGCTGCATCAGTTCATGGGGGAGGTGGTCGAGGCCATGCCCTTTACCCGTGACTGGGCGGCGCCTTATGCGGTGGAGCTGGTGCAACCGGGGTGCAGCAAGGGCAACCGGCTGGCCCTGTGGGCCGAGAGCGAGGGGATAGCGATGGAAAACGTGGTGGCGTTCGGTGACAACAACAACGACATCAGCATGTTCGAGCAGGTGGGGCTGGCGGTTGCCATGGGCAATGCCGCCGCCCATGTGCAGGCCCATGCCGACCTTGTGACCGCAGATCACAACGAAGACGGGATCGCGCTGGCGCTGCAGCGCTGGGTGCTGCCCTCGTAAGGATCCGCGGCCAGAGGAAAGGGGCCATCCAAGCTGGGAAATAGCCCGGATGGCCTTTTCTTTTCGCATTCATGCCCGAAAGAGAAGGGGATCACCCAGGCCGGGAGGAGGTTGCGGCTGTACTCGGTGCAGCCCGAGTCTTAATTGCCGAAAGAGAACTGGATCACCCGATCAGGGAAGCGGATCCGGTTGTAGTCTCGGCGCAGTCCCTCGTAATGACGGATGGCCCTCTCGCGCTGGGCGCGGTAGTAGTCGCGCTGCTTGCTGTCGTTCTCGTTGCGGATCTGGCGCTCCAGCTGTTCGATATCCCGTTCTGTCTGCTGCAAGTCGCTCTTGATCTCGCTGAGCTGCTTCTCCAGCAGGTACTCCTTGCGACCGCGATCGTACTGGGTGAGGAAGCTGGCATCGTTGGGACAGACACCCAGATACTCATGACCTGACTTGGCCTTGCTGTAGGCCAGTTCAGGAATGCAGTAGAGCTCCAGCCCCTTGGCATAGCCCCGTTTCCACTCGGCTTCATCCACCTTGAGGCCGTATTCGCCACAGGTCGATACATAGTCACGGGTCGCCTGACGGGTCTTGCCCTGCTCCCCATCCTGATAGCCCAGGTTGTACCAGCTCATGGCACGGCACTCCTCTTCCGACAGCGAGCTGCAACCGGCGAGCAGAAAAGGCAGGGTCAGCAACAGGATCTTGGGGGACATAAACGGGCTCCAGCGTGGATGATGGAGGCATTCTAGTGAGGATGCGGGGTCAGGACAAGGGAGGATCTCGGGTCTTGGCTGGCGCCGTTTTTTGACGTTTTTGTCACTATTTGCGACAGGCTGGGGCGGGAGGGGCGGCTCACTTTCCTTGTGGTCATGGGCGAGGTAAACTGCGCCATCTTTTAACTGGCGCGTAACAAAAATAATGAAAGTCCTGACCGTCGATTACCGCTCGCCCGATGCGGCGCAGCGCTTCACCGAATCCCTGCGTACTACGGGCTTCGGGGTATTGACCCACCACCCCATCCCGAAAGAGCTGGTGCAGTCCATCTATGACAATTGGTATCGCTTCTTCATGAGCGAACAGAAGCAGGATTTCCTGTTCAACCGCGAGACCCAGGATGGCTACTTCCCGCCGTCGGTGTCCGAGGTGGCCAAGGGTCACAGCCAGAAGGACATCAAGGAGTACTTCCACCTCTATCCCTGGGGCCAGATGCCGGAAGCGCTCAGGGAGCAGGCGATGGAGTACTATCGCCTCGCCAATGACCTGGCCGCCGAGCTGCTGGGTTGGGTGGAGCAATACACCCCGCGCGACATCGCAGCTCACTACAGCTGCCCGCTCTCTTCCATGATTGAAGATAGCCAGAAGACACTGCTGCGGGTGCTGCACTATCCGCCGTTCGACGGCACCGAAGCGCCGGGTGCCATTCGCGCCGCCGCCCACGAGGACATCAACCTGCTGACCATTCTGCCTGCCGCCAACGAGCCAGGCCTGCAGGTGAAGGGAGCCGATGGGGAGTGGATGGATGTGCCCTGCGATTTTGGCACCCTCATCATCAACATCGGCGACATGCTGCAGGAGGCCTCTCGCGGCTACTACCCCTCCACCACCCACCGCGTCATCAATCCGACCGGCGGCAGCGCCAGCAAGTCCCGCATCTCCCTGCCGCTGTTCCTTCACCCGCGGCCGGATGTGGTGCTCTCAGAGCGTCATACCGCCCACAGCTACCTGATGGAGCGACTGCGGGAACTGGGGGTTATCTAGGCGCTCAATGCGAGTCCATGACAGTCAAAACCGGAGCAAAAATGCTCCGGTTTTTATTTTTCGGCACGATAACGCGTAAAACTGAATATTATTAGGTAATGATGCCAAAAAATCGTTTTTTAGCCCAATAAGCGTCGTTGTGATTGCGTGGCCTTGACCGTACTCTGAGCGCCGTTTTGGGCCCAGCTCGTGGGCACCTGTATTGGAGTTCTTATGAAGCAGTCCCAATGGTCATCCCGGCTTGGTTATATTCTGGCCGCCGCAGGCTCCGCCGTCGGTCTCGGCGCTATCTGGAAGTTTCCCTACGTGACCGCCGCCAATGGTGGCGGTGCCTTCCTGCTGGTGTTTTTGCTGTTCAGTTTCACCCTGGGGGTGGCGGTGCTGATGGGAGAGACACTGCTCGGCAGCATGAGCCGCCGTGGTGTGGTGGGGGCGTTTAGCGCCCTGATGGGCAAGCGCTGGCGCTGGGTCGGGGCCATGGGCCTGCTCTGCAGCCTGCTTATCTTCAGCTTCTACAGCGTGGTAGGCGGCTGGACCCTGGGCTACACCGGCATGGCGCTGGCCGGTAGCCTGCAGCATGGGGATGGAGCCGCCCTGACCGCCCGCTTCAACGACTACGTCGGCGATCCGCTCTGGCCCGTGTTGACCCACCTGCTGTTTGCCGCTCTCACCTGGTGGTTCGTGCAGGGGGGCGTGCAGCAGGGGGTGGAGCGTACCTTGCGCTGGATGATGCCGGCCCTGTTCATCATGATACTGCTGCTGGTGGCCTTCGGTCTTACCCTGCCCAATGCCATGGCCGGGGTACGCCACTTCCTGATGCCGGACTTCAGCAAGCTCGGCATGTCCGGCGTGCTCGATGCCATGGGGCTGGCCTTCTTCTCCCTCTCCATCGGGCTCGGCATTCACACCACTTATGGTGCCTACTTGCCTTCCAGCGAAGGCGTAGGCCGTTCCAGCCTCTGGGTGGTGCTGCTGGCGAGCCTCATCGCCGTGCTGGCGGGCTTGATGATTTTCCCCGTGCTGGCGGCGACCGGCATAGATCCCGCCTCC
This sequence comes from Aeromonas sp. TS_SC_11, assembly GCF_057318915.1. NCBI lineage: Bacteria > Pseudomonadati > Pseudomonadota > Gammaproteobacteria > Aeromonadales > Aeromonadaceae > Aeromonas > Aeromonas sp. TS_SC_11. The sequence continues at coordinate 1,808,297 of NZ_CM170470.1, forward strand.
GGCCCGGGCCTCACCTTCATGACGATGCCGGCGGTGTTCCAGCAGTTGCCGTTTGGTCAGGGACTGGCGGTGATCTTCTTCTCCCTGCTGGTGGTTGCGGCGCTCTCTTCGGCCATCTCGCTGCTGGAGCATCTGCAGTGCTTCATCTGCGAGAGTCTGGGCTGGTCACGCCGCGCGGCCTGCAGCCTCATTACTCTGCTGGTGATGGTGAACGGCATTCCCGTCAGCCTGTCGTTCGGCCCCTGGGCGGATGTGACCCTGTTTGGCAAGAACATCTTCGAGCTGCTGGATTTTGTCACCTCCAACCTGATGATGCCCATGTTCGGGCTGGCGCTCACCCTGTTGCTGGGCTGGAAGCTGGGTCAGCGAGCGCTGCCCCAGGGCTTGGCTCAGCACTGGCGGACCCTGGTGATGGGCTGCTGGCGCTGGCTGGCACCCTTATTGATCGGCGGGATCCTGCTGCGCGGCTTGATGTGAGGTTCGATCTTGATGGGGGGGCAGCATGCCCCTCCCACTTTTCAACCTGACCTTGTCGAGCGCAGACTGCCAACGGGCTATGACGGCATCATCCTGATCCCTGGAAAAGGCGAGGTAGAGCCATGACTCATGAAGGACTACCCCCGAGTTTGTCACGCTGCGATGTGATAACCCTCGCTGTTCCAAGGTGGCATCCAGCACCATTTCACCTACCGGAAATGCATCAATTTTGCCCAGTACCAAGCGTTGCAAGGCTTCCTCAACCGATTGGTAGCGCACCAGATTGGTATATCCCTCGCGGGTGAGCCGTTCGTCATCGGCATTACCGAGCACAACCCCGACCCTTGGCAAATGACGCAAGTCGTCGAGGCTCTTCAGTTTGTGTCTGGGTGACGGGGGCTGATAGATGATCACCTTGCTCCGAAACAGTGGTCCTACCCATTTAAAGAAGGGTTCTCTCTCGGGTGCCCACTGGGTAACAAACAGCGCATATCCTGGCTCCAGTCTGGTCAGTGCCAGGGCCCGTTTGAAGGGGTAAATCCGGATGGGATACGTTTCTCCCAGTTCATCTTGAATTTGCTGGAGCAGGCGAACAGCGAGCCCGTCGAGCTTGCCATCATGGTGGTGAGTGAAGGGGACGAGTTCATGGCTGAGCAGGGTCAGCGAGGGTTGTGCCGACAGTGTCAGGCTGAGGCTGAAGAGTGCTCCGATGAGCAGAGTTCGTTTCATGCACTGTCCTGTTGCATATGCTGAATCAAGTGGCCGAACCAGGCGGGCCGTCTGATCGGTGACGGGACGTCACTTACCCATAAAGACTAAACCAACGGGCTGGTCGCAGGGGGGACATTATCATGGTCAACCGGGCGTCCCTGATTGATAAATATAGGGTTTTCAATGGGAGTTGAAAATTTTTATTTCTCATTGTGTCAATTTTTCTTGCCATGGTTTAGGCTGTGGCTCCTTTTTGGCGTTCAGGTCATCCTATTCATGTCACCCGTTTTCGCGCTGTCAGGCCGATTTTGCAGCTCCCAGGAGAGGTGACCTTGCACGCGCAGTTTGTCTGAATGTTCATTGCAAAGGTCGCCGCCAGGCGGCCTTTTTTGTTGTTGCCCGTTTGATGTTTACCCATGGAGTATCGATTCGATGTTGTGTTCCCCGGAGGTTGTATGAGCCAGGTTCAGTGGTCTTCCCGTCTCGGTCATGTGCTGGCGGCGGCCGGTACGGCGATCGGCCTTGGCGCCATCTGGAAGTTTCCCTATGTGACGGCCACCAATGGTGGCGGTGCCTTCCTGCTGGTGTTCCTGCTGTTCAGCTTCACCCTGGGGGTAGCCGTACTGGTGGGGGAGACATTGCTCGGCAGCCGCAGTCAGCGCGGCGTGCTCGGTGCCTTCCACAAGCTGGTCGGCCCGAACTGGCGCTGGATGGGCTACATGGGGATATTGTGCGGCTTCTTCATCTACAGCTTCTACAGTGTGGTGGGCGGCTGGACCGTGGGGTATGCGGCGCTGGCGGTGGCGGGCAAGCTCAACCTGAGCGAGGGCAGCGCCCTCACCGCCCTGTTCAACGGTTATGTCAGTGACCCTTGGTGGCCCGTGCTGACCCATTTGGTGTTCGCCGGACTGACCTGGTGGTTCGTGCAGGGCGGCATTCAGAAAGGGGTGGAGCGGGCACTGCGCTGGATGATGCCGGCGCTGTTCATCATGATGTTGCTGCTGGTGGGGGTGGGTCTCTCCATGCCGGGTTCCATGGCCGGGGTACGTCAGTTGCTGGTGCCGGACTTCTCCATGCTGACCGGTCAGAGCGTGCTGGATGCGCTGGGGCTGGCTTTCTTCTCCCTCTCCATTGGCCTCGGGGTGCATACCACCTATGGTGCCTACCTGCCGAGCAGCGAAGGTGTGCTGCGCTCCGGTGTCTGGGTGGTGACGCTGGCGAGCCTTATCTCAGTGCTGGCGGGTCTGATGATCTTCCCAGCGCTGGCCTCGACCGGTATCGATCCCACTGCCGGTCCCGGCCTCACCTTCATGACAATGCCCGCCGTGTTCAGTCATCTGCCGTTCGGTCAGGGGCTGGGAGTGGTCTTCTTCCTGCTGCTGCTGGTTGCGGCACTCTCCTCTTCCATCTCCATGCTGGAGCATCTGGTGCGCTTCACCACGGAGGAGTGGGGTTGGTCACGGCGCGGTGCCTGTCGGGTGCTGACCCTGCTCATCATGGTGTCAGGTATTCCGGTCAGCCTCTCATTCGGCCTCTGGAGCGAGCTGACCCTGTTTGGCAAGACGATTTTCGATCTGCTCGACTACCTCACCTCCAACCTGATGATGCCGCTATTCGGCCTAGTGCTGACTCTGCTGCTGGGCTGGCGACTGGGGGACACCATACTGCCTGCCGGTCTGTCACCCGTGCTGCGGCTCGGCCTGCTCTGGTGCTGGCGACTGGTCGCACCGCTGCTGATCACCGGTATTCTGGTGCGGGGTCTGTTTTAAGAGGGCTTCTTGCGAGGTCCGCCAGCCCGGCCATCAGCGGGCTCAGTTGGGCGGGGAAGAGGATGACTTGGGGTGCAGGTGTGATCTGATCTGCAGCAAGGTCTTCTGGTACGCATCGGCATGGTGTTCCATGAAGGTGGCGCTGTGGGTCAGGCGCCGCTCCAGCCGATCAACCAGCAGTGCCACCTTGGGGGCCGGCATGCCGGCAGGCCAGCACAGCTGCAGCAACTCCAGCAGTTGCCAGGCATCTCCCGGCAGAGCCGGGAACTCTTCCTGCAGTGTCATGGCGTATTGCACTGCGAGCTGATGCTGACCCGATGCGCTGGCCCGCTGCCGTTCCTGGCGCAGGTAGGTCAGGCGTTGCTCACGGCGGTCCAGCTGGAGTTTGAGTTCAGTGACGACTTGATTGAACATCCGCTGGAGCAGCGGCGACGGTGCCACTCTGGCCTGGTACTGGCCGAGCTTTGCCAGATAGCGCTGGGCGTGGTGGGGCAGGCCGCAAAACTGGCTGACGGCAAAACCGAGCAACTGGTTGAGATGATTGTCCCGCGCCGCCTCCGGCGGGTGTTTGGCCAGCAGCACTATGGCGTCATCGAAGCGATAATCCAGACCCAGCATAAGGGCCTGCAGCAATGCAGCCTCGTGGGCCCGCAGGGTGGCGGCCTTGCTGAGATAGTCAAACTCCTGTTGCAGGGCACTGATCCTGGCTGCCGTGGGGTAGTGCCAGAGCACGGCCAGACTGGCATTCAGGACGAAATTCTCGATAGACAGGCGGAACCTGTGCTCACTGAAAAATCGCAGGCTGAGCGCGTTGGCCTGTTCGAGCGCCTTCCCTTCATCTTTCAGCAGCAGGGCCAGCAAGATGGCCGCCTGACGCCATTCCGGCTGCCAGGACTGTTTTTGCAGCAGCTTGCCGAGTACCTCCCAGGCTGATTCCCACTGCGCCTCGTGCAGCAGGCAGGCCAACATCAGTTCCAGCTGTATTGTCAGCGGCAGCCGTTCCTGATTGCGGGTCAGGTCCTTGCGGGCGCTGTCCAGCTTGTTCAGTCCCAGCAGAGCGTGGATCAGCCCCTTGCGTGGCCACCAGGCGTCGTGTTCAGTGGTACACATGGCATAGTGCTGGGTGGCCTGGAAGTGATCCTGCTCCTGCAGCAACATGTAACCCTTGACCCTGTCCAGCAGTGGGCCCAGCGCCTTGTTCTTCTTCTGCTGCTGGTAGAGAAGGTCTTCGCACAGGGAGCAGGCGAGGCGCCATTCCCTGAGTTTCATTGACGGGGGCAGGGGCCGGGTCAGCCCGGTCAGCAATACCAGTTCGTGCAAACTGCGTGTCAGCTGATCCGTGGTAAAGGGCATGGACAGGTGCAGTGGAAAATAGAGCTCGGAAGGGGGGTACTGGAGCAATTCATCGTCCCCATCCAGCAGCAAGAGCACACAGCCAGGTTCGAGCAGGCCCAGATAGTGGGCCTCCTGCAGCAGGCGGATCCCCTCATGGGCCTGATGGCGATACTGGCGGCAGATGATGGCGTCGAACGGCTGCTGACGCAGCAGGGCGGATAGTGTGGAGAGTTCCTTGCAATAGGTCAGTTGGGATGGCGTGACGCCATGATCACTCAGACCTTGGGAGAGGGCCGAGCTGAGCATGGCATCGTCTTCGATCAGAAGGATCTGCATCCTTGGCGCTCCCTTGCTGGTTCACGATATGAAAAAGTATGGCATGGGATGGAGTCAAAAAGAGCTTCCACTATTGTCTGTAAATTGTACTCGGGTCAATACCCCGCCGGGGTCAAGGGGGTGGCGGATTGATCAGAAACACCACAGCGCCCCCATAGGCGGGGACCTGTGCCAATCTCGCTTCCCAGGCGGGATCCCACTCTCCCCCCTGCGCCAGCCCCAGCTTGAATGGCAGTGTCAGCCGGTGCAGCGTCTGCAGATAGCGGGCATAGCCGGGTTCGGTATGACGGCCCCGATAGGTCTGCACCACCAGCTCGTCGACCACACCTGCCAGGGCGTTCAGCTCCCTGATGTCACCGGTGCGGGTCCAGTCCAGCAAGCCTGTGATGCTGATGGCGTAGCGAGCGGGCAACTGTTGTCGCAGCTGACGCAGGAAGTGCCCATAGTCGGCCAGCTGGTGGGTGCGGGCATCGAAATCTATCTGGACGCCGCGCACTTCATTGCCCTTTCGCTGCCAGGCCGCCAGCTGGTTTTCCAGGTTCTGCAGCAGGGTGTCATCCCAGTCGAGCCGCTCCACCCGATAGGCGAGCCAGAGTTCGCCCACCGGCAGCTTGCTCGGCGCTATGCCCTGCCCCTGAAAGCGCAGGGGCAGGGCCGGGTCCAGGGGGCCTATCTCCCCTTGATGCAGATAGAGGCGATCTGCCTGCTGCAACACGGGTTGGGGTCTGACCCCTGCCCACAACCAGAACTGACGGTACTGGCCCGCCTCGACGGTTGCCCTGGCCTCGGTGCCGAGCAGCGTCAGCATCACCAGTAATATTTGAGCTGTTTTGCCCACTGGCTTGCCCCGTGTTGCTGCTTGAGGGTGTTGAACCAGGTCTTGCGCTGGCTGACGGGCAGATCCTGACTGCCGCAACCGTTGCTGCCGCTCGGGGCGTAGCAGTTGATGGCGCGATAGAGGGCGTAGGCCTTGTCGTCCTTGGCGGCTTTGGGATTGGCGATGACCTGCTGATACCAGTCGAGGCGGCTGCGCTGCTTGCCGGCAAACAGGTCCTGGCTCCCCGCCAGGGTATCGGCTCCCGGTCGATGGAGCAGGGGATCCCAATCCAGCCCCTGTGCCAGGAAGAACTCGCCCAGGCAGTTGAGGGCTCTGGGCGTACCAGGCGCCTTGGCGAGGGTGGCGACCACCTCGTTCAGGGCCGGGCACTGATAACCCTGGCTGCCTTGCCAGTTGAACGGTGCCGCAGGGGGAGCGCCCGCCATATCTTGCAGGAAGCCCTGGTAGTCGCCATGGGTCAGCTGCTTGTAACTCAGGGTGTAACTGGCACGTTGACGCAGGGGCTCGGAGGCGGTTTCATCCCGGGCCATGCGGCGCAGCAGGGGCGCCGGTGCCACATATTCCAGCAGCGGGATGCGGTAGTGATCGCTCTTGATGGGGCTTTCCTTGGCAAACACCTGCTCCAGCTGGCCGGCCCGTTCCAGGGTCATGGCCAGGGCAAGCTGCAACAGCTGATCCTGCAAGGGGGTTGGCTGGTTGGCGAGCAGGGCGCGCCACTGCTGTTCGGCTTTGACCCACTGCTGCTGGGCAGCCAGTGCCATCCCTTTCAATACCTGCTGGCTGAAGGCCAGATTATTCAGGGGGCCGTTGGCCAGCGCAGGGGCGGCAGCGACCACGGCGGCATAATCCTTGGCGAGATAGTAGCGGCTGGACTGCTCCAGATAGGCCAGCCAGGGGGCGTGCCGGGCAAACTGGGGGGCCTGCTTGCCGATCTCGGCCGCGAGCAGCGGCTGCCACTCATCCCAGCTGTCATGGATCCGCAGCCGGCGCAGATCCTGCACCAGGGTCAGCATGGGCATGGTTGCCGAGCTGGTGAAGCCGGGTTGCATCAGCAATTTGAGATCGATCTCGTTGACCAGATCCGGTGGGCTCTGCTGTTGACTCGCCTGCAGATAGTGACTGGCCAGCAGCTCGTTATCCCCCTTGAACCAGGCAAGTCGACGCAACAAGCCGGTGGCGGAATCCAGATAGCGCCCCTGTGGGTAGCGGGTACGGTAGTCGGTGATGAGCTGCTCGCAGCGCTGCAGCTGAGCCTGATCGATCTGGCTGCGGTCCAGGCTGCCCCAATCGTCGAAGGCGCTCTGCTGTGACTGGTTGAGGGCGACCCGGATCTTCATGTAGTCGGTCGTCTCCTTGAGCCAGGGCTGGTCCTGTTCGGCGAGGGCGGCAAACAGGGCGTCGGCTTGCGCAAACTCCCCCTGATAGAAGTGCTGGCTGGCGGTCAGGTAGTCGGCAAACCCCTTGGCGGCGGCGGACAGCGGCGCCGTCTGGCTTTCGCCCTGGGGCATGCTTTCTGCCGCGTCCTGCGCCTGGCCGCACTGACCCAGCATGGCGAGCCGCTGGCTTGCCAGCTGGCTGCGATCACTGGCGGTAAGGGCGGGCGTTTGCACCAGTGCCTGCAAGAAGGCCTCGGCAGAGACTGGATTGTTGCTGATACAGCGCCCCTCGCTCCAGCTGCCGGCCCGGGTGATGGCCGCTTCAGTGGTGGCGGCCTCTATGCCCAGCGACGCGGCCAGCGCCAGCAGGGGATCCGGCCCAGCTGGCCCAGTGTCGCCAACGGCCGGGCTTATCAGCTCATCGACCTGAAATGGCAGAGGCAGAGCCCCACCGGGCAGGGAGAAAGCCTGCTCATCGGCCAGCAGCAGGGCCAGATTGGTACGGGTGTCGTTATCGGGGGAGAGAAATGGCAGTCCGTTCAGATGGCACTGGGCTGCGGTCAGTTGCAGGGTGAGCGGTGTTTCGCAGCCATCCGGGCCACAGGCCAGCACAGGCAGGCTGCACAGCGCCAGCCACAGGGGAGTCAGTTTCATGGGGCGTTTTCCGGCCAAGGGAGTCAAGAGAAGGGGATGGAGGCAAGCTACAAGATGTGGGGGCGCCTTTCAACTGACCATAGGGGGCGCCTGGATTGAGCAAAGGTGGCTTATTGCAGGCCGGGCCCACTGGCCGAGAAGGGGCAATCGCGCTGGTGGATCAGGCGGGAGCCCTGAGCGTCGCGTCCCTGCCAGCTGAGCGCAAGCTGGCCCAGACGACCCAGATGGCGCAACTCGAACTCATAACGCAGGCAGGGATTGTCGAGGGGCAGGGCCGTCATGCCATCCGGCAGCCGGTAGTGGTAATTGAGCCGTGGCCCATCCTGCAGCTGGCGCTGCACCGGCTGCAGGCCCTCTTGCGTCTGGGCTGGGGTGGCCAGCATGCGGCGCAGGCTGAGCGGCGCGTCTATCGCCTTCTGGTAATGGAGGCCGTTCATGGCCGCCAGCTCCTCCTCCAGCCGCTGCAGCTCCCCTTCCAGCCCGGTCAGTGCCGCGCCCAGCTGTTGATGGCTGGGTGAGGCGCAGCCCCCCAGCAGCAGGGTGACGAACAGCAGTGAGACGCGGGTTGGGTGCATGGGCTCTCCTTCGAGCGCGCAGAACTGGGCGTATTGGGCCAAACAGTGGCTGACTATAGCAAGGGATTGGGGGGCGGTGAGCCCCGCAGCAGCTGCGCCAGCCGCTCCAGCCCCTCGGCGACGCGGGCATCCGTGGCCGGTTGGCTCAGGCTCAGCCGTACCCCTTGCGGCGCGGCGAACTGGCCGGCGGCGAAGTGTTCCCCGCTCGCCACCCCGACGTCAAGGGCGTTGGCCGCCTCGGCGAATGCCTGGCTGCGCCAGGGCTCCGGCAGTGGCAGCCAGGCGTGCATGGAGCCTGCCTGCCAGCGGGCTCCCGGCAGCAGATGGCGCAGTAGCTCGCCGCGACGTGCCAGGATCTGCCGCTGCTGCTCGACCAATGGCATTATCTGGCGCTGGCTGACCAGCTTGCAGGCCAGCTCGATCAAGAGGGGGCTCACCATCCAGCTCGACAACCGCATCGCCTGGGCGAAGGCGTTGCGCAGGGCGGGCGGCGCCAGCACGAAGCCGACCCTCAGGCCGCCACAGGCGATCTTGGCCAGGCTGCCCAGATAGATGACCCGCTCCGGCGCCAGGTTGACCAGGGGGGCTACCGGGATACTGGGCAGCAGGCCGTTGACGTCATCTTCGATGATCAGCAGGTCATGGTGGCGTGCGATGGCGACGACGGCCTCGCGCCGTGCCTGGCTCATGATGGCGGTGGTGGGGTTTTGCAGGGTAGGGGTGAGGTAGAGCAGCTTGGCCCGCCGCGTGCGGCAGGCAGCCTCCAGCGCGGCGGGGATCAACCCCTCCTCGTCCATCGCCAGCCCCACCACCTGGTTCTTCAGCTGGCGGGCATTGCCCAGCATGCCGGGGTAGCTGAGCCCTTCGCACAAAATGGTCTCCCCCACGCAGCCGGTGGCCAGCAGAGAGAGCATGATGCCGTGCTGGGCGCCGTGGCTGAACAGCAGGCGATCCTCGCTGCCGTGCACCCCCTGCTCGGCCAGCCAGTCGATGAACAGCTGGCGCTGGCCGGGCTGGCCCGCCTCCTTGTCATAGCCGAGCAGGGCATTGAGATCTCCGTCGGCCACTTCCCCCAGCATGGGGCGAATGATGGCGGCCCTGTCCAGTTGTACCGGCAGGTTTTGCCACAGCTCGATGCGATGTCCCTCTTCCTTGCGGATCACCCACTCATTGGCCGGATCCGTTCCTGTGCCTTTGACCCAGGTGCCGTGTCCTACTTTGGCTGCCAACAGGCCGCGCCGCTCCGCCTCGCCATAGGCACGGGTGATGGTGCCGACGGTCACCCCCAGCCGATCCGCCAGGGCTCTGTGGGTCGGCAAGCGGGTTCGGGGTGGCAGGTCGCCACTGAGAATGGCCTGCTCTATGGCTTTCACCAGCTTGAGATAGAGGGGGCCATCGAAGGGGGCAAGGTCCGGGGTCCAGATTGTCATGGTGACAATAAATCCATTGATCCAAAATTGTCCTCAATATAGCGTGAAAGCCAACCTGTTAACAATCAAATACACCGCATTGTATCGATACAATGTGGCAATGAAGGAGTCACAAGATGACGATGGAATGGTATGTCACCCTGTTCGGCTTTGCCGTGCTCACCTGCGGTACGCCGGGCCCCAACAATCTGATGCTGACGGCATCTGGCGCCAACTTCGGGGTGCGCCGTACCCTGCCACACCTGACCGGCGTGGCCGTGGGTCAGCCCGTGTTGCAACTGGTCATGGCATTGGGGCTCTATCCCCTGTTCGAGAGCTGGCCTCTGCTGCGATTGGGGCTGCAGATCTTCGGCAGCCTCTATTTGCTGTGGCTGGCGTGGCGTATCGCCGTGGCTGGTGCCCCCGGTGATCCGGCCCGGCGTGCCCGTCCGTTGACCCTGCTGGAAGGGTTGGGCTTTCAGTTTCTCAATCCCAAGGCCTGGATGATGGCCATCTCCGCCATCAGTCTGTTCAGTCTGCCAGGTGCCAGTTACTGGCCTAGCCTGTGGGGGATCATGCTGGTGTTTCCGCTGGTGGGCTTCCCGGTCTGTTTTGTCTGGGTCTTGTTCGGTCACCAGTTGAGCAACTGGATCAGCACGGATAGGGGCTGGCGGCGCCTCAACGGCTCCCTTGGTGTGCTGACGGCGCTTTGCGTGGTGATGCTCTGGTATTGAGCGCGCGCCGCTGGCAGGCAAGAAAGAGCCATTTCTGACTTGTCGCCACTGGGCTGGCTCTGCATATTAGAAGGCTTGCCGTATATCGGACGCTTTGTATCACCAAGAGGTTGAGATGGATCTGAACTGGTTGCTTCCCCTGGCGGGCTTTGCCCTCATTACCTGTGGCACGCCGGGCCCCAATAACATGCTGCTCACCAGTGCCGGTGCCGCCCAGGGATTTCGCCGCACTCTTCCCCTGCTGGTGGGGGTGGTGGGGGGGATCAACCTGATGATCCTCGCCACGGCGCTGGGGCTCGGGGTGATGTTTGAAAAGGTGCCGCTGCTGCATGACGGCCTCAAGCTGATTGGCTCGGCCTATCTGCTCTGGCTGGCCTGGAAGGTGGCGACCGCCAGTGGCCCGGCCGAGGGTAACCGACCGCTCATTCCGGCCCATCAGGGCGCCATGCTGCAACTGCTCAACCCCAAGGCCTGGATGATGGCGCTCTCCGCCATCAGTGGCTTTACCCTGGCGGGGGAGGCTTACTGGCCCTCGGCCAGCTGGGTGCTCGGCATCTTTTTTGTGACCGGCCTGTATACCGGTGCCTTTTGGGTGCTGTTCGGTGCCCAGGTGCGCCGCCTCATCCGCACCGCCACAGGCTGGCGTCGTTTCAACCTTGGCATGGGGCTCGCCACGGCGGCCTGCGTGCTGATGATCTGGATTTAGGCGTCCAGGATCCCTTGACGTGTCGGCCCGGCCGCGACAGACGTCAACAGACCCTGGACCTTTGGCCTTACCTTCTGTCTTGTTGGCCCTTCGGGGCCTTTTTTATCTCGCTGGCTGCGCCATGCTGCACTGGCACTGCATTAAAGGAGTCCCCATGAAATGTATCGGTCTGCTGGGTGGCATGAGCTGGGAATCCACCGTCAGTTACTATCAGGCGTTCAACCGGGAGGTGCGGGCACGGTTCGGCGGTCTGCACTCGGCGCGAGTGCTGCTGAGCAGCGTCGACTTTGCCGAGATAGAGCGTCTGCAGCATGTCGGTGACTGGCCCGCGACCGCGCGCCTGCTGGCTGCCGAGGCGCGCAAGCTGCAGGCTGGCGGCGCCGATTTTCTGCTGATCGGCACCAACACAATGCACAAGGTGGCGCCCGAGATTGAGGCTGCCATCGACATCCCTTTGCTTCATATCGCCGATGCCACCGCCCGCCAGTTGCTGGCGGACGGGGTGCAAAGAGTAGGGCTGCTGGGTACCCGTTTCACCATGGAGCAGGATTTTTACAAGGGCCGCCTGCAAACCCTGTTCGGGCTTGAGGTGCTGGTGCCGCCAGCGGCGCAGCGCGAACGGGTGCACAGCATCATTTATGACGAGCTCTGTCTTGGCGAGATCCTGGCGTCATCGCGGGCCGAGTATCTCGCCATCATCGCCGGGCTGGCAGAGGCGGGGGCACAAGCCGTGATCCTGGGATGTACCGAGATTGCCTTGCTGGTGGGTGACTCAAAAGCAGCTGTTCCGCTCTATGACACCACTGCGATTCATGCCGAAGCGGCGGTGACACTGGCATTGCAGCCTGATTAACTGGTCAGATCTCACTATTCGTACTCGCTCCATACCCCTTGCCATAAAAGCGTGTAAAATTGCGCCCTGAATTTCCCGGCCAACTCGGTTGGCCGCGACTCCTTACACGCAAGGCTGACATTGTGACTGAAGTAGATAGATTCGCGGACATTCGCCCCTACCGCGATGAAGAAGTGCCGGCAGCCATAGAACGGCTGATCCAGGATGATGAATTTATCGGCGCCATCGCCAAGTATCGTTTCGGTTCCCTGATGAGCTGGCTGGGCTGGGCCATTCGCCCGCTGATCCGCCAATTCCTGCGCTACAAGTGGTCCAAGGTGACCACCATCCATCAGGTGCAGATGGGGGTGACCCGTTATATGTCCCGCATGATTGCCACCTCTACCAAGGGCGTGACCTTCTCCGGCCTCGAACACCTCAAGAAAGAGCAGGGTTACCTGTTTGTCTCCAACCACAGGGACATCGCCATGGATCCGGCGTTCGTCAACTGGGGGCTGCATACCCATGGTTTTGATACGGTGCGCATCGCCATCGGTGACAACCTGCTGCGCAAACCCTGCGCCACCGAGCTGATGAAGCTCAACAAGAGCTTCATCGTCAAGCGCTCCGCCAAGGGGCCGCGGGAGATGATGAAAATGCTCGGCGAGCTGTCCGCCTATATCGGCCAGTCGGTGCACGAAGGCCACTCCATCTGGATCGCCCAGAAGGAAGGGCGCGCCAAGAATGGCGATGACAAGACGGATCCCGCCATCCTCAAGATGTTCTATGTAGACGGCAAGAAGCAGAAAATCGACTTCGTCGACTACATGCGCAGCCTCAACATAGTGCCGGTCAGCATCAGCTATGAGCTGGATCCCACCGACAAGGCCAAGGCGCGCGAGCTGTACGAGAAATCGGTCAACGGCAGCTACGAAAAAGGCGAGTTCGAGGATATCGAGAGCATAGTCGCCGGCATCGTCGGCCAGAAGGGGCGGGTACATGTCTCCTTCGGCGCCCCCATCACCGAGGGTTTCAGCGATCCGGACGAGCTGGCGGCGCTGATCGACAAGGCAATCTGGGGCAATTATCGCCTCTTCCCGGGCAACTACCTGGCCGCAGATGTGTCCGGCAAGGCCAATACCATAGAGCAGGCGGCCTTCCTGACTCGTCAGTCAGAGGTGCCACAAGAGCACAAGGCCATCTGGCGCGCCATGTATGCCAAGCCGGTGGAAAACGCTCGCAAGGCTTGAATGACACCGGTTGTGTGAAAAAAACGGGAGCAGATGCTCCCGTTTTTGCGTCTGGTCAAAGTCGACGACGATGGAGTAGTGAATAATATTGTTTCAGCTGGTACGATCACCGGACGAATGCGTTTTCGTCTCTTGGCAAGCAGCGGATGAGTGTGTAACAGTGACCTCAGACGCTCGGCACGAGCAAATAGGCGCTTCCTGTCTGCATGGATTGCAGATGGTGCGACACAAGGACCTGAACAGGGTCCTTTTTCATTTTGCGGCAAAGATGCCGCCTGAATACACCTAAGGATCCGCTCGCCATGATCACCGGCAGTCTGAATACCCTGCAGCGAACGCCGCTGCCCGCCCCGCTGGCCCGCATCATGGTCGAGGTGGTGAAAAGCGTCGACCACTGGCTGAGTGCGCCGCTCGGCAAGACAGAGATCGACGGCCTCACGCTGTTGTGTCTGGTGAGCGAAGAGCTGACCGAGTCGGCAGCGGATCGCCGTGGCGAGTTCCATCAGCAGTATCTGGATATACAACTGCTGCTGCGCGGGGAAGAGTGGATAGGTGTTGGGCCTCACAGTTACGTCAATGACGGAGCCGATCATCCCCACCCCGATCTCTGGTTCGTCGACGACGAACAGACCAGTTATCTGGCGTTGCAGCCCGGTGATTTTGCCATCTTCTGGCCGGGAGAACTGCATCGCCCTCTCTGTACCCCCAACCAGCCGGCTCACGTGAAGAAGCTGGTGGTCAAGGTGCACAAGGATTTGCTGGCCGGCCTGTAGCCGTCAGCACGGCAGCTCAACGGGTGCGCGGCACCCTCCGGGTCCGCACCGACCCATGATGAATCGAGTGCACAGCGTCTTCGGGACCCGCACTTAACGTATTGAAAAATTGGGCGCACTTTCCTGCGACCATAAGCCCCCGGCAGGGGAATCCCATCCATTGTTGGATGACACGACACTGTCGGCATAAAGCCGAAGCACAGGAAGATGTAGAACATGAGCAAGTTGGTATTGATCCTTAACTGCGGTAGCTCTTCCCTGAAATTTGCCGTAATGGACGCCGAAACAGGTGAGGACATGCTGTCCGGCCTGGCCGAATGCTTCAATCTGGATGATGCACGTATCAAATGGAAACTCCACGGGGTCAAGGGCGAAGCCATGCTGGGAGCGGGCGCCGCTCACCAGGCCGCCCTCGACCATATCGTGGGTCATATCCTGCCCCAGGATCCGACCCTGGCCGAGCAGCTGGTGGCCATCGGCCATCGCATCGTGCACGGTGGCGAGCAGTTCTCCCGCTCCGTTCGCATCGATGATGGCGTGATCGCCGGCATCGAGGCCGCCATTCCGTTCGCCCCCCTGCACAACCCGGCGCACCTCATCGGCATTCGTGCCGCGCTCAAGGTCTTCCCGCAACTTGCCGAGAAGAACGTGGCCGTGTTTGACACCGCCTTCCACCAGACGCTGCCGCAGGAAGCCTATCTCTACGCGCTGCCCTACAAGCTCTATAAAGAGAACGGTATCCGTCGTTATGGCGCTCACGGCACCTCTCACCGCTTCATCGCGGAAGAGACCGCCAAGGCACTGGGCAAGCCGCTGGCCGAGCTCAACATCATCAACTGCCACCTGGGCAACGGTGCTTCCGTCTGCGCCATCAAAAACGGCGAGTCCGTCGATACGTCCATGGGCCTGACCCCGCTGGAAGGGCTGGCGATGGGCACCCGTTCCGGTGACATCGACCCCGCCGTCGTCTTCTTCATGCACGATCAGCTCGGTTACAGCGTGGACGAGATCAACCACACCCTTACCCGCGAATCCGGTCTGCTGGGTCTGACCGAGGTGAGCAGTGACTGCCGCTATGTCACCTCCAACTATGCGACCGACGCCGGCGCCAAGCGTGCGCTGGATGTTTTCACCTACAGAGTTGCCAAGTATGTTGGCGCTTACGCTGCTGCCATGGAGGGTCGCCTCGACGCTCTGGTGTTCACCGGCGGTATCGGTGAAAACGCCGCCATGGTGCGCGAGATGGTGCTGGATCGTCTGGCCCTGTTCGGCTTCAAGGTAGATAAAGAAGCCAACAATGCCGCCGTGCTCGGTGGAGAAGGCCCCATCACGGCTGAAGGCAGCCGTCTGGCGCTGGTGATGCCCACCAATGAAGAGCTGGTCATCGCCCGTGATGCCCTGAGTCTGGTCGGCTAACGCCCCTTGCTCCGATACAACGCCCGGCCTGCGCCGGGCGTTGTCGTTTCAGGCTTCCGGCTGAGCAAGTTGTCATTTGACATGGGGTGGCAGATACGTACCCTGACGGCTGTTTCATGTACAGGAGGTAGGGATGAAGGTGATATTTTTTAACTGGCTGGCGAGCATGGGTGTTGAAGTCAGCAACATGATGGCGCTGGTGATCGCCCTGGGCTTTATCGTCCTTACCTCGCTGATATTGCACGTGTTGTTGCACCGGGTTCTGCTGGTGCGGCTGGTGACAGTGCTCGCCAAGTCCAAACAGGTGTGGCTGCCCCCCCAGTTGCAACAGCGGTTGTTCTACCGGCTTGCCTTCGTGTTGCAGGGCGCCGTTATGCTCGGTCAGGCGGAGATCTGGCTGCCGAGCGGCTCCGACAGTTTGCAGCTGATCGAGATGGTGACCCAGTTCTGGATCCTGCTGTTTCTGTTGCTGGCCCTGTTTGCACTGCTCGATTGCATGTCGTCGGTGAGCCGTTACACCCGGCTGGGACGTGATCTGCCCCTGCGCGGCATCTTCCAGGGGGTGAAGCTGGTGGCCAGCATACTGGTCGGCATCCTGATGATCGCCCTGCTGCTCGGCAAGTCACCGCTCTTCCTGTTCAGTGGCCTGGGTGCCATGACAGCCGTGTTGATGTTGGTGTTCAAGGACCCCATCCTCGGCCTGGTGGCGGGGATCCAGCTCTCCGCCAATCGCATGCTCAGCGTCGGCGACTGGTTGCAGATGGACAAGTACGGTGCGGACGGCGAGGTGACCGATATCGGTCTCACCACCGTCAAGGTGTCGAACTGGGACAAGACCATCACCACCATCCCCACCTATGCGCTCATTTCCGACTCCTTCAAGAACTGGCAGGGGATGACGGAATCCGGCGGCCGCCGCATCAAGCGCAGTGTCAATATCGACATGACCAGCGTGCGTTTCCTGACCGCGGATGAACAGATGCAGCTCAAGCAGGCCCAGCTGCTGGCGCCCTACCTGGGCCGCAAGGAGCAGGAGTTGAGCGCCTATAACCAGCAGCTCAGCGATGCCCTCAGTTGCCCCATCAACGGGCGTCACCTTACCAATCTCGGGACCCTGCGCGCCTATCTGGATGCCTACCTGCGCGCCCATACCGGTATTCGCAAGGACATGACGCTGATGGTGCGCCAGCTGGCGCCGACCACTGACGGTCTGCCGCTGGAGATTTACTGCTTCACCGCGACCACGGCCTGGGCGGATTACGAAGGGATCCAGGCCGATATTTTCGACCATATCTTCGCCATCATTGAGCAATTTCATCTGCGGTTGCATCAATCTCCTACAGGTTACGATATGCGTGCCTGGCAGAGGGGACAAACGGAGTGAGGACTCGGGTCGAGGTGGCAGGGGAAGCGCCATATTAATCATCGACCCGTATCCAGTTGTCAGTTGAAATTTGGTGTGCAGAGGAGAAAAATGGCGGCCTTCTCTTCGCGCCCCTGATCTCTCTTGAATCAGCTGTCAGCCCTGAGACGTCAATCAAGTCATCATCATGGGAAAGTTATGAAGCTCCTTCGCAATAGTGCGGCTGCTCTGTGCTGCAGCCTTGTTCTGGCCGCCGCGCCTGTGCTTGCCGTTCAATACGATCTGCCCGGGGCCAACAGCCGTCTGGTGGGCGAGAATATGGAATACGTGGTGCCGGCCGCCGAAAACGGTCAGCCGCTGGAGGCCGTGGCCGCCAAATTCCAGCTGGGGCTGACCAATATGCTCGAAGCTAACCCCAAGGCGGATCCCCTGCTGCTGCAGACCGGCGAGAAGCTGGTGATCCCCCATCAGCTGATACTGCCGGATGCCCCCCGCGAAGGCATAGTGCTGAACGTGGCCGAGATGCGCCTCTACTACTACCCGAAAGGCAAGAAGGTGGTGGAAGTGCTGCCCATCGGCATAGGTCAGCTCGGCACCGACACCCCGGAAAACTGGGTGACCAGCGTGCAGCGCAAGAAGGCGGGCCCGACCTGGACCCCTACCGCCAAGATGCATGCCGAGTATGCCGCCCGTGGCGAGAGCCTGCCGGCAGTCTGGCCAGCCGGTCCGGACAACCCCATGGGGCTGTTTGCGCTCTACATCGGCAAGATGTACGCCATCCACGGCACCAATGCCCAGTTCGGCATAGGCCTGCGGGTGAGCCACGGTTGCGTGCGGCTGCGTAACGAAGACATAGAGTACCTGTTCAAGCAGATCCCGGTCGGCACGCGGGTGCAGTTCGTCAACCAGCCCATCAAGGCCACCGTCGAGCCCGATGGCCGCCGTTATCTGGAAGTGCATCAACCCCTGTCCCGCAGCGAAGCCGAGTTCAACTCCAGTCTGCCTGCTCCGCTGCCCATGACCCAGGCCGCGACCCGCTTTATCGCCCATGCCGACAGCGACTCCCAGCTGGTCAAGCAGGCGCTGGAGCAGCGCAGCGGCATGCCGATCGTCATCAATCGCTGATCCTGTCGTTCATCGTCTCAAGCCCCGGCCTCTGGTCGGGGCTTTTTTTTACGCTCATGCCGCCTGGCGCCTGGCGCCAGGCGGAGGGGGAGCAGACAAGCCCTTGCTGTCTCAGGATAAAATCCGGCGCATCTCTCCTTGAGTGGTTCGTTAGTTAGAGATGAAACGTTTATATTGTGTTTTTTATTTGTTAAAAGTGGTTGAGGTCATGGGATCTGCTGATTAAGCTAGGGCGGTTTTTTAAGGAAGAGCCCGTCGTCAGAACGGGTACACACGTCACCTAATGGAGTTTTGAATGACAGCCAGCACCCCCATGCTTATCACCTTTCTGGTGTATATCCTCGGGATGGTTTTGATCGGTTTTATCGCCTATCGCGCCACCCGCAACTTTGACGACTACATTCTTGGCGGCCGCCGTATGGGGAGCTGGGTCACCGCCCTCTCCGCCGGGGCCTCCGACATGAGTGGCTGGCTCCTGATGGGCTTGCCGGGCGCCGTTTTCATCGGCGGTATTTCAGAGAGCTGGATCGCCATCGGCCTCACCATAGGGGCCTATCTCAACTGGCGCTGGGTCGCCGGTCGCTTGCGGGTTCACACCGAGAAGAACCGCAACGCCCTGACCCTGCCGGACTATTTCACCTACCGCTTCGAGGACAAGAGCCGGGTGTTGCGCATCCTCTCCGCCCTGGTGATACTGCTGTTCTTCACCATCTACTGCGCCTCCGGCGTGGTGGCCGGTGCCCGCCTGTTCGAGAGCACCTTCGGCATGAGCTATGACACCGCCCTCTGGGTCGGTGCCGCGGCCACCATCACCTACACCTTCTTCGGCGGCTTCCTCGCGGTGAGCTGGACCGATACGGTGCAGGCGACCCTGATGATCTTCGCCCTGATCCTGACGCCGGTATTCGTCATCATCGCCGTTGGCGGCATCGACACCGCCATGATGCAGGTGGCGGCGCAGAACGCCAGCAACCTCGATATGTTCAAGAACCTGGACTTTATCGCCATCGTCTCGCTGATGGCCTGGGGCCTGGGCTACTTCGGCCAGCCCCACATACTGGCGCGCTTCATGGCGGCGGACTCTCACCACTCCATGGTCAATGCCCGCCGCATCAGCATGACCTGGATGGTGTTCTGCCTCGGCGGCGCCGTGGCCATCGGCTTCTTCGGCCTCTCCTACTTCTCCACCTTCACCGAGCAGGCCGCCGGTGTTACCGGCAACCCGGAGCGGGTCTTTATCGAGCTGTCCAAGCTGCTCTTTAACCCCTGGATTGCCGGCGTGCTGCTCTCCGCCATTCTGGCGGCCGTTATGAGCACGCTAAGCTGTCAGCTGCTGGTCTGTTCCAGCGCCATTACCGAAGATCTCTACAAGCCCTTCTTGCGCAAGAACGCCTCCCAGCAGGAGCTGGTGTGGGTGGGTCGCATGATGGTGCTGTTGATCGCCGTGGTCGCCATCGGTGTTGCCATGAATCCGGAGAACCGGGTACTGGGGCTGGTGAGCTACGCCTGGGCCGGTTTTGGTGCCGCCTTTGGTCCCGTTGTGCTGCTCTCCGTGCTCTGGTCGCGCATGACCCGCAACGGCGCCCTCGCAGGCATGCTGGTCGGTGCCATCACCGTCATCGTCTGGAAGCAGTTCGGCTGGCTGGGGCTGTATGAAATCATCCCGGGCTTCCTCTTCTCCGCCCTGGCGATTGTGGTGTTCAGCCTGCTGGACAAGGTGCCCTCCAAGGCCATGGTGGATCGCTTCAACGATGCCGAGCGCGAGTTTCAAACCCCGCCGCCCGCCAGCATGAGCGAGCCGGTCGCCGTCAACTGAGTCGGCCACCGCCAATAACAAAAAGCCCCGCGATGCGGGGCTTTTTCATGTGCCGCGACTTAGCCGGCGCACATCGGCGCGGGCCGCAGCACAGGTCTCTGTCAGCCAGCGGGCCCTGTCCGGCTCGTGGGCTGTATGCATGGGGCCCAGGTATTGGCGGTGGGTGAGCCGGATGCCGCACAGTCCCAGTACCTGCTTGTCGAGGATGCGCGAGGCGGGATCCCCCAGCCACCAGCGGTAGTACCAGACAGGGCTGTCCATGGTGAGCAGCAGGCGCGCCGTCTTGCCCGCCAGCAGACGCAGGGGCTGGGCCTTGCCCTTGACATATTGAAAGGCGAAGCCGGATAGCAGGGTGCGATCCAGCAGGCCCTTGAGACGGGCCGGCATGCCACCCCACCAGAGGGGGGAGACGATCACCAGATGATGAGCGGCAGTCAGGCTCTGCTGCAACGCCAGCAGATCCGGCTCCAGCGGCGGCATAAGGTCATAGCCATGGCGCAAGTCCGGTTCGAAGGCGAGCTCCCCCACGTGCAGCAGTGTGACCTCTGCGCCTGCCTCCTCGGCGCTGCGAGCATACTCGCGGGCCAGGGCATGGCAGAAGCTGTCGGGTTTGGGATTGCCGTTGATGACAAGCAGACGGGGTGGCATGGGCAGGGCTCCTGATGGGGTGAGCCCGCATTAGACCCTCTGTCCCATGGGACAGAGTCAAGGGGCGCAGTGGCCCTCTTTGATGAGGTCGATTATCAGTGCGACGGGCTTGCCATCGAAGGGCGTTTGCCAGGGCTTAGCCTGGCTGGAGGAGTGGCGTGCGGCAGGGATGCTGTTGCAGCAGCTCGGCGAACTGTTCCAGCTGCTGATACTGGTGTTGCAGGCGAGCCGTCTCGGCGGCGAGCTGGGCCAGTTTGCAGGCGATCAGGCGTTCGGCCTCCTGCCAGGGAAATTGCGCCATGTCGGTCAGGCCCGCCAGCAGGGATCTGAGCTCGCTGAGCTTGCAGCCAAACTGCTGGGCCTGACGAATGATCTGGACCCATTCCAGATCTTCCGCCCGGTAGACGCGATACTTGCCGCGCCGCCTGGGTTCGGGCAGCAGCCCCATCTGTTCGTAGAGGCGGATCGCCTTGGGTGTGGTGCCCGCCAGCCGGGCAAATTCGCCGATATACATATTGCTGTTCGCAAAGGTTGTTCGAGTAGGGGCCACTATAGGTCAGTGGCTGGCGGGATAAAATCCCCATGGGGGAGGGGGCGCGCCACAGGAGCGTGATATGACAGCGCTGATCCGTCATATGGGCCATAACGGGCGTAGATGGGTTGGTGATAACTAGACTTGTACAATCCGGCTACCTGTGAGCTGAACGCAAGCATAGGTACCGAGCAAAATTCCAGAGGTTACGAGTCATTCCTTGATGTTTTTCGATGCTTTAACTTGGCATCTATTTTATCCGAAAGATTTTGAAAACCGTCCAGATCAAAAGGGGCGTAAATGCGCTTGAGGCTGTTGGTTCGAATGACCATGCAATTTACGATAAGCAATTTTCCCATACTCACCCCCACCATCTCGGCATATGGTATGGATACTTTTCGAAAAAATCGGTTTCTACCAGCAACATCCTCACTTCTCAATTCGACTGAAAATAACCTGGACGCTTGCGCCATCACGAACAATATAATGAAGGCTGCTAGCAGTATTTTCAGATATTGGTAAAAGAGCCAGACACCCAGCTCCATGTTGAGTTGCGTTTTGTATGTACTGAGCGCAGCGAATCCTGCAAACATCAATGTGATAAATATAAAGAAGCGCTTGCTTATTGAGAATAATGGCTGCTTCCAATTTAATGAGTACTTCATCACTGTTCCTGTTGGATTAATACATAACGCCCATTGAATAGGCTGCCAAGGTACTACCACCAAACTAAAATGCAACAGCCGTAACCACCACGATTCATTGGGATTGCGATCATCATCTGTTGACTAAAAACTGAAGTATTGGGCATCCACCTTGCTAGGCTAGTTTTCTATCGAGATGGTGGGTGTCCCAGATTCTGAAAAACTATAAATACAGCTTATGGTGGCATCGGCGAGCCAGATATTGCCACAAGGTGGCCGATAGGGGCTCTCCAAGGGGATTTCCTAAACTTTGCTTATACGGTGGTAGATTATTTACGGTTGTCCAAATACGCTGCGCTATTCGAACCGATGGGCTGGATGACCTCTACTTTTGAATGCATCTAAACATGGGGGGGTTACCCTTTTACAGGTGAAATACAAAAATTCATTACGATTTCTTTAGTACCTGGAACAGCTCTATTTTCACTAGGAAAGTGCCAAATATTGAAATCCTTGTTAGGAAAAGTATCGTAATGCAATTTATCCCAACCCAACATTTCTGCCATTTTCACAAATGCAGCTTCTTTTGCTTGTGAAAGCGTCAAGTTAGGATTGAGAAATTTCATGTACCCCGAATTAACTGCACCAGTCAGAATATCAACCACCTGCAATCCATAGTGCATCTTTGAGTCATGCATTGCCACACTTTTAATATTATTGTTAGAACCTATTTGAGAAAGCATATTATTAGCAACAATACCTATGACCTCGTCGTGCTTTTTGTATTTATCACATTTTTGGTCAATTAAAACTGTTAGTTCGGAGCCAACGAGCTTTGCAGTGTTCTTGAGTAAATAGGTATATGTTTGGTAAAAGGCTAGTTCGCGGTCTATTAGCCAATTGTTGTAAATAGACTTTTCAACGACAATAGAATGAAAGCAGCATGAACTGCGCAAAACCATTGACAGTAGATCAATGCAAATATTTGCTTGTCCTGCACTATTCTTGATTTTTGACCACTTAAGTTCACCAACAATACCTCGCTTGGCTTTGAGGTTTAATACATAGTCATTGAACTCGTTAATTTTATCTTTAGGGACACACAACAGACCGATGGAATAACAGCGATCACTACCTGTTGTACCACTTTCATCTCCAAATACTAAAAAATCCATTGATGCTCCTTAGAAATATAATGCCCGCCTAAGGGGCTGGCAACGCATTACTACTAAACTCAACAACTGTAACCACCGCGGTTTAAAG
The DNA here is from genome assembly GCF_057318915.1 of Aeromonas sp. TS_SC_11. Lineage (NCBI taxonomy): Bacteria > Pseudomonadati > Pseudomonadota > Gammaproteobacteria > Aeromonadales > Aeromonadaceae > Aeromonas > Aeromonas sp. TS_SC_11. The sequence continues at coordinate 1,830,879 of NZ_CM170470.1, forward strand.
GGATTGAAAACGCCATGCGTTGACCGTCCCTCTTGAGGCGTTTGTTAACCCTCACTTTTTGTCAGTATTAACTTCAGTTCATCTACTGATAAAGGCGGACTTTTAGTATGAAGCATTGCGTGGCAATTAGGGCAAACTGGCACAAGGTCTTTCGCTGGCTTAATTTTATACTCTTCTGAAATCCCAGCCAATGGCTTGATGTGGTGTACATGTATGAAATTTTTACCAATCTCGCCATAAATTTCTAAAAACGAAAAATTACATACTTTACATCTATAGCCATGCTTATCTAGGCAAGCTTTCCTGGCCTTTAAGCATCGTTCATAAAAGTTAACTGTAACTTGTTTTTTAGCTCCTTCGGTAAAAATACTATTATTGTCTATTTCACCAGCAAAGTTGCTATCTGGTTCAACGTTCTTACGCCATGCATAGTCGGGAACAGTTGATAAGCGTCGCTGAGCTTCATCGAGATCTGATTTTGTGAATAAAGATCTGAACTCTAGCTTAAGAACAGAATACTCCATTGATAACTCAGGCCGTCCAACTTCTATCAAAGTTTGAAAGCCGCCTTGAATCGTATCTATTTTTGACAACGCTTTCTTCGCATGTGCCACTGCACCATTTTTTCTTACAGACCTAAGATAGTAATTAGCCCAATACCCAGTAGCTCTACCCACAACTTGATAGAGAGACTCCAATTCATGTTGAAATAATTCTTCTTGGTTCATAGTTTTTCGTGAGGGTTAACAGTGATTAGATGGAAGACTGTACTAATCCGATAGTCGAGCCTTCCGTATAACTTCGTACCGACTGTATCATCGTGACGGAAAATCCATTTAAAATAATATAATTATGGGCTTGGTACTGTACCTGTCCGTATTTGCCTGATTTCCTCTTTTGGCTTTACCGTTATCACTGTAGAAACACAGTAATAAGAAAATCAGGACATCACTATGTTGAGCGAGGCGTAGTCACCTCGTTGCGCCATGGCGAGGTCCACATCACTGGCGTTCCATTCTATTTCTAAAACCGAATTTCCACCGACCCCGCACTCCGCTTTGCCTCGCCGTGATAAACCGCTTCGATATTGTTGCCGTCCGGATCGAGCACAAAGGCGGCGTAGTAGCCGGGGTGATAATTGCGCTCACCGGGGGCACCATTGTCCTGGCCGCCATGGGCAAGAGCGGCCTGATAGAAACCCTCCACCATGGCCCTGTCCTGCGCCTGAAAAGCGAGATGATGGCGGCCGGTCAGTACACCGAGCGCAGCCGGGCTGTCGACAGCTGTGACAAACAACTCGTCTGCCCAGAAGTAGCCGTCACCCGTACCCCCTAGCGGAATATCGAGGGCGGCCAGTGCGGCCGTGTAAAAGCGCTGGCTGGCGGCCAAGTCTTTCACCACCAGCTGGATATGGTCGATCAGCCGACCGCGATGCAGTGTTTGTGTTTCCATACACCACCTTGCTTTACATGTTGTGGGCGAGTCAGCGGCTTGCCGGCCCCTTGCGGTGATCAGCAGGGATTGGCAAGCCGATGGCATGGCTACCGCCCCTGAATTTCAGCCTCCAGTGTGCTGCTTTTGACCAAGGGGTAATGGCTGGCAGGGCTCATGGGGGAGACTCCGACGAGGCGAGTGTTGCCAATCGAATATATTAGCGGTGACTGACAGAGGACACCCACCTTGTCAGGTAAGTCTACTATCGAGATGGTGGGTGTCCCAATTTTTGGCATCTAACGTCCACTTAGTTGAAGCGGGTATTTGGTTCAACTTTTACTCCTAATCGTATAACGCCGCTTTAAGGGGTGAGTGCAGCACAAACCTACTTTCCGCAGACCACTTTCACCACAAAACTCGCCGCATACCAAAAATGCCACGCGGCACGAATCCCTCTTGAACGCTTTATTATGTGCTTAAACTTAAAGGGATCTCCATTTCAACCAACCCTTTTACTTCAGATGTTCTCACGAATCCTTTGAACTCATACAGATTGATCGCTGGATTTTCACTAAACACACGCAGAACTAGCTTATGGGATTGGCAGTTGAGAGCATGCTCAACAACTAAATCAAGACTCTTAGATCCAATTCCTCGGCCTTGAAACTCAGGCAAAATTTGAAAGTCTCTAAGGAAAGTAGTACCACCACTATAGCTAAAACGCAGCACGCCAACACGGGTTTTATCTAGGTAAACTTCGTAGTTATCTAGTTCTTCCCAACTGTTTAGAAACTGATTGTGATCCCAGATAATCCCACGAGTTTGGTAATAACTTGCCATATTTGTCTTGGTTAAAGACTCTGCAAATAAGGGATCGCGACATACTTTAAGCTGTACATCCATGCCTTTTCCTCTGGTTGCAAATAACGTTTGGTTAAGGGGTGGTATTTATCCCGCCCCAGCGAGCACAGCGAGCGATTTTAACCATTTGTTATGCCTCTTGCGCTCTGGGTCAATGTAATATTTAGCCGTATAAAAAACGCATAAAACCAGTCTTTATGAACAGATGAATCGTTAGTTTCTGTTTATGCATTTTTTACTTCGCCGTTACTATTAACGGTAAGATTTGTTTTGCAGATTTTTGAGTGTGATTCTTTTGATAGTGGTTCTAATATCTGCCAAGCAGAATCTTTAATAAATTCTTGGGGATCTATAGCTTTATTTATAAAATAATGTTGTGCTTCACGTAAGCAGATGCCATTAGCCCCGCCTTCATAATCAGGGTCTGAGTTTTGCACCAAGTCATCTTCCCAGTCACAAAGCTCACAAATATCGAACGTACCTATAGCAGGTTCATCCAAAGTCTTATAGCCACAGCAAGGACAGGTATATCTCAACAGTCTCTCCATGATGCATAACGCTCAAAGCAGCGGTTCATCCGCTGCCTTTGCTTGTTATTTTATATCCAAGTCTTTATACCCTGCAGGAAATAGCCTTGAGCCCTTTAGCCCTGGCAATCCGGGTAGGCCTGGAAGACCCGGCAAACTAGGCTGGCCTTTTAAACCCATTAGTTTCATTGTTTTTACAGCAATTCTCTCATCGTCGATGATTGAAGCAACATAAGAACTGTTCCAAATCTCGTTACCTTCGAGTTTTCCCAAAAACTTACTATTCTTTGTGAAAACGTTGTCGCCGACAACAAAAGCAACTCCCTGACCTCTTGAATTGAAAAGCCATCTAGCCATTCTAATTCTCCTTTTTACTCACATAATGTTTGGTTAAGGGGCAGGCTTTAGCCCGTCCCAGTGAGCGAAGCGAACGGTTTGAACCAATTGTTATGTTTTTAGGAAGTACTCGACTGACAGAGGACACCCACCTTGTCAGGCAAGTCTGCTATCGAGATTGTGGGTGTCCCAATTTTTGGCATCTAACGTCCACTTAGTTGAAGCGGGTATTTGGTTCAACTTTTACTCCTAATCGTATAACGTTTGAATTCAGTGGGCCAGCTAGCGCAGTTCCACTGCGATGAAGGGTTATTCCGCTTGGCTCAGCCATTCATGGAACCACTCCGTCGGAATCCGCACTTGCTCAAAATTACCGGATCTTAATTCGTCAATTGAATAGGTATTGGCCAAGTACAAGTCCCACTGTGTTTCGACATCGGTGAGGATCGGAAGTAGCTTCTCAATTTCAGGCTCCGCATCGACCTCAAGGTACTGGCACCAAAACCGATCACACCACTCCGCGATTGCCTTATGAGAGTAAGGAGACGACTCGGGCATCGCTCCCCACTTCAGCATTTGAATCGCGGCCTCCCTAGTGAAAGGCATCTCCGCTGGCTGGCTCACGTTCACTTCGCTTGTCCTCTATTCATACGGCATAAATACGGCATAACGACTAAGCTCAAGCGAAAGGCGACAGCCTTTTGACCGTCGCTTGGAGCGCCTGGTTATGTGCGGACTTAGTAACATTGCCACTCGCACGCCCAATCGTCTTCTTTGCCTTTGGCAGTTCCTCGACCAAAATAGCCAACCCCACCATCGCCCCAGTTCCAATTAGCTTTCGGTTCGGAGTCAACTTGAAATACGTACTCCGGAGCCGCCGGATGCTGATTCCAAGGAGCCCAGAATATCTCCGATTGGATCAGTGTCGGCCACCCGCCAAGCTTTAAGCCAGACACGTTCGAAAACAAATCTTCATAGTTGTCTTGAACGCTCTCAGGAATATCAAATGGTAGGCCTTCCCAGCACGGGAAGTCCTCTTCCACTACTCGAGGCCGCATCGGAAACGCCTTGACCATCGATTTCGTATCGGGCTGGCCAATAGGAACTAGCGCAGACAGCGATTGGTATGTCCTGAGGCACCAGTTTTGTCCGTTGGGCGCATTCGAGGGAAGTTCTTTTGGGCCGATAAACAGTGTAATGAACTCGATGTTTGTCAGCCCCGACGGGCGAAAAGGTAGGTTGGCTAGATTGATCTGGCAAAGCGCTCGCATCGGAGCGCCATCCATGTATGGCCACACTTCCCACGGGGAGCAGACGTTTACTTTTCCGAACCAGCTTTCTAATGGGTCATCGGATGCCTTGAACCCGCCGATCTCGAAGACGATGGCCGGCCGCTTCAGTTTCTCTCTAATCTCTTCCATAACGTTCCCGGAGCACATAACGCCCGCCACACACGCGAGCAACTTGTTGCGAGTCGAGCGCTGAAGGCGCGGTGTGCTGGCGTTTGTTATGCACTTTGTGACAATGCCTCAGAAATGGCTTTTTTCATTAGCTCTTCATCATCAAGTAATTCACGATAGTTCTCATAGGGCAAGTTTCCATCATTGACTTGTCTCTCAACAAAGAGCTGCATACGCCATGGGTCTGGGTCGGGTTTGTCAAAATCAAAATCGATACCTCCAACATCAGGAGTTTTAAAAACATCTACACCGATGCCATGAGTGCGAATATACCAAGTTGTTCCTGGCACCAATTTGCAGCCACGATTTTCTCTAGAAAGAATGTCTTCTGCTTTCGATAGTCCGAATCCAAACCGAATTAGCTCCTTAGCCCAACTCATTTGGGCATACCATAATGGAATCGCTGCTTTGATTGGATTAATACTCATGACATCCTTAATGCATAACGCCAAGTTCAGCGGCAGTTTGTAAGTTGCGCATTGTGGAATCCTTTTGCGAAGCAAAACCACAAAAGCACAACTTACAAACTGTCCAAGGAGCGAAGCGACTGATACTGCAACACCTTGTTAAATTTTTTGCTCTTTAGCTACCTAATAGCTACTAACATAAAAATATTATTTAATGCCTAGATATTTATGCGAAACCACTTTTCGACTGCGTTAACTTCATTTAAAGCTGCAGGTGAGAACCTGGCAGAAAATAATGTAAGTGATTTTAGGATCTCTGATAGATTAATTGGAAATTCAGTTGTATTAGCTTTTTGTGCAAGTTGTAAAGCGAGCCAACAACATGACATAAAAGCGTATTCGTCTTGTTGTTCAATAGCTAGATTCAACACTGGAACGATTGACTCAAAAGCAATATGAGGCTGCTCAATTTTATCAATAGTTCTTTCTCTAGCTTTTGTTATAGCCCACTCGTCTTCAGCAAGAAGATCTAAAGCAAGAGCCAATTCAGTTCTAAAATTTTCTGCTACTTCCATTTCGTGCCCAATTTAACAGTAATTAGATGGAGGGCGGTACTAACACATTAATACCGCCTTCTATCTAACTCCGCTTCACCTTGATTCAGTGTGTTATAAATAATGTTTTAAATCAATGGCTTACCTTCCAGCCTCTGAAGCTGAGTATATTCGCTTGACCTCTTCTTTTTGCACAACCTATACGACTGTATAGAAAATCAGTGTGACCTTGACCTTGACCTTGACCTTGACCTTGACCTTGACCTTGACCTTGACCTTGACCTTGACCTTGACCTTGACCTTGACCTTGACCTTGACCTTGACCTTGATCTTGACCATGGCAAATGCCGGCATGGCTACCGCACTGGATTTCAGCTTCCAGCTTGCTGCGATTGACCAAAGGGATTTGGCTGGCAGGGCTCATGGGGGAGACTCCGACGAGGCGAGTGTTGCCAATCGAGTATACTAGCGGCGGTAGTGCAGAGGGGAAGGACAAGATGTCGGATTTCTGTGCAAGATCAATAAATTAATCGACAGGCCAAGGTGAACTGTGGCTAGCCGGGAGGCGGTGGATGACCTCTCCTGACGGATAGCCGTAGAGGATTCGTGGTCATAATAAGCTTGAGTCAGCATAAAACTCTTTGTTATTGTCACCATCACCGGTGAAGATAGTTTATTTATCTATAAATCAACAAGATAGTGTTCTGTGATGCCGTGGTGGGGGCAGCGCATTCGCTATCGTAAAGGAGTGTTATGACATTGCAGTTCAACGCAATGGCACTGGCCATATTGATCCTCTCCGCCGTCCAGGGCTGCAGCGACCCTGACTCGTCCGCCACGGCAGCCCCATCCGCGCCAGTACTGGCTGTTCATTACGAAAGTGCTCCCCTGATACCCGTCACCATAGCCGGTGAGCAGTACCAATTTCTGCTCGATACCGGCGCCAGCATCACTGTGATTGATCGCCGCCTTGCCAGTCGATTCAAGGCGTTCAGCTTAAGCGAACTGCCCCAGGCCTATCAGGCCGACTTTGCCAATGTGGCCAGCGTATCGGGTCAAGTGGGCAGTGATCAGCTTGGATTCGTGCAGCCGGTCCCCTTCTTGGTGGGGTCGGTCACCATAGATGACAGCGATCTGTGGGGAACCATGGATTTTGAGCTCTTCTCCCAGTCCATCGGTACCCGCATCGATGGTGTACTCGGGATTGATACCATACGGCGCTTCAACTGGGTGTTTGATAACGAGCAGCATCAGATCAGCGCTTCGCTGAGGGCACCGTCGGCAGCCGGGTTCGAGCGTTGTATCGGATATGAAGACAGCTACAACCGCTCACCGACTATCTACCTGACTCACGGCGAGAGCAGCGTGCGAATGTACCTCGATACCGGGGCCGATCAGAGCTATGTCGATCGGGCTTTTATCGACTTTATGGCCGACAAGCAGGCGCTGCTTGGTGCAGGTGCGAGCCCGCGAAAAGGGGCTGATGCGAGCGGTATGCAGGCGGCAAGTGAACATATCCTCACGGATCTTCAGTTTGACGAACGCCCGCTCGGCCAGTTGCGGGTGTCGGAAAATGGCAACGACAAGTATGCCCTTGGCCTGGACTTTGTGAACCGCTTCAAGCGTTTTGCGATCATCCCGGGGCGCATGATGATCTGCTACGACGCAGGCAGCCTGGCGCGGCAATTATCGCCCTTCCTGCGCAATATAGCGGTGCGCTTTGATGGTCAGCATCTGCAGATCTATTACAACGATGAGCAGGCGCTGACCCCCTACGGCCTGAAGAACGGTGATCTCATAGAGCGGGTCAACGGGGTAGCATATCTCCCTCTCGAGATCGACAAGGTGCGCGAACTGCTCAATATCAGCAAGCCGGGATCGCTCAAGATGCGGGTTATCAGGGAAGGCAAGGCTCTGGATATCGCCATCTAATCAATAAGGGGCCGGCAATCTGATCGGCCCCGGGACGGGATTAACCCTTGGCTGGGATCACTGTGCAGTTGAGCGCCGGCTGGCCGTAACGCTCCAGGCTGGCGTCGTCCCCTTTGGTGAAGAGGCTGAGGTTCTGGCCTTCGTAACGGGCACCACTGGTGCTGGGCACTTCATAGGCGAGCACTTGTTGCTGGCTATCCCTTTCGCTCAGGTTGATCACGGCGGCGGGCAGCTTGGCATCGTTATAGAAGTAGGTGGAGAGAGTGACCTTGTTGCCGCACTTGTAATCGACCGGCGTCGTGACCATCAGCTGACCACCTTTTATCTGCAACTCAGTGATCCGCTGCTGGTAGTTCTCCTCTACGCATTGGCGCAGATCCTTGGCCTTCCAGCAGTCGTTGCGACCCTTGATCCAGCCGCGCTGCATGGCCTTCTCCGTTTTGAGCTGTTCGGGGGAGAGGTTGGCGAGCGCCTTGGGATAGAGGGTGGCCAGCTCGTTATCCAGCGCCGCCAGCGCGGCATCCTTGCAGATCAGGGTTTCGGCCGCGCCTGCTGCCTTGGCACAATCAAAGGAAGGGGTGGCAGCACAGGCCAGCAGAGGGGCAAAGAGAAGAGGGCCAAGCAGCATCTTGTTCATCGGAAAGACTCCAGCAAAAAGAGTGGGATACCCGGCTACTAGAACACAATGAGACGGGGCCGCCGAGCGCTTTTTGCGCCGGGCGGCCCCGAACAAGGCAAGGGCTTCAGGCCAGCGCCAGTTGCTGGCGGGCGCGCCACAGCCGCTCGTGGAAGAAGAAGACAACTGTGTTGATTGCGGGCTCTATGATGGCCATCACGCCGCCGGTGAGCAGCTCGCCGCTCAGCAGGAAGGCGACGGCAAACGCCACGCTGAAGTGTACCAGGGCGAAGCTGCTGGTCTTGGCCTGCAGGCTGTGACTGGGTTTGAACTTGTGCCAGCCCAGATCATGAAAGTAGAAGGCGACCGTGTTGACGGCGGGCTCTATCAGGGCGATCAGGCTGGCGGTCAGCAGCTCACCGGTCAGCAGGTAAGCCACGGTAAAGGCGACACCGAAGTGCAAGATGGCAAAGCTGATGGTCTTTTTCATGATGGTGACTCCCTCTGGTGATGACAGCAGTATCCGCCACAACTGCATTAAATGAAAACTATTCTCATCTAATAGTTGGATAGGGAGAACCTATCAAGGGTGATGGCTCTGCCAGTCGCCCAGTCATGAATATCCCGGCCCGGAATGACAAAAAGCCCCGAAAGGGGCTTTTTGTTTCAAATCTCAGGGCTGGCCTCAGGCTTCCGTTTTGCTTAACCATTCCACCTTGTACTTGGCGCCAACCCCCTGGGCCAGCTTGGCGCACAAGGGTTTGAGGAAGGCTTCTATCTGCTCGTCCAGCATCCAGGGTGGGCTGATAATGAGCATGCCGGAGCCGTTCATGCCCCAGGCGGCGGTCTGACCGGCGACTTCCAGCTCGGCTACCAAGACGTTACCGAAGTTTTCCCGCTTGATGGCGCGCAGCATGTCGCGGGATTTGTCCGCCTCTTGCCCCAGGATCGGATACCAAAGGGCGTAGATGCCGGTGGCCCAGCGCTTCTGCGCTTTTTTCAGGGTATCGACCACGGCGAAGTAATCTTCTTTGAGCTCATAGGGGGGGTCGATCAGCACAAGCCCGCGGCGTGGGGTCGGTGGCAGCAGGGCTACCAGCCCTTCGAAGCCGTCACGGTGGTGCACGACAACTCTGGGGTCATAGCCCATGTTGGCGCGCAGGTCTTCCACCTCGTTGTTGTGCAGCTCCATCAGGGCCAGCTTGTCCTGCTCGCGGGCGAGGCGGCGCGACAGCTCGGGGGAGCCCGGGTAGTAGTGCAGTTCCCCGCCCTGATTCATCTCGTCGATGACGCCAAGATAGGGGGCCATGGCGGGCCATTGGGTCCGCTCATCCCACAACCGGCCTATGCCGTCGGCATACTCGGCCTTCTTCTGGGACCAGTCGCCGCGCAGGTCGTAGAGACCGCCGCCGGCATGGGTGTCCAGCACAATGAAGGGCTTATCCTTCTTCTTGAGGGACTCGATGATCAGGGCCTGAACGGCATGTTTCAGGACGTCGGCATGGTTGCCGGCGTGAAAAGCGTGGCGATAACTCAGCATGTCAGATCTCTGAGGGGGCCCTGCTGGGCACCCAGTAACGATAAATAGTTCAACAGATTGCGGCCCTTGCCGCGAAACAGGGTGAGGCCGCGCAGTGTCTGCAGCAGGACCCCTTGTTGCAAGCGCTCCAGCTCCAGCTCATGGGCCAGCATGGCCTGGTATTCCTGCTCATCGAGTCGCGATTTGGCGTTCTGGCGCAGGGCGCGCCAGGGGGCCAATACCGCTTCTGTCTGTACCAGTGCCGGCTGCAGATCGGTCAGGTCGACGGTTATGCCTGTCTGATCCAGTCGATGCAGCAGCAGGGCCAGGTTGACGTTGCCCCCTTGTGCCTGCACCGTGAGCCAGTCCTGGCTGCGCTCGCCATAGACCTTGCCGCTCCAGTGCCAGAAGCCGATGGGCGTCGGCAATTCGTGTACGGCGACCCGCTCGGTCGCTATCAGCGGGTCATCATGCAAGGAAGGTCTGCTCCATGGTTTCCAGCTCTTCAGAGAGGCTCATCCACTCCAGCTCGACACCATCCAGCTCTTCCTTGATAGGGCCCTGGGATTTGAGCAGCTCAGAGAGCTTGTTCTTGGCCGCCTCTTCATAGATGGCGGGGTCGGCCAGTTGCTCTTCCACTGCCGCCAATCGCGTCTGCAATTTCGCCATGCTGGCTTCCAGCTTCTCCAGCTTCTGGCGCAGGGGGCGGGTCTGCTGGCGGAATTCCGCCTCGCGCCGCTTCTGATCCTTGCGTGCCAGCGCCGAGTTGGCGGAGATGACGCCGTCGCTGGGCTTGGCGTTGGCCTCTTTCTCCTGCTCGCCGAGCCACTTGTGGTAGTCGTCCAGATCGCCGTCGAAGGCTTCGACCCGGCCACCGTGGACCAGATAGAAGTCATCCGTGGTGGTGCGCAGCAGGTGACGGTCGTGCGAGACTACCACCATGGCACCCTCGAAGCCTTGCAGCGCCATGGTCAGGGCGTGGCGCATCTCCAGATCCAGGTGGTTGGTCGGTTCATCCAGCAGCAAGAGGTTCGGTTTTTGCCAGGTGACGAGTGCCAGCACCAGCCGTGCCTTTTCGCCGCCGGAGAAGGGGGCCACTTTGTCGAGCGCCTTGTCACCGTGAAAACCAAAGCTGCCCAGATAGTTGCGCAGCTCCTGCTCGGACTTGTCCGGCGCGAGGCGGGCCAGGTGATCGAGGGGGGTATCGTCGAGCCGCAGAGTTTCGAGCTGATGCTGGGCGAAGTAGCCGATGCTGACGCCCGCGCTCACTTCCAGCTTGCCTGACAGTGGCGGATTGGTGCCCGACAGCATCTTGATGAAGGTGGACTTGCCGGCGCCGTTGCGACCGAGCAGGCCGATGCGCGAACCCGGCACCAGGTTCATCTTTATCTTCTCCAGGATCACCTTGTCGCCGTAACCGGCGCTGAGGTTCTCCATGGCGATGAGCGGGGTCGGCAGAGCCGACGGCTCGCGAAACTCGAAACTGAACTCGGAATCGGCGTGGGCGGGCAGGAGTTTCTCCATCCGCTCCATGGCTTTGAGTCGGCTCTGTGCCTGACGGGCCTTGGAGGCCTTGTAGCGGAAGCGGTCCACATAGGCCTGCATGTGGGACACCTCCCGCTGCTGCTTCTCGTACATGGACTGCTGCTGGGCCAGCTGCTCGGCACGCTGCAGTTCGAAGTCGGAGTAGCCGCCCGTGTATTCGTTGAGCTTGCCGTTTTCGATATGGATGATGCGGCTGATGACTGAGTCGAGGAAATCGCGGTCGTGAGAAATCAGCACAAGTGTGCCCTGATAGCCCTTGAGCCACTTCTCCAGCCAGATGACGGCATCGAGATCCAGGTGGTTGGTCGGTTCATCGAGCAGCAGCAGGTCGGAGCGGCAGAGCAGGGCCTGGGCCAGGTTCAGACGCATGCGCCAGCCACCGGAGAAGCTGCGTACCGGCGAGCCGAGTTGCTCGTCGCCAAAACCCAGACCGTGCAGCAGCTCGGCGGCGCGGGCCCGAATGCTGTAAGCGCCTATGGTATCGAGCTTGCCGTGCAACTCGGCCACCAGCAGGCCATTGTCATCCAGCTCGGCCTGGGCCAGCTGGGCTTCCAGTGAGCGGAACTCCTTGTCACCGTCGATCACGTAGTCCAGCGCAGAGCAGTCCAGCGCCGGTGTCTCCTGGGCCACACCGGCAATCTGCCAGCCGGCGGGCAGGCTGAAGCTGCCGCTGTCGATGGCAAGCTCGCCCCGTACCAGTGCAAAAAAGGTGGACTTGCCACAGCCGTTTTTACCCACCAGGCCCACCTTGTGGCCCGGGTGAATGGTGGCGGAAGCGTTGTCCAGCAGCTTGCGGCCGCCGCGGATCAGTTCGATTTGACTGGCAACTATCATGGGTGGGGTCTGCTTGCTCAAAATGGAGGAGAAAATCTGGCGCGGATCTTACGTGAAATGACGCAGATTTGCACTTGGGCTAAGGACGGGCGACTGGCTGGCGTGGTAAAAACATGCCATAACAGAGAAACCAGTCGGGTTACGGGAGGTTAGCATGCTTATCAAGGACATCATGACGACCCGGGTCGCCACCGTTTCCATGGATGACAGACTCACTGTCATCAAGGATATCTTCGAGCAGGCCCACTTTCGTCACCTGCTGGTGCTGGAGGAAGAGGAGCTGGTGGGGGTCATCTCGGACAGGGATCTGTTCCGTGCCATCAGCCCCTACCTCGATTCCGAGGCCGAAATGAGCCGAGATACCGAGACCCTCAATCGGCGGGCCCATCAGATTATGAGTCGCCAGCCCGTCACCATCGCCTCCCACCTGCCGGTACGCGACGGCGTGAAAATCATGCTGGAGAAGAATGTCTCCTGCCTGCCGGTGCTGGAAAATGGCGCCCTGGTCGGCATCATCAGCTGGAAGGATCTGCTGCGCGCGGCCCTCGACGCCGACGCTTTCTAAGCGCTCGCGCCATCCTCATGAAAAAGGGCTCCGTGGAGCCCTTTTTGGTGTGGTGAAGCCGATGCTAGCGCGTTCGGGTCAGGGCAGGGGTTCCACCAGCAGGATATGGGAGTCGGTCCCGACCACCTTGACCCGGCTGCCGGCGGTGAGCGGCATCTGGCTGCACACCGTCCAGACGGTGTCATCCAGATGGACCCGGCTCAGCCCCTGCACCACGTCATCCAGCAGCACCAGCTCCCGGCCCACATAACCCTGCATCCGTTCATTGATGGGGGCGGCCGCATCACGGCCCGAGCGGTCGCGCTTGTGCTGCCAGCGCCACCAGGCCCAGGTAGTGAGCAGGGATTGCACCGCAAACAACAGCAGCTGCGCCTGCCAGCCGAAGGGCCATAGCAACAGCAGCAGCCCCACTTCCAGCGCGGCTATGCCGGTCCAGAGCAAAAAGCCTACCGACCCCAGCACCTCTATGGCCAAGAGGATGAAACCCAGCCCCAGCCAGTGCCAGTGGGTCAGCCCCTCGAGCAGGGCTGTCATGACTTGTTACCCTTGCCATCTTTGTTGAACATCTCGGCCATGCCGGCTATCGAGCCGATCAGGCTGCCCGCTTCCAGCGGCATCATGATGATTTTGCTGTTGGGGCCTTCACCGATACGGGCCAGGGCTTCCGTGTACTTCTGGGCCACGAAGTAGTTGATGGCCTGCATATCCCCTTCCGCTATAGCTTTTGAGACCATGTGAGTCGCCTTGGCTTCCGCCTCGGCAGCCCGCTCCCGCGCTTCGGCGGCGAGGAAGGCGGCCTGACGCTCACCCTCGGCCTTGAGGATCTGGGACTGCTTCTCTCCCTCGGCTTTGAGGATCTTGGATTGACGCACTCCTTCGGCTTCCAGCACCTCAGCCCGCTTCTGGCGCTCGGCCTTCATCTGGGCGTTCATGGCTTCCACCAGCGCCAGCGGCGGACGTACATCCTTGATCTCGATCCGGGTCACCTTGATGCCCCAGGGAGCGGTGGCGGCATCCATGGTACGCAGCAGCTTCTCGTTGATGGTGTCGCGCTGGGAGAGCATCTCATCCAGCTCCATGGCGCCCAGCACTGTCCGCATATTGGTCATGGTGAGATTGCGGATGGCGCTGGTGAGATCGTTGACCTCGTAGGCGGCTTTGCGGGCATCCACCACCTGCACGAAGCTGATGGCGTCTATGGTGACGTTGGCGTTGTCGCGGGAGATCACCTCTTGCGCCGGTATGTCCAGCACCTGCTCCATCATGATGATCTTGTGACCGACTCTATCCACATAGGGGATAAGCAGGTTGAGGCCGGGGGAGAGAGTGCGGGTGTAGCGGCCGAAGCGCTCCACTGTCCAGTTGTAGCCTTGCGGCACTATCTTGATGCCGGCACCCAGGGTGACGATCACCAGGAACACGAAGATCCCTAGCACAATCAATGACTCATTCATTATCTAGCTCCTTATGAAACACATTCACTAGCCTATGGTCTTGCGCCGAGCACCACAAGGATGATCGTCCGCCTTTGTCATCATATGGCTTTGCTAATTACTAAAATGCATTAAAAAGCATTTTTTATTATTTTGAGGGATAAGCAGCCCTGCCTATAGTCGCCCCATATTAGTCGTGTTCCGAGGGATGGGCCGAAATGGATTATTTACCTATGTTTGCCAGGTTGGAAGGCCGCCCCGTCTTGCTGGTAGGCGGGGGCGAGGTGGCCCTGCGCAAGGCTCGTCTGCTGCTGGCAGCAGGCGCAAGGCTGACCCTGGTCTCCCCCGAGATTGAACCCGAATTCGCCGAATTTACCGGCCGTTTTACCCATCTGGTCGAGCGCTTCACCCCGGCGCACCTGGCCGGTCAGCTGCTGGTGGTTGCCGCCACCGACAATCTCGAAGTCAACGCCCTGGTCTATCAGAGCGCCAACCAGCTGGGTCTGTTCGTCAATGTGGTGGATGACCCCAAACGCTCCAGTTTCATCTTTCCCTCCATCATAGATCGCTCGCCCCTGATGGTCGCCGTTTCCAGCGGTGGCAAGGCCCCCGTCCTGGTGCGTCTGTTGCGCGAGCGACTCGAGAGTCTGCTGCCCCGCCACCTGGGGGGGCTCACCGAGCTCTCCGGTCGGGTGCGTGACAAGGCCAAGCTGGTGCTCTCATCCATTTCTGATCGTCGCCGCTTCTGGGAGCGGGCATTTGCCTCCAACACCCTGGCCGGGCTTATCGAAAAGCAGGATTGGCAGAGTGCCGAAACCTGGCTCAATGACGGGCTCGACAAGGCCCAGAGCGAGGTGGGTGAGGTGGTCCTGGTCGGTGCGGGCCCAGGCGATCCAGGTCTGTTGACCCTCAAGGCGCTGCAACAAATTCAGCAGGCGGAAGTGGTGCTCTATGACCAGCTGGTCTCCCCGGAGATCCTGGATCTGGTGCGCCGTGATGCCACCCTGGTCTCGGTCGGCAAGAAGGCCGGTGCCCACAGCGTGCCCCAGGAAGAGACCAACCGCCTCTTGGTGGAGTACGCCAGGGCGGGCAATCGTGTGGTGCGCCTCAAGGGCGGTGATCCCTTCATGTTTGGCCGTGGCGGCGAGGAGCTGGAGGTGCTGGCGGCAGAGGGGATCCCCTTCTCCGTGGTGCCCGGCATCACGGCCGCCGCTGGCGCCACCGCTTATGCCGGTATCCCGCTTACCCACCGCGACCACGCTCAGAGTGCCGTCTTTATTACCGGCCACTGCCAGAAAGAGGGCAAGGAACCCGACTGGCAGCAGCTCGCCATGACTCAGCAGACCCTGGTTATCTACATGGGGCTGATGCGCTCCGAACATATCCAGCAGCAACTGGTGAGCCATGGCCGTAGCAGTCAAACCCCCATCGCCATCATAGAGCGGGGCACCACGGCCCGTCAGCGCGTGCTGACCGGCACCCTGGCTGAGTTGGCTGTGCTGGCCCAGCAGGCAGTGAGCCCGTCCCTCATCGTCATCGGTGAAGTGGTCTCCCTGCGCAAACAGCTGGCCTGGTTTGGGGAAAAGAGTGGCGAGCAGCTGCGTGCTAACCCAGATCTCGATGGCTGCGACCTCAAGCTGGTGCAGTTGGCCTGACCCAGAAAAACATATTTGATGCGGCTGCCGGTGTGGCCGCGCACTGAACCACCCCGCGCCCTGACCATGCGCGTTAGTAATGACCAGAGGACCAACATGGACCGTGAAAGATTGACTCATCTACAGCAACTGGAAGCCGAGAGCATCCATATCATCCGCGAGGTGGCTGCCGAATTTGAAAACCCGGTGATGATGTACTCCATCGGCAAGGACTCCTCCGTCATGCTGCACCTGGCTCGCAAGGCCTTCTATCCGGGCAAGATCCCATTCCCCTTGCTGCATGTCGACACCGACTGGAAGTTCAAGGAGATGATTAAATTTCGCGACGAGACCGCCAAAAAGTACGGGCTGGATCTCATCGTCCACAAGAACCCGGATGGCCTCGCCATGGGGATCAACCCCTTCGTGCACGGCAGCGGCAAGCACACCGACATCATGAAGACAGAAGGGCTCAAACAGGCGCTCAACCAGCACGGCTTCGATGCTGCCTTCGGCGGTGCACGTCGTGACGAGGAGAAGTCCCGTGCCAAGGAGCGGGTCTACTCCTTCCGTGACAAGTCTCACCGCTGGGACCCGAAAAACCAGCGTCCCGAGCTGTGGCGTGTCTACAACAGCCAGGTCAACAAGGGGGAGAGCATTCGGGTGTTCCCGCTCTCCAACTGGACCGAGCTGGACATCTGGCAATACATCTATCTCGAGAACATCGACATAGTGCCGCTCTACTTCGCGGCCGTGCGTCCGGTCGTTGAGCGTAACGGCATCAAGATCATGGTGGACGACGAGCGCATGCCCATCGGCCCTGAAGATGAAGTGAAGCAGGAGCTGGTGCGCTTCCGCACCCTCGGCTGCTACCCGTTGACCGGGGCCATCGAATCCGATGCCACCACGCTGCCGGAGATCATCGAAGAGATGCTGCTCACCACCTCGAGCGAACGGCAGGGACGGCTGATTGACCACGATCAGGCAGGCTCCATGGAGCAGAAGAAGCGTCAGGGATATTTTTAAGGAATCGCATCATGAACAACCATATTCAGACCGCCATCAGCGAACAGGGCATTGAAGCCTACCTGCACGCCCAGCAGCACAAGAGCCTGCTGCGTTTTCTCACCTGCGGCAGCGTGGACGACGGCAAGAGCACCCTGATCGGTCGCCTGCTGCATGACTCCCAGCAGATCTATGAAGATCAGCTCAAAGCTTTAGAATCCGACAGCCAGAAGCTTGGCACCACGGGCGAGAAGCTGGATCTGGCGCTGCTGGTGGACGGCCTGCAGGCCGAGCGCGAGCAGGGCATCACCATAGATGTGGCCTACCGCTATTTTTCGACGGCGAAACGCAAATTTATCATCTCGGATACTCCGGGCCACGAGCAGTACACCCGCAACATGGCGACCGGTGCCTCCACCTGCGATCTGGCCATCATCCTGATCGATGCACGCAAGGGCGTGCTGGATCAGACCCGTCGCCACAGCTTTATCGCCAGCCTGCTAGGCATCAAGCAGTTCGTGGTCGCGGTCAACAAGATGGATCTGGTGGAGTTCAGCCAGGAGGTGTTCGATCGCATCAGTGCCGATTACCGCGAATTCGCCAAAAAGCTCAACGTCGACACCATACAGATAGTGCCTGTCTCGGCGCTGGACGGCGACAACGTGGTCAACCCGAGCGACAAGCTGGCCTGGTATCAGGGGGAGACCCTGCTCTCACTGCTGGAGTCTGCCGACGTTGAGCGCGAGCTGGAGCGTCATCCGGTGCGTCTGCCGGTGCAGTACGTGAACCGCCCCAACCTGGATTTCCGCGGCTTTGCGGGTACGCTCGCGGCCGGTATTTTGCGCGTCGGTGACAAGCTGGCGGTGCTGCCGTCCGGCAAAGAGAGCACAGTCACCCGCATCGTCACCTTCGACGGGGATCTGGAGTACGCCCTGCCGGGTCAGGCCATCACTGTGACTTTTGCCGATGAAATCGACATCAGCCGTGGTGATCTGCTGGTGGATGCCGCGAGGCAACCCCAGGTAACCCAGAACGTGCTGGCTCACATCGTCTGGATGGGGGAGGAGTCCCTGCAACCGGGCCGGGTCTATGACATCAAGCTGGCTACCAAGAAGACCCGTGGTCAGGTGGAGGTCATCCGTCATCGCATCGAAATCAACAAGCTGGACCAGCTGGATGCGAGCGAACTGCATCTCAACGAGATTGGCGTGTGCGAAGTGAGCCTGACCGACCCTGTGGCGTTTGACCCATACACGGATATCCGCGACACCGGCAGCTTCATCCTGATCGACCGGTTGACCAACGTCACCGTCGGGGCGGGCATGATAGTGGAAGGCCTGGCCGCGAAAGTAGTGGCAGGGCAATACAGCGAGTTTGAAATCGAGCTCAACGCCCTGGTACGCAAGCACTTCCCGCACTGGCAAGCACTCGCCATCGGCAAGGAGTAACCCCATGACCTGGCAACAATCCCTGGTGCTGGGTCTGCTGGCTGCGCTCGTCGCCCTGCTGATCCAGGGCAAACTCCGCCCGGCGCTGCTCTTTTCGGGCGCCGTGCTCATCACCTATTTGAGTGGATTGGCGGACATCAACGCCGTGGTGGCGGGTTACACCAACAGCGCCTTGCTGACCCTGGTGTTGTTGCTGCTGGTGTCGCTGGCGGTGGAGAAGACCCGGATCATGAGCTGGTTTGCCAATCTGGTGGGCTCGGGTTCATTCAACAAGGTATTGATCAAGCTGTGGTTTTCCACCGCTTTCCTGTCTGCCTTCGTCAACAACACGGCCGTGGTGGCGTCTATGCTGGGGGCGGTCAAACGCAATCCCAACCATGCGCCCTCCCGGCTGCTGCTGCCCATGTGCTTCGCCGCCACCTTTGGCGGTGTGCTGACCCTGATCGGCACCTCCACCAATCTCATCGTCAACAGCTTCCTCATCAAGATGGGGGCCCAGCCACTCGGCATGTTCGACTTCTTTATGGTGGGAGCCGGGACCCTGCTGACCGGTCTGGTGGCCGTGCTGCTGTTTGCCCGCTACCTGCCGGAGCAGGACACCGAGATGAGCCGGGAGTCCGGCTATTTTCTCGAGGCCAAGGTAGGCGCCGGTTCGCCGCTGGCGGGGCGCAGCGTCAAGGAGAACGGCCTGCGCAGCCTGAAAAGCCTCTATCTGGCGGAGATCATTCGCGGCGACCAGGTGATCTGCCCGGTACAGCCGGAACACGAGCTGCACGAAGGGGATGTGCTGCTGTTTTGCGGCGAGGTGGAGAGTGTCGGCGTGTTGCAGGAGATGAAGGGGCTGGATCTCTACGGCCAGCATCGTCTCAATGGCCAGCATCTGGTGGAGGTGATCGTCAGCCACAGCTCGCGACTGGTGGGGCAATCCATCAAGGATGCCGAGTTTCGTACCCACTTCGATGCAGTGGTACTGGCGGTGCGCCGGGGCGAGACCCAGCTGACCGGCGGCCTCGGCCAGATTGAGCTGCACGCCGGCGATACCCTGCTGCTGGCCCCGGGTCCCAAGTTTGCCAGCAACAAGTCCCTGTCGCGGGAGTTTGTGGTGGTGAGCGGGCTTGAGGCATCCACCCGCCTCGATGGCAAGCGCAGCGCCGCCGTTGTGCTGGGCTTTCTCGGCGTGCTGGCGCTGTCGGTGTTCGAGCTGGTGCCGCTGTTCAAGGGGCTGCTCATGATGCTGGTGGCGTTGCTGCTTACCCGCATTCTGACGCTGGACGAGATCCGCCGCCGCTTTCCGCTCGATATCTGGCTGGTGGTGGGCGGTGCGCTCGCCATCGCCGATCAGCTTGAGAAGAGCGGTCTGGCCAGGGTGATTGCCGACTGGCTGATGGGGGAGTTCAACGGTTCCAGCCCCATCATCGCCTTTATCGGCATCTACCTGTTTACCCTGGTACTGACCGAGCTGATGAGCAACAACGCCGCGGCGGCGCTCGCCTTCCCCATGGGTTACCAGCTGGCGCTCAGCATGGACGTCTCGACCATGCCGTTTATTCTGGCGGTGCTGTTTGGCGCAAGTTCCAGCTTTATCCTGCCCTACGGCTACCAGACCAACCTGATGGTCTATGCCGCGGGCAACTACAAGATGCCGGACTACCTCAAGCTGGCCCTGCCGGTCTCGCTGGCCTATAGCCTCGGGGTGATCGTCATGGTGCCCCTGCTGTTTCCGTTTTAAGGCGTGAGCGCCAATCAAGGCGTGTTGGGTGAGCAATGCCATGGCATCAGCACGTTGTTGGCTGATAGTCCGAGGCGGCTCCCCGTGGTGCCGGACAGTTTAAGTTTTGAGGCGTGAGCGCCAATCAAGGAGTGTGGGATGAGCAATGCCATGGCATCAGCAAGCTGTCGGCTGATAGTCCGAGGTGGCTCCCCGTGGTTCCGGGCAAGTTAAGTTTTGAGGCGTGAGCGCTAATCAAGGAGTGTTGGATGAGTAATATCGTGTGGCACAAACATGCCGTGGACAAACAGAGCCGGGCCGAGCTTAAAGGGCAAAAACCGCTGGTGATCTGGTTTACCGGGCTCTCCGGGGCGGGCAAATCCACCCTGGCGGGGGCGTTGGAGCAGGCGCTGGCGGCACAAGGCAAGCACACCTATCTGCTGGATGGGGACAATGTGCGCCACGGCCTGTGCGGCGATCTTGGTTTCGATGATGCTGCGCGGCAGGAGAATATCCGCCGGGTCGGCGAAGTGGCAAAACTGATGGTGGATGCGGGCCTGATCGTGCTCACCGCCTTTATCTCGCCGTTCCGTGCCGAGCGGGCGCTGGTACGCAATCTCTTGGGGGAAGGGGAGTTTGTCGAAGTCTTTGTCGATGTGCCGCTCGCCATCTGCGAAGAGCGCGACCCCAAGGGGCTCTATAAAAAAGCGCGGGCAGGGGAAATTCGCAACTTTACCGGCATCGATTCCGCCTACGAGGCACCGGAAAGTCCGGAAATTCATCTGCTGAACGCCGGCAAGCCGGTAGATACCTTGGTGGATGAGTTGATTACTGCTTTAAGGCTGCGGGGGGTGATCGACTGAGGTCGCTTATCCGAACCGAAATTTGATAAACAAGGGGGCGTTCGCCCCTTTGTTTATTTTTTAGATTGTTATACACTTCCTGCTTCAAAACTTAATAGTTCATCCATAGCATGAAACTCTAATTGCTTTGGACTATTTTTAACATTTAAGTACTCAGTTATTGATTCAAACAACGCATCATGGTCAGCTAAATCAGAATCAGTGAAAACCAGGATTGAGATACCAAATTTTCTGAAATATGACTTTAGCTTTCTCATTTCTTTTTCAAAATTTGCTAAAGCTTCCGCATTGATTTCTTTTTGCGATTTACCTTTGGTGCCAGTTAAGGTGCCGTGAGTTGACCATGGTGATAACTCAAAGCCAACCTTAGTCATGTTATAAGGGTTGATCACTGTAAAATCTAAACGATATTCGTGCTTCTTCTCTAGCCCACCATAACGAAACTCAGGGATTAGGAGTGGAACGCTTTCAGGATTATCGCTTGCTTTGACAAACTCACAGTATCGTTTTGCAAACTCCATTTCATGTGTAGAACCAGAGTTACGCACTAATGTATTTTTGAAAAAGCTTAAGTATTGGTCTAAATCTGAAAAGGTTATTCTCTCGTCTTCGCTTGGTACAACAAAACCAGTTTCTAAGATGTGCCCTATTGTCCAGTACGTTTTCTTAAAACGTCGAATTTCGCTCTTGTCATTTTCCCATTGACCATTGCTAAATCTAGGAGTTACCAATATTCCATACGACGCATTTTCCTGACCGATCCACATCACTGACTCTTCAACAGTAGGACGAACTTTTGAAAGCTCCTCATAATTTCTCAAGTACGTTCGCTCTAGAAATAGGTGTAACCACTCCCTAACTTCTTCATGGTCGCGGTAATGGGAAAAGGCATCGAAATACTTATTTCCAGGTTTGGCGTAACGACCAAGTTCTTCAAGCGTGTTCAAAAAGCCTTTTAAATAGAGTGAACGAAACTGTTGTGGTGTATCAATCACCTCATTTTTCAGATCAATATACTCTGCATACTTACCACCAAAAGTCGCGTTCAAAGAATGCTCATTTCTATAACCAGTAAGCTCTAAAATTTTGGGAAGCAAAGATTTAATCTTTGCTGACAAATTACTAATTTCTTTGTTTCTTCTAGTTTTTTAGGATCTCTTTTTGCCATAACATTCTCTTTCTTTACTATATTTGCCGTACCTAACGAAGTGTATAACGCCCAAATCAGGTGCGCCGTAGGCGTCACCTGGATTTGCTTGTTATGTTTCGATTTTGAAGTAATCCTTGAACTTCAGACTCAAAGACTTCTTGTTCATCGCTGTTTTCACTGAAAAAAGCATCGGATGTTTTGAGCTTTTCAAGTAATGAAATAATTGAGTTTATATTTTCAAGTAACTTGGACAATATTTTCACTCTTTCAATTTTATGCCTGTCAGCTTTAGGAAAGCTGATGGTGTATTTTCTATACTCTGTATTTCCGTTCCATTCGCTTTCCCATGATGCGTCATTCAAAATCAAATTTTTAATGTCTTGCGCATTCTGCTCGGAGCCAATCAAGTGAACCAAAGCTTCAGGATTTAAACCTAGATCTTCCATGCAAATATTATGAATAACACTATGCCGTGAAAATTTTCTATTATGATAGTTAGTCTCACTCTCCAACAGTTCCAGTATAATTCTTCTAATGGAATTACAATGCTCTGTGATAATAAAATCAGACTTTAGTGAATTGATATCAATTTTAGCAGTAGTATGGATATTACAGAGAAGCACTTCAAAAAATACTTCTATATCATCTGATAATCTACGCACTGCTTCAGTCTTAGCATTTATATGCGAGTGAGGTTCTTCTACAGCTGTATATATGCTTCTCTTTAGCTCTGGTAATCTTGTATAAATCCAGTTTAAAACTTCTTCTGAATCCTTCATAATTTGAGAGCTCAGTTGACACAATAAATTATCATTAGTTATCGTTCTCAATCTCATCCATGTATTAAAAACGGTGCCTCTTTTAATTGTCAGCTCTTGATTTTCTCTTTGTTTTAGTTTGATTTCCAGCTCATTATGAAAGTAATTAATTATCGGAGTAAAATCGAAAACTTGTACCCTATTGCCTTCTTCCAAATCCTTCGATAGTAGAGGTAAAAAGTCACTCAAGTCTCTTTCATCAACCGCTTTAATATATTTTCCCGTAGCTTTTTCAACCAACAAAGATCGTACTGAAAGATCATTACTCATAAATTGTTACTTCTTCCTTTGATAAGATGGGGCTAAATTATACGGCATTTCTATTTCTAGAAGATGCCCCCTAGAAACATAACTTTTAATTGTGGGGCGCGTTAGCGTACCACACCAATTTTTTGTTATATCGACGTGTATTTTGACTCTAATTTTAATAATTCATCGCAGAGTTTCTCGTATTGTTGAGAAAATGCATCATTAAGCGGAGTTAAAACATCTCGTATGTTGGGCTAAAAATCGTAGGTTGGTGCTGAACGAAGTGAAGCCCAACGTTTACCGCGAACATATCTGCAAATTTGCGAGCGGCACAATCCATGTTTATCCGGCTCTGGTTGGCGTAATGATGCTCGTCTGTTGGACTTCCTACGCTCTGCGCCAACCTGAAAAAAACCACGCTACCGCCCCTGAATTCCAGCCTCCAGCTTGCTGCTTTACCTGAGATTTGGCACTGGCTTGGTTCATGGCTGACTCCAACGAGAGGTTGCCAAGCGGCTATGTTACCGAATGGGGCTGCGGAAGAAAGCGGATACGGGAAATTTCCTGAGCAAGATCAATAAATTAATAAATGACGGGCGGCGATATAACCACTCAATAGTGGCGCATCAGAGTTGGGGAAAATCGGACAGTGAAGCGAGAGTGCCGCCCTCTTGCTGGCGGGCATTAAAAAACCCTATGGGCCTGTGGGCCCATAGGGTTTTTCTGCGGTGATTGTTTGTGTTGTGGTTATCTGGCTTGGCGAACCGGCACGGCGCGGGTGGTGGTCACTTCGTAGCGGCTTTGGCTTGCCGGAGCCCCTTTCTGGAACTGGCGTACCAGCCGGTCGAGATCGCTCAACTGGTTGACCAGCTGGGTGATGCCGTGCACGGCGTGCTGGCTGCCCACGCTGGAGTCATCGGCCAGGGTCTTGATGCTGAGCACGTTGCGGTTGATCTCGGCGGTAACGTGGGACTGCTCCTGCACCGCCTGGGCAATCTGGCTACTGCCTGAGGCGACTTGCTGCAACATGTTGTTGATTTGCTGGAGTATGGTGCCGGTCGCGGTGGCCTTCTGCTGGCAGCTGTCGGCAAGTTGGCAGCCCTTCTCCATCGCTTGCTCAGCCTCGCCAGAGCTGTTTTGCAGCTCGGTGATCATCTTCTGGATCTCGCTGGTCGAGGATTGGGTCTTGATGGCAAGTGAGCGAATTTCGTCGGCCACCACCGAGAAGCCGCGACCCGCTTCGCCAGCCCGGGCCGCTTCAATGGCAGCGTTGAGGGCCAACAGGTTAGTCTGGTTGGCGATGTTGTTGATCACATCGAGGATGCCGTCGATATCGCGGCAGTGGCCGACCAGCGCGCTGATGACAACCTTGGAGGTGGTCAGCTCGCTGTTCATGCCCGCCACGGCAGCCACGGTTTCGGCCACGCTGTGGTTGCCGCTCTTGAACAGGTCGGCGGTCTTGTCCAGCAGGCTGGAGGATTCGCTGGAGCTCTGCGACACCTCGCGAATGGACTCCGACATCTCGGTCACGGCGGTCGCCACCTGATTAGTTTCGGCCTGCTGCTGTTGCAGGTTGTCGGTGATGGATTCGGCGTTGCGCAGATCCCCCTCTGCGGCCTGCAGTATTTGAGTGCAGGTTTGCTGGGTGCGGGCCAGTACGGCATTGAACTCGGCCTGATTCATCAGCATGGCGAGCTCGATGGCGGCGATGTTGTCGACCTTGTTGGTATAGAGCAGCTGCATCAGCGGGTTGTCGAAGCGGCTGCGAGCCATCTTGTTAAGCTTGCCCAGACGGCGGGAGAGGGCATTGATAACCATGGCAGCGAGTGCCAGTGGGAGGGCTGCCAGCGTCAGTTGCCAGTTAATGCCCTGGCTGTAACCCAGGCCGAGCATGGTCGCCAGACTTAGCAACAGGCAGAGGTTGATGGTCAGGGTATGGGAAAAGGTGGGCAGTCTGAGAGCCAGTGGAACCTTGTCATTGCGCAGGTCGGCATAGACGCCCTCGGCACGCTGTTTGAGCGCTTCGCTCGGCGCAGTACGTACCGATTGAAATTCGGCTATCCGTCCATTTGTGTCTTTGATCGGGGTGACAAAGGCGCTGACCCAGTAGTGGTCGCCATTCTTGCAGCGGTTCTTGACCGGCCCCATCCAGCTCTTTCCCTCCTTGATGTGGTGCCACATATCTGCAAAGGCCTGTTTGGGCATATCCGGATGGCGCACCAGATTGTGATGCTGACCTCGTAACTCGTCAGGGCTGAATCCTGCGATGTCACAGAATTCATCGTTGGCATAGGTAATGCGACTTTCCAGATCCGTGGTGGAGATCAGGTTCTGGTGGTCCGGATAGAGGCGTTCGCGCTGAGTAACGGGTTGGTTG
Organism: Aeromonas sp. TS_SC_11; assembly: GCF_057318915.1. Taxonomy (NCBI): domain Bacteria; kingdom Pseudomonadati; phylum Pseudomonadota; class Gammaproteobacteria; order Aeromonadales; family Aeromonadaceae; genus Aeromonas; species Aeromonas sp. TS_SC_11. The sequence continues at coordinate 1,856,154 of NZ_CM170470.1, forward strand.
ACTCTCATGGAGCTGCTCCAGAATGGGGTTGTTAGGAAAGACGTATTGCCAGTGCAAGTGGCGCACCAAGGTGACACCTTTGGTGATGATTTTGTAAATAGAGGCTTTATCTGACCAAAATGGTCAGACTTTGCTGAGAGTCCGGATCATGGAGGGGTGATCAAACAGATCGATTCGCATTTCGAGAACCGATTTGGGAGCAACAGGAGGAATTTCGCAAGATGGGGCGACAGGCGTGTCACGACAAGAGGAGCCCGCCGAGGGCTCCCCTGGGATCAGACGGTCGGTGCCGGCGAGAGGGGATCTTGTTCGGGCGGCGGGGGCAGCGTCATGGTCTCGATTTGCAGCCCCTGCACCAGCACGGTTTTCAGGTCCTGCAGATACTCCTCCAGCGGTGACTCCTGCAACAGCTGGGCGAGTTCATTGCCCACAGGCGTCAGGCGGTAGTAGAGCAGGGTGATGTTGGCCTGCTTGCGTTGCAGGCGCCAGTGCTGGTTGCCAAACGCCAGCTCCACCCCATCGGCGGGCAGTGGACCGGATTCCAGCTCCCCTCTGTGCAGCAGACCGAGCTCGAACAACTGCAGCAGAGCATTGTAGGGCAGCCGGTATTTGCCAAGGCCAAGACGAGTCACCTTGGCGCGGGTAAGCAGGCTGGCACCCTTGTGCAGCCCCAGCAGCAGACGCTGTTCATCGCTGCCCGCATAGTGGCAGGAGAGAGCGCAGACTCGCTGAAACAGCATGGCTTCACGCTGGGTCATCTCTTTGAGGGTGGTCAGGGCGCGGATGGAGAAGCGGCCGGGAGTGGCGATCTCGATGGCGAAGATGCGGCCCCACAACTGCTGCATGGGCACCATGCTGATGTCTTCCGCCAGTTGCAGGAAGCGGGTCAGCCAGTCGCTGTCCATCTCGCCGCCGGCAGCCGTCTCCTCACAGTGACGGGAGGCCATCACCATGATGGCTTCCAGGTTGCGCTGGCGAGCGGCCTGATCCGCCAGATGGCGAAAGGTGGCTCGCTGTTCGAAGGTGCTGTCGCTGTTGCGAGTGAGCATGCCATCGATACAGCGGCTGCGGGCCAGGCGCAGGGTCTGCTCCTGGCTGCTCAGGATGGCACTCTCTTTCTTGGGCGGGGGCAGGTCAGCCATGCTGGCTCCGTGATCGCAAGGTTTGGCCTTGAATGTTACTCCAACCGGCATGGCGGGCAATCCCTCAGGCAGGGACTATGTCTGGATTTTTGCCCGTGACGGGACAAAAAATGGCCTCCGAATGGAGGCCATCTCGTGGCTGGCGTTATTGCAGGGCCGGGGTATGCGTCATGGTGGCCAGTGCCCGAACACCTTTCATGGCCAGGATCACTCTTCGTAGACGCTGACCTCGACCCCTTCCATGGAGTAGGAGGCGGTCGCCATTTCATGGCTGGAACTGATGGTGCGCATCTTGCCCTTCACCCAGATGGCGTCCCAGAGATCATCCACGGGAGCTCCCTTGGGATAGCTCACATAGATCACCTGATTGGTCGGGGGGGGCGGCACATGGATACAGGCGCCGAAGTAGGGCACCAGCAGGAAGGCGGTGATCTTCTTGGCATCTCCCTCCAGCGGCACCACGAACCCCGGAATGCGCACGTCCTGCTGATCCAGCTTCTGATTGACGCCCCCCACGGGTTGAGGAACCGACATGGGATCTTCATGGTTGACCTGGGGCGGCGGCAGCAGTCTTTCCCCTTCCGGGATCAGCACATCCCAGTCGATGGTCTTGTAATCAGCGGCCACCGCCGGCAACACCAGCAGGCTGGCCAGCAGCGCCATTATTTTCCACTTCATCATCTGTCCTTCTGTTTGTCGCTCACTAGACCCGGATGCTCATGCCATCGCTCAGGCTGTAACGGTAGGCGCGGGCCGCTGGCAGCAGGCCTATCACCATGCCAGCCAGCCACACCAGCCCCAGCAGTTGCCATTCATAGGCGCTGGGCAGCCCCAGGCTCAATTGCAGGCCATAGTGGCTGAGCAACCAGGGAGTGGCAAGCCCTTGCCCCAGATAGAGCGCGGCTACCCCGACGGCTATGCCAGCTGTGGTGAGGGCCATCGCCTCCAGCGCCAGCAGCAGGAAGAGGTGGGCGGGGCCAGCGCCGAGGGATCTCAATATGGCCAGCTCGCGCCGCCGCTCGTTGAGCCCTGCCAGCAGTGTGGTCAGCATGCCGATGAGGCCCGCTACCACCACGAAGCCGGCGATCACCGAGAGCGCGGTTTCTGCCACGCTCATCAGGCTCCACAACTCCTGTAGGGCCGCCCCCGGCAGGATCGCCATCAGTGGCTCGCCTCTGTAGGTGTTGACGCTGCGCTGAAGCTGGAACGCCAGGATGCGGTTGCTCAGCCCCACCATGAAGGCGGTAATGGTTTTAGGCGTCAGATCCTGCGCCAGTGCCTGCTCGGCGGTCACGTTCTTGCTGTGACGCCCCGTATCCCAGCCGAGGTGTATGGCCTCGATACCGGCCAGTGGCACATGAATGGTGCGATCGATGGGGGTGCCGGTCGGTGCCAGTATTCCCACCACCTTGAACGGCAGGTTGTCATGCTGGCTGAAGGAGGTATTGCCGGCGCCGTGGGCGATGATGATGGATTGATCCAGCCGGTAGCCCAGCTTCTCTGCCACCTGAGCACCCAGCACAGCCTCGAATGGCGTGTCGAACGGCCGCCCCTCCCGCAGTTGCAGCGACTGCTGCTGGCCGTACTTCAGATGAGTGAAGTAGTCGCCATTGGTACCGAGTACCCGAAAGCCCTTGTGGGAATCCCCGAGGGAGAGGGGAATGGTCCAGGCCACGCCGGGTTTCTGCTGGATGGCTTGATAGGCATCCCAGCCTACGTTGTTGGTGGGATTGCCGATGCGAAATACCGAGTAGAGCAGCAGGTTGACCTGGCCGGAGCGGGCGCCGACGATAAGGTCTGTGCCCGATACCGTATTGGAAAAGCTCTCGCGGGCCTGGGTGCGAACCCGCTCCACCCCGAGCAGCAGGGTGACGCTGATGGCCACGGCCAGCAGGGTCAGCCCGGCGGTGAGACGACGGGCCCAGAGACTTTGCAGGGCAAGTTTCAGCACGTTAGCCTCCGGTTTTGTTGTTGCGATGCATCCGCGCATGCGGATCTGGCCGGGCACGTGCCGTGGTGATGAATGGTCAGCATATGGCCCTCCGGTTGAGCTGTTGCAGGTTTTCAACCCGCGGGAAGAGAGGTTCGAGGTAGGGATCGTGACTGACGAAGATGAGGGTCGAACCCTGCTTGTCACACTCTTCGAACAAGAGCTTGATAAAGGCGGCCCGGTTGTCGGTATCCAGGGCCGAGGTGGGTTCGTCGGCGATCACCAGCGGCGGCGAACCGATCAGCGCCCGTGCGGCGGCAACCCGTTGCTGCTGGCCTATGCTGAGGGCGTGAACGGGACGATGCAGTGCTTCGTCCGGCAGTTGCAGCTCTGCCAGCAGACGGCGTGCCTCCTGTTCGGGGCTGCCTTGCAGACGAGCCCGCTTCTCGGACGAGAAGGTGAGGGCGGCGGTGACGTTGTCCAGCACGGATAAAAATGGCAGCAGATTGAACTGCTGGAAGATATAACCCAGATTGGCCGCCCGGAAGTGGTCACGGGCACGGCCGGATAGCTGGGCCAATGGCTGGCCCAGCACCTCCAGGGTGCCGTGGTTGGCGGTCTGGATCCCGGCCAGCAAGCCGAGCAGGGTCGACTTGCCCGAGCCCGACGGACCCTTGATAAACACCCGCTCACCTTGGGATATGGTGAGGGCGGGCAGATCGAGTACAGGCTCGTGACCCGGCCAGGAAAAGGCCAGATCGCGGATCTCAACCACGGCTTTTTTCATGGAATTACCAGCTCAGCTTGTTGGCGGATGGGGTCAGCTCGGCCGCAGTCTGGCCGCTGGGCAAGATGCCCTGCACGCTCAGCTTTTCCAGGCTCGGGTAGACGCTGAACAGGGTGGCTTCCAGGCCGGTCAGCTTGGCAGGTGTCTGGCAGGTGTAGGTGTACATGGCCCCCAGATCGGCGTGACCCGCTTCATCATGGTGGTGTTCATCGTGATCGCTGCCAGCCTTTTCATGGTCATGGTCATGGTCATGGTCATGGTCATGGTCATGGTCGTGATCTTCTTTGGCCGCCCGCAGCTCCTGGTGAGTCAAGGTGCAGCCAGCCGCCGGGTCTAAACGGAACAGAGCATCCGGCTGCTTGAGCTGAGCCATGGCACTGGCGTATTGCGCCTTGTCTGCATCGCTCTTGGCGGCGTGCTCGAATCCGACCAGATCGGCGCCGGGTGCCTGCAACTCTATCATCAGCTGGTTGCCATCGAGCACCAGATTGAGGTGAGCGTGACCGTGCTCGTGGGCATCGTGGCCGTGGCTTTCATGCTCGTCGTGGTTTGCGTGCACGCCAAAGGCGGCGGCTGCCAGTAATAAGGTGACTGCTTTCATCGTTAATCCTTGCGAAACAATTAATAAGAGGAATGTTCAGAGGGAAAAGTGATGAGGGGTGGAGGCGCGCGGATGCGGCAATGACCTGTGGTTCTGTACTGCGGGGTAGGGAAAGCGATGGGGGCGAGATGACCTGCGACAAAGAGTGGCTGTGGGACTGGCAGTGTCGGCGTCAGAGCAAGCTTGCCATCCAGATGGAGGGCGCAGAGAAGGCAGCTGTGATTGTGGTCCGGCAGGTCTGCTTCCAGCGGGTGTTGTGCCAGCGCCGGTTGTATCCACAACCAGCCCAGCAGCAACAACCCGATTTTCAGCTTGGAACGACCCATAGACCCTTATGAAAGGGCGCCGTCAGCGCCCCTTCTCTCTGATTCAGAGATGGGACTGGATGAGCCCCATCACGGTAGCAATATTGGTGGCATCGAGCTGGCCGTCTTTGGCGAACAGCACCTTGCCCTCTTTATCCAGCAGTATGATGGCCGAACTTTCCGGCGCGAGCTCCCAGGCGTTGCGAGCCATGCCTTTGGCATCCAGTACCATGGCGGACCAGGGGAACTCTTTCTTGCTGTCTTCGGCACTGCTCTTCACAAAGCCGGAAGTACCCCAGATGGCGTCATTGCTGTTGATGATGGTGACGGTCTGGTACTTGTCGTGAGGTAGCTTGGCCGCTTTGATCGCCTCGATCATAGGGGCGTTCAGTTCCTTGGCACTGGATCGACCCGCTATGTGCTGGATCAGAAAAATTTTGCCAGTCAGTACCTTGCTTTGCCAGGGTTGGTAGCTGACCTCTTTCTCTTTCAGCACCAGTTCACCCTTGTCGCTGATATTGACCAGCGGCACTTGGGCAGACTCCTTGATGTTGTGAGCCATGGCCAGGGTCGGCAGCAGCGCCAGAGTAAGTACGAGATGTTTCATCCTGATGACACTCCTTTTGTTATGTTATAACGATTTTTCACTTGAGGGAATGGGGCAGAACTCATCCTAAACTGATCGGATCTGTTTAAAAAGTGTTAAATAAACTCGCGAGAGCGTCGAAGGTGCCGCCCGTCAGCGCTGAGCTTGGCTGACAACGGCGGCAAGGATGGCACGCAGTCGATAAAAATCAATTGGTTATCAACTGGTTTGATGAGTGTAGAGCCTAGTACAAGGGTTCGCTGACCAGCGGGATCTTGGCCATGGTCATCTGCTCGGCCAGCAGGGGCGAACCTGTCAGCAAGACGTGGCGCTGATTGCCGATCACTACCGTATCCCCTTTCAATCCACTGTCGGCCGTGATGGCCAGCCAGGCTGGCGAGACGCTGCCGATGCTGATATTCGGATAGATGATGCTGAGCATGTATTGCGGTGCCAGCTCTGCCAGCAGGCTTGCCATCAGCAGTGCCTTCTCATCGCTGTCTGCCTTGTTGTTCTGCAATGCCTGCAGGGGCGGGGCGAAGTGATCCATCTGTTCCGGTGGCGTGGGTATACCGCTCAGCCACTCCTGCAACAGGCCGACGCTGGTGGCCAGGTCCTTGGCAGAAAACTGTTTTGCCAGGGGCTTGAGATCCCCCTTGAACTGGTAGAACAACTGGGAGTAATTGGGGCGCACGCAGGGCAGCTTGCGGTTGGATGGATGAACGCAGGGCACGACCCGCATCTGGTAGAAGGCGTCGTCCTGATATTGCTGGTAAGCCTGCCAGAACAGGGTCGACTCCATGCTGTCGTCGCGCAGGGTGAAGGCCTGCTCCAGATTGCGAAATTTGGTGGCGGTCTCGGGACTGTTCTGATTGATGAGATTGATGCTGTTGTAAAGACGCGGGCTTATGTAGGAGTAGAGTGTCTCCAGCGGATAGTTGAGGGCGGCATCGAGCAGGGTCATTTCGTGGCGGCTGACCGACATGATGCGTTCGTTGGTATTCAGTTGCAGTCGCTTCTGTTGCCCGTCGGCAGATTGCCATTGCCAGCTCAGGTTGACCTCGCTTGCCCCGACCGTCGATGCGACCACTAGACTCAACAACAGACCTTGTGCCAGCTTCATGATGGTGCATCCTGCTCGGGGTGATACTAAACAACTAGGTGAGCCGACCGGATTTGGATTGGTTTAGTTTTTGTGATCTGGGTAACAGTCTGATAAGGCTTTAAATTTAATTCTCGAAATAAGTCATACAGGAAACTGCCATGAAGCGAATTCCGATACTCTTGCTGCTGTTGGCCGCCTTGCCTGCGGCGGCGGGCCAGGTGATCGTCAACCAAGGCATGTCCATTGAGGACACGTTCGCGCTGCGAGACAAGCTGGCGCGGGAGCATGAATGGCAGGAGTGGCTGCGTTTCCAGCAGGCCATCAAGTGGCTGGAGGTATTGCCGGTCAACTGTGAGCTGATGAGTCAGCCGGGCGGTGGTTATCGCTGTGGCAGCAACCATTACCGACCCTATCAGCAGGATGGACGGGAGATTTACATCCAGGGCGATCCAGCCGGTGTGACGCCGGGTCAGCCTCCGTCGCATCCAATGAAGAAGGCGCCCTGAGGCCAGAGCCGTTCAGTCAAGACTGGGCAGATATTCTGCTTTATCTGCACGGCCTCAACGCATCGATGGCGGTGCCGTCATACCTCTTCAATGCTCGTGTTGCTATCTTTCGGCCAAGGGATATCACCTCAACCGTTTCCACCTCTTGTTCAACACATAAATGAAGCAAAGGCGCTATTGGCGCTTTGGCGCCTGACCTCTTCTAGGTGACCGGAGACGCCCTTGTTTGGGGCTGCATCATGGCTCTGGCTCGGGTTACACTGTGCCATCGTTGGGCGCAGAAAAAGCAAGATGAGCGACCGTGAGGAGGCCGGACAAGTGGCGTCCTCACGGCAGTATCCTTGGCCATGGCAGGAGACAGGATGAGCAAGAAATCGTTGGATTGGGGTATCGACCTCGGTGGTACCAAGTGCGAGTGTGTGGTGCTGGATGGCGACGAGGTACTGCTGCGTCATCGCATCCCTACTGAACGTCAGGGCGGTTATGACCACATGATCGGCCAGATCGCGAAACTGGTAGAGGAGTGCGCGCTCAAGCTGGGTCAGCGCCCAACCATCATAGGAATGGGCACGCCCGGCGCGCGTGATCCCCAGACAGGGGTAATGAAGAACTGCAATACCACCGAGCTTAACGGCAAGCCGTTCAAGGAAGATCTGGAACGCAGGCTCGGCGTTCCCGTGCTCATCGCCAACGACGCCAACTGCTTCGCCCTGGCGGAAACCCATCTCGGTGCGGTGCGCCAGCACCATCCCGATGCGAAGGTGGTGTTCGGCATCATAATGGGCACCGGTGTTGGCTCCGGCATCGTCATCAATGGCAGTATCTTGAATGGCCACCACGGCATCGCCGGTGAGTGGGGCCACAATGTGCTCTCCCCCGATGGTCCCGAGTGCTACTGTGGCAAGCGAGGCTGCGTCGAGACCCTCATCAGCGGCCCGGCGCTGGAGGCCTGGTATCAGGCCAAGACCAAGCGTCATCTGTCGCTGGCCCAGATTGCGGCGGCGACGGCTTATGATCATGTGGCCAAGCTCACTATCGATCGCTTGCACTTGCTGTTCGGTCAGGCGCTGGCCAACGTGGTCAATATTCTCGATCCGGATGTCATCGTCATCGGTGGTGGCGTCGGCAATGTGCAGAGCCTCTACAGCGCAGGGCGCCAGACAATTTTGCCCTTCCTCTTTAATCCCCGCTTCGCTACCCCCATTATTGCTCCAGCCCTGGGAGACAGCGCCGGTGTGTTCGGGGCCGCACTGCTGGCCCGTGGCGTATTCCAGGACGCCCTGCTGTCGTGAATCATCCATCCGTTCGTCCCTTTGTCGCAGGTAAGGACACACTTTTCTCATGATCAAGATTGCCATCAATGGGTACGGGCGGATCGGCCGCAACGTGCTACGTGCTCTTTATGAAAGCGGGCGCGACAAGAACATCAAGATAGTTGCCATCAACGAGCTGGCGGCGCCTGAAGCCATGGTGCACCTCACGCGTTTTGACACCAGCCACGGTCGTTTCCGCTATCCGGTACAACTGGCGGGTCACAGCATGCTGGTGGGGGAGGATCTCATCTCCCTGTTTGCCGAGCAGGACCCCGCCAATCTGCCCTGGCGGGCGCTGGGGGTGGATGTGGTGCTCGATTGCACCGGTGTATTCGGCTCGCGGGCCGATGCCGAGCGTCATCTGGGCGCGGGGGCGGGCAAGGTGCTCTTCTCCCATCCGGCGGATGCGGATGTGGATGCCACCATCGTCTACGGAGTGAACCATCAGGTGCTGACGGGAAGGGAGCGGATCGTCTCCAACGCTTCCTGCACCACCAATTGCGTGGTGCCCGTCATCGAAACATTGCATCGAGAATTCGAGATAAATTGTGGTACTATTACGACAATTCATTCGGCCATGCATGATCAGCAAGTCATCGATGCCTACCACAGCGACTTGCGTCGAACCCGTGCTGCCAGCCAGTCCATCATTCCGGTGGATACCAAGCTGGCAAAGGGGTTGGAGCGAATCCTCCCCCACTTCGCCGGCAAGTTCGAGGCGATCGCGGTACGGGTGCCGACCATCAACGTAACGGCAATGGATCTCAGTATTACTGTTCGTAAAAAAGTGACGGTTACTGACGTAAATCAAGCCCTGCAACGGGCATCCAGAGGTACATTAAGCGGTATTCTGGATTACACGGAGGAGCCATTGGTCTCCGTAGACTTCAATCATGATGCACACTCCTGCATCATCGATGGTACCCAGACACGGGTAAGCGATGCCAACCTCGTCAAGATGTTGATGTGGTGCGATAACGAATGGGGCTTCGCCAACCGTATGCTGGATACCACCCGGGCCATGATGGCCGCAGGCTGAGAGCCTGAACGGGCGCAAGGTTACTGTTTTTAACATTACCTGAAAATATAGAGGACTGAATATGTCTGTTATCAAGATGACCGACCTGGATCTGGCGGGTAAACGCGTTCTGATCCGTGCTGACCTGAACGTACCGGTAAAAGACGGCAAGGTCACTTCCGACGCACGTATCGTGGCGACGCTGCCGACCATCAAGCTGGCTCTGGAAAAGGGCGCCAAGCTGATGATCACCTCCCACCTGGGTCGCCCGACCGAGGGTGAATACAACGAAGAGTTCTCCCTGGCTCCGGTTGTCAACTATCTGAAAGACGCTCTGTCCTGCCCGGTCCGCCTGGCCAAGGATTACCTGGATGGCGTAGACGTCGCCGCCGGTGAGCTGGTCGTGCTGGAAAACTGCCGTTTCAACAAAGGCGAGAAGAAGAACACCGAAGAGCTGGCCAAAAAATACGCCGCCCTGTGTGACGTCTTTGTAATGGATGCATTCGGTACTGCTCACCGCGCCGAAGGTTCTACCTACGGTGTGGCTCAATTTGCCCCGATCGCCTGTGCAGGCCCGCTGCTGGCCGGTGAACTGGAAGCCCTGGGCAAAGCCATGCTCAAGCCCGAGCGCCCCATGGTTGCCATCGTTGGCGGCTCCAAGGTCTCCACCAAGCTGACCGTGCTGGAATCCCTCTCCAAGATCGCTGACCAGCTGGTGGTCGGTGGTGGCATCGCCAACACCTTCATCGCTGCTGCCGGTCACAACGTCGGCAAGTCTCTGTGTGAACACGACCTGCTCGACACCGCCAAGAAACTGGCTGCCGAGACCAACATTCCGGTCACCACAGACGTGGTCGTGGGTACCGAGTTCTCAGAAAACACTCCGGCCACCATCAAGTCCGTCTCCGACGTGACCGACGGCGACATGATCTTCGACATCGGCCCTGACTCTGCCAAGGCCCTGGCCGACATCATCATGAACGCCAAGACCATTCTGTGGAACGGCCCGGTCGGCGTGTTCGAGTTCGACCAGTTCTCCGCAGGTACCAAGGTGATCGCCGAAGCCATCGCTGCTTCTCCGGCCTTCTCCATCGCTGGTGGTGGTGACACCCTGGCTGCCATCGACAAGTTCGGCATCGCCGACAAAGTCTCCTACATCTCCACTGGCGGCGGCGCCTTCCTGGAGTTTGTAGAAGGCAAGGTACTGCCGGCTGTTGCGATGCTGGAACAGCGCGCCAAAGCCTAATTGACCCGGGACGGGGGGCAAAAGCCTCCCGTTTCGTTTATCATGTGGCCGCTGTGCCGGTTCATGATGAACCCCCCATTTTTTATTAACGGCATACGAGAACAGGACGATTAAACATGTCTAAGAAAATTTTCGACTTCGTAAAACCCGGCGTGATCACTGGTGATGACGTTCAGAAAGTGTTCGCCATCGCCAAAGAGAACGGCTTCGCTCTGCCAGCTGTAAACTGCGTTGGTACCGACTCCGTCAACGCCGTACTGGAAGCTGCTGCCAAGGTCAAAGCGCCGGTTATCGTTCAGTTCTCCAACGGTGGTGCCGTGTTCACCGCCGGCAAGGGTCTGAAGCTGGAAGGCCAGCAAGCCGCCATCATCGGTGCCATCTCTGGTGCCAAGCATGTTCACGCCGTTGCCGAAGCCTACGGTGTACCTGTCATCCTGCACACCGACCACGCTGCCAAGAAGCTGCTGCCGTGGATCGACGGTCTGCTGGAAGCAGGCGAGAAGCACTTTGCTGAAACCGGCAAGCCGCTGTTCTCCTCCCACATGCTGGATCTGTCCGAAGAGTCTCTGGAAGAGAACATCGACATCTGCTGCGAGTACCTGACCCGCATGGCCAAGATGAACATGACTCTGGAGCTGGAACTGGGTTGCACCGGTGGCGAAGAAGACGGTGTGGACAACAGCCACATGGATCAATCCGCCCTGTACACCCAGCCGGAAGACGTGGCTTACGCCTATGAGCGTCTGTCCAAGATCAGCCCGCGTTTCACCATCGCTGCCTCCTTCGGCAACGTGCACGGCGTATACAAGCCGGGTAACGTCAAGCTGACCCCGTCCATCCTGGACGCTTCCCAGAAATTCGTTTCCGAGAAGTTTGGTCTGCCTGCCAAGTCTCTGGACTTCGTATTCCACGGTGGCTCAGGTTCCACTCTGGAAGAGATCCGCGAGTCCATCTCCTACGGCGTAGTGAAGATGAACATCGACACCGACACCCAGTGGGCAACTTGGGAAGGTCTGCTGCACTTCTACAAGACCAACGAAGCTTACCTGCAAGGTCAGCTGGGCAACCCGGAAGGCGCTGACAAGCCGAACAAGAAGTTCTACGATCCGCGCGTATGGCTGCGTGCCGGTCAGACTTCCATGATCGCCCGTCTGGAGAAAGCCTTCTCCGACCTGAACGCCATCAACGTACTGTAATTCGTTACCGTATCTTGATTGCATGCAAAGGCGCCCTTCGGGGCGCCTTTTGTATTTGTGGGTTGCGGTCATCAGCCCCACGGCGTGACCGAAGCAAAAGGTATCCCCCGGGATGCCTTTTGCATTTCTGTGATCCTCATGGACTGGATTGGTGGCGGGGGGCTGGGTATTATCGATGACAGGTCGTTTATTTTAGTAAACACATGGTCACCAAGGCGGGATGCTGAGTATGCAGGCAGGAAAGTTCAACGGATATCAGGAACATGTGGCCTCCTATTATGCGGCCACCCGCAACGACAATCAGCAGTGGCCAGAACTTGGCGGTGAGCTGAATGTCGATGTCTGCATCATTGGTGGCGGCTTTACCGGCCTCAATACCGCCATCAACCTGGCACAGGCGGGCTACAAGGTGGCCCTGCTGGAGGCAAACCGCATCGGCTGGGGGGCGTCCGGTCGCAACGGCGGCCAGCTCATTCGTGGCATAGGCCACGATACCAGCCAGTTCGCCCGCTGTATCGGCGAGCAGGGAGTACGGGAGCTGGATCTGATGGGGTTGGAGGCGGTGCAGCTGGTGCGAGAGCGCATCGAGCACTTCAACATCGACTGCGATCTCACCTGGGGTTACTGCGACCTCGCTACCCGTCAGCGCCATCTTGCCGGATTTGAGGAAGAGGCGGCACATCTGGCCAGCCTGGGTTATCAGCACGAGATCAAGCTGGTGCCACGGGAGGAGATCCACTCAGTGGTGGGGTCGGAGCGCTATATTGGCGGCATGATCGACATGGGCTCGGGTCACCTGCATCCCCTCAATCTGGCGCTGGGTGAAGCGCGCGCCGCCGCCAGCCTGGGTGTCGCTCTGTTCGAGCACTCCCGAGTGGCCCATATCGACTATGGCAAGCGGGTGCAGATCACCACGGCCCGTGGCCGGGTGAGTGCCGATTATCTGGTGATCGGTTGCAACGCTTACCTCAATGATCTCAATCCCGAACTGGGGGGGAGGGTGCTACCGGCGGGCTCTTACATTCTCGCCACTGAGGTGCTGGAAAAGCGGCTGCGCCAGCGCTTGTTGCCGCAGAATATGGCTGTGTGCGATCAGAACGTGGCGCTCGACTACTATCGCCTCTCCGCCGATGGTCGCCTGTTGTTTGGTGGTGCCTGCAACTACTCGGGAAGAGACCCGCGAGACATCAAGGCCTTCATGTTGCCCAAGCTGCTGAGAGTCTTTCCCGAGTTGGCGGGGACGGCCATCGAGTTTCAGTGGGGCGGCATGATAGGGATAGGGGCCAATCGCTTGCCGCAGATCGGCCGCTTGCAGGATCATCCCAACGTCTTCTATGCCCAGGCTTATTCAGGTCATGGCCTCAACGCCACGCATATGGCGGCCAAGCTGGTGGCAGAGGCGATCCGCGGCGAGAGCCGGGGCTTCGATCTGTTCAGTAGCGTGCCCCACATGACCTTCCCCGGTGGCCCGGCGTTGCGCTCCCCCCTGCTGGCGCTCGGCATGCTGTGGCACCGGATGAAGGATCTGTTGTAAAGGGCGAGCGCAAGCGGCCCGAAGGGGGCGGGTGGGGAGGCGTTATTGAGCAGGTTCGGCCAGACGCCAGCCCTGTTCGGTTTTCATCATCCAGACGTCGGTCTCTTGCTGCAGCACCTGACCGGCTTCGAATTCGCCATATTTGCGCTCCAGCTCCATCAGTCCCATCTCTTGCTGGAAGGGACCAACCCTGTCATAGACCAGGTCCTCGTCGTGCAGTACCTGCAACTGATCCAGCCCCAGCTTGAAATGGAGCTGGTAGCTCACCTTGATCAGATAGACGCCCTCCATCCGCTCTTCTTTGCCGAGAATGGCGAAGTCACTGATCTCGAACAGATTGTCGTCTGTGTCAGACTGGAGTTTGGCGGTGACCTGATGCTGGATTGCCTCTTCACCGGGTCCTGCGTAACAACCATATAGCCAGAGGGCCAGCAGGGGGATGAACCACTTTTTCATCAAAACTCCGGACAAGTGCAAAACGGGAGGGCAGATTGTGCCACGCCAACGTGCGGTGGCAAACCTCGGCTCACGGTTCCAGAGTGCGTTCCAGCACTATGGCCTCGGCCCGATAGACAGCTAGCTCGCGGCGATAGCACTCGGTGAACCCTCTGCGCAGCCAAAAGGATAAGGCGGCCTCATTGCTGGCAATCACCGACAGGCGCAGCCGGGTTGCCCCCCAGGTGCGCGCCATCATGCAGGCGTGGAGATAAAACGCCTGACCCCGGCCGTTACCTTGCCAGGGTTCGCCCACCAGCAACAGACCCAGATAAGCGGTGGCAGGATCGGGATAGCCGCGCAGCAGATCGACCACTGCGGTGAGTTCCCCATCTTCCCAGCGACCGATGAGATATTTGTCAGAGAGCGAGAGGTCGGGCGGACATGCCACTAGCGCTTCCTCCGCAGCTCGCGCGGAGAGGGGCTCATGACTCACGGCCGCCTGATAGGCAGGGGCAAGTTCGAACAGACGCTGCAAGGCTGGACCATCGGTTGCCAGCAGCCGACGCAACTCAGTTTGCATCGCGCACCCTATCGAGGTGTCCGGCAAATGCTTCCGGCCCCATAAAGCCGGTCACCCGCTGGCCACTCACTTCCTGGCCGGCACTGTCGAAGAAGATCAGGGTCGGCAGGCCCAGCACGTTCAGGCCGTTGAGCAGCTCCACATCGGCATCGTCGTTGGTGGTGACGTCCGCTTGCAGCAGTACCATGTCATCGAAGCGCGCCCGCACGGCGGGATCGCTGAAGGTCTTGTGCTCGAACTCCTTGCAGGCCACGCACCAGTCGGCGTAGAGGTCCAGCAGCACAGGTGTGCCGCGGGCGGCGGCGAGTTGCGTCTTGAGATCGTCCAGGGTCTTGATGCGGATAAATTGGGGCGCCTGGGTCTCGGCGCTGGCCTTGACGCCGGGCACGGGCAGCAGCAGATCCTTGCCTACCACCACCAGGCTCATCATCGCCAGCAACAGCACAAAGCCGCCGAGACTCTTGCCGACCGAGTGGGCGCGATGCTGGTTGTGGTGATAGAGGTAGCCGCACAGCAGCAGCCCCCAGCCGAGCCAGGCGAGGGTGGCAACCTGGTCGCTCCAGAGCCGCGACAGCAGCAGTATGGGTACCGCCAATAGTGCAAAACCAAAGAGTTGCTTGATCACATCCATCCAGGCGCCCGCTCTGGGCAGCAACTTGCCCCCCGAGGTGCCGAGCAGCAGCAACGGCAGTCCCATCCCGAGCGACAGGGCATAGAGGGCTGCACCGCCGAGCCAGAGATCGCCGCTTTGAGCCACGTAAATCAGGGCGCCGGAGAGCGGTGCCGTGGTGCAGGGGGAGCAGACCAGGCCCGAGATCATCCCCATGATGCCGACCCCGAGTACAGAGCCTCCCTGTTGGCGGTTGGAGAGGCCGCTCAAGCGGGTTTGCAGGCTGCTCGGCAGTTGCAGGGTGTAGAGCCCGAACATGGAGAACGCCAGCAGCACGAACATGACGGAGAGCCCGATCAGCACATAGGGGTGCTGCAACGCAGCCTGGAATTTCAAGCCTGCCGACGCTACCACCAGCCCGAGCAGGGTATAGGTCACCGCCATTCCCTGCACATAGACGAAGGAGAGCAGGAAGGCGCGGCCGGTGGAGAGCCTATGACCCGCGCCAGCTATGATGCCGGTCAAAATGGGGTACATGGGGAAGACGCAGGGGGTGAAGGCGAGCCCCAGCCCCAGCGCGAAGAAGGCGGCGATGCTGAGCCAGAAGCCCTGGCTGCCGAGGGCCGCGGCAAGTTGATCCTGCTGACTGCTGGCTGGGGCGCGGGTCATGTCATCGGTGGTGGCCGGACCTGTATCGTTAGCAACGACAGGCTGCACCGCAATCTGCTTGTCGGTGGGCGGGTAGCAGAGGCCGTCGGTACAGCCCTGATAGCTGACGGTGAGGCTGGCCTGCTGGCTCGCCTCGGTCAGGGTGATGGGGATCTGCACCTCACGGTAGTAGACCCGGGTCTTGCCGAAGAAGTCATCCTCATGCTCTGCCCCGGCGGGCAAGACGGGCTCACTGAAGGCGAGGTTCTCGCCCTTGAAGCGAAAGCTGTGGCGGTAGAGATAGTAGTTATCGGCGATGCGCAGGGTCAGCAATAGCTGGTTGCCTTGCTGTTCACTCTCGAGCGCGAAGGCGTCGTCGACTTTCAGAAACTTGGGCTGGGCGTTGGCCTCGATACCGAGGGCGCTCAGCAGACTGTCACTGCTGGCCTGAACCGGCGTCACACTCAGGGTGGACAGCAGCAGGGCGAAGAGCACAAGCAGGGGGGAGAGCAGGCGAGACAGTGTCATGAGGTTTCCTGTGTTAACCAGTCGAGATAGGGCTGATGGCCCTGGCTTGTCGGGAGTGCCAGGATCTCCGGCACCTCATAGGGGTGATGGCTGAGGATGCATAGGCGCAAGAGTTCGAACAGGGAGGCCCGCGACTTGATGATGAGCTGGATCTCCCGTGCCCGTTCGATCTGCCCCTGCCAGCGATAGACGGAGGTGAGGCCGGGCAGCTGATTGATGCAGGTCGCCAGCCGCTGGTTCAGCAGTTGTTCGCTGATGAGGTCGGCGCTCGCCTCATCCGGGCAGGTGCAAAGCACCAGAATGGCATCTGTCATGGTGAAATTTCTCATCCGTTCGAGGCGGCAGGGCGCCTTTAAACCAGCGGCTACTATACCTAGCGACGGGGTAAATAGCATCTGACGGGCTTTATCGGCTCGACATGAAAATAAGTGGGGGGCATGAGATAGACGCTGTCAAAGGGACAAGGCAGAATGAGCGGGCTTGTTCCCATTCGACGTAAGGAAATGTATGACCCAACAGAATGAGCAGCAGAGAAACCGCATGTTGAGCCTGTTGCGCGAAGGTGAGCGCCGTATGTTGGTGCAACTGGCCGGTCTGCTGCGTACCAGTGCCGATGAAATCAATGCCGAGCTGGAAAAAGAGGAGCTGCTGGCTACCCTGGAGCAACCCGTCACGGTGGAGTATCTCAACGGCGTGGTGCAACACCATCTGTTCGAACGTCTGCACAAGGGTGACATGGTGGCGGCCCAGCGCCTGCTGAACCAGTACCAGAGCGACCTCGAGGCCATGCTGACCCAGGAGTCGGCCGAGGCGGATGCCCCGACCGAAGAGCTGAAGGCGCAAGCCTGAACGCTGCGGCAGGCCTTGCGGGCTTGTCTTCCTCCAGCACCATCATGCCAGTTGCATGATGGTGCCTAGTGTTCCCCGCTTTATTTTCCTGCCGTTTAGCCCAGTGCGTTCTGCTGTACCTGGCCCGGTATCGGAAAGACCTTGTCATAGCTCCAGTTGTAGATGAAGGCATAGACCAGGTAGAACAGCACGAAGCCCAGATCCAGCACCAGCGCCTCCATCATGCTGATTTCGAGCCACCAGGCCATCACTGGCAAGGCGACAAACAGCAATCCACCCTCGAAGCCCATGGCATGCCATACCCGTTGCCACAGCGTCTTGTGGGTGTGACCCTGATACTTGAGCAGCAGTTTGTCCACGCCGATGTTGTAGACGTAGTTCCAGACGGTGGCGAGCACCGAGAAGAACAACGCCAGCGGCCCCATATGGTTGAGTCCTACGCCAGTGATCCAGCTTGCCAGGGGGGCGGCGATCAGCAGGCCAATCAGTTCGAAGCCAATGGCATGGCGCAGGCGGTCACGGGTATTACGCATGATCTGTCTCTCTATCTATCTGTGTCTGAGTGTCTATGGTGGCCAATTTATCGCGAATTTGTGATAGGTTCACGTTGGTATCTATCGACAAAATAGATAGGTTGGCGCGCAACCAGGTCATGACAGGAGCAACCGGATGAACCCCTCGCTGGAACAACTCAAGGCGCTGCTGGCGGCA
Organism: Aeromonas sp. TS_SC_11; assembly: GCF_057318915.1. Classification (NCBI taxonomy): domain Bacteria; kingdom Pseudomonadati; phylum Pseudomonadota; class Gammaproteobacteria; order Aeromonadales; family Aeromonadaceae; genus Aeromonas; species Aeromonas sp. TS_SC_11. The sequence continues at coordinate 1,873,787 of NZ_CM170470.1, forward strand.
GCAGAGACTGGCTCCTTCTCGGCGGCGGCCCGCAAGCTGGGCAAGGCGCAGTCTGTGGTCAGTACGGCCATCTCCAACCTGGAGATAGATCTCGGGCTGGAACTATTTGATCGCTCTGCCCGCTATCCCGTGCTGACGGAGGCGGGCACCCGCATCCATCAGGAGGCCACTATCTTGCTGGCCCAAAGCGAGCGCTTGCAGGCGATCGCCGGTGAGCTGGCCGCAGGCGTAGAGTCTAGGCTCACCCTGGCCATCGATGATGACTCTCATCTGCCCTGGCTTGGCTCCTTGTTGGAGGAGTTCGCCACCCGCTACCCCGGCGTCGAGCTGGAGTTGCTGTTTCCTTTGATGGAGGATGTGACCGAACTGCTCAAAAGCGGCCGGGCCCAGCTTGGCATCAGCTATCAGAAGGAACGGCCTGAGTGGGAGCTCGCCTCCTGTTCACTGGGCTCCGTCAAGATGCCGTTGGTGGTCTCCCCCGTTCATCCGCTGGCCCGCAAGACGCCACTGCGAGAGAGCGACTTGCAAGGGGCCCGCCAGCTGATGGTGACGGGGCGACGGGAAGGCACGGAGCGCCACCGTTTTCGCCTCTCGGCACAGGTGTGGTGGGTGGAGGGGGATCTGGGCATTTTGGAGCTGGTCAAGCTGGGGTTGGGTTGGGCATCAGTGCCGGATTTTCTGTTGCACCGGCCGCTGGCGCGAGGGGAGGTAGTGGTGCTCAATCCGGACTTTATTGCGCTGGCCGAGCTGGCACTTGAGCTGCAATGGTATCGCGCCCGCCCGCTGGGGCAGGCGGGGCGCTGGCTCAAGGAGGCACTGCTGGCGCGGGTGCCTCGTTAGCCGACCTTACTCGGTCAGCGAGTAGGGCAGGGCTTGCAGAGCAAGGCTGGAGGCCTCCTCCTGCTTGAAACGAAAATGGGCATCGGCCTCTGTATCCTTGGGCAGCACGGCCGTGATCCACACCTGATCTGCCTGTTGCCAGACGTTGAGCACCATGCCGCTGCGTCGCCAGTTGTCACCGAGCTGGATCTCCAGGGCATCGCCACAGGCGACGGGTTCGCTGGCAGTCCCGGCCAGCACGAACAGGGCGCGATTGTTGGACCCGCGATATTTGGCGCGGGCGACAGTCTCCTGTCCCATGTAGCAGCCCTTGGTGAAGCTGATGCCCTCCAGTGCCTGCAGGTTCAACATCTGGGGTATGTACTCCCCCTGATGCACGGCTTCCAGATGGGGGATGCCGGCCTTGATATCCAGTCCCCACCAGAGTGATTCGCTACCGGCAGGCAAGTCGATTGTCAGTGGTTGCTCGCTCACCAGCAGCCAGCGATCCGCTTCAATCTGCACTGCCATGCCATCGTCGATCAGGCCGGTTTGTGACACGGCAAATCGGGCCGCCATCCACTTATCCGTGCCCTGGCCAGCCACGCCAACTGCCTGACCATGGTTTTCGGCGATCTCGACCTTGGCAAACACCGCAAACTTCTTGAGTTCGGGCAACTGACGCGCCAGCACAGAGGGCTTGGTCAGTATCAGCAGGCGATCGCTCAGACAGAGCAGACGAAAGTCGCTCCACAGCTTGCCCTTGGCATCGCAGTGGCCGCCCAGCGTGCTTTGGCCCGGTTGCAGTGCATTGACATCGCAGGTGACCTGGCCTTGCAGATACTTGACGCGATCTGCACCGGTCAGGCTGGTGATGGCGAGATCGGTCAGGGGGAAAAGGGTTGGCTCGGCAGGAAAAACAGGCGTTTGCAGGCTCACGATGGTATTCCAGAGACAGAAAGTATGTGACCTGCATGGTAAAGACGTAAGGAATGTTTGTCAGCCGGAAAATCCAGCTGTTACCATCCTCGGGTCTTTGTAAGGAGAGTTCCATGTTGAGCCCAATTGAAAAATCCCGCCTGAAGTGGGCCTGCCGTCGTGGCATGCTCGAGCTGGATGTGATCTTTATGCCGTTCTTTGAACACGAGTTCGACAGCTTGAGTGACGAGCAGCAGCAGACCTTCATCCGTTTGCTGGAGAGCGATGACCCTGACTTGTTCAAGTGGTGCATGGGCCACGGCGTTCCTGCCGATCCCGCGTTTGCCGCCATGATCGCCCTGATCCTTGAACGCAATCAGGCTCGTCACGATAGCCTGAGCTGATCCCGTATGCGGGTTTACATGCCCGTCATTCCCTCCCGGCAGCAGCGTATCCTGCTGCTGATCCTGTTTCTGCTGCTGTTGTGGCCTGTGGCCAGTCTGATCCATGGTTGGCAGTGGGCACTGCTGCTCCCCTGCTGGTTGGCGGGGCTCTGGCTTGCCTGGCAGGGTGCCAGCCGTATGGCCGGTTTGCTGGAGTGGGATGGGCAGTGGCTGGTGTGGCAGGGTTATCGCTACCAGCTGGGGGCGCGCAGTCGCGTCCTGCCCGGTGTACTCTGGCTGCAACTGGTGGCAAGCGACAGGCCTGATGCCCGTCTCTGGCTCTTCTCCGACGCACTCGCACCGGAACATTACAGGGCGCTGGCCCGCGCCATCAGGCTAACGCCACCCGCCCGTTAATCATCCTGCCTGTTTCAACCCTTCTCCCTCATAGCAAATGACCCCGCCGGGGCGAGGTCATCTGGGTGACGGCTAGCGGGTGATTACTCCCGCTCCGGGGTCAGCACCGTGGGTTTGGAGTCTGGTTGCATGTCCGGATAATCCAGGTTGTAGTGCAGGCCGCGTGACTCCTTGCGCTGCAGTGCGCAGTTGACGATGAGCTCGGCCACCTGCAGCAGGTTGCGCAGTTCCAGCAGGTTGTTGGAAACGCGGAAGTTGGCGTAGTACTCCTGTACTTCCTGCTTGAGCATGTCGATACGGCGCTTGGCGCGAGCGAGACGTTTGTTGGTACGCACTATCCCCACATAGTCCCACATCATCAGTCGCAGCTCGTGCCAGTTGTGCTGGATAACGACTTGTTCGTCCGAGTCGTCCACCTTGCTCTCATCCCAAGCGGGCAGATGGGGCGGTTCCACGCTCATGGGCAACTTGGCCATGATGTCGGCTCCCGCCTGATGGGCATAGACCACGCACTCGAGCAAGGAGTTGGAGGCCATGCGGTTGGCACCGTGCAGACCCGTGTAGGTCACTTCGCCAATGGCATAGAGACCGGGAATGTCGGTCTGGCCATTGTTGTCGATCATCACGCCGCCACAGGTGTAGTGGGCCGCCGGGACTATGGGCATCGGCTCCCTGGTGATGTCGATGCCGACCGCCATGCAGCGCTCGTGGATGGTCGGGAAGTGCTTGATGATGAAATCAGCCGGCTTGTGGCTGATGTCCAGATACATGCAGTCGGCACCGAGGCGTTTCATCTCGTGGTCGATGGCGCGGGCGACTATGTCCCGCGGGGCCAGCTCGGCCCGCTCATCGAACTCCAGCATGAAGCGGCTGCCGTCGGGACGGCGCAGATAGGCACCTTCCCCGCGCAGGGCTTCGGTCAGCAGGAAGTTGGGGTCATCGGGGTGGAACAGGCTGGTGGGGTGGAACTGGTTGAACTCCAGGTTCGCTACCCGGCAGCCGGCGCGCCACGCCATGGCGATGCCGTCACCCGAGCTCACGTCCGGGTTGGAGGTGTACTGATACACCTTGGAGGCACCGCCGGTAGCCAGCGCCACGAAGCGGGCGCGGATCACCTCGACCTGCTCGGCGTTGCGGTTCCAGACGTAGGCGCCCAGCACCTTGTTGCCCGGCAGGTTGAGCTTGCGGGTGGTGATGAGGTCGACCGCGTTGAAGCGTTCCATCAGCTGGATATTGGGGTGGGAGCGCACCTGATCGATCAGGGTGAGCTGCACCGCCTTGCCGGTGGCATCGGCCGCATGGAAGATGCGGCGATGGCTGTGGCCCCCTTCACGGGTCAGGTGATAGTGGGACTCTCCCTCGGCGTCCTCCTCCTGATCGAAGGGAACCCCCTGCTTGATCAGCCACTGGATGGATTCGCGGGCGTTGCGGGCGGTGAACTCCACCACGGCAGGGTCACACAACCCTGCCCCGGCGTTGAGCGTGTCGCTCACGTGGGATTCGATGCTGTCGGTTTCGTCGAAAACGGCAGCGATGCCTCCTTGCGCATAGAGAGTGGCCCCCTCACTGATGGGCCCCTTGCTCAGAACCAGGACTTTGGCCTGGTCTGCCAACCGCAACGCGAGGGACAGACCAGCGGCACCGCTGCCAATGATCAGTACATCGCAAAGGTATTCAACACTTGCTTTCATAAGTATCATTGGCCTGGATTAAGAACTGGCACCATGGTAGCCCAAGCGAGGGCGGTGATGCAGCCTGCGTCACATTTTTTTCAATGCAACCGAACTTTCCCTGATTCCTCCTGTCTGAACTTGTGCGCTTAGGAAGGGCCGGAAAAGAAAAACGATAACCTGATGGGGGTTTTACGGCTCTGATGAGCGACCAGAATCTACTGGACGAACAGCTGGTTGAACGGGTCCAGCGTGGCGATAAAAATGCATTCAACCTGTTGGTAAAAAAATACCAGCATAAAGTGGTCAACCTGGTTGCAAGGTATGTCAACAATCCGGGCGATGTGCCGGATGTGGCGCAGGAGGCGTTTATCAAAGCCTACCGGGCGTTGCCGACATTCCGTGGCGAGAGCGCGTTTTACACCTGGTTGTACCGAATCGCCGTGAATACGGCCAAAAATTATCTGACCTCTCAGGGGCGCAGGCCGCCCAGCAGTGATGTAGAGGCGGACGAGGCAGAATACTATGGTGGTGGCGAAGCCTTGCAAGAGATTGCCACACCGGAAAACCTGGCGCTGACCGACGAGATCAAGCGTACCGTGTTTTCCGCCATAGAAGCTTTGCCTGAAGACTTGAGGACAGCCATCACCCTTCGCGAACTGGAAGGGCTGAGCTACGAAGAGATTGCCGAAATCATGGATTGTCCGGTGGGTACGGTGAGATCCCGCATCTTCCGGGCGAGGGAAGCAATCGATAAAAAGCTGAAACCTCTGATCGAGAATTAACTGGGGAAAGACAGGTTAACTATGGCAACTAAAGAGCAACTCTCGGCCCTGATAGATGGTGACTTGAGCGATGTTGAGGTTCTTGGCGAGCTGGGAATGGATCCGGCGCTGCAAGATACCTGGTCTCGTTACCACTTGATCGGTGATGCCATGCGGGGTGACCTGCCGGTCAATCTGCAACTGGATCTCAGTGACAGCATCATGGCTGCACTGGAAGACGAGCCCACCATACTTGCGCCCAAGCCGGTGGAGAGCAAGCCAACTGCACCGCAGGTTCACACTGCAGCCAAGGTGGTTCCGCTGTTTCGCCGGGTTGGTCAACAGGTGGGGCAATACGCCATCGCCGCGTCTGTCGCCGCTGCCGTCATCTTCGGGGTGCAGCAGTATCAGGGTCAGGATGGCATACCGACCAACCCTGTGCTCAACACCATTCCTGTCGGTGGCAGTGCCTCGCCAGTGAGTGTGCACTACCCGCAAGATGGCAACCGGGCTTCCACCCGCCAGCAAGGGTTGAGCGAGCAACAGATGCAGGAGCAGCGTGAGCGTATCAATGCCTTCCTGCGTGACCACCAGTTGCAACAGCGTCTGCTGCAAGACAAGCAGATTCAGGAATAACGCATTTTTAGGGATCAGACCGTGCGCCAGTCCAGCCGTATTTTGCTGGCCTCTCTCCTGCTGATTTGTGCCAAGGCCTCGGCCGACGATAAGTCGGCCGAGGCCTTGTTGCAGCAGATGCAGAGTGCCGTTTCGCAACAAAATTTCGAATTATCCATGGTCAAGGCCCGTCAGGGGCGCCTCGAACCCATACGTTTCAGCCATGGGGTGATCGATGGCAAGGAGGTGGCTCATCTGAGCTATCTCGACGGCAAGACCATAGAGTACCTGCAGCGTCAGGACGAGTTCACCTTCTTCGAAAATACCCACGAACCCTACACCCTCAAAGGCGCCCGCTTCCCCGGTGTTTGGGCGACGCTGGTAAACATGCCGTTGTCCCGTGTGCTGGAAAGTTATGATCCCGTTCTGGCCGGCCGCAGTCGGGTAGCCGGTCTGGTGGCGCAAGTGGTCAGGCTGGTCCCCAAAGAGGCAGACAAGTATGGCTTCATGCTCTGGATCGATGAACAGAGCAGCCTCTTGCTGCGGGTGGACATGGTGGATCGGGAAGGCAATCTGGTCGAGCAGGTGCTGGGGGTGGATCTGGACAGGCTGAGCGCGCCTGCGCCCTGGCTGGTGAAGCTGGCCGGCAGCAAGCTGCCCCAGGCGCTGGCGCTGGAGGATGCCTATCCGGCGCCGCAGCAGACGCTTAACTGGCGCCTGACCTGGTTGCCGGATGGTTTCAAGGTATTGTCTCAGGACAGGCATCAACTGGTGACCACCAGTTTGCCGGTCGATTACATGATGCTCTCCGATGGGCTGGTGGATCTCTCCGTCTATGTGGCCAGGGTTGATCCCAAGCAGGCGGTGCGTCAGCAGCTGATCCGCCAAGGCGCTACTTCGCTGGTGAGCTACGTCAACGATGTGGGGGTCGAGATCACAGTCGTCGGCGAAGTACCGGCCGACACAGCGAAACGTATCGCCGAGTCGGTGCAACCGTTGGCTCGCAATGAGACTGTACAGTAGTCGCCTGCACATGCTCGCTTGCCCGAGCGGGTCAGTCATGTTCAGATGGGGTCAATCTTTCCCTCGTTATTGTGGAACCGTCTTGTGAGTGAAATGAGCGAAGAGCTGGCAACCGTGGTGGCCATTGATGGACAGCATGCCTGGGTGGAGTGCGAACGGCGCTCCGCCTGCAGCAGTTGCCATCAACAATCCAACTGCGGTACCGGCACGGTTGCCAAGGCGTTTGTGATGAAGCAGCAACGACTGCGGATTGCCCTCACCGCCGAGGTGAGCGTTGGTCAGCAAGTGAGGCTCGGTATTCCCCAGGCGAGCATCCTGCGGGGTGCTGCACTGGTGTATGTATTGCCGCTGTTCTGTCTGCTGGCGGGCGCCCTGCTCGGTCAGCTCTGGTTGGTACCCTTGCTGGCGGGCGGGGAGGGGATCACCATCCTCAGTTGCCTGCTGGGTGGCGTCATCGGATTTTCACTGGTTCGTTACTTTTCCACTCGACTCGAACAGGGGGCATACGGCCCCCGCATGCTGGGTGTGGTACTCCATACCCGCAACCTCTCCTGAGCGTGCAGGCCTGTATTTCTGGTGCTCCGTCGACTAAAGATTGGCCGTCGACCGGGTTATCCAGTAAAATCCTGCCTCCATATCCGGCCTTAACCTAATTTTGAGTGATTCTTGCTCGATGAAACACATTCGTAACTTTTCGATTATTGCGCACATCGACCACGGTAAATCGACCCTGTCGGACCGTCTGATCCAGACTTGCGGCGGCCTGTCCTCCCGCGAGATGCAGGCTCAGGTGCTTGACTCCATGGATTTGGAGCGCGAGCGCGGCATTACCATCAAAGCACAGAGTGTGACCCTGAACTACCAGGCACAAGACGGTAACACCTACCAGCTGAACTTTATCGACACCCCGGGCCACGTAGATTTCTCCTACGAAGTCTCCCGCTCATTGGCGGCCTGTGAAGGGGCGCTGCTGGTGGTAGATGCCGGCCAGGGGGTTGAGGCACAGACTCTGGCCAACTGCTACACCGCCATGGAAATGGAGCTGGAAGTGGTGCCGGTGCTGAACAAGATTGACCTGCCGGCCGCAGAGCCCGAGCGGGTTGCCGAGGAGATCGAAGACATAGTCGGCATCGACGCCATCGATGCTGTCCGTTGCTCCGCCAAGACCGGCCTGGGCGTTGACCTTGTGCTGGAAGAGATAGTGGCTCGCATCCCGGCGCCGGTCGGTGATCCCGATGCACCGCTGCAAGCGCTGATCATCGACTCCTGGTTTGACTCCTATCTGGGTGTCGTCTCTCTGGTGCGGATCAAGAACGGCTCCCTCAAGAAAAACGACAAGATCAAGGTGATGAGCACCGGTCAGGTGTGGGGTGTCGATCGTATCGGTATCTTCACGCCCAAGCAGGTGGATACCCAGGGTCTGGGCTGTGGCGAGGTAGGTTGGGTCGTCTGCGGCATCAAGGACATCCACGGTGCCCCTGTGGGCGATACCCTGACTCAAGCCAAGAATGGTGCCGAAAAAGCGCTGGCGGGTTTCAAAAAGGTGAAGCCACAGGTGTATGCGGGCCTGTTCCCCATCTCCAGCGATGACTATGAGTCATTCCGTGATGCCCTCGACAAACTGTCCCTGAACGATGCTTCCCTGTTCTTCGAACCCGAGAGTTCCACCGCGCTGGGCTTCGGTTTCCGTTGTGGCTTCCTCGGTATGCTGCACATGGAGATCATCCAGGAGCGTCTGGAGCGGGAATACGATCTGGATCTCATCACCACGGCCCCGACCGTGGTCTACGAGATTGAGCTCAATGATGGCTCAACCATCCACATCGACAGCCCGTCTGCCATGCCCCCGGTCAACAACATCAAAGAGATGCGTGAGCCGATCGCCGAGTGCAACATATTGCTGCCTCAGGAGTACATGGGCAACGTCATCACTCTCTGTATCGAGAAGCGTGGCGTGCAGACCAACATGGTCTATCACGGCAACCAGGTCGCACTGACCTATGAAATCCCGATGGCAGAAGTGGTGCTCGATTTCTTCGACCGTCTGAAATCTACCAGCCGTGGTTACGCCTCGCTGGATTACGGCTTCAAGCGCTTTGAAACCTCCGAGATGGTCCGTCTGGATATCATGATCAACGGTGAGCGTGTCGATGCACTGGCCATCATCACCCACAAGGAGAACGCCCAGTATCGCGGTCGCCAGGTGGTGGAGAAGATGCGTGAGCTGATCCCGCGCCAGATGTTTGATATCGCCATTCAGGCATCCATTGGCAACCAGATCATCGCGCGCAGCACGGTCAAGGCCCTGCGTAAAGACGTGACCGCCAAGTGTTATGGCGGTGACGTGAGCCGGAAGAAAAAGCTGCTGAACAAGCAGAAAGAAGGCAAGAAGCGGATGAAGTCCCTGGGCCGTGTCGACGTGCCGCAGGAAGCCTTCCTCGCAATTCTCCATGTAGGAAAGGATTAATCGATGGCAAGCACGTTTTCCCTGATCCTGGTGGTGGTCTGCGTGATCACCGGTATTATCTGGTGTCTGGACAAGATGATCTGGTCCAAGCAGCGGGCCGCCAAGATTGCCGTGGCCCGTGCCCACGGCGGTGCTCATCTGGATGAGGAAACCCTGGCCAAGGTTGCCCCCATGCCGGTCTGGATTGAACAGACCGCAGGTGTGTTTCCGGTCATTACTCTGGTGCTGATACTGCGCTCCTTCCTGTTTGAGCCGTTCCAGATCCCGTCAGGCTCCATGATGCCGACCCTGCTGGTGGGCGACTTCATACTGGTGCAGAAGTTTGCCTATGGCCTCAAGGATCCGGTGACCAACACCCGATTCCTCGAGACTGGCGAACCCAAACGCGGCGATGTGGTGGTGTTCAAGTATCCGCTGGATACCCGGGTGGACTACATCAAGCGGGTGGTCGGCATGCCGGGGGACAGGGTCATCTATCGCAACAAGGAGCTGATGATCCGGCCCAAGTGCGAGGAGCAGGAAGGGAAAACGTGCCCGGGCTTCAAGAAGCTCGACGTCAAGTTTGAACAAAGGGGTGAATTTACCCAGATGGGGATCCCGCTTGATCGCTATACCGAGCAGCTGGGTGAGGTGTCGCATGAGACCTTGCGTAACCCGCTGATGCCCGATATGGTCGGCCGCTATTATCGCCAGCCCGGTACTTACCCCGATGAGTGGGTGGTACCGGAAGGTCAGTACTTCGTGATGGGTGACAACCGTGACAACAGTACCGACAGCCGTTTCTGGGGCTTTGTGCCCGAGCAGAATCTGGTGGGCAAGGCGGTCGCTATCTGGATAAGTTTTGAATTTGAGCGTGAAGAAGGCTCCCTGCTGCCAAGCTGGGTACCGACAGGTGTGCGCTTCAACCGCATTGGCGGAATCAAGTAAATGAATATCAAAATGAACAGACTGCAGTCCCGTCTCGGGCATGTCTTTCACGATAAAGAGCTGTTGACCCGGGCGCTGACTCACCGCAGCGCCGGTTCCCGTCATAATGAGCGACTGGAATTTCTGGGTGACTCCATCCTGAGTCTGGTGATTGCCGATGCTCTGTTCCACCGCTTCCCGCAAGCGGCGGAAGGAGATCTCAGCCGGATGCGCGCCACTCTGGTGCGCGAGAAGACCCTGGCCGAACTGGGCCGGGAGTTTGACCTTGGGGATGACCTGATCCTCGGGCCAGGCGAACTCAAGAGTGGTGGTTTTCGCCGCGAATCCATTCTGGCCGACACGGTCGAGGCGGTGATCGGCGCCGTCTATCTGGATACTGATCTTGAGGCGGTGCGGGTGCTGCTGCTGAGCTGGTATGCCAGCCGTCTGGATGAGATCAAACCAGGCATAGAGCAGAAGGATCCCAAGACCCGCCTGCAGGAAATTTTGCAGGGAAGCCGCAAATCCCTGCCGACCTACACAGTGACCAACGTCAAGGGCGAGGCCCACAACCAGGAGTTCACCGTCCAGTGCGACGTGGAAGGGCTGGATGGTCCGCTGGTCGGGGTCGGCACCAGCCGTCGCAAGGCCGAACAGGCTGCGGCGCAGCAAGCATTGGAAAGACTGTCATGACTGCTATTGATGCAAGAGGCCGCGGTCTTTCAACACAACAGGCATTGGAAAAACTGTCATGACAGATACGACTTACTGCGGCTTTGTCGCCATCGTGGGCCGCCCCAACGTGGGCAAGTCCACCCTGCTCAACAAGCTGCTTGGCCAGAAGGTCAGCATCACCTCGAAGAAACCCCAGACTACCCGTCATCGGATTTTGGGGATCGACACCGAGGACAACCATCAGACCATCTATGTGGATACCCCGGGTCTGCACATTGAAGAGAAGCGGGCCATCAACCGCCTGATGAACCGCGCCGCCACCAGTTCGCTGGGGGATGTGGCCATGGTGGTGTTCGTGGTTGACGGTACCCACTGGACCAAGGATGACGAGATGGTGCTCGGCAAGTTGCGCCATCTGCCCTGTCCCGTTGTGCTGGCGGTCAACAAGATCGACAACGTCAAAGACAAGGAAGACCTGCTGCCCCACCTGGAGTGGCTGGGCCAGCAGATGAAGTTCTCCCATATCCTGCCCATCAGTGCCGAGAAGGGCACCAACGTGGAGAAGATCCGCGAGTGGTCCAAGGATCTGCTGCCGGAGAACAACTTCTTCTTCCCGGAAGATTACGTGACCGACCGCTCTTCCCGCTTCATGGCCTCCGAGATCATCCGTGAGAAGCTGATGCGTTTCACCGGTGAGGAGCTGCCTTACTCTGTGACCGTGGAGATCGAGCGCTTCAAGGTGGAAGAGAGCGGTATCTATCACATCAATGCTCTGATCCTGGTGGAGCGCGATGGCCAGAAGAAGATGGTCATCGGCAACAAGGGTGAGAAGATCAAGACCATAGGCACAGAGGCACGCATCGACATGGAACGCCTGTTCCAGAACAAGGTGTTCCTTGAACTGTGGGTCAAGGTCAAGGCAGGCTGGGCCGATGACGAGCGCGCTCTGCGCAGTCTCGGCTATGGCGATGACTGATTGCTGAGTCCAGCCTTCGTCATCCACAGTCGGCCCTATCGGGAGACCAGTCAGCTGGTCGAGGTGTTTACCCAGGATAGTGGCCGATTTACTCTGGTGGCTCGCGGTTCTCGCGGGCCACGCTCCCCTCTGAAGGGGCTGCTTCAACCTTTTTCCCTGCTCACCATCAGCTGGCGTGGCAAGGGGGATCTCAAGAATCTCGCCCAGGTCGAATGTCCGGATCACTCATTGCGACTCGGTGGCGATCGCCTCTTCTACGGCCTCTACCTCAACGAGCTGGTCTACTACCTGCTGGAAGCCCATACCCCTTTTCCCGAGGTGTTTGACGCCTATGCCCGTGCCCTGATGGCGCTGGCGGATGGCGAGACGCCCGAGCTGCCGTTGCGCCGCTTCGAGTTCCTGCTGTTGCAGGCGCTCGGCTATGCGGTGGACTTCGAATACGCCGCCGACGACGAGTCCGCGATCCAGCCCGAGCTGCTCTATGGCTTCGAGCGCGAATTGGGCTTTGTCGCTTGCGAGCGGGCGCCGGATCCCCGTACCCTGTTTCTCGGTGCCCACCTGCTGGCCTTTGCCGAGGGGCGATTCGATACGCCTCCCTTGCTGCAGGCGGCCAAGCGTTTCAGCCGGTTGGCGCTGCAACCCTATCTGGGCAAACGCCAGTTGAAGAGCCGGGAGCTGTTTTTAAAGCGCAAAGCCAGCACACAGTGACATATGGATATCCGCGCTGACGCCAAGGCGGCAGCCGCACAGTTAACAGATGAAGTGTTTCAAGGAGTCATCAATGAGCGAAATCTATCTGGGTGTGAACATCGACCATATTGCCACCCTGCGCAATGCCCGTGGCACCCAGTATCCGGATCCGGTACAAGCTGCCTTCGTGGCCGAGCAGGCCGGGGCCGACGGCATTACCGTCCACCTGCGGGAAGACCGTCGCCACATCACGGACCGTGATGTGGAGATACTGCGCCAGACCATACAAACCAGAATGAACCTGGAGATGGCGGTGACCGAGGAGATGATCGGCATCGCCTGTCGTATCAAGCCCCACTTCGTCTGCCTGGTGCCGGAGAAGCGTACCGAGGTGACCACAGAGGGTGGTCTTGACGTGGCTGGTCAGCTCGACAAAATCACGGATGCGGTGACTCGGTTGTCGGCCGTGGGGGCCCAGGTGTCGCTGTTTATCGATGCCGACCCGCTGCAGATCGACGCGGCCGCCGACAGTGGTGCTCCCTTCATCGAGATCCACACCGGCCGTTACGCCGACGCCACCACGGATGCCGATCGCAACGCCGAGTTCAAGCGCATCGCCGCCGGCGCTTCCTATGCTGCCGGCAAGGGGCTCAAGGTCAATGCAGGTCATGGCCTGCACTACCACAACGTCAAGGCCATCGCCGCCATCCCCGAGCTCTATGAGCTCAACATAGGCCACGCCATCATAGGCCGGGCCGCCTTCGACGGCCTGACCAAGGCGGTCAGCGACATGCGTCTGCTGATGCAGGAAGCCCGTCAGGGGATTTGACCGATCTGGGTTGATGAGAGATGAAAAGGGACGCCGCGGCGTCCCTTTTGTATGGCATCAGCCACCGGCTGATTGGATTTATGCCTATTTGATGGGCGTCAGCTCCAGAGTGATGAGCTCCAGTGGTGCCAGTTTGATGACCATTCCATCGCTGATTGAAGTCGGCACGGTTTTGTTGTCGCCATATAGTGGCTTGATATTAAAGCCTTTCGCCTCTGTGGTGGGCACTTCAAGCTGGCCTGTCGGTTCCAGGAAGAACTGTTGAGGCTGGCTCGAAGGATTGCGCAGGGTAATGAAAGACTTTGCCGGGCTCCACGCCCCCCAGCCGTAAATCTCCAGTTTGGTGGGGTCGCCGCCAATCCAGTGGCTGTCAAACAGCGCGGCCTGGTTCTGCTGCGACCAGAGCGCGGCCTTGGCCAGCAGATCCCAGTTCTCGCCGCTCAGCAGCTCCGGTGTGATATAGAGCTCCTGCAGCTGGGTGCCGGTGGCAAAGTAGCTCCAGGCCTGATCGGCAAAATCTTGTGGCGACTGCTGATCCAGATGTTTGGCCTGCTTGGCGTAGACAAGCCCGTGCAGCATAAGGGAGTTGAGCGGAAACAGCGGGCCTTGCTTGACGATGGAGCGGTAGGTCTCCGCATCCCGGTAGGTGATCCACTGCTGGACCCTGGAGCCGGGGCCATAGAAGTTGATGTCATCGCCACCGCGCCAGATGGAGTCGGCGAAGAAGAGCCAGGAGGGCGAGGCCGTGGTGCCCGTGGTCAGATTGATGAAGACCTCTTTATTGGCGGTGCGGGCATCCGAGATCAGATGGATGGCGGCATCGAAGTCGCTGGTGAACCGGCTGCCCTTGATCTGCTTGTTGGCGTTGCCGGTACCATCGAACTTGAAGTGGGTGACCCCTTGCTCCTGAATGAGTGACATCACTTTCTGGTGGAAGTTTTTGTAGTAGACGGGGCCCGAGAGAGCGAACTTGCCATCGCTCAGCTCATAGCCAAACTCGGCGGCATGGGAGACCCGCTCATCCCTCGGCTTGTTGTAGCCACCCCAGGGGGAGAACCAGATGCCGAGCTGGGCGTGATATTTTTCTGCCGCCTTTTTCAGCTTGCTGAAACCATGAGGAAAGTCCTTGCTGAATCCCCAGTTGCCCTTGCGGTCATCCCAGCCATCGTCGAACAGGAAGCCGCTCATGGGCACACCGCGTTTGGTGACCAGCTTCTCGCCAAACTGCGTGATGCGGGTGAGGGCGTCGGCTTCCGTGTAGGGGTTGAAGAAGCCGATATCGAGCCAGGAGTTGTAGTGCAGATAGGGGGCGTAGGGTCTGTCACGGGCGTCGTTGATGAACTGGTTGAAGTCACGTCTGAGCTGACCCTCGCGGAAGGTGCCGACATAGGTGCGATAGGTGAGCGGCTTGCCCTGCTCCAGCGGCAGCGCGAGCGGGATCATCTGGCTGACGCCCCCCTCGTAGGCGCGGGTGTTGACCAGCGGATTCTGCGGCGTGATGAAGAAACTGTCGCTGACGATGGGGGCGCTGTTGATGGCGCCGTAGACAAAGGGCGCCTGGGAGTGGAACGGCAACATGGAGAAGCCGTTGATCCGCTTGCCATTCTTGAGGGTGTCGAGGGCGAAGTCGATGCTGGCGTAGCGCTTGTCTTTGGCCAGCCGGATCTCGCTCTTGATCAGGAAGTCGGCGTTGCTCAGCGCTATGTCAATGTGGTCCTGCTCTTTGGCAAACGCATCTACAGTGAAGTCGGCCGACGAGGTCAGCCTGTCATCCAGCCCCTTGATATCGAACAGGGTATTCGAGCGGATGACATCCCCGTTCGCCGTGTTGGTGAAGGTGATCTCCTGGAACTTGCCAGCATCCGTTTTGACGCTGATCTGGTACTGGTTGCCCTGCAGCGACATCACCTCGGCCCGGGCGAGGGCGGGCAGGGTCAGCAGGAGCAGCAGCGTCATGGCGGTACGTGCGTTCATATTTATCTCCGTATAGATGATGAATGGCGGTGTGACTGGGCGATGGGGCTTGGCGTCCTCCTGATGCTGGCGGATTTGCGGGATGTGGTGCGGGCTCACCAGGCTGGCGAGCCCGCAGACCGGTTACAGCTTGCCGTCGCTCATGCACATGCGGATCTTGGCAGCGACCACCTCCTCCATGGCGGCCATGGCGGGCACCAGATACTGGCGGGGATCGCTGGCATCCGGGTGGGCGGCGAGGAAGGCCTTCATGGCGTCGGCGAAGGCGATCTTCAGCTCGGTGGCCACGTTGACCTTGCATACCCCGAGCGAGATGCAGCGGCGAACGTCCCGGTCGGGAATGCCGGAGGCGCCGTGCAGCACCAGCGGAATGGAGACCCTGTCCCGGATGGCGGCGAGGCGATCAAAGTCGAGACGTGGCTCTTCCTTGTAGAGGCCGTGCGCCGTGCCGATGGCCACGGCGAGGGAGTCGATGCCGGTGCGCGCCACGAACTCGGCCGCCTTGTCCGGATCGGTCAGATGGGCGTTGGCGGCGTCCACTATCAGGTCATCCTCCTGCCCGCCGAGCTGGCCCAGCTCGGCCTCCACGCTCGCCCCCATGCGGTGGCAGAAGGTGACGACCCGCTGCACCTTGGCGACGTTCTCCTCGAATGGCAGGTGGGAAGCGTCGATCATGGCGGAGTGGATGCCGGATTCGACCTTGAAGTGGATATCCTGTTCATCCTCGTGGTGGTCCAGGTGCAGCACCAGCGGTATGCGGTACTGGTGGGCTGCCGAGGCGCAGATGGAGACCAGATATTCGACCCCGGCGTGGCGATAGGTGCCCGGCGTGGCGGCCAGGATGACGGGAGATTTCAGTTGGGCGGCGGTGCGGGCCACCACCTCGACGGTTTCCAGGTTGTGGATGTTGAAGGCCGGTACGGCGTAGCCGCGGCGCTGGGCATCCTTGAGCATTTCGTGAGACGAGATCAGATACATGAGGACTCCTTGGCGCCTTCAGTGGCGTCGGGTTCAGAGAAAGAGGCGGGGGCGCTGGCGGGAGTTATCTCCCTGCCGGCGACCCAGATATGTTGCTGGTAGAGGGCCGGTGTGAGGGCGAGCAGGTTGGCCCGCTTGCCGACGGCCAGCGAGCCGAGCTGGCCGTCGATGCCGAGCATGCGGGCGGGAGCCAGCGATGCCATCTGGATCGCTTCTGCAAGGGGCACCCCGGCCAGATGTACCATGTTGCGCACGGCCCCGAGCAGGGTGAGGGTACTGCCCGCCAGGCCGCCGGTGGCGGTGCGTACCACCCCATTTTTCATCTCCACCCGGTAGTCACCGAGCAGGTAGTGGCCGTCCGGCATGCCGGCGGCGCGCATGGCATCCGTGATGAGCAGCAGGCGATCCCCGGCGCAGCGGTGGCACAGCTTGAGTACGGTAGGATGCACATGATGGCCGTCGGCGATGAGCTCCAGCCAGGCGGTGGGATGCACCAGACCGGCCCCCACCATGCCGGGTTCCCTGTGGTGCAGTCCGCGCATGCCGTTGAAACAGTGCACCAGGCCGGTCGCACCGGCAGTCAGTGCCGCCTGTGTGGTGTCGTGGCCGGCGGCGGAGTGACCCAGCATGACCCGGATGCCGGCCGCCTTGAGGTGGCAGATGGCCGCCAGGGCGTTGGCCTTCTCGGGGGCGAAGGCGACAACCTTCAGGGTGCCACGCGCCTGACGCTGCAACTGTGCCAGCTCCGCCAGGTCGAGTTCCCGGAACAGCGCCGGATCGTGGGCGCCCTTGTTGTCGGGGGTGAAGTAGGGCCCCTCCAGGTAGCTGCCGAGCAGCTGGGCGCCCGGCATGCCGCTCTCCATGGCATCGGCGACCCGATTCAGGGCGCGTACTATGGCGGGTAGCGGTGCGGTAACCGTGGTGGCGAGGAAGGCACCGACCCCTTCCGCCGCCTTGGCGAGAGAAAGCCGGGCCAGCACGCCGGCCTCCTCGTCCATCACATCGACGCCGGCCCCGCCGTGAACGTGGCCATCGATGAGGGCGGGCACCAGCAACTCGACCTCCCGCACCGGATCGTCTGCCGGTATGGGGGCGATGGCGGTGATGATGCCGCCCTCATGGGTAAGTACTTGATGCTCCAGCCAACCCTGCTCGGTCAGCAGGCGACGGGCACGGATCCGTGTTGCCATCTAGATACCCTCCTCGGCCCGCGCTTCGGCCCGCTCGCGTGCCAGCTCATCCACCAGACTGGTGAGACCGCGATGACCGCAGCACAGGGCTTGCTCGCGAAACTGTGACGGGGTCAGCTCGCCGCGATCCATGGTCATCTCCAGCAGCAGCTGCAGATTGGTGCCGGTCACGACTTCCCGGTCTGGCTGGCGCAGCGCCAGGGTAGAGGCGACCCGAAACGGGGTGCCGCCCAGCAGATCGGTCAGAAAGACCACGCCGTTGCCACGGTCGACCCGGGCCAGCGCTGCCTCGCACTGGCTCTGCAGTAAGGCCGTGGTGGAGGACTCGGGAAAGTCGATGGCGACGACCGCCTCCTGCTCACCGAGGATCTGGACCATGGCCTGCTCCATGCCGCTGGCAAAGCCGCCATGACCGCAAATGATGATGCCCAACATAAGGTGTTCCTTTACTGCAAAGGGGGCCGGCCTGTCGCCGGCACCGGATTAGAGGAAGCCTGCAAACTTGCCGACGATACCGAGCACGACCGTGATGACGATGAGGCGCAGCGGACTCCAGCCGCGGCGGATCAGCGCATACATGGCCAGGGTGTAGAGCAGCGGCAGGAAGGCCGGCATCAGCTTGTCGAGCACGTCCGCCTGCAGTTTCACCACCGCATCACCGGCGGTGATCTCCAGGGTGGTGCCGAGCCGCACATAGGTGGCGACCAAGGCGCCGATCACCGTCATGCCGACGATGGAGGCAGCATGGCCTACCTTGCGGGTGTTGGCTTTGATGAGCGGAATGGCGGCAACCCCCATGCGGTAGGCGTAGTGCGCCAGCCCGAAGCGCAGGCCGAAGTGCACCACATTGAACAGCAGGAAGAAGAACACGGCGCCCATGATGGAGCCCTGCAGCGCTAGATCGGCACCGATCCCGCCGCAGATGGGCAGCAGGGTGAGCCAGAACATGGCATCCCCGATCCCGCCCAGCGGTGCGCCGACAGCTATCTTGGTGCTCTGTATGCTGTTGACGTTCTGCTTGGATCGCTCCATCGCCAGCACTATGCCCATCACGAAAGTGACCAGGAAAGGGTGGGTGTTGAAGAAGCCCATGTGCCCCTTCATGGCCCGGGAGAGATCCCTGGGGTTGGTGTGGATCTTCTGCAGCGCCGGTAGCAGGCCGTAGAGCCAGCCGGAAGCCTGCATCCGCTCGTAGTTGAAGGAGGCCTGCAACAGCAGGGAGCGCCAGGCGAAGCGATTGATGTCCTGGCGGGTCAGCTCGGCCCCCAGTTGCTGATCTTCGTAGACGTCGTCGGAGACGGCGCGGGTCGGTTGTTGCTCGGCCGCCGGGGCGATCTGCCGGGCTGTGTTGTTAGATACCATCTTCAGTTTCCTCCTGGGTGGGGTGGGCTTGCGGCGCCGGGTCCTTGCGCATGAAGTCGATCAGGGCCATTGCCAGAGCGGCTGCGGCTATGGCCAGCACCGGCAGCTTGAGCCAGGCGGCGGCGACGAAGCCGAGGATGAAGTAGGGGATGTAGACATTCTTCATCATGATCTTGAGCAGCACGGCGAAGCCGATGGCGGGCATGATGCCGCCGGCGACCCCGAGGCCGTCGATGAGGCGGGCGGGCAGCACGTCGATGGCGGTCTTGGCGTGTTCTGCCCCGAAGTAGGTGGGCAGGAAGGCGCACAGGAAATAGAAGGTGCCGAGCGCCAGCAGGGCTAGGTAGTTGACCCTCTCTATGCCACGGGTATCGCCAGCCTCCGCCATACGATCACAGCGGGACATGACCCCGGACATCACCGAGAAGAGGAAGGTGATCCCCATCTGGACCGCCACCGCGAAGGGGACTGCGACCCCGACCGCCACATCCGGCTTGACCCCTGTGGTGATGGCGAAGGTGGCGCCGACTATGGTGCCTATGATGACGTTGGGCGGTTGAGCCCCCGCCAGCGGCGCCAGCCCCATCCAGACCAGCTCCAGAGTGCCGCCCACCAGTATGCCGGCGGGCAGGTCGCCGAGGATCAGGCCCACCAGCGGACCCAATACCACGGGCCTGTGGAAGTGAGTCAGGCCGTTGAACAGGTCAAGTCCGGCGAAGAACGCCAGAATGCCCAGCAAGAGCCCTTGCAATAAACTGATTTCCATCACAATTGTCCTTAATCAGATCAGGTTGAAAATGTCCTGTGCCGGTTCGGTCGGCACGCCCTGGACAAAGCACTCGACGTGGGCGTCCTGCAGGGCACGAAACGCCGCTATGTCCGTCTCATCCACGGATACCGTCTTGTGGATCTGACGTTTGCCGTCGGCGTAGTGCATGTTGCCGACGTTGATGCGGGGGATGGGCACGCCCCCCGCGACCAGGGTACGAAAATCTGTCGGGTTCTTGCACACCAGCAATATCTTCTGGCGATCGGCGGCCTTGCCTATGTTGTCGATCACCTTCTGCAGCGGCCAGAAGCGCACCGCAATCCCCTCCGCCAGCACCATCTCCATCAGGTTCTGCTGTATGGGGTCTTCCGCCACCTCGTCATTGGCCACCAGCACCAGGTTGGCGCCGGCAAACCCGACCCATTGCACCCCGACCTGACCGTGGATCAGCCGCTCGTCGATACGGCTCAGCACTATGTTTGGCATCAGACGCCTCCTTGCTGGTTGAACGGATAGATGTTGACGCCCTGCACGACCCGGTTGACCCGGCCGCTCGGGCAGGGGTTGTCCGGGGTGATACCCAGCGCCAGCGCTGTGTGGAAGGCGTAGTACTGGGCGTAGAGCAGGTAGCAGAACGCCAGCTCGGCATCGTCGCCGTTGAGGGGGGTGGGCAGATAGATGTGCTCGCCGGCCGCGATGAGCTGATCGGGCCGATCGGCCAGGGCGACAACCCGGGCGGCGTGGCCGTCCTGGCGAAGCTCGGTGAGCAGATCCAGGTCGTACTGGCGGGTGTAGGGATCGTTGGAGATCATCAGCACTATCAGGGTCTGGCCGTTGATGGCGGATTTCGGCCCGTGGCGAAAGCCGGTGGGGGAGTCATACATGGCCATCAGCTGACCCGAGGTGAGCTCAAGCAGCTTGAGCGCGGCCTCCTGGGCCACCCCCTGCAGGCTGCCGCTGCCAAGATAGATGACCCGCTCTGGTAGCGGTTGATTCCACTCGGGCACGCTCAGTTCGGCCTGGAGCAGAATGGCTTCCCCCAGGGCGATGAGCGGCTGGCTGACGGCGGGATTGAACTGGCGCGGCAGGAACACAGCCAGGCAGCTCAGCATCATGCTGGTCAGGCTGCTGGTCATGGCGAAGCTGCGGTCGTGGGTCTGGGGCGGCATCAGCAGCGCTAGGGAGCGGGCATCCTTCTGGCAGCGCCGGTAGAGCTCCCCTTCGCCGTTGCAGGTGAGTACCAGGTGGTGGCACTCGCTCAGCAGCTGGCTGGCCAGCTCGACGGCTGCCACGCTCTCTGGGCTGTTGCCGGAGCGGGCGAAGGAGATGAGCAGTGTCGGGTAATCTTGCGCCAGGTATACGTCCGGGTTGGTGACGATATCTGTGGTGGCGATCGCCTCGAAGCGGCCATTGAGCCTGCCGCAGAGGTAGGGCGCCAGGGCCCGGCCGGCAAAGGCGGAGGTGCCGGCGCCGGTCAGGATCACCCGCAGGTTGCTCCGGGACAGCAGGGGCAGCAGGAAGCGCTCTATGGTGGCGCGGCACTCCTCCACCATGGTGAGTGTCTCCCGCCAGGCGGCGGGCTGTTGCCGGATTTCGCGGGCGGTGGCCAGGCCGTTGGCCGAGCGCAGTGTCTCTTCTGGATAACCAAGGATCATCTCTACAACTCCTTATGCAACCGGGGTGAGCCGGGAATGACTGGCGGGGGTGGTGCCACAGGCCTGGGCGTATTGGCGCAGCACCTCCTGCACCTGATCGAGAATGAGGTCGTGGGCTCTGGCCGACAGCGTGCCCTGGCGCACCTTGCGGTATTGCAGCGGCAGGTGCTGGCTGAGCAGGGGCAGGGGAATGGGCTCTGCGGCCAGGTTGGCGAGCAGCCGGGCATAGCAGTCGTCGACCCGGCTGTCGGGCCAGTAGTAGCGAATGCGGTCGGAATAGCTGTAACCGCGGGCCAGCCGGCACTCGTTGGCATTGCCCTGATAGTGGCTGCGCCAGAAGTCGGGGCGATCCAGCATTGTCTCCTCCAGCACCTGGCGCAGGCCCGAGCAGGCGCGGGCGACCACCAGCTCCTCCTCGATGGCGGCAAGGGAGAACAGCGCCTCCCGCAGGGCGAAGGTGAGGGCAGGGCCGACCTTGAGGATGGCGAAGTGGTCGCGCACCAGCTGGCAGTAGGCTTGCGGGGTCTGGTAGTCGGTGGAGTGTGCCTCGAACACCAGATGGGGGTAGGCTTCGATCATCCGGCTGAGGGGGGCGGCCTTGTCGGACTGATAGTCGATGACATGGGTGTGGTCGAACTCCACTCCGGGTTGCACCACCAGGCCGATCACCCTGGGCCAGATGGCCTCGAGCCCGACCCTGGCAAAGGCCTGCTGGTGGGTGCTCAAGGTATGGCGGGCGGCTTCCGGTGTGGTCACGGCCAGATCGGCCAGCGTCTCATGGGCGCCGCCAGGTACCGGCACCTCTGTGCCTATCACATAGACCAGATCGCAGC
This sequence comes from Aeromonas sp. TS_SC_11, assembly GCF_057318915.1. NCBI lineage: Bacteria > Pseudomonadati > Pseudomonadota > Gammaproteobacteria > Aeromonadales > Aeromonadaceae > Aeromonas > Aeromonas sp. TS_SC_11. The sequence goes on from NZ_CM170470.1 coordinate 1,895,700, forward strand.
AGCCAAATTCGGCCTGGCAGGTCTGCTCGGCGATCAAGGCCAGTCGGGCGGCCCGCTCGGCGACCAGCTCATCGGGGAGGGGAATCGGATCCCCCAGGCAGGACATGCTGCAATCGAGGTGGATTTTCTTGAAGCCGGCGGCGACATAGCTGGCGATCAGCACCTCGGCGTGTTCCATGGCCTGCTCGGCCGGCTCCCCCTGCCAGCGGTTGGGGCCCAGGTGATCGCCTCCCAATACCAGTCGCTGCAGGGGAAAATTGCACTCGGCGGCGAGCCGGTGCAGCCGGTCGCGAAAATCCACCGGCGTCATGCCGGTATAGCCGCCGAATTGATCCACCTGATTGGAGGTGGCCTCGACCAGCAGCAGATCATCTCCCTGTGCCGCCAGCCTCAGGGCCGCCTCCAGCACCAGCGGGTGGGCGGAGCAGACGGCGTAAATCCCGACCGGTACCCCCTGCTTGTGTTGCGCGATCAGTGCCAGCATTGATTTCATTTCCCTCTCCCTCATGGCTGAATACAGAATGAATCTTTCGATGTCTTTCTTTACACTAGGCGTACAGCCCCTTAAACGAAACAAAAGCGTGCTCACACCTTGAGTGAGATCACAAAAAGAAATGAATCGAAATGCTTTTGATGTTTCGGAAGAGTCTAAATGAGGACTTTTAAACCAATGAAAGCTTGATTTGGCATAAAGGCTGGGCGTTAATAGCTAAACGTAACGAAGTGAAAGTCCTGATTTCACCACAGCACTCCGGCAGAGAGATTATGCAAACAACCGAAAAAAGTGTGCTTGGCACCAGCGAGCGGCGGGAACGCATCATTCAGCAACTGCGCAGCAATGGCAGCGTGCAGGTCAACGAGCTGGCCAGTCACTATCAGGTATCCACCGTCACGATCCGCAATGATCTGGCGTTTCTGGAGAAACAGGGGATAGCGGTACGCGCCTATGGTGGGGCCCTCTTGTGTGAGCCGAATCAGGCAGTGCCCGAGCGCACTATCGCCGACAAGAGCGTGCTCAACACACCGGTCAAGCAGCGTATTGGCGCCATGGCGGCGAGTCTGGTACAGGCGGGAAGTCGTCTCATTCTTGACTCGGGAACCACCACGCTGGAAGTGGCGCGTCACCTGCGCGAGCACCAGGAGATAGTGGTGATGACCAACGGCATGAACGTGGCGGATGCACTGCTGGAGGCTGAAGGGGTGGAGCTGCTGATGACGGGGGGACATCTGCGCCGCAAGTCGCTCTCCTTCTATGGTGCCCAGGCGGACCAATCCTTGCAGAACTACCACTTTGACCTGCTGTTTCTCGGGGTCGATGGCATCGATCTGGAGCGTGGCGTCAGTACCCATCATGAAGATGAGGCGCGTCTCAATCGCTGTATGTGCAAGGTAGCCGAGCGGATCATAGTGGTGACCGATTCCAGCAAGTTTGGTCGGTTGAGCCTGCACAAGATCATCGATACCCAGCGCATCCACACCCTGATCACCGATGATGCCATTGCGGCCGAGACGCTGGCAGGGTTGCGTCAGACGGGGATAGAGGTATTGCTGGTGCCGGCCTGATCCGGACAGTGAAAAGGGAGTGAGAAAGAGGGATGCCATGGCATCCCTCTTTCGTTGTCAGGAGACAGGCTCAGCCAGGCTCGGGGAAGTAACGTTCCAGCAGAGCGGTGAGGATGGCCTGGCTCTGCTCGTCGGGCTCGCCGCTGACCAGGGCCGGGCGGAAATGGAGCTGGAAGGCGCGCAGGGCGGCGCGGCTCTGTTCATCCCAGGTGCCGCTGGGGGCGATCCCATAACCGTAACGGGCGAGTTGCTGTTGCCAGGTGAGGGCATTCCAGGCGGGTGCTGGCTGCTGGCGGAGGGCTGTGACCCTGGCTTCATCAGGCCAGGCACCGACCCCGTAGTGCAGGGCGAGCTCGCGCCAGGGGAAGTGGGGGCCTGGATCCTGCTTGCGTTCGGGGGCGACATCGCTGTGGGCCAGCACCTGTGTTGGCGGAATCCGGTAGCGTTGCACCAGCTTCTGGGTAAGGGCGCCGATGGCGGCGATCTGCGCCTGGGTGTAGGGCTGCCAGCGCCGCTGGTGGGCGGGTAGCAGCGCATCTTCCGGCGGATAGCCCAGGTTGACGATTTCGATGCCGAGGGAGCTGGCGTTGAGCCCCGCATACTGGTGCCAGCGACTGCGGCCCGCATGCCAGGCGCGCTGGCTGTCGGGCACCAGTTGGTAGACGGGCAGCGGTGTCTGGTCGGTGTCGCGGGGGATCAGGTAGTGAGCGCTCACCTGATGGGCCGGTTCGGTCAGCAGGCGCAGTGAGTGGGCGTCGTCCTCGTCCGTGTAGTGCAGGATCAGGAAAGCGATGCGTTCATTCTGGCTGGCACTGGGGTAACGGGAAGAGAGCTGATAGGGGGCAGGCTGGCAGGCGCTCAGCAGCAGTATGAGGCAGAGTGACCATAACCGCAGCCATATGGCCCTGTTCGGGCCCGGTTCGGAAAGGCGTGACGGCCAGCGCCGCCCACTGGCCAGCGGGACACGGGCTGACAGTGAGCAGATACGCTGGCCCATGACTCAGGCGCGGTACTTGGCGGTGAGGCCGATGAGGAAGTTGCGCAGGATCTGATCCCCGCAATCCTGATAGTGTTTGTGATCCTTGGAGCGGAACAGGGCACTCAGTTCGGACTTGGAGAGGTTGAAGTCGGCGAGCTTGAGGGTGCCGAGCATGTCCTCTTCTTTGTAGTTCAGGCCGATGCGCAGCTTGCGCAGTATCATGTTGTTGTTGATCCGGTTCGGGATCACCTGGGCCGGGGCATCTTCCCGCACACCGCGGCGCGCTATGATGAAGCCGTCGAGGAACTGGCTCAGGGCGGCATCGGGACAGGCGACATAGCCCGCTTCTTGCTCTTCCCCTTCAGCTGCCTCTTTCATCAGCCAGCTGTGCAACTGGGCGTGAGTGACCGTCAGATTGCCTTTGGCAAACATCTCGACCATCTGGTCGTTGCTGATGGTGAGGGCGTAGCGCAGACGGCGCAGAATATCGTTGTTGGTCATGTTGACTCCTGTAGAAACGGCGCAACTTTATCATCTGGCGCGCCCCGCGTCAGAAAAAGCAGGGCCGACTCTGTTCATTAACGGAGGCTGATAGCGGCTGCCAACCGGCGCCACGCTGCATCCACGGCATTCAGGCGAGGTAAAGGGGCGCCTCCCGACGCACCTGCTCCATCGCATCCTGCAACTCCAGCAACTCGGGCTCCAGCTCGCTGACCGGCACCCCGTCGCGCAGCTGTTGCTCCAGTTGGGAGAGCAGCCGTTGCAGGCCGGGCACCCCGGAATAGGCACAGCCGCCATTGAGGCGGTGCAGCTGTGCCAGCACCTCGGCATCCTCCACCTGACCGGCGAACGCTGCCTCCAGAACCGGGTCCATCTCGTCGAAGCTGGCCATCAGCATGGTCAGCATCTCTTTGGCGAGATCCAGCTTGCCAGCGGCCTGACGCACCGCCAGGGACCAGTCGATCTGCTGATCCCCGTGGTTCTGGTGGCGACGGTGGGCGAAGTCGGTGATCAGTTGGGCCAGCATGCTCTCGTCGATGGGCTTGGCCAGATAGTCATCCATCCCCTGCCGGATCAGCCGCTCCCGCTCGCCGGGAATGGCGTGGGCGGTTACCGCCACTATGGGCGTCTCGGTGTTGAGGGACTGGCTGCGGATCGCCTGGGTGGCACTGATGCCATCCATGATCGGCATCTGTATATCCATGAAAATGATGTCGAACGGCTGACTCTGGGCCAGTCTGACCGCCTCCTTGCCGTTCTTGCACACCTCCACCTGGCTCACCATCTCCTTGAGCATGGCGGCGATCAGCTTGAGATTGGCCGCATTGTCGTCCACCGCCAGCACCTTGATCGCCTGCACGCTGCGTGGGGAGGGGGTGGGCAGCGGCGCGCTCTTGGTCGCTTCGGGGGAGAGCAGGGCGTGCAGCAGCTTGCGGTGGTTGGTGGGCTTGGAGAGACAGTGCTGGGCGCCGTGGGCCAGCATGGCCTCATAGAGCGATGGCTCGTGGCTGCTGAGCAACACTATGGTGTTCTGCTGGCCGTCCAGCGCATCGAGGCGAGCGATCACCTGCTGCGGAGTGTGCAGTGTGCTGCTGCCGATGATCACCATGTCCTGATTGCTCATCTCGGGCCAGATGGTATCGATGGCGAGAGATTGCACATCCAGCTGCCATTCGGCCAGCAGGGCACACAGGGAAGAGTGGCTGAAGGGATCCGGCTCCAGCAGCCAGACCCGCTTGCCCTGAATGCGATCCAGCGGCAGCTTCTCGGTCTGGGGCAGGGGAGAGACGTCCATATCCAGGCTGAAGGAGAAGATGGACCCCTTGCCCAGCTCGGATTCAAAACGGATCTGGCCTCCCATCTGCTGTACCAGCTTCTGGGTGATGACCAGACCCAGGCCCGTGCCGCCATAACGGCGCGAGATGGAGGAGTCGGCCTGATTGAATGCCTGGAACAACTGGCGCTGCTGCTCTTCAGAGATGCCGATACCGGTATCGCGGATCAGCACGTTGAGCCGCACCTTGTTGCCGTTGCTGCCGCCGGTTTGCTCGATGTGCACATCCACGTTGCCACGCTCGGTGAACTTGATGGCGTTGCCGGCGAGGTTGGTCAGCACCTGCTGCAGGCGCATGGGATCGCCAGTGAGATAGTCCGGCACCTCGGCATCTACCTGCAGGGAGAGTTCGAGCTGCTTGTCGTGAGCACTGGGGCCGAGCAGGTGCATGGTCTCGTTGAGGGTGTCGCGCAGGCTGAACGGGATATGCTCCAGCTGCAGCTTGCCTGCCTCCAGCTTGGAGAAGTCGAGGATGTCGTTGATGATGCCTAGCAGGTTGCGGGCCGACTTCTCTATGGTCTGCATGTAGTCGGTCTGGCTCGGAGTCAGCGCCGTCTTGAGCAGCTGGCGGGTGAAGCCGATGACGCCATTGAGCGGAGTGCGCAGCTCGTGGGACATGTTGGCGAGGAACTCGGATTTGACCCGCGCAGCCTCCTGTGCTCGTTTCTTGGCCATGTCGAGCTCGACGTTCTGGATCTCTATCTGTTCAAGTGTTTCCCGCAGATCCGAGGTGGCCTGATCGATATTCTGCTGCATCTCCTCGTGATATTCCGAGAGCGCCTTGGCCATGGCGTTGATGCCGTTTTTCAGCATGTCCAGCTCGCCGGTGAGCTGACCGCTGACCCGGGTGTCGAGCCGCCCCTCCCTGATCTTGTGCACCGCCTGCACCATATCGGTGATGGGCTGGGTCACGCTCTTGACCAGCCTGAAGCCAAACAGGGTACTGAAGGCGATGCCGATGAGCACCATGATCACCGCGAAGAAGGTGTCGCGATACTGCAGGATCATGGCCCTGTCCGTGGTCATCTGCATGGAGATGTAGCCGATCATCGGCGGCTCCACATCGCTGGGCAGCGGGAAGCCGTCCATGCTGGTTTCGGCCTGGATCGGGGTACGCAATATGATGTCGTCACCGTACAGGGTGACGCTGGTCAGCTCGGGGATCTGGCTGCCATCGGGCAGCCGCAGCCGGGTGAAGTCCCTGTGATAGTTGGACGTTACGAACAGCTGGTTGTCCTGGGTGAAGACGGCGATGGACTTGATGAGCGGCGAGTTTTTGCGGTGGGTCAGGCCTATCAGCCGTTTGAGCGACTCGCGACTGTGCTGGGTCATGCCGTATTCACTGGCGATGGCCAGGGGCTCTATGATGTTGATGCCCTGATCGATCAGGTTGTTTTCCAGCTGCTGGTAGCGGTGGAAGGTAAAATAGCCGGCCATCAGGCCGCCAATGATCAGGGTCGGCAATATGGTAAAGGCCAGCACGCGGGCTCGAAGGCCGTACTTGGTCATGCGAATGGTCCCCCGATCATCAGGGTGGGCAAGATGGTCAATGACACGGCATGAGCGCGCAGGCCGGATTGGGTCATGCGGATAGTCCCCCGATCATCAGGGTAGGCAAGAGGGCAAACGACAGTGGGCGGGCCCGCAGGCCGGATTTGGTCATACTATTATTCTTGTGGGACAATAGCCTGCTGCAGATTCCACAATCATGACATAGCCACCTATAGGCACCAAGTTTTATGGCCCAGTTTTTCAAGCCCCAAAAGAAATCCACCCAGCCCCAACGTATTGAATTTACGGTAGACAGTCTGGATCACCACTGCGTCGGTATCGGCCGTCATCAGGGCAAGGCGATCTTCATCGAAGGGGCACTGCCCGGCGAGCAGGTCAAGGCCCGTATCCTCGACGACAAGAAGCAGTATGCTCACGCCGCCTTGCAACAGGTAGTGACCCCGGCGGCGAACCGCATTGCCCCCTTCTGCAACCACTACCGCGAGTGCGGCGGCTGCAATGCCCAGCACCTCGGCGAAGCGGATCAGCAGGCTGCCAAAGAGGCCGGGCTGGTCAGCCTGTTCGAACGACTGGGGCAGATCAAGGCACCAGTGCTGGAGCCCGTGCTGACAGGGGAGTCTCGCGCCTACCGCCGGGTCTGCCGGCTGGCCATCAAGTTTGACAAGAATGGCCGCTGTACCCGGGTCGGTTTTCGTCGCCGTCAGTCCAACGACCTGGTGGAGATTGAGGGTTGCCCCGTGCTGGCCGAGCCGCTCTCTGCCCTCATAGTGCCGCTGCGCGAATGCCTCAATCGCCTCAAGAGCCAGCGTGAGCTGGGCCATGCGGAGCTTATCCAGGCAGAGCAGGGGATCATGATGCTGCTGCGCCACACCGGTCGTCCCAACGAGGCGGATCGCGCCCTGCTGGTGGCGTTTGCGAAGTCGCAGGGGATAGACCTCTATCTGCAGGCCGCTGATGAACGCATCGAGCCACTGCACCAAGTATTCCAGCCATCCTACTCACTGGATGGCCTGTCTCTTGCATTTGCTCCCGGTGACTTCATTCAGGTCAATGGCCCCATCAACCAGAGCATGGTGGCCCAGGCGCTGGCGTGGCTTGGTGCGAGCAAGGATGACAAAGTGCTGGATCTGTTCTGTGGCATCGGCAACTTCACCCTGCCACTGGCCCGTCAGGCCCGTGAAGTGGTGGGAGTTGAAGGGGATCTGGCCATGGTGGCCCGCGCCGAGGAGAACGCCCGTCGCAACGGTATCGACAACGCCCGTTTCTACAAGGCGGACTTGAGCGGCGACATAGTCGGCATGTCTTGGGCGCGGGAAGGGTTCGATCTGGTGCTGCTGGATCCGGCTCGCCCCGGTGCGCTGGAGGTGATGGGTCACGTCGTGAAACTTTCACCCAAGCGAGTGGTCTACGTTTCCTGTAACCCGGTCACCCTGGCCCGTGACAGTCAGGTGCTGGTGAAAGGGGGCTACCGACTGGTGCGCCTGGGTATGCTCGACATGTTCCCGCACACGGGGCATCTCGAGTCAATGGCGCTGTTTGAGCGGGGCTAAGCAGAGGATGTCCGGATGTTCCGTCGCTGCGGCCATCTGGACGCCATTGCGCTGTTTGAGCAGTAATGATTGAGGTAATCTAGACCCTCGTAAATCGGCAGGGCCTGTTGGAGAACTCTATTGTCTTTATTGACAATATGCCTTGAAAAGTTCTCCAGATATCCCCATTTGAGGCAGTCTCATCAGGTGAGGGGGAGGAAGCGGCAGCTTTCGGCCCAATAATTTAAAGGATTGATACCATGGTTGCGGTTCGCGATATTCATTTGAAAGACAACTTCACCCTGGAAGAGTGGGTCAGCTCGCTCAACCTGAGTGACAGTGACAAGGATCAACTGCGAACCGTCTATCAGTACTGTCTGACGCTCGGTGACGAGGCGATCACCAACCGTCTGCTGGTGCGTGGTGTCGAGATGGCGGGCATTCTGCTGATGCTCAGCATGGATCTCGGCACTCTCAAGGCCGCCATCATCTACCCCTTCGTCGAAGCCGGCCTCATTAGCCAGGAGCGGATGGACGAAGACTTCGGCCCCAAGATCGCCAAGCTGGTGGAAGGGGTGCTGGAGATGGAAGCCATCCGCTCCCTGCAGACTCTGCACCGCAGCGAAACCTCACCGGAGCAGGTCGACAATGTGCGACGCATGTTGCTCGCCATGGTCGAGGATGTGCGCGCCGTTGTCATCAAGCTGGCGGAGCGGATCGCCTGCCTGCGGGAAGCCAAGAAGGCGGATGAAGAGACCCGGGTGCTGATGGCCCAGGAGATCACCAACATCTATGCGCCGCTGGCCAACCGGCTTGGCATTGGTCAGCTCAAATGGGAGTTGGAAGATCTCGCCTTCCGTTACCTGCACCCGGACACTTACAAGCAGATCGCCAAGCAGCTCGACGAGAAGCGCCTCGACCGTGAGCGCTACATTCGCGAGTTTGTGCAGTCCCTGCGCGACGGGCTCAAAGAGGCCGGAGTGGAAGCGGAGGTTTATGGCCGCCCGAAACACATATACAGCATCTGGCGCAAGATGCAGAAGAAGCACCTCGAATTCAACGAGCTGTTCGATGTGCGTGCCGTGCGGGTGGTGACCAAGCGGCTGCAGGATTGCTATGCGGCACTCGGTATCGTTCATACCCATTTCCACCATATTCCCCGCGAGTTTGACGACTATGTCGCCAACCCCAAACCCAATGGTTACCAGTCCATCCACACTGTCGTGGTGGGGCCAGAGGGCAAGACGGTGGAGATCCAGATCCGTACCGACCAGATGCATCAGGATGCCGAGCTCGGCGTTGCCGCGCATTGGCGTTACAAGGAAGGGGCGCAGGCTGCCAACAAAGCCAACAACTTTGAAGACAAGATCGAGTGGCTGCGCAAGCTGCTCGCCTGGCAGGAGGATCTCTCCGAGAGCGGATCCCTGCTCGAAGATCTGCGCAGTCAGGTATTCGAGGACAGGGTCTATGTGTTCACCCCGAAAGGGGATGTTATCGACCTGCCGGCGGGTGCCACCCCACTCGATTTTGCCTATCACGTCCACAGCATGATCGGCCACCGCTGCATCGGTGCCAAGATTGACGGCCGCATAGTGCCGTTCACCTATGCACTGCAGACCGGCGATCAGGTGGAGGTGATCACCCAGAAGGAGCCGAACCCGAGCCGCGACTGGATGAATCCCAACTCCGGCTTCCTGCGCTCCAGCCGGGCACGGGCCAAGGTGGCCACTTGGTTCAGGAAACTGGACAAGGACAAGAACATAGCCGCCGGCAAGGAACTGCTGGAAAAAGAGCTGGACAGACACAACCTGACCCTTTCCAAGGTCGACAAGGTGGTGCTGGAGCGTTTCCACGCCGAGGAGCTGGAAGACCTGCTGGCCGGCATTGGCAGCGGCGACATTCGCATCAACCAGCTGCTCAACTACCTGGACACTCGTTACAACAAGCCGACGGCGGAGGAAGAAGATCGCCGGGTGCTGGAAAAACTGGAGCAGAAGGCCAATACCCCATTCAGGCCCAAGCCCAAGGATCACATAGTGGTGGAAGGGGTCGGCAATCTGATGACCCACATAGCCCGTTGCTGCCAGCCCATTCCGGGCGACACCATACAGGGGTTCATCACCATGGGGCGCGGGGTCTCCATCCACAGGGATGATTGCGAGCAGCTCAAGGAGCTCTCCCGCCGCAACCCGGAGCGGTTGATCGATGCGGTGTGGGGAGAGAACTACTCAGGTGGCTATGGTCTTACCATCCGTATCCTCTCCAACGATCGCTCGGGTCTGCTGCGGGACATCACCACAGTGCTGGCCAACGAGAAGATTAACGTGATGGGGGTGCGTTCGCGCTCCAATGTGCGCGAGCAGACTGCCGAGATCGACATGGAGCTGGAGATCTACAACATCAACGCCTTCAACCGGGCCTTGGCCAAGTTGAGCCAGCTCAATGACGTGATCAGCGCCAAGCGCCTCTGATGGTGACCCGCCCGCAGCCGTGACCGACCGCAAGGTCGGTCACTGTTTCCCTCCTGATCACGCCCCCTGCAACCACGAATGGAAAGCTAACATCCAATGTCCCAACGTTACGATCTGCCCCAACTGCTCGATATCATGTCTCGTCTGCGTGACCCGCAAGGGGGTTGCCCCTGGGATCTCAAGCAGAGCTTCCAGACCATAGTGCCCCACACCCTGGAAGAGGCCTATGAGGTTGCCGATGCCATCGAAACCCGCGATTGGCAGGGGTTGAAGGGGGAACTCGGCGATCTGCTGTTTCAGGTAGTCTTCTATGCCCAGCTGGGCAAGGAGCAGGGGCTGTTCGATTTCGCCGATATCGTCGATGCGGTGAGCGAGAAGCTCATTCGCCGTCATCCCCATGTGTTTTCCGATGCGGATCTTGGCGATGAGCAGGCGGTCAAGGTGAACTGGGAGGCGGAAAAAGCCAGGGAGCGGGCGGCACTCGATAAAGAGAGCGTGCTGGATGATATTCCGCTCTCGCTGCCGGCCCTGACTCGCGCCGCCAAGATCCAGAAGCGCTGCGCCACCGTCGGCTTTGACTGGAAAACCCTGGGGCCTGTGGTGGACAAAATTCACGAAGAGATCGACGAAGTGATGGAAGAGGCGCTGATGGCCGACGTGGACGAGGCGCGGGTGAGCGATGAGCTCGGCGATCTCTTGTTTGCCACCGTCAATCTGGTGCGTCACTTGGGCAAGGATCCGGAGCAGGTGCTGCGGGGCGCCAACGCCAAGTTCGAGCGTCGCTTTCGGCAGGTTGAGCAATTTATCGCTGCGGAAGGCTTGAAAATGACCGATTGTTCGCTCGAAAAGCTGGACTCCGCCTGGGACAAGGCCAAGGAAACCGAACAAAGTTGATTTGGCGCAAGACGATGGCGCTGTGAGCCTGATAGATTTTTGTTCATTGTTTGGGAGTGGGGGTTTTGGTATACTGTTTCCCCGTCCTGCTTCATCCCCGAAGCACCCCTTAAAATTCCCTAAACTTCTTTCAGGTTCAGCATGACGACAAAATATATTTTTGTAACTGGTGGCGTTGTTTCATCCCTCGGCAAAGGCATTGCCGCAGCTTCTCTGGCAGCCATTCTGGAAGCCCGTGGTCTGGATGTGACCATCATGAAACTGGACCCCTATATCAACGTGGATCCGGGCACAATGAGCCCGACCCAGCACGGTGAAGTGTTCGTAACCGAGGACGGGGCCGAGACCGATCTGGATCTGGGCCACTACGAGCGTTTCATCCGCACCAAGATGACTCGCCGCAACAACTTTACTACTGGCCGCATCTACGCCGACGTGCTGCGTAAAGAGCGCCGTGGCGACTATCTGGGCGCCACTATTCAGGTTATCCCGCACATCACCAACGCCATCAAGGAGCGGGTGATTGCCGGTGCCGAAGGCCATCAGGTTGCCATCGTCGAAGTGGGCGGTACCGTGGGTGACATCGAGTCCCTGCCGTTCCTCGAAGCCATTCGTCAGCTGGCGGCTGAAGTGGGCCGCAACAGCGCCATGTTCATGCACCTGACCCTGGTTCCTTACCTGGCGGCTGCCGGTGAACTGAAGACCAAGCCGACCCAGCACTCCGTGAAAGAGCTGCTCTCCATCGGTATTCAGCCGGATGTGCTGATCTGCCGTTCCGATCGCACCATTCCGGCCAACGAGCGTGCCAAGATCGGTCTGTTCTGCAACGTGCCAGAGCGCGCCGTCATCTCCATGAAAGACGTCGACTCCATCTACAAGATCCCGGCACTGCTCAAGTCTCAGAATCTGGACTCCTACTTCACCGAGCGTTTCGGTCTGGAGTGCAAGGAAGCCGACTTGTCCGAGTGGGAACAGGTTGTCTTCGAAGAGGCCAATTCGACTGCGGAAGTGACCATCGGCATGGTCGGCAAGTATGTTTCTCTGCCGGATGCTTACAAGTCCGTCAACGAGGCGCTCAAGCACGGCGGCCTGAAGACCCGTCTCTCCGTCACCATCAAGTACATCGACTCTCAAGACATCGAGACCCGTGGCTTCGAGCTGCTGGAAGGCCTGGATGCGATCCTGGTACCGGGTGGTTTCGGTGAGCGTGGTGTGGAAGGCAAGATCCTGGCTGCCCAGTATGCCCGTGAGAACAAGATCCCTTATCTGGGTATCTGCCTCGGCATGCAGGTTGCCATGATCGAATTCGCGCGCAATGTCGCTGGCATGACAGGGGCTCACTCCTCTGAATTCAAGAAAGATTGTGCTTATCCGGTTGTCGGTCTCATCACTGAGTGGGTGGATGACGAAGGCAACGTCGAGACCCGTACCGAGAAGTCCGATCTGGGTGGCACCATGCGTCTGGGCTCCCAGCTCTGCCACCTGGTCGAGGATTCCAAGGTGCGTCAGATGTACGGCAGCCCGACCATTTACGAGCGCCACCGTCACCGTTACGAAGTGAACAACAAGCTGCTGCCGCAGATTGAAGCGGCAGGTCTGAAAGTGACCGGTCTCTCCGCCGACAAGAAACTGGTGGAAATTATCGAGATCCCGGATCACCCCTGGTTTGTGGCGGCGCAGTTCCACCCGGAGTTCACCTCAACTCCCCGTGATGGCCACGCCCTGTTTGCCGGCTTTGTGAAGGCGGCAGGCGAGTATCAGAAGCGTAATCTGAAGTAATTGAAAATAAATGCGGTTGAGGCTCTGTGCCACAGCCGCTTTTTTTGGCATATTTTTGTTGTTTTTTTACGAAACCTGAGGAAATACACATGTCCAAGATCGTTAAAGTGATCGGTCGTGAAATCATCGACTCCCGTGGTAACCCGACCGTTGAGGTCGAAGTTCACCTGGAAGGTGGTTTTGTTGGTATGGCAGCCGCTCCGTCTGGCGCGTCTACCGGTTCCCGCGAAGCGCTGGAACTGCGTGACGGCGACAAGAGCCGTTTCCTGGGTAAAGGCGTGCTGAAAGCCCTCGAAGCCGTAAACGGCCCGATCGCTCAAGCTCTGCTGGGTAAAGATGCCAAGGACCAGGCTGCTATCGACCAGATCATGATCGACCTCGACGGCACCGAGAACAAATCCAAGTTTGGCGCTAACGCCATCCTGGCTGTTTCCCTGGCCAACGCCAAGGCCGCTGCTGCTGCCAAAGGCATGCCGCTGTATGCTCACATCGCCGAGCTGAACGGCACTGCGGGTGTTTACTCCATGCCGCTGCCGATGATGAACATCATCAATGGTGGTGAGCACGCCGACAACAACGTTGACATCCAGGAGTTCATGATCCAGCCGGTTGGCGCCAAGACCCTGAAAGAAGCCGTTCGCATGGGTGCTGAAGTGTTCCACAACCTGGCCAAAGTGCTGAAGTCCAAGGGCTACAACACTGCTGTTGGTGACGAAGGTGGTTTCGCTCCCAACCTGAAATCCAACGCCGAAGCGCTGGAAGTGATCGCAGAAGCCGTTGCTGCTGCTGGCTATGTACTGGGTAAAGACATCACTCTGGCCATGGACTGCGCTGCTTCCGAGTTCTACGACGCCGAGAAGAAAGAGTACAACCTGAAAGGCGAAGGTCGTATCTTCACCTCCAACGAGTTCTCTGACTACCTGGCTGACCTGACCACCAAGTTCCCGATCGTCTCCATCGAAGATGGCCTGGACGAATCTGACTGGGACGGTTTCGCTTACCAGACCAAAGAGCTGGGCAAAAAGATCCAGATCGTGGGTGACGACCTGTTCGTAACCAACACCAAGATCCTGAAGCGCGGCATCGACAACGGCATCGCCAACTCCATCCTGATCAAGTTCAACCAGATCGGTTCCCTGACCGAAACTCTGGCTGCCATCAAGATGGCCAAAGACGCTGGTTACACTGCCGTCATCTCCCACCGTTCCGGTGAGACCGAAGACGCGACCATCGCCGACCTGGCTGTGGGTACCGCTGCTGGCCAGATCAAGACCGGTTCCATGAGCCGTTCTGACCGTGTTGCCAAGTACAACCAGCTGATCCGTATCGAAGAAGCTCTGGGTGCCAAAGCTCCTTTCAACGGTCTGAAAGAAGTGAAAGGCCAGGCTTAATTCCAGCCCGCCCTTAATCTGCTCAAAGCCCCGCCAATCTGGCGGGGCTTTTTCGTATCTGGCTCAGCCGCTTGCGGTTTCTGCATTTTTTATTCCGGCCCAACCCATACGGGACACAGGCTTCCTTTTGTCTTGCCTGCGAATATGGGAAACTAGGCCGCTTGAAGGAGACTCAGTGCATGCGGCTACTCACTCTTATCCTGCTCTTCCTGTTGGGAGGGCTTCAATACGACCTCTGGCTGGGGAAGAATGGCCTGTCCGATTATCACGAATTGTCTGATGCCATCTCCCGGCAGCAGCAGGATAATCTGGTACTCAAGGATCGTAATAACCTGATTTATCGCGAGATTGATGATTTAACCTCGGGCCTTGAGGCCATCGAGGAGTTGTCGCGCAACGATCTTGGCTACATCAAGCAGGGCGAGACCTTCTACCGGATTATCCCCAAGGATAAAGATCAGGAGACGGCGCCGGACGATGAGCCCTACGATGACTGATGTGAAAATCACTGGCGTGATCGCTATCGTTCCGGCCGCTGGCATCGGCAGCCGGATGGGGGCCGATTGTCCCAAGCAGTATCTGCACCTGGCGGGCAAGACCATTCTCGAACATACCCTGGAGCGGCTGCTCTCTCACCCGGCGATAGTGCAGGTGGTAGTGGCGCTGGCGCCTCATGATCGCTGGTTCGAAACCCTGCCAGTGGCGGCCGACGCGCGTATCCTGCGGGTAGAGGGGGGCGCCGAGCGCGCCTTTTCCGTTCTCAATGCGTTACATGCGGCCGACAGTGACTGGGTGCTGGTTCACGATGCCGCCCGTCCCTGTCTGACCCATGGCGATCTCGATGCCCTGATCGCCGCCGCCATCCAGTGTGGGGGCGCCATTCTCGGCAGCCGGGTGCGCGATACCATGAAGCGCTCTGATGCTGCAGGCAACATCATTGGTACCGTCGATCGCGAGCAGCTCTGGCATGCGCTGACGCCGCAGATGTTCCCCGCTCGCACCCTGAAGCGAGCGCTGGAGGAGGGGCTGGCACTGGGGGCCACCATCACTGACGAGGCCTCTGCCATGGAGCGTGCCGGTTTCACGGTGCGGATGGTGGAAGGGCGCGCTGACAATATCAAGGTAACCCGGCCTGAGGATCTCTCTCTGGCTGGGCTGTTTTTAAGCCAGCAGACCTAAGCCGTTTTTGCGACGTATGTGTCCACTGGCGATGAAAGTGACTTAAAGGAGCAGGCATGATCCGGATTGGACGTGGTTTTGACGTGCACAAAATTGACGAGGTAGGTCCCTGTATGTTGAGAGGACGCCAAGCATGATGCGAATTGGTCATGGTTTTGATGTACACAAGTTTGGTGGCGTGGGGCCTTGCATGCTGGGCGGGGTTGCAGTGCCGTACGAGCAAGGACTGCTTGCTCACTCCGACGGTGATGTGGTGCTGCACGCTGTGAGCGATGCCCTGCTGGGCGCCATCGGCGCCGGTGACATAGGCCGCCACTTTCCCGATACCGCTGCGCAATTCAAGGGGATCGACAGTCGTATCCTGCTGCGGGACGTTTTTGCCCGGGTAAAAACCGCGGGCTATGCCATCGGCAATCTGGATGTGACCATCATAGCCCAGGCCCCCAAGATGGCGCCCCATATCGACGCCATGTGCGCCGTGCTGGCCGCCGACCTGCAATGTGATTTGAACCGGGTGAATGTCAAGGCGACTACCACAGAACAACTCGGCTTTACGGGGCGCAAGGAAGGGATCGCCACCGAAGCCGTCGTCTTACTGGTGAAACAATAATGTTGGAACAGCTCAGTTATTTGCATGGTGTGCCTGCCGCCAAGGGCATTCTCAAGGCCGAGGCCAGCGATTTTGTGGTGGTTGAGGATCTGGGCTTCGAGCCTTGTGGTGAAGGTGAGCACATCTTCGTCCGGGTGCGCAAAACCGGCGAGAACACTGCCTGGGTTGCGGGCCTGCTGGCCGATGCAGCCGGGGTTAACCGCAATGCGGTGACGTGGGCTGGCCTCAAAGATCGCCACGCTGTGACCGAGCAGTGGTTCGGCATCCACTTGCCGGGCAAAGCCGAGCCGAACTTGTCGGTGGTCGAGAGCGACAGCATCCAGATCTTGCAAGCCAGGCGCCACAACCGCAAATTGCGGGTCGGCTACCTCAAGGGCAACCATTTCACCCTGCGTCTCACCGGTCTGGCGCAGGCCGACGGGCTGGAGGCCCGCCTGCAAGCCATCGCCACTCAGGGGGTGCCCAATTACTATGGCGAGCAGCGTTTCGGCCGGGGTGGCAACAACCTGGAAGCGGCCAAGGCGATGTTTGCCGGCAAGCGGATCAAGGATCGCAACAAGCGCTCTCTCTATCTCTCCGCCGCCCGCAGCATGCTGTTCAATGCCATCGTCAGTGCCCGCATCGAGCAGGGGTTGGCCCATCAGCTGCTGGCCGGCGACTGCGTGATGCTCAAAGGCAGCCACTCCATCTTCAGTGAAGAGGTGCTGACCCCTGAGCTGGCTGCACGGCTGGCTTCCGGTGACGTGCAGCTGACCGCCCCCCAGTGGGGACGCGGCCGCCTGGCAAGCCAGGGCGCTGCCGCCGAGTTTGAGCAGGCGGTGCTGGCTCCTTATGCCGAGTGGTGTGACGGGCTGGAAAAAGCCGGACTGGATCAGGATCGCCGCCCGCTGCTGCTCAAGCCGGAACAGATGAGCTGGCAGCTGGACGGCGAGGTGTTGACCTTGTCCTTCTTCCTGCCGGCCGGCGCCTTTGCGACCAGCGTGGTACGCGAATTAATGCAGGCCGAAGAGGCCGATCATGGTTTCAGGAATCAGTCCGATGCGAATTCTGGTCAGTAATGACGATGGTGTGCATGCCGAGGGCATTCGCGCGCTCAGCGATGCACTGAGGGCGTGTGGCGAGGTCACAGTAGTTGCGCCGGATCGCAATCGCAGCGGCGCGAGTCACTCCCTGACGCTGGAAGTACCGCTGCGGGTCTCCCGTATCAGCGAAAACGGTTACTATGCGGTGAAGGGCACCCCGACCGACTGTGTGCATCTGGCGGTCAACGAACTGGTGCGCCCCGAGCCGGACATGGTCGTTGCAGGCATCAATCATGGCGCCAACCTGGGAGATGATGTCATCTACTCAGGCACGGTCGCGGCGGCGACCGAAGGACGCCATCTCGGTTTCCCCTCCCTTGCTATCTCACTGGTAGGACGGACCCACTTCGCCACGGCGGCCCATTATGCAGCTCAACTGGTGAGGGGGGTGATGGTGCATCCGCTGCCTGCCGATCAGATCCTCAATGTGAACGTGCCCGACCTGCCCCTTGATCAGGTAAAGGGGATCAAGGTGACACGCCTTGGCAATCGACATCGGGCGGAGTCGGTGATCTGTACCGAGGATCCTCGTGGTCAGCCGATCTACTGGATTGGTCCCCCCGGCAACCAGCAAGATGCGGGAGAAGGCACGGATTTCGCCGCCATCGAGCAGGGCTATGTCTCGATCACCCCCCTGACCATCGATATGACTGCATACAGCAGTCTGGCGGGTCTGGGGGCTTGGTTAGACCTGCAGGGATGAAGGTGTGATAGTACAGCGCCTGTTGAACCAGCTGATCGCACAGGACATTCGTGATTTCCGCGTACTCGCGGCGATTGCGAAAGTACCGCGTCAGCTGTTTGTGGATGAAGCCATGGCCCACAAGGCATGGGATAACACGGCGTTGCCCATCGGCAATGGTCAGACCATCTCCCAGCCTTACATGGTGGCGCGGATGACCGAGCTGCTGATCCAGAATGATCCGGCCCACGTGCTGGAGATTGGTACTGGTTCCGGTTACCAGACCGCCGTGCTGGCACATCTGGTGGAGCACGTCTATACGGTGGAGCGGATCAAGTCGCTGCAGTTCCAGGCCCGGCGCCGACTGCGCCAGCTTGATCTGCACAACGTCTCGGCCAAGCACGGCAACGGCTGGCTGGGGTGGCCCAATAAAGGGCCGTTCGATGCAATTCTGGTGACGGCTGCGGCCAGTGAAGTGCCTACTGCTCTCACTGATCAACTGGCCGATGGTGGCCGTCTGGTGCTGCCGGTGGGCGATAGTCATCAGACCTTGCAGCTAATCGAACGGGCCGGTTCCCAGCTGACCAGCCGGATCCTGGAGCCTGTGCGCTTTGTTCCCCTAATTGATGGAGATGTTGAGTGAAGCTGTTTTCTCGTCTGTATGTGCTGGTGATGCAGTGGGCTCGTCACAGGTATGCCCCTTATTATCTGGCGATCACTGCTTTCATCGAGTCGGTGTTCTGGCCTATTCCGGTTGACGTCATGCTGGCGCCCATGGCGCTGGCCAAGCCGCACAAGGCGTGGCACTACGCTACCCTGGCGACGATCTTCTCCGTATTGGGGGCAGTGTTCGGCTATGCGCTCGGCTATGCCCTGTGGGAGCCGCTGGTGCAGCCGTTGGTGGTCTCTGTGGGGTATGAAGGCAAGATTGCCCTGGCACAGCAGTGGTTCGAGCAGTGGGGCATCTGGGTGATTTTTATTGCCAGCTTCACGCCAATCCCCTACAAGGTGTTTACCGTCACGGCGGGCTTGCTGCATATGGCACTGTTGCCCTTCATTGTGACCTCGCTGATCGGCCGTGGCATGCGCTTCTTCCTGGTGGCAGGCCTGATGCGCTGGGGCGGTGAGAAAATGGAGCGCAAGCTGATGCACTATGTGGATGTGCTGGGCTGGCTCTGTATTGGTTTGGCCGTTGCGGCCTATTTCTGGTTTAGTCGTTAAGGATCCACTATGCGTTCGCGTGTCTGGCAAGGAAGCAGTATCGTCGTGTTGTCATGGCTGCTGCTCGCTTGCTCTTCCAGCAAGACTGCTGCTCCGGTACAGGGATTGGGCAATGATCGCCTTGTCTCCACCATACCGGCTCGTCATGGGGCGGCCCAACCTGCTATTCAGGGCAACAGCTACACGGTGAAAAAAGGGGATACCCTCTACTCCATCGCCTTCAATTCGGGTAACGATGTGCCATCACTGGCCAGCCTCAACGGTATCAGCCCTCCCTATAACATCTACCCGGGACAGCAGCTCAGGCTCGATGCATCCGGTAGCAATACCCTGACTGCCAATCGCAGCGCCAGCACCTATCAAGTGCGTCGTGGCGACACGTTAAGCAGTATTGGCCGTCAGTTTGGCATGTCGAATCAAACACTTGCACAGCGCAACAACCTGCAGGTGCCATATGGGCTCCATGTTGGTCAGGTGCTGAACGTACAGTCTGCCGCTATGGGTGGTGGCCAGATGGTTGCCGTGACGCGTCCTGTCACACCGCAAAGTAGCGGCCCCAAACCGCTTGCAATGGCACCATCAGGTACGACCACACCATTTATCAAACAGAAAACGATTGCTCAGCCATCTTCAAAAGAATACGCTCAGATAAGAGAACAAAAAAACAACAATAAACCTCAGTCGAGACTTTCTTGGCACTGGCCGACGCAAGGCCGGATAGTTGAGGGTTTCTCCGTTGCAGAACAGGGAAACAAAGGCATAGATATCGCTGGCCAGAAGGGGCAACCCGTCTACGCAGCGAGTGGCGGAAAAGTCGTCTATGCGGGTAGCGCACTAAGGGGGTATGGCAAGCTGATCATCCTCAAGCATGATGATGACTACCTCTCGGCTTATGCTCACAACGACGAGTTGCGAGTGAAGGAAGGGGATAGCGTCAAAGGCGGAGCGGTCATTGCCAACATGGGCAGCACGGACGCGCCGGATGTGCGTTTGCACTTTGAAATCCGGTATCGAGGCAAGTCGATAAACCCGATGAGCTATTTGCCAAAGCGTTAACCCCAGAGAGTTAAGTCTTACTCTGGTTCAGGTCAGGGAGACACACCATGAGCCAAGAACAACTGGTTATGCAGGATGCCGAGTTAGAGTTCGACGAAGAGCTGGAGACCCGTGAGGAAGAAGAGGTTCAGGAAGTAGCCGCTGAAGTTGAAGAGACTATTTCCGATGAACTGATGGCTCCGGAAGTCAACAAGGTGATGGATGCTACCCAGCTCTATTTGGGGGAGATTGGCTTCTCCCCCTTGCTCACCGCCGAAGAAGAAGTCTATTACGCTCGTCGTGCGTTGCGAGGCGACAAAGCCGCCCGCAAGCGCATGATTGAGTCCAACCTGAGATTGGTGGTCAAGATCGCCCGTCGCTACAACAACCGCGGCCTGGTGCTGCTGGATCTCATCGAAGAGGGCAACCTTGGCCTCATCCGCGCGGTAGAGAAATTCGACCCGGAACGCGGCTTTCGTTTTTCCACCTATGCCACCTGGTGGATCCGCCAGACCATAGAGCGGGCCATCATGAACCAGACCCGCACCATCCGTCTGCCTATTCATGTGGTCAAAGAGCTGAACGTTTATCTGCGTACTGCTCGTGAACTCTCCCATCGTCTCGATCATGAACCGACTGCAGAGGACATCGCCTTTGCACTGGATCGCTCGGTAGACGACGTAAATCGTATGCTCAAGCTCAACGAGAAGATCACCTCGGTGGATACCCCCATCGGTGGCGATCGTGACAAGGCGCTGCTGGATGTGCTCTCTGATGAACGTGGCATGGGGCCCGAGCTGGAGTCGCAGGATGACGACATGCGTGCCAGCATAGTGCACTGGCTGGAAGAGCTTAATCCCAAGCAGCGCGAAGTACTGGCACGTCGTTTCGGTCTGCTCGGTTATGAACCGGCCACGCTGGAAGATGTAGGATCCGAGATAGGCTTGACTCGGGAGCGGGTACGCCAGATCCAGGTGGAAGGACTGCGTCGCCTGCGGGAGATCCTGCTGGGGCAGGGGCTCTCCATTGAGGCACTGTTTCGTACCAATTAGTTAGTACCAAGGCAGTCTGATACTGCTGATAGAAATGAAGAAGGGGCCATGTGCCCCTTCTTCTATTGCAACTGGATCCGCAAGATCACACCGGATCCAGAGTGTCCAGTGGCCAGCGTGGTACTGCTTTGACCGCAAGCGGCTCGAACACACCTGCCTTCAGGCGCTGCATGCCGGCATAGGCGATCATGGCGCCGTTATCGGTGCAGTACTCGGTACGCGGATAGAACACCTCACCCTTGAGGCTCTCCATCAGCTCGGCCAGCTGGGCTCGCAGGTGACGGTTGGCACTGACGCCACCGGCTACCACCAGCCGTTTGAGGCCGGTCTCTTTCAGAGCGCGACGGCACTTGATAGCCAGGGTATCGACCACCGCATCTTCAAACGCACGGGCGATATCGGCACGGGTCTGCTCATCGTCACCGTTGGCTGCTATGGTGTTGGCGGCAAAGGTCTTGAGACCGGAAAAGCTCATGTCGAGCCCAGGACGGTCAGTCATGGGACGGGGGAAGTGGAAACGTCCGGTGGTGCCCTTTTCTGCCAGCCTGGAAAGCAGTGGGCCACCCGGGTAGTCCAGCCCCATCAGTTTGGCGGTCTTGTCGAACGCCTCGCCGGCGGCATCATCGATGGACTCGCCTAGCAGCAGATAGCTGCCGATACCGTCAACCCGCACCAGCATGGAGTGACCACCGGAGACCAGCAGTGCCACGAAGGGGAACTCGGGCGCTCTCTCTTCCAGCATGGGAGCCAGCAGGTGGCCTTCCATATGATGTACGGCGATGGCCGGTTTGTTCCACGCCATGGCCAGCGAGCGGCCTATGGTGGCCCCTACCAGAATGGCGCCCACCAGGCCCGGGCCCGCGGTATACGCGATGCCGTCGATGTCATCTTTACCCAGTCCCGCCTCTTGCAATGCGGCCTGGATCAAGGGGATCGTCTTGCGAACATGATCTCGGCTGGCGAGCTCGGGGACAACGCCACCGTAGTCCGCATGCAGCTTGACCTGGCTGTACAACTGATGGGAAAGGATCCCTTTTTGATCGTCGAAGATCGCGATCCCGGTTTCGTCACAGGATGTCTCTATGCCCAATACACGCATTGCTAAAAAATTTCACTGCTAAAATGAGACGGCTATGGTAACCTTCGCGGGTTTTTTAAACCAGAGCGATCTCTGCGGGTTTACTTTCATTCCCTGTCCAGAGTATAATTTCGCACCATTTTAAGACATGCTGATCGACTGATGGTCAGCTAACAATATATCACTGAGGTGAAAGGCACATGCCAGTAATCAAAGTCCGTGAAAATGAGCCGTTTGACGTTGCTCTGCGTCGCTTCAAGCGTTCTTGCGAAAAGGCCGGTATCCTGTCTGAAGTTCGTAGCCGTGAGTTCTACGAGAAGCCGACTACCATTCGTAAGCGCGCCAAAGCGTCTGCTGTAAAGCGTCACGCCAAGAAGCTGTCTCGCGAAAACGCACGTCGTATCCGCCTGTACTAATCGGGGGATAATGCCGTGTCTCTGAAGGATCAACTCAAGGATCAACAAAAACTTGCCATGCTTGCCAGAGATAAGGCTCGCTTGGGGGCGATCCGTTTGTTGATGGCAGAAATCAAGCAACGTGAAGTTGATTCCCGTATCGAGCTCAATGATGAGGATATCCTCGCTGTCGTGACCAAAATGGTCAAACAGCGCCGCGATTCCATCAGCCAATTTGAAGCTGCTGGTCGCCAGGATCTCGCCGACAAAGAGTCCGCCGAGATCGTTGTGCTGCAGGAATTCCTGCCACAACAGCTGACCGCAGACGAAATTGCCGCACTGATTGAGCAAGCCATCACTGAAAGTGGTGCTGCCGTCATGGCTGATATGGGCAAGGTCATGGCTGTCTTGAAGCCGAAAATTCAGGGGCGTGCCGACGTCGGCGCCGTCAGTGCTCAGGTGAAAACCCGCTTGGCGTAACAGGCAACTCTCTTGTTTGGTCGAAGAAGCCGTGCTTCCTTGGGAATGCGCGGCTTTTTTATTTTCTACGCAGTGAAACAGGACGGTTATGGCAGGCAGGATCCCACAATCCTTTATCGATGATCTGCTCGTACGCACAGACATAGTCGAGCTGATCGACTCGCGAGTGCGGCTGAAAAAAGCCGGTAAGAACTACCAGGCTTGCTGCCCTTTTCATAACGAAAAAAGCCCTTCTTTTACCGTCAGCCAGGAAAAACAGTTCTATCACTGTTTCGGTTGTGGTGCCCACGGCAATGCCATCGGTTTTGTCATGGAGTACGACGGTCTCGAATTTCCCGATGCTATCGAAGAGCTCGCCAGCATGCAGGGCATGCAGGTACCTCGCGAGCAGAGCATGGGTGGCTCCGCCAGTTCCCAACCCGCCGTCAGCAAGGATCTCTATGAGCTGATGAGCCAGATCGCCCGCTTCTATGAAAGCAACCTGAAGAGTGCCCCCCAGGCGGTGGAATACTTGAAGGGGCGCGGGCTGACCGGGGAAGTGGTCAAGCGTTTCAATATTGGTTATGCCCCAGCAGATTGGGATCAGGTGAGACGCCGTTTTGGCGCCAGCCGCGATCACGAGCAGTTGCTCATCTCGGGTGGCATGTTGATCACTCGTGACAGCGGTGCCGGCAGCTATGATCGCTTCCGCGATCGCATCATGTTCCCGATCCGTGACAAGCGGGGCCGAGTCATAGGTTTCGGTGGCCGGGTGCTGGGTGATGGCACGCCCAAGTACCTGAACTCGCCGGAAACCCCGATCTTTCACAAGGGGCGGGAGCTGTTCGGTCTCTACGAAGTGAAACAGGCACACAAAGATCCGCGCCGGATCCTGGTAGTCGAAGGCTACATGGATGTGGTGGCGCTTGGTCAATACGACATCGACTATGCCGTTGCTGCCTTGGGAACCGCCACCACAACTGACCATATCCACACCCTGTTTCGCACCACGGCAGAGGTGGTTTGCTGCTACGACGGTGACAATGCCGGTCGTGAAGCGGCCTGGCGAGCGCTGGATAATGCACTGTCCCATCTGCAGGATGGACGTGAACTCAAATTCGTGTTCCTGCCCGATGGAGAAGATCCGGATTCGCTGGTGCGTCAGATTGGTAAGGAAGGTTTTGAGGCCTTGCTGGATCAAGCTCAACCCTTCGCCGACTTCATGTTCGAGCGTCTGGGGCGGGATGCTGCCCTCTCCGGTGAGGCGGGCAAGTTCGAGGTGGCCAACAAGGCAGCCGAGCTTATTCGCCGCGTACCGGAAGGGTTTACCCGCGAAGGGTTGATCACCCGCCTCTCCAGCATGATGCGCTGGGGGGAGAATAAACAACGTATTGCCGAATTGTTCGCCCGCAATAGCCAGCCGAAGGCAGAACTCACCAAACCCAAAGCTGCCAAGCTGACACCATTGCGCCGAGCACTGGCGCTGATGGTACAGTATCCGTCGGTCACCGCCGAACTGCCGGCCATGCCTGAGCTGGCTGGATTGCGGGTACAAGGCATCAAGTTTCTGTTGCAGCTGCATCAGCAGATCCTGGCGCAATCCGGCATTACTACCGGCATCTTGCTGGAACACTGGCGTGGTACCAAAGAAGGCGAGATCCTGGCCCAGTTGGCAATGCACGACTTGTTTGAAGAGGTAAAGCTCGACCAGGAGCCGGATATTCTGGGAGAATTGCAGGATACCTTCGTCGGCTTTATTAACCAGTTTCTGAAGCAACGAATTGAAGAATTGCAGGCCAAAGTGGCTCAGGAAGGGCTAAGCTCTGAGGAAACACAGGAGCTGATGATGCTGATCAGAGAAGTACAGACTGAGAAAAGAAATGAGAGTGGGGCTTGATAATTGAGTGATTAGTCCCAATATAAATAGCGTTGCCCGAATCGACGGGATTAAAAGCAAACACTTTATGACCGCCTGGCCCCGACAATACTGCGGGCAGGGGTTTCTCACGACCGACGCCGCAACCAGACATAGCATGTCTGGCGGTTTTCTATTAGAATTGGCTATTTGCGCAGCAGCGCACTGTACGCGCAACCTAGCATCACCAACCGGATGAGTTCTATGGAGCAAACCCCGCAGTCTCAGCTTAAACTCCTCGTTGCCAAAGGTAAAGAACAGGGCTACCTGACCTATGCCGAGGTGAACGATCACCTCCCGCAAGACATTGTCGACTCTGACCAGATCGAAGACATCATCCAGATGATCAACGACATGGGTATTCAGGTGGTTGAAAACGCCCCGGATGCCGATGACCTTATCATGGCTGAAGGTGGTACTGCCGATGAGGACGCTGCCGAAGCAGCGGCCCAGGCACTGGCATCTGTTGAATCTGAGATTGGTCGTACGACCGATCCCGTCCGCATGTACATGCGGGAAATGGGTACCGTCGAACTGCTGACCCGCGAAGGCGAAATCGACATCGCCAAGCGGATCGAAGACGGTATCAACCAGGTACAAAGCTCTGTGGCAGAGTACCCGGAAGCGATTACCTATCTGCTTGAGCAGTATGATAAATACGAAGCCGAACAGCTGCGTCTGTCCGATATCATCTCAGGTTTTATCGATCCTAACGAAGCCGATGATGTAGCACCGACTGCTACCCATATCGGTTCCGAACTTGGCGAAGACGATCTGGCCGACGAAGACGAAGACGAAGACGAAGATGAAGACGACGATGGTGACAGCTCGGATGACGAAGGTGACGGTGGTCCTGATCCGGAAGTTGCTCGCGAGAAGTTTGGTGATCTGCGTGCCCAGTATGAGGTAACTCGCCTCTCCATTCAGAAGAATGGCCGTGCTCACGAAGATACCCAAGCTGCGATTGCCCAGCTGGCCGATGTGTTCCGTCAATTCCGCCTGATGCCCAAGCAGTTCGATCGCCTGGTCAACAATATGCGCGAAATGATGGAGCGCGTCCGCGTGCAGGAACGCATCATCATGAAGCTCTGCGTTGAGCAGGCCAAAATGCCGAAGAAAACCTTCGTTGCGGCCTTCACCAACAACGAGTGTGAAACTGCCTGGTTTGAATACCAGAAACAGGCTGGCAAGGCTTGGTCTCCACGTCTGCTTGAGATGGACGAAGAAGTACTGCGTTCCATCGGCAAACTGCAGCAGATTGAAGAAGAGACGGGGCTGTCCATCGCGCAGATCAAGGACATCAACCGTCGCATGAGCATTGGTGAGGCCAAGGCCCGCCGTGCGAAGAAAGAGATGGTTGAGGCGAACTTGCGTCTGGTTATCTCTATCGCCAAGAAGTACACCAACCGCGGTCTGCAGTTCCTGGATCTGATCCAAGAGGGCAACATAGGTTTGATGAAAGCGGTAGACAAGTTTGAATACCGTCGTGGCTACAAGTTCTCGACCTATGCCACCTGGTGGATCCGTCAGGCCATTACCCGCTCCATTGCGGATCAGGCCCGTACCATCCGTATCCCGGTACACATGATCGAGACCATCAACAAGCTCAACCGTATCTCCCGTCAGATGCTGCAGGAGATGGGTCGTGAACCGAACCCGGAAGAGCTGGCCATGCGCATGGGCATGCCGGAAGACAAGATCCGCAAGGTACTGAAAATTGCCAAAGAGCCTATCTCCATGGAGACGCCCATTGGTGATGATGAAGATTCCCACCTGGGCGACTTCATCGAAGATACCACCCTGGCCCTGCCAGCGGATGCAGCCACCAGCGAAAGCCTGCGCAACGCGACCCGCGAAGTGCTGGCCGGTCTGACCGCTCGTGAAGCCAAGGTACTGCGGATGCGTTTCGGGATCGACATGAACACTGACCACACCCTCGAGGAAGTGGGCAAGCAGTTCGACGTTACCCGTGAGCGTATTCGCCAGATCGAAGCCAAGGCGCTGCGCAAGCTGCGCCATCCGAGCCGCTCGGAAGTGCTGCGTAGCTTCCTGGACGAATAGTCCCTAGGTATCTGCCCGAGTTGTCGTCTCAAAAGCCCCGCCATGCGGGGCTTTGTTTTATTCGGGTTTCACGAAGAGGCCGGGGGACAGACATATTGATAGCCGAGTGGACAAAATGTCGCCAAGTGATTGATCTGCCTATGGACTGACTAGCAGACATCCCCTATAATCCACGCCGCAAACCAACATTCTGGCCCCTTAGCTCAGTTGGTTAGAGCAGTCGACTCATAATCGATTGGTCGCCCGTTCAAGTCGGGCAGGGGCCACCAAATCCAGAAAGGCGCAGTAGGTTAGTAACCGCTGCGCCTTTTCTATTTCTGGCGTTTTGAAGTGTACTTGTGAGTGTACTTAGCTAACTGCTAGGGGCGGAATGGTGACGGCATTCCAAGCCCTATCAATTGCCCAGTGATGGGTTGACACAATGACAGTGGTTTTAGGGGACAGGAAGAAAAGTTGTGTGGGGAGCGGAGAGAGGCATCGTCGATTTGCTGGGGGGAATTGCATGGAGGGGAGCAGGGGGTAAGGGGGGTTCTTATATATATGCAATGAGGCTTGAAAAAATCTCACAGAAAATATGACAAATGGCCCTCTCTGCAATAGCCAATACAACCCCATAGATGTACTAGCAACAGAGGATAGTAATCAGATGGGGACTGTATGTCTTGAGAGGCGTAAGGGGTAAAGCGCTTCCCCTCTGTCACCGGATTACTTCATCTTTCACGGCTTCATAGTAGGAATAATGGGAGTGTCGAGCGCATAAAGGGCAAGAGATACGCTCATCGCGCCAATCTTTCTTCTGAATGAGCGTTACGCCCTTACAAGCTGGACAGTGGTAATTGATATTCAGCGCCCTTAGCTCTTCTTGGCGTTCGCTGTCAACGTTCAGAAGGGCCAAATCAAGCGTCCCTTGTAGCGAACGAGTATCGGTATAGACACCATCACACAAAGCCATATCAAAGCCTTTAAGTTTGGGTGGCGTAATGCGGTAGCTAGAGCCTTTACGCTCAATGACAATGCCCTTGTAAGAGAATTTGATAACATCTGGTTTGTATTCATGAGTGCGGACAGGCTTATCTGCCTGCCCTCCGAATTTGAAATTTGCTATCTTGGGCTTCTTGATGAGAGGCATTAACCACCTCTCAGCTTCTTGAAGAACTCTACAGCGTCCTGAGTGTTGTTAAGCGGATTTGGCTTATAACCAGCTTTCACACGTCTAGCCCGTTCCCATTGCTGCCATTGCTTGGTTGTCCAATTGGCGTTGGCTAGTTCTTCCCCCGTAAATTCTGTTTGTTGGGGAGCTTCAGAGAATCCATGTTTGCGCATAGCATCATTCTTCAATGACTGCATATAAGCAATGTGCTCTTTAGAGCCAGCACCAATACCAAGAGCTTTCATGCTCTTGCTCACTTTAGAGGCGTCGCCTTGAGCCTCTTGAATGATGGCTGCAAGCTGATCATCACTAATTGATTCGTCTTGAAACAGGTCTTTGATTTGTTCATTCATATTTAACTTCTCCGAAAGGGGTTAGGTGCCCAGGTGAAAGGGGCATCAATGTCATAGTTCTTGAATTTTGAATAATCGCGGTAGTGGTCACAGTGGGTTACAGGAACCCGTTTGCGTGTGTTAAGAAAACACCACATAGTAAGAGTCCTACTTTGCTAAAAATGGCTGTTTTAAGCCTTGATAGACAAGGTCTGGAGAGGAAGTGACACAGGGGGGAGGTACTGCCCTACAGGGTAGGGGGAGTGGCACTAATAAGCTCGTTACGCAGTCGATGATAAGTGCGTTTAGAAAGGCCGTATTTGGTATGCAATACAGAGTGGGAACAACCGAGCTTAATCTCTCGCTCTAGCTCTGGGGTACGTTGGTAGCGCATCCCTTTCGATTTATTCAATTGTTCTTGCTTTGTGAGTAAGGCTTCATCGATTGCTTCAGAGAGAGTAAAAGTATCAGTGACTAGCAATCGGCTGTAAAGGCTGGTCGGCCTGATGCCTGCAATCACTTTGATGATACCATTTGCGCTTTGGCGCTCTACACATACCGCCTTGTCTTGTTGGTTGTAATAGACGCGATAGAGGTTCATACAGTAACAACCTCCTCGCCAACTACGACCGTGACGCCCTCAGAGGAGACGGTGTTACTGATCTCTCGCATAGCCAAGCTTATGTACCTTTCTGGGAGTTCTCTGTAACTCACCGCGTTATCTAAGCATCCTGCTAGGAGGATTAACTCCCCTGCTCGATCTCGTCCTACTGCGCAGCATCGGCCATATTGATCGAGGTGCGCTATTATTGTTCTTTGCATTCTTGTTCTTCCGCTCCCACAGTAGAAAGCCGTAAGTTATTTAAGAGGGTACGCACACTCTCACGAGAGAAAGGTTTGCCTCGTTGGGTTAGCAATCCTTTTTCATTCAGCGCTGACGCCATCGCGTTGTATCCGTAGCCAAACGCAAGGAGTTCTTGAACGGGGCCCACCAGTTTTTCTAAGTATGTTCTAGTAGCGATGCCCTTGGCTTGGTTGAACTGCTCGTGTGTCGAATTGAAACGTTTCATTAGATTCACCTATGAAAAATAAAAATAGAAAGGGTGTGGGTGAGGAACACCACGAAGGGGTAAAGAAATATCAACTCACCAATTATCTTGATCATCATCGTCACTTCCCCATGCCCATTCTTCTTCTGCATACACGTCTTGTACTGGGACTGGGTCCGGCTGTTCTTTAGGAGGGGCGAGTTTGTCGAGGTTAAGAATGAGGATTCTCGAACGGGAGTTACTGTCTTGGTGGAACTTAGTCACGCGCTCTAAGTACTGTAGCTCTTCAAGACGGGCTAATGAGTACTTGATTGAACGCTCTGAAAGATTTGTGATGGATGCCAACCGTTGATTGGTTGGCCAAGCGCGAGCGTCTTTATCACGTTGGGGATTAACGAAGGAAGATATTGCTATCAGGGTATGCTTGTCATTGCTAGATAGATCAGGAAGGGTTGCTCTACACAACCTCGTTGTTATCTCTAATTGCGTCATCACTCGTGTGTGATCCTCTCTTTTTCTTAGCCAGTTCCCTAAGGATGAGGCTGACAATAAAGCGAGTAGGTTTCATGCCTTCTGGCAGGTACTTGATAAGGTCATTCGCCACAAAGGCAGGCAGCTTTACTCGCAAGCCGTTCTGTTCGCTGTACATATTTTCTACCTGTTTCTGCTATGGACGGTAACAGTCCGCAAGGGCTTATCCCCGAGCAGACTCTATTTTCATGTTGTTCTTACTTATATATACCCCGATTTTTCAAAAAACCTGACAAATATTTTTAATCTTTTGATGTTAAGCTAGTGTGGCATGACTCTAGCCTAGAAGGTGATACCATTAATCAGTCATCTATTCTTAGTGTAAGGGGGGGGGGGGGGGGGGGGGCACCAATTGCCTGGGGGGGGGCACCAATTGCCCAATAACAAATAACGTAACAGATAAATAAATAACTATTACAGGGCACACAGTGCCCCCCTTGTGCCGAAGGCGTATATAGAAACTATCTGACTGTATGTGCCTCAGGCCGGCAGGGCCAAGCTAAAGATACGCCTAAAGGAAAGAGAGAAAAGACAAACTACTTCTCTCCTGTCCTTCAGTAGCCCTTGGCCACTAGCTACCTACAGTCATGGACTGTGTAGGTTCCTTCTCTTCTTTTAGGCGTATCTTTACTCTTTGCCGAAGGCGTTAGTCTGCTTACGTATGTCATAGAGTGTCACTAGGCGTAGCCTATGGATTCTACAGGTAATCTCCTAAACCTCGTTAGAGAGTCTCCTAGACGCCTTCCTGTGTGTTTATCTAATCAGCGTTGCTTTCTTCAATCACACACAAACGTCCTTTGGTTTGGATCAAAATGTGTCTGGGCTTACCACTATCCAATATTCCCCAGACACCAACCAATTCGATTCTATCGTCATAAACCCTGATGTCTCGTCCTTCAAAGCTAACGTGCCCTCCTTGTGACTCACACATAATCTTTCCCTTTTCAAAGTTTGGATAGAACTTGAAAAGGAATGGCCCTGCCACCAAGATCAGCAACACAGCAATGATCGCTATGAAGGAGACTTTTCTATAAAAATCCATGACAATCAAGCCCTAGTCTAAAACGATCCTTGGCGGTTCCTGACTGCCATCACTATCAAGGTACTCCTCAAACTTGGCAATGAAAGCAGAGAGGGCTTTGTGAAGCTTGTGCAAGTCGTACCCACGTAAATCAATATTAGAGAGTATCGACTGTGCCATGCCTAACGCATCTTCATCCATGCTAATCTGATCAATTGAAAACCCCTGTTTTGCTAAGTGTTGGTGCAACCAATGAACATCTGAGGGGGTCTTATACAAACACCAATGGAAGAAAAATATCAGCGCACCACACTCATATATGAAGTGGAAAGGGGCGTCTGTATTCCCCTTTGTTTGCTCCACCATATGACACAGCTCATAACCATTCTTAGGCCCAAGATCCATCATCATACGTGATACCAATGATGACTTAATCCCCAGGGCACGTGACAATAATTTTACTCCCTTTCTTACAGTTTTTGCTTCGGGGTTTAGTCTAATGAACACTTGATATAAACAGATTCCCACAGCCAAAAGAGCAAGCAAACCGTAGCCTATTGTTATTGCCATTCCATCCCTGCCCTAGCTTGACATAACTAACCAGCATGGTAGCGCCTTTGGCGTCAGGAAGATAACTCACGTCCCCCAAAGTTAACGGAAACCACGGTATCCGCTGCCAGATCCAATAACCGCCGCTCCCATAGCTCCAAGGCTCGGCGCTTCTCTGGTAGGTACTCATATCGGTCATAGTGTTTACTGGATACGTCATTCAGGGCGTGATTCTGTAGGCGGTCGCGCAGATCTTTAGCTATGCCAAGCTCACCCATCAGGGTCTTACAGGTGCGGCGAAAATCGCGGGGGATAAAGTGCGCCATCTCGGTGCGTTTACGGTAACGGTCAATCGCTTGGCTAAGTGAGGCCATCGGCATTGGCTCGTTTGGCTTGGTGGCGTGAGCAAAGATAAAGGGGCTACCCGCCGTTTCCTCTTGCTGCTCTCTCAGTACTCGTAAGGCACTATCAGTAAGGGGGATCAGGTGGGGGCGGCCATTCTTGGAAAGCTCGGCGGTAATGGTCAGGGTCTTGGCTTGCCAGTCGATACTTGCCCAGCGTGAGGCGGCAAGTTCATAGGGACGTTGGCCGCCCGTGAAGAAACAGAGTCGGATCAGGCTGCGCAGGGTCAAGCCTAAGCTAGTGGGTTGCTCCATATCATCGAGCAACTGGCGAGCCTCTGCCCACGTTAGGAAACGCTCCCCAACGCGTTCGGCGGCCTTTTGCTTGGGTATGGCAGCCACCGGATTAAGCACCAAACCAAATTTGGCATCGTCTATGAAGTTGGCGGGGTCGTTGTCATGCTTTAGCCCGTAATTGAATGCGGCCATTAGATAGCTTCTGACTCGATTGGATTGGGTAGCAGCACCACGGTGGATCATGTGTGCCAGAATGATTTTGATATCGTGTGCGGTCACGTCCTTAGCTTTGGTCGTGGGTTTGATTACTGGGTAGGTCTCTTTCTCCAAGGCCACCAATACGGCCTCATAGGTGCGCTTGCCATCCTTATTCATCTGCTCGGTGTAGCTTTTGAATAGCTGCTCAATGGTTCCTTGCTGCTCATGCTCCCGCTTTTCTTGCTCCCGCTCCTTTGCTTGACGGGCCAGCTCGTCTTTGGGGTCTAGGCCATCGCGGATCATCTGACCAAACGCCTTGGCCTTCTCGCGGGCATCGGCAAGGGTGAGGTTTGGGAAGCTGCCAAGCGGTATAAATGCCCACTTCCCATCGCGCCTGTAGCGAAACGTCAGGGTCTTTGTGCCACTAGGGAATACCTGTACACCTAACCTCCCTTCTCCTCGGGTGCGATTGTCGTCAGTCTGAAAATACGGGTTCTTTTTCGCGGGTAGCGCGTTTACTTCACTGTGAGTCAATGGCATTGGATGGCAAACCTCGCTAAGTGCACTTCAATATTTTCGAAGTGTACTTGCAAGTGTACTTGGAATGAAGCTACCTGTTACTATCTGAGACATAATGATACACAGCATGCTTGTAAGTGATTGTTATGTAGGTAATTAAAAATCCGCGCCGCAAACCAACATTCTGGCCCCTTAGCTCAGTTGGTTAGAGCAGTCGACTCATAATCGATTGGTCGCCCGTTCAAGTCGGGCAGGGGCCACCAAATCCAGACAACGCCGCTCATCATGAGCGGCGTTGTCGTTTCTGGCGCTTACCATTGCCGGTCCAGATCGGTGGCGTAGAGCGCCATGGCGCGTCGATAAGGGATCAGAGCGGGAGCGGTTGTCGTCTCTGCCAGCACCGCCAGCAGGCTCTCCATTCCCTCCTTGTGGCGCCCCAGGTTGTAGCAAACCATGGCGCGAAATACCTTGAACTCATTGGCATTCGGGAAGCAGGCCTGACCCTGCTCGAAGGCCGTCAGCGCCTCCGGATACTGTCCTGTGGTGCGATAAGAGCTGCCAAGGCCGAGCCAGGCTCCGCGCAGCGCCTCACCCGCCAGCCCCAGTGCGATGGCCCGCTGATAGAGGGGGATCGCCTGTGCCTCTCGCCCCAGGTTATCGTGCAGGCCAGCCACTT
The DNA here is from genome assembly GCF_057318915.1 of Aeromonas sp. TS_SC_11. Classification (NCBI taxonomy): domain Bacteria; kingdom Pseudomonadati; phylum Pseudomonadota; class Gammaproteobacteria; order Aeromonadales; family Aeromonadaceae; genus Aeromonas; species Aeromonas sp. TS_SC_11. Next base: position 1,929,084 of record NZ_CM170470.1, read on the forward strand.
CATAATGCAGCTCGGCGTTTTGCGGATGCTCTGCGAGCTGAAGCAGGCCGTGTTGACGAGCCTCTTCGATCCGTCCCTCGGCTTTCAGATTTTGTAGCTGTTCCATATGCGCTCCTGCATGGGAATGTCGACTCAGTATGCCTGCGAGTCGGCGACCGGGAAATGACAGAGGGCGCACTATCGTGTGGGGGCAAGGGGCAGTTTATATGGCTCCACATGAGCCTGGCCCCCTGCCCGGATGGGAAGGAGGCCCTGCTGGTTGGTAGCAACTTGAAAGCGTCGCAACCCCTTGGGGTTTACTGGGCGTTCAGGCTGTAGGTCAGTGTCTGATCGTTGAAGCGGACCACATAGGCTCCCACCACCGGGGTAGTGATGTCGGCACCGGTCAGCTCGGCGACGCCATCCTTGTTGGTATCCCCGTAGTTCTGGCTCCAGTCACCCTTTACATCGAACTTGAAGCGCTGGTTGGTTTGGCCATCGAAGGTGACTCGTGCTTCCCACTGATTGTCGGCGACCAGGGTCATGGCAAGAACACCCCAGCCGTTCGGGGTACCGCGAAAGTGCAGGGTCGGCAGCTCGCTGGTGTAGGCGTCACTGCCGTCGATCACGTTCACGGTCGCGCTGGCACTGGCTGTCAGCCCTTCTATATCGGTGACAGTGACTGTCACTGTGCGGGAACCCAGGGTATCGAACTGGATAGTCTCTGTCTTGCCGATGCCACCGGTGGACCAGCTGTAACTCGCCACACCGGCATCATCGGTGGAGCCTGAGGCGTCAAACACCAGGTTCTCACCCAGCTTGACGCTGGGGTTTTTGGGCGAGATGACCGCAACTGGCGCCTGGTTATTGTTCAATGCAGTGACCGTGTAGCTGAGATCGCTCTCCTTGAGAGCGATGCGATACTGGCCGGCACCATTGAAGTAGATATCCCTGGTACTGCCCTTGTCGGCAATGCCGTCCCCTTCGTTGTCACCGTAGTTCTCGGTCCAGTTGCCAAACACATCGAACTTGAAGCGCTGGGCACCGCTGGTGTCACCGGCGCCGGTGAAGTTGATGATGGCCGACCAGATGCGGTTGGCGTCCACCTGCATTGCCGTGTTGCCCCAGGCATTATGGGTACCGCGCAGGTTCATGCTGCTGAATCGGTTACCCGGAATGAGGCCACCGCAAGGGGCTGCCTTGGTACAGCCGACCAGGATGGCGGCGGCCTTCATGCCGACGAGGTCCAGGCTGGCCTTGCCGCTGCCGTCGACCTTGATGTAGGCGCCGCTGCAGTAATCATTGCCACTCAGGATGTTGCAGTACTCGCCAGCGGGCAGTCCGGTCTGGACTGAGGCTATCAGGTTGCCGCTTTCGTTGTTGATGGCGACGAAACCTTTGTCACCCCGACCGAAGGCAATCTGGTTGTTGCCGTTATCCCACCAGTTGTTGACCGGCAGATCCTTGGTCTGGTTGTGGAACATGGCCATGTTCATGATCTGTGGACGGCGTTGTTCACAGTTCCACTGGGTATCGGAGCAAGGTGTGCTGCCAGGGGCGCCCTTGTCGGTTTCGTAGGTACCCATGTTCTCGAAGCGATATCCCGACATTACCTGTTTCCAGCCATAGGGCCAGGCCATCATGAAGACGTTGGCCAGCTCATAGCGGGCACCGTTCATAAAAGTGAGCATGCCGCCGCCACCGTGACCGCGCTCGCGGTCGTGGTTGACCACGAAGATGAAGGACTTGTCGGAAGGGAGCAGGCCCCAGCTCTCTCCCAGGGTTTTGAGATTCTTGATCTTGCCGTTGAAGTTGGCAGCGAGATCGGTGCCGTACTTGAACTCGGTGACTGTGTCGATATGGGTGTAGCGATTGGGCTGGATCTCGGCGGATTCACCACCTGCGCCGATCACTTCCAGATAGGCTTTTGGGGAGCCTGCCTTGACGAGGATGGCCTTCACATCGGCAGGGGCCATGTGTTTGGCCGCGTCAACCCGAAAACCCGAAACTCCCCAACCGAGCAGGGTCTTCATATAGGTGGCAATCTGATCCTGCACATAGGGCGACTCGGTTTTCAGGTCCGGCATCCCGTAGAGCGCGCCATTCCAGACGTTGTTGCTGTCGCCGTAGTTGGTGATGTCACCGCTATGGTGGAAGTCGTTGTAGCCGAACTGGGGATACTGATATTGCCCCGAGTTGTAGCTGCCGCCGCCGGTGGCGGTTCCCGTGCCCGATGCCAGCTGGTTGAAGACGGCATCGGCGTATATCTTGACCCCGGCGGCGTTACAGCGGGCGATCATGCTCTTGAGCTCCGCCTCGTTGCCGCCATGGCTATTGAAATTTTTGAAGCTGACAGGTTGATAGACGGTCCACCAGACCTGGCTTCCTTGCTTGTGCTCGGCAGGCGGCGTGATCTGAACGCTTCCGAATCCCTTGGGGCCGAGGACATTCTCGCACTCGTTGGCGATGTCGTTGAACTTCCATTGGAACAGGTGAACCATGACGCCTTCGGCGGTGGCAGTGTGGCTGAATGAGCTCAGGACCGCAGTGAGCATGGCAGTTCGAAACAGTGTGTTGTGCATGACGATTTTCCCTTCGATTTTGCTGTTATTGATGTATCACTGTCTGAATGTCGAACGGACAACGAACAATCCTCGTTCGGCTCAGTAGCATCAATGAAATCGATTTGGTTGAAAATCAAACAATTTTATTTAGTTAATAATTGTGAATGAAAATGCTTTCATGCCTGTTTGAACGGTTATCGATGACAAGGTATGAGGCTTTCCAGCGTCGGAATCATCCGGTATCGACGCTGGCGTTAAGCAGGGGAAGGATGACTGGGTATGCAGGTGCGAGTATGCCGATGCAGCATGGCCGCATCTAGATGATGTCGGGATACGGGCACCCGGGGAGGATGCCCGTCTGGGTCAAGAGTGCGGCTCTTGCCGGACTGTTGCGGTACGCTGGCGCATCGGCAACATGCGAGCTACCAGGTTGCTGCGCTGACGCCAGGAGGTGAACGCCAGGGCCGTCAGGTGCAGAGCAATCAGCCCCTGCAGCACCCAGGTACACCAGACGTGCCAGTCATCGGCACCCAGCTCAAACCCCGTCTCCGTGTTCTGAAACCAGCCGCTACCTGCGGTGGCCAATACGGTCAGCCAGAGCGCCCATACCGCCAGTTTGCCGCTGCCATGATGACCGGGGGCGGCCGGAGCACGTTCCCGCAGCTCCACGGCCTGCTGGCGAAAATCTTCCCGGCTCGGGATCAGGGCTCGCAACCGGGCATGGTCTTTGGCGAAAGAGAGTCCCCACAGTAGGCGCAGGACAATCAGTGCCATGGCTGCGTACCCCAGCCATTCATGCCACTCCTCCCCGGCTTCGTTGAGCCAGAGATTGCCGACACAGGCAACCGCCACACCCCAATGGGTGAGGCGGACCAGACTATCCCAATGAAAGGGATCAGCCTTTTTGCTTGGCATATTTGTGGTACTCCTTCTTCAGGTCATTGACCTTGGCCAGGTGCTCGCGCGCCTTGGCCTCGTCACCCGCCTTGAGGGCGGCCAGGCTGGCATCCAGCTCGCTCTGCACCTCGTTCATGCCTTCCAGGAACTTCTCTTTCTTGGCGGTGGGCATGTTCTTCTGCTTGGCGACGTCGAGCTGAGCCTTCATCTCGTTGATGTGCTTCTCCATGGTGGCTGCATCGTCAGCTTTGACAGCCTGCTTGTAGTTGAAGCCGATCTTCTTCATCGGCTGTTCCAGATCACCTGCCATGGCAGGCAGGGTCATCAGGCCAAACATCAGGGGCAGCAACAGGGGGCGAACAGTTTTCAACATGGAATTTCCTTATTGGACGACATTGCGGTTTCTTATGGCACTCTTTTAAGTGCGGTTAATTTAACATGATGCCATGAAGATTGGGCAATTGTATGAAGAAAGTACGACCAATTGTGACCAAGTGTGTCCATTGTGCTGATCACATGTAGCACGCCGAATGACACCAGGTTTGTCAGGTGATGGACGTTGGCGAGGGGAGGAATAGCGACATCACAACCCCGTTGCTGGTAATCGGGCGGTGCCGGGCAGAAAAAAGGGCCCGCAGGCCCTGATGATCATGATGGTGGCGAAGGCGGGAATTACTGCTCCTGCTCGCGCTCTATGGCACGCCAGCCGATGTCCTTGCGGTAGAAGATGCCATCCCACTTGATGCGACCAGCCAGCTGATAGGCGCGTTGCTGCGCCTCGGCAACCGTGTAGCCCAGCGCGGTGGCACACAGCACGCGGCCACCCTGGGTCAGGCTGGTATCCCCTTCCAGTCGGGTCCCGGCATGGAACACCTTCTCACCGGCCACTTCATCCACCGGCAAGCCGCTGATGGGGTGATTGCTGCTGTAGTCGCCAGGATAACCACCCGCTGCCAGCACAACACCGATGGCGGCGCGAGGATCATAGATGGCCTCTTTCTGATCCAGCTTGCCTTCGCAGGCGGCCAGGCAGAGCTCCACTAGGTCGGACTGCATTCGCAGCATGATGGGCTGGGTCTCGGGGTCGCCGAAGCGGCAGTTGAACTCGATCACCTTGGGGTTGCCCTGGCCATCGATCATCAAGCCGGCGTAGAGGAAGCCGGTGTAGACATTGCCTTCGGCCGCCATGCCACGCACGGTTGGCATGATCACCTGCTCCATCACCTTGTTGTGCACCGCATCGGTGACCACGGGTGCCGGGGAGTAAGCGCCCATGCCGCCGGTGTTGGGGCCTGTGTCGCCATCGCCGACCCGCTTGTGATCCTGACTGGTGGCCATGGGCAGCACATGCTCGCCATCCACCATGACGATGAAGCTCGCCTCTTCCCCATCCAGAAACTCTTCGATCACCACACGGGCACCGGCATCGCCGAATGCATTGCCGGAGAGCATGTCACGCACGGCGTCTTCCGCTTCTTGCAGGGTCATGGCGACGATCACGCCTTTACCTGCCGCCAGACCATCGGCCTTGATGACGATGGGAGCACCCTTCTCACGCAGATAGGCGAGCGCAGGATCGACCTCGGTGAAGTTCTGGTAGTCGGCGGTCGGAATGGCGTGACGGGCCAGGAAATCCTTGGTGAAGGCCTTGGAGCCTTCCAGCTGGGCGGCGGCGGCGGTTGGGCCGAAGATGGGCTGACCGGCGGCGCGGAAGGCATCGACCACCCCCTTCACCAGCGGGGCTTCAGGCCCGACTATGGTGAGACCGACCTGTTTCTCTTTGGCAAAGGCCAGCAGCCCCTCGATGTCGGTCGCCTCGATGGCGACGTTCTCGACGCCAGGCTCCAGCTGGGTGCCCGCATTGCCCGGTGCGACGAAGACGTGGTGCACCAGTGGAGAGTGTTTGGCCTTCCAGGCCAGGGCGTGTTCACGACCGCCGTTGCCAATGATCAGTACTTTCATCGTATCGCTCGCTTCTATTTGTGGTAACCGGCTCGGCTCGCAGATGGCGCGTCGCCGGTTGAAAATAGTCAGTTGAAAAGAGACAACAAAAGGGTCGCCAGCGGCGACCCTGACTCATCAGTGACGGAAATGGCGCATGTTGGTGAACACCATTGTCATGCCATGTTCGTCGGCGGCGTCGATCACTTCCTGATCGCGCATCGAGCCACCTGGCTGGATGACGCAGGAGATACCGGCGGCCGCAGCGGCATCGATACCGTCACGGAACGGGAAGAAGGCATCGGACGCCATGACGGAGCCCGCTACTGTCAGCCCTTCATCCTCGGCTTTGATGCCGGCGATCTTGGCGGAGTAGACCCGGCTCATCTGGCCGGCGCCGACGCCTATGGTCTGGCCCTCTTTGGCGTAGACGATGGCGTTGGATTTGACGAACTTGGCCACTTTCCAGCAGAACAGCAGATCTTTCAGTTCGGCTTCGGTTGGCTGGCGCTTGCTGACCACTTTCAGGTCACCCTGCGTCACCATGCCGAGATCCCGCTCTTGTACCAGCAGGCCGCCGTTGACCCGTTTGAGGTCAAACCCCTGGGCCGGAGCAGTCCACTGGCCGCACTCGAGCAGACGAACGTTCTGCTTGGCGGCGACCACATCGCGAGCCTCCTGGCTCACGCTCGGGGCAATGATCACTTCCACGAACTGGCGCGCGACTATGGCGGCTGCGGTGGCCCCGTCCAGTTCGCGGTTGAAGGCGATGATGCCGCCAAAGGCGGAAGTGGGGTCTGTCTGGTAGGCGCGATCGTAGGCAGTCAGCAGGTCATCGCCGATGGCCACGCCGCAGGGGTTGGCGTGCTTGACGATGACGCAGGCGGGCTCACTGAACTCTTTCACGCACTCCAGCGCCGCATCGGTATCGGCGATGTTGTTGTAGGAGAGCGCCTTGCCCTGCAGCTGTTGGCTGCTTGCGACAGAACCCGGGGTGGCATGCTCCTCGGCATAGAAGGCGGCAGCCTGATGGCTGTTCTCGCCGTAGCGCATGTCCTGCTTCTTGATGAACTGGCTGTTGAAGGTGCGCGGGAAGCGGGACTCGGCATCACCCTCCTTGTTGTCGCCATAAGAGGGCACCATGGTACCGAAGTAGTTGGCGATCATGCCGTCGTAGGCGGCAGTGTGCTCGAAGGCGGTGATGGCAAGGTCAAAACGGGTAGCCAGTTTGAGGCTGTTGCCGTTGGCATCCATCTCGGCGATCACGCGTGCGTAGTCGGCTGCCTTGACCACGATTGCCACGTCTTTGTGGTTCTTGGCGGCGGAGCGCACCATGGTCGGGCCGCCGATGTCGATGTTTTCGACTGCATCGGCCAGGGGACAACCGGCTTTGGCCACGGTAGCGGCAAAGGGGTAGAGGTTGACGACAACCATGTCGATGGGGGAGATATTGTGCTGGGCCATGATGGCGTCATCCTGGTCCCGACGGCCGAGAATGCCGCCATGAACCTTGGGATGCAGGGTCTTGACCCGACCATCCATCATTTCAGGGAAACCCGTGTAGTCGGAGACCTCGGTCACCGGCAGACCCGCGTCGCCGAGCAGCTTGGCGGTGCCGCCAGTGGAGAGCAGGGCCACGCCACGTTCGTTGAGTGCCTTGGCAAATTCCAGGATGCCAGTCTTGTCAGACACACTCAGCAGTGCACGGCGAATGGGTCGAGCTTGTTCCATCACACTATCGTCCTCAGCATGCGGGAACTTCTATGGCAGGCAAGCGCACTGGGTCGCACCAAACACAGAGAGTCCCCAAATAAATGTAAGTGGGGGATTTCGCAAACCACTCTCGCCTGAAAGACCCGTTTCTGGCAAAAGCGTTTTAGGAAATGCCCGCTTGACGCGACGCTCTCTTGTGGGCGCGTATTCTACACAAAAAATGTGACCTGTGGTGGATTTTTTAAAGTGACAAAGCCTTGTCTGGTGAGGTGTTAAACGTTTTCTGGTTGTTTTTTGTGAAACGTTTGTCTTTTCAGTGTTTTGATGAAAAAAAGCGGCGGACTCACCTTTTGCTTGCCCCTTTCCTGCCCTTGGCTGGCAATCAAGGGGCAAAGGGGCGATAGTAGGTTCCGGTTTTTTCGAGTGGCAAACCAGAAGGGAGACAGGGCATGTATCGGATCGGTGAACTGGCCAAGGCGTGCGGGGTAAAGGCGGATACTCTGCGCTTTTACGAGAAAAACGGCCTCATCTCGCCGGGGATCCGCAACGAGTCCGGCTACCGCCTCTACGGTGAGCAGGACAGGCGGCGACTGGAGTTCATCATACGTGCCAAGTCGGTGGGCTTCTCCCTTGCCGACATAGGTGAGCTGCTCGATCTCGACACCCACAAGGCCAACGTGACCTGTCAGGAGGTGAAGGCGGTGGCCGACACCAAGCTGGCCCAGGTGGAGCAGAAAATCGTGGAGCTGACCCGATTTCGCGAAAATTTGCGCGAGCTCTCCAACATTTGCTGCGGCGGTCCGCGCTCGGCGGAGCACTGCGCCATCCTGGAGGTGCTCGAATCCGGCGCCCCCGCCCAGCATGAGCATCATGCCCACGCTCATGAATAAACCCATTGATCCGACAGCGGTTGCTGGTGGCGAGCATCCAGATAGCGCCCTATCAGCCGTTTGCGCACAGAGGCAAACATCATGATGACAAGACCCGAAGTCACCGTCTTCCTGGCTATTTCCCTTGATGGCTTCATCGCGGGGGAGGCCCACTCGCTCGACTGGTTGACGCCTTATTCCTCCGATCCTCCCGATGAAACCGGGTTCAATGCGCTGATGGAACATAGCGATACGCTGCTGATGGGACGCAATACCTATGATGCCGTCATGGAGTTCGGCGTCTGGCCCTATGACGGGCTGACAGTCAGGGTGATGACGCACAATCCCGTCGAGCCTCGCTATCAGGAACAATTTGTCAGTGGTGAACTGAGGCAGGTACTGGCCGGGCTGTGGGATGAAGGGGCCCGTCATGTCTATCTGGATGGCGGCAACCTGGTGCGCCAGGCTCTGCAGGCCGACCTGGTCGATACGCTGACGCTGTCCAGCGTCCCGGTGCTGCTTGGCAAAGGCATTCCGCTGTTCGGGGCTGATATCCCGGTGAGTCATTGGCATCCAGCTCAGGTGAAGACGCTGCCAAGCGGGATTGTTCAGGTGAGTTACCAGCGAGAGCAAAAGGGCTGATCAGTTTGCCAGGATGCCATTGTGACGGCGGCGATTTGGTGACAAAATCGCTGCGTTTTTGACCTGGGCCACAGGCCTGCAGAGAAAACCGCAATACAGCCAATAACGAGAGAGAAGAGAAGGAGCCACTATGGCCAAGAGAAGGGTTGATGAGCCCGTCATCGTGCAGGATATCGCCGCTCAGGCAGGCTATGCCCACAGGCGCGGGGAGATAAAGGATAACCACTTGCAAGCCCTGCTCACGGATCCGCTGTTTCGCAGCCGGGTCGAGCCAAGCAAGAAGGGCAAGGGGAGCTACCAGCGCAAGGCCAAACACGGCAAGCGGTGGGAGCCCGGCCAACAGCAGATGGGACGCGTCTGCTGCTGAGCGGGTTTCTGCCATCGGCAGGATTCAAAACAATCAGGGCGCCAATGGCGCCCTGATTGTTTTATGGCGAAAACGGCTCGCCAATACTTGGCTCACGACCTGTCGCGAGAAACAGTCAACAAGGTGAAGAGCAGCGCAGGAACCGGAGCGTATAGGCATACGTGAGGATTCCGAGCAGCGCATGAGCCTTGATCACGGTTTCGCAGCAAGATCGTGAACAAGTTTTTACTCGTCCATAAAGAGTTCCAGCAGCACATTCAGGTAACGATGGCCGAGGGCGGTGAGCTGCCAGCAGTCACCCAGATCTTCGATCAGCTCCTTGGTCTGGGCAATCGCGAGCATAGTCTCCACCCGCTCCAGGCCCAAGCCGGTGTAAGCCTCGAACTCCGCCTTGGGGGCCGGCTCGAATAATCTGAACCGGTTCATGAAGTACTCCAGTGGCAGTTCGTCCTCGGTCACCTGCCACTGCTTGTCCAGGTAGGGGCGGGCGGGATCCAGATAGCCTTTCGGGTGCTTCACCTTGGCGCTGCGCAGTATCTGGCCGCTGGCGAGATCTGTCATCTTGCCGTGGGCGCCGCAACCTATCCCGAGATAATCGCCGAAGCGCCAGTAGTTGAGGTTGTGGCGGCACTGATAGCCCGCTTTGGCATAGGCCGAGATCTCGTACTGCTGATAGCCCCGGGCGGTGAGCATGGCGTGCCCCTGCTCGTAGATGTCCCACAGGGTGTCATCCTCCGGCAGCCGTGGCGGCTTGGAGGCAAAGGCCGTGTTCGGCTCTATGGTGAGCTGATACCAAGAGAGATGCGGCGGCGCGCAGTCGATGGCCTGTTGCAGATCATAGAGGGCGTCGTCCAGGCTCTGATCCGGCAGGCCGTGCATCAGATCCAAGTTGAAGGTGGGAAGCGCGATGGCGTGGGCCAGCGCAGCGGCCTTGCGGGCCTCTTCGGGACCGTGGATGCGGCCGAGCCTAGTCAATTTTTCTTGCTGGAAGCTCTGCACCCCGATGGAGATGCGGTTGATGCCTGCCTGCTTGAAGCCGGCGAACTTGTCCGCCTCCACAGTGCCCGGGTTGGCCTCCATGGTGATCTCGCAATCCGGCGTCAGGGGGATGCGTGCGCGCACCCCGTCCAGCAGGGTCTGCATGGCCTCTACCGTCAGCAGGCTGGGGGTGCCACCGCCGATAAAAATGGAGGAGAGCGGACGCCCCTGGGCCCACTTCAGATCCAGATCCAGATCCTCCAGCAGAGCGGCCACATACTCGAGGTGGGGCAGCTCCCCTTTCTGGGCGTGGGAGTTGAAGTCGCAGTAGGGGCACTTCTGGACGCACCAGGGCACATGGATATAGAGGGAGAGGGGCGGCAGTTGCAGCATGGGGCTTCCAATAATCAAAAATAAAAACGGGGGCTGACGGCCCCCATTGTAGATGACAATGCTTGATTGGCGAGAGGCGGCGAACTCAGTGAGTCGCAGCCAGAGCGGCTTTCAGCTTGGCCAGCGCCTGGCCGCGATGACTCAGCTGGTTTTTCAGCTCGCTCGGCATCTGGGCCGAGGTGCAGTCATGGTCGGGGACGAAGAACACAGGATCATAGCCAAAGCCGTGCTGGCCGCGAGGCTCGTCGATGATCATCCCCTCCCAGCTTGCCTGGCAGATGATGGGGGTGGGATCGTCGGCGTGACGCATGTAGACCAGCACGCACCAGAAGCGGGCGCTCTTGAGGTAATCGGGGGCACCTTTGAGCTCGGCCAGCAGCTTGTCGATGTTCTCCTTGTCGCTGGCACCTGCACCGGCAAAGCGGGCGGAGTAGACGCCGGGGCGACCGTGCAGCAGATCCACTTCCAGTCCCGAGTCGTCGGCGACGGCGGGCAGACCTGTGATGCGGGCGGCGTGACGGGCCTTGATGATGGCATTCTCGACGAAGGTGGTACCGGTCTCGTCGGCATCAGGCACAGCAAACTCGCTCTGTGGGATCACCTGGATCTTCATATCGGCCAGCATGGTGGCCAATTCCTTCACCTTTTTCTGGTTCCCTGTTGCCAGGACAAGCTTGTTCATCGAGCACCTCCGCAAAAATAATCTGCGCATTCTATGCGGGGCATGCCTTGAGTAAAAGCGCCAATTGCCCTCAATACTTCCGAGGTTTGTCACTACCTTGACCCCGGTGGAGGTGCGAATAACATACATGTTTCCGTATAGGAATAACCAAAGTGATTAAATACCATTTCAATTCATTACTGTGAGTCAGTAGACTCGCGCCCCAATCGATTTTCCGTAAGCCATGAGGTGACTGATGCCATTGATTCTTCTGCTTGTACTACTGGTGCTGTTCAGTCCGCTGGCCATCGACATCTACCTGCCCGCCATTCCGCAGATGGCTGAGCAGCTAGGTGCCGAAGTGACACTGATGCAGGGTACCATCACCTGGTTTCTGTTCAGCATGGGGCTGGGTCAGCTGCTGGTGGGGCCGCTCGCAGACCGGTATGGCCGCAAGCCCATCGCCCTGGGCGGTGTGCTGCTCTATGGCCTGAGCGCCCTGGCGGCCGGCTTTGCCGCCAGCCTGGGTGAGCTGATGCTGGCGCGGGTGCTGCAAGGCTTCGGCGCCTGTGCCACCTCGGTCGCCGCTTTTTCTGTGGTGCGTGACAGCTATGGTCCCAAGAAGAGCGGCCAGATGATCTCCTATCTCAATGGCGCCATCTGCTTTATTCCGGCGCTGGCGCCGCTGCTGGGGGGCTGGCTCACCGCCAAGGCAGGCTGGTCTGCCAACTTCTGGTTCATGGCAGGTTACGCGGCCATCGTCGGCAGCTGGCTGCTGTGGCGGATGCCGGAGACCCGTCCGGACGAGACCAGCAGCAGTGGTCCGCTCATCAGCTGGTCCCGCTACAGCCCTGTGCTGCGCTCTCCCAGCTTCCTGTTCAACGCCTGTCTGTGCATGTTGGCGATGGCTGTGATCCTGGCCTATGTCACGGCCGCCCCTGTGCAGTTGATGGTGAAACTGGGGCTGGACATGAGCGGTTTCAGCTACTGGTTCACGGCCAATGCGACGCTGAACATCCTCGCCTGCTTCCTGGCGCCCCGTTTCATCGCCAGAGTCGGACCGAGACGCACACTGCGTATCGGTCTGCTGGTGATCACACTGTCAGCCATGGCGCTGACCCTGGTGCAGCATATCGATCACCCGCTGGCCATGATGGGGCCCGTGTTCTTCTCCAGCATCGGCTTTGCCATGGTGCTGGGGGCTGCGGCTGGCATGGCACTGGCACCGTTCGGCCACTGTGCCGGTACGGCAGCGGCCCTGCTCGGCCTGTTCCAGATGAGTGGCTCCGGCGCCCTGGTGGGGATCACGGGCTGGTTGATGCCGGATCCGCTCAACCAGCTGGCGCTGCACATGTGGCTGCTGTTGCCGCCATTGCTGTTGCTGCTGACCCGTCAGGGCCGGCGCTTGTGTTTGCAATAAATCCTGTGCTCTGATGGGCACACTCAGGGGGCCATGAGCCCCCTGTTCTTTTTGCAGGCGACATCTCGCCTGATTCTCATGACACACAGACCCGTGGAGAAAACCGGATGAGCCAGACTCTCAACGCCGCCCTGGTGGGCTATGGCTTTGCAGGCAAGACCTTTCACGCCCCCTTCCTGACCAGTACTCCGGGCCTCTCCCTCAGTTGGGTCGTGAGCCGGGATGCGGCCAAGGTGCAGGCCGATCTGCCCGGTTGTCGGGTTGGCTCGCTGGAAGAGGTGTTGGCCGACAGCACTGTTGATCTGGTGGTGATCGCCACGCCCAACGACACTCATGCCCCCATTGCCCGCCAGGCGCTGCTGGCCGGCAAGCACGTGGTGATCGACAAGCCGTTCGCGCTGGATCTGGCCGAGGCGAAGGCGCTGGTTGAGCTGGCCGGGAAGCAGCGGCGGCTGCTCAGCATCTTCCACAATCGGCGCTGGGACGGGGATTTTCTTACCGTGCGCCGTCTGCTGGCAGAGGGGGCCCTGGGGCAAATTGCCCAGTTCGAATCCCACTTCGACCGCTATCGCCCGGAAGTGCGCCAGCGCTGGCGCGAAGCGGGCGGCCCAGGCTCGGGTCTGTGGTTCGATCTTGGTCCTCATATTCTGGATCAGGCGCTGCAACTGTTTGGCCAGCCCGACTGGTTGCTGGCGGACTTGGCCCTTCAGCGGCCGGGTGCATTGAGCGATGACTACTTCCACGTGACACTGGGCTATGGCGAATTGAGAGTGATATTGCACGGCAGCTGTCTGGTGTCGGCCACCATGCCTCGCTTCGTCATTCACGGCAGTGAAGGATCCTTCATCAAGTTCGGCATGGACGTGCAGGAAGATCAGCTCAAACTTGGCAAGCGGCCCCCGGCGGCCGACTGGGGTCTGGATGGTGAGCCCGGTCAGCTCAGCCGTATCCGGGAGGGGCAGTTGCAGCAAGAGACAGTGGCCGGTGAGGCAGGGGATTACGGTGCCTACTATCGCGGTGTCTGCGCAGCCATCCTGGGGGAGGGAGAGAATCCCGTTCCGGCCAGCGAGGCATTGGCCGTGATGGCGCTGCTGGATCTGGCCCGTGACAGCCACCAGCAGGGGAAACGGCTGGTTTGTCAGAATTTGTCTGATTGATTCTTCTGTCGTGGGTATCATTCGGCCAGATGCAATCACTATTTACTGCCAGTGAACACGCCATTCTTGGTGGTTTATTATACTAACTGACGGCTTGATGAGTGTTTTGTGTTAATGTTTTTCGTTGTAGTAGTTCTTTTCATCCAGCCAACGAGAAAATATCATTGTGATACTCGTTTCCATTGGCCGCGTATGGGGATATATTTCGCGCGCCTCTTGGCTCCCGGCCTAATGGGTTTCTAACCGGGTGAAAGGACGCACTGTGATGGTTGAATGAACCATCTCTCCATATTTTTTTGAGGGTATGCACATGAACAAAGTACTGGTAGCCGGTATCCTGGGTCTGATGTTGACCGCCTGTGGTCAGAAAGAAGAAGCCGCTGCTCCGGCTGCGACTCCGGCCGCCGACGTTGCTGCAACTGTTGAGAAAGCCGCTAGCGAAGCCACTGCTACTGTAGAGAAGGCTGCTTCCGAAGCGACTGCAACTGTTGAGAAAGCTGCTGCTGACGTAGCCACCAAGGCTGAAGCCGCAGTGAGCGATGCCAAGGCCAACTAAGCCTGCACCTCATCTGAAGACGGGCCCGGAGGCAACTCCGGGCCCGTTTTTTTATGGCCTGATCAGACGGCCGGATTGAGCAGGGTGCCGCTGCGCAGGGTGATTGCCTGGCATATGGCTCGCTTTATAGCGCTAGACCGAGGGGTTGAGCCGGGCGGTGAGAACATGATCCTCCCAGCGGCCATTGATCATCAGGTAATCCCGGGCATAGCCCTCCCGCTCAAAGCCAAGGCGCTCGAGCAGGGTGCCGCTGCGCAGGGTAATTGACTGGCATATGGCTCACTTTATGGCACTAGACCGAGGGGTTGAGCCGGGCGGTGAGAACATGATCCTCCCAGCGGCCATTGATCATCAGGTAATCCCGGGCATAGCCCTCCCGCTCAAAGCCAAGGCGCTCGAGCAAGGTGCCGCTGCGCAGATTGGCTGGCATATAGCTTGCCATGACGCGGTGCAGGCCATGTTCCCGAAACAGATAGGCTATTCCGGCACCGACCACCTCTTGCATCAGACCCTGACCCTCATGGGCTTTATCGACGGCATAACCGAGGTGACAGGCCTTGAACATGCCCATCATGATGTTGGTGAAGTTGCAGGTGGCGATCACCTGCTCGCCCTTGGGGTCGAGCGCCACCAGATGGACGGCGCTGCCGTTGAAGAACTGGCCATAGCTGTCGCGCAATCGACCATGCCAGTGACTCAGGGTATAGAAGCTCTCGTCACGGCTGGGTTCCCAGGGGGTGAGGTGAGCGCGGTTGCGCAGATAGAAATCCAGCATCAGGTCGGCCCGTTCGGGCGGCAGAACAGTGACTCGGGTGCGGGCCGTGCTGAGGTGTGGTAGTGCCATCAAGGTTCCCTCTGTGGATTCATTAGCATGGTGCCGGCCGCTGGGGACAGGGCAGCCTGCGACCATCAGTGATCCCGTTGTCTTAGCCAGTCATCGCGCAGCAGACCGTAGTGGACGTGATCCACCACCCGATCTGCCAGCCGCTCGGCCCGCCGTGTGATCCCCTCCTGCTGCATGCCGAGTCGCTCGCACACCGCCCGGCTCGGCTCGTTCTCTACCGCCGCGCTTATCTCGACCTTCTCCATCCCCATCTCTTCAAAGGCGTGATGGATCAATGCCTGACAGGCGCGGGTGATGATGCCGTTGCCCTGCCAGCGCTCCGCCAGCCAGTAGCCTATGGTGACCTTGGCCAGCGCCTGATCGATCTGGTTGTAGCCGATGACGCCAACCACTTCCCCCTGATATTCGATGGCGGTGGTCAGCCCCTCGCCCCGGGCAAATTTCTCGATGGCGTGGCGGATGAAGGTGGCGCTGTCAGCCGGCTGCTGTATGTAGGGGGGCCAGGGCAGCCACTGGGTGAGGTAGTCGCGGTTCTCCCGGCACAGGCCGAAAAGTTCGCTGGCCATGTCGGGCTGCAAAAACAGCAGTGCCAACTCGTCGTCCAGTTGCCATGAAAACATCCTTACCTCCCACCCGAACATAGGCCTTTGCTGGCCGCCAAACAGCCAATGTAGCCAATCAACCCCTTGTGCGCCAAGGACTTTCATCCTCTCGCCTGCGTCCGCTATCCCCATATGGAGGGGCCCATATGCGGGGTTGTTCGAGACCTTGCCATTCTCCGCCCTTTTTCAGCGCGATTCACTACTTCTGGTTTTGTTTTCGCTACTGAACAGGTGTAACAGCAGATCCTGCTACGGGTTCATGCTGCTCTGTCACATATGACAGGCAGCAATTTTGATCTCGACAACTAGTGTAGGAACGCCGGGCAACGGATCCGGCGTGTAACCTTCATCGACCTAAGGAAAGACGAGATGAACAAAGTGTATTTGGCCGTGGTATTGGCCTGCTGGGGAAGCGCAGCCTTGGCTGCAGAACAGGTAGAAGTGCATCAGGTCGCCGGCATTCAGGGGGCACCGAGCGGCGCTGCCGGTGTCAGCGCTCTGGCCGGGGATGGCGAGTTTCGTCAGGTACGGGTAGTCAAGTTGCCCAATGGCCAGCAGCGGGTTCGCTATGAGCAAACCTGGCGCGGCATTCCGGTTTGGGGTCAGGTGCTGGTGGCTGAACAGTCTCTCGGTGGGCAGATAAGCCAGGTTTCCGGCCAGATGTTGCGCCAGATTGATGCCGACGTGGCCAGCCCGACCGCCGCCCTGTCGCCGGTTGACGCTGCTGGCAAGGCCCGTGCCGGGGCCAAGGGCAGCAACGAGCGGGTCAAGTTGTTCGTGATGCAGGATGAGGCAGGTCAGGCCCGTCTGGTCTATCTGGTCTCCTGGCTGGCGGCAAGCGAAGAGCCGAGCCGCCCCTTCGTGGTGATCGATGCCCAGAGCGGCGCCGAACTCAAGCGTTGGGAGGGGATCAACCACAAGGATGCCACAGGCCCGGGTGGCAACATCAAGACTGGCAAGTACTTCTATGGCGCGGACTTCGGCCCCCTGCTGGTGGATGACAGCTGCCGCATGACCAGCCCGAACGTAGATACCATCAACCTCAATCACGCTACCTCGGGTGGCGCCGTGCACCAGTTCACTTGCCCGGAGAACACGGTCAAGGAAATCAATGGTGCCTACTCGCCGCTCAACGATGCCCACTACTTCGGCAATGTTGTGTTCAACATGTATCGCAACTGGTACAACACGGCGCCGCTCAACTTCAAGCTGAAGATGCGGGTGCACTACAGTCGCAATTATGAAAATGCCTTCTGGGACGGCAGCCAGATGACCTTCGGGGATGGTGCTACCACCTTCTATCCGCTGGTGAGCCTGGACGTGGCGGCCCATGAGGTGAGCCACGGCTTCACCGAACAGAACTCGGGGCTGGTCTATTCCGGTCAGTCAGGTGGCATCAACGAAGCTTTCTCCGACATGGCGGGGGAAGCGGCCGAGAACTACATGAAGGGCAGTAACGACTGGCTGGTGGGGGCCCAGATCTTCAAGGGCAACGGCTCCCTGCGCTACTTCGAGGATCCAACCCGGGATGGCAGCTCCATCGGTCATGCCAGCGATTACTACGATGGCATCGACGTGCACCACAGCTCGGGCGTCTACAATCGGGCCTTCTACCTGCTGGCCAACACCAGTGGCTGGAACACCCGCAAGGCATTCGAAGTGTTTGTGCTGGCCAACCGCCTCTACTGGGGCGCCAACACCACCTACGATCAGGGTGCCTGTGGCGTGACCAAGGCGGCCACAGACCTGGGCTACAGCCTGACCGACGTGGCGGCAGCCTTTACCACTGTCGGGGTCAACGCCTCCTGTGGTACCACGCCGCCACCGAGCGGCAGCGTGCTGCAAAACGGGGTACCTGTGACCGGGCTCTCCGCCGCCAAGGGCGGCAAGGTGAACTTCACTATCGACGTGCCGGCCGGCAAGAGCCAGCTGGTGGTCGCCAGCAGTGGCGGCACAGGTGATGCGGATCTCTACGTCAAGTTTGGTTCGGCTCCGACCAGCACCAGCTATGACTGCCGTCCTTACAAGGGGGGTAATGCAGAGACCTGTACCCTGAACTCGCCCAAGGCGGGTACCTGGTATGTGCAGCTGAGTGGTTACAGCGCCTTTTCGGGAGTGACCCTCAAGGCAAGCTACTGATCCTGAGCTATGTGACCGAGTATTTGGCGCCGGACTTGTCCGGCGCTTTTTTATGCAGATTTGCCCGACCAGCGCCGGGCAAGGGCTCTGGCTGCCTCCAGCACCCGCTCCTTGGCCGGATTGGGCCGCTTGCCGCTACGCCAGGCCATCATGACATCCCAATGATCCGGCGGCAGGTCTACCACATCCAGCTGGACCAGGCGGCCAAACTCCAGATCCCGGCTGATGGCGAGTGCTGGCATCAGTGTGATGAAGCCGTGCTCCAGCGCCAGTTCCCGCGCCGCGCTGGCGGGCTGAATGGCGTGCAGCGGGCTCGTTACCTGACGCAGCAGCCGCAGTTGCAGGATCAGCTCGTCACAGCCGATGCCCCACTGCTGGGGTGCCAGCCGCTCGTTGGCGATATCCTGCAGGGTCAAACCTTGTCTTCCTGCCAGCGGATGGGTGGCGCAGGCCACCGCTATGATGGGGGAGCGGTAGAGCAGTTCGAGCTGGATACCGGCTATGGCGGGGCACTTGAGGATGAAGCCGACGTCGGTCTCCCCGGTCAGCAGCTCCTGCATTATGATGCCGGAGTGATCCGTGTTGCAGCGGATCTCGAACGCTTCGTCTACCAATGCCAGCAACAGGGGGCCAAATACCACTGTGGTCAGGGAGGGCAGGCAGGAGAGCTTGATGCGCGGCAGGGCCGGCGCTCCCTGCATCGCCAGACGTCCCCCTTCCAGTGCACTCAGAGCGGCCGCCGCCGCAGGCAAAAACTGCTCGCAAGCCGGAGTGGGCGTGGCCCCGCGTCTGTGGCGGCGAAACAGGGGCTGTCCCAGCGCCTGCTCCAGTACGGCGATCCGCTGGCTGACCATGGGTTGCGACCAGCCACGAATGGCTGCCGCTTTGCTGAAGCTGCCGCGATTGACCACATCCAGTAGTAATTGCAAGTCATCCAGGGTCATAGCCATAACGTAATCCAATATGAAATATAGCCAGTTGTCGGCTACCACTATATCTGGCGCCCTTCCAGAATAGCAGTATCAATTGTTGCGAATTGGCATATTGCCATGTCGGGTCAGAGGGTTGCAGTTACCCTTTGCCCGATTTGACGACGGTGTCATCCGGGCGATGAGACGAGCGAGTTGGATGTCATTAGCAAAGCAGGGGTCAGGCAGTCATGGTGGAGCGGGCGAGGCGGTTGGGGCGGTGGTTTTTGGCGTTGGATTCCCTTTTGGTGATCCTGGGATTTTTCGTGGTGATGCCCATGATCAGTCTGCGCTTCGTGGATCAGCTGGGCTGGGCGGCCGGTGTGGTCGGTCTGGCGCTGGGGTTGCGCCAGCTGACCCAGCAGGGATTGGGGGTGCTGGGGGGATCGCTGGCAGACAAGTTCGGGGCCCGGCCACTCATAGTAGGGGGCATGCTGTTGCGGGCCGCGGGGTTTGCCAGTCTGGCCTATGCCCAGAGCGGGCTTGAACTGATCCTCTCCTGCATCATCTCGGGGCTGGGCGGTTGCCTGTTCGATCCACCCCGTGCCGCCCTGGTGATCAAGTTTACCCGCCCGCGTCAGCGGGGCCGTTACATCTCCTTGCTGATGATGCTGGAGAGCGCCGGCGCCGTGGTGGGGGCCCTGCTTGGCAGCTGGCTGCTCAACTTCGACTTCGAGTATGTCTGCCTGCTGGGGGCGGGTCTGTTTGTCTGTGCGGCCCTGTGCAACTTGCTGATCCTGCCCCCCTACAAGCTCTCACTGCGGCCGACGCCTATCCGGGCAGGTCTCGGCCAGGTGCTGGCGGACAAGGCCTTCTGCCGGCTGGTGCTGATCCTGAGCGGCTACTACGCGCTCTGGGTGCAGGTGATGCTGATTTTCCCCATTCTGGTCAAACAGATGGCCGGCACCACCACGGCGGTGGGCTGGATGTATACCCTGGAGACCGCCATCTCGCTGACGCTGCTCTATCCGCTTGCCCGCTATGGGGAGAAGCACTTCAAGCTGGAAAATCGCCTGATGGCGGGTGTGCTGCTGATGACAACCGGGATCGGGCTGGTGGCGTTTGCCACTACGCTGCCCGCCGTCTTCGTATTGCTGGCCTGCTTCTATCTGGGGATCGTCATCGCCGAGCCGGCGCGAGAGACGCTCATGACCAGGTTGGCACAGCCGGGGGCACGTGGCAGTTACATGGGATTCAGCCGGCTGGGGTTGGCGCTCGGCGGCATGACGGGATACGTGGGGGGCGGGGCCCTGCATGACTACGCCAATGCCCAGGGGCAGCCCTGGTTACCCTGGCTGGTGCTGGGAACGGTTGGCGTGACTACCTTGTTGCTGCTGGTGAACTGCTTTCACCGCGAACCGAGTCTGGCGCGGGTCAACATCTGACAGGCAATAAAAAACCGGCCGCAGTGCGGCCGGTAAAATACAGTAGGCAATTCAGGGAAGACTTAGAAGTTGTACTGCAGGGCCACGGCGACCACGTCGTCGGTGTTCTTGCCGAGCGAGTTGGTGTGGGTACCGTTGACGTTGTCCAGCAGGTTGATCTTGTAATCAACATAGGCATTGAAGTTGTCGGTGAAGTTGTACCAGGCACCGATGGAAACATATTCGGTGGCGGTATCGTCAATGCCGCGGGCATTGTCTTTCACGTCGGTACGCAGGTAGGCCAGAGACGGCTTGAACTTGCCGAAGGTGTACTGGGCCACGGCTTCGTAGCCATCCATCTTCTCGGCGTAGCCGTTGTTGACGAACAGGTGGTCTTCACCGTGGGAGTAAGTAGCGGCCAGGTAGAGGTCACCGGCTTCGTACTTGGCACCCACACCATACAGCTTGGCATCGCGGTCGCCACCGAAGGCAGCGTTGTCAGCCTGCTCGTCGGTCTTGCCTGCCTGGTTGTAGGCGGCACCCAGACTCAGACCCATGTCGAAGTCATAGTTGGCGGACAGGGCGAAACCTTCAGCAGACCCTTCTGAATTCCAGGTGCTGTTCGGACCGGTCATCTCGGAACGGCCAGCGTTCTGCGGATCGTTGTTGCCGGTGAACTGGGCACCCAGGGTCAGACCCTGATAGGTGTAGATGTACTGAGCCAGACCGTTGGTGCGGCCGGTGCCGAATACTTCGGTGTCTTTACCCAGGCCATCACCACCCCATTCCGGCAGCACGTCTGTGTAGTTGTTCACCGCCTTGGTGAACAGGCCATCCTGACGACCATAGCTGAAGGCACCGAAACGATCGTGCTTGATACCGGCGAAGGCATAACGCAGTTCGTCGTTGTCAGAACCGGACACCGGCAGGTTGTACTCGGCAAAGCCGAAAGCGGTCAGCTCGTTGTCGATCTTGGTTTCGCCGGCAATGTGCAGACGGAAGTAGCTCTGATCACCCTCGGAATCCTTGTTGTCGGTACCGTAGTACATGCCTTGAGCACGGCCACCTATCTCGAGTTTGGTGTCGTTCTGGTCATAGACGGTCGCGGCTTGGGCGCCGCCGGCCAGCAGCACGCTGGAGATGGCCATAGTCAATGCTGTCTTCTTCATCGCTTTTTCCTCTGTGTAAACAATGTCGGACCTGTGCTCGGTCCTGCAGGATCGGTTGCTGTTCCGATGGCCCAGAGTAGATCTGTGAACCTTGATAGGAACTGAAGCGGTCGAGGATTAATTGGCGGAGAAAGGGAAAAACGAGGAATAAAAAACGGCCCAATGAGGGCCGTTTGAGTTTTTATGGCATTAAATGCTGATTAGAGCATCAGACCGCCAAAGAAGAAGCCCAGTAGCACGGCGAAAGCGATGGTCGCGGTGCCGGGGATGAAGAAGGGGTGGTTGAACACGGCCTTGCCAATTCGGGTCGAGCCGGTGTCGTCCATCTCGACTGCGGCCAGCAGGGTCGGGTAGGTCGGCAGCACGAACAGGGCGCTCACGGCGGCGAAGGAGGCAATCGCGGTCAGCGGGCTGACACCCAGCGCCAGTGCGGCCGGCATCAGGGCCTTGGTGGTGGCGCCTTGTGAGTAGAGCAGCATGGCGGAGAAGAACAGCACCACGGCCAGCAGCCAGGAATACTGGTTCAGCAGGTCGCCAGCGATCAGCTGAATGGTATCCATGTTGCCTTTCACGAAGACGTTGCCCAGCCAGGCCACACCCAGTACACAGATACAGGCGGACATACCGGACTTGAAGGTCGGCATGTTGGTGATTTGAGTGGCGTCCAGTTTGCAGACCAGGGTCATGATGGTGGCAGCAGCCAGCATGATGCCCATGATGGCACCGTCACGGGGAATTGGCGGATTGGCGATCAGGCCCACTTTGCCTGAGATGGCGGTGGCATAAGCCATGACGGCCACGATGGCGGCGATGAAGATCCAGACAGAAACCTTGGCGTAAGGCTTCAGCTCCAGCTTGGTGGTGCCGCGCAGCTTGATCAGCCCTTTGGCTTTACGCTCCAGATAGACTTCATCCTGATCCAGCGGTTTGCCCATCATGTTGGCAATGAAGGCGCCCAGGATACAGGCGATGAAGGTGGACGGAATGCAGATGGCCAGCAGAGTCAGGTAGTCGACACCGAACGGCTCAAGCATGCCGGAGAAGGCAACCACGGCCGCGGAGATCGGGGAGGCGGTGATGGCAATCTGGGAGGCGACGACCGCGATGGAGAGCGGACGGGAAGGACGAATGCCCTGCTCCTTGGCCACTTCGGCAATTACCGGCAGGGTGGAGAAGGCGGTGTGACCGGTACCGGCCAGCATTGTCATCAAATAGGTGACGATGGGGGCGGCAAAGGTGATGTACTTGGGATTCTTGCGCAGAGCCTTTTCTGCCAGCGAAACCAGGTAGTCCATGCCACCGGCCAGTTGCATACAGGCAATGGCACAGATGACGGACGCGATGATCATGATCACGTCCCAGGGGATGAAGGTGACCAGTTGGTCGCTCGGAATTTGTACCCCCAGGCCCCAGGTCAGCACCAGCACACCCAGACCACCGGCAAAGCCGATACCGATACTGCCTATCCGGGCACCCAGATAGATAGCGGCGAGCACGACAAGTAACTCGATAACAATCATAGCGAACACTCCATTTTCCAGTTTTTTTAGGTTTTATTTGGCAGAAAAGCCAATTCCCGATGGGACTGGGTGAGACCGATCGGGAACTGACTTTATGGGCCGGGATAAACCCGGCCCATTTTCTCGCTTATACGGTGGCTTCGCGGGTGTAGCGCTTGGCTTTGTATTGCGGGTTCATCAGGTTCTCGATGGAGAGGATTTCGTCCAGCTGTTCGGCGGTCAGCAGGCCGCGTTCCAGCACGACCTCACGGACGTTCTTGCCGGTCTGGGCGCAGATCTTGCCGACGATATCCCCTTCGTGGTGGCCGATGAAGGGGTTCAGGTAGGTCACGATGCCGATGGAGTTCAGCACGTGGTTCATGCAGATTTCCGGGTTGGCGGTGATCCCTTCCACACACTTCTCGCGCAGGGAGATACAGGCTTTTTCCATCAGGCTCAGGGATTCGAACATGGCCTGACCAATCACCGGCTCCATGACGTTCAGCTGCAGCTGACCAGCTTCGGCGGCGAAAGTGATGGTGACATCGTTACCGAATACCTTGAAGCAGGTCTGGTTGACCACTTCCGGGATAACCGGGTTGACCTTGGCCGGCATGATGGAGGAACCGGCCTGCATTTCCGGCAGGTTGATCTCTTTGAGTGCAGTGCGCGGACCGGAGGAGAGCAGACGCAGATCGTTACAGATCTTGGACATTTTCATGGCCATGCGCTTGATGGCACCGTGCAGCATCACATAGGCGCCACAGTCGGAGGTTGCTTCGATCAGGTCTTCTGCCGGAACATAAGCGCGACCCGTGATCTCGGCCAGGCGCTTGATGGCCAGCGCAGAGTACTCGGGCGGGGTGTTCAGGCCGGTACCGATGGCGGTTGCGCCCAGGTTCACTTCCAGCAGCAGCTCCTGGCAACGCTTGATGGACTTGATCTCTTCACGCAGGGTAACGGCGAAGGCGTGGAACTCCTGACCCAGTGTCATGGGAACCGCGTCCTGCAGCTGGGTACGGCCCATCTTCAGGATGCTTTTGAATTCCTTGGCCTTGGCATCGAAGGCGGCGATCAGTGCTTCCAGGGCATGCAGTGTGGTGTCTGTGCTGTTTACCACGGCAACGCGGAAGCCGGTAGGGTAGGCGTCGTTGGTGGATTGGCACTTGTTGACGTGGTCATTGGGGTTGATGACGTCGTAGCGGCCCTTCTCCAGACCCATGATCTCGAGGGCGATGTTGGCCAGTACTTCGTTGGTGTTCATGTTGACGGAGGTGCCTGCACCACCCTGGTAAACGTCGACCGGGAACTGGTCGAAACATTTGCCGGTGTTCAGCATCAGGTCGCAGGCTTCTACGATCTTGTCAGCAATTTCAGGACGGATGGTGCCCAGTTCGCCGTTCGCCAGAGCGGCGGCCTTCTTGGTCAGCACCATGCCGCGGACAAATTCCGGAACGTCAGAAATCTTCTGAGTGCTCAGCTTGAAGTTTTCGACTGCGCGCTGGGTATGCACGCCGTAGTAGAGCTCATTGGAAACTTCTTTGGTGCCCAGCAGGTCTTCTTCAATGCGGACGTTCTTGATGTCGCTCATTGTAATGCCTCAGAAATCAGATAAATGGAAACGATCCTCACCGAGTGGTCGCGAGTTCCTTACGCACGGCTCATCCTGAAGCACCACACATCGAGTGGGGCAGTTGGGAGCGTTTTTTGCTCCCTTAATTACTAGCGTCGATATTACCTCAATTGAGGTATCTGATATTAGACCTGGATCACTAAATTTGAGACAACCTCAAATAACTTGTGGTCATTAAACAGATATTGCAATTGAGCGATTAACTTTGACAGAACAAGGACTTCAATCACAGTCTGCCATGCCGGTTTTTCTGAATATCTGGCGCTCTGTCACCCTCCACACTTGAAAAATGGGTGTCGACCCCCACTTTAATATTCAGGAACCGACTTTGTGGCGTGTTGGCAGCGAAATATGCGTTTGCTGCAAGAGTTCACGGGTTCATCCAAATTCACTCGCACTGAGGTTGTTATGGGCAAGTTATTTCTGTTGTTGGTCGGTCTGGTGCTGCTCGAGCTCACCGTGATGATCGAGGTGGGCTCCGTGATTGGCGCCTTGCCAACCGTAGGCTTGCTGGTGCTGACCGCCGTGCTCGGGTCATCGCTGGTTCGCAGTGAAGGCATCAAGACCCTGCTCAATGCGCAGCAAAAAATGCAGCAAGGGGAGATGCCGGGTCGTGAGGTGATGGGGGGCATGATGCTGGCGCTGGCCGGCTTGCTGCTGATCATCCCGGGCTTTGTGACCGACTTCTTCGGTATCCTGTTGCTGCAGCCATGGCTGCGCAACAAGCTGGCTGACAAACTCATTGGCAGCAATCAGTTCCGGATGCAGATGGGCGGTTTTCATGCCCAGCAGCCTCCATTCGAGGCGCGTCCAGGCGAGGAACAACCGGGTCAGGTCAATCGTGGCGGGACCACCATCGAAGGCGAATTCGAGCGTAAAGAGTAAGCCTCTGTAGCTAAGCTGTGCCTGTCAGGGTTTGCCCTGATGGCACAATCGCTCGAAATGGTGGCGGGCATACCACCATGCCAGAGTGCCCGCTGCCAGATTTGCCAGCAGTATCCCCAGGTAGACTCCCTGTTCCCCTCCCAGCTCCGCCCCCAGCCAGGCCCCTTGCAACAAGAAGACAAACAGCCGCAATCCGTTGAACAGAAACGAGATGCTCGATGCCCTGACGCCATTGAGTGCCGAGGCCAGCAGCATCACCATGCCCTGGAAGCCATATCCTATGGGTACCAGGTGCAAATACAGAATGATGAGGCGCACTACTTGTGGATGATCGCTGAACAGGTTGGCGATAAGCGGTGCCAGCAACCAGGTCAGCCCGTACACCCCGAGCTGGAACAGCAAAGCGAAGCGCATGCAAAATTGCAGTGCGGCCCTGGCGCGCGCTGGGTTGCCAGCCCCGCAGTTTTGCGAGATGAAGGGGGCCAGTACGGAGGATAGCGCCATCATCACTATGAGCAGCAGTGCCTCGACCCGGGAGGCGGCGCCGTAGGCGGCCACCACTTCGGTGCCCAGACCGGCGAAGATGGTCATCAGCACCGCATTGGCCAGGGGGTTGAGCATGTTGGTGAAAGAGGCCGGCACGGCCACGTGGAGCAAGGCGCGCCAGTGGGCCAGCAATTGTGGGCGAGGGGACAGGCGCCATCGCAGCAAGCCTTCCCGATGGCGCAATATGTAGAGGCTGACCAGCATGGCCATCAACCAGGAGATCGACGTGGCGATGGCCGCCCCGCGGATCCCCCATTCGGGAAAGGGGTCTATGCCAAAAATGAGCAGGGGATCCAGCACGCCGTTCACCAGCCCCGCCACCGTCATCACCAGGCTGGGCGTCTTGGTATCCCCGGTGGCCCGAATGGCGGCATTGCCCACCATGGGCAGCACCAGCATGGGCACGGTCAGATACCAGATAAGCATGTAGTCATAGATGAGGCGGATCAGCTGATCGCTGGCGCCGAGCAGCCGAAACAGGGGCTGTATGGTGCATGCTCCCAGCAGCGAGAGGAGCGTGACCAGCACCACGGCCAGAAACAGGCAGTCGGTGGTGATGCGGGCGGCTTCGTCATGTTTGCCCTGACCGAGGGCATGGCCGATGACGGCGGAGAGCCCGGCCCCCAGCCCCATTGCCAGCGAGGTGACCACGAAGGTGACCGGGAAGGTGAAGCTGATGGCGGCGAGTGCCTGGGTGCCCAGCATGCCGATGAAGAAGGTATCGACCAGATTGAATGCCAGTATGGCGATGATGCCGAGGATCATGGGGCCCGTCATGCGCAGCAGCACGGACGTCATGGGGGCGGTCAGCAGGGGGTTGGGTCGGGTCACGAGCTCGTCTCTATACATCTGGCGAAGTGAGTTCTGGCTGCAGGCAGCACAAACCCGGTTTCCTGACCGGGACACGGGCGATCCATCGAAGATATTCATAGTACGTGAAAATATTTTTTTTGTATTTGCCCTTGAAGGGTTAACAAAAACGCCCCACATCAGAGGCATATCTAATTTGGCCAGGAATGGCCATTCCTCAAAGCAACACAGAGACTCATTTTGGGAGAGTTATCGATGAAAATTCGTCCACTGCACGACCGCGTCATCATCAAGCGCATCGAAGCTGAAGCCAAATCCGCTGGCGGCATTGTCTTGACTGGTACTGCGGCCCAGAAGTCCACCCGTGGTGAAGTACTTGCCGTGGGGACTGGCCGAATTCTGGATAATGGCGATGTCAAAGCCCTCGCCGTCAAGGTTGGTGACAAGGTGATCTTCAACGAAGGCTACGGTGTGAAGACCGAGAAGCTGGATGGTCAGGATGTACTGATCCTGTCTGAAACCGACATCCTGGCGATTGTCGAAGCGTAATCCACCCTTTCCCCTGCGAATTGATTGAAGGATTGAAGAAAATGGCAGCTAAAGAAGTCAAATTTGGCAACGAAGCCCGCATCAAGATGCTGGAAGGTGTAAACATCCTGGCCGATGCCGTCAAGGTTACCCTGGGTCCGAAAGGCCGCAACGTGGTACTGGACAAGTCCTTCGGTGCGCCGACCATCACCAAGGATGGCGTCTCCGTGGCGCGTGAAATCGAACTGGAAGACAAGTTCCAGAACATGGGCGCCCAGATGGTCAAGGAAGTTGCTTCCAAGGCCAACGATGCTGCCGGTGACGGTACCACCACTGCAACCGTACTGGCTCAGGCCATCGTCAACGAAGGTCTGAAGGCTGTTGCTGCCGGCATGAACCCCATGGATCTGAAGCGCGGTATCGACAAGGCAGTGATCGCCGCCGTTGCCGAGCTGCAAGTGCTGTCCCAGCCGTGCGCTGACAACAACGCCATCGCTCAGGTAGGCACCATCTCCGCCAACTCCGACGAGAAAGTGGGCAGACTGATTGCTGAAGCCATGGACAAAGTCGGCCGTGATGGCGTCATCACGGTTGAAGATGGTCAGGGCCTGGACGACGAGCTGGCTGTGGTAGAAGGCATGCAGTTCGACCGTGGCTACCTCTCCCCCTACTTCGTCAACAAGCCGGAAACCGGTGCCGTTGAGCTGGATGATCCCTTCATCCTGCTGGTGGACAAGAAAGTATCCAACATCCGCGAAATGCTGCCGGTGCTGGAAGGCGTTGCCAAAGCAGGCAAGCCGCTGCTGATCGTTGCCGAAGACGTGGAAGGCGAAGCGCTGGCGACCCTGGTGGTCAACACCATGCGTGGCATTGTGAAAGTGGCTGCCGTCAAGGCGCCGGGCTTCGGTGACCGTCGCAAGGCCATGCTGCAGGATATCGCCATGCTGACCGGTGGTACCGTGATCTCCGAAGAAGTAGGCATGGAGCTGGAAAAAGCGACCCTGGAAGATCTGGGCCGTGCCAAGCGTATCGTCATCACCAAAGAGAACACCACCATCATCGATGGCGTGGGTGATGCTGCCCTGATCGAAAGCCGTGTGGCCCAGATCCGTCAGCAAATCGAAGAGACTTCTTCCGATTACGACCGTGAGAAGCTGCAAGAGCGCGTAGCCAAACTGGCTGGTGGCGTTGCCGTGATCAAGGTCGGCGCTGCGACCGAAGTCGAGATGAAAGAGAAGAAAGCCCGTGTTGACGATGCCCTGCACGCAACCCGCGCTGCCGTAGAAGAAGGCGTTGTTGCTGGTGGTGGTGTGGCGCTGGTACGCGTTGCTGCCAAACTGGCCGGCCTGCGTGGTGACAACGAAGATCAGAATGTGGGTATCAAGGTTGCCTTGCGCGCCATGGAAGCCCCGCTGCGTCAAATCGTCATCAACGCTGGTGAAGAAGCTTCCGTCATTGCCAACGCCGTGAAAAATGGTGAAGGCAACTTCGGCTATAACGCTTACACCGAACAGTACGGTGACATGCTGGCCATGGGTATCCTGGATCCGACCAAGGTCACCCGTTCTGCTCTGCAGTTCGCCTCTTCCATCGCCGGCCTGATGATCACCACAGAGTGCATGATCACCGAGCTGCCGAAGAAAGATACCCCTGCCATGCCTGACATGGGCGGTATGGGCGGCATGGGCATGATGTAATTCAGTCCTGGTTACCAAACGGCTCGCTTTTGCGGGCCGTTTTTTTTATGGCGACTAAACTGAGTCTATTGTTGGTGACTTTTTCTGAGGTGAGTATGCGTGCACTGGGTTTGATTCCATTACTGTTTTCTCTTGCGATGCCGGTCATGGCCCTTGAGGCGCCGCAGGGTCCCGTTATCTTGACTGTGACCGGCAATGTAAAGCCTGCCGAGGCAACAGAGGGGGAGGTGGCTTTCGATCTGGCCATGCTCAAGGCCTTGCCCCAGCATGAAATAGTGACGGGAAATCCCTGGGTCGACAAACCGCACAAGTATGTGGGGCCCAAGCTGGCAGATGTGCTGGCTGCCGTCGGAGCGGATGGCAAATCCATTACCCTGACAGCCCTGAACAGTTTTCAGATACGGATCAACTGGGACAAGGTCAGCAAATACGATCCCATTCTGGCCTGGCAAGATGACGGTGTGACCATGCGGGTACGGAATAAGGGACCGCTTTGGTTTATCCTACCGCTTGATCAGCATCCGGAGCTGAAACGATCAGAGTTCACTGACATGATGATCTGGCAGTTGAATGCGGTTGACGTTCAACATTGATATAACGGCGTGCGGGAGTGCGAGTGAAAGCAAAGACCAAGGCGTGGCCTTTACTTGTCGTTCTTTACCTATCCATCCTGTTGTTTACGGGAAGTACCCTGTATTGCCTCGCGCAGATACAGAATGCGACCCGGGTGATGGAAAAGTACACCTATGACGTCTCCTGGGCGCTGATGCAGTTGCAGCTGGAGTTGGGGCGCTTCCTCAACTCCGTCGAGATCTACCATTATGGTGGCATCGATCACGACACTCTGATGCTGCGTTACGACATCCTCTGGAGCCGCACGCCAATCCTGCTCAGCGGGCAGTTGCGCCAGAGCATGAAAGACAAGCAAAAGACCCTGCGTCTGGTGCAGCTTATTGAAAGCAACATCCGCGAGATGGAGTCCAACATCACCAATCTGAAGTCGGGCACGCCAGAGTATCAGCAAATCATGATGCGATTGGCCCCTCTGCAAGAACCTCTCTCCTACTCTCTCGCCTCTGTGATGCAAAAGAACATCAATGTCTATTCCGGTAATGACAAACGCTTTGGCCAGCTGCGCAACGCCTTGCTGTTTATGGTTTCCGGTCTGGTGTTGTCCGTGATGTTGCTCAGTGGCCTGCTGATCCGCGAGGCGCGTCGCCATTTCCGGGCTGCAAGAGTCGATCCCCTGACCGGGCTGGTCAATCGGCTGGCGTTGCTGGAGAAGATGGAATCGTACGCAACCAAGGAGATACCATTTGGTTTGGTACTGGTTGATATCAACGATTTTCGGGATATCAACAGCAAATTTGGCTACAACACCGGTGACTTCTTGCTGCAGGAGATGGCAAAACGGGTTCGCGGCCTGTGTGAAAACGGTGAGTGGGTGGCGCGTCTGGGTGGAGATCAGTTTGCCATCATCCAGCGCGAGAGCAGTGACCTGCGGCAGGTGAGAGAGCTGGTTGTACGCCTGCTTCATGCGCTCAAGCAAGACATCATCATCGACAACTACCCCTTCCGGCTGGAGGTGGGGATAGGTATCGCCTTCTTCCCGATGGACAGCAAGTTGACCCAGGAGCTGCTCAGTCGGGCCGAGCAGGCGCTGTTCCACAGTCGCAAGACCCATGTCCCTTATGTTATCTATGACAACTCGCTGCTCAATGAAACTGCGCGGCGCAAGCATCTGGCAAGCGACATGATCATGGCGCTGGAGCACAACGCACTCGAACTGTATTACCAGCCCATAGTCAATCTTGAAAGCGGTCGCTGCGAGGCAGTCGAAGCGCTGCTGCGCTGGCGGCATCCTGAATTGGGGTTCATTCCACCCAACGAGGTGATCCAGGTGGCGGAAGAGTTCCAGCTGG
Source organism: Aeromonas sp. TS_SC_11 (assembly GCF_057318915.1). Taxonomy (NCBI): domain Bacteria; kingdom Pseudomonadati; phylum Pseudomonadota; class Gammaproteobacteria; order Aeromonadales; family Aeromonadaceae; genus Aeromonas; species Aeromonas sp. TS_SC_11. The sequence goes on from NZ_CM170470.1 coordinate 1,959,827, forward strand.
CCGAGAAACTGGGCAGCTGGGTGCTGAATACCGCTTGTGAGCAACTTTATCAGTGGCAGCAGCTCGGGCTGGTCGACTTGCAAATGTGCGTGAATATCTCGCCTGGCATGTACCAGCGCAATTTGTTGAAACTGGTCGCCAAGGCGTTGATGGATCACCATATCCCGGCTGCCAGCCTGGTGTTGGAGGTGACTGAAGACACCACAATGCGCGAGGTGAAGAATTCCCTGCAGCTGATGCAGGATCTGAATCAGCAAGGGGTTCAGTTGGCGCTGGATGATTTCGGTACCGGCTACTCATCTCTCAGCTATCTGCAGAAATTGCCGGTCAGCAAGGTGAAGATCGATCGCTCCTTCATCCAGGGGATCGATACCTCGATAGAAGCATCTGAACTGGTCGCCAACATTTGCCGTATGGGTTCCATGCTGGGCAAGAGTCTGGTGTGCGAAGGGATAGAAACCCAGGCGCAGCTCGATGTCCTGCGTACTCTTACCGATATTCATCTCTATGGACAAGGCTATCTGTTCAGCCGTCCCGAACAGGCGGAGAAGATATATCAGACTCTTCTGGAGATGGAGGAGGCGTGGTTGAAGCGACGCCAACCCGACAAAGCGTATTTAATTTAGCCAAAATGATTCATGTCTGGCGCAAGATGGCCGATAGTCTTAGGGCAGGAGGTACACCATGGATATATCTAGTTCCGCATCAACGTCATTTGGTTCTGCTTTGCTGACGGCCAGTCTGGCTAAAAAACAGCAGACTCAGGATGGTGAAGCCGCATTGAAACTGCTCCAGACGGCTGCTCAGTCAGCCCCTGCTGCAGCGCCAACGGCCAGCTCCACTCTGGGAAGCAAGATTGATATTCGCGTCTGATCCTAATGAAAAAGCCCCCATCAGTAGATGGGGGCTTTTTTTATGTCTGCGCTGGCTTACAGCGAGAAAGGCGCTGGCGCTTCGAAGGTCATCCGCTCGCCACTGCGGGGGTGGCTGATGGTCAGCATGGCCGCATGGAGGTAGAGATGGGGCGCCGCCGCCAGTGCATCCGGATGGGCATAGAGGTTGTCACCGAGAATGGGGTGTCCCAGCTCCAGCATATGGACGCGCAGCTGGTGGGAGCGACCCGTGATGGGGGTCAGCTTGATCAGGCTGTTGCCGTTCTCCACCTTCAGCTTTTCCCACAGGGTCAGGGCGTGGCGTCCCTCCTCAAAATCCACCTTCTGCTTCGGGCGGTTGGGCCAGTCGACGCAAAGTGGCAGGTCAACCTGACCCGAGTCTGCTTCTGGCTCGCCCCACACCCAGGCGAGGTAGTGCTTCTCGGTCTCCCGCTCGCGAAATTGCCGACTCAGCTCCCGATGAGAATTGGGGGTGAGGGGTATGACAATGACACCAGTGGTGGACATGTCGAGGCGATGGGCTGCCGCCGCCTTGGGGTGCTGTTGCTTCACCCGATGCAGGACGCTGTCTTCATTCTCGGGGCCGCGCCCGGGGACGCTCAGCAGGCCGGTGGGCTTGTTGACCACCATGATGTCCTTGTCCTTGAACAGGATATCGAGCCAGGGTTCCAGAGGCGGTGAGTATTCAAACATAAGTGTCTCGCATCAGAAGGTGGGGGCAAGCCCCCATCAGTTATGGGTAACCACGATAAAGCGGATTGCATCCAGCTTGAGTTGGGTCTGATCGATCAGGTGGTGCAATTCTGCCTGCAGATTGCGCAGATAATCCAGTTCGCTGTCACGCACGTTCGGATTGACCACCTTGAGTGCTTCCAGACGATCCAGATCCTGCTGCAGGGTTTGCGCCATCCGGGCGCGCGCCTTGTCGACAATCCCGGCTTTCAGCTCTTCGGCAATGACCTGGCCCTTGCCAATCAGACCATGGATCACCGGCTGGGATGCGGTGACCAGCTTGCTGCCAAGGTGGCGGTTGACCGGGGTCAGCTGGCGGTTGAAGGCATCGAATGCCACCTTCTCGCCCAGATTCTGACCGTTCTTGTCCATCAGCAGACGGATCGGTGTCGGCGGCATGAAGCGGTAGAGCTGGGGATGGGCCGCAGACTCGGCGACGAAGATCAGCTCAAGCAGGATGGAGCCGATGGGCAGCGCCTTGTTCTTGAGCAGGGCCACAGACGTTGCGCCGATCTCGGAGCCCAGAATGAGGTCGATACCGCCGCGCATCATGGGGTGATCCCAGGAGAGCAGCGCCATGTCATCCCGTGACAGGGCGGTCGGGCGATCGAAGGTGATGGTCATGCCATCCTGCGGCAGGCCCGGGAAGCTGGATACCAGCATGTGATCCCCCGGGGTCAGCACCAGCGCGTTTTCGCCTCTGTCATCCTGATTGACGCCGATCTCGTCGAACATCTTGAGGGCGAAGGAGACCATGCCGGTGTCATCATCTTCGGCGGCCAGCTTGTCGACCAGCTGCTGGGCTGCGGCGCCACCGCTGGAGTGGATCTCCAGCAGGCGATCGCGACCCTGTTCCAGCCGGGCCTTGAGCGGCTCGTGCAGCTCGCGGGTCTTGATCAGCAGGGTGTCGAGGGTTGCCTGATCGCCGGTGTTGGCGGCCAGCAGCTCGAACAGCTCATCACGCACAGCTTCGAATACCGGGCGGGCAGTCGGGCAGGTCTGCTCGAACGCATCCAGACCATCGTGATACCAGAGCTGCAGGGCGCGCT